>CAZPGY010000001.1:0-314136 GCA_964586655.1 uncultured Flavobacteriaceae bacterium
AAAACCTTTGAAAAAGTGTAATAATAATGGTCAACGTATTTCAGGACAAGACAAAGACAACCTATAAAAATAAATATTATGAACAAAATGGAAACTTGTCCAAACTGTAAAGCTGAATTAAAGAGCGGTCTAGTATCAAGTAACAAATTATTAGATGAGAAAAAAGTTGCTATAATAAACGAATATTATGACAATAAATCTGAGAGTTATTGCAACAACTGTGGGAAAAAGCTTTATCGAAAATTCAAGGATAAAATGTTACAGGAGAAGAGAAACCTTACAAATAGAATGCAGCAATTAATATCAGTTATTCCTGTAATTTCGACTCATTCGCCAATAAATTGGAATTATAAAATTTTAGGAATGGCCACAGGCCAGTCTACGACTGGTACAGGGGTACTCACCGAATTTACAGCATCTTTTACCGACTTATTTGGTGCACAATCAGAACGACACAATCAGAAAATTAGGGCGGGTGAAAAGATGTGTTTTGCACAAATCCAAAAGCGGGCATTAGATTTAGGTGGGAATGCTGTTATTGCAACAGATATAGACTATTCTGAAATCGGAGCTGGAAAAGGGATGATTATGATTTGCATGGCAGGGACTGTTATAAACCTTAAAAACTTAGACATACTCGGTGAGAAGGAAGCAGGGTTAATTATGGAGCTTTCGAAGAATAATCAGCGGCTTAAATATCTTCAGAAATTTGGCTTATAAATATAAAAAAACGAACAGCCAATCGAGTAGACAACCCCACCGATAAAATCGGCAAGGTAAGCCGCTGTAAGCTTTCCCAAATTAGAAAACTTTAAAACAAGCAGACAACAATGAATTAGAATCTCATTCAAAAGCTCGAAAATTTTATGAAAAATGGTCGTAAAATTCTTTGGTATCTCAAATGAATAAATTTTTCTAATTTAACATTGCCCTAAAAATGAGAAGCCTACACCCCAAGGCCTTGTCAATGCCTATTTAAAAGCCTGGTTTTGTGGCATGTTTTTTGGTATTAAGAAGCCAAAAAAAACATATATCATGAAAAAATGCTTACTTTTTGGAATGCTTATCCTTTTATGGAGCTGCGGTTCCTCTCTACAGCTATCGGATGTCAATCGCGATACCCAAACCGAAACCGTCAAAGTCCAATTGAAAGATTCGACCTATCAGGCGATGGCTGTTGATTATCACTACCCCAAAACTATTTTGGAGAAGGCCTTAGCGTATAGGTTGGAGGCCGAAGGCTTGTCAAAATCCAAATCCGCTTCCAATAAATTTAGGGCTATCAAAGGGGCGAAATGGCACCAAATATCCCCAAACAGATTGGACTATTATTACAAGATTTCAGGAGACAAGCATCAATCCACCTTAAAAATGCTGGTCTCCCGGGGCTATGACAACTTTGTGGATTTGGAGGGGACCTCAGATTTAAAACGAAACCTCAAGGCTTTTATGGAATCCTTAGAGAATAATCTATATGGTCAAACCCTCAAGACGATAATCGCAGCTAAGCAGAAAGCAGCAAAAAAAGCCAATAAAAAATTGAAAAAACAACAGAAAGCCCTACAAGAAGCCCAAGAGGTGGTCAACCAAAACAAGCAAGAAATCCAAAGCCTAAAAGATAAATTGGAAAATATTCATGCCGGGAGTTAACCCCCCATTATAATCCCGTCAATCAAAAAAATGGGAAGGTGATTGCCTTCTCATTGTCATGGTTTTTCTTTCTGTATAATACCGAATTCCACGAATAAGCCTTCAATTAACTTGTTCGCATCCATACGGGACGCACCACAAACGGCTTGAAGCAAGAGTTGGTAATGTTTTTTGTACAAAGGCTGTTTTCTGTTTGTAGCATAAGCCGTTTAAAATTTTTTGTGTAAGTTTAAAAATTGTAAGAACGGCTTCTGCCAAGGTCAGGACTAAGCTCAATGGATAGTGCGTTTTTCCCGTCCCTGCTTCAATCCGCGGCACGTTGGGCACAATCTGTGGTGGAATTGAACGCTTGTCGGAAAAAGAAAAGTCTTGTATTTATAAGCGGAACAAAAAAGCAACGCGGACTTTAACGTAAATCCGCTAATTTTTTACACCCCGCAAAAACAAATTATTTCTGCAATGGGCACAGCTGATAAAAACAGAAACATGCGTAGAACCCGTGAAACAATGTTAGCAGTAATTTAAGGAGAATCCTATGAGACATTACAAACTATTTCTTTTAATGTTAATAACAATAGGGTGTGAGAGTAATGATTTGAATTATGACAGTCAAAAATTCAGAAAATATACCGGTAAATATACCATCATATCATTCAAATCTGACATTGCGGTTGATTTAAACAAGGACAACATCATTTCAACTGAACTTACCAATGAAATCAATTCTTTTGATTATCGTTATGACTTACTAATAAAACCGACCAACAATAAATCCAACGTAAAGTTGCTCGGTTTTTCATTTCCAAAAACATACATCACATTTGAAAGTCCCGGACAGCCTGAAGGAAGTGTCCAATTCCTTAGTTATGGTTTTTTGACGCCTTATCAATTTAAGGATGGTATTTTTAAATTAAAAGACACGACTTATATAGAACACGCTTATATCGATAAAATAGAAGCTGACAAAGTTGTAAGTTTAAACAGTAATCTAATTGTAGTAGATGCTCATCATTTGAAATTGAAATTAAAAAAAGAATATTATGATTTCAACACTGCTGATTGGATTAGGTTGAACATAGAAGTTTTATATAAAAAGAAATCTGCACCCAATCAAGTAAATGTCCCTACTTCTCCATAGAAACGGGGGTAAACTTCTCATAGTTTTGCTGAGTGAAGTCGAACGGGTCAGTACCAACCACGTAATTTGACTTATTTCACCTTCACGGCTGACCGCCTTCCACTTACTTCGTTTCGGGGACTCCTGCACGTCAGAGACTTTCCCCCTTGGGAACGCTCTCTTTATTTAAAAGAACTATGTTTGCCATTCAAGGCGCACACAAACGGCTATCGCGCAAAGCCACAAACCGCTGGCTGTCAGGCTTCGTAAACTCGTTAAAATCGGAAAATTATACTTCGGAACAACAAATTTTCGTAAATTCGGAGAAAGATTTAAAATTAGAGAAATGAGAACCGCATTGCAAATAGATATAACCTTTGACCAAATTCTGTTTATAGTAAAACAACTACCTCGACAGCAGAAAATTAAACTTTCCAAAGAGCTGGAGAAAGAAGCCATAGATTCGAAATTAACTCAACTACTAAATTCTTTTAGGACAAAGGAACTTGATTTGAAGACAATAAATTCAGAAGTTGAAACAGTAAGACAGAAAATCTATGCCAAACAGAAGCATTAAAGTCATTTTTGACACCAATGTTTGGATCAGTTTTCTAATTGGAAAACGATTGACCAAGATTACACGTCACATCTCAGATAGAAGCATCACGATAGTTACGACCGAACAACTTTTGACTGAAATTAAAACCGTTACAAGTCGTAAAAACTTAAAAAATATTTTCCACAAGAGCGTGTGAAAGAACTAATTGAACTTTTGGAAACTATTGCAGAAAAAGTTGATATTAAGCCGACTCATTTTATAAATCGAGACCCGAAAGATAATTTTTTATTGGACTTAATTGACTTTTCAAAAGCAGATTATTTGGTAACCGGAGACAAAGATTTATTGGAACATAATTCTTTCAAAACAGCGAAGATTCTAACACCGGGAGAATTTGAAAAGGAGCCTGGAAAATAGCCTGAACAACCAATCGAGCAGACAACAATGAATTAGAATCTCATTCAAAAACTCGAAAATTTTATGAAAAATGGTCGTAAAATTCTTTGGTATCTCAAATGAATAAATTTTTCTAATTTAGCATTGCCCTAAAAATGAGAAGCCTACCAAGGCAAAAACTCAACTGCCCCATCAATCAGCCAACGAGAGCATTTGATAAGCCTCATCTATGTAGTTATAAAAATCTTTCGGGAAATTTTTTTCAAAATCCTTATAGCGTTTTTTGCCCAGGCGTACGATAATCAAATCATCTTCGGGGATGGTAATAACATACTGCCCGAGGATGCCTCGCATGACAAAAATGGATTTGTCGCGATATTGGCTCAACCAAAACCCATATCCGTATTGCGGACTGCTTGCAAAGCGAGGGCGGAGGCATTTTTCTACAAATTCTCGATCCAGCAATTGCCGACCCTGCCAGGTGCCTCCGGCTTTAAAGAGTTTGCCAAAACGTGCAAAATCTCGAGCATTTGAAGCAATGCAGCAGTAGGCTTTTTCCATGCCGCTTTCAATGCTGTCTAACTGCCACAAAGCATCGTGTTGCATGCCCATGGGCTGCCAAAAGTGCTTGCTGAGGTAATCGGAAAGGTTTGCTCCGGTGGCTTTTTCTATAATCATTCCCAGCAACTGCGTGTTCCCACTCAAATATTTAAAAGCCTTTCCGGGAGGTTCGGTCACCCGGCAGTTTAACATAAGCTTTCGAATATTTTCATCGAGATAAATTTTAGCTAAAGTGGAAAAAGGATTAAATCGATTTTCTTCCCACTCCAAACCGGAAGCCATAGAAGCCAGATCGCCCACGGTGAGCCGTTGGTCAAAATGGGGGAAGAAATCGGCTACAGGCTGCTCGAGACTTTTAATCGCTCCTTCCATCAAAGCCTTGCCCAATAAGGCAACCGTAATGCTTTTGGCCATGGAATAAGAATTGGTCTTTGCCTCTTTACCATAACCTCGAGCGTAGTATTCATGCCAAATTTCGTCATCCTTGATGATCAAAAAGGCCACCGTTTTTAATTTCCTATGCAGGCATTTTAAATTTTCTGTAGGATCAATTTTATTATACTCGTGAGCAAGGACCCATGCTTGTTGCCTGGCTTGAGGGGGAGCGGCTTCAATCTTTCGATTGTCAAAATGAGGATAATCATCAATATAAGCAGAGATATGCCCTTTCCCATAGACAATCCGGAGCCCTCTTAAAAAGTAATTTTTTTTAAAAGTCCGAGCTATTTTGGATAAAAAACCTTTGAAGCGTTTCATGGGAATGCGGATTTGCAAAAATTTAAGCCCTAAAACAAACTTTGTTGTGTAAGCGCGCCTTCGTGCTCCAGCAACCATTTCTTTCGCCAGATTCCTCCGGCATAACCGGTTAATGTGCCGTTGCTACCAATCACACGATGACAGGGAATAACAATGGGTAAGGGGTTTTTTCCGTTGGCCGAAGCCACTGCGCGAATGGCTTTAAGGTTGCCCAATTTCAGGGCTTGTTCTTTATAAGAAAGTGTTTTCCCATAAGGAATGGTCAATAAAGAGTGCCAGACCCTTTGTTGAAAATCAGTGCCTGCCGGATTTAAAGTCAAATCGAATTCTTTCCGTTCTCCGGCAAAATAAGCTGTTAATTGTTCGACTCCATTCTTAAGAGGTTCGGGCACGCCGGTTGACTTTCTTTTTTCAGAAGCAAAAAGGATTTCAGCGATTCCTCGTTCATCCCCGCGAAGGATTAATTCGCCAATGGGAGTAGATAAACTCGTTGTTACAGACATATCGGCAAATTAATAAAACTATTTTAACTCCACTCAAAGTGCGGCAGATACTTTCGCCATTTTTGTACTATTCGGCAGCTGTTTTCTGGGGTTCTTCAGCCTTTTTGTGTTGCCGGCGTTCAATAGCCCTGAGGCTGTCTGCATCTTGCTCAAGAATGGCGTGAACTCTTTTGTATATGCGTTTGCTGGTTTTAAACTGCTCGGCATAATACGCATTGCTCTTAACCAGCTGTAAGCTATCGATTTGATACTTATTGAGGATGAGTTTTTGAGGATTGATATTGCGCTTTTTAAACTTGCGCCTGTTCAAACTCATGGCTGCATCCATTTTGGCCATATCTACTAAAATATGTACCATTTTATCCTCGGGAATCAGATTGTCAGGCTTGGGGGTGTGTTTGACGTCTTGGCAAGATATTATCATCAATACGCCTACAAAAAGAATCGCGATGTTGTTGTGCAGTGACATTACCGATCAAAAGTTAAACGCTGTGCACTTCGCTCTACTGTTGGGAACTTAAAATTCTCATACACACAACGACCATTAACAAAGGTATGGGTTATTCTGGATTTAAAGGTGTTTTTTTCAAAAGGAGTCCAGCCACATTTATAAAAGATATTACTCTCATTGACCGTCCAAGGAGCATTGAGATCCACTAAAATAAAATCGGCTTTATAGCCTTCACGGATAAAGCCTCGTTTTTCTATATCGAATAAAATAGCCGGATTATGGCACATCTTTTCGACAATCTTTGGCAAGGAAATTCTTCCTTGATGATAGAACTCCAACATGGCCGGCAACAGGTGCTGTACCAACGGGCCTCCACTGGCCGCTTTGGTGTATACATTGTCTTTTTCTTCTATGGTGTGTGGCGCGTGATCAGAGGCCACCACATCCAGCTTGTCATTTAAAAGAGCTTTGAGTAAAGCGCGTTGGTCTTTTTTGGTTTTGATGGCCGGATTCCATTTAATTCGCGTTCCTTTTTGTGCGTAGTCCTCCTCGTTAAACCACAGGTGATGTATACAGACTTCGGCCGTAATTTGCTTGTCTTTTAAGGGCTTTTTATTGGTGAATAGTTTTACTTCATTGGCCGTAGAAATATGGAATATATGAAGTTTGGCACCGGTTTTTTTGGCCAGCTTTACCGCTTTTGAGGACGAGAGGAAACAAGCCTTTTCGCTACGGATTTTCGGATGAAATTTTACAGGAATATCATCGCCATATTTTTCTTTATAAGCCGCCAAGTTACTTTTAATAGTGGCTTCATCTTCGCAGTGAGTCACAATACGCACCGGACAATGGGTGAAAATATTTTCCAACACCTCATCGTCATCAACAAGCATATCACCGGTAGAAGAGCCCATAAACAGCTTCAGAGCAGGTATTTTCTTGGGATCTATCTTTTTAATTTCCTCCAGGTTATCATTGGCTGCTCCAAACATAAAGGAGTAATTGGCATGGGAGGTTTGCGCGGCAATATTAAATTTCTCCTCTATACGTTCATGCGTAGTGGCATGAGGGATGGTATTGGGCATTTCAAGAAAAGAAGTGATGCCGCCGGCAATGGCTGCTCGCGAACCATGAGCAATATCCTCTTTATGGGTCATGCCGGGCTCTCTAAAATGCACCTGATCATCAATAACCCCGGGGAGCAAATACTTCCCTTCGGCATTTAAAATTTGAACATCATTGGTTTTTGGTGCAATCCTGTCAGCGATTTCTATGATGGTGTCCCCTTCCATGTAGAGGTCTCCTTCAAATATTTTCCCTTCATTGACAATCCTTGCGTTTTTGATTAGTATTTTCTTCATGTTTCTTTTCCAAATAAGCTTTTAATTTTCATTTTAATAACCCCGAAAAAAGCTTCCGAAAAAATACCCGAACTCATTTTTGATTTTCCCTTGGTGCGGTTGGTAAAAATAATGGGCACTTCTTTCAGGTTGAAACCCAACAAATCAGCTTTAAACTTCATTTCAATTTGAAAAGCATAACCGACAAATTGAATTTTATTCAGGTCTATTTTTTCAAGCACGTGGCGTTTATAGCAAACAAATCCTGCTGTAGCATCGTGAATATTCAAACCGGTAATAAATTTAACATATTTAGAGGCCAGCCAGGATAATAATACACGCTTCATGGGCCAGTTGATGACATTGATGCCGGTGACATAACGCGAGCCTATGGCAACATCTGCATTTTCCTTGGCACAGGCTTCGTACAAAGCCAATAAGTCATCAGGATTATGCGAAAAATCGGCATCCATCTCAAAAACATATTCATAGCCTTTTGCCAATGCCCATTTAAAACCGTGAATATAAGCCGTTCCTAAACCGGTTTTCTTCTCGCGAAGTTCTAAAAACAGATTGTCATCAAATTCGGTCTGTAGGGCCTGTACCTTTTGAGCCGTACCATCCGGAGAATTATCATCCACCACAAGGACATCAAAACGAGGAACTTTCGAAAAAATTTCACGTAAAATACGCTCAATGTTTTCAATCTCATTATAAGTCGGGATGATAACGAGCCGGTTTGCCATTAAAAAATTTTGGCAAATGTACCAATTTTCAAGGGTAAAACGGGGGATTCTGAAGTGAATTTACACGCTTGATCCCAAGCTGTTTAATTGATTTCGATCTCTTTAGATTGCCGCTATAAGAATTGGCTTTGCCTTGTCGGGTTTGAAGTGATGAGTAATCACGCATAAAAACAAATCAAAAACCCCCTCATAAATCGGTTTATAAAGGGATTTTCGATCTGCAAATTTCGTCTTATGATTTCTGCATGTTTTTGGCTTCAATACTCAGTGTGGCATGAGGCACTAAGCGCAAGCGCTCTTTATTAATTAGCTTTCCGGTCTTGCGACAAATTCCATAAGATTTATTTTCAATACGAATCAAAGCATTCTTCAAATCACGAATAAACCTTTCTTGCCGAAGCGCCAAATGCGTATTGGCCTCTTTACTCATGGTTTTGCTGCCTTCGTCATAAGATTTGAAGGTAGGTGCCGTATCATCAGTTCCATTAAAACTGCCGTTTTTGTAGGCACTTTCATAAAGCTCAAGCTGTTTCTCAGCATTGCTGAGCTTTTCTTCGATAATCGCTTTAAATTCTTCAAGCTCTTTATCGGTATATCGCTCTCTGGTTTCTTCTGTCTTTTTCATTTTTTTTCGATTTATAAATGTTTTGTTATTGCCAATTGCGTATTAACCTCATCAAAGGCTACTTCAACTCCTTTCTCCAAATGGTCTACCCATTCAAGGTCATGGGTCAAAGTTTCCGTTTTGATATAGGCCGAGTTCATTTTAACGGCCTCTTCTACGGAAGCATCTCGCTTGACCTTTAAATCAATATAGTCGGTGACTTCCAAATTAGCATCTTTTCGCATATTTTGAATTCGGTTTACCAACTCTCGGGCAATGCCTTCATTCTTCAATCGGTCGTCTATGTCAATGTCCAAAGCAACGGTAATGTCTCCGTTTACGGCCACTAACCAGCCTTCAATGTCTTGTGAAGTAATCTCTACCTCATCGAGCACTAACATAGTCATTTTTCCGTTAACGGCAATGTTTATTTTTTCCTGGGTCTCGAGGGTTTTTATATCGTTAGCATCCAGCTTGTTAACCGCCTCTGCAACCTGTTTCATGTCTTTGCCAAAACGCGGACCGAGTTTTCGGAAATTTGGCTTGATGTTCTTTATCAAAATATCCGAAGCATCGTCAATGAACTCAATTCCTTTAACGTTGATTTCCGATTTGATTAAATCAGAAACCGCCTCAATTTCATGCTTTACGGTTTCATCTATAACCGGAATCAACAATCGTTTTAAAGGTTGTCGCACCTTAATCATTTCTTTCTTCCGCAAGGATAATGCCAAAGAAGAAATGCGTTGGGCGCGTTCCATCTTTCGTTCTAAAACGTTGTCGATACACTTTTTATTTTGTTCCGGGAAATTTGTGAGGTGAACACTTTCCCAATCTTCTCGTTGGGTCACCTTATTGAGATCATTGTACAGCTTGTCCATATAAAAAGGAGCGATGGGCGCACCAAGTCTGGTTATGGTGTCTAAACAGGTGTAAAGTGTTTGGTAAGCAGAAATTTTATCTTCGGCATAACTGCCTTTCCAAAAACGACGACGACTTAAACGCACATACCAGTTGCTCAAATTCTCTTGTACGAAGTGTGAAATGGCACGGGCAGCCTTCGTAGGCTCATAAGTATCGTAAAGCTGATCTACTTTCCCGATGAGACTGTGCAGTTCAGACAATATCCAACGGTCTATTTCCGGGCGCTTTTCCAAGGGAACATCCGCTTCTTGATAGGTAAATCCGTCGATATTGGCATAGAGGGCAAAAAAGGAATAGGTGTTGTAAAGCGTGCCAAAAAATTTACGTTTGGTTTCTTCAATTCCGGCCAGGTCAAATTTGAGGTTGTCCCAAGGATTGGCATTTGAAATCATATACCAGCGCGTGGCATCAGGACCATAAGCCTTGATGGTTTCAAAAGGATCTACCGTATTGCCCTTACTCTTTGACATCTTTTGCCCGTTCTTATCCAAAACAAGTCCGTTGGATACTACATTTTTATAGGCTACCTCATCAAAAACCATGGTAGCAATAGCGTGTAGGGTATAAAACCATCCTCGGGTTTGATCGACGCCTTCTGCAATAAAATCAGCTGTTTTTTTATAAGACTCAACTTCTTCTTTGTTTTCCTGTGGATAATGCCACTGCGCATAAGGCATAGCGCCTGAATCAAACCAAACATCGATCAAATCGGGCTCGCGTTTCATGGGTTTTCCCGATTCGGAAACCAAAGTGATTTGATCGACTACATTTTTATGAAGATCAACTTGATCATAATTTTCCTCACTCATATCGCCCACTTTAAAATCGGCGTATATATCTTTTTCCATCACTCCTGCTTCCACAGCTTTGGCCATTTCCTTTTTGAGCTCGGCAATAGATCCAATGATGATTTCTTCTTTGCCGTCCTCGGTACGCCAAATGGGAAGAGGAGTTCCCCAATATCGCGAGCGAGAAAGATTCCAGTCATTAGCATTGGCCAGCCAGTTGCCGAAACGTCCTTCTCCGGTAGATTTTGGTTTCCAATTAATGCCGGTATTAAGTTCATACATCCGGTCGCGCACTTCGGTAACCTTGATGAACCAAGAATCTAACGGGTAATACAAGATAGGCTTATCCGTACGCCAGCAATGGGGATAATTATGTCGATGTTTTTCAACGTGAAATGCGCGATTGGCTTCTTTAAGGCCAATGGCAATCTCTACATCCACCGACTTTTCCGGAGCCTTTCCATCGTCGTAATATTCGTTTTTGACATATTTTCCGGCATGTTCTCCCATTTCTTTGCGAAATCGTCCTTGCAAGTCAACCAAAGGAACCAAGTTGTCGTTTTCGTCCTTGACCAACATAGGCGGCACTTCCGGATCAGCACTTTTGGCCACCTTGGCATCATCGTCTCCAAAAGTGGGAGCGGTGTGTACAATTCCGGTACCGTCTTCTGTAGTTACAAAATCACCCGCAATGACCCGAAAAGCATTTTCAGGATGCTCATAAGGCTGAGCATAAGGCAAAAGCTGCTCATAGTGGATTCCTACCAAATCACGACCTTGACAAGTGCCCACCACCTGATAAGGTATTTTTTTATCTCCGGATTTGTAGGCCGCCAAATCTTCGGTTTGATCGACTGCTTTATAAGCTTTTCCAAATTGGGCTTTCACCAAATCCCGAGCCACCACCACATGAATAGGCTCAAAAGTATACTGATTATAGGTTTTTATCAACACATAATCAATCTTTTCTCCAATAGTTAAAGCAGTATTGGAGGGCAGCGTCCAAGGGGTGGTTGTCCAAGCCATTAAAAAGAAATCTCCCTCAGGTTTTTCGGCTGTTGGAAAATAGGCAAAAGCTTTTTGTATGGGATTGGCATCACTGCTTACAGTGGGCACTTTAAACATGGCAGTTACCGTGGTATCGCTCACATCTTTATAGGTGCCGGGTTGATTCAATTCGTGTGAACTCAGTCCGGTTCCGGCTTTTGGAGAATAAGGCTGAATGGTATAGCCTTTATACATCAAGCCTTTTTTATAAATGTGGGAAAGCAAATGCCACACACTCTCCATATATTTAGATTTATAAGTAATATAGGGATGATCCAAATCTACCCAATATCCTATTTTATCGGTCAAATCACGCCAAACATCTGTATAACGCATGACTGCCTTTTTACAAGCCTGATTGTAATCTTCTACAGAAATCTTTTTCCCAATATCTTCTTTGGTAATACCCAGTTCTTTTTCAACGCCAAGCTCTATGGGCAATCCATGTGTATCCCATCCGGCTTTGCGGTTTACCTGATATCCCTTTAAGGTTTTATAGCGACAAAAAATGTCCTTGATCGAACGCGCCATCACATGGTGAATCCCGGGAAGCCCATTGGCAGAAGGAGGACCTTCAAAAAAGATAAAAGGCGCCTTTCCTTCACGGGTGCTGATGCTGCGTTTGAAGGTGTCTTTTTCTTTCCAGTAATGCAATATTTCTTCGGCTATCTCGGGAAGTTCAAGGCCTTGATATTCGGGAAATTTCTGTGCCATAATCTTAAAATTCAAATAGTTCGCGAAATTAAAGAATTTGTGCTTAACAAGCCAAGAGATTGAATATAAAAAGCAAGCCGCTCCCGAATTGTGATTGCTATTCTCTCCATAGAAAGCAGCGTATTTGAAACCAAACGAGCCAACCGGTTTATAAAGCAATCTGATATTGGGGCTGTTATTTCCTTCGCATTAACCCAGAAAATTCATGAGATTTATTTTGGGCGGATTTGAGGGGTACGCTGAGTTTGCCGAAGTGCGTCAAATCCTGCAGCTGTCCCGTGTACGTACAACCCTTCAAGGGCTGTACAGGTGTTAATTTGAGCCTTTATATTCTGTCTATTTATACCATTAATTGCTTGATAATCTGCAAACTATTTAGTTACCCCTTAATTTGCGGTGAATTTTTCGGGTTAAAATCGTCCCTTTCCTTGAAAACTCCTATTTTTGAACAGCTTAAAAATGATTCCATGCCCAAACCCCTCCTCCAAGTTGAGCAGTGTTCCATTGGTTTTAAAGAAGGCAAAGAGCGCAGAACAGTGGTACACGAAGTAACTTTTCATGTCTATCCACATGAAATATTGGGGATTGTAGGAGAATCGGGTTCGGGAAAATCTTTATCTACTTTAGCCGTTTTGGGATTGTTGCCCAAAAATGCAACGATAACCCAAGGCCGTATTTTATTTGACGGACGCGCATTGACCACATACAGCGAAAAGCAATTTCAAAAAATCAGAGGAAAGGCCATCTCTATGATTTTTCAAGAGCCAATGAGTTCCTTAAATCCCTCGATGCGCTGTGGCCGACAAGTACAGGAAATCCTGCTAAAGCACACCAAATTATCTAAAAAGGCAGCACAAGAGGAAGTGATCAGTCTTTTTGAAAAGGTCAGGCTTCCGCGACCTCACGAAATCTCTAAATCTTATCCGCATCAAATCAGCGGAGGGCAAAAACAACGCGTCATGATTGCCATGGCCATTGCCTGCAAACCTCAGCTTCTCATTGCCGACGAACCCACGACAGCCCTGGATGTAACCGTCCAGAAAGATATTTTACGCCTGCTCAAATCGCTTCAGGCAGAAACGGGCATGAGCATTATTTTTATTTCCCATGATTTAAGTTTGGTTTCAGAAATCTCAGATCGAGTGGCGGTGATGTATCAAGGACGAGTGGTAGAGCAAAACGATGTACGAGAAGTCTTTTTTAATCCCCAGGAAGAATACACCCGCGCCTTGTTGGCCTCTAAGCCTTCGGGGAAAGAGCGACTCAAACGCTTACCCACAATTGCCGATTTTGTTGGGAAAACCCCAAAAAAAGAAATCGAAAGCAAGACAGAACGCGCACAAAGACATCAAAAAATATATGCCCAACCTCCTCTGTTGGAAGTCAATAATGTGGATAAGGAATTTTTCTCTCACTCCGGATGGTTTCAAAAACCCGGTGTGGTCAAAGCGGTCAATCAGGTAAGTTTTAAACTTTATGAAGGGGAAACCCTGGGCTTGGTGGGAGAATCGGGATGTGGAAAATCAACTTTGGGCAATGTAATCCTACAACTTTCACCCGCATCAGCCGGACAAGTATTGTACAAGGGAAAAGACCTGACCCAACTCGACCCCGAAAGCTTGAGGGCCTTGCGCAAAGATATCCAACTGATTTTTCAGGATCCTTTTTCTTCACTCAATCCGCGAATTCCCATTGGAAAAGCGATTATGGAACCCATGCGTGTCCACGGCTTGCACAACAACAAAAAAGAACGAAAAGCCAAGGTGTTAGAACTGCTCACTCAAGTGGGCTTAGAGGCCAAGCACTTTAATCGTTATCCTCATGAATTTAGCGGCGGACAACGACAGCGAATTGGAATTGCCCGCACCATCGCAGTAGAACCCAAGATGATTATTTGTGACGAATCCGTTTCTGCGCTGGACATCTCTGTGCAGGCTCAGGTATTGAATCTGCTAAATGATTTAAAATCTACCTTTGGATTTACTTATATTTTCATTTCTCACGATTTGTCGGTGGTGCGCTATATGGCCGATCAGCTGTTGGTAATGAACAAAGGAGAAATTGTAGAACGAGGCGAAGCCGATGAGGTGTATGAACACCCTCAAAAAGACTACACCAAAAAGCTCATTGCTGCTATTCCTAAAGGAATTCGGAAGGCTTGATCAAAACAAATAATACCAAAGTGATTTATTAATTGTGCTAATATTTCGTGATGAAAATTTCAAAGGTCAAGGCAAAAAGCACAGTCATAGCCAAAGCTACGACGTCCCGCACGTGCGGGATTAACGCAGAGATTTGGAATTTTCATAGAAAGATTGGACTAATTAATTTATCATTTTGGTATAACCTCCGCAGGTCACTACAAACGCTTAAAGCCCTATGGCAGTCCTACTGTTTTTCCCGTTGCGCTATCCTTAACAAATAGCGCCCGCAATGGTAAGCTTTTCATAATTTTATCGGCTTCCCCTATTAATAGCAGTTTACTTCGTATTTTTGCAAAAAAAATTCAGATGTCGACTTTTCATGAACTTCGTGTAAAAAGTGTTGATCGTGAGACCCCCCAAGCTGTCAGCGTGGGCTTTGAGGTGCCTGAAGAATTGAGAAACGAATTTCAATTTACGGCAGGGCAGTATTTAACCTTAGAAAAGGAAATCGCAGGAAAAGCGTTCCGCCGGTCCTACTCCATCTGCACTTCTCCCAATAGCGACGAACTCAAAGTGGCCGTAAAGGAGGTGGAAAAAGGGCTTTTCTCGGTCTGGATCAATCAAAAATTGAAAGAAGGGGATGCCCTGAATGTTTTTTTGCCCGAAGGCAGGTTTACCTTTGAACCCTCTTCTCCCGATAATCGTAAAACCTATGTCGCCTTTGCCGCCGGTAGCGGTATTACCCCGGTGATGGCTATTTTAAGAAATGTGTTGGAAACCCAGCCCAACAGCAAATTTGTACTCGTTTACGGAAACAAAACTCCCGGGCAAACCATTTTCTATGCCGATTTGTTGCGCCTGCAGGAAGAATATCCCGATCGCTTGTTTATCGAGTTTGTCTACAGCAAATCCAAAGAAAAAGAATCATTTTTTGGCCGCATTGAGCGAAGCACGGTCAATTTTATCCTAAAAAACAAATTCAAAGATCACGATTTTGGCGGTTTTTATATTTGTGGTCCCGAACCTATGATTCACATGGTAGAAGGCGTCTTGGAAGAAAATGGAATAGATCCCGGTAAAATTCATCACGAACTCTTTGTAACCAAAGACACCGAAGACAAAGTAAAAGATGAAGTCTCCGGTAAAACCAAGGTCACGGTTATTCTTGATGATGAAGAAATTACTTTTGAAATGGATCGTCGACAGCGCGTGCTGGACGCTGTAATGGATCAAGGACTGGATCCGCCATATTCATGTCAGGGTGGAATTTGCAGCAGTTGTATGGCACAAGTAACGGAAGGCCACGTAGAAATGGCCAACAACCAAATTCTCACCGATGGAGAAGTGGAAGACGGCTTGATTTTAACCTGCCAGTCTCATCCTACAACCCCTACCCTGGTCATTGATTACGACGATGTCTAATACGGAAGTGATCATTGAAATAGCCTACACATGTTGTCGGGGAGAAAAATCTAACAGGTTTGACCGTAAAAATAAGAGCTATATAAATGTTGAAGACTCATCATATCATCAATGATAAAAGACCGGTCAGGCCTCATGCAACATCGTCATACAGACATGCAAAAGTTCCGTTATGAACTACAACTAAATGCGCTACCCGTTTTTTTAGAAAAAGTATTCATATTGCGGATGAACCAAAATTATTTACGCCCAAAATCTGCGGGAATTTCACCCCATTTTTTGGTTTGCCATTTGACAATCGGTGTATTATACGGGGTACTTTTCAACCATTTTTCAGCTCTGCTGATCAATTGGAAAAGCTTGTCATTTTTTGCGTGATGCTGAAGTTTGGTATTGCATTTTTTTCGTCTGATCCAACTCATGGCTGTTCGTGAATCTGTATAGATTATTCGATTACTCTGCTGCTGATGCAAAAGAGCCAGCCCGTGCACAATGGCCAAAAACTCTCCTATGTTATTGGTGCCTTGTTCAAAGGGACCCATGTGGAAAAGTACTTTTCGAGTGCGTGTATCAACTCCCCGATACTCCATTTTGCCGGGGTTGCCACTCGAGGCTGCATCCACCGCAATCGAATTAAAATCTACTTCACTCATCATCATTTTCTGCTGAACAGATTGACCCGGAAAATGTTTTTTCTTTTTCAAATAAGTTGCAGCAGGCTGGTTAAATGCTTTTTGAGCCGCCTTAAAAGAAGGGAAAGATTTGTATTGAGCCCCCTTAAATCCTGAAATAACAGCCTTGCAGTCTTCCCAATTGTCGTAAATACCGGTCTTTTTACCTTTCCAAACTACGTAAAATTTCTTCTTTTTTCCCATTACTCTCTTTCGGCTAAAAGTTTTTCGATGACCGGCGCATAATTACGGTGTTCCAAATGCTTTATCTTTTGCACGAGTTGCGCTAAATCATCCTCTTTATCGAGTTTGACCTTGAATTGAGCAATCAGTTCTCCCTCGTCATAATGCTCATTTACATAGTGGATGGAAATCCCAGTTTCCGTTTCTTGGTGCGCCAACACCGCACGATGCACATGGTTTCCATACATTCCCTTTCCTCCATATTTGGGCAACAATGAAGGATGGATATTGATGATGCTTTTAGGAAAAGCCCGGATAATATTTTGAGGGATAATCCACATAAAACCGGCCAACACTACCAAATCGGGATTTATTTTTTGAAGCTTTGCCAAAACTTCTTTAGAGTCATAAAGGGCTTTACGGCTAAAATAAAAAGTATTGACTCCCTTTTTTTTCGCCATTTTTAGAACCGGCGCTTTGGGATTGTTAGACAGGACCATTTTTATTTCAACACGCTCATTATCAGAAAAGTAATCAATTATTTTTTCTGCATTACTTCCCGTTCCGGAAGCAAAAATTACCACTTTTTTTAACGAATCTGCCATTGTCGTTTTTATAATTATCAATTTTATTACTACATTGCGTTTCGAAAGTAAGGTTTTTTGCGTTAAGAAGGTGGAGTGATTCCCACTTTTTTCTTGTCAAAATCCTTTTTAAAAGAAAGTTTTCATACTTTTGCCACTTAAATTTAATTATTAAAACCAAAAACATTATGGCAGAAATTGCATCAAAAGTCAAAGCTATCATCGTTGATAAGCTGGGCGTTGACGAGAATGAAGTTACAAATGAAGCAAGCTTCACCAACGACTTGGGAGCAGATTCATTGGACACCGTAGAATTGATCATGGAATTCGAAAAGGAATTTGATATTCAAATCCCTGATGACCAAGCAGAAAACATTGCCACAGTAGGTCAAGCTGTTTCTTATATCGAAGACGCAAAAAAATAAAAACCTACAATTACAAGGAATATGGAGTTAAAACGGGTAGTTATTACCGGAATTGGAGCACTCACTCCCATTGGGAACAATATAGAGGAGTATTGGGCTGGCCTAAAACAAGGAAAAAGCGGGAGTGCGCCAATTACTCATTTTGACCCCGAAAAGTTTAAAACCAAATTTGCCTGCGAGGTCAAAGATTTTGATTTTAAAGGCTATTTTGATCGCAAAGAACTCCGCAAGATGGACAAATTTGCGCAGTATGCCATGGTTTCCTCCGATGAAGCTATTGCCGATTCTAATTTAGACTTAGACAAAGTCGACAAACACAGGGTCGGAGTAATTTGGGGAGCCGGTATTGGTGGACTGGAGACTTTTCAAAATGAGGTCATCAACTATGCAAATGGTAACGGCACACCACGTTTTAACCCATTCTTTATTCCTAAAATGATTGCTGATATTGCCCCGGGTAATATCTCTATCAAGCACGGTTTTATGGGGCCTAACTATGCTACCGTTTCGGCCTGTGCCTCTTCGGCCAATGCAATTATCGATTCTTTGAATGCCATCCGTTTAGGACTGAGCGATGTAGTGGTCACCGGAGGTAGCGAAGCCGCGGTAACCATTGCCGGTATGGGCGGATTTAATGCCATGCGGGCTCTCTCTACCCGAAACGACGACCCACAAGGTGCCTCAAGGCCTTTCGATGCTAATCGTGACGGATTTGTCCTTGGAGAAGGATCAGGAGCCTTGATATTGGAAGAGTATGAACATGCCAAAGCAAGAGGAGCAAAAATTTATGCAGAAGTAGCCGGAGGCGGAATGTCCTCTGATGCTTACCACATGACGGCCCCCCATCCCGAAGGAGAAGGTGTAGTGGCCGTTATGAAAAACTGCCTAAAAAATGCCAACCTCAGTCCACAGGATGTCGATGCCATCAACACCCACGGAACTTCTACCCCTCTGGGAGATGTAGCGGAAATTAAAGCTATTGAAAAAGTCTTTGGCAACCATGCTAAAGACATCAACATCAACTCCACTAAATCCATGACCGGTCACCTCTTAGGAGCCGCCGGTGCCATCGAGGCCATCGCTTCGATTTTGGCTATGGAAAATGGCGTTGTCCCTCCCACTATTAATCATGAAGTTCAGGACGAAAAAATCAACCCGGAACTCAACTTAACCCTCAACAAAGCACAAAAACGAGACGTAAATGTCGCCATGAGCAACACTTTTGGTTTTGGCGGACACAACGCTTGTATTCTGTTTAAAAAGTTAGAGGCCTAATAAAATTCTATGGGCATTGTCCAAAAACTATTGCATCCCCGTTCCTCAAAAGGCGGGGAGTTTTTTATGACCTTGCAAGAAATACTGGGATTCTCGCCCGGGGAAATCAAATATTATCAACAGGCTTTCACCCATCCGGCAACTCACAAAAAAGACGAAACCGGACGCGAAATTAATTATGAACGCCTCGAATTTCTCGGAGACGCCATCCTCGATACCGTGGTGGCCGCCTATCTTTTTAAAGAACTGCCCGATGCTGATGAAGGCAACCTAACTCAGATGCGTGCCAAATTGGTTAGTCGCAGCTACCTCAATCAATTAGGGCGCGATCTTAAACTAATCGAACTGGTAGAAAAACCCGCTTCTGCATTTCAATATGGCAAAAACATTCACGGCAACCTGTTTGAAGCCTTAATAGGAGCCGTTTTTGAAGATAAAGGCTATAAATATTGTGTGCGCTTTATCCAAAATGAAGTGATTGAAGCCCATGTCGATATTCACCAACTGCAGAAAAAAATCATCAGCTATAAAAGTTACCTGATCAATTGGTGCCAAAAGAAAAAGAAGGATTTTGAGTTTGAAACCTTTGAAGATACCGGTAAAGAATCCTGCAAGCACTTTGCCGTCAAGCTGCATATTGCCAATCAAGTGATTGCCAAAGCGCGTTCCACCTCCAAGAAAAAAGCCGAGGAAAAAGCAGCAAGACGGGCTTACTATTCTTTACAACACAAAATAGAATCATAAAATATTTTTTTGATCCAAATTCTCACGCTGTTCCCGTCAAAATGGGTTAACTTTAGGGCTTTAAATGCGCGTGAAAAGATGGAGCAGCACAAGATCAATACCCTGAGCTTAGAAGATGATTTGGAGGAAGAGACCGCATGTCTTTTTGCCATACACGCTTCGACCCAAATTTATAGGCTGGCTTACCTCATCAACAAGGTGTTGGGTATTAATTTATACCGCAAAAACAACGATGTAGAGCTGCTACAAGACAACAGCAAAGCCATTTATCCACTTTATCATTATTTTGATCGAGAACGATTGTTGGACTACTATATCATTGCTAATAAATCGACCGTAAAATCCACTGAACAAAGAGAAGGCGGACTGTTTGGGCATTCCAATTCTTATTTCACCTATCTAATTCCCGAACACCGATCGGTTGATTTTTTCTTGAAAATTGAAGGTACTGTACGGGCCAAAGAAAGCCTTTTAAAAATAAAAAAAATCAATCGGGTGTCTACGGTTTATCCCCTGAATCTCGCCACCATAAAATCACATAAAAATTTAATTTTCGAATGAATAAGGTAATCAAGAAAACTAAAATCGTATCTACTTTAGGGCCTTCCACAGATTCAGAAAAGATCTTGGAAGCCATGTTGCAAAACGGCGTCAATGTATTTCGAATTAATTTCTCCCATGCCAAACACGACGATGTAAAGCAAAAGATAGCCACCATACGCGCTCTCGGGAAAAAACTCGACATGAATGTAGGGATTTTGGCAGATTTACAAGGTCCCAAACTCAGGGTAGGCAAGATGAAACCCGATGTAATTGTAAACAAAAATGACAAAGTAACCTTTGTAACCGGTAAGCCTTTTGAAGGAGATGCCGATCGGGTTTTCATGAATTATGACAATTTCCCAAAGGATGTAAAACCCAAAGAGCGTATCCTGCTCGACGACGGAAAACTGATTTTTGAAGTGGTGGAAACCAACCAAAAAGACGAAGTAGTGAGTAAAGTAATCCAAGGAGGACCACTACGATCGCGAAAAGGCGTGAACTTACCCAACACCAATATCTCCCTCCCGGCCATGACCGAGAAAGATATTGTCGACGCACAATTTGCCATTGCGCAAGAGGTAGATTGGATTGCTTTATCTTTTGTACGTACCGGAAAAGACCTTAAAGTACTGCGCGATATCATCAAAAAACACAGCGATCAAAAAATCCCCATTATCGCCAAGATTGAAAAACCGGAAGGCGTCAAAAATATTGATAAAATTGTGGCTTATTGTGATGGACTAATGGTGGCTCGCGGCGATTTGGGCGTCGAAGTGCCGGCCCACGAAGTACCTTTGATTCAAAAGCAGCTGGTCAACCGCGCCAAACTGGCTCGAATTCCGGTCATTATTGCCACCCAAATGATGGAAAGCATGATCGAAAGCCTAACCCCTACCCGTGCCGAGGTCAACGATGTGGCCAATTCTGTGATGGACGGAGCCGATGCCGTAATGCTCAGCGGGGAAACTTCCATAGGAAAATATCCGGTAGAAGTCATTAAAAAGATGTCACAAATCGTATTAAATGTCGAAAACTCCGAATTGATTCGCGTTCCTGAAGAACATCCTACCATCATGACCAAGCGCTTTATCACCAAATCCATTTGTTTTCACGCAGCCCAATCTGCCAATGAGATCGATGCCGCGGCCATTTGTGCCTTAACTAATAGTGGATACACCCCTTTTCAAATTTCGGCATGGCGCCCAAACTCCAATATACTTGCCTTTAGCTCCAATCACCGCATCCTCAATCAACTCAGTTTATTGTGGGGCGTTAGGGCATTTTACTACGACAAATTTCTCAGCACCGATGAAACCATTGCTGACGTAAATGCCATTGCCCGAGCAAAAGGATATGTCAAAAAGGGAGATTTTGTCATTAATTTGGCAGCCATGCCCGTAGAAAAAAAGGGAATGGTCAATACCTTTAGGATCTCAAATGTCGATTAATTTCAAAGAATAATGACAGGCCTGTCCGGAAAGTGTTTTGAGAAAACAACAGAAAGCTTAAGTTTTGATGCCCATAATAAACTAAAATTTGTTAATTTTAGGACTCATTAAAAAAAGAAAACTATGGCAGTCAAAGCACCTTTTAACTTAACCAAGTGGTTGGAAGAAAACCGCGATCAACTCAAACCGCCCGTTGGCAATAAGAACCTTTATAAAGATGCGGGAGACTATATTGTAATGGTCGTTGCCGGACCCAATGCGCGAAAGGATTATCACTTCAACGAAACCGAAGAGCTTTTCTATCAACTGGAAGGAGAAATAGAAGTTCACATCCAAGACGAAGGCCAAAAACGCACCATGAAACTCGGCCCGGGTGATATGTATTTAAATCCGGCAAAAGTACCGCACAGCCCGGTACGAAAAGAAGGCTCTATCGGCCTGGTAATTGAGCGAAAACGCGTCAACCTCCAAGGCGATGATGGCCTACTTTGGTATTGTGACCATTGCAATCACAAGCTTCATGAGGTTTATTTTCCCCTACACGATATCGAAAAAGATTTCCTCAAACACTTTAAAGAGTTTTATGCCAGCGAAACCTTGCGCACTTGTGACAACTGTGGAGAAGTGATGCCGGTAGATCCGCGATTTGTGTCCGAATAAAAGTGAATTTTGGATGCTTTTTTAAAGCCCAAAAACTCATGCTGCCCAGCGCTTGCCACCGACAAAAACGGAAGTAGATTGTTTTCGTTATTTTTGTAACATGTTGCCGTTACGCAAAATTATTCACGTTGATATGGATGCGTTTTATGCATCCGTGGAGCAGCGCGACAATCCCAAGTTGCGCGGCAAACCACTCGTTGTGGGAGGAAGCTCCAAGCGCGGAGTCGTTGCCGCTGCCAGCTATGAAGCCCGTCAATACGGAGTCAAAAGCGCCATGAGCAGCATGACAGCCAAACGGCTTTGTCCCGAATTGATTTTTGTGCGCCCGGACTTTGACAAGTACCGTAAAATATCAAACCAAATTCGACAAATCTTCTTTGAATATACCGATTTGGTGGAGCCCCTGTCGCTTGACGAAGCCTATCTTGATGTCAGTCTCAATAAAAAAGGCCATCCCAGCGCCACACTTTTGGCCCGAGAAATCAGGAAAAAAATCAAAGAAAAGACCCAGTTAAATGCTTCGGCCGGAATTTCAATTAACAAGTTTTTGGCCAAAGTGGCCAGTGACATCAATAAACCCAACGGACAAAAAACCATCCCCCCGGAAGCGGTAAACTCCTTTCTTGAAAATTTGGAAATCAAAGAATTCTACGGCGTAGGGCAAGTAACTGCGCAAAAAATGTATAAACTCGGTATTTTTACCGGTAAAGATTTAAAAGCCAAGTCTTTAGAATTTTTAGAAACCCATTTTGGCAAAACGGGTTCCCATTATTATGACGTGGTTCGCGGGGTTCACCTCAGTCCGGTTAAAACCCATCGCATTAGAAAATCCTTAAGCGCTGAACATACTTTTTCCGAAAATATCTCTTCAGAAGTTTTTATGATTGAGCATTTAAAATCTATTGCCGACTCTGTAGAACACCGACTCAACCGCCAGCAACTCGCCGGAAAAACGGTCACTTTAAAAATAAAATACAGCGATTTCAGCCTTCAAACCCGCAGCAAGACCTTGCCTTATTTTATTGCCAGTAAAAGCCTGATTCTTGAAACGGCCAAAGATCTCCTGTATCAAGATCACATCAAAAAATCGGTCCGCTTACTGGGAATTGCGCTTTCAAATTTTAACCATGAAGCAAAAGAACAAACCAAGCGGGAAATTTATGAGCAACTAAAGTTTGACTTTTAAATTAAAGGGGCTTACAAAAACTATTATCCGGTTGCTTGTGATTAAAAGAAATGGTATTTTAGCAGCTTTGCAAGCCAAATATAAGTATTATGAGTAAGGGAAAAGACAAGACAAAAAATATAGACAAGGAAAAAGAAGCCAAATTAAAGGCTTTAAAGGTGACACTTAACAAATTAGACAAGACTTATGGAAAAGGTACCGTCATGCGCATGAGCGATCAGGCGGTACAAGACGTAGAGGCCATTTCCTCCGGCTCCTTAGGTTTGGATCTTGCATTGGGAGTGGGCGGATATCCACGAGGAAGAGTGGTGGAAATCTATGGCCCTGAATCTTCCGGAAAAACAACCTTAGCTTTGCATGCCATCGCCGAGGCACAAAAATCCGGTGGCATTGCTGCTTTTATTGATGCTGAACATGCTTTTGATCGTTTCTATGCCGAAAAATTGGGGATTGACATCGAATCACTTATCATTTCACAACCCGACAATGGAGAGCAGGCCTTGGAAATTGCCGATAACCTCATCCGGTCGGGCGCCATTGATATCATTGTGGTAGACTCTGTAGCCGCACTGACCCCGAAAAGTGAAATCGAAGGAGAAATGGGCGATTCCAAAATGGGATTGCACGCCCGCTTGATGTCACAGGCCTTGCGAAAACTCACCGGATCTATCAGCAAAACCAAGTGTACCACCATCTTTATCAATCAATTGCGAGAGAAAATTGGGGTGATGTTTGGAAACCCCGAAACAACAACTGGTGGAAACGCTCTGAAATTCTATGCGTCCGTACGCTTAGATATTCGTCGTTCTACAAAAATAAAAGACAGCAACAGCAACATCATGGGAAACAAAACCCGTGTGAAGGTGGTGAAAAACAAAGTAGCGCCTCCTTTTAAAACTGCCGAATTTGACATCATGTATGGCGAAGGTATTTCCAAAGTAGGAGAAATCATTGATGTGGGAGTAGATTACGAAATCGTCAAAAAAGCCGGCTCTTGGTTCAGCTATGGCGAAACCAAGTTGGGACAAGGACGAGATGCCGTTAAAACCCTGCTCAAAGACAATCCGGAATTGATGGAAGAACTGGAAGAAAAAATTCACGAAGCCATTAAAATGGCCAGCGCTTAACCCCATTTTTTAATACCCGAATCCTGCCGACTTATAAGACCCGGCAGGATTTGTTTATTCCCACAAACCGCCCTTTTATGAACCGCTCTCAACAGGTTTGGTATGCCTGCTATGGCTCCAACCTCTTATCCAATCGCTTTTACTGCTATATCGCAGGAGGAAAACCCGAAGGATCCAGCCGTTTTTATCAAGGATGCCGCGACAAAACTCTGCCCCAAGCACAAAAACCCATCCTTATTCCACAGGAACTCTATTTTGCCAAATCAGCCCGTGGCTGGAATAAAGGCAGTGTAGCCTTTATTAAACCGGATAGCAAAGCTCATGCGCAAACTTTGGGAAAACGTTATCTCATTACCCAAACACAATTTGTTGACCTGGTTCAACAAGAAAGCCAATTGCATAGCTCGCCGAAAATCGATTTTGACAAAGCTCGTCGAGAGGGAAAACTACAGATTAAAAAGAAAGCATGGTACAACCTACTCTGTTTTCTTGGTGATGATAACGGAATTCCCATTTTCACTTTCACCAATACCCGGTTTCTTAACGATGAAATCAAATCTCCCGACAAGACTTATCTCACTACCCTCATAAAAGGATTGCAGTCCTGTTATGAACTTTCTCCCGAAGCAATTTGGAATTATCTTATCGCTAAAAAGGGAATTGACGGAACCTGGAACAAAACCACACTGCATCAATTGGTTACCGCTGTTTGCCGGGAAAGCCAATAATGGCTAATTGATCATAAAAACAGCTCGCATTCTTCCTTTTTATAAAAGCAATAGACTGCCAAAATAACAGTTTTTTGTCCTTCAAATCAATTGGCTGGCTTTTTGCAATGCATTTAACCGAATAATCATTAAATATTTAGAAAATGATAGGCTATTATGTTTTGATTGGAGCAATTATGCTCGTGAGCTGGTTGGTCAGCCACCGGCTAAAGTCCAAGTTTAAAAAATATTCCAAACTCCATTTACAGAATGGAATGAGCGGTGGTGAAGTAGCAGAAAAAATGCTGAGGGATCACGGAATCACTGATGTCGAGGTCATTTCAACCCCGGGAAAACTTACCGACCACTATGACCCACGCAACAAAACCGTCAATTTGAGTGAAGCCGTTTTCAACAAACACAATGCGGCAGCGGCCGCCGTGGCAGCGCACGAATGCGGCCATGCAGTACAACACGCCAAAGCCTATAAGTGGTTAAGCATGCGAAGCCGGTTGGTGCCCTTTGTCAGCGTGGCTTCTCGTTTTAGTCAATGGATTATCTTTGCCGGAATCATATTAATGATGATGAACCTCTTCGGATTGGGGCAAATCGTACTTTACGCCGGCATTGCTTTCTTTGCCATGGGAACGCTGTTTAGTTTTGTTACCCTTCCGGTAGAATACGACGCCAGTCATCGGGCATTGGCGTGGTTAAAACAATCGGGAACGGTGACTCCGCAGGAACTAAGCGGAGCAAAAGACGCTTTAAAATGGGCAGCACGCACCTATGTTGTGGCCGCCATCGGCTCCTTGGCCATGTTGCTCTACTATATCATGCTGTCAAGACGATAAATAATAACAATTGGCCGAATACCTCTGAAAACCGGCATTCCTTTTTCGGGCTTAAAAACCGATGCGCTTCAGCGGTAATTCCTTAAATTTGCCACTCATTTATAGCAACAAATTATGAAAACTGATAATTTTCAATCTCCGGATTATTTTAATATTGACGATTTACTGACCGATGAACACAAAATGGTTCGCAGTGCCGCCCGCGATTGGGTGAAACGCGAAATTTCTCCCATCATTGAGGAAGCCGCTCAAAAGTCAGAATTCCCCGATCAAATCACCAAAGGCCTGGCCGAAATTGGTGCTTTTGGCCCCGATATTCCTACAGAATATGGCGGTGCCGGGCTTGATAAAATATCCTATGGTTTGATTATGCAGGAAATTGAACGCGGTGATAGTGGAGTACGCTCTACCGCTTCTGTGCAGTCTTCGTTGGTTATGTTTCCCATTTACCACTTTGGAACAGAAGAACAGCGCAAAAAATACTTACCCAAGCTGGCCACCGGAGAAATGATGGGCTGCTTTGGATTGACTGAACCCGATCACGGTTCTAATCCCAGTGGCATGTTAACCCATTATGAAGACAAAGGCGACTACTATTTGCTCAACGGTGCCAAAATGTGGATCTCTAATGCGCCATTTGCCGATATTGCCGTAGTTTGGGCCAAAAATGAAAAAGGTCGCATTCACGGCTTGATTGTCGAGCGCGGAATGGAAGGTTTTTCAACCCCCGAAACCCACAACAAATGGTCTTTGCGCGCTTCCGCGACCGGCGAATTGATTTTTGAAGACGTCAAAGTACCCAAAGAAAATCTTCTCCCTAAGAAAGATGGTTTGGGCGCTCCTTTAACCTGTTTAGATTCTGCCCGCTACGGTATCGCTTGGGGCGCAGTTGGAGCTGCCATGGATTGTTATCACACCGCCTTAAACTATGCAAAAGAACGCGAGCAGTTTGGAAAACCCATTGCCAGCTACCAGTTACAGCAAAAGAAATTGGCCGAAATGATTACGGAAATCTCAAAAGCCCAATTGATGAACCTCCGTTTGGGGCAATTGAAAAACGAAGGCAAAGCAACCTCTGCTCAGGTTTCTATGGCCAAACGCAACAGTGTTGAAATTGCAAAAAAAGTAGCCAGCGATGCCCGACAAATGCTCGGTGGAATGGGAATCACCGGAGAATATAGCATTATGCGCCACATGATGAATCTTGAAAGTGTGATTACCTATGAGGGGACCCACGATATCCACTTGCTGATTACCGGAAGTGATATTACCGGAATCCCGGCATTCAAATAATATCAATTTGATTTATAAATTGATCTAAAGATTTATAGGATAAATTTCAAAGGTCAAGGCAAAAAGCGCAGGCATACTCTATGAATAACCCTTAGGGTTATACAGTGAATTATTATTTTCTGAACATCCTTGCAATCAGTCACCTAACGGTAGGTCATTTGCCGGTAGCTTCGGCTCCATTTTCCCGGTGGCTTCGGCTCCGCTCAGCCACCTAACGGTAGGTCATTGAGCGGAGCCGAAATGACCGGGATACAGAGCCGAAATGACCGGATTACAGAACCGAAATAACATTCTTAACCTCCACTTATCCCTTAAAATAGATATGCGAGGTTTTGTTCAGGCATTTTGCCAATTCATGTAATTCCTCGGGCATATTTTTTATCAGAGCTTCTTTCTTCTTTCTGCTCCATCCTTGTACTTGTTTCTCCCTGTAAAATGCCGTATCTATTCTGTCGTAAACTTCAACATAAATTAATTCTACCGGTAATCTTTTACTGGTGTAGTTGGCTCCATCTCCCGCTTGGTGTTGTTTTAATCGCAATTCCAAATATTTCGTGCTTCCTGTATAATAACTCTCGTCCGAGCAACGTAAGATGTACATATAGCCTTTCATAATACGATAAAGATAAGGTTTTTTTCGTTGAAATGGAGGCTTATTGCTCCGATTGCCGGTGGATTCGGCTCCGTTTTCCCGGTGGCTTCGGCTCCGCTCAGCCACCTAACAGTAGGTCATTGAGCGGAGCCGAAATGACCGGGATACGAAGCCGAAATGCGATGTATTGAGCATGCTAAGATAAAACCAAATATTTTAGCTCAAAATTTCCAATAAAAGCTCCTCAAGGAACTTCCGAGTCTTTTTAAGGCATAAAGCTTTTATACATATTATCAAAACCCGTTTGCCGACTTGGTTGACGGGTTTTTTAGGTATCATTCTTGAAAAAGAAAACCAAGAAACATTTCCTTGCGCGTAATCAAATTGGTTTTGGCTTCGGGGATTATGTCGAAAAAAGACAAAAAAACAAGCCTATCCGCATAAGTTGCTTTAAATTTGTAACAAAAGCAGCCTGCAATTTGGTTCTATGTTGTTTGAAGTGGGTGAAATAGTCAATTGATATCGGGGCGAGCCCTTTGGCACGACTCAAAACGGACACAGTCGAGACCCCCATTACTTCTTGACTGCGCTCGAAGTGACAGTTTGTAAATTTTGACTCATTCGGTTTTCACCCCCTAAATTCCATATAGAACCTGCCATTTTATAACCTATTTAATTTGTTAAATGTACTTTAACAACACCCGCAAAGTCAAACTCACAAAACCCACTGCCATCACCATTGGCACTTTTGACGGTGTTCATATCGGGCATCGAAAAATTATCGAACAAGTCATTGCTTCGGCTCAGAAACACGGACTGGAATCAACGGTGTTGACTTTTTTTCCACACCCGCGCATGGTTTTACAACAAAACGTGGGGCTCAAATTACTCAATACCATTTCTGAGCGGAAGAGAATCTTGGAAAGTACCGGCATTGACAACCTTATCGTATACCCTTTCACCAAGTCTTTTTCACGCCTACGCGCCCAAGAATATATTGAAGAGGTTTTGGTAGAAAAACTCAATGCCAAACGGGTCATCATTGGTTATGATCATCGTTTTGGACGCAATAGAACAGCCGATATTGACGATTTGCGCAGGTATGGGAAACAATATGGATTTGAGGTAGAGGAGATTCCGGAGCAGGACGTTGACCACGTAAGTGTCAGTTCCACAAAAATCAGAAAAGCTTTGGACGATGGGAATTTAAAAAAGGCCAATCGCTATTTGGGAAAACCATTTCTCTTATCCGGCAGCATCATTAAAGGGCAACAACTGGGGCAGAAACTGGGCTACCCTACGGCCAACCTCTATATTGAAGAAAAATATAAACTCATCCCTAAACACGGGGTGTATGTCGTAAAATCGGTGCTTAATAAGGAAACCTATTTTGGGATGATGAACATCGGAACCAATCCTACTGTAGGAGGGAATAAGCTTTCCATAGAAACGTATTTCTTCAATTGGAAAGGAGGCGATCTCTATGGAAAGGAACTACAAATCGAGCTGCTCAAACGCATCCGAGACGAAGAAAATTTTGTCAATATGGAGGAGTTAACCGCGGCCATGAAAAAAGATGAAGAAATCTCTAAGTCTTTTATACAAAAGCATTATTCGTAAGCATTTGTAAAGTTTTGCTACAAAAAATCGGCGAATAACATCAAATTTTACATGCCGTTCAATATGTATGTCTAATGCCAAGCCAATCCGCAGGTCATTTTGGTATAACGCCCCATCAATGCACTTCCGGAAAGCATAAAGTCTACAATGCATAAATTTTATGTATTTTTGAGTAAACTTAAAACTGCGGTCAATACGTGCAAAACTCTATTCCTTTTCAAGTCTATGATGCTTCTGCCGGTTCGGGCAAGACCTTTACCTTGGTAAAAAATTACTTAGTTCGCTTGCTGCTTTCCAAAGATCGGGTGCCTTATCGACACATGCTGGCCATTACGTTCACCAATAAAGCCGTGGCCGAAATGAAATCGCGCATCATCAAAAGCCTCTCCGATTTTCAACAAGAAAACACACCTCCAGCTTCTGCCGCTATGTTTGAGGAGGTTTGCCGCGCAACGGAAATGAAGGCGGCGGAAGTCAAGGAAAAATCAAAAAAACAACTCAACAACATATTACACAATTATGCCGCTTTTGAGGTTACTACTATTGACAGTTTCAATCAACGCATTATTCGCACTTTTGCTAAAGATTTGGATATTCCCGTTAATTTTGAAGTAGAAATCGATGCTGATGAGGTCTTGGAAGAGGCGGTAAACAGAGTGCTTTCGCGGGCGGGAAAAGAAAAAATATTAACCCAAGCCTTAATTGATTTTTCTATTGGCAAAGCCGACGATGACAAAAGCTGGGACATCTCCAATGATCTTAATGACATCGCCAAGTTATTGATTAATGAAAATAATTTTGCCCCCCTTGAACAGCTTAAAGACAAACAACTGACAGATTTCGCTGAATTTGAAGAAAAACTAACTAAGAAAATAAAAACCTGCAAAGAAAACGCTCGTGAGAAATCGGATTTGTTTTTTAAGCTGATAGCTGAAAATAACCTGTCTCCCGGTAATTTTACAAGAAAATCAGTACCCAATTTTTTTGCAGATATAGCTAAGGTTCCGGTAGAAAAATTACTCAAACGCACCCATAGCAAATGGGCGCTGGGCATTGAAACCAAATCTCTTTACAAAAAAGACGAACAAGCCGATAAAAAACAAACCCTGGAGGAAATCCAGCCGCAGATTGCCCAACTTTTTAAAGCGACTGTCAACCAACTTTACGGCATAGAAAAGTGCCAATTACTACTTAAAAACAATCCAGCGCTATCGCTGTTGTCGGCCATAGAAGAAGAGGTGGAGGAAATTAAAGCCAACCGCGGATTTATCCTAATTTCAGAATTCAATAAAAAAATTGGCGACAGCATTAAAAATCAACCGGCACCTTTTATTTATGAACGCTTGGGCGAACGTTACCACACTTTTTATATTGATGAATTTCAAGACACCTCTGCCTTGCAATGGCACAACATACAGCCCTTGATTGACCACAGCCTGTCTGCAGGAACCGGAAAACTCACCCTTGTGGGAGACGCCAAACAGTCGATTTATCGCTGGCGTGGCGGAAAAGCAGAGCAATTTATGGCGCTCTGTGGTGAAAGAAACCCTTTTTATGTCAAAAAAGAAGTAGTTAAATTACCAGATAATTATCGCAGTGCAGCGGCCATTGTAAATTTCAATAATGAATTTTTTAAACACGCTGCGCGGTTTCTGCATTATGAACCTTATGAAAAACTGTATAAAACCGCTCGACAAAATCCCACAAAAAAAACTGAAGGCTATGTAAATATCCGTTTTGTAGAGGCCCAAAACATGGAGGAAAAAAACGAACAATATCCCCAAGAAGTATTAAAAATTCTCGAACAACTAAAAGGGCAATTGTCCGAAGATCAGGCCAAACAACAAAACCTGCACCTCAACGGAGTTTGTGTGTTGGTGCGCCAGCGAAAACAAGGAGTTATTGTGGCAGATTACCTCAGCAAACAAGGAATTCCCATCATTTCTTCGGAAACTTTACTGCTCAAAAAGTCTAAAGAAGTGAATTTTTTAATCGCTTTGATTCAGTTCTCTCTGCACCCCACCCATAAGGATTACAAATTTGAACTCCTCAACTTTTTATGCAATCATCTCAACAGCACCACAAACCAGCATCAGTTTATACAAGCGCGGATTGATCTTGACGGTCAGGATTTCTTTACGTCCTTTTCAGACCTTTATTTTGACCTTCATCAGTTTCGCATCTTACCCATTTATGATGCGATGGAATACGCTTTACGAAGCTTTCACCTCTTGGAAGAAGCTGACGCCTATCTGCAGTTTTTCCTTGATTTTGTCTATGACTACACCCAAACCCACATGGGAGGACTCCCCGGATTATTGGAGCTGTGGGAACGAAAGAAAGACAAACTGAGCATTACCGCTCCGGAGGGACAAAATGCCGTGCAAATCATGACTATCCACAAAGCCAAAGGGCTGGAGTTTCCGGTGGTCATTTATCCTTATGCCAATGAAAAACTGGACGATACCAAAAGAAGTCACCTCTGGGTTGAATTGGAAGAAGAGTATTCTCAAGGAATTCCCATAGCTTATCTCGGAGCTAAAAAAGAATTGGCCAATATGGATGAAAATATTGCTGTTGCCTACAACACCCTGGTTCGTCAAACTGAGCTTGACGCCATGAACGTAGCTTATGTAGCAATGACCCGCGCCCAAAAACAACTCTATATTCTATCCGCGGCTGAACTCGATAAAAAAGGAAGAGAAAAAGAAAACCTGTTTTCAGGGCTTTTAATCAGCTTCCTCAAAAAGAGCGACTATTGGAGAGAAGACCAATTGCAGTATGAAATTGGCAATCGCCCCGCTCCTGAACTCGTTGTAGAAAAAGAATCGGAGACCGAGGAAGAACAGACTACATCAACAAATTTTAGCTGGAGCAGTAGGGGAAATCGCTCTTTAGATATCCTTACCAAATCCGGCACCTTTTGGGGCAGTGTGCAAGAAAAAGCCATAACAGCGGGAAATATTATCCACCATTTGCTCATGGACATCCACCACAAAGAAGATCTCAACAACGCTATTAGTCAAGCCATTAACACAGGGGTGATACAGACAGAAGAAAAGGATAAATATGCCAATCGCCTTTTAAAGGTGATCCAGCATCCACAGTTGGCTAAATATTTTACGACCAACTACACCATCTATACGGAAAAAGAAATCATTACCCGGCACGAAATAAAACGCCTTGACCGGCTGTGCATCCACAATCAACAAGCAGTAATTATCGACTACAAAACCGGAGCTCCTTCAAAAGCACACGAACATCAAATGCATACCTATGCCGAGGCAATTCGCGAAATGGGCTATGCGCTTGAAGCGATAATCCTGGTGTATCTCACCAAAGATGATCCGAAAATAAAATTGCTTACCTAAAAATTATTGTATTTTTGGAAAAACGAAGAACCATTTATAAATCGAATAACACCAAAAAGACCTACGAATTAAATCATTTTGGTATAAAACATAAATTAACCATAGCTTAAAAAACATGTATAGCAATAAACTACAACAACATTTACAAGACGAGTTAAAGCAAATCAAGGAAGAGGGGCTTTATAAAGAAGAACGCATCATCACCTCACCACAAGGGGCTGAAATTGAAATCAACACCGGCGAAAAAGTACTCAATTTTTGTGCCAACAACTACCTGGGGCTTTCTTCACATCCTGAGGTGGTTCAGGCCGCTAAAGATGCTATGGACTCACATGGATTCGGCATGAGCAGCGTGCGATTTATTTGCGGCACCCAAGACATCCACAAAGAACTGGAACAAAAAATAGCCGACTATTACGGTACCGATGACACCATTTTGTATGCCGCCGCTTTTGATGCCAATGGTGGAATCTTTGAACCGCTTTTGACCAAAGAAGATGCGATTATTTCAGATTCTCTCAATCACGCTTCCATTATCGACGGGGTGCGTTTGTGCAAAGCCGCCCGTTATCGTTATGAAAATGGAAACCTGGAAGACTTAGAAGCTAAACTCAAAGAGGCGGATGCCAACGGAGCTCGCTTTAAAATCATTGCCACCGACGGGGTGTTCTCTATGGATGGTTTGTTGGCGCCTCTTGACAAAATTTGTGACTTGGCCGATCAATATGACGCTTTGGTCATGAGTGATGAATGCCATGCTACCGGATTTATTGGCAAAAACGGTCACGGTACAGTAGAGGCCAAAAATGTAATGGATCGCATAGACCTCGTTACCGGAACCCTCGGGAAAGCACTCGGCGGAGCTATGGGAGGATATACCACCGGAAGAAAAGAGATTATCGATATGCTGCGTCAACGATCCCGCCCCTATCTGTTCTCCAACTCTCTCGCCCCCAGCATTGTAGGAGCTTCTATTAAAGTCTTTGAAATGCTTGAAAAAGACAATGAGCTCAAAAATAAAGTCATGGAGAATACGGCTTATTTCAAAAAGGGAATCAAAGAAGCCGGATTTGAAATTATTGATGGCGATGCTGCCATCGTTCCGGTGATGCTGCACGATGCCAAATTATCACAAGACATGGCCAATATGCTCCTTGAAGAAGGAATATACGTTATCGGATTTTTCTATCCGGTAGTCCCCAAAGGACAGGCCCGAATACGCGTGCAACTGTCTGCCGCACATACCCGTGAACATTTAGACAAAGCCATCAAGGCATTTGTTAAAGTAGGAAAAGAGCTGAAAGTTATTTAATCGAAAATCACTTTTAGGCACTTAACACAACTCACTTTAAATTACTGAATGCCAGCTGGCTATTCAGAATATTCTAACTCCCTTAAAAAAGGGAACAGGGAGCCTGTGCTCAAATAAGACCAATATACCAACCGATCTTTTGGGGTGCCATGCTATTTTATGCGGGGGAGAATAATGGATTACTATCACCTCGATTCCTTCGACACGACTCAGGATGGGCTCCGTTGAATAGAAAGGACACCCCGAAGACTCCATTAAAAATCATTTTGCGAATTCCTCAACACTAATTTCACGGTCGGCATTCCAAAATCTCTTTGAAAAACTTAACTTTGCCGTTTTATGACTTCAAAACATCAGCTATGATTCTCTTCTTCGGCAATCCTCAGGAAAAAGTGTTTGCAGTACAAGCCGCTTCGTCGCTATCAGCAATTGATTTGGACAAGCTCAACTGGCTCTTCGGCGGAGCTTCAAAAATAGAAGACCACAAGGTCAAGGGTACCTTTGTCGGTCCGCGAAAAAGCATGATTTCCCCCTGGAGCACCAGTGCCGTAGAGATTACGCAGACCATGAACATCGAAGGGATTTTTCGCATGGAAGAATTCCATCGTTTTCATGAGGAAACCGATGAATATGATTACTTGGTTGCTGAACGCTATCACGGCTTAGATCAAGATATTTTCACCATCGACCACGATCCGGAACCCATTAAGTCCGTAGAGAGAGTAGAAGAGCACAACCAGCTTGAAGGCTTAGCCTTAAGTGATGATGAAATTGATTACCTCAACAATCTTTCCGAAAGATTGGGTCGCCCGTTGACCGATTCTGAAGTCTTTGGCTTTTCACAAATCAATTCGGAGCACTGCCGGCACAAGATTTTTAACGGTACTTTTATCATCGATGGCAAAGAGAAACCGGCTTCCTTGTTTAAGCTGATTAAAAAAACCTCTAAAACCCATCCCAACAGCATCGTTTCGGCATACAAAGACAATGTGGCTTTCATTAAAGGACCGCGAATACAGCAATTTGCCCCCCTTCGTGCCGATGTGGCTGATTATTACCAAAATTTTGATTTTGATGCGGTAATCTCCCTCAAAGCCGAAACCCACAACTTTCCCACTACGGTTGAACCTTTTAGTGGAGCAGCTACCGGCAGCGGCGGGGAAATCCGCGATCGCCTGGCCGGAGGAAAAGGCTCCTTGCCCTTGGCAGGAACAGCCGTCTATATGACTGCTTACAGCCGGTTGAGAAAGGAGGCTGAAAAAAGCAAAGCCTCCTGGGAAAACCACGTGGCAGAACGGGATTGGCTGTATCAAACCCCACTCGACATTTTAATTAAAGCCTCAAATGGTGCTTCTGATTTCGGCAATAAATTTGGTCAGCCACTGATTGCAGGTTCCGTCCTCACTTTTGAGCACAAAGAACACGGTCGCGAAATTGGCTATGACAAAGCCATTATGCTGGCCGGTGGTATTGGCTATGCCAAAGCCGATCAAGCGCTTAAAGGCACCCCCAAAAAAGGCGATCAGATTGTGGTCTTAGGGGGTGAGAATTACCGTATCGGTATGGGCGGCGCAGCTGTTTCCTCCGCAGATACCGGGCAGAGTGAAGGACATTTGGAACTCAATGCCGTACAGCGAGCCAATCCGGAAATGCAAAAACGAGCCGCCAATGCCATCCGCGGAATGGTGGAGCGCAAAGAAAACCCCATCATCTCAGTCCACGATCACGGCGCCGGCGGACACCTGAATGCGCTAAGTGAACTGGTAGAAGACACCGGAGGCCACATCGATTTGGACAAACTGCCCATTGGGGATGCTACCCTGTCTGCCAAAGAAAAAATCGGCAACGAATCTCAAGAACGCATGGGCTTGTTGCTGGCCAAAAAACACCTAAACATTCTAAAAGCCGTTTCTGACCGCGAGCGTACGCCTATGTATAGTGTGGGGGAAGTTACCGGAGATAAAATCTTCAAATTCGAAGGCACCGAAAAAGGCGAGAAGCCTTTTGATTTGCTGTTGAAAGACATGTTTGGCAATTCTCCAAAAACCATTATGAAGGATCGTTCGGTAGAGCGCACCTATGATCGCTTGTCCTATGACAATACAGAAATATACACTTACCTCAAACAAGTGCTGACCCTCGAGGCCGTGGCCAGTAAAGATTGGTTGACCAACAAAGTGGATCGTTGTGTGACCGGTCGAGTGGCCAAACAGCAAACGGTGGGGGCGCTGCAATTGCCGCTCAACAACTGCGGCGTGATGGCCTTGGATTACAATGGCAAATACGGCGTAGCCACTGCCATTGGTCATTCTCCGGTATCTGCTTTGGTCGATCCCGTGGCGGGTTCTCGCAATTCGGTAGCCGAAGCACTAACCAATATCGTTTGGGCACCCTTGGCAGAAGGTTTAAAATCTGTCTCCCTTTCTGCCAACTGGATGTGGCCCTGTAATAATGAAGGAGAAGACGCCCGTTTGTACAATGCCGTAGAAGGTTTATCAGATTTTGTCATCGACCTGGGAATCAATATTCCCACGGGGAAAGATTCGCTGTCGATGAAACAGAAATACGAAGACAAAGAAGTGGCCGCCCCGGGAACGGTCATCATCTCGGCAGCCGGGCAGTGTAATAACATCAAACGAGTTGTAGAGCCGGTTCTGCAAAAAGAGGGCGGTGCCCTTTATTACATCAATTTCTCCCAAGACGATTTTAAATTAGGCGGCTCTTCCTTTGGGCAGATTTTAAGTAAAGTTGGTCAGGAAGTACCTACAATCAAAGATGCAGATTTTGTTGTCCGCGCTTTTAATGCCATTCAAACGCTTATTGCACAAGATTTGATCTTGGCCGGACACGATGTGGCTTCGGGCGGATTGATTACCACTTTACTCGAAATGTGTTTTGCCGAAAACGATTTGGGTGCCGATTTGGATTTATCCGATTTAGGCGAAACAGACTCGGTAAAGCTCTTGTTTAATGAAAATGCCGGGATTGTTTTTCAAGCTAAAGATCCATCCGTAGAAAAATTGCTCGACGACAAGAAAATCGCTTATTTCAAAATCGGAGAAGTCACTGACACTCCTGCGCTATCCCTTAAAAACGGAGGAGATCAGTTTAATTTTTCTATTCCCGAGCTGCGAGATACCTGGTTTGAAACCTCCTATCTGTTAGACCAACAACAAAGCGGCTCCGATAAAGCCGAGGAGCGCTATAAAAATTATAAAAACCAACCGCTTCACTTTAAATTTCCCGATCATTTTACCGGAAAGATCCCGCAAACTTCAAGTGGACAAAAAATAAAAGCGGCCATTATCCGGGAAAAAGGCTCCAATTCTGAACGAGAAATGGCACGGGCCTTATATTTGGCGGGATTTGAAGTCAAAGATATTCATATGACCGATTTGACCACCGGCCGTGAAAACCTCGAAGATATTCAGTTTATTGCCGCCGTGGGTGGGTTCTCCAATTCTGATGTGCTGGGCAGTGCCAAAGGCTGGGCCGGCGCATTTTTATACAACGAAAAGGCCAATACCGCCTTGAAGAATTTCTTTAACCGGGAAGACACCTTATCTCTGGGGGTTTGTAACGGTTGTCAACTGTTTATCGAAATGGGCTTGATCAATCCCGACCATGCCGATAAACCCAAAATGTTGCACAACGATTCCGGGAAATTTGAATGTACGTTTACCACCATCGACATCCCCGAAAACAAATCAGTGATGCTGTCGTCACTATCAGGCAGCCGACTTGGGATCTGGGCGGCACACGGCGAAGGAAAATTCCATTTGCCTTACGCAGAAGAAAAGTACAATATTGTGGGAAAATACGGCTACGACCGTTTCCCGGCCAATCCCAACGGCTCAGACTACAACACGGCCATGCTCTGTGATGATTCCGGACGCCACCTGGTGATGATGCCGCATTTGGAACGGTCCACCTTTTCCTGGAACTGGCCCTATTACCCTAAAAATCGCCAAGAAGACGAAGTAACGCCCTGGTTGGAAGCTTTCGTTAATGCACGGAAATGGCTGGAAGAGAAGGGAAAATAAAATCGAAGACGAAACCGAAATGGAAAGGCTTGATGGGTGGGTTTTGGTGAATGTTTCTCGATAAGACGCTGATACGTAAAGATATAGCCACTTTTACCTGTATATAACGGAGCTTTGACTAAAAATAGACCGGCATTAATGCGAACTATCACGAGCTTCTAAAAAAGCATGAAATCCATTCCGTATAATTTGCCCAATTTACAATTATGCGCTAATTTTGCGCCGATGAAAGTTGTGGTTTACATCTTCTCCCTTTATCTACTCGGTTTAAATTTCTTACCGTGTAGCGATGTATTTCCACAAAAAAACCACCAGAAAAGCACCACATTGACAGAACATACCCTGGATCACGGACACCATCACCAAGATTCTTGCTCCCCTTTTTGTCAATGCCATTGCTGCCATGTTCATGTAGTTGAACTCGATGCAGTTGCCTATGAACCCATAGATATGGAGTTTAGGGCTTCTCTTTTTTTTCATCTCGATTCTTTCGGTTGGGAAATTCCACATTCTTTTTTACAACCTCCTATAGTTTAATTCAATCTGTACAGCCACAGGTATGTCCTGTTCTCACGTTAAGTTGAATTAAATTATATTTTCATGATCAATAAAATCATCGCGTTTTCCATACGGAATAAGTTTATTGTCGGGCTTTTTATCGCCGCTTTAATTGGCGTTGGCTCCTACTCAATGTACACCATCAATTTAGGGGTACAACCCGACATCACTAACAATCAGGTGCAGGTCATCACCGTTTCTCAAAATCTGGCCACCGAAGATATTGAGCAATTTATCACTTACCCGGTCGAACTGGCGATGTCAAACCTACCAGGGGTGAAAGAGGTGCGATCCATTTCTCGTTTTGGCTTGTCGGTGGTCACCATTGTCTTTGAAGATGATATGGGCACTTATTTGCCGCGCCAGCTGGTGAGCCAAAAGCTCAGTCAGGTGAAAGAAGCTATTCCAGACCAGTTTGGAAGCCCTAATATGGGGCCGATTAGTACAGGTTTAGGAGAAATTTTTCAATATACCATTCAACCCAAAGAGGGTTATGAAGACCAATACACCCTCACAGAGCTGCGCACCATTCAAGATTGGATTGTGGCGCGCCAAATGGCCCTAACCGAAGGAGTGGTGGCCGTAAATGCTTTTGGCGGATACATCAAACAGTATGAAATTGCTATTGATCCCGCTAAACTCAATGCCATGAACGTAACCATGGCCGAAGTATTTGAAGCATTAAAACGCAATAATGTCAATACCGGAGGTGCTTATATCGAACGTCACAATCAGGCCAATTTTATCCGTGGAAAAGGTTTGGTACATTCCATAGAAGATTTACAAAAAATCCCTGTGAAAACGGTGGGCGGCATCCCCATTTTGATTGAAGATGTGGCCGAACATGTGGGCTATGGTCACCAAGTGCGTTATGGGGCATTTACCAAAGACGGACACGAAGCCGTTGGCGGTATGGTCATGATGCTACGAGGCGCCAATCCGAATACGGTTATTGAACATGTGAAAGACAAAATGAAAGAAGTGGAAGAATCGCTTCCCGAAGGCCTGACCATCAAACCATTTCTCGATCGCAGTGAGCTCATTGATCGCACCACCGATACCATTGAAAAAAACCTCATCGAAGGGGCATTAATTGTCATTTTTGTCTTGGTATTGCTCTTGGGGAGCCTACGCGGTGGCTTAGTGACCGCCTCCCTCATCCCGTTGTCTCTACTATTTGCTTTTGTACTCATGAAAATTTTTGGTGTCTGGGCCAACTTGATGTCTCTGGGGGCCATCGATTTTGGAATCATTGTAGATGGGGCCGTAATTATTGTAGAAGGGACTGTACACAAAATTGAAAAACACATCAGAAAAAAACGCGAGCAACTGGTCAATTTTAGTATGGATGACCTGGTCTATGACGCGGCCAGCGGCGTGATGAATTCAGCCTTTTTTGGGCAAATTATTATTTTAATCGTGTTTACCCCCATCCTGTTTCTTACCGGTGTGGAAGGCAAAATGTTCCGCCCCATGGCTTTTACCTTCGGATTTGCCGTATTAGGAGCCATTATCTTATGCCTGACTTATGTGCCGGCAGTGACAGCCCTGGTGATGAAACCGGCTATTGGGCGAAAAAATTGGTTCTATCGCTTGGAAGATCACATGCATCACTTCAGTGAAAAAATGATGAAGAAAATTCATAATGCATATCGTCCGGTAATTCTGGGCTGTTTAAAACATCGCCTATTGATCTTGATTGCTGCCCTACTCCTTTTGGCAGGCGGTGGCTATACGTTTAGTAAAATGGGGGGCGAATTTATTCCGAGTATAGATGAAGGGGATATCGCCATGCAGGTGATGCTGCGACCCGGCAGTTCTTTAAGCCAAGCCATTGAAACCACTACCCGTATAGAAAAAATGATTTTAGCCAATTTCCCGGAAGTAAAAACCATGGTCTCGCGTATTGGTGTAGCTGACATCCCCACTGATCCCATGCCGATGGATATTGCCGATACTTTTATCATCCTTGAAAAAGACAAAGACCAATGGGTCTCGGCCGATAACAAAAAAGAGCTCATTGAAGAAATTAAAGAAAAATTGTCGGTTATCCCCGGAATAAACCTCGTGTTCAGCCAGCCTTTAGAATTGCGGTTCAACGAACTATTGACCGGAGTTCGGCAAGATTTGGCGGTCAAATTGTACGGACCAAATTTAAGCGTACTGGCCGAAAAAGGAGAACAGATGAAAAAAATTATCCAATCGGTTCCCGGTGCCAGCGATGTTACCTTAGAAGCCACTTCGGGATTGCCGCAAATCACCGTAGATTACAACCGACAAAAAGTGGCGCAATACGGATTGGATATTGCCAAACTGAACAACTATGTGAGTATGGCTTTTGCCGGCAAACAAGCCGGAGTCATCTTTGAAGGCGAGCGCCGGTTTGCTTTAGTTGTGCGTTTGGATAAAGCGCATCGCGGCAGTATTGAAGATTTAAAAAACCTGTTGATCGATTTGCCCGGCGGCACACAAATCCCCATCAAGGAAGTGGCAAAAATCAGCTACCAACCCGGTCCTATGCAGATTTCACGTGAAAACACCTCCCGACGCATTTATGTGGGAGTCAATGTGCGTGACCGCGATGTGGAATCTTTAGTAGAAGCCATTCAGAAAAAAATAGATGCTCAGTTGTCTCTGCCCGCCGGCTACCACATCGATTATGGCGGCGCCTATGAAAACCTTGAACGCGCTAAAGCCCGATTGGCTATTGTGGTGCCTATTGCCATGGCACTGATTTTTATCTTACTTTATTTCGCGTTAAACTCAATATCTGAATCCATTATGATTTATGTTGCTGTCCCTTTGGCTGCTGTTGGCGGTGTTTTTGCACTTGCCATTCGCGGAATGCCCTTTAGCATCTCCGCCGGCGTTGGTTTTATTGTGCTTTTCGGCGTTGCCGTTTTAAACGGATTGGTGCTCATCAGCCGTTTAAACACCCTGAAAAAAGAGGGGGTTGACAAGGTGAAAAAGCGTATTCTAATTGGAACCCAAGAGCGACTCCGTCCAATTTTATTGACCGCTTTAGCGGCTATTGCGGGTTTTATGCCAATGGCCTTATCCACCAGCCCCGGAGCTACTGTACAACGCCCGTTGGCAACTGTTGTGATTGGAGGACTGATTAGTGCTACGCTGCTGACTTTAATTGTCGTACCAATTTTGTATTCCTATATCGAAAATCGTACCACCCAAAAATCTCAAAACAAGAAGCGATTAAACACCACCGTGATTATTGCCTTGCTCACTATGGGATTGCTGGGAGTTAGCCAAAACGTCAATGCCCAAAGCCTGCCAAGAGATCAGCATTTGCCTGAATTGACACTGCAGGCCGCCGTAAAGAAAGCCAAAGCAAGTTATCCCAAACTGCAGGCCGCCCAACTTCGCATCAATCAACAGAAAAAACGCAAAAAAACGGCTTGGGACTTGGGAACTACAGAAATTTCTGTCAGCGCTGAAGAGCTGCCTAACGGGTTTAATTTAGATCAAGGCGTCACTACCCTCAGCATTAGCCAAAATGAAATTGATGTGTTTGGTATTCATCCTAAAAATGTATTGCAAAAACAGAAGATCACACTGGATAAAATTGCTTATAACTTAACCGCCGAACAAATTGAACGTCAAGTTCAACTGGCCTGGAGTAAGGTTTATACCACAAGAGGGAAATATCAGCTCTATGTAAAACTTGACTCTATTTTCAAAAATTTTAAACGCGCGGCCAAACTGCGATACCAAACCGCTGCTTCTTCAAAATTGGACTATTTAACGGCCAAAAACCAGGTGCATCGGGTTGCTTTAAACAAAAAACAAGCCTATCGCGATTATCAGGCCAGTTTACAAAGCTTTAATCGTTGGTTTATAAGCGACACTTTATTTGGCATCTCCACACAACAAATCGATCTGATTACACAACCTATTATGAAGTTTGCAGATTCGATTGCTTCACATCCTTTATTGCGATATAAGCATCAGCAAATCGAGGTGGCAGAAGCAAATTACAAAGTCCAAAAATCGGCTTTTTTGCCCAAATTAAATCTCGAATACGGCCGACAAAAAATTGCCGGAGTCAGCGGATTCAACCGTTTTCAAATAGGAATCTCCATTCCGTTGATATTCAACAAAAAACTGGGGGAAACACAATCGGCAAAAGTGGCGACACAAATTGCTGAACAAGAATATCAAACGGCAAAATTGGAAATGAATGCCAAGTATAATCAACTGCGTCAAAATTACCAAAAATGGTTGGAGTCTTGGCAATTTTATCAACAAGAGGCTCTTCCTTTAGCGCAAACACAAGGCAAAGGTGCCCTATTTGCATTTAAACACGGCAGCATTGATTATACCGATTTCTTGCAAACCATACGCGATGCCATTAAAGTTGAAGTCGATTCTTGGGAAGCCTTGAATCAGTATTTACAAGCTAAATATGAACTGCTATTTTTCCTCAATTCACCACAATTCTAAAGACAGATCATTATGAATTATATCAATAAATCAATACTCATAAAAAGTATTTTGATGGGGCTGCTCCTCATCGGACTGGGGAGCTGTAATCCCTCAGAGAAAACAAATGCAACGCAAGCTTCCGACAATCCTAAACAGCACCATGCTCACGGCGAAAAAGAAAGTCTGGAAGAAACGGTACTGCATTGGTCAACACAAAAGGCAGCGGCCGTGGGGCTAACATTTGGAGAATTGCCTACCCGTGCTATAACCGGCTATGTACAAACCAATGGCTGGCTGGAGGTTGACCCCCAAGACAAGGCTACAGTAACGCCTTTGATTGGTGCCAATGTAACAGCCATCAAGGTGATTGAAGGCGATAAAGTTGAAGCCGGTCAAGTGTTGGGATATTTGAGTCATCCCGATTTAATCAAGCTGCAAACCAATTATGCCAAGACTTATTATGAGTTGGCCTATTTAGAAAAAGAATATCAACGTAAAAAAACCTTATTTGAAGGCGAAGTCGCTTCGGGGCGAGCGTTTCAACAAACCAAGGCTCAGTACTTTGGCACCAAAGGCATGCTTGAAGGGCTGGGAGCGCAACTAAAAATGATGGGGCTGAATTTACATCGAATTCGTTCCGGAAACATTTATACCCAAGTACCCATTGTGAGTCCAATTGAAGGGTATATTGAAGAAGTACACATTAAAATTGGCGAATATGCTTCTCAAGGCAATCCACTATTCGACATCATAAACACTGCTCATGTTCATGCCGACCTGATGGTGTTTGAAAAAGATGCCCGCAAAATAAAAGTAGGACAAAAAGTGATTGTCAACGTGGGAACTGCACCTGACACCCCGTTAGAAGCTACCATTTACGCCGTGGGGAAAACCTTTGAAAAGAACCCCAAAGCTGTGCACGTTCATGCTGATATGGTCACTCATTCGGAACAACAACTGCTACCGGGCATGTATATTACCGGAAAGATTTTAACCTCAAAAACAAAAGTGCCGGCTTTACCACAAGAAGCCGTAATTACCGAAGAGGGGCAAAACTATATTTTCACAGCCGAGAAAGTGACCAAAAACGGGAAACAACAATGGGCCTTTTATCCACACAAAGTGGTCACCGGACAAAAATCGGAAGGCTGGGTGGAAATCAAACTACCCAAACCCTTGCCCAAAGATCATCAAGTGGTTTGGAACAAAGCCTACTACCTAATCGCCGATATCAAAAAAAGCGAAACCTCACATTCGCACTAAGTGAAAAGGGAGTAAAAAAGGAAGTTATGCGGATCTATTCGAAGTTAACTGACATGTAGAAAACTCAATACCAAAATTTTATTTACTTTTGATTTATAAAGTTACTTCCCCATGGTAGACCCCAAGATACTGATTAAAAAAATTGTGCTTTCTTGGCTGATTATTTCCGTTCTGCTCGTGTTGGCATACAGCTTTAACTTCATTTCCGGAGAGACTCTGTGCTATGCCGTACTCACTTTTACGGTTGTTTCTATCGCAAGTGCTGTCGCAGCCAAAAACCTTAAAGACAGTTTTTAACTCCAATTTGATTCCTTAGTTATGCGGAAGTGCCCTATAAGTTGGACTGAGGATTTCTCAGATCAACCTCAAAGGTCAAGGCAAAAGCCTGCCTCGTCGGCAGACACAGGCACAGGCATGGCCTTAGTTATAGCGAGTATTTTTAATGCATAGATTTGAAATCTATAGCCTAAAGATTGGGGCGTTTTGGATATTATTTCAAGGTCTCTTCAAAAAGTTTCAAGATACGGCGATACTCATCGGTCCAGCTGCTCGGCTCAACAAATCCATGTCCTTCTACCGGATATACGGCCAACTCCCAATTTTCCTTCCCAAGTTCGATTAGTTTTTGGGTCAATCGCACAATATCCTGAAAGTGTACATTGGGGTCTACCATTCCATGGCACATCAACAACTGATCGTCCAGGCCTTTGGCAAAATAAATGGGCGAGCTGCGTTTATAAGCTATGGGATCGCTTTGCGGCGTATTCAAAATATTAGAAGTGTATCCATGATTGTAGTGTGCCCAATCGGTAACCGACCGCAGGGCAGCCCCACTCTCAAACACCTCGGTATTAAACAAAGCCATCAAAGTCATAAAGCCTCCATAAGAACCACCCCAAATTCCAATATTTTCCGGATTCACATTGGCTTTTTCAACCATATATTGGGCACCGTCCACAATATCTTCCAAATCATTGCCTCCCATGTGGCGATAAATGGCAGTTCGCCAATCTCGACCATAACCTGCACTTCCGCGGTAGTCAATATTCATCACCGTATAACCTTTATCGACCAACAAGTTGATAAAGAGGTGCTCCCGAAAATAATGCCCCCAATGGTTAAGCACATCCTGTAAATAACCTGCGCCATGTACAAAAATAACTCCCGGTCGCGAAGCTGCTTGCTGTTCGGGTTTGTAAAGCTGTGCATACACCTCAAACCCATCTCTATCGGTAAATGTGATTACATCGGGTTTTTGCCAATCATAGGATTTATATTCTGCGCTCTCCGCTTTATGGGTGATCTGTTTTGATTTGGCCCCCGGATGATTCGCTTGTAAATACAATTCCCAAGGATGAATAATAGTAGAATAACGCTCGGCTACATATTTTCCATCAGGAGAAACCACAATTTGATAGCTGCCCGAATTTGGGGTCATTCGAACTTGTTTGCCGGATTTGATATCAAGCTGGTAATACTGTTTTTGACCAGGCGCTACCTTATTGGTAATTAGATAAAAAGACTTTCTATTTGGAGCACATTCAGCAAATTGAACTTCATATTTTCCATGGGTCAGCTGGCGTACTTTCCCGGAATTGACATTTTGGAGATAGAGATGAGAATATCCCGATTCGGAAGATTGATACCAAATGGTGTTGGGATTGATCCAACCCACATTTCCGGTGCTGTAAGTATATCCTATCCCGGGGCCGGCCACCCAGGCTTCATCGTGTTGACGGTCAAGGAGTTTTAATTTTCCCGTAGCCATATCCAACAACATAATCCAGCGGTCTTTATGATCCAGGGCGCGAATGACCACAAAAGCTTTGGTGCCTTCTTTATTCCATATTGGTGCAGAAAATCTAACCGACCGCAATGGCGGGTTCTGCTTCAGCTCTTTGTAGTGTTGGGGATAATCTTTTTGAATATAGTCGGCAATATCACGAATACCCGGAATCTGTTCAATATCAATTTTGTGAGACTCCCGGGTCTCAAGCTCATAAATGTAGCTGTCAAAAGTAGGCCGATCGGTTCCCACTACTGCGCGACTGTGAAGGTTTTCAGTGTACCCGGATTGAGTCACATAATGAGGAACAAGGGTATGCTTGGCATCGGGGAAACGGGTGAGTCTATACATCACATAATCTCCATTTGGGCTCAGCGACAAGCTGGTGACTTTGGCCGATTCGATATAAATGGGCGCAAGAGCCTCGGCAGATTGCTTCTCTTTCAGGGCTTCTTGCTTTTCTTGCTGTTTTTTACGTTGGCGCAAGACCTTAGAATTGGCCAGTGCATCTTCTTCCAAGAAAGCTTCTTGCTCATCTTGATCGGGCGTTGAAGGAGCTTTACCGGCTTTAAAATTAGTCAACTGCGTTGTGGTTCCTGTTTCGATATCCCAGCGCATCAAATTTTTCCCGCTGCGATAAACTACTGCGGTACCGTGGAGCCCAAAAGTCGGGTTTGAAATATCAGCAGTTGTTTCTACCACTTTGGTTCGTTTTCCCGTAACAAGGTTTAGCACATATATGCCCTGTCCTTTTTTGAAGGTGAGTTTGGTTCGTTCACGATTCCAGCTTCCCGTGCGTTGAGCCTTTATCCATTGCCGTTCTTCAAAATCGACCTTTTGCGGGTGGTGATTCTCCAAAGTGATATAATACAGCGAATCAGAAGCCGTTTTTTCGGGATTCCACATAAAGTAAAGCTTTTGGCTGTTTGGCCCCCAAAAAATATCAGAAGGAGAAGTCCCAATCCACAGGGGATCTCGCATGATTTTTTCGACGGTCAGCGAAGTCAAATCCGTTTTGTCGGTGGTGGAAGTCTCTGCTTGCTGTGCCCATAAAACTTGTGCAGGCAACAGTAATAAAAGAAATAATGTTTTTTTCATCGTGTCAATTTTAAGGCCCGTTCGCCTATTTATAAATCAAATTTTTAAATCGGTTGAGGTCTGAAAAGATATAAAAAAAATAGCGTTGAAGTTGAAAGTATCTCCTCAATCTATCGGAATTATCCCTGTTGCTGTTATTGAAAAACAAGCCTGTGCGTACCCGACTTCACCAAACGCCCAATTGGCGCAGTAAACTCCGCCAGATCATTTGCTTCTAAGACGGCCTGCACCGCTTCAAGTTTATTCGGATCTACAGCGATCAAGAGCCCGCCGTTGGTCTGCGGATCGGGAAGGAGCTTAAAACCTTCCAAAGAATCTGCAGATTTTTCAAACTTGATCTTTTCGCTGTTTGCGTTCCAATTTCTAAAAGTGGCATCGGGCATAATATTTTTAGCCATGTATTTTTTAGCCGCTTGGAGTTTCGGGATTTTGTGATAATCCAATACCGCCGACAGCCCGGAAGCTTCGGTCATTTCAATCAAATGTCCGGCCAGGCCAAATCCGGTAACATCAGTCATGGCATGCACTTCCGGCAAATGGCCTAATTTTTCTCCCACTTTATTGAGCCGAGTAAGGTTTTGATACAACTCCTCTCGTTCTTTTTCTTCCAAGCCTTCTCGCTTTTCGGCAGCTGCCAAAATACCCACGCCCAAAGGTTTGGTCAGCAGCAAGAGGTCATTTTCCTGAGCGCGACTGTTTTCTTTTAAATTTCCCAAAGAAACCCTCCCATTAACTGTCAGTCCAAAAATGGGTTCGCGGGTATCAATACTATGTCCTCCGGCCAGTGGAATTCCTGCTAATTTACAAAGTGCACGCGCTCCCTGCATCACCGTTTGTGCTAAGGATGCCGGCAAATGCTGTGTTGGCCACCCCAAAATGGCCAATGCCATTATCGGTTTCCCGCCCATGGCATAAATATCACTAATTGCATTGGCTGCAGCCACCTGTCCAAACACAAAAGCATCATTGACAATGGGAGTAAAAAAATCTGTACTGGCAATCAACGCCTCTTCTGAATTGAGTTGATATACCGCTGCATCATCCTTGAGCCGGTTCCCCACCAGCAAGGAAGAAAAAGATTCATCAGGCGTGTCGCCTTGTAAAATTTCCGATAAGATTTTGGGATCTATCTTACATCCACAGCCCGAACCATGAGCATATTCCGTAAGTTTTATGGCTTTATCCGACATTTTTTAAGTAGTGAGTTTGTTCTAAAATTATTGCGGTGTTTTCAACCGGATCTATTCCCGGTAAATCAATATTTAACGCGGCTTCCTGAAATTTCTTTCGGCTTTTATCATAAGCTTTATCATAATACTTTAACAGAATAGAAAAAGCAGATTTGAGCTTGTTCTCTTGTAGGTATTGTATCGTTTTTTTAGTGTTGAGGCCGCCGAGTCGTTTTTTGATGCGTTGGGTTGCGGCCACCAACTTATCGGTCGCAAATTCTCCGTATCCTTGTGTAATAAATTCCAATCGATCTTCAAAAGATACTTCAATATTAATGCGTGGTGCGGCTTTCATTTGGTTAAAAAACCGATAAGGAATATTCACATTACCAATGCGACTACTCTCGCTCTCCACCCAAATTGCAGGTTCTTTAAAATGTGTATGCCGCAAATTGTGCAGTCTTAGGGCCAGTTTATTTTCAAATTGCTCGGTGCTGTCTTGGGGAGTTTGGTCAAGGTTGCCAAAAGACGACCCCTTGTGTCCGGCAATTCCTTCCAAGTCGACAACCGCATAATTTTGCCTTGTCAACTCATGCAGGATTTCTGTTTTAGCACTACCGGTATATCCGCCCAAAATACGCAGTGGATACGAGGTTTCAAACTGCGACAGCACCCAGTTTCTAAATTTTTTATACCCTCCTTCCAATTTGTAAACTTCAAAGCCATAAAGATCGAGCAGCCAGGCTATGGCTTCACTTCGCATCCCACCTCGCCAACAATGGACCAACACCGTACGAGAGTTGCCATGTGACAGCTTTTGCTCCACCATATTGAGCATCTTTTTCATTTTGGGACCAAAATAATCCAACCCCACCTTTATGGCCTGCTCCCTACTTTTCTGCTTATAAGTGGTGCCAACCACTTTGCGCTCTTCGTCCGAAAATAGTGGAAGAGAGAAAGCACCCGGATAATGGGCGTGTTGATATTCCTTTGGACTTCGCACATCAACAACAAGATGCTTTGGTGCCATTTCAATGAATTTGTCAATATCAAGATGAATTATACCCATATTGCAAAATTATTGATTTTGCAGCAGGATTAACAGGTTTGAAGTTTTGTTTTTAAAAAATGACTTCATAAAACCGTCAATAGGTTTTTGTCGAGATGAAAAACATAGAAACACCAAAATAAGCTGTTAAAAAAAAATAAAGTTTTCTCTTTTATATCGATTATCTATAACAATATAGCTAAATTTGGCGGCAAATTTATAAAACCTAAAACATGATTCACAATCGACTAATTCATGCCGCTATGGCATTTTTGGTTTTGTTTTTGGTGAGTTGTTCTGCTCAGAAAACTGAAAAAAAGACCGCAGCAAAACAGCAAGTCCAAGAAACGACCAAAGAACAATCATTTGATCTTAGTTCGGACATTCCGATAAGTCCTGAAATCACCAAAGGAACCCTTTCCAACGGATTAACTTATTATATCAGAGAAAACAGCAAGCCCGAAAACAAAGTAGAGCTTCGTTTGGTAGTTAATGCCGGTTCACTACAAGAGACTGACAAACAACAAGGTTTGGCTCACTTTATGGAGCACATGAACTTTAACGGGCTCAAACACTTCCCCAAGCACGAATTGGTAAATTACCTTCAAAATATTGGAGTGAAATTTGGCGCTGACCTCAATGCCAGCACAGGATTTGACCGTACTTTCTATATTTTACCCATCCCAACCGACAATCCCGAAAACCTGAAAAAAGGTTTCCAAATTTTGGCAGACTGGGCCGGTAATGCCTTAATCTCTTCCGAAGAAGTCGATGCCGAACGCAAAATTATCTTGGAAGAGTTGCGTATGCGTGACAAAAACGCCAGTACGCGAATGATGGAAGAATTTTTACCCGCCCTGATGAACGGTGCGAGACATGCCGATCGCTTGCCTATCGGTAAAAAAGAAATCATCAACAGTGCCGATGCAGCAGACCAAATCCGTAAGTTCTATCACCAATGGTATCGCCCTAATAACATGGCCGTTATCATCGTTGGAGATATTGAAACTGAAAAGGCCAAAAAAATGGTTAAGGAGTATTTTTCTTATTTGAAAAATCCCGAAAATGAACAAGAGCGCAAACATTACATGGTAGAGCCTTACACACAGCCCAGTGCCATGATTGTTACGGACAAAGAAGCCACCAGTTACAATTTCAGGTTGGTTTTCCCCGCTCAAAAACGAGAAGCCGAAAAAACGTGGAAAGATTATCGTCAAAACCTCATCCGCAACATTTTCACACGCACTTTAAACCATCAGTTTCACCTGCTGACCCAATCAGCCAACCCACCCTATGCCGGTGCATTTGGATCGGTAAGTGGTATTTTTGGCGGATTTACTCTTGACAATGAAAGCTTTACCATGAGTTTGACCCCAATCGATAATTTTGAAGCTGCTATTGATTCTGCAGTGGCTGTTCTGCTCAGGGTTCGTCAATATGGGTTTACCCAAAATGATGTAAAAAACACCAAGCAAAAAATTATGGCCGCTTATGAAAAGTCCTATCAAGAGCGCAACAAAAAACGTTCTGCCTCATTGGTAGGTGAGTTGAGCCGTAATTTTATGGAGCAAGAACCCATCCCGGGAATTGCCAATGAATATAAATTTGTAAAACAAGTATTGCCTACCATCACCGCTCAGGAAGTGAGCAGCTTGGCCAATAACATTCTGTCCAATTCCGAAAATTTCTTTGCCCTAATTACCGGTCCCAAAGAAGGAGATCTCGATTTGCCGACAGAACAAGAATTGTTAAGCACCGTTAAAGAAGCTTTCCAGCAACATGTAGAGCCTATAAAAGACACACAAGTTGCCACTTCTTTACTCACTACAATGCCCACTCCCGGAGATATCGTTTCTCAAAAGAAAGACGAACAACTGGGAACCACCACTTATACCCTTAGTAACGGCGTAAAAGTTACCGTAAAAAACACCGATTTTAAAGCAGATGAAATCGTTTTTAGCGGAACTAAATTTGGCGGTAGCGGACAATATGGTGCCAAAGACAAATCCAATGTACACTATCTCAGCTCTGTTATTGGTGCTATGGGATATGGCCAGTTTACTCCTACACAATTGAGTGATTTCCTTTCCGGAAAAACAGTTTCTCTGCATACCGGAATGGGAAATATTTCTAACAATGTGAGTGGATCGTCTTCGGTATCAGATTTTGAGACGCTCTTAAAACTCAATTATTTGAAATTGACTGAACCCCGAATGGATGAAGGTTTATTCCAAAGCTTCCTTACCAAGCGAAAAACCCGATTCCAATTCCTCAAAGCCAATCCGAGAGTTGCCTTTATAGACAGTCTTATCTCTGTAATGTACGACAACAGCCCCTTGGCTCCTATTGCAGTGCCTACGGCTGAATCCCTTGACAATATTGATGTAAACCGATTAATGGAAATCTATAACAAAGAATTTGGCAATGCCGATGGCTTCCATTTCTTTATTGTGGGTAACCTAAATGACGTTCCCGTCAAATCTTTGATCAAAACCTATTTGGCCAGCTTGCCTACAAAAGGCACTACGCCCACCTATAAAGACAACGGGTTGCGTATGGTTGATGGCGACAAGATTTTTAAATTTTACAAAGGGCATAACGACAAAAGCATGATGCTCTATCAAATTCACGGTGAAGACATTGACTACTCTCAGGAATTGGCCCTAAAAGCCGATTTACTCGGGCAAGTTATGTCCATACAAATCACTGACACGCTGCGAGAAAAAATGCAAGTTATCTACAGCGGAGGTGCGTTTGCCAACGTCAGTGAATTGCCTTATGAGCACTATACAGTAATGATGCAATTGCCCACCGGACCGGAAAGCGTTGATATTATCCTTGAAGAGTTGGCTGATGAAATCAAAGGCTATACAACCAACGGAGGACCCGACGGAAACTTGCACAAAGCTAAAAAAGCCACTTTGCAAAAACACGAAGAGAACATGAAAGAAAACCGTTACTGGCTTAATAATATTGAGAACATCATGGTTTGGGACAAGAGTAAAGAATTCTTCCTGAACTATGCCGATAAGGTAAAAGCAATTACCGAACAAGATATTATCGACACCGCCAATAAATTACTGAACGGCGATACTTTCATCGGCATTTCTTACCCCGAAGAATGGAAGGATAAATAAAATCCTGGTATTCATAAAAAAAAACCGGCTTTCACAAGAAGCCGGTTTTTTTTATGAATATCATCCTCGCTCCGGGAATCTCACTATTATACCAATTCTACATACTAAATAAAATTGGTATTAATCACTGCCTTTCAACACCGCAAAAGCTTTCCCGACGATGCGAAAATCAAAACGCATCCTCACTTAATAAGATCCTGAGGACAAATTAGAGGAATCTGTTTTTAGACTATAAAAATTTTCATTTTCGTATTAGTTTGCAATCTGCACTACTTTTCCAATATCTGTGCAGCGTGCTCTTTGGTCTTTACCTTTTTTATTACTGTCGTTATTTTTCCGTCTTCATCAATCACAAAACTGGTACGAAAGATTCCTTCATATTCACGGCCAAAATTCTTTTTCTTTCCCCATACGCCATAGGCTTTGATAACCGATTTGTCTTCATCGGCCAACAAGGGAAAAGGCAAGTCATATTTTTCTTTAAAATTGTGCTGACGTCGCGCCGAATCGGCACTCACCCCCAGCAGTTCATAACCCTCTTCTTGTAGGCTTTTATAGTGGTCTCGCAAATTACAGGCTTCTGCGGTACAGCCCGGAGTATTGGCCTTGGGATAAAAAAACAGCACCAGTTTCTTCCCTCGATAATCTGCCAACTCATGTGAATTTCCCGCTTGGTCTTTTGCTGAAAAATTTGGTGCGTGGTCACCCACCTTTAATGTAGTCATAATGCTTATTTTTGTGGTTTATGTAAAAATGATTGATGAATGAGTCCAAAAGTTTCGGGGTGGATTTAAAAACCAGGGCAATGGTTTGAAATATAGCCCCAAACATTGTGCTCATTGAAAAAATCAGCGTTAAAACTACAAAAAATGCGGAAACAAGAAAAGGTTCAATTCGTTTTAGACAAGCTCAACGAAATTTATCCCGAAATCAGTATCCCTTTACAGCATTCTGATCCATATACCCTTTTGATCGCCGTATTGATGTCGGCACAAAGTACTGACAAACGCGTCAATCAGATTACCCCAATCCTATTTGACCGAGCCGATAATCCTTATGATATGATCAAACTTACCGTGGAAGAAATCAGGAATATCATTAGACCGGTAGGCCTCTCGCCTATGAAATCCAAAGGTATTCACAGGCTGTCAAAAATTTTGATTAAAAAACACAACGGGCAAGTTCCGCAGACTTTTGAGGAACTGGAAGCTCTTCCCGCTGTGGGGCATAAAACCGCCAGCGTAGTGCTGTCACAAGCCTTTGGAATCCCCACCTTTCCGGTAGACACCCATATCCACCGACTGATGTATCGCTGGGGATTATCGACCGGAAAAAATGTAAGACAAACCGAAAAAGACGCCAAACGCTTGTTTCCAAAAAACACTTGGAACAAACTTCACGTTCAAATTATTTTATACGGTCGAGAATATTCTCCCGCTCGGGGGTGGCGTTTAGAAAACGACCCCATCACCAGTAAGATAGGACGTAAAAGTGTACTGCAGGCCTATGCTAAAAAACAAAAAAAGACCCGTAGCTAATTCTAATAACGGATCCTTTTTATACGGTTGATGCTACCTGTCTTTAGTTCAGGAGCATTTCATAGGTTAGATGCTTGCCGCGATTGACGTGCAAAGCCTTGGAATAATCCAATAAAAACTGAATGGTTTCCTTACTCGGGGTCAAATTTTCATCCTGTTTTTCAGGGGTTTCATCGGGGTAAATTTTCGTCATAAAAACATATTTTTCGTGAGTCTCTATTAAAAACGAACAATATGTTTAATTATTGTTTATTCCCGAGTCAAAACGATGTCGTGCTCATCAATAACTTTTCGTAAATTAATGAGGGCATAGCGCATCCGACCAAGTGCAGTATTGATACTCACCTCAGTATGTTTAGCAATTTCCTTAAAACTCATCTCTTTATAGATACGCATCTTCAAGACTTCAAGCTGTTCTTCAGGCAACTCGCAAATCAGATTCTTGACATCTTTTCTAATTTGCTCTTCCATCAGTTGGTTTTCAGCATGGGGTTTGTCATCAGCCAATACCGAAAAAATATCAAAATCTCCGCGCCCTTCAAACTTGGGCATACGGTTATTCTTTCGAAAATGATCTATGGTCAAATTGTGAGCAATACGCATGACCCAAGGCAAAAATTTACCCTGTTCATTGTACTTCCCGCGCTTGAGGGTACGAATGACTTTAATAAACGTATCTTGGAAGATATCCTCAGCAATAGCTTTGTCAAAAACCTTGGAGTAAATAAAATTATACAGTCGTTGTTGATGTCGATTGATGAGCATTGACAGTGAACGCTCATCTCCATCTAAATAAGACCTGACCAAGACAGAATCAGGAATAGTTTTCTCTATCTTTTTCATAACAATTACGCAATTTCATATATTATAAAACAACTTTCTTGAAGTTTTCACAAACAAAAAATGAGTAATTGTCAACTATACGCAGGTCTTTTTATCGATTATTTTGAGGGGTAAATATAATGACATTTTTAAAACTGCCAAAAAAAGTTAATTTATTTAACGTTTCAAACCTACCTAAATCCAAGCTTATTGGCATAAAACCGGCAAAATTATTGACGAGCTCATCTAAACTTTCTATTATTGACTGCATCCCGGAGTTTCGAGATTGCCCCATATTTTGCCTCTTCCTTACTCCACAGCTACGCCTATGCAGTGCAAAAAGGCTTCAGCTGGGGCAAAGTCTCTATTCTCCGCTTCACTCCTAAAAGTTTAAAGGACCGTGACCTGTGCAATTCTCCTTCCGCTATAAAAAAGCCCCATGAGACTCCACTATAATCTTTACCTTTGTACCCTTATTTGGAAGCTTCATGACAAAATCACTTGCTCAAATCAATCCGAAAAAAAACATCATCATAAAAGGGGCTAAACTGCACAATCTCAAAAACATAGATGCAGTTATCCCTCGACATAAGCTGGTGGTCATCACCGGTCTTTCCGGGTCGGGAAAATCGAGCCTGGCATTTGACACCCTCTACGCCGAAGGTCAGCGTCGATATGTCGAAAGCCTGTCTTCTTATGCCCGCCAATTTCTGGGACGCCTGGACAAACCCAAAGTAGATTATATCAAAGGGATTGCCCCGGCCATTGCTATTGAGCAAAAAGTCAATTCTACCAATCCGCGTTCTACCGTAGGCACTTCCACAGAAATTTATGACTATTTAAAACTGCTCTATGCACGGATTGGAAAGACCATCTCCCCCATTTCAAATGAAGAGGTCAAAAAAAACACGGTATCTGATGTTATTGACTATGTCAAAAGCTTTAAAAACCGCACCAAGCTCTTGCTTTTGGCACCTGTTATTGTAGAAGACGGGCGTACTCCGGAGGAAAAAATTGCGGTTTTAGCCAAGCAAGGTTACAGTCGCATTAAAATTGGCGACAAGGTTCAGCGCATTGAGGAAGTTGAAGCCGGTTCATTAGAAGAAAACAAACTGATGCTCGTGGTAGATCGAATCATCAAAAAGGAGGATGAAGATTTTTTCAACCGCCTTGCTGATGCCGTACAGGAGGCTTTTTATGAAGGAAAGGGAGAAGTATTAATCGAGCAAATGAGCGATCATTCTCAACGCCAGTTCAGCAATAAGTTTGAATTGGACGGCATGGAATTTCCCGAGCCTAATGAACATTTGTTCAGTTTTAATAATCCCTACGGGGCTTGTCCTGAATGTGAAGGGTATGGCGATGTTATTGGTTTGGATGAAGAATTAATCTTTGCCAACACCGGGCTTTCTATTTATGAAAATGCCATCTTCCCCTGGCGAGGTAAGAAATTGAGTAAATATCGCGATAAATTGGTCAACAATGCTTATAAATTCGATTTCCCCATTCACAAACCCTATTTTGAACTTTCAGAAGCACAAAAAGAATTATTGTGGACCGGAAATAAGTATTTTAAGGGATTGACCGCCTTCTTCAAGAAGTTGGAAAAAAAATCCTATAAAATTCAAAATCGCGTCATGCTTTCTCGATATCGCGGAAAGACCAAATGCCCGGTTTGCAAAGGAAAGCGTCTGCGCAAAGAAGCCGAATATGTCAAGATAAACGGCAAAAGCATCACCGAATTGGTAGATCTGCCGCTGGATCAAGTAAGCTTGTTCTTTAAAAACCTGCAACTCAATACGCATGACGCCAAAGTAGCCAAACGTCTGCTGAAAGAAATCAATACTCGACTTGAATTTTTGTCCAATGTGGGCTTAGATTATCTCACGCTAAACCGAAAATCCAATTCTTTATCCGGCGGAGAATCTCAACGCATCAATTTGGCCACCTCCCTTGGCAGCAGTTTGGTAGGATCTATGTATGTGTTGGACGAACCCTCAATCGGGTTGCATCCGCGGGATAATGAAAGATTGATCAAGGTATTAAAATCACTGCGCGACTTAGGAAATACGGTCATCGTAGTTGAACACGACGAAGAGGTTATGCAAGCTGCCGATGAAATCATCGATATAGGCCCGGAAGCCGGCACCCTGGGTGGAAAAATTGTGGCCACCGGTCCGCTGGAAACCATCTTACAATCCGATTCCCTAACTGCCAAATACCTTAACGGCAAACTAAAAATAGAAGTCCCTCAAAAACGACGCACTTCCAAATATCACCTCGACATTATAGGAGCTCGTGAAAACAACCTGAAAAACATAAAAGTCCGCATTCCTTTGCAGTGTTTTACTGCCATTACAGGCGTTTCGGGTAGCGGGAAAAGTACGCTGGTCAGCAAAATCTTATATCCGGCGTTACAAAAAAAATTATATGGACAAGGCGGAAAAGTGGGGCAGTTTGACCAATTGGAAGGATCCTTGGGCAACTTAAAAAATGTAGAATACGTCGATCAAAATCCAATTGGGCGGTCTTCGCGTTCCAACCCGGTAACCTATATCAAGGCCTATGACGATATCCGTAAACTATTTGCCAAGCAAAAGCTGTCAAAGCTCCGCAATTTTAAACCCAAACACTTTAGCTTTAACGTTGATGGCGGACGCTGTGAAACCTGCAAAGGGGAAGGAGAGGTTACCATAGAAATGCAATTCATGGCCGATGTACATCTCGAATGTGAATCTTGTAGCGGTCGTCGTTTTAAAAAAGAAGTCTTGGAAGTGAAATTTCATCAAAAATCAATTCACGACATCCTGAGTATGACCATTGATGAGGCCATTGCTTTTTTTAAAAAACACGGGGAATCCAAAATCAAAAAAAGCCTTCAACCCTTACAAGATGTTGGCTTAGGTTATGTCACCCTTGGGCAGAGCTCTTCGACACTTTCGGGCGGAGAAGCCCAGCGCATCAAATTGGCCTCGTTTTTAGGAAAAGGCACTTCGGGCAACAAAACCCTGTTTATTTTTGATGAACCCACTACCGGACTGCATTTTCACGATATTAAAAAATTGCTGAAATCTTTAAATGCCCTCCTTGAAAAAGGACATTCTGTTATTGTCATTGAGCACAATATGGAACTCGTCAAGTGCGCCGACTACCTCATCGATTTGGGGCCGGAAGGCGGAGAAAAAGGCGGCTATATCGTAGCTGAAGGCACCCCCGAAGAATTGGTTAAGAACGACAAATCATACACCGGCTACTATTTGAAGGAAAAATTGTAGACTTCCTTATGCAAACAAAGCTTTTACCTGAGATTATTATTTCAATTACACCCGACTATGGCCAACAAATGAATCTCGAAAGGAAGCATTAGCCAAATAATCCCTAATTTTGTCAAAAACAGCTTATGCTTATTATCGGAATTGCCGGTGGCACCGGAAGCGGAAAGACCACCGTAGTGAACACCATTATAGAGGAACTGAAACACAAGGAAGTAGCGGTTATTTCTCAGGATTCCTATTACCGAGACACCAGTGAACTGAGCTATGAAGAGCGGACAAAAATTAATTTTGACCACCCCCAATCTATTGATTTTGAGCTGTTAGTCGAGCATTTGAACACCTTAAAAAGCGGAGTGCCCATTGAACAACCCATCTACTCTTTCAAAGCACACAATCGCACTGGAGAAACCCTCACGACCATGCCCAAAAAAGTGATGATCGTTGAAGGAATTTTATTGTTTACCCATCCCGAACTCAGGCGGATTTTTGACATCAAGATATTTGTACACACCGATAGTGACGAGCGCCTTATTCGCCGGCTCAAACGCGATATCAAGGAACGAGGACGCGATTTGAACGAAATCTTAGACCGTTATCAGAACACCTTAAAACCCATGCACCAAGAATTTATTGAGCCCTCCAAAGAATTTGCCGACATCATCATCCCCTATAACCGATACAATACGGTAGCAGTTAACATTGTTCAAAAAATCATCCAACAACGTCTGATTGAAGAAGCCTAAACAGGAGGAAAAACAATATCATGAGAGACCGTTTTTTAAAATCCCGATACAAGGCTTTTGGTCATGCTTTTAACGGCATTGCCAAACTGATAAAATCTGAAACTCATTTTCAAATTGAGTTGGGAATGGCCGTGGCAATAACCCTACTGGGATTTATTTTTGAGATTACGTCCACAGAATGGTTGATACAGACCGGCATGATCGGACTGGTTTTATGCGCCGAAGCTTTTAATTCGTCCTTAGAAGAATTGGCCGATGTGGCGCATCCCGAAAAGCATCCCAAAATAAAAAAAGTAAAAGATATTGCTGCAGGAGCCGTCTTATTAACTGCCATTGTTGCCACCATCATCGGATTAATGATTTATATCCCTTATGTTTTTTGAGCTGAAAACGAATCTTTTTTATGAGTGCAACAATTCTTCATTTTATTTATAGTTATACTAAGGAGCGGTATCAAACATAGAACCCAAAAGTTTAAATAGCTCATAATACCCATGAAGAACGAATAATTAAAGTGAATTTGTATTTTTGCTTTCTGATGAAAACCTGAATATGGCCAAAAAGACCAAAAAATCGAAAAAGCGGAAGAATAATCCCCATAAGAAAAAACGCTCCTACAAGCTAACTCGACAACAAAAGGTATTGTGGGGTAGTTTTTTAATGTTATTGAGCATTGGCCTTTTGGTGGCTTTTGTTTCCTTTTTATTCAACTGGAAGATCGATCAAAGTGCCCTGACGCAATTTGCTGATCGCGCGGTACAAGCCGAAAACTGGTTGAGTAAATTTGGGGCCGAAATCAGCAGCTTCTTTATCTACAAAGGCTTTGGAATAGCCGCTTTCAGCATTGCATTTTTAATAGGACTTACAGGCGTTTATCTCTTTTTTAATTTCAAGATGAAAGCCCTACTCAAATTTTGGGTCTGGGGGCTCATCCTGATGATTTGGTTTTCAGTAAGCTTGGGCTTTTTTGCCCATAAAAATGCTATCCTCGGCGGAATGATTGGATTTGAAACCAATGATTTCCTTCAAGACTACATCGGTTTTACCGGTACCTTACTCCTGCTTATTTTTATTGCCATCTTTTACCTGGTGGTTCGCTTAAAACTGACACCGGAGTTGGTCGGCTCTTATTTTAAAAAGACCCAACATCAAGTCTCCGAAGATTTTAAATCGGCCAAAGCACAAAATCGGCAAACCAAAAAAGAAACCCCTGCCGAGAAAAGAGAAGAGAAAAAAGAAACCAAGTCCGAAGAGGAATCGAAGCCCGAAGAAATTACTTTTGAAGAAAACCTGGCCCGCAAGAACACCGCCAATCAGGATCAAGAAAAAGAAACGCCTCCTGCCGACAAAAAACACAAAGAAAAACTGGTCATCGAATCCAAAAACAAGGAAGATGATGTAGCTATGGAAGTAGAAGCTGCCGAAGAGGAAACGCTTGACAATTTGAGTAAAAAAATTGTGGAAGATTTTGGAGAATTTGACCCTAAACTCGAACTGAACAATTATAAATTTCCGCCCATTGACCTCCTTAAAGATTACAATGAAGGCGGAGGGATCACCATCAACCAAGAGGAGTTAGAAGAAAACAAAGACAATATTGTCAATACCCTGAAGAATTACAAAATCGGTATTGACCAGATTAAAGCTACGGTAGGTCCCACGGTGACCCTGTATGAGATTGTACCAGAAGCCGGCATACGCATTTCCAAAATTAGAAACCTCGAAGACGACATCGCCCTATCACTGGCGGCCTTGGGAATCCGTATTATTGCCCCCATTCCGGGACGCGGCACCATCGGTATTGAAGTGCCCAACAAAAACCCAAGCATTGTTTCTATGCGGTCAGTTATTGCCTCCTCAAAGTTTCAAAATGCCGAAATGCAGCTGCCCATTGCCATGGGAAAAACCATTTCCAACGAAACCTTTGTCCTCGACTTGGCCAAATTGCCCCACTTGCTGATGGCCGGAGCCACCGGACAAGGAAAATCAGTGGGACTCAATGCCATTATTACCTCATTGCTCTACCAAAAACACCCGGCAGAATTAAAATTTGTCATGGTGGATCCCAAAAAGGTAGAACTCACCCTTTACAACAAAATAGAACGCCACTACCTGGCCAAGTTACCCAATAACGAAGAAGCCATTATCACCGATAATGCCCAGGTAGTCAACACGCTCAATTCGCTTTGTAAAGAAATGGACGATCGTTACGAGCTACTCAAAAAGGCCATGGTTCGCAACATCAAAGAATACAACAACAAATTTCGCAAGCGTAAATTAAATCCCGAAAACGGGCACCGATTTATGCCTTATATTGTATTGATTGTCGATGAGTTTGCCGATTTGATCATGACTGCCGGGAAAGAGGTAGAAACGCCCATAGCCCGCTTGGCACAATTGGCACGTGCCATCGGCATTCACTTGATTGTGGCCACCCAACGGCCTTCGGTGAATGTGATTACCGGGATGATCAAAGCCAACTTCCCCGGCCGTATGGCGTTTCGGGTAACCTCCAAAATCGACTCCAGAACAATCTTAGACAGTGGTGGCGCCGATCAGCTTATTGGCCGTGGTGATATGCTGTTTACGCAAGGAAACACCGTTACCCGCTTGCAGTGTGCTTTTGTAGACACGCCGGAAGTAGAAAAAATAACCGATTATATCGGAGCCCAAAAGGCTTATCCCGAAGCCTTCAAACTTCCGGAATACGAAGGCGGAGAAAGTGGCACGGGAATTGAAGATGTTGCAGAGGAACGCGATGCAAAATTTAGAGCGGCCGCCGAAGTAATTGTTACCGCCCAACAAGGTTCAGCTTCGCTTTTACAGCGCAAACTAAAACTGGGCTACAACCGGGCCGGACGCATCATCGACCAATTGGAAGCTGCCGGTATTGTCGGTCCCTTCCAAGGCAGTAAGGCCAGAGACGTATTAATTTCTGATTTGGCCGAACTCGAAGAACATTTGAACAACCCTTAATTAAAAAAATTAGCCGATATGCTTAAAAAGTCAATCCTTTTTTGTTTAGTTATGTGCCTGTGTTTAGGGGCTACTGCACAAAATAGTGAAAAAGCAGAACAGCTGCTCAAGGAGGTTTCTACTAAGGTAAAATCCTATGACAATATGGTCATCACTTTTGATTATATTCTCATAGATGGTGCCCGCCATATCAAACAGCAAACAAAAGGCAGCGTAAAACTTCAGGGAAATAAATATCGCCTCAACTTGATGGGCACCACCCGCATTTTCGACGGCAAAAAACTTTACAACATCATCCCGGAAAACGAAGAAATCAATATTTCAAGTTATAATCCTGATAACCAAGATCTTTTATCGCCTTCTGCCATGCTTAATTTTTATGAAAATGGCTATACTTATCAATGGGACATCACCCAAAACGTGAGGGGCCGAAAAGTACAGTATGTCAAGCTTATTCCAAAGGATAAAACTTCAGAAATAAAACAAATCTTATTGGGAATTGATGCCAATACCAAGCACATCAGCAAACTGATTCAAGTTTTGGATGACGGCACGAAAATCACCATAGACATTAGGAGTTTCAAGGTAAACCAACCCTTGTCCAAAAACACTTTCAGCTTTAATAAAGACAAGTATCAAGGCTATTATATCAACAGGCTCGACTAATCGTGAAAATTCTCGATCGCTACATATTCATCAGCTTCATCAAGACCTTTTTTTCGGTATTTGTGATCCTGATACTCATCTTTCTGCTGCAAAGTATCTGGCTGTATATTTCTGAATTGGCAGGCAAAGATTTAGATGCGGTCATCATTCTAAAGCTACTGTTTTACCTGACCCCGCATCTAATTCCCATGGTGTTGCCACTGACCATTTTGGTGGCCTCCATCATGACTTTTGGAAGTTTTGCCGAAAACTATGAATTTGCAGCCATGAAGTCTTCGGGCATCTCTCTTCAACGCGCCATGAGAAGTCTTATTCTTTTTATCAGTATTCTAAGCGTAGTCACTTTCTTCTTTGCCAATAATGTTATTCCTTGGTCAAATTATAAATCCAAAAACCTGCGTTACAACATCAAAAGACTAAAACCTGCCATGGCCATTGTGGAGGGAATGTTTAACAAGATTGGAGAAGATTATAATATCAGGGTAGAAAAAAAGACCGGAGAAAACGGGCAAAACCTTCACGGGGTATTGATCCACAAAAAAATGGAGAAAAACCGGGGAATGGCGGTCATCAAAGCCGAAAGTGGAAAATTAATCGGCAGCAAAAGCTCCAATATCTTATCCTTGCTCCTCTACGACGGCACTCTATATCGGCAAGTTTATGCCGAAGATTATAAAACAAGGCGGCGCAAGCCTTTTATTAAGAATGAATTTGAAGCCTACCAGTTTAACATCGATTTATCTGAATTCAACAATGTTGATTTAGACGAAACTCATTACGATGATGCAGCGTCAATGCTGAGCGTTTCCGAACTTCGAGTGGCACTGGATTCCCTTTCCAAAGAATTTAACGAAGATCGTGAAAGTTATCGCAAAACGCTCACCGCAAGAAATGGAATCAGACAAGTTTTAGGCAAGGCAAAAAAAGAAACGGATCAAGAGCTCAAGGCCCGTATTGAACCGGTATTGGACCCTAAAAAAGACAGCATTGAATACCATATTTCCAGCCTCCACGAGTTTTATGAGTCCTACGATCTCGACGATCGGCAACAAATCACCAACCTGGCGCTTACCCTCACCCAAGGCACCATCCGAACCGTAGAAGCGCGCCAAAATACCTTTGCCAAAAAAAACAAACGCATCAACAAAACCGAAATACAGATTCACGACAAATATGCCCTGGCGGTAATGTGTTTTGTTCTGTTTTTTATTGGCGCCCCTTTGGGAGCCATTATCCGAAAAGGAGGAATAGGAACGCCTATGGTAGTGGCCATTTTGCTGTTTTTGACCTATTATTATATTGGTTTGTTTGCCAAAAATAGCGCTGAAAACGGCTCCATCAGTCCCTTTATTGCCACTTGGTTGTCTACCTTCATCATGCTTCCGCTCAGCATTATAGTGACCTATAGAGCTACAACAGATCAAGGAATTGTCAACATCGACGGCATCATCAGTCCCATCAAAAATTTCTTTGCCAAAATTGGCGGTATTAAAAACAAAAAGAAAGATAATAACTCCTAACTTTGCATAGAAATTCCTTCAAAAATGGACAACAAGCAAAAACAAAGTGATCTAAGCCAACTCAACACCATTCCCGAAGCTATAGACGATATCCGACAGGGGAAAATTGTAATTGTTGTCGATGACGAGAATCGAGAAAACGAAGGCGACTTTGTTGCAGCTGCCGAAAAAGTGACGCCCGAAATCATCAATTTTATGGCTAAACATGGACGCGGACTCATTTGCGCGCCCATAACCGAAAAACGAAGCAAAGAGCTCGGATTAGATTTAATGGTTTCTGAAAATACGGTCTTGCACAACACCCAGTTTACGGTTTCAGTAGACCTTAAAGGACACGGCTGTACCACCGGCATCTCTGTTCACGATCGTTCCAAAACCATAAAATCCTTAGTAGAGGCGTCTACTACCCCTGAAGATTTGGGGCGCCCCGGTCATATTTTCCCGCTACGGGCCAAAAACGGCGGCGTATTGAGACGCACCGGACACACCGAAGCTGCTGTCGATCTGGCACGATTGGCAGGATTGGCACCAGCAGGAATTTTGGTCGAAATCTTAAACGATGATGGCACCATGGCGCGATTGCCTCAACTCTTGGAGGTTGCCAAACAGTTTGATCTCAAAATTATTTCTATCGAAGATTTGGTGGCATACCGCATGCAACACGATTCTCTGATTGAAAAAAAGATGGATTTTGAAATGACCACGCGTTTTGGTGAATATCGATTGCGAGCCTATAAACAAACTACCAATGACCAAGTCCACCTGGCCCTGACCAAAGGAGAATGGACGACAGAAGAAGCGATTGCCGTAAGAATGAATTCCACTTTGGTCAATAATGATACCCTGAGCGCACTCACCGGCAATACCGATAAAAAATTGGAAGCCATGTTCAGTGCCATCAATCAAGAAAAACGAGGTGCCATTGTCTTTATCAACCCCGAAGGCACCAGCATCAACCTGCTGAACCGACTTCACGAACTGCACGCCCTACAAACCGATTATAAAAAAGGAGAACTGATTAAAGCTCCACGACTAAAAATGGACGACAAAGACTTCGGAATAGGGGCCCAAATCCTTCACGATCTCGGTATTCATAAAATCAAGCTGCTGACCAATACCAAAAAAAGAAAACGAGTGGGAATGATTGGTTACGGACTGGAAATTACAGAATACTTAACCTACTAAACGTTTCAATATATTTTTAGTTCTACCAATATTTTAGTGGAAATGCCTATTTTTCGTTCCCCCCCCAAAAACTCGAAAAACAGTTATAATAGCTGTCTTAAAACCCATTTTACATCCTTTAGAGGGCGGGATCAATAAAATTGGTATTAAATCTTTCATCAAATTTGTGGCAGAACCTTATTTTTAAGATTTTTTAACGCGATTTAACTATACGTTAGTAATTTAAATATAATAATAATTCGTCGGCATAGTTATTAGTATCAAACCAAATTGCTATGAAACGATTAACTTTACCCGCCATCGCCCTGATGGCCATTTTAGTAACTTCCTGTGTATCAAAGAAAAAATACACAGCATTAAGTGAAAAGTATCAAAACTCACAAGCTGAGTTGTACCAAACACGAACCGAAAAGGAAGCCTGTGAAACCAAGCTGGCCAAGATTGAGGATCGCGTTTCGGATTATTATGCCAAAATCAATTCTCTACAACAAGAGAACAAGGAAAAGCTGGAAATGACCGGTGAAGGTGCCGTAGTTTCTCAAAATGCCAAAGAGGCCATGCGAGAAACCCTTAAAAATGTGGACCCGGCAAAATTGGCCCAAGCCCAAACCCTTGGCGATTCACTCGACTTGGCTGTTTCTTATAATTTGCAGCAGTCTTTTTCGGGAGACAGTACCGATGGCATTCAAGTGCATGTGGAGAACACCATCGTTGAAATCACCATTTCTGATGATTTATTGTTCCGCAGCAGCAGCTATAGGGTAAACCGTGATGCTTATGACTTTTTAGAAAGAATAGCCCAAGTTGTCAAGTCGGAGCCGGCCATGGAAGTTATGGTGGAAGGCCATACCGATTCCCGAACCTTTGTTAAGGGATCCTACATTAAAGACAACTGGGGACTGAGCGTTCGTCGTGCAGTTTCTGTTGTACGTATTCTCCAAAATAAATTTGGCATTGATGGAGAACAGCTTATCGCCTCAGGACGAAGCAGCTATCATCCTATTGCCAGCAATGATACTGCCGAAGGACGTCAACAAAACAGACGCACCCGCATCATTATTTTACCCAATTTGGATAAATTTTTGGCCTTACTCGATAGTTCTCAAGCCTAAATTTACAAACCAACTCAACCTAACCGCCGGTCTGTACAATGCAAACCGGCGGTTTTTATTGATGATTGCTATGCCCCAACTCCTCTTCAATATCTCCGTTCTTGTGAAAAAGAGATGAAAAGCCGATGTGATGTTTTTATTCAATTGGGCAATGTTTTACCTTTGTCTACCATGAACCGCACGCCCATCGACATACAATTGAAAACCTTACCGTCCGGCCCCGGCGTTTATCAATATTATGACAAAAACGGGAAAATTCTATACGTGGGAAAGGCCAAGAATCTTAAACGAAGGGTTTCCTCTTATTTCCAAAAAAAGCACGACAATAACCGCATTGCATTATTGGTTAAAAGAATTGTAGAAATCAAACATATTGTTGTCGAATCGGAAACCGATGCCTTGTTGCTGGAAAACAACCTCATCAAAAAATATCAACCGCGGTTTAATGTCATGTTAAAAGACGACAAGACCTATCCTTGGTTGTGTATCAAAAACGAAGCCTTCCCTCGAATTTTCTTGACCCGCAACGTCATCAAAGATGGCAGCGAATATTATGGTCCTTATCCCAGCGTTCGCACCGTCCGTATCCTTTTAGAATTGATTAATGAGTTGTTTCCATTGCGGCGTGGAAGCCTGAGCCAGTGGAAAAAAGATATCGAAACCGGAAAAATAAAAAACCGTGTAGAATACCAAATTCGAAGTGCTTTTCAAACCTCAGACGAGTGGCAGACCAAAGCCGGATATGAAGCCAACATCAGCCAGATTAGAGAAATCTTAAAAGGAAACTTCAAGACTTCTTTAAACCGTTTTAAAGAAAAAATGCAAGCCTACGCCAGCAACCTCGAATTCGAAGCCGCGCAGGAGATCAAAGAAAAAATTGATGCCTTAGAAAATTATCAGGCCAAATCTACGGTGGTTAACCCCAAAATTAATAATGTGGATGTGTACAGCATCGTTAGCGATGAAGGCTATGCTTATGTAAATTTTCTACAAATTTCTCATGGCGCCATCATCCGTTCGCACACCATTGAGATGAAAAAAAAACTGGAAGAAACCGACAAAGAATTACTCGAACTGGGCATCACAGAAATTCGACAGCGATTTGATTACAACTCGAGGGAAATCTATGTACCTTTTAAAGTGAATATAGGAGAAGGTTTGAAAGTAAGCGTCCCAAAGATAGGCGATAAAAAAGCGATTGTAGATTTATCGGAACGCAATGCAAAATACTATCGTCAAGAGCGGTTTAAACAAATGAAATTTGTGGATCCTAACCGACACACCAATCGCTTGATGAAACAGATGAAAGAAGACCTTCGTCTTTCTAAAGAACCGCGACACATCGAGTGTTTTGACAATTCCAACATCCAGGGCACCAACCCGGTGGCCGCTTGTGTTGTCTTTAAAAACGGAAAGCCCAGTAAAAAAGATTACCGAAAATTCAATATTAAAACCGTAGAAGGCCCTGATGATTTTGCGTCTATGGAAGAGGTCGTTTATCGACGCTATCGTCGTTTGCTTGATGAAGGGCATGACCTGCCCCAACTTATCGTCATCGATGGTGGCAAAGGACAGTTGTCTTCAGCCTTAAAAGCTTTAGAAACTTTGGCGCTCCGCGGAAAAGTTCCCATCATTGGCATTGCTGAACGCTTGGAAGAGCTTTATTATCCGGAAGATCGCATTCCACTGTATCTCGACAAAAAATCTGAAACCCTAAGAGTCATCCAACGCTTGCGTGACGAAGCACACCGATTTGGTCTCAGCTTTCATCGCAACAAGCGCAGCAAAGCTGCTTTGGGCACTGAACTACAACGCATACAAGGAATTGGAGAAAAAACAGCAATCACCTTATTAAAAAATTTGCGCTCCACCAAAAGAATTGCTAAAACCTCGGAAGCTGATTTGGCTCGCATCATTGGACCGGCCAAGGCAAAATTGGTGTATAACTATTTTCAAAAAAAACCGATTGAACCAGCTGCTGACAAGTCAAAAATTTAATCCCTTAGCCCTCATGAAATACCTTCCCTTTCTCCTATTGTTTTTTGGTTTTAGCCTCTTCGCTCAGGAAAAGCCCCAATCCGACGACATTAAAGTAGGCTTAGTTCTCAGTGGTGGCGGCGCAAAAGGCTTGGCCGAAATTGGCGTTTTAAAAGTCATTGAAGCTTCCGGGGTTCAGATTGATTATATCGGTGGCGCCAGTATGGGAGCCATTGTAGGAGCGCTATACGCCGCGGGCTATTCAGCAGAAGAAATGGATTCTATCTTTAGCTCTACCAATTTCAAAACACTGATTCAAGACGACCTGCCGCGACGTGCCAAATCTTTTTATGAGAAAAAAGGGGCCGAGCGCTATGCCCTTACCCTGCCGTTCAACAACTTTAAACTGCATTTCCCCTCCGGGCTGTCCCAAGGACAAAATATTTATGATCTGTTGTCAAAGCTATTCTATCCGGTACGCGATATTAAAGATTTTAGCCAGCTGCCAATTCCCTTTTTCTGCATAGGAACAGATATTGAAACCGGAGAGCGCTTGGTGTTTAATCAAGGATCGCTCCCCCTAAAAGTACTGGCCAGCGCAGCCATTCCCTCCGTTTTTAGCCCGGTAGAAGTCAAGGGAAGGTTGGTCAGTGACGGCGGTATTACCGATAATTTTCCGGTGGAAAAGATGCTTACACACGATGTAGATTACATCATTGGAGTGGATGTACAAGACAGCTTGGTGGGGCGGGAAAAACTACAAACTGTCTTTCAAATCCTGACCCAAGTCAATAATTTCAGGACAATTAAAGCCATGAAAAGCAAGAGAAAGCTGGTCGATTTATACATCAATCCCGAAATTGGAGCGTTCAATATCCTTTCTTTCGATCGCGGTAAAGCCATTATAGCAGCAGGAGAAAAGGCCGCTTTGGCGGTCAAACCAATTTTAGACTCTATCGCCCGGCTACAACAAGGAACACCGCCGAATCGAGATATCGCCTTACCCGATTCTCTGATTATAGAGCACATCATCATTAAAGGCAGCAATAATTATCCGAGAAATTTTATCCGTGGGAAACTCCGGTTAGAAACCGATCATCAAACGAGTTTTAAGGATTTAAAAAAAGGCTTAGACAACCTTTATGCCACCAACAATTTTAACAACATTCGCTATAAGCTCATTCCTCAGCAAGGGGGAGGAAATGATCTTTTGATAAAACTTGAAGAAAGTGATGTCAAAACCAATCTGCGTTTTGGGGCACATTATGATGAGCTGTATAAAAGTAGTGTCTTGGCTAATTTTACCCACAAAGGGCTGATTTTCAAAAATGATATCACCTCACTGGATTTGATTTTTGGAGACAATATTCGCTACAGGTTTGATTATTTTATCGACAAAGGACGCTATTGGAGTATTGGTTTAAAGAGCAGTCTCAACCGATTTGAACACGATATTGGGTTTGGATTTATCGAAGAAGAAATTCCCGACGGCAACTTCAATGTCAACAAGATACAATTGGAATACTTGGATTTTACCAACCAGTTTTATGTGCAATCTTACTTGTTTAGAGGTCTGCGGTTTAGAACCGGTGTGGAACACAAATATACCCGATTAAAAACAGAAACCATCTTATTACAAAACTATAACAACAACCAAAACAATACCTTTACCTTGTTGGAAAGCGGGCATATTTTTGGCCTCTACGGTATTTTAGAGTTTGACAGCTACAATAATGTATATTTCCCCACCAAAGGCTTCTTTTTTAAAGGCAATCTGCATTTCTATCCCTTTAGTTCTTATTCGACCTTTGATTTCAACAAATTTGCCATTGTCAAAGGAAAATTGGGGTATGCTTTTACCCTATTCCCCAAATTTGCGGTTCGTTTACGAGCAGAAATGGGCTTCAACATAGGGAACAACAACATCAATGCCTTGGATTTCTTCCTCGGCGGATACGGCAATTATTACGTCAACAACATCACTTCATTTATGGGCTATGACTACTTGTCCGGAGCCGGAAACAGTTATAACAAAAGCGCAATCGAACTGGATTATGAGCTCTTCAAAAGCCATCACCTGATGTTGGGATACAATATTGCCAATATTGGAAATGATCTTTATTATCACGGCAAAATTTTTGAAGATCCCAAATACACCGGGTTCTTTTTAGGATATGGCATCCAAAGCTTTTTTGGCCCCTTGGAGGTATTTTATTCCTATTCTCCGGAACGCAAAAAATCGGAGTGGTATGTCAGCTTAGGATTTTGGTTTTAATTCTTTTTTACAGGGTTGATCCCAAACTCCAAGAACGTCAGGCCGCTAACTCCAAATCCATATACAAAACAGACGTATCTTCCTGTTAAAATCACAAATCTCTGCGTTAATCCCGTACGTACGGGACGTCATGCTAAGGCTATACCTGTGCCCGTGTCTGCCGGCGAGGCAGGCTTTTTGCCTTGACCTTTGAAATTTTCACGACAAAATATTTAATCTATTTCAAAAATTACTTCCGTGTAACATCAGTAAACTCCATGGCATAGTCTTTTAAAAGATTATGGGAGACTTTTTCCAACTATCCAACACATTTTTCCCTATCTTTATGCCGCATAAAGTTTTACAATGCCGCAATGACAATTAAATAGGCCCGCTTCAGCTTCTGGCTTTGCTGCCCTATTTAATTGTAAACATGCGGCATGACAAATCAACCCAAAAAATTCACCGCAAATTGAGGGATAATTAAATAATTTGCGGATTATCAAGGAATTAATGGTGTAAATAGACAAAATATAAAGGCTCAAATTTGGGCTATGGAGAATTCATGTTGCTTGGATTTATTTTGACGTCCTTTTCGCATAATATCGATTTATTATTGAACCTGATTGAAATCCATAAAATAGAAAATCTAAAAAACGCTTATGGATTACCGTTTTGAAAAGAAGAACAAATTAAAATCACAAAAGCAAATCCAACAGCTGTTTGCCAACGGAAAATCCTTACAGGCTTTTCCTTTAAAGCTGGTATATGCTCCCATTGCAGGAACAGATCATCAAGTTGGGGTTTCCGTTCCCAAGCGTCTTTTCAAACGCGCGGTAGACCGCAATAAACTCAAGCGATTCTTACGAGAAGGCTATCGACTCCATCAAGATTTACTCCGTAAAAAAGAGTATTCTTTTAGCATGATGTTTATCTATACCGGGAAAAAAATGGTAGATTTTCAGCAAGTTCAATCTGCTGTAATCCAGCTGTTGAGAAAACTTGAACAAAGTACAAAATTATGAAAAAACGCATCTTTCTTCCGCTGATTGCTGTTTTAATAACCGCCACCGCAGCAACCACCTACAAGTCTGATTTCTTTGAGATTGCCAAGCAAATTGAAATTTTCACCGAGGCCTATAAAGAAATCAACATGCATTATGTCGACGAAGTAAGCGCTCCCGAACTGATGGATGTTGCCATTTCTGCCATGTTTGATCACTTAGATCCTTATACCCATTATTGGAATTCGAGAGAAGTAGAACATGCCCGTTTAGTCCGTTCGGGGAATTATACCGGCATTGGGGCGCTTGTTCAAGGAAGGAAGGATAAAATCCTCATTAAAGAAGTTTTTAAAGGTCAACCGGCCGACAAAGCCGGTCTAAAAGCCGGAGACCAACTGATTAAAATCGGGAACATCAACATTGCCGATTTTGCTAAGGATGCACAACAGCTGCTCAAAGGGGCGCCGGGAACTTCTGTTCAGCTCACTTTTATGCGTCAAGGAGAAAAAAAGACCACCACCTTAGTTCGAGAAAAAGTGCAGGAACAGCTCGTTCCCTATTCTCAACTTATCAATGGAGACATCGGCTACATCAAACTGACCAAGTTTGGCCGAACTGCCGCTGAAGAAGTCAAACGCGCCCTAAAGGATTTAAAAGCCAAAGGAGCACAGAAAATCATCTTGGATTTACGAGGAAATCCCGGCGGATTATTACAGGAGGCCGTCAATATTGCCAATTTGTTTCTCCCCAAAGATCAGCTCATCGTCTATACCAAATCCATTGTTGAAAAATACAACAAAACCTTTGTCACCCAACACCAACCGGTGGACACCCAAATTCCGGTGGCCGTGTTAATCAACAGCCACAGCGCCTCTGCCAGTGAAATCGTTTCAGGCAGTCTTCAAGACCTCGATCGCGCGGTAATCGTGGGATCGCGAAGCTTTGGAAAAGGATTGGTTCAGCGCCCGGTGAAATTAAAATATGGAGCACAAATGAAGCTGACCATTTCCCGATATTACACCCCCAGCGGCCGCTGTATTCAGGCTTTGGACTATTGGCATCGCGATGAAAAAGGCAGGCCTGTCAGGGCTCAAAAAGAGGATTATCAAGTATTTTATACTGAAAATGGGCGTAAAGTTTATGATGCAGGAGGCATTTTTCCCGATGTTAGTGTTGAAATGGCAAGTATAAGTCCTATTACCCAAGCCCTATTGTCAGAAAATGTTATTTTTGATTTTGCCACACAATATTATTATCAACACCACCTGAATCGTTTAAGTGAATTCTCTTTTAATGATGCCGATTTTCAGCGTTTTAAAAATTTTTTACAAGAAACCGATTTTCAGTACAAATCCAAAATGGAAAAACAATTAAAAAAATCTTTTAAAACCCTTGATAACAAAACCTTTAAGGCAGCAATAAGCGAAGATTTTCAAAACTTAATGAACAGCATCGATCAAGCAAAAGCCAACGCCTTAACTGCCAATCAGCGTCAAATTGAACAGCAACTTATCCACGAAATCTTGACCCGTTATTTTTACCGAAAAGGCTATTATCAATACACGACAAAACACAATCCGGTTATCAAAGAAGCAATCGCAATACTCAACGACCGTTCTCGTTATCAAAATATTTTAAGCGGCCCCGGAAAATAAACCCCTCTCCCATTTGGGTATTTTGAATTCTAAACAGCTTATTACATCCGTTAAATCATTAGTCTTTTCGGTGATTTGTCGATCCTTTAAATTAACAATACTTTATTTGACTGCCTTAGTCATTTACTTATTTTTGCACACTAAACTAATTATTATCAACAATGCGTAGACTCATAATTTTGGCATTAGGCCTTTTGATGGTTTCCTGCCAATCCAACAGCGGAGATGCCAGCTTAACAGCTACTATTCCAAATATAGAAGAGGGAACTCCTGTTTATATCTCCAAACTGAAAAATGGTCAAATTCCGGTGCCCATTGATACCGTTAAAGTAGAAAATGGTAAAATTTCTGTTAATTTACCGGAGGTAGATTTTCAAACCCTAAACTTTCTGACCATAGAAGGGGTAAAAGGAAATATGCTTTTCATCAATGAGAATGCTGCCTTAACAGCCACTGTTTACAAAGACAGCTTGCGACGTTCTGATATTCAAGGCGGTGAAGCCAATCAATTGTTTATGGCCTACTCCGATTTCTTGATGAACAACAACCGCAAAATGAAAAAGCTTATTGAAGACCTAAGAGCCCAAGGACTCAGGGGCATCAAATTGAAGCAGGCCTTGGATAAAAAGCGAAGTGAAATTACCCGCGAAAACACAGAATTTCGCAAACATTTTATTGAGGAGAATCCTAATACGCTACCGACAATTTTTGTGTTTGCCGATTTAAAACGCTCTCAACAAGCCACCTATCCGGAGATGAAGCAATTATATGACGGCCTTTCCAAAAATTTAAAAGAGACCCACTTTGGTCAACAAATTGGGCAATCTCTGGCGCAATCTGCGGCCACCTCCATTGGTAGCAAAGCACCGCAATTCAGTGCCAAAACTCCGGAAGGCGAAACCTTGGCCCTAAAAGAAGTGGTCAGCTCGGGAAAATATACCCTGATTGATTTTTGGGCCTCTTGGTGCAAACCTTGCCGTATGGAAAACCCCAATTTGGTGAAAACCTACAAACAATATCACGATGAGGGCTTCAATATTCTTGGCGTTTCCTTAGATAAAAAGCATAAAGACTGGGTGAAAGCCATCAAAAAAGACGGATTGATTTGGCCTCAAATTTCACATCTCAAGTTTTGGCAAGATCCCATTGCCAAAAAATATAACGTTCGTGCCATTCCGGCCAATTTTTTGGTGGACCAAGACGGGAATATCGTAGCCAAAAACTTACGGGGCGCCGCCTTAGGGGAAAAAATGAAAGAATTATTTGGCCAGTAAACCCAACTATAAAATTGACTTAAGGACAGACTCACATACAAGTTTGTCCTTTTTGTTACGCCTTTATTTCCATTCACACAAACCATTATAATATGCTTTATCAACGCAGTAGCAAACTCTTTAAAGAAGCAAAAAAGTATTTACCCGGCGGCGTCAATTCTCCGGTACGCGCCTTTAGTGCTGTAGGTGGCGATCCCGTCTTTATTAAAGAAGCCAAAGGAGCCTATCTCACCGACGAAGACGGTAATCAATATATAGATTATATCAACTCCTGGGGCCCCATGATTTTGGGACACGCCCATCCTCCAGTGGTAGAAGCCGTCAAGGAAAAGGCTGAAAAAGGCACTTCTTTTGGCGCACCAACCGCCATTGAGACCGATATCGCCAAACTGGCTGTTTCCATGGTTCCCAATATTGATAAAATCAGGTTTGTCAACAGTGGAACAGAAGCCTGTATGAGTGCTGTACGCTTGGCACGAGGCTATACCGATCGAGAAAAAATTATCAAATTTGCCGGTTGCTATCACGGCCATTCTGACGCCTTTCTTATTGAAGCCGGTAGCGGATTGAGCACTTTTGGCACCCCCAACAGCCCGGGCGTCACACAAGGCACGGCCAAAGACACTTTACTGGCTACCTATAACGATTTGGAAAACGTACAGCAACTGGTAGCAACCAATAAAGGCGAAATTGCTGCTATCATCTTAGAGCCTGTTGCCGGAAACATGGGTTGTATTCCTCCAAAAGAGGGCTTTTTGGAAGGTCTGCGCCAAATTTGTGACGCGCACGGAATCTTACTGATTTTTGATGAGGTGATGACCGGATTCAGGTTGGCAAAAGGAGGTGCGCAAGAATATTTTAATGTCAATGCCGATATTATGACCTTTGGTAAGGTTATCGGTGGCGGCTTGCCCGTTGGTGCTTTTGCCGCTCGTGAAGAAATCATGAATTACCTCGCTCCTGACGGACCGGTTTATCAAGCCGGAACCCTGAGTGGAAATCCCTTGGCCATGTCTGCCGGATATGCCCACCTAACCGAGTTGAACGAAAATCCGAACATTTATTCTCAACTGGCCGAAAAAACTTCCTATTTAAACAAAGGCCTGCACAAGGTATTGGAGGAAGCCAAAATTGACCACACCATTAATCAGTGCGGATCTATGCTGTCGGTCAACTTTTCAAAAACACCGGTCACCAATTTTAAAACCGCCAATCAATGTGATCAAAACCGCTTCAAAAACTTTTTTCAAAGCATGTTGAATCACGGGGTTTATATTGCTCCCAGCGTTTTTGAAACTTGGTTTATCACCAATGCACTGACCTATGAAGATTTAGACAATACGATTAAAGCCACTAAAAAAGCAGTCCAGAGCTTATAAAAATCCACTCACTTTTATAGTATAGCGTTCATTGCTTTAAACAAGATGTTTTGCCATCATGTTTTATAAAAATTTCTTAATTATTTAATTTATAGCCATTACTTTATAAATTTGCAGTGCTATATTTGTTTTTTGCTTACAAATAAACGACAGGTTAACAGAATACTAATTACTTAATCTATTTTTATTATGAAACCAATTTCTTTATTGACAATTTGCGCATTATCCCTATCACTCATTCTCGTTTCTTGCAAAGGGAATCAAAAAAAGGACAATCAAGGTAATGAAGTACAAACTGAGGCTTCATCAGGTGCTGCATTAAAAATCATTACTGAAAATGTAGATCAGTATCCCCGCGATATTAAGATTTTTGACAACAAAGCTGTTTCGTCTCGTTTACAAGAAATTACCGGCGATCAATATGAAGAAATCTTAAAGTATTTTGAAACCCAAACCCCTATTGTGACCGAAGGTGGTATTTATAAATTTACCGGCTGTAAAGAACACGATTGCCCAAGCTTTCAAACTATCGTATTTTACGATGCCAACACCGACAATTTTAATGTGCTGGTCAAACAAAATGGCAGCACAAAGGTTTATGCCGAAAAAGGAAAAATCACCATCACCCAATCATTGAGAATGAAATAATCACTTCCGTATAATATGCGAAAGCATTAAAACAAACGAGGCAGTTTTGGTAAAAACTGCCTCGTTTGTTTTATCGGTTTTTCATTCCGTCTGTGAACTATGCCGTTTAAGGTATTTATCGACTTTCACACTTTTACCGAAGACAACCAGGATGTCGTGTTTTTTAAAAACAGTATCGGGTTTTGGCATCCCGATGACTTCTTGCTTTTTAGCTTGTCGCCCAATGAGATTGGTGTATTCTTTTTGGCGTAAAATGGTAATGATGTTGAGTCCATATTCTTCTCTAAAATTGGCTTCTATCACTGTTTTTCCAATAATTTTGGGCAAAACTTCCACTTCAGAAACCAGGTAATTGTCTTCAATTTCAAAGTTATCAATACTTCCTTTGAGGTTAATCTTCTTGGTCATGCGTTCGGCATATTCTTGCTCGGGATGAATGATTTGGTCAACCCCCATGGCTTCAAAAATCGTGTCTTGCACCTCTGATGACGAGCGGGCAATAATTCGGGCATCCTTACAGATTTTCTTGACAATGGCCGTGGTCATAATGGCCACTCCTTCGTCAAAGCCAATCCCGATAACGGCCAAATCAGTATCCTTTAATGGCAGCGCCTTATAAGCATTTTCATTGGTGGCGTCCAAAGTCACGGCATGCGAAACTTGATCTTTTATCAAGTCTATTTTTTTAGAATCGCTATCCACCGCCACCACCTCATTACCGGTGTCGGCCAAGTGAACAGCCAAAGACAATCCAAAATTACCCAGGCCAAATATTACGACTTTCATAAGCTGTTTTTTTAAGAATTAATAATTGAAGTTTAAGCTTGTTACTTCACAGTGAGTTTTAACGTTATCAACATCAGTTAATCAATATGTTTTCACTTGGATATTCATATTCTTTGGTCCGTACCGCTCGCAAGAATCCGGCAAACAAATTGATTAATCCTATACGTCCAAAATACATAGAACCTATCAATACATATTTACTGGCTTCTGACAAATGAGAAGTAATTCCCATGGACAAGCCTGCTGTGCTGTACCCGGAAAAGACTTCAAAGGCCACCTGCATTAAGCTAAACTGTGGATCAAAAACCAAAACCAAAAGAATAGCAATTCCGTTGGCGATCAAAGAAAGCATGATGATGGCAAAAGCGCGCCTTACCGCTTCAGGCGCTACTCGGCGGGTACCAATTTCAATATAAGCTTTATTCCGCGAGGTAGAAAACACATTTAAGGTGGCCAAAGCAAAGGAAGAAGTTTTGATTCCACCCCCGGTGGATGCCGGCGAAGCGCCCACCCACATCAGGAAAATGGTAATTAATAACCCGGCTACGGAAAAACTGCCATAATCTGCAGTACCAAATCCGCAAGTTCTCGAGGTGACTGATGAAAACATAGCGGTTGTCCATTTGCCAAAGAAAGTTTGATGCGCATTCAACACCGTATTTTGTTCTGTTATCATTAAAAGAACAGCCCCGCCAAAAATGAGTAAAAGCGTGGTATAAACCACAATTTTGGTGTTTAGGGTAATGATGCGGACAGTAGACTTTTTCTTTCGTTTTTGAAAGAGGTTGATAAAAAACTGTTTGATATATTTAAAGAAATTAAAGGAGATAAAATAACCCAATCCGCCAAATATAATCAACAGCATCAGGATCCATTGAAAATAATAGTTGTGTTGAACCATAGGATCTTGTAGGTTTTGTGACAGTGTTGAAAATCCTCCATTGCAAAAAGCAGAAACCGCATGAAAGACAGAAAAGAAAATAGCGCCATACTGAAGGTCGTCCAATCCTCTGATGGCATCATAAATAAACAGTGCACCTACCGCTTCTACGATTAAGGCAAAAACAACAACATTTACCGTGGTCTTCATGATGTTATTGAGCTGATCGTCTCCCAACACATTTCTCATAAAAAGCCCTTCTTTGAAGGAAGAGCCGCTTTTGAAAAAATAGGCAAAAAAGGAAGTAAAAGTCAGCATCCCTATGCCGCCAAATTCAATCAAAAACATGATAACGGTTTGCCCAAACATCGTAAAATCCTTCCCTTGATCCATCACCACCAATCCGGTCACACAAACGGCACTGGTTGAAGTAAACAGTGAGTCGGTAAAACTAATGGGAACAGTAGTAGCTGCGGGAAGCATCAGCAATGCAGCTCCGGCGAGGATCACCAAAGCATAACTCCCCACAAATATAATGGCCGGATTAAAGTAGAGGCGATAGAAAATGCGCATCAAAAACATGAGTCGGATAAAGTAATAGAAGAATAAACCATATTCTATCACCATGCGGTCCTGGTAAAACGTATCTATCAAAGAGCCTTGATAATCCAGGGTAACAAAAGCGGCATCAACCACCAGAATAATCAACAGGATGGTCAAAGTCGGGCGAATTTTCCTTTGGGTCTCTCTGTCGTGTCGATATCGCCAATATTTGTAGACATTAAAAAAAATCAATCCCAAAAGGGTGAGGGATAAGAGAATTGCTTTATAAACTTTAATTCCCGCAAATTTGGAAAAACCAAAATCAAACACGAGAAAGGCCAGTAAAATAAGGTCGAGAAAAGCTATGTATAAGTTAAGCTTTTTGACTTTAGGCATGGTTAGGGAAGCATTTGCCTGATGTGTTGCATCAATTTATCACCACCGTTTGAAAGCACTTTTTCGGCGGCTTTTTTTCCTTGATCTTGATAGCTTTCAAGAGCAAATGTAGTATTTTCTTCTAATTTCTGACGTCCATCCAAACTAAAAAGTGCACCTTGAAAATGAATTTTATGACCTTCAACTTGGGCTAAAGCAGCTATTGGCGCAGTACATCCTCCTTCCAATACGCGTAAAAATTCTCGTTCGATATGCACGCAAATTTCTGTTTCTTTATGGTTCAGCTTGGCCACGGCTTCAGTAGAATAGCGATCTTCTTCTTTGGTGACCACCAACATAGCACCTTGTGCAGGAGCGGGAAGCATCCAATCTAAGTTGATAAAATTATCGGGTTTTATATTAATGCGTTCCAGCCCGGCTGCCGCAAAAATAGCTCCATCCCAGTTTGATTCTTGGAGTTTTCGCAATCGGGTGTTCACATTGCCGCGCAGGTTTTCCACTTGATGGGTAGGGTGTTGATGAAGCCACTGTGCTTTGCGACGCAAGCTTCCGGTAGCCACGGTGCCTTCCTCAGAATTTAGAAAATCCAAACCTTTATGAATCAAAATATCGGCTGAATTGGCTCGAGGCAATACTGCCGTTTGAAGAAATCCTTTGGGCAATTGGGTAGGCACATCTTTCATGGAGTGTACGGCAATATCAATTTCATCTTTAACCATGGCCACATCCAAGGCTTTGGTAAAAATGCCGGTGATTCCCATTTCATACAAAGGCTCCTCCAAGTTTAAGTCTCCCGAAGATTTTACGGGCACCAGTTCTGCATCAAAACCCAAGGCGGCTAAGTCTGCTTTTACTTTGTGGGCTTGCCAAAGTGCCAATTCACTGGCTCGAGTACCGATGCGTATAATTTTATTCATGATTTGGGTTCTTCAAGCTGAAATATATTTTGTACCAATTCCAGACCTTCTTCTGAGCCGTCTTCCCGCAAGTGTGCCGCAAAACGGTTCATAATTTTGTTGACAATTCTATCTCCCAAAGCTTCGGCTTGCTCGTCATTAAAATCGGTAACTTTTTTCTTTTGCGCCGCAATCTCAATTTCTTTAATAAGCTTTAACTGCTCTTTTAAAGCTTTGATGGTGGGCACAAACTTACGGGAGTCTTGCCACTCTTCAAAGTCATTTTTCACCTCTTCTATAATCAACTTGGCATCAGGGATGTGTGAACGGCGTTTGACCAAAGTTTTATTGGTCATGGCAGAAAGCTGGTCAATATGAACCAAACTCACATGAGGCAATTCCTGCACCTCTCCCGCAACATTTTTGGGGATGGATAAATCCAAGATGTGCATCTCTTTTTGGGCGGGCAGCAGGGCTTTGGTTACTACAGGCTGCTGTGCTCCGGTAGCCACAATCAGGATATCGGTTTGGGTCAACACTTCTTTTAAATCGGCGTAATCTCGAACGACAAGATTAAATTTTCCGGCCACTTTTTCGGCTTTATCCCTACTTCGATTGACCAGCGTAATATGAGAGTTTTTGGTGTGTTTTACCAAGTTTTCAACAGTATTGCGACCAATTTTTCCGGTTCCAAAAAGGGTAATGTTTTTTGTGGAAACCGCTGTCACCTCATTTAACACATAATGCACCGAGGCAAAAGAAACCGAAGTGGCTCCTGAGGAAAGTCCGGTTTCGTTTTTTATGCGTTTACTGGCTTGTACCACCGAATTGGCCAAGCGTTCCAAAAAAGGATTGGACAATTGTAGTTTCTTGGACCGCACAAAGGCTTGTTTAAACTGGCCTATGATTTCAAAATCGCCTAAAATCTGACTGTCCAAACCGGTGCCTACCTCAAAAATATGAGAAACAGCGTCTTGGTTTTTATAAACAAAAGCCACTTTCTCAAACTCATCCAAAGAACCACGAGTGTGCTCACAAAGTAATTTTATCAGTTGGAAAGGATGCTCGGCAAACCCATAAAGCTCGGTACGGTTGCAAGTAGAAATCACCATCAAAGCCTCATGCCCGTTCTTCTTGGCGGTTTGAAGCAAGGCTTTTTCTGAAGTGCGGTCTAAACTAAAATCTCCTCGTATCTCGGCATCGGCTTTTTGATAACTCAAACCAATGGCATAAAAGACACGACGTTTTTTATTGTTAACCTGATTCATAAATTAAGGCAGACTAATAAAGCAAACACAAAATTAACTCGAATTCGTTTTACAAAATAACGATAGAAGTTCTTTTTATGTCGTTTTGGGTTATTTCCAATGCAAAAGTATATAAAATGAATTAAAGTTGTAAATTTGCACGGTAAATGCAGGTTTTAATCCATCTGTTTGGAATGATTCTAAATAAAAATAAGTAATTTTGAACGACAGTATTACTAAAAATAACGATAAAAGTTCATTTACACACCAAAATTTGGAGTCGGGTTTTTTGGTGTTGACCTGTCAAAATAATGGAGAAACGGTTAAATCGATTAGCGAAGCCGCCCATAGTGATGCTATTCAATTTCATTTTTGTGTCAAAGGGAGTGGCAAATTAAACTTTAATGCCGGTCGATATTCTCGTGAATTGGTCGAAAATAAATCTCTTCTGATTTATAATCCCGAAAAAAACCTTCCGGTTGACTTAGAGGTTAGCTCGCATTCAAAAACAGTATCTCTTTTGATTTCCATTGAACGGTTTCATCGACTTTTTTCTGACGAGATGGCTTATATAGATTTTTTAAAGGAGGGCAAACGGCATAAAAAATATTATCAGGAGCAGCCCATCAGTCCCAATATGGCTGTGGTGTTGAAGCAAATATTGGATTTCAATTCAACTCCGCCGGCTTTGAAAGTTTATTTAAAAGGAAAAAGTTTGGAGCTCATCGGACTTTATTTTAATTGTCCCGAGCAGTATAACACCGCGCGCTGTCCTTTCCTTGCCGATGAAAAAGCGGTGCGTAAAATTAAACAAGCCAAGGAAATCATCATTAAAAAGATGACCTCCCCTCCTACCTTAAAAGAATTATCAGAAGAAATTGGATTGAGCTTAAAAAAACTGAAGCAAGGTTTTAAAGAGGTTTATGGCGATACGGTTTTTGGATTTTTATTTAACTATAAAATGGAAGTGGCCCGAAAGCTGTTAGAAGAAGGCCAATACAATGTCAATGAAGTAGGTTTAAAAATTGGCTACAGCACGGCCAGTCATTTTATTGTCGCCTTTAAAAAGAAATTTGGAACCACTCCCAAAAAATATTTACAATCAATAAGTACAGGTTGATAATTTATTTGAATTGAGAACCTGTGGCTTATTCAAATGACATACTTTTGAAAAAAGAAAACACATGAAAGGAGTTTTAATAGGTAACCTCGGAACAACAAAGAGTCCCAAAGAAGAGGATGTAAAAGAATATTTAGATGAGTTTTTGATGGATAAAAGAGCGATGGATTTGCCCCGTTGGTTGCGCGCTCTGGTGGTTAGGGGCATTATTTTAAAAACTCGTCCCCCCAAGACAGCGGCCAATTACAGGCGCATTTGGAGAGAAGACGGCTCTCCGTTACTCGTTCACTCCAAAAACTTGACACAAAAGGTAGATGAAGCAGTGGATGTTCCGGTGGTTTTAGCCATGCGATATGGCGAGCCTTCTGTAAAATCTGGACTTCAAGAATTGGTCGATCAAGGAGTAGATGAAATCCTGTTACTCCCGCTTTATCCACAATATGCCATGGCTACGACAGAGACTTTTGTTGTGCTGGCAGAGGAATTGGGAAAAGAGCATTTTCCGCAAGTGAAATTTTCTACCCTCCCTGCTTTCTACAATTTTCCGGAGTATATTGAGGTGCTGTCTAAAAGCATTGCCGAAAAATTGGAAGGAGTAGATTATGACCACTTGCTTTTTAGCTATCACGGTGTTCCGGAACGTCACATCCGCAAAACCGATATCACTGACGGACATTGCAAAATTGACGGACAGTGTTGCCAAACCAAATCTCCGGCTCATCAATTTTGCTACCGTCACCAATGCTTGGAAACTACCCGATTGACGGCAGAAAAGCTACAGCTTAAACCGGGAACTTATAGCAGTTCATTTCAATCTAAATTGGGGATTGATGCCTGGCTAAAACCGCCTACCGATAAAACAGTAAAAGAATTTGGAAAACAGGGCATGAAAAGTTTAGCCATTGTAACCCCTGCTTTTGTAGCCGACTGTATTGAAACCATTGACGAAATTGGCCGAGAGGCCAAAGAAGATTTTCAAGAAAGTGGCGGCGGCGAATTTACCTTCGTGCCTTGCCTAAACGACCGTAATGACTGGGCCGAAGTGGTGAATAACTGGATAAAAGACTGGGTTAGGAGCTCGCAAAAAGCGGAAGCTTAATGCCAAATATTAAATCTTCAGACCTCGGAAAACTACCCATAAGCAAATTATTATTTCGCCAAAGCCTGCCGGCCTCCATAGGTGTGCTGGTCATGTCGCTCAATATTGTTGTCGACACCATATTTGTGGGCAATTGGATTGGTTCTACTGCCATTGCGGCGATAAATGTGGTGCTGCCTATTTCTTTTTTTATTGCCGCCTTGGGAATGGCCATTGGAGTGGGCGGTTCTTCTATTATCTCGCGTGCCTTGGGCGCCAAACACTACCAAAAGGCACTCAAAACTTTTGGAAACCAAATTACCCTCACCCTGCTGTTGTGTAGTATTCTGGTCATCTTCGGCCTGGTTTTTATCGATGAACTCATTCCATTATTTGGCGGGAAAGGAGAGATTTTTGAACCCGCCAAAATTTATTACCGGATTATTCTTTACGGCGTTCCCATTTTGGCCCTTACCATGATGGGGAACAGCAGTATCCGCGCCGAAGGAAAACCTAAATACGCCATGATTGCCATGATTATTCCTTCCATAGGCAATATTATTGGCGATTATGTACTGATTAAATACTTTGATATGGGAATGGCCGGTGCCGCCTGGGCCTCCACGGGATCCTATGTGCTGGGACTGCTGTATACGCTTTGGTTTTTTCTTTCTGACCGGTCCGAACTCAAGATTAGCGTGGCACATTTCGGCTTAAACTTGCCCATTCTCAAAGAAATGGGAGCCTTGGGACTGGTAACCCTTTCGCGACAGGCCGTGAAAAGCGTAATGTACCTCTTGGTCAACAATATTCTATTTTCTTTTGGCGGCGCCTCTTCTGTAGCTGTTTTTGCCATTATAGGACGCATGATTATGTTTGCTTATTTTCCCATCTTGGGGGTAATGCAAGGCTTTCTGCCCATCGCAGGCTTCAATTACGGCGCCAAAAAATGGGGCCGTGTACGGGAAAGTATCAATAAAGCAATTTTGTATGCCTGTATCTTAGCGGTGATTCTTTTTATTGGAATTGAGGTCTTTCCTAAAGAAATTGCTGCGGTGTTTACCAAAGATCCGGAAGTCATTCGAAAGACCCCAATGGCCATGCGACTGGTCTTTGCCGCCTTGCCGGTCATCGGTTATCAAATTATTAGTGCGGCTTATTTTCAAGCCATCGGAAAAGCCGGTCGTGCGCTGTTTTTAGCCTTGTTGAGACAGGGAATATTTTTTATCCCGCTCGTTTTAATTTTGCCCAAACTCTTTGGAATGCCCGGCGTTTGGCTCTCCTTTTGCTCGGCCGATATATTGGCCACCCTGCTAACCGGATTTTTCTTAAACAAAGAAATACGTCATCACCTGAAACCCGCTTGACAAGTTCTTTCAAAAGTAATTAGACATATTCCATTAAATTGGATTATATCCATAATTTTATTATTTTTGAAAATGTATACCAATTATACATACTAAATAGCCCAATATTTATGTCTAAATTTCAAATTTCTGCGTTAAAAAGCCTCGTCATAGCTACTGCTATGTCTACGTTTTTTGCCTTGAACTTTAAAATTTATCCTATAAATCTTTGGACTATTTAATAAATAAAATTGGTATTAGAAAAGAGGAGGTTATGGCGAAAGCTTATAAAAAAGGGCGAGGTGCTCAGAAAAAAGTACACAACAAATATTTTGAGCTCGAATATGTGCCGGAAGCCGATTATTTAGAATACTGTCGGAAAGATGAAGATGAACACGCTTTTGACGCCAAAACCCATTTTCAAGAAGTCTTTCCTAAAACCATTGTCAACAAGGTAAAGAGTCCGGATTTGCATTTTCGATACTCTTTAAACCCATACCAAGGCTGCGAACACGGATGTGTGTATTGTTATGCGCGAAACTCACATCAATACTGGGGCTATGGACCCGGGCAGGATTTCGAACAACAGGTCATGGTCAAGAAAAACGCTTCAAAATTACTCGAAAAAACCTTGCAAAAGAAGAATTGGAAATGCCAGCCGATTATTTTTTCGGGAAATACCGATTGCTATCAACCGGTGGAACGAAAACTAAAAATCACCCGTCAATGTTTAGAGGTAATGCTAAAACACCGGCATCCTACAGAAATTATCACTAAAAACGCATTGATATTAAGAGATTTAGATTTACTTGACGCTCTGCAAGCCTTTAACCTGATTCAGGTTCATATTTCTATCACCACGCTTTCAGAAGAAACCCGACGGCTTTTAGAACCGCGTACGGCAACCATTAAAAGGCGTTTACAAGTGGTTAAAACCTTGGCTGACCACAATATTCCCGTCAATGTGATGCTGGCACCCATTATCCCGGGCATCAACAGTCACGAGATTTTTAAAATTGCCGAAAAAGTAAGCGAAATGGGCGCCGATGCAATCAATTATTCCATCGTTAGACTCAATGGAGCCATTGCCGATATTTTCTCGGATTGGATTCACAAGGCCCTACCCAATCGCGCCCAAAAAGTACTGCATCAAATTGAGGAATGCCACCACGGGAAGCTTTCCGAAAGTCGATTCGGATATCGCATGACCGGTGAGGGCGAAATGGTGAATCAAATTGCCCAACAGTTTAAAATTGCTCGAAAAAAACACGGCTTAAAAAGACAACTCCCTGCATTAGACACTCACCATTTCCGGCGTCTCAATAATCAGCAGTATCGTCTATTTTAGGAGCCAAATAGTTTTGGAAACAAGATTTTCTATCTCGACAATTTTATAGGTTTCTTGCATTTCGGCGGTTTATAGAGGAGATACCAAATCCAAAAACCAAGCTTTGACCTCGCCTTCAAGATGTGGCCCCAGTTTTTCGGCACATTCTTTATGATAAGCATTCAACCAGTCGATCTCAGTTTGTGAAAGCATTTCCTTAACGACAATACTCTTGAAAAACGGACACAAGGTTAGGGTTTCAAACTCATAAAAAGTATTCCACTCTGTGGTTTTCCACGATTTGACAAGGATGAGGTTTTCATGACGAATGCCGTATTCGCCCACCGGGTAATAGCCCGGTTCGTTAGACAAAATCATATTTTCTTCCAGCGCCACCGGATTTTCCTCTTTTCGGATACTTTGCGGCCCTTCATGCACATTTAAGAAACTACCCACTCCATGCCCGGTACCGTGATTGTAGTCTTTTCCTTCCTTCCACAGGGGCAAACGGGCAATGGCATCCAATTGAGACCCGCGGGTTCCTTTTGGAAATTTTGCCAAAGAAAGACGTATCAGGCCCTGCAAAACCAGCGTGGCATCTCTTTTAAATTCAGGGGAAACTGCTCCCAAGGGAAGCGTTCGGGTTAAATCGGTTGTTCCTTCTAAATACTGCCCTCCGGAATCAATTAGAATACTGCCTTCATCCGTAACCGAAGCACAATCGCCTTCCTTGGCCGAGTAATGAATAATGGCTCCGTTTCCTTTAAACCCTACTATACTGGCAAAACTGTTTCCGATAAAATTATCTCCTTCTGATCTGAATTCGAGGAGCTTGCGGCCGATATGATATTCGTCCAGTTCCTGTTTTTCCACCTGATGGGTCAACCAGTAGAGGAATTTTACCATCGCTACGCCATCGCGCACCATGACTTTCTCAAAGCCTTTGCGTTCGGCTTTATTTTTAACCGCTTTCATCAAATGTCCGGGAACCGGTTTTTCTATGATTTGGTTATGGGCTTTAACAGCCTCAAAAACAGACTGATTGCTATTGGGTGCAATAAGGATTTTCTCGTCTTTTAGCGATTGGAGGTATTCAAAAAAGTGATTGTAAGCGCGCACCTCAACCCCGGAAGAATCGAGTAGCTTCTGTGCTTCCACATTTAACTTATCGGTATCGACAAAGAGAATGCTTTTATCTTTGGTAATCAGCAGGTAAGACACAAATACCGGGTTGCATTCCACATCGCTTCCCCGCAGGTTGAGGGTCCAAGCCACATCGTCTAAACTGGAGATGACATGAACCGTTGTTTTTGCCTGCTCCATCTTTTTGCGAATGGCTTTTATTTTTTCGGAAACCGATTGCCCGGCCCTTTCAAAGGGATGAACAAAAATTTCATTTTTCCCGTGATCTTTGCGTTGAACCCATACTTTATCGAGTAAAGGAAGGTCTTTTAGTCGGCGATTTGAAGCGGAGAGTTTTTGGTTTAATTTCCCCCATTCAGCATGTGCCGTGGCCAGCGCATTAACCGCGATGGTAGCATTTTCACGGGTCTCCGATATAATCCAGTCTATATAATTAGGCGTGCCTTCAACGCCCATTTTAAACAAATCGATTCCCGAACCTTTGAGTTCCTTGGGGGCTTGGGTAAAATAACGTCCATCGGTCCATAAACCGGCCTTGTCGAGCGTAATCACCACAAAACCCGCTGAGCCGGTAAACCCTGATAACCAGGCGCGTTCTTGCCATTCCAACGGCATGTATTCACTCATGTGCGGATCGGCTGAATACACAATAAAAGCATCAATATTATTACTGCTCATCTCTTCCCGCAAGGAAGCCACTTTTTCTGCTGCTGTCATAAACTGAAATTTTTAGAAGCCTAAAGGTACAAAAGTTTGAGAGGAGACGAAACCCGTAAATATAAAAATATCATAAACCTGATGAACTGTCAATGGCAGAGTAAGCGCATAAAACATCCGACATCACAGCTATTGTGGTTAAACAAAGAATAGAACGGCTCTTTTGGGGAATTAATCATCAGAACAACTTGGTCTTAATCGAGAAATATTATCAGCAACTCCCGGAAAAGCAGACACAAGATTTTCAACTCAACAAGTGCAATATCGGTGGATGTCCAAAATTTTATTTATTTTTCAATTTCTTTAATTGAATGATTTTTAAAAGATATGCCATCAACCCATTTTTCCATTTCCATCAAGGTTCATGCTCAAGATATTGATCAATTGGGGCATGTGAACAATGTAGTTTATCTGCAATGGGTTCAAGAAGTTGCTGCACAGCACTGGAAGCACAAGGTTTCGCCACAAATCCGCGAAAGCGTTTATTGGGTAGTACTCGATCACGCCATTCATTATAAAAAACCCGCTTTCGAGGGAGAAGAACTTTTGATTAAAACCCGGGTAGCAAGCATGAAAGGAGTTCGCAGCGAGCGCCACACTGAAATTTGGCGTAAAAAGGATCATCAACTCTTGGTCAAAGCAGAAACCATGTGGTGTTTGATGAGTGCCGACACCCATCGCCCCAAGCGCATTACGCCGGAAATTGAAGCTGTATTTTTATAAAAAGCAAACGACAAACCAAAGAACTAAACAGTCCAAATTGGGGAATCTATTAATCCAATGTTTTTGCGCTCTCCTTTTTTATGTATTTTTGAAAAGAATCAGAATAAGCATCATCGTTTTATAATACGAAAGAGATTTTTAAATAGACTGAATATTTTGTCGTGAAAATTTCAAAGGTCAAGGCAAAAAGCCTGCCTCGTCGGCAGACACAGGCATAGCCATAGTGACGAGCATTTAGCCTGTAAAGTGCAGAGAGCTGTAATGTTAACAGGAAGACTTGTCTATTTTTAAGGTCACTCCCGTATAAGATATCCAATTTATGGTTGAAGTTTCTTTTTTTTGATAAAAATCAACTCCTCAATATATTTGTGATATTTAAAGCGTACAACCTAAAATCTCCCGAATTAAACAGAATACATGGAAAAACCTAAACAATATGCCGTTATTGGCGGAGGAAGCTGGGCCACGGCCATCGTCAAAATGCTTTGTGAATCTTTAGATCACGTGCATTGGTATATGCGCAACCCCCAAGCCATTAAAAAACTCAAATCGGTAGGCCGCAATCCCAATTACCTGAGTGATGTTCATTTTGACCCTAAAAAATTAATCCTCACCAATGATCTTAACGAAGCAGTAGCGCAAGGAGATTTTTTAATTTTTGCCATTCCCTCTGCTTTTTTAAAAAGTGAATTGGCACAATTGACAATTCCCATAAAAGATAAGGTTGTGTTTAGTGCTATCAAGGGGATTGTTCCGGAAAGCGGTTTAATTGTGGGGAAGCATTTTTATAGAAATTACGGTGTTCCCTATAAAAACATCGGGGTCATTTCCGGGCCTTGCCACGCAGAAGAGGTGGCTTTGGAGCGACTTTCTTATTTGACTATTGCCTGTACCGACCTTCGGAAGGCAGAAAGTTTAGCCGGTATTCTTTCCAATTCTTATATTCGATGTAAGGTTTCAAAAGACGTGATTGGCAATGAATATGCTGCCATGCTCAAGAATATCTATGCTATTGCTGCCGGAATGTTTCACGGCCTGGGCTATGGCGATAACTTTCAAAGTGTTTTGATGAGTAATGCCATTAGGGAAACGGAGCGCTTTATTGAAAAAACGTACCGTATTGACCGCAACATCAATGATTCTTCTTATTTGGGCGATTTGTTGGTCACCGGGTATTCCAGCTTTAGCCGCAATCGCAGGTTTGGCACCATGATAGGCAAGGGACACTCTGTCAAAACCGCCCAGCTGGAAATGAACATGATTGCAGAGGGCTATTATGCTACCAAGTGTGCTTTTCACCTCAATAAATCTCGTAAAGAAAAAGCCGATATCCCAATTATTACGGCGGTTTATAAAATTTTATACGAAGGCCAAAACCCTAAATCCACCCTGTCAGAGCTCACGGATCAATTGGATTGAGTTTTTGATATCAACAGCTCCTGCACAGGGAACAGGCATAGCTTCCGATAATTATTAAGATTAACAGAGATTTAGAATTTTTATCTGAATATTGGATTCATTTGCCTGCGTTCCAATTCGTGTTGTCATTTGATTTTTGATTCGGTTGCCGATCATAAAAGTTGTCCCTTTTGTATTAGCGATCTGCAGACGCTTTTGGGATTTAGCATGAATTAAAATACGATAAGCTTTTGAGTTTGAGTCACTAAAAAATCAATGGCTAAAATCTACTCCTTTAACTTTTTTATCCTTTATATTTTTCTAATTTTAAAAGCTCGATTTCTGATAAAAAACGCTGTGTATGTACCTGATTTTTGATACCGAAACCACCGGATTACCCAAACGCTATGACGCCCCAATTACCGATACAGACAATTGGCCGCGCTGTATTCAAATTGCCTGGCAACTGCACGATGACATGGGGCGGCTTATGGAACATCGAGATTTTTTAATTCGCCCCGAAGGATTTGACATTCCCTATGACGCTGAACGAATTCACGGAATCTCTACTGCTCTGGCTCAAAAAGACGGAGTTTCTTTAAAGGAGGTCCTACAAGAATTTAAAGAAGCATTAGGAAAAACACAGTTTATCGTTGGACAGAATCTGGATTTCGACATCAAAATTATGGGGGCCGAATTTTATCGGATCGGCATAGAGACGCCTTTGGCACAACTTCCGGTGTTGGATACTTGTACCGAAAAAACGGCTGCCTTGTGTCAAATTCCCGGTGGGCGAGGTGGTAAGTTTAAGCTGCCCAAGCTTACCGAGCTCCACGAAAAACTCTTTGGTCAGCCTTTTGCAGAAGCTCATAACGCAACCGCCGATGTGGAAGCTACGGCTCGCTGTTTCCTCGAATTGATCAGACAGCGGATGTTTACCCGAGAGGAACTGGCAGTAGAGGCTCATTATTTTGAAAATTTTATTGAAGTCAATCCCGAGCCTTTTGAAGCCATAGGTTTAAAACATACCAACCTTAAAAAGGCTTCCCAAGCCCTGCAGAAAAAAGAAACCGGCATTTCTGAGGCGGAGCGAAAGGAAAACCTTGCCGCACTTGAAAACGAAAAGTTTGTACACCTTCACAACCATACGCAGTTTTCGGTTTTGCAATCGACCATAGGCTTTGATGACTTGGTGGCTAATGCAATAAAACATCAAATGCCTGCCGTTGCCATGACCGATCACGGCAATATGATGGGAGCTTTTGAATTTGTTAAAGCCATTAACCAGCACAATGCGGCCTTGGAAAAAGCGGGAGAAGAGGCTGAAACCTCTGAATTAAAAGCTATTGTGGGCTGTGAATTCAATATTTGTGAAGACCATACCGACCGAACACACAAAGACAACGGCTATCAAGTGGTGTTTTTGGCCAAGAATAAAAATGGGTATCAAAATATGATCAAAATGTCTTCGCTGGCTTATACCGACGGATTTTATTACGTACCGAGAATTGATAAAAAAATTGTCGAACAGTATAAAGAAGACACCCTTGTTCTGACCGGTAATTTAAATGGAGAAATTCCCGGGAAAATTTTAAACGTAGGAGAAAAACAAGCCGAAGAAGCTCTTTTGTGGTGGAAGGAGCAATTTGGTGAAGATCTTTATATCGAGCTGATGCGTCATGGTCAAGAAGATGAAGACCGTGTAAACGATACCTTGGTCAAGCTGTCTCAAAAACACGATGTAAAATTGGTGGCCACCAACAACACCTACTATTCTACCCGAGAAGAAGCCAATGCACACGACATTCTCCTTTGTGTAAAAGACGGCGAACTACAATCTACGCCTATTGGCCGGGGACGCGGATATCGGTATGGGCTTCCCAATCAGGAATATTATTTTAAATCTACCGAAGAGATGAAGCAGCTCTTTCAAGATTTACCGGAAGCAATTACCAACACGATAGAAATTGCCAATAAGATATCGCCTTTTACCCTGGCCCGAGATGTACTGCTTCCCGAATTCTCCATTCCCGAAAAATTCAGGGACGAACGCGATAAAGAAGACCATGGAAAGCGCGGCGAAAACGCCTACCTCAAGCACCTCACTTTTGTGGGAGCCAAAAAGAAATATGGAGCAATCACCAAAGCCCTCGAAGAGCGGTTAAATTTTGAGCTCGATGTCATTGCACAAACCGGTTATCCCGGCTATTTTTTAATTGTAGAAGACTTTATTAGAGAGGCCAAAAACATGGGCGTTTCCGTGGGACCCGGTCGAGGCTCTGCCGCCGGTAGTGCAGTGGCTTATTGCTTAGATATTACTGCAGTAGATCCCATTAAATATGATTTACTTTTTGAGCGATTCCTCAATCCCGAACGGGTCAGTATGCCTGATATTGACATCGATTTTGACGATGAAGGTCGCAGCAAGGTAATGGACTATGTCATTGGCAAATATGGCGCCAATCAGGTGGCTCAAATCATCACTTATGGAAAGATGAAAGCCAAATCGGCCATTCGCGATACGGCACGGGTACTCGACCTTCCGCTCAGGGAAGCCGATCGACTGGCCAAACTGATTCCGGATATGACCAAATTCAGTAAAATTTTTGGTAAAACGGAACAAGAGCTTCGAGAAAAATTCAGACCGGAAGACTTGGTCAAGGTCAATGAATTGCTGAATATTTCAGAAGGCGAAGACCTCGAGGCCGAAACGGTAAAACAAGCGCGTATTCTGGAAGGATCGCTGCGAAATACCGGAGTGCATGCTTGTGGCGTAATTATTACCCCCAGTGATATTACTAATTTTGTGCCGGTTTCCCTGGCCAAGGATTCCAATTTGTACCTCACTCAATTTGACAACCACGTGGTTGAAGATGCAGGACTGTTAAAAATGGATTTCCTCGGGTTAAAAACGCTAAGCCTTATCAAAGACACGGTTGAAATCGTTAAAGCACGTCACGATATCGATTTAAATCCCGACGAATTTCCTTTGGATGATGAAATGACCTATGAACTCTTTCAACGCGGCGAAACCGTAGGGATTTTCCAATATGAATCTCCGGGCATGCAGAAACATCTGCGCAATCTAAAACCCTCTGTTTTTGAAGACTTGATTGCCATGAATGCCCTTTACCGTCCGGGTCCCATGGAGTATATTCCCAGCTTTATCAAGCGAAAACACGGAGAAGAGGAGATTGCTTATGACCTGCCGGAAATGGAGGAATACCTCAAAGAAACTTACGGCATTACGGTCTACCAAGAGCAGGTAATGTTGCTGTCGAGAAAGCTGGCCGGATTTACACGTGGAGAAGCCGATATGTTGCGAAAAGCCATGGGGAAAAAGATTTTCTCACAGCTGGAAATCCTCAAACCCAAATTCATGGAAGGCGGAAAAGCAAACGGGCATCCGCAGGATATTCTTGAAAAAATATGGAAAGATTGGGAGGCTTTTGCCAGCTATGCTTTCAACAAATCTCACTCTACTTGTTATGCTTGGGTAGCTTATCAAACGGCTTATTTAAAAGCGCATTATCCGGCCGAATACATGGCTGCCGTACTTTCCAACAACATGAATGACATCAAGAAAGTCACCTTCTTTATGGAAGAGTGCAAAAGCATGGGATTAAAGGTTTTAAGTCCGGATGTTAACGAATCTTATTACAAATTCTCCGTAAACAAAGACAATGCCATTCGGTTTGGGATGGGCGCCGTTAAAGGAGTGGGGCATAATGCCGTAAAAACCATTGTAGAAAACCGCAAAAAAGACGGCCCCTACCGTTCTATTTTTGACCTGACCAAGCGTATCGATTTGCGTGCAGCCAATCGAAAATCTTTTGAAAATTTGGCCTATGCCGGTGGCTTTGATTGTTTTTTTCCCACCCATCGCGCTCAATACTTTCATACTGAAGAACACAGTGAAATCAGCTTTTTGGAAAAAGTCATTAAATATGGTGCCAAATATCAAGAGAACAAAAATTCGGCACAAACCAGTTTGTTTGGCGAATCCAGCGAGGTTCAAATTCCCGAACCCGAAGTACCGCCTTGTGAAGAATGGGCCACTATGGCTAAACTTCGCAAAGAACGAGAAGTGGTGGGAGTATATATTTCAGGACACCCCCTCGATGATTTCAAAAATGAAATCAAACACTTCTGCAATGCAGGGATTTCCAGTTTTCACCAACCGGAAAGATTTCTCAATCGCGAGCTCAGTATCGCCGGAATAATCACAGATGTTCAACACCTGACCAGTAGGGCCGGAAAGGGTTGGGGAAAATTTACGGTAGAAGACTATGAAGATTCTTATGAATTCAAGATTTTTGGAGAGGAATATTTAAAATTCCGACACTTTTTAATGCCCAATAGCTTTCTCTACATGAAAGTTTTTATTCGTGAAGGCTGGTTCAACAAAAAAACGGGAGAGCGAGGCGAACCGCGTTTGCAGTATCGCGATTTCAAGCAGCTGCAGGACGTGATGGACAAATTCTCTAAAAAGCTAACAATACACCTCGATATCAATGAGTTAAAGGAAGAACAGATAACAGATTTACAAGAGCTGTTCCGCAGTTTCCCCGGAGAGCAGAAGTTAAAGTTTGTCATCTATGAACTCAAGGACCAAATTAAGGTACATATGCCGAGTCGACGCCAAAAGATAGCCATCTCCTCTGAATTACTCGATCATTTGGAAAGCCAAAAATATAAATATCGAATAAATTAAAGATGACCAAATCAAGTGGGGTGAGGTTTCATTAAAAAATATTCGCTATAAAATTTTGACACATAAAGAACTGACTATTTGTAAAATAATTAAATTGCGACCCATTGTTAAATATAGGAAATACAGATCCGTTTTATGTCAAATGGAATTATTGAGAAAGGCTCATTTTCTAATCTATGAAATATCAAAGATAATAAGCCTACGCCAAAATCCGTTGGGTATAAAATTAAAATAAAAGCATGGACATCGATTTAATCATAACTGCGGCAACTGTAATTATTTTGTTGGTGGCTTTATTGATGGATTTAGCCCGCCCTCATTTTTTGTTTATAGGCGCTCTTATGCTTTTATTGGTTACCGGCGTTTTAGAACCGGGGATGGCGCTTTTGGGCTTTTCTAATGAAGCGGTATTTACCGTGGCTGCTTTGTTTATTGTCGCCACGGGAGTTCAACAAACCGGTGCCCTGTCTTTTATTGATAAAGTAATCTTTAGAAAAGGAGATTCTATCCATAAAGTGGCCTCCAAAATGATGAGTTCTACCATCGGGCTTTCTGCTTTTCTCAACAATACCCCCATCGTCGCCATGTTGATTCCACATGTGAAAGGATGGGCCGACAGAAAAGGAATCTCTCCTTCCAAATTGCTCATTCCACTGTCCTATGTGACCATTGTGGGCGGGATGTGTACGCTGATTGGAACCTCCACCAATATCATTGTATCGGGCATGATGACTGACATTGACATGGAGCCTATCGGTCTTTTTGAATTGGCGCTCATAGGCCTTCCGGCTGCGGTTTTGATCTTTTTATGGTTTATTTGCTTTGGCCTAAAATTAATGCCTGATCGCCAGGTTATTGACAATAGAAAACCGACAAAAAGCACCAAAAAATCAGAGATCTATCAATTTGATTATAGGGTTCCTGAAAGCTCCAAATTACAAGGAAAAACAATTGAAGAGGCAGGGTTACGAGCACTGGAATCTGTTTTCTTAATTCACGTACAGCGCGGCAAACACATTATTGCCATAGGGCCCGGTTTTATTATTGAGGTCGGCGATGTACTTACTTTCCGAGGAAGTCATGATGAGGTGCATAAAGTGGCTGTAGAGAAAAAACTTTCTCCCAATATTCCGGGAGGCCCCAAAGCTGAATCCTTACCCCTGTTTGAGGCGGTGGTTTCAGACAGTTCGCCTTTGGTTGGGAAAACCTTAAAAGAACTTCAGTTTCGCGAAACTTTTAAAGGAGTGGTTTTGGCTATTCAGCGCAAACAAGAACAAATTAACGGAGCCTTGGGAAATACCCCAATCATGGCCGGTGATCTACTGTTGATTGAGTCTAAAATAGATTTTGACGAGCACTATGCCAATAACAATCGTTATTTTTATCTTGTGCGTCCTAAGGGGAAAAATTTTCAGGACTATAAAGGGAAGAGTAAAATCGCGCTGCTTATCATTTTCCTGATGCTGCTGTCTGTGGGAATTGGTCTGCTGCCCATGATTACCGCTTCCTTATTGGCTGCCATCGCCATGTTACTCGTCGGTTGTGTGCACAAAACACAGTTGGTACACGCCATTCATCCGCCTATTTTGATTGTCATTGCCACTGCCATCGGTATAGGAGAAGCCGTAAAAGTCAGCGGATTGGCAGATGCCATCGCCCAAGGCGTATTTGGCAATATGAGCGCTACTGTGCATCCGGTACTTTTTATCTTATTATTATACATAATTACCAATTTATTCACTGAATTTATTACCAATAATGCGGCGGCCGTACTGATGTTTCCGCTTGGAATTGCCATTGCCCATCAGGTAGGAATCCCCATCAGAGCGGCGGCCGTTACCGTGGCTATTGCAGCTTCTGCTTCCTTTATGACTCCTATCGGTTATCAAACCAACTTGATGGTTATGGGAGCCGGAGGGTATAAATTTTCAGATTATACCAAAGCGGGATTTCCCGTCGCCCTTATTGTAATGGCCGTCGCTGTGTCAGCGATTTCATGGATATATTTGTAACTTTACCCCTTTTAAAATCAAAAACCTATGTCTAAAAATATTGTAAAACAAGAATATCAAATTACGCGTAAAGAACGCAACATAAAAAATAAGCATCGCTCGGTTGTCCTTTGGTTTACCGGCCTGTCGGGTTCGGGAAAATCTACTTTAGCCAACCAATTGGAAGGACATTTGCATCAACAGGGCTTCAATACTTATGTGCTTGATGGCGATAATATTCGAGGTGGTTTGAATGCCGATTTGGATTTTACTCCGGAAGGACGTCAAGAGAATTTACGTCGCATTGCCGAAACCGCCAAACTCTTTGTGGATGCGGGAATGGTGACCTTAGCAGCTTTTATTTCCCCCTTAAAAAAAGATCGGGAGCAGATAAAAAAAATTATTGGCGCTGATGATTTTATGGAAATCTATGTAAAAGCTTCTGTTGAAACCTGTGAAAAAAGAGATGTCAAAGGGCTTTATAAAAAGGCAAGGAAAGGAGAAATTGATAATTTTACCGGAATCAGTGCCCCCTATGAAACTCCGGAAAATCCTGATATTGTAATTGATACCGTCAATCAAGACCTTTCAGAATCGATTGAAAAACTCGCGGCGCAGGTTGTCCCGCAGCTGAAATAAAATCGCAAAAAATAGAGCCTCCCGACTGTAATACTCAACATTTTTTTAATTTTGATCTTACGCAAAATTTTTCTCATGAAAAAAATAAAGACCTTTAGCCTCCTCGTTTGTTTAACCTTATTCACCATTTCTTGTAAACAGAACAAATCTGCTGACAAATCTGCTGACAAATCTGCCCCCTCACAAGCGGATACAACACAGACAACCAAAAAGAGTATGCAGGAAAAAGTGGATGCCTATGCCACGGTAACGCTAACCACTGATTTGACAGCGGCTTCGGCCAATCAGAAAAAAATGCTCGGATTGATGATTGATGCGGCAAAAATTATGGATAGCCTATATGCTTATCAAACTTATGGGCAACTTGACAGCTTGCTTCGAGCTACTTCAGACAAGGCTACCCGTCAATTTATCAAGATTAATTACGGCCCCTGGGATCGTTTAAATGACAACAAACCTTTTATTCCGGGAGTAGGCTCCAAACCCCTTGGCGCCAATTTTTATCCTGATGACATGAGTAAAAAAGAATTTAAAAAGGCAGAACTGCCTCATAAAAAAGGATTGTACAATTTTATTCGTCGCAACAAAGACGGAGCATTGTATACACTGCCCTACCACAAAAAATTTGAATCATCGCTAAAGCAAGCAGCCGATTTATTGCGGCAAGCAGCTGAATTGGCTGAGACCGAGGGCTTAAAAAAATACCTCAATCTGCGTGCTGAGGCTTTGACCACCGATAAATTTCGAGAAAGCGATCTGGCTTGGTTGGAGATGCGAGATAATAGTTTTGGCATCATCATCGGCCCCATCGAAACCTATGAAGATCAATTGTTTGGCTATAAGGCCTCTTATGAAGGTATTGTTTTGCACAAGGATAAAGAGTGGAGCCAGCGGTTGAAAAAATATGTAGCGCATTTGCCCGAATTGCAAGACAGTCTGCCGGTTCCTGATCAGTATAAGCAGGAAGAACCGGGCACCAATGCCGATCTGAATGCCTATAATGTGGTCTTTTATGCCGGAGCAGCCAATGCCGGAGGAAAAACCATCGCCATTAATCTTCCCAATGATGAAGAGGTGCAGCTCCAAAAGGGAACGCGCCGCCTACAATTGAAAAATGTAATGAAGGCTAAATTTGATAAAATTCTCGTTCCTATCGCCGAGGTACTAATTACCCCGGAACAGCGCAAATACGTGACTTTTGATGCCTTTTTTGCCAATACCATGTTTCACGAAGTGGCCCACGGACTCGGCATAAAAAACACCATTGATGGAGAGGGTACCGTGCGCGATGCCTTAAAAGAGCACGCTTCGGCTATGGAAGAAGGAAAAGCCGACGTTGTGGGGCTGTATATGGTTGAGCAGCTGCTTGATAAAGGAATTATGGACGGAAATATTAAAGACTATTATGTCACTTTTATTGCCAGTATTTTTCGCTCTGTTCGCTTTGGGGCCGGAGATGCACACGGTGTAGCCAATATGGTTCGATTCAACTACTTTAAAGAACACGGCGCCTTTAAACGCTTGGAGGACGGTACTTATAAAATTAATTTTGAAAAGACTGAAAAAGCGGTTCACGACTTATCTCACCTCATCCTCACCCTACAAGGAGATGGTGACTATAAAGCGGTCGATAAGTTGATTGAAGAAAAAGGCCATATTGGTCAACAACTCCAATCCGACCTTAAACGCTTGGCCCAAAAAGACATCCCGGTGGATGTTGTCTTCAAGCAAGGAAAAGACGTCTTGGGAATTTAAAGAATTGGGTATATAGCGCAAACAGTAAAACACTTCAGCAAGTATATGATAGTTCGTTAATTAAAGGAATACTTACGCGGCTGACATTGAAATATAAATGGGAGCGAAATCCTGATAGCTATACCCCCGACTTGCGTTAAAAGTACGGCTGATTAACAAAATTTAGCATTTAACGTTTTACAGCCTTTCACTTTGGAGTTTTTTTAGTAAACTTGGGCTTTGAAAGTTTTCAATTTATTTTATGAAAATCAACTTGTATTGTACAGTCCTGTTTTTGCTGACTGCTCCCCTCATCAATGCCCAGGAAAAGAACATTACTTTAGATGATATTTGGCACGATGGAACATTCAGGCAAGAACGCCTGGAAGCCTTGCGTTCTATGGACAATGGAGAAGAGTATACCGTACTCAATATCGACAGGGAAGCAAGGGCCGTTAAAATTGACGCTTATCGCTATGATACCGGCGAAAAAACAGCTACCCTCGTCAATTCGGGTAAAATACAGGGACTGCGTTATTTTCAATCTTATGATTTTAATGCCGATGAAACCAAGGTATTGCTTTCTACGGAGATGGAACGCATTTACAGGCGATCTACCAAGGCTATTTATTATGTCTATGATCTCCAAAATCATCAGCTGATTAAGGTTCGTGAAGATAAGATTCAAAACCCTACTTTCTCACCCGATGGAGAAAAAGTAGCCTATTCCTATCAAAACAACCTGTATATTAAAGACCTAAGCTCAGGAGAGGTCACACAGGTTACTCACGACGGAGAGAAAAACCATATCATCAATGGAACCACAGATTGGGTGTATGAAGAAGAATTCTCTTTCACCCGAGCTTATGCTTGGAACAAAGACGGCAGTAAGCTTGCCTTTTTACGGTTTGATGAATCCGAAGTGCCTATGGTAACCTTAATCTTTTATGGCACTTATCCTCATCAACTCTACCAAAAACCCTATACCTACAAATATCCCAAGGCCGGAGAAAATAATTCTGTGGTTACCCTGCACCTCTATGACGTAAAGTCTGAGGAATTACAACAGGTAATGCTCACCGAAGATTATGAATATATTCCCCGACTCAAATGGACGCAGGAGGCTGATATTTTAAGTGTTCAGTTGATGAACCGGCATCAGAACGATTTGAAACTCGTTTTTGTCGATGCCGAAAAAAATACGACCCGCGTAGTACTGCACGAAACGGCAGAGGCCTATATCGGCATAACTGATAACCTGACTTTTTTGCCCGACAACAGCTTTTTGTGGACCAGTGAAAAAGACAATTGGAACCATATTTACCATTATGACAAAACCGGAAAATTAATCCGGCAGGTGACACAAGGAGACTGGGTGGTTTCCGATTTTTATGGGTATGACCCCGAAACCCGACGAATATTCTACCAGAGCACCGAAAAAGGAAGTGTCAATCGCGGGGTATATTCCATTAAAATCAATGGAAAAGACAAAATACGGCTCAGCCAAAATATCGGTACCAACCGCGCTGATTTTAGTAGTAATTTTAAGTATTTTGTCAACACCTTCAACGACTTAAACACCCCCAATTTATATACGGTTAACAAGGCCGATGACGGTGCGCTTGTTCGGGTAATTGAAGACAATCACGAGTTGCAAGAAAAATTAAAAGATTATGCCCTTTCTCCTAAGGTAATCTCTACCATTCACATCAACGGCAACGACCTGAACATGTGGATGATCAAACCCCCAAATTTTGATCCGGATAAAACTTATCCGCTCTTGCTTTATCAATACTCGGGACCCGGCTCTCAACAAGTGTCCAACTCCTTTTTTAGCTCTAATGATTATTGGTATGAAATGCTGGCACAAAAGGGCTATATCGTGGCCTGTGTCGATGGCCGCGGGACGGGTTTTAAAGGTGCCGATTTTAAAAAAGTGACCCAGTTGGAATTGGGAAAATATGAGGTATTGGACCAAATTGCAGTTGCAAAAAAATTAGGCCAACGAGATTATATCGACGAAGATCGCATCGGTATTTGGGGTTGGAGCTATGGAGGTTTTATGGCCTCCAATTGTATTTTTCAGGGCGGCAATACCTTTGCCATGGCCATTGCCGTTGCTCCGGTAACCAGTTGGCGATTCTATGACACGGTTTATACCGAACGCTATATGCATACACCACAGGAAAACCCCGATGGTTATGACGACAACTCTCCCATCACTCACGTTGATGAATTCAATGACGAAAATGCTTTTCTACTCATTCACGGCAGCGGAGACGATAATGTACACGTACAAAACTCCATGCAACTGATCCATGCGTTGGTTCAAGCCGGAAAAGATTTTGAATGGGAGATCTACCCCGATAGGAATCACAGTATTTATGGCGGAAACACTCGACATTTCCTGTATTCCAAAATGACAAACTTTATATTAGAAAACCTTTAAAATAATCATCTATGGCTGCTACAGTGCCTCATCATGAAAGACAACTTTTTGGACAACCAATAGGCTTGTTTATTCTCTTTTTCACCGAAATGTGGGAACGTTTCTCTTATTATGGAATGCGGGCCATCTTGGTGCTCTATCTCGTTGAAGAAACTCGAGGCAGCAACCCCGGGTTAGGATGGTCTACCGGAGACGCTTTGGTGCTCTACGGATGGTACACCATGCTGGTCTATGTGGCTTGTATTCCGGGTGGGCTTATTGCCGACAATGTTCTCGGGCAAAAGAAAACCGTAATGTATGGAGCAATTAGCCTGGTGATTGGACACTCGGTTCTTGCTATTGAAGCCATGTGGGCTTTTTATACCGGACTGGTTTTTATTGTGCTTGGAGTGGGCATGCTCAAGGCCAATATCTCTACCATGGTTGGCGGACTCTATAAAAAAGGAGATATCCGGCGAGATAAAGGCTTTACAATCTTCTATATCGGAATTAATATCGGGGCCCTTTTATCGGCCATTTCTGTGGGGTATGTCGGTGAAAAAATAGGCTGGCATTACGGTTTTGGAATGGCAGGAATAGCCATGGCACTGGGACTGATTGTTTATTTATGGGGACAAAAATATATTGCCAATGTAGGAAACAAGCCCATAAAAGCGAAAGACAAAGAACACCCCGAACCTTCTATTGGGGAGATTTATGCAGATTTACTTAAATCCCCCTTACAGCTTACAATTACCGCAATATTGGCCGCCTTTTCTCTCTATTGGATTTTCTTTGGAGCGGCTTATGATCCTCAACATATTGCAGATGGACTCTTATTTTTATTCATCACCGCAGTAGCAGCCCTGATGATGATGATTTATAAGGATTTGACCGATCGAATTATGAAAGATCGTTATTTGGTCATTATTTTATCCTTTTTACTCACCATTGTCTTCTGGGGAGCCTTTGAACAAGCCGGCGGGCTGATGAGTATTTATGCCCGTGTCAAAGTGGATCGAATTGTTCCTTTCTTGGCAAACTTTGAAATCCCCGCTTCGTGGTTTCAATCCTTAAACTCGATGTATATTATCATATTTGGGGTAATTGTTGCCAATTTCTGGGCTCGACGAAAAATAAAAAACAAAGAAGCCTCTTCGCTATTTAAAATGGCGGTGGGAACCATTATTATGGGGCTCGGCTTCTTGTTTATGGCCGGCGCTGCAGCTCAATACACCCCCGGCGGTGAAAAAGCAGCCATGTACTGGTTATTCTTTGCTTATTTATTGCATACCATTGGAGAATTGAGCTCCTCACCGGTAGCCTTGTCCTTTATTACCAAATTATCACCAGTAAAATATGCATCGCTGATGATGGGACTCTATTTTGCCGCCACCGGATTTGGAAATAAATTGGCCGGATTTATTGGTAGTGCTTCTCAAAGTGAACCCATTAAAATACAACTAAAAGCTGATAAATCTCAAGTCAAGTCTTTCCTCAACCCGGCAGACAGTGTGCTTGCTAAGGATAAAGATTTTGTTTTGAATAGCCTGGTTTATCCCGAAAACGGACAATTTGAAGCCATAGATCCCAAAACCGGAAAATCTTTGTTGCCTTTGATTGAATTTGAAAACACCAAACGCATCAAGGAAGTGACCAATATCCTTAATGAAAACAATGTAAGTCAGGAAAATCCTTACCACGTCGATTTTGAATTTTCTAAGGTGTCGGAAGCCGATGCAAAAGCCATGGGTAAAGAATTCCACTTGGGATACCGCGGATCCTTTATCATTCAAGAAATACAAACCAATACCGAGTTTAAAACCTTTATCGGGATTACGGTCTTTACCGGTTTATTCGGCTTATTGGTCATCTTCTTGATCAAACCCCTAAAACGATTGACCCACGGCGTGGAAGAAGATGAAGGGGAAGTAGAGGAAATAGAAAACTCTTGAAATAGCTGAAGAGCGTGACGACTTTCATAAGCCCGCCTGTCAAACGGGAGGCGGGTTTTTTAACAATATCGACAGCTCCCATAAGCATTTTAAAGCTCGTAAAAAGGCGAGCCACAAATTTTGATAATACCATAAATTGACATAAAACATAATAACACCATAAACAAAAACATATAACTATGGCTTCAACATCATCCTCTCTCGATTCGGCCCGTGAACATGCCATTATGGATCACAAGGTCATGGGGCATCCTGCAGGACTTTTCGTCCTTTTCTTTACAGAAATGTGGGAGCGTTTTTCTTTTTATGGAATGCGGGTTTTGCTCATCAACTTCCTCACCATGTCCATCATCGGGATTAATCCGGGTTGGGAATGGTCGATAGAAAACGCCACGGCCCTATATGGTACTTATGCCGCTTTGTTATACTTGGTGCCTATTGTGGGAGGAATGATTGCCGATAAATATATTGGTTATCGCAAAGCCGTTATCATTGGTTGTGTGGTCATGGCGTTAGGCCACGCATCCATGGCAGTAGAAACCGAAACCTTTCTCTATATTGGCCTAACCCTGTTGGTAGTAGGAACCGGTTTCTTTAAACCCAATATCACCTCTATTATTTCCAATATGTATGTTTATCTTCCTGAAAAGGAAGACAGTGCCTACACCCTCTATTATATGGGAGTAAACGCCGGAGCTTTCTTTGGAATGCTCCTTTGCGGATACCTTGGAGAACGAGTAGGTTGGTCATGGGGATTCGGCCTTGCCGGCGTGTTTATGATCTTTGGTACCCTGCAGTTTATCTTTGCTAAAAAAATATTTGGTGGAATAGGCGAATCTCCCAAAAAAATGGCAGCAGAAAAGGCTAAAGCCGATTTGGCCGACCGTAAGGAAGGGAAACCGGAAAAAGCCAAGGAGAAGAAAATTAAATACAATCCCTTTAAAAAAATTGACCTTGTCCTGATTGTAGTAACCGGTATTATTGGGTTGTTATACGTTTTTAACGGCCCCACTTCAAAGATTGGAGATTTTAACCTGTTACCCGAAGAATTTATTTTCTCCAGTGATATCCTCTCCGGACCCAATGTCATCATTATCATTGGCGTATTGCTGTTTTTGTACCTGGTATTTAGTCGTATTTCCAGGTATGAAAAAGTAATCCGTGACCGGATGATTGCCCTGATTATTTTTGCCCTATTTACTGTGGTCTTCTTTGGAGCTTTTGAGCAAGCCGCAACCTCTATGATTACCTTCGCCCGGGATTTTACCCAGCGGGTATTGACAGGAACTGCGGCCACAATCTACAATATTGTCAATACTTTGTTGACCGTTATTCCGCTGCTGATTGTCACCTGGGTGCTGTATGTACTCAATAAGAGAACCCATATGCGGATTCCGTTCAGTAATGTCATTTTAGGACTGTGTTTTGCCGTCATGTGGGGCTTGGTAATCTTTATGCTTTATCAAAACTATTCCTCCTCTTCTTATGCAGTACAATACCAAGCGGTAGCCGTACAGCAGGAAAATGAACAGGGGGAAATGGAAACCGTTTATGAGCCCATTACCAAAGCACGCCCCCTGCAACCGGGAGAAACGGCGGTTACCCAAACCTTGCAAGTGGCTACCAGTGAAGACCTGCAAAAAGGACAAACCGTATATGCACATTTTGAATTGGGACAATACGAATACCTCGATCAGGAACAGAAAAAGGAACTGGCAAAGAGCTATTCCTCAATTGGAGAGCAGCCCAATATTGTGCAAGGAGAAATTAAAGCAATCAAAGACAATGAAATAGAAATTACCGTTTCCTGGTTCAGTATTTTAAACTCCTTCTTTATTATTGCTTTTTCTTCTTTGTTCTCCAAGTGGTGGGAAAGCAAATACAATCCCTCAGCGGCAGTAAAATATGGATTAGGATTGATTTTGATGGGGATTGGTTTTGCCGTCTTGGCCTATGGTTCTCGCATTATTCCCCAAGGTGCCGAAGCTGGATTCGTGAGGGTGAGTATGATTTGGATCATCCTACTCTATCTGTTCAATACCTTGGGCGAACTCTGCCTCTCTCCGGTGGGCTTATCTTATGTAAGCAAGCTCGTCCCCGGACGGATGATTGCTTTCATGTTTGGAATGTGGTATCTCGCCATCGCCATTGGCAACTATGTGGCCGCCAAGTTGGGAGGAATGTCTGAGCAAATTCAGGAAAATCACGGCATGCCGACTTTCTTCTTGATTTTCGCCCTGATCCCCATTGCCGTAGGCGTCATTGCCATTCTGCTTAATCCGATGCTAAAACGATTGATGCATGGGGTGAGGTAGCGCGTGAAATAGGAACCGAGAGAAGGACAAACAGTAGTCCCTAATCCGTATGCGCTTTTTTGTATTCTGAACGCTCCATTTTCATCAGCGTTTCGAGGGGCAATTTTAAAACGGTATTTAATCCTTCTTCTTTTTCTGGTAGGCTTTCAAAAATTTCGTTAATTTGGGGCTGTGTAAAACGCATATTTCTTGATTTTTTGTGGTTATTAAATCAAAGATAATCATTGTGCGTTTTACACACTTTTTAGGGATAGTATCAAATTGCCATTGGCTCTTGGTTAGGATAGGAGTAAGAAAGAAACAGTGCTATTTGTCGAAACTATCGACCCTAAACCCAACAGGTCTTCTTTCGCTCCGCTTAGAGACCTGTCGGGTTTTTACACATAGAGATCTTGAACAATTCCCCTCTACCACTTTCTTGTCCTGCTGGAAAATTGAGAGGAACGAGCAATTTATTCAATATCCCGTGAATCAACAATCAAGACGTTCATCTATAACCGGACAAGATTCTGAATAACTTCATCTATTTCGTGTCATGTTGAACTTGATTCAGCATCTCGTGAATCGAAGGTTGAACGTTAATCTATCCCCGGACGAGATCCTGAATAAATTCTTCCTCCGGCAGAATTTTTCAGGAGGACAAGGTCTAGGACCATATTTACACATTCCATCAACCTTTTTTCGGCTAAAGCCAACTAATCGCTTTAAACTTGGTAGTATCCCAAATAGATCGAGGTCGTATTATAAAAAATACGACCTCGATTATAATCAGTTAAACCCTAAAAATTTATCCCTATCGGGTCAGGTACATCTTTCTACGGGCATACAAGTCATAGAAATCATCGTCTCTGAGGTTTTCAATAAACAAAATACTTTCGCCGGTACTTTTCATCTCCGGACCGAGTTGCTTATTGACATGTGGGAATTTCTTAAAGGAGAATACCGGTTGTTTGATGGCATATCCATCCAATTTCGGGTTAAAATCAAAGTCTGTTAGCTTATTTTTTCCCAACATAACTTTGGTTGCATAGTTGACATAAGGTTCACCATAGGCTTTAGAAATAAAGGGAACCGTTCGTGAAGCGCGTGGATTGGCCTCGATGATATACACCTGATTATCTTTAATGGCAAATTGAACATTGATCAAGCCCACGGTATCCAGTGCTAAAGCAATTTTTTCAGTATGATCCTTAATTTGTTGAATCACCAGGTCTCCCAAGGTAAATGCCGGTAAAAGTGCATTAGAATCTCCCGAATGAATCCCACAGGGTTCAATATGCTCCATGATTCCAATGATGTATACGTTCTCTCCATCACAAATGGCATCGGCCTCTGCTTCTATGGCGCCGTCGAGATAGCGGTCGAGCAAGAGTTTGTTGTTGGGAATTTTTTGAAATAAATCCACTACATGAGCTTCGAGTTCCTCTTTGTTGATAACGATTTTCATTCCTTGTCCTCCCAACACATAAGAGGGGCGAACCAGTATGGGAAAATCCAATTCATCGGCAAGTGCCAAGGCCTCATCAGCGTTTTGTGCAGTTCCGAATTCGGGATAAGGAATATCATTTTCCTTTAGCAGTTTTGAAAAGCTTCCTCGATCTTCTGCCAAGTCAAGTGCCTGATAGCTGGTGCCAATGATGTTGATGCCGTAACGATCCAGTTTTTCGGCCAGTTTTAGGGCGGTTTGTCCACCGAGTTGTACAATGACACCTTCGGGTTGTTCATGGCGAATGATGTCATAAATATGCTCCCAAAAAACGGGTTCAAAATAAAGCTTGTCGGCAATATCAAAGTCGGTAGAAACCGTTTCGGGATTACAGTTGATCATAATGGTTTCGTATCCACACTCCTCTGCGGCTTTAACGCCATGGACACAGCAATAATCAAATTCAATGCCCTGACCGATGCGGTTGGGACCTGAGCCCAATACAACGATTTTTTTCTTGTCAGAGGCCTTACTTTCGTTTTGAACCTTGATTTTTCCGTCAGCGGTTTGCATTTGGTTTTCAAAGGTAGAGTAGTAGTAAGGGGTCAAGGCTTCAAATTCGGCAGCACAAGTGTCCACCAGCTTATAAACCCGGTTGATTTGCAGTTCCTCTCGTTTTTTATAAACCTGACTCTCTAAGCAGCCCAACATATGAGCAATTTGTCGATCGGCAAAGCCTTTTTGCTTGGCCTCTAACAACAAATCTTTGTCCAGTGAATCGATTTTATACTGAGAGATTTCCTTTTCCAAAGCATCCAATTCGGCAAGCTGATGGAGAAACCACTGATCGATGTGGGTCATTTCGTGGATACTACTGAGCGGTATTCCGGCTTGTATGGCATCATAAAGCACAAAGACGCGATCCCAGCTCGGGTTGGTCAGCTTTTCGACTATGGTATCATAATCAGTGTAACCCTTACCATCGGCACCCAAGCCATTGCGTTTAATTTCAAGAGATTGAGTAGCTTTGTGCAAGGCTTCTTGGAAAGATCGGCCTATGCCCATAACTTCGCCTACCGCTTTCATTTGTGGCCCCAACGTGCGGTCGGATCCTTCAAACTTGTCAAAGTTCCAACGCGGAATTTTAACAATCACATAATCCAGTGAAGGCTCAAAGAGGGCAGAAGTGGTTCCGGTAATTTGATTGTTAAGCTCATCAAGCGTATAGCCCAATGAAAGTTTGGTAGCCACTTTAGCAATTGGGTATCCGGTAGCTTTGGAGGCCAAGGCTGAAGATCGTGACACCCGGGGATTAATTTCTACGGCGATGATATCTTCTTTTTCGTCGGGACTGACAGAGAATTGCACGTTGCAGCCTCCTGCGAAATCACCAATATTACAAATCATTTTCTTGGCCATGTCTCGCATGCGTTGAAAAGTGGTATCACTCAAGGTCATTGCGGGAGCCACAGTGATAGAATCTCCGGTATGAATTCCCATGGGATCCATATTTTCGACCGTACAAATAATGACTACATTGTCATTTTTATCACGGAGCAATTCCAGTTCATATTCTTTCCAGCCCTGCAATGCCTTATCGATAAGCACTTCGTGTATAGGTGAAATTTCAAGTCCCCTGGAAAGGGCTTCTTCAAATTCCTCTTCGGTTTCGACAAGGGCCGCACCGGCTCCGCCCAACGTGTAGGAAGCACGAATCAATAGGGGCAAACCAAATTCCTGGGCAATTTCTTTACCTTCAAGCATGGATTTGGCAGTTTTTGCCGGGGCTACCGGAACATCCAAATCCCGCATCAATCCTTTAAACTGTTCACGGTCTTCAGTAATATTGATGGCATCGATATCCACCCCGATTAGTTTGATGTTGTAATCTTCCCAAATTCCTTTTTCATCAGCTTCAATAGCAAGATTCAGGGCCGTTTGCCCTCCCATGGTTGGAAGAACCGCATCGATTTGCGGGTTTTCCTCTAAGATTTCAACGAGGGATTTTGTGGTTAAGGGCTTGAGATAAACCTTATCGGCCATGGCCGGGTCGGTCATAATAGTGGCCGGGTTGGAGTTGATCAGAATGGTCTCTATGCCTTCTTCGTGTAGAGATTGCAGCGACTGAGATCCGGAATAGTCAAATTCGCAGGCTTGGCCAATGACAATAGGTCCTGAACCAATAATTAAGATACTTTTTAAAGAATTGTTTTTCGGCATTTTGCAAGCAGGTTTTTTAATAATGGTTTGATAAAAAAAAGACGTTACCAAACGTAACGTCTTTCAATTAATGAGGTCAATATGATGGGGTTGAAACCATATATTAGTGTTTGTGTCGGGGTTCTGATGAAACAGACAGTTTTTTGCGGCCCTTTTTTCTTCTTTTGGCCAAAACGCTACGGCCATTAGCCGATTTCATGCGTGCTCGGAACCCGTGTTTGTTTTTTCGTTTTCGCTTAGAGGGTTGAAAAGTCCTTTTCATCGTGATGCGTTTTTAACCCTTACAAGAGGGTAGATTAAATTTTAAACTTCTTAAATCGGCGGCAAATATACGACATGTTTTTACTCTTCCAAAGTGAAAATTAAATAAATTATACTTTGTTTTTCATATCTTTGCACCCGCTTTCAAAACACAGGGTTTAAAGTTTTGAAAGTAGCAGTGTAAGATTAAAAAAAAAATCACAATGTTCAATAAAAATATTAAGCTGGTTATTGCCGGACTCATCCTTGCCTTTGGCGTTTATCAATTTGTTGAAGGCTTTATAGGTAATGGTATAATGTGGACCCTCATTGCGGGAATCTTTGTCTTGCTGTACTTCAAAAATGAATTTATTCTTTTGGCCTTTATGAAATTGCGCAAGCAAAATTTTGACGGGGCTAAGCGCTGGTTAGATAAGATTAAAAACCCCGAAACCGCTTTGGTTAAAAAGCAACAAGGATATTACTGGTATTTGCACGGCTTGATGCTGTCTCAAAAAAATCTTACCAAATCTGAGAAATATTTTAAAAGGGCCATTCGTTTGGGCTTGAGCATGAAACACGATCTGGCCATGGCCAAACTTAATTTGGCCGGTATTGCAATGAGCAAACGCAGAAAACGCGAAGCACAACGATTGCTAAAAGAAGCCAAGAAACTCGACAAACACGATATGTTGACCGATCAAATACGCATGATGAAGCAGCAAATGAAAAGGGTTTAAGGCTTAAAATAACCTTTATCCGGCAGCTTGATTTCATAGCGTTTTCCCGAATCATTATCCAAATGGTCTTCCAATAACCACGGATTGAGAATTTTCAATATTTTGTAATTAATACCTTGATTTTTGGAAAATTTGACCAGGTTTCCAATAGAAGAATCCACTGCTATGGTGTGTGTGGGAATGGGTTGGTACAAATCTTCTTCCGTAAAATTAAATCCGTATTTATGCGGTTGGCTCAAAATCTCTTTTAAAGCCAAAATACGAAACATATACCGCCAGGTTTGGGAGTTGAGCCATAAATCGTAATAACTGTCTACCTCTTGTTGTTTGATTTCACGAGAAATCCCGTGAATACCGGCATTATAAGCTGCAGCGGCCAAGGTCCAAGAACCGAGTACTTCCTTAGCGTGTTTTAAAAAACGGCAAGCAGCCTTGGTTTCTTTTTCAATGTGATAGCGCTCATCTACGTTGCTGTTGACTTCTAAACCAAATCGCTTTCCCGTGCTGCTAATAAACTGCCAAAACCCTGAAGCTCCGGCCGGAGAAACAACTTGTTGCAGCCCGCTCTCGACCACCGCCAAATACTTAAAATCTTCCGGAACACCTTGGGCTTCTAATATGGGTTCAATAATAGGAAAATATTGATGAGCGCGTTTGATCAATAACAATCCATTGGATTGCCAATAGGTATTGACCAACAATTCGCGATCCAAACGCTTGCGGATGTTGGGTTTTTCCAAGGGTACTGCTTCTCCGGCAAAGCTCATTTCTTCCGGCAAGGGAATGGCATAAACATTATAATCATGAACAAGGCTGTTTTGCGAATTCAGAGAATCATTCAAATGCGATTGATAAGATGCTGAAGCAGAATCGACGACCTTGTCATCGGTCACGGCTTGAATGAAGAATCCTAATAGTAAAACCAATCCGATAACGGCCAAGATATTTTTGATATATTTCATGGAAAAATAGGTTTAGGGGTTAAAGATAATCAAAATTTTATGACCAGTCCGTCATACTTTTTCTTGCTGTGCAAGCAATTGGGGAAGGTGCTGATTGATCCAACGGAATCTGAAAATAATCATCAAGTGATTGCCACCTTCCACCACCTGACAATCCTTGATGTTCTTGATGGGAAAAATATGATCCTTGTCACCGTGAAGGTGAATCAAACCGGGAAGGGGTTTTTCGCGATCCCAATATAAAACTTGTTCAATTCCCCACTTTAGGTAATCGCTTTCATCCCGATCAATATAATGATTGTACAAGTGCAAACGCGATTTGATGAACTTTCCCAGTGGCAAGCGTTCTAATTGTCTAAAATACCGTGCTAAAAAAGTGGGCATCAGCTTATACAGTTTGGTCTTTCGGCCAAAATTCATATAAGCCGGCAATTCATATTTGGTTTTGACTGTTGAAATCAATACAATTTGCCTAACGCTAATGAACGCCTGCATCTCTTGTACCACCATGCCGCCCAAAGAAACCCCGATAAGAATAACATGGTCGTGATGAACATGAGCACAAAGCCTTTTTGCGTAATGCGCAAGCGGTTCTTTTTTATGAGGCATAATCCACGAAAGCCAATGTATTTCATATCGGTCCTCGGGAAGTTTTAGATATTCAAAGATATTGGGCTTTGCCGACATTCCGGGCACGCAATAAACCGGTATGATTGAAGGAGATTCATCCATTTTAACAAATGCCAATAGGTATTTCGCATGGAAATCACTATATTTACTTGCGAAAGTAATATTAATTTTTGTTGTTTAATACTCTTTATTGTAAAAATCACCAACCAAATATATCTTCATCGATTAGGTAAAACTTCTACAACGCGGTCATAAAGTAAACATGGCGAGCTTATAAAGCAGTTGGCCGAATCAAGGTCGATGCTATCTTCGATGAATCGTAATGAATTTGAGAATCGAATGCAGCAAGTATAACGTAGAACACAAGAACAATTAATTCAAATATCTTATGAAAGAGGAAACATGTTTAGAGGTTAAGGACAATGAATTCTTGCGTCAGTTTGAGACGGAGATCGAAGGAAAATTTGTGAAGTTGGAATACTCTCGTCAACCCCGCAAAATGTTTTTAAGTAAACTTGTAATCGCCGATAATTTGCGAGAACGAGGGTTTGATGACAGGTTTCTTGAAGCCGTGTTTGAACAGCTTTTAGAAGAGAATGTACGAGTGGTTCCTTCGGGATCTGATGCGATGAAGTTTTTTAAAGCCCATAAACGCAAGTATAAAAAACTCTTGCCGACGGGTATAAATATTTGAGCTCCGTTAAAAAATATGAGCCCCTCATTTTTTAGGAAGAGAGATTATAAATCCTCATCAAGCCTATAACAGCGCGTCAGCTATTGATTTTACCTCTCAAAAATACGCGTTATAGCACAACTTATGGCAAAACACAATGATTTAGGGAAGAAAGGAGAAAAACTGGCCGCTGCTTTTCTACAGAAAAAAGGCTATACCATTTTGGAACGCAATTATCGTTACCACAAAGCGGAGGTAGATCTCATTATCCAAAAAGGAGAGCTGCTTTGTGCGGTAGAGGTAAAAACTCGGAGCACCCCTGATTTTGGTAATCCGCAAGATTTTGTCAAACCCGCTCAAATCAAGCGGTTGGTTTCGGCATTGGACCATTATATCACTGAAAACGAACTGGAAGTTGAAGCGCGATTTGATGTGGTTGGAATCATAAAAAACAAGTTAGGAACACGAATTGAACATTTAGAAGATGCTTTTTTTCATTTCTAACCCACAGAAGTTTTTTAACTTTGAGGTCATTTAAACTTTTAGGATTGAAGCGAAAAATAGAACTTTTTGTCCCAGATGAAGTCTTTTTTGCACTGCATAGCCGTAGCTATGGCGTAAGGAAAAGACAAAATATGGGGCAATCCCGAAACTTCGGGATGCAGTCAATAATAGAAAGTTTAAATGGACTCTTTATCCGCGGCATATTTATTTTTTTTAGCTATTCATGAATTCCACAACTTTTAAAGCTTATTTGATTTCCAATTTATCCGTTGAAACGGATGAAGATCTTCCGATTCTCGATCAATACAAGGTAAAGAAAATACAAAAAGGAGACCATCTCCTTCGACAAAGCAATTTTTGTACCCATACGTTTTTTGTGGAGAAAGGCCTATTGCGTCAATATGCACTCGATGAAAAAGGGCGGGAACACATGATGATGTTTGCCCCCGAAAACTGGTTTGTTTCCGATCGAGAAAGCATTTTCTTCAAGCGTCCTTCAGTTTATAATATTCAAGCACTGGAAGACACGCAAGTGGCCATGCTTGACAAGGCCTATTTTCAACAATTGAATGAACAGCTTCCCCATTTCACCGAGTTTAACAATCGTTTGCTGCACAATCACATTCGCCATTTACAAAAACGAATCCATCTTTTACTGAGTACCACGGCTGAAGAACGCTATTTGCAGTTTGTAGAAATGTATCCCGATATCCTTTTGCGCGTTCCTCAAACAATGGTCGCTTCTTACTTGGGCATTACCCCCGAAAGCCTAAGTCGTGTGCGTCGAGAATTGGCGCGAAAAAACTTCAAGCCTTGATTTCTTATCATAAGTCAATTTCTGCACTTGGGTTTTAGCCTACCTTTGTCGTCTAAATCTGAATGTTATGAAGACCAAGACCAGCACAAAACACAGAACCGTAGAAATGATTTTAAGTCCGCGTGAACCTCATTTTGTAGGAGATGGATTTCGCGTACACAATTTTTTTCCGGGAAACCCTATGATTGGAATGAAACGGATGAGTCCTTTTATCCTTTTGGATTATAATTCTCCTTATACTTTTCCGCCTTCAGACCAACCCAAAGGCGTGGGCGCACATCCTCACAAGGGATTTGAAACCGTTACCATTGCCTATAAAGGACAAGTAGCTCACCACGACAGCAGTGGAGGCGGAGGCGTTATTGGAGAAGGAGATGTACAGTGGATGACCGCCGGGAAAGGCGTTTTACACAAAGAATATCACGAAGAAGAATGGAGTAAAAAAGGGGGAGAGTTTCAAATGGTTCAGCTGTGGGTCAATTTGCCGGCAGCCGATAAAAAAGTAGCCCCAAAATACCAAGCCCTAAAAAATGAAAATTTTACCCGATTTGAATTGCCCGAAGACAATGGGACAATCGAAATAATCGCCGGAAGCTATCAAGGAAAAAAAGGACCGGCCTCTACTTTTACACCTGTCAATTTGTTCAACGCAAAATTGAATGAAGGAGGTAAAGCCGAGTTTGAATTTCCCCAAGACTACAATACCGCACTTTTGGTACTTAAAGGCGCACTTACAATCAATAATCAGGAGGAAGTGCCGGCCGATCATCTTGCCTTAATGGCCAATGATGGAGAAAAATTTGTGGTTGAAGCAGAAGAAAAAACCGTGGCCTTGGTCATTAATGGCGCACCAATTGATGAGCCTATTGCTGCACACGGACCTTTTGTGATGAATACAAAAGAAGAATTAATTCAAGCTTTTGACGATTTCAATAAAGGAAAATTTGGATATTTGGAATAATTCTGCTTTGACAGATTAAAAAAATCCGGCAGGTCTCTGTTTTTCGGGGCTTTTTACCCCGACCTTAAAGGGAGAATCCCCGAAAAACACCCTTGATTCCCTTTACCGCGTCCGCCGCAGGAGAAGGGTCAGGGGAAAAGAAGGGGGTTAGTTCTTAGATGAAACAAAATTTAATGAACCAACTTATGCTGTTGTTCAATCAGATAAATGTGTCAAAGTAGAAATAAATACAATCGAAAATTAAAAATAAGATCAATCAAAAACTAATTATTATATGAAATTAAAAGTTATTATTGGAAGTACACGTCCTTCTCGAAAAGGCCCGATTATGGCCCGATGGTTTGTTCAATATGCAACGCAACACAGCGATTTTGAAATCGAGGTGTTGGATCTTAAAAAAATCGATTTGCCCTTGATGGATGAAATTGAACATCCGATGCGCAAACAGTACAACAACGAGCATACCAAGCATTGGAGTCGCGCTATTGATGAGGCAGATGCTTTTGTGTTTGTAACTCCCGAATACAATTATAGTTTTCCGGCGCCCCTAAAAAATGCGTTGGATTACCTGCACAATGAGTGGAAAGAAAAGCCAGCCGGATTTGTGAGTTACGGTGGTATTTCTGCGGGAACTCGTTCGGTACAGGCCCTAAAAATGCCCTTGACTACCCTTAGTATTGTCCCTTTAACGCAAGCGGTAAACATCCCTTTCTTTTGGGAATTTATCAATAAAGACGGCGAGTTTGCTCCCAATGAGATCACCATCAATGCCACTCAAGTTATGCTGGATAAGCTGCAGGATTGGGCCATAGCGCTCAAAGGGATGCGTGAAAAGAGCAAAGCTTTGACTTAAACAGCTTTTTTTGTCCTATACGAAAGTGATTTATAAATTGGACTGAAGATTTATTAGATAAATATCAAGACAAAAAACGCAGGCAATAGCCATAGCTATGGCCATATTTTTAACGCAGCTATCTGAAATATAGACCATTGGGCTAATTTATATTTCATTTTCGTATTTCGTATAATCCCAAAAGACCCATCAATGAGCGTGCTATTCAGGTATAGGCTTTAGTCAAAAGTCTTTACCTGAAAACAGCAGAACGCTAAAAAATGCTGGTTTTTATCCTTGGTCTGATTTTGACTTAGGCTTGATATAAATAGAAGCCAATATTCCACCCACTAAGGCCAAAACAATGACCACAAGAGACAACCACGATGGAATGTGAAAATAATTAGACAACAGCATCTTCACGCCCACAAAGGCTAAAATAAATGCCAAACTGTAATTGATCAGTCTAAATTTCTCAATCATACTCACAATCAGGAAGAACATGGAGCGCAATCCCAGTATAGCCAAAATATTAGAACTGAATACAATAAATTCATGTTGTGTAATGGCCAAAATAGCCGGGATACTGTCCAGCGCAAACATTACATCCGTCAGTTCAATAATAATAAGCGCCACAAAGAGCGGGGTTGCATATCTTTTGGTTCCTTTGTGGATAAAGAAATCATGTCCGTGAATTTCGTCTGTAATGGGTAGAATACGAGATACTTGTTTGTATAACCAAGAATCCTTCGGATCCGATTCGCTATCATCTTTAAGCATGGTATAGGCCGTATAGAGCAAAAAGGCACCAAAGACATAAATAATCCAGTCAAATTTATGAATCAGAGCCACGCCAAAGACAATCATTAAAGCCCGAAAGACTACTGCTCCAAGGATTCCCCAAAACAAGACCCGGTGTTGGTATTTGGCCGGAATTTTAAAGGCGCCGAAGATTACAGCAATTACAAAAACGTTGTCTATACTGAGAGACAGTTCTACCAGATAGCCCGTAAAATAGTCCAGCACTGCGGTTCCGGCAGATATATTGTCAAAATTTGGTGCTATTCCGGCATCAAAAATCCACCAAATAACTCCAGAAAAAAGAAGGGCCACCCCCACCCAAATTGAAGTCAGCTTAGCCGCTTCTTTTGTTTTGATTACGTGGTCTGTCTTGTTCAATACAAACAAATCGAGTATCAAACAAAGGACAACAAAAATGATAAAACCTATCCAAACCCAGGTCATAGTGGCCATAAAAATTAATTTAAATTATATGAAAGTCAACTTAACGCACGTCCCTCAATTTCATTTGCAGGGAAACATTTCCGTTCCATTCATTTTCAGCGAGCGAATATACAGCATCAAAACGATTTTGCTTAATTACATCTTCCAAATATTTTCCTAAATTAAAGCCTATCGCACTGATATTCTTTGAATAACCCAATTGTTTGAGCTTACCTTTCAAATGCTTATCGTCTTTCCCGACGGTTTTGGCATAACCGGTATCACTAAGGTTTTTGGTTAAAAATATCGGGGTCATATTGCCCGGACCAAAAGGAGCAAACTGCTTGAGTATGCGATAAAATTTTGGGGTGATTTCCGAAAAATCCAATTCCATATCAATAAGCAGTTTCCGTTTCATCAATTGGCTGTCCATGGTAGCCGATACTACTTCTTCAAATTTCTCCTTAAAAGCCTCATAATCTTCCTCTTTTAAGGTCAGTCCGGCTGCATATTTATGTCCGCCAAACTGTTCGATGTGTGCTGAACAGGCTTGTAAGGCATTATAAATATCAAATCCGCGTATCGATCGGGCAGAAGCGGAGAGTTTATCACCGCTTTTGGTAAACACCAGTGTGGGTCGATAATAAGTTTCGGTCAACCGAGAAGCCACAATACCGATTACTCCTTTGTGCCAGTCTTCCTGATAAACAACAGAAGTCATGCGATCTTGTTCGTTATTTTCTTCAATTTGCAACAAGGCTTCTGTAGCAATACGGCGATCGGTTGCTTTTCTATCAGCATTGAATTTTTCAATTCCTTTGGCCAGTTCTTGCGCCATTTTTTTATCGGTCGCAGTCAACAGTTCTACCGCTCGCAAAGCATGTTCCATACGCCCGGCAGCATTGATGCGTGGAGCGATGATAAAAACCACATCAGTGATGCTGAGTTTTTTCTTTTTAAGTTGATCAATAATGGCTTTAAATCCGGGGCGCGGATTTTGATTAATGACTTTTAAACCGTGATAAGCCAAAATCCTATTTTCTCCGGTAATGGGAACTATATCGGCACCTATGGCTGTAGCTACCAGATCTAAATAGGGGAGGAGTGCTGTAAAATTACCGCGGCGATTATGGTGAATTGCCTGAATCAATTTAAAACCAATTCCACAGCCGCAAAGTTCTTTATACGGATAAGCACAATCTTTGCGCTTTGGATCCAATACCGCTACCGCATTAGGAATTTGATCGCCCGGCCGGTGGTGATCGCAAATGATAAAATCAAGGCCTTTTTGGTTGGCATATTCAATTTTGTCAATGGCTTTGATTCCACAATCTAAAGCAATAATCAAACTGCATTCGTTATCTGCGGCAAAATCAATTCCTTGTTTAGAAATGCCATAACCTTCGGTATATCGATCGGGAATATAAGTAACAATGTGATTGGACAAATTTTTTAAGTAAGTAGCCAACAAGGCCACACTGGTGGTTCCATCGACGTCATAATCGCCATAAATCAGTATTCTTTCTTCCTGTTGAAGTGCTTTCTCAATACGTTGTACGGCAACAGCCATATCCTGCATCAAAAAGGGGTCGTGTAACGCAGCAATATCGGGACGAAAATAGGCCCTGGCTTGCTCAAAAGTCTCTATTCCCCGTTGAACGAGCAAATACGCAATTCCCTCAGGAATATTTAATGCCTGAGCAAGTTTATCGACTTTTTGAGAATCAGGTTTAGGTTTGAGGGACCATAATTTTTCAGCCGTCATAATGAGATTAATATTTCAACGCGATAATAATGAGGAATCAGGGTCAAGATAACCTTTCGTTTTCAATTCTTTTTGTTCTTCCGCAATATTTTTTGGAATCGTTCCAAATATAAGCCAATTCACATCTAAGCCGTGAAAGATGGCGGTTCGCATCAATTTATCATTTTTGCCAATTTGCATTCCAATATTTTCCAGTTCGCCTTTATAATCTTCCGACGAGTCTGTTTGTTTAACCAAGACCAGCATTTCAAAAACCAAAGCAATCAGATAAACGCACAATTTATCGTTGAGGTCACATTTGGCATCTATATCGGCTTGACAAGATTGAAGCGTTTCTGACAACATCAAAGTTAGCAGAGAAAGCTCCGCTTTTTTATCCTCGTTTTCTCGACCATAAGCCGCAATATCATCAGACAAATTTTTTAATTCCACCATGACCGACAACGGGGAATTAAAGTGTTGTTGAATAAAATCGATTTTTTGATGGATTTTTGACGTAATTTTCTGTTGATTGTTCATAGTTTGATTTATAAAGATATTTACAAAGGATACCTACTGCCAAAAAGTACTTTTATCAATGCGCCTCCAGCCAATTTTCGCCAATACCGATTTCTACTTCCAGGGGCACATTCATTTTGTAGGCATTTTCCATTTCTGTTTTAATTAAATTCTGCAATTCGTCCAATTCATCTTTGTGGATATCAAAAACCAATTCGTCGTGTACTTGCAGTAGCATTTTGGATTGGTATTTTTTAAATTTCTGCTGGATATTGATCATCGCCAATTTAATAATATCTGCAGCGCTGCCTTGAATGGGAGCATTGACAGCGTTGCGCTCGGCAGCACTGCGCACCACGTGATTGCGCGCCTCAATGTCTTTAAGGTATCGGCGACGACCCATCACTGTTTCTACATAACCATGCTCGCGGGCAAAAGCTACTTGGGCATCGATGTAGTCACGAAGTTTGGGATAAGTTTTATAGTAAGCATCAATTAATTTTTTTGCTTCTTTTCTATTCAAATTGGTCTGCTGACTCAATCCAAAAGCAGAAACGCCATAGACAATGCCAAAATTGACCGTTTTGGCATTACTGCGCTGTTCTCGGGTAACTTTATCAATAGCTACTTCAAATATTTTAGCGGCGGTAGAGGCGTGAATGTCTTTGCCTTCTTTAAAATCTTTCATCATGTGGTCTTCTCCGCTCAAAGCCGCAATAATGCGCAATTCGATTTGAGAATAATCGGCTGCCAGCAAGACATAATCTTCATTGCGCGGCACAAAAGCTTTGCGCACCTGCCTACCGCGCTTGGTGCGTACAGGAATATTTTGCAAATTGGGATGATTGGAACTCAATCGTCCTGTGGCGGCCACGGTTTGCAAATATTCAGTGTGTACGCGTTGGGTTTTGGGATTAATTTCTTCCGGCAGGGCTTCAATATAAGTATTTTTTAATTTCATCAAACCACGCCATTGCAGCACATTGGCCACAATTTCATGATCGTCTGCCAAATAAGAAAGTACCTCTTCAGCGGTAGAATATTGACCGGTACGCGTTTTTTTGGGTTTGTTGACCAGCTTTAATTTTCCAAATAAAATCTCTCCCAATTGCTTAGGAGAACCTATGTTAAATTCTTCTCCGGCTTCTTCATACACCGATTTTTCTAATCCGGAAATATCATTATTCAAGGCTTCGGTCAAGCTGCTAAGAAAGGCTTTATCCAAGCGAATGCCTTCCAATTCCATTTCTGCCAAAACGCGTAAAAGAGGCAATTCAATATCCTTAAACAATTTTTCATTGTTAGCTTCTTTTAATTCAGCTTCAAAAAATTGTTTCAATTGCAAGGTAATATCGGCGTCTTCAACCGCATATTCGGTTTGATCTTCCACGGCAACCGAACGCATCGATTTCTGATTTTTTCCCTTTTTGCCAATGAGTTCTTCAATGGGTTGGGGTTTATAATTGAGATAGGTCTCTGCCAAAACATCCATACTGTGACGCATATCGGGATTGATGATATAATGCGCCAACATGGTGTCAAACAGCGGTCCCTTGACATCGATATCATAATTGGCAAGTACCTTGAGATCATATTTTAAATTCTGTCCAATTTTTTCGATTTGTTCACTTTCAAAAAAAGGACGGAATTGATCGATAATCTGTTGCGTTTGTTTTTGATCTTCAGGAAGAGGCAGGTAATAGCCGGTTCCGGCCTCCCAGCTGAAAGCAATGCCCACCAACTCGGCTTCAAAGGTGTTTAAAGAAGTGGTTTCCGTATCAAAACAAACCGATTTTTGTTGTAGTAATTTTTTGAGAAAAAGCTCCGTTCCTAATCCGGGGTTGATTTGTTGGTAAAAATGTTCGGTATTTTGCAGTTTTCGATAACCTTGTATTTCTTCTGCAGATGGATTGCTCTTGGAAGTATCATTGCCAAAAAGGGAATATTGTCCGGCACCGGCGGTTTTGTTTTTTGATGTTTTTTCAGACTCCTCTTTGGTCAAACTTTTAGCCGATTTACCGCCTTCATTATACATTTTCATGAATTGATCGGTGAGTCGTCTAAATTCTAATTCTTTAAAAATTTCTACAATTTTCTCAACGTCGGGTTCAGAAATTTTATACGCTTCTGCATCAAACTGAACGTCACAATCGGTAATAATTGTGGCCAATTTTTTAGACAAACGTCCTTGTTCGGCATGAGCAATAACTTTTTCTTTCATTTTCCCTTTTAAGTCATCAGTATGAGCGAGCAGCCCCTCCATGGAACCGTATTTTTTAATAAATTTCATAGCGGTTTTTTTGCCCACTCCCGGTAAACCCGGAATATTATCAGAGGCGTCTCCCATCATTCCCAAATAATCGATAACCTGCTCGGGGTGCTCGACGCCAAAACGCTCCTGAACCTCGGGAATACCCCATATTTCATTAGGTTTTCCACGACGACCGGGTTTGTACATAAAAATATTCTCAGAGACCAATTGCCCATAATCTTTATCAGAAGTAACCATATACACTTCAAAGTCTTCTTTTTCAGCTTGTTTAGACAAGGTGCCGATAATGTCATCGGCTTCCATGCCTTCCAATTCCACCACCGGAATGTGCATGGATTTTAAAATTTCCTGAATATCGGGCACAGATTCCTTGATCACCGGTGGGGTTTCATCGCGATTGGCTTTGTATTCTTCATACATTTCGGTACGGTGATGGCTTCCACCTTTGTCAAAACAAACCGCCAGATGATCGGGATTTTCACGCTTGATAACATCGAAAAGTGAATTCATAAATCCCATAATAGCTGAAGTATCACGCCCTTTAGAATTGATTCTCGGATTTTTGATAAAAGCGTAATATCCGCGGAAAATTAAGGCATAAGCATCTAACAGAAAAAGGCGTTTTTTGGTTTTGGGCATCGTACTTGAATTATTTGACTTAAAAACCCCCAAGATAAATTAATCCTTGCATAAAACCGCAAAAGTATTCTACTAATTTATAAGCAAATTTCATTTTTAAAATTACAGACTGACAACCTGTCATATTTTTTTTATTGGCATAAAGATTGACTTTTTAAGCATAAAAATCGGAAAAACCTTAAAAACATAAGATTATGAGTAAGATAATTGGAATTGATTTGGGTACAACCAACTCCTGCGTTTCCGTAATGGAAGGTAATGAACCGGTTGTTATTCCAAACTCTGAAGGAAAACGAACCACTCCTTCAGTGATTGCATTTGTAGAAGATGGAGAAATTAAAGTCGGTGATCCCGCCAAACGTCAAGCGGTGACCAATCCCGAAAAAACAATATCTTCTATCAAGCGTTTTATGGGAAATAAATATTCAGAAGTTCCCAAAGAATCTAAACGTGTAGCCTATAAAGTAGTCAAAGGTGATAATGATACAGCTCGTGTTGAAGTAGATGGTCGCAAATATACGCCTCAAGAATTATCAGCCATGATTCTTCAAAAGATGAAGAAAACCGCTGAAGATTATTTGGGACAAGACGTAAAAGAAGCCGTCATTACTGTACCGGCTTATTTTAATGACTCTCAGCGTCAAGCTACAAAAGAAGCCGGTCAAATTGCCGGACTTGAAGTAAAACGTATTATTAATGAGCCTACTGCTGCTTCCTTGGCTTATGGATTGGAGAAAAAACATACCGATCAAAAAATTGCAGTCTTTGACTTCGGAGGAGGTACGCACGACGTTTCTATTCTCGAATTGGGAGACGGCGTTTTTGAAGTGCTTTCTACCGATGGAGATACCCATTTGGGTGGTGATGATGTTGACGAAAAAATTATCGACTGGTTGGCTGATGAATTTAAACAAGAAGAAGGCATTGATTTGCTCGAAGACAACATGGCCTTGCAGCGCTTGAAAGAAGCTGCTGAAAAAGCCAAGATAGAATTGTCTTCTTCTTCCAATACAGAAATCAATTTGCCTTATATTACAGCCACTTCCAGTGGTCCCAAGCACTTGGTACGCAAGTTGTCTCGTTCAAAATTTGAGCAATTGATTGACGATTTAGTCAAAAGAACCATGGTGCCTTGTGAAAAAGCTTTAAAAGATGCTGATGTCGATAAAAATGAAATTGACGAAGTAATCTTGGTGGGAGGTTCAACTCGAATTCCTGCAGTTCAGGAAGCTGTTGAAAAATTCTTTGGTAAAAAACCCAGTAAAGGAGTAAACCCCGATGAAGTAGTGGCCATTGGTGCTGCTATCCAAGGAGGGGTATTGTCCGGAGATGTCAAAGATGTATTGCTTTTAGATGTTACTCCACTGTCCTTGGGAATTGAAACCATGGGTGGTGTAAATACCAAACTCATTGAAGCCAATACCACCATTCCTACCAAAAAATCACAAATTTTCTCTACGGCGGCAGATAACCAATCCAGTGTAGAAATTCACGTGTTACAAGGAGAACGTTCTATGGCTGCCGACAACAAAACCATTGGTAAGTTTCACTTAGACGGTATTCCACCGGCACCTCGCGGAACTCCTCAAATTGAGGTAAGTTTTGATATCGACGCCAACGGAATTATCAATGTAAGTGCCGAAGATAAAGCTACCGGTAAAAAACAGGATATTCGTATTGAAGCATCTTCCGGATTGACTGAAGACGAAATCGAAAAAATGAAAGCCGATGCGGAAGCCAATGCAGAAGCCGATAAAAAGCAAAAAGAGAAAATTGACAAATTAAATGAAGCGGACTCTATGATTTTCCAAACGGAAAAGCAGCTGAAAGAATTTGGCGATAAAATCTCTGATGACAAGAAAAAACCCGTTGAAGAGGCTTTAAAAGAGCTTAAAGAAGCCCACAAAACCGGTGACATAGAAAAAGTAAGCCCTGCTTTGGACAAACTCAATGAGGCCTGGAAAAGTGCTTCAGAAGAAATGTACAAAGCCCAACAACAAGCACAGCAAAATGGTCAATCACAAGCCGGCGGAAACGCAAAGGCCGATAATAACCAAAGCGAAAACAAGGATTCAAAAAACGACAGTGACGATGTAGAAGATGTCGATTTTGAAGAAGTGAAATAAGGCTTCACTTTTTATAAACTCCAACAAAGGCTGTCTGTAAAAAGACGGCCTTTTTTTTATGGGCTTACGCTACTGAATAACCCTTCAAAGGTTTGGAACCCTTAAAGGATTATACAATTTTCCTTGCGACCCAAGTGATTTTGTTCACTTTAAAAACGCATAGGAGAAGAAGGTTTTTAGAAAGATATTTGCGCATAGCGTAGAATTATCCTTACTGTAAAATCCTTTTTAGACAATCCTTATAACAGACATACTATCAAGTCGTTATTGAATCAGATGAAACGAAATAAATTTGACTATCCTAAAGAAATAATTTATGATCGTGACGGGAGAGGAAAATCAACAATATCAGGCATAACTTCTCATCAATGGTCTCCCAAAACAATCGATAAGTCGGTTTATACCAATTTTATTTATTAAATAGTCCAAAGATTTATAGGATAAATTTTAAAGTTCAAGGCAAAAAACGTAGACATAGCAGTAGCTATGACGAGGCTTTTTAACGCAGAAATTTGAAATTTAGACATGAATATTGGGCTATTTAGTATGTATAATTGGTATTAGGTATTCTTCAAAACCAAAGCAAAAGCTCGCGTTAAAATGACGGAGTTCCCTTCTATTTCATCTTTATTATAAAACAAATTTGAGTACCTTTAAAAGCTTAAAATAAAAAACGATGACTCACTATGTAAAAATCGCAGCTTTCACTTATCCCGCTGAAGTGAGCATACTCAAACACTTACTTGAACAGGAAGAAATTCGTTTTTTCTTTCAAAATGAAACCATTATTGGGGTGCTTCCTTTTCACTCGCATGCCCTCGGCGGTATTTTATTAAAAGTGCATCGCGATGATATTTTAAAAGCCAAAAAGATCCTTGACGAATTCCAAGACAATCCCGATTTACAGTCACTTTAAAAATCAAACAGAGTTATCAACATTTATATATATATAATTATTCTTCTTTAAAATTTAAAAAATAAAAATAGTGATAATGATGGGCCGTGAATAGCGGTATAATTAAGAGAAGGATTATTTTGAATTGTCACTTATTAAAAGTCATGCACCACAGAATTAAAAATTGTTAATAGTAAAAATATAAGAATCAATCAAATGGGTATTTTAGTTAACAAGTGTTCATAATTTAATTCACTATTTTTGGTGCAATACTATTTTTTAATTGCTTGTTTATAACTCGATTTTAAGGGTTGATAAATCTTCGGAAAATATCGGCTTATAAATTTTGAAATTTGGAAAAACTCTCTATTTGAAAATAAGAATTGAATAAAGCAAAAATAGTTTTAAAAAGAAGTAACAAGTTATTGACAATTGGGGTTGATAGTAAATGCTTGTAAATGAATAGCCGTTTTATTTTAATCAACATCATTGGATTGGACTTGTTTTACATTGTTTATTTTTGTATTCCTAAAAAACTTACTTTATGAAAATAGCCATCGGAAATGACCATGCGGGCACCGCCTATAAAAATGCAATTGTCGCCCGTTTAAAAGAACAGGGAACAGCGGTTGAAAACTTTGGAACAGATGAGGACGAAAGCGTAGATTATCCTGATTTTATACATCCGGTATCTAATGCGGTGTCTAAGGAAGAAGTAGATTTTGGCATTGTAATTTGTGGGAGTGGAAACGGTGCTGCCATGACTGCCAACAAACATCAAAAAGTTCGTTGTGCGCTTTGCTGGAATGAAGAACTGGCTGCTTTGGCTCGCCAACACAACAACGCCAATATATTGAGTATTCCTGCGCGATTCGTAGATTTGAAAGTAGCCTTAAAAATGGTAGCGGTATTTTTATCGACCAAATTTGAAGGAGGTCGGCATGAACGCAGAGTTGATAAAATAAAATGCAGCTGAGTTTTAGTGAAAGTACAGTAAATTATGGGGCATCATCACCATCATCATGATCAGTTGGCGGGTAGAAACCTGTTGATTTCCATTGTTATAAATTTGGTTATTACCATAGCACAAGCTATTGGTGGCTTTATAAGCGGAAGCTTGTCTTTGCTCTCTGATGCGTTGCATAATTTTAGTGATATAATTTCGCTCTTGATCAGTTATATCGCCAATAAAATGGTGGGCAAAAATGCTGATTTTAGCAAGACCTTCGGCTATAAACGAGCAGAAATAATTGCTGCTTTTGTCAATGCGGGAATCCTTATTGTGATAGCCGTTTATCTGATTAAAGAATCAATTTTTCGATTTTTTGAACCTCCGGAGCCGGTGGGAACCGGTTTAGTGATTTGGCTGGCTATTTTTGCCATTGCCGGTAATGGAATTAGCGCGCTGCTTTTGTACAAAGGAAGTAAGACCAACATCAATATCAAATCTTCTTATCTGCATCTATTTACCGATATGCTCACTTCAGTGGCGGTTTTGATAGGAGGATTGCTCATGAAATTTTTTGAAATTTATTGGGTAGACAGCTTGTTGACCCTCATTATTGGAGGATATTTGATTTATACCGGCATAATTCTTTTAAAATCCGCTTTTAATGTGTTGATGCTCTTCAGTCCGGATGATATTGAAATCGATGAATTGGTTCAAAGAATAAGTACTATTGACGGCATTAAAAATATGCATCACATCCATATTTGGCAGCTCAATGAGCACGAAATTCACCTTGAAGCACATATTGATTTTCATCGAGATATTCATTTATCGGAGTTTGATTGTATTTTAGAACAAATAGAAAAAGTTGTTTATAAAGAATTCAATATCAATCATGTCAATATCCAACCTGAATTTGATAAAAAAGACAATAAATCTGTGATTGTGCAAGATTAAAAGCTGTTTATGCAAATCAAAAAAATAGTTTTTTCCGTCAAAAATTTTAATAATCTGACTTGTGACGAGCTTTATCAGATTTTGCAATTGCGGTCTGAAATTTTTGTGGTCGAACAGGATTGTGTTTACCAAGATATTGATGGAAAAGACCAGCAAGCCTTACATATTTTAGGGAAAATAAATACGGAAATTGTGGCTTATGCCCGTTGTTTCCCACCTAAAATTTATTTTGAGGAAGCAGCCATTGGTCGGGTATTGGTGCGAGAAACCCATCGAAAATCCGGATTTGCTCATCAGCTGATTCAAGCTTCCATAGCGGCTGTGGTTGAGCATTATAAAACCCATTCTATAAAAATTTCTGCACAAGAACACCTAAAAAAGTTTTATCAATCCCATGGATTTCGACAAATAGGAACAGGTTATCTTGAAGATGGAATTCCTCATATTGCCATGGTTAAAAATGATTAATAGTAGTTGATGGTCCTACTGATCGAGCAGGAAGATGTATCGACGAGATTCATTCATATTCAAAATAATTTTGTAAATTTATGAGTTTCAGAACGAAGCAAATTTAAATGGGCAGTTATCACCAAATCATAGCTAAATTACGCGGGTTTATCAGGAAATTTTATGTCAATGAACTCTTGAAAGGGTTGATACTTTTCTTTGCCCTTGGATTGCTGTATTTTTTATTGACCGTTTCTTTAGAATATTTTTTGTGGTTGAGCAAAACAGGTCGATTGATTTTATTTTGGCTGTTTATTGCGGTGGAAGCGGCTCTTTTTGGTCGTTTTATCGTACTGCCCATACTTAAATTGTTCAATTTATCTCGCGGAATAAGCCATGAAAAGGCAGCACAAATCATTGGAAATCATTTTCCTGAGGTGAGTGATAAATTGATTAATGTATTGCAACTTAAGGCAGCAGGGGAGCAGGCAAATTCTGACTTGTTAATGGCGAGTATTGAACAAAAATCAAATGAACTGCAGCCCATTCCCTTTAAATTTGCAATCAATTTTAAAAGCAATTTTAAATACCTGAAGTTTGCTGCCCTTCCCATATTAATCATCTTGATTATTTGGGGATTTGGTTACAGTTCGCTCTTTACCGATAGTTATTCTCGAGTGGTCAATTATAAAATTGCCTACGAGCCTCCGGCTCCTTTTTCTTTTCATATTCTCAATGCTGATTTGGAAGCCCGACAAAACGAAGATTTTGTATTGCAACTCAAAACCGAAGGAGAAATTATTCCCGAAAATGTCAAAATTCACTATCATGGAGAAAGTTTTTTATTGGAAAGTAAAACCCCGGGGCAGTTTTCTTATACTTTTTCCCATCTCGATGAAAATATTAGATTTTATTTCTCGGCTAACCAAGTAAGCTCTCGACCTTATTTATTGAAAGTCAATAATATACCTATTTTATTAGACTTTAAAATGCACTTAGATTACCCGGCGTATTTGGGAAAAAAAGATCAAACCATTAAAGGAACCGGTAATGCCACCGTTCCTGAAGGCACTAAAATAAGCTGGAATATTGTCGCAAAAAACACCACAAATATTAAATTAAAATTACCGGATACCCTTCAGTCTTTTACTTCCCATAAAAATGCCTTTGTGGCCGATAAAGTGATTCGAGATCACACATATTATAAGGTGCTTACCTCCAACAAACGCTTTAAAGACTTTATGAAATTGGCCTATGAATTAAAAGTCATTAAAGATGAATATCCCGAGATTACAGTAGCGATGAAACGCGATAGCATTCGCCAAGAGGTGCTCTATTTTCACGGACAACTTTCAGATGATTACGGTTTGTCGGGATTGCAATTGGTTTATTATCCGGTTAAACAACCACATCAAATAGAAAAACGTTCCATTCCTCTTGCTTCTACCGGATTTGAAGAATTCCTCTATGTTTTTCCCGATACCCTGAATTTGGAGAGAGGCGTGTCTTATGAACTCTATTTTCAAGTATTTGACAATGATGCGATCAATGGATCCAAATCGGCTAAAAGTCAGCTGTTTTCTTATCGTCGCTTGAGTGTGGAGGAAGCGAGAGAAAAACAACTCAATGAGCAACACCAAGGAATTGAAGACATCGATCAAAGTCTTCGACAAATGAAAAAATCTCAAGATAAATTGACGGAACTCAGCCAAATGCAAAAGCAAAAATCTAAATTGAGTTATACCGATCAACAAAAATTTAAGCGGTTTTTTAATCGTCAGCAGCAACAAAATGAGCAGTTGCAAAATTATTTTGAGAAAATGCAACGCAATTTGGAGGATTTTAAAAGAGGAGAAAAGGATGACATGCTGAAAGACAAACTTCAAAAGCGTTTGGAACGTATGGAAAAACAGCTTCAGCAAAATGAAAAGCTGTTGAAAGAATTGGAAAAATACAGGCGCAAACTCAGTGATGAAAAACTGGCTGAAAAATTAGAACAATTGGCCAAAAACAAAAAAAATCAAGAAATGAGTTTGGAACAATTGTTAGAGCTGACCAAGCGTTACTACGTGCGCAATAAAGCCAAACAACTCGCTAAAGACTTGCATCAATTGGCCAAAAAGCAACAAGAATTATCCACTAAAAAAGAGGAAAATACAAGTGAAGCCCAGCAAAAATTAAACGATGCTTTTGAACAGTACAGAAAGCGATTGGACAGTTTGCAAAAAGAAAATAAAGCCTTGGAAAATCCTATGGATTTGGGACGGAAGAAAGCTGCGGAAGAAAAGATTGAAAAGGATCAGAAACAGGCCAAGAAAAAATTGGAGAACTCGGAACGTCAAAAGAAAGATGCCGAAAATGAGCAAAAATCAAATTCGTCTGAACAGAATTCTTCCAAATCTTCTCAACAATTGAAGCAGGGCGCCCAGCAAAAACAACAATCGGCAGCCGAACAAATGCGTCAGATGAGCCAACAGATGATGTCGATGATGCAAATGTCAATGATGAATAGATTAGATGCTGATATTGAGATGCTTAAACAAATTTTAGACAACTTGATTGTGTTTTCTTTTCAACAAGAAGATTTGATGGAAGATTTTAGCAAATTGAATAAGGAAAGTCCCAATTATGCTGAAAAACTCCAGTATCAATACACCTTAAAAAATAATTTTGAGCATATTGATGACAGTTTGTATGCCTTGGCTTTGCGCAATCCTTTTATTTCTGATAAAATTCTATCTCAATTGACGGATATTAATTTTAACCTCGACAAATCGGTCTCTCGATTGGCAGAGGTTAAATTGAGAACCGGAATTGCAAGTCAGCATTATGTTTTAACCGGAGCCAATGATTTGGCCAATTTGTTGGATGACGCCTTACAAAATATGCAGATGATGATGCAAATGAAAGGAAGTAGTGGCGGACAAGGAATGCCCAAACCCGGACAAGGACAAGGCCGAGGATTTCAATTGCCGGATATTATCAAAACCCAGCAATCTTTAGCCCAGCAAATGAAAGAAGGAAGGAAAAAATTTGGCAAAAAGGGCTCACAGAAAGACGGACAAAAACCGGGAGAAAAAGGAAAAGAAGGAAAATCGGGAAAAAAGGGACAGCAGATGGGGAATGGTCAGTTTTCTTCGGGTCAAAAAAATGCAAGGTTGTATGAAATTTTTAAACAACAACAAAAATTGCGTTTTGAATTAGAAAACCTGATGCGCAAAAAAAACTTGGGCGAATTTGCAGAACGCCTAAGTCGTCAAATGAAACAGGTGGAGCAAGAATTGTTGCGACAAGGATTCACCGAACAGACCGAAGAAATGATGATGCAGATCAAACAAAATTTGATACGTTTAAAAAATGCCACCTACAAACAGGAATGGGAAAACAAACGCCAGTCCAAAACCAATTTCAAAATTTATAACCACGATGTTAAGGGAGATTTAGAAACGGCCAAAGACTATTTCAATACGCTTGAAATATTAAACCGTCATCGCTTACCTTTGCAACAAAATTATAAACAACTGATCCAAGAATATTTTAAGCAATAGATGATTGAATTTGTACTGAAATATGATTTTGAATTTGCGCCTTTTTCAGTCTATGAAAATTGGATAAAAACCGTTATTGAGTCCGAGCAAAAAATCTGTGGAGCCATTACTTATATTTTTTGTGATGATGATTATTTGGATCAACTGAATCAAAAATATTTGCAGCATACTGATTATACCGACATCATCAGTTTTGATTACGGTCAGGGCAATTTAATTTCCGGAGACATTTTCATCAGTGTGGAGAGGGTAGAGGAGAATGCAGAAAAATACGGCGTTTCTTTTCAATCTGAATTACTTCGGGTGATGGCACACGGCATTTTGCATTACTGTGGCTATAAGGATAAAACGCCGGATGAATCGGCTTTGATGCGTAAAAAAGAAGAAGAAAAGATGCAAATGTTCCACGTGGAACATTAAACAAAAAAGAGAAATTATGTTTGGAATAGAATATGACGTTATTGTGGTGGGAGGCGGTCACGCCGGAAGCGAAGCTGCCGCTGCCGCTGCCAATATGGGTTGCAAAACTTTATTGGCTACCATGAACTTGCAAAATATTGCACAAATGTCTTGTAATCCGGCGATGGGAGGTATTGCCAAAGGGCAAATTTTGCGTGAGATTGACGCCATGGGCGGCTATTCGGGTATAGTAGCCGATCGCTCGGCCATTCAATTCAGAATGCTCAATCGTTCTAAAGGACCGGCCATGTGGAGTCCGCGCGTTCAAAGTGATCGAATGATGTTTTCTGCCGAATGGCGAAAAATGTTGGAGCAAACAGAAAATCTCGATTTTTATCAGGAGATGGTTTCCGGAATCTTGACCGATCACTATAAAATTACAGGAATTGTAACTTCTACCGGTGTTCAATTTAAAGCCAAAACGGTCATCTTGACCAACGGTACCTTTTTAAATGGGTTGATCCATATTGGTGAGCATCATTATGGCGGAGGACGGTCCGGAGAAAGAGCCGCTACCGGATTGACGGCTGATTTGGAAAATTTGGGTTTTACCTCCGGAAGAATGAAAACCGGAACCCCGCCGAGAGTAGACGGACGATCCTTGGATTTTTCTAAAATGGAAGAACAATTTGGAGACGAAAAACCCCACAAATTCTCTTATCTAAATCACACCCACGTTTTAGAAAAACAACGCTCTTGCTACATGACCTACACTTCTCCGGAAGTACACGAATCCCTACGAAAAGGATTTGATCGCTCGCCTATGTTTAACGGAAGAATCAAAAGTACAGGTCCTCGATATTGCCCGAGTATAGAAGATAAAATTGATAGATTTGCTTCCAAAGACCGCCACCAAATGTTTATTGAACCCGAAGGCTGGCACACCATTGAATATTATGTCAATGGTTTTTCGACTTCCTTGCCCCAGGAAATTCAGTTTGAAGCCCTGCGTAAAGTACCCGGCTTTGAGAACTGTAAATTTTTTAGACCGGGCTATGCCATTGAATATGACTATTTCCCACCGACACAAATTCAACATACCCTGGAAACAAAATTGGTGGAAGGCTTGTATTTTGCCGGGCAAATTAACGGTACGACCGGTTATGAAGAAGCTGCCTGCCAAGGGCTAATGGCCGGAATTAATGCCGCCCTAAAAGTGAAAGAAAAAGAAGCCTTTACCCTTCAACGCAATGAGGCCTATATTGGAGTACTGATTGATGATTTGATCACCAAAGGCACCAAAGAACCTTATCGAATGTTTACTTCCAGAGCAGAATATCGTACGCTTTTGCGTCAGGATAATGCCGATTTTAGACTAACCGAAAAAGCTTATGCACTCGGAATTGCTTCTAAAGAACGCCTCAATCGAATGCTTGAAAAGAAAGAAGCAGCAAAATTATTTAAAGAATTTTTGGAAAATACCAGCGTAGCACCCGAAGACATTAATCCGATTTTGGAGGCTAAAAAATCTTCCCCAACCAAACAAAAAGGAAAGATTGATAAGATCCTTAAACGCCCCCATGTTTTTATGAGTGACCTTAAAAAAATTGACAGTATTGCTCATTATATCTGTGAGGAAAAATTGGATGAAGAAGAGATTGCACAAACCGAAATTCAAATTAAATATTCCGGATATATCGAAAAGGAAAAACAAAATGCGGATAAATTAAATCGACTCGAGGGAATTAAAATTCCGAGCAATTTTGAGTATCACAATTTGTCTTCCATGTCCTATGAAGCACGTCAGAAACTTACCGAAATCAAACCCAAAACAGTTTCTCAGGCGTCTCGCGTTAGTGGAGTTCGACCCAGTGATATTTCTGCTTTGTTGGTCCACTTGGGACGATAAATAATTTTGGGGATGTTTTTTAAAAAAAGATTGATTTAAAATATTGTTTCACGTGGAACGGTTTTAGTTGACCCCGAGCAAAATCATAGGAAATTTTTTACTGAGCGACCTTGAATGGGGGAGGAGGTGTTTAAAATCATTTTGGTATCAGGAAGATTAGTCTATTTTTAATGTCATTTCCGTATAAGTTCTCCACACCAAACAGCATAACCGTACGGAAACTAACCTTTTAGTTAATAAAGCACTTTTCTTTGTGATTTTACGAGAAAAAAAAGGGAGTAAAATTTATTTACAGGCTCTTTTAGTGATTTATCGCTTGTTTAAGACGTGTTATAGGCTTGTAAAATAAAAAGATACCACAATTCTTTTTAAAAGGCTTAAATCGGCTTATATGAGGTAGTTTTTAATAGTAAACTTCTATTTAATCCAATTTTGGTATCAATATTAACTATGTAGGTTTTTTTATATAAGTTTCTTGAAATAGGAAGAGCTTTCTCTTTTCATTTTTGAGAAGTCTATTTTTTCTAATAGGGGGCATTTAAACTTTTAGGATTGCAGCCAATAATAGAAAGTTTAAATGAGCTCATTGAGATTCTCCTTTGTGATCGCTTTCAATTCAACTTCATTTCCCGTTTCCATTTCTTATTTTTACAAAAAAAATTCAGCCTATGAATTGGCCTCAACTTTTGTCCTTAAAAAAATACAGAGACACCGAAGTGCGTCTTCGAAGAGATCAAGATAACACCCGCTTGGGATTTGAAGTCGATTATGATCGAATTACTTTTTCTGCTGCCTTCAGAAGCTTACAGGACAAAACCCAAGTTATTCCTTTGTCTAAAACCGATTTTGTGCACACCCGATTGACCCACAGTTTGGAAGTATCGGTGGTGGGCCGCTCTTTGGGGCGTGCGGTGGGAAAAGAACTCTTAAAAAAATATCCCGAACTGACCGATTTAGGATATCAATTTGGTGATTTTGGAGCAATTGTGGCCGCGGCGTCTTTGGCTCATGACATTGGAAATCCGCCTTTTGGGCATTCGGGGGAGAAAGCCATTGGCAATTATTTTAAGATCGGAGCCGGCAAACGTTTCAAAGCTGCATTGACCGATAAGCAGTATGCCGATTTGATTCGGTTTGAAGGCAATGCCAACGGCTTTAAATTGCTGACCGAGACCAAAAACGGAGTAAAAGACGGCTTGCGGCTGAGTTATGCCACTTTGGGCGCTTTTATGAAATACCCCAAAGCCTCTTTGCCGCACAAGCCCACTGCTTATGTAGGCGATAAAAAATTTGGCTACTTTCAATCTGAGGAGGCTATATTTAAAGACGTGGCCGAATCCCTCGGATTACAGAAAATAAATGATCAGGCCGATGATTTGCGCTATAAACGACATCCGCTGACCTTTTTGGTGGAAGCAGCTGACGATATTTGTTATACGCTCATCGATTTTGAAGACGGCATCAATTTGGGACTGATTGAAGAAGAATATGCCCTTGAATATTTAATCAAACTGGTCAAAGATAATATCATAAAGGACAATTATCACAACCTGACCTCCAAAAAAGCGCGGATCAGTTATTTGAGAGCCTTGGCCATCAGCACCTTGATCAATGATGCTGTTCAAATTTTTCTCCGGCATGAAGAAGAAATTTTAAACGGAGAATTCCAAGTGCCATTATTGGAGAAATCAAAGTATAAAGCTCAGATTAATGACATTATTAAAATCAGTATCCTCAAGGTGTATCGCAGTCAGCAAGTGACCGAAAAGGAAATAGCCGGTTATAAAATTATCGAAACCCTACTGGATACATTCACCCAAACTTTTGAAAGGCAAACCCAAGGAATTTCCGGACATTATGAGCAGCTGATTAAGCAAAACTTCTTGTCTGATTTTAACTTTGAAGAAAAGTCTACTTACCAAAACTTAATCGATTTGTGCAGTTATGTCGCTTCGTTAACCGATGGCAATGCCCTGCGGATTTACCAAAAGATTAAAGGTATGGATTTTTGAGAGACGGCAATTGGTGTGATTTCCAATGGATTAATACGAAAATGAAAATTTTTACAGACTAAAAGTTGATATAATTTGTCATGTCGTATGCTTACAATTAAATAAGGCTGCGAAGTCAGAAGTTGAAGCGAGTCTGTATTAATTGTCATTACGGTATAAATTTTATGTATTTTTGAGCTAAGCTTTCATCCCTTATGGCACATTTTCAGGTAAAAAAATATACCCCCGATAAAAAACAAGAGTGGGATGATTTTATAAAAAAGTCAAAGAACGGCAGCTTCCTCTTTCAACGCGATTTTATGGACTATCACCAAGATCGATTTATTGATTTCTCTTTGATGATCTATAGAGACAAAAAGCTCATCGGGTTGTTACCGGCGAATCAAAAAGGAGCAGAAGTCTATGCCCATCAGGGACTCACTTATGGCGATTGGGTACTTTCCCGTAAAACCAAATTTGAGAAAACCCTCGAAGGCTTTAAAGCCCTCCTGCAGTTTTTAACGAAATCCGGAGTCAAAGCCCTGTATATTAAGCCGGTTCCTGCTATTTACCACAACTATCCGTCCGGAGAAATAAGCTATCTTTTATCTTTATTGAAGGCAGATTTGGTCAAACGAGAGTTCTCCGGAGCCGTTTATATGCCCGACCGGGTAAAAATGCAGTATTCGCGCAGAAGAGGATTTAAAATAGCCCAAAAACACCAACTAAAGATTGAGAAAGAACAGCAGTTTAAAAACTTTTGGGAAGAAATTCTCATCCCCAATTTAAAATTGAGACACGACGCGACACCGGTCCATTCGCTGGTCGAAATAGAACACTTGGCCCAAAAATTTCCACAGCATATTCATCAATATAATGTGTATAAAGATGAAAAGATTATAGGAGGCACCACCATTTTTGAAACCGATCGAGTGGCGCATACCCAATATATCGCTGCCGGAAAAAACCGACAAACCTACAGAACCCTGGATTTTTTATTCCACGAGTTGATAACGAAGGAATTTAAACATAAAACCTATTTTGATTTTGGCACTTCCAATGAAAATCATCGTCTCAATCGCGGACTGCTGTATTGGAAAGAGAGCTTTGGTGCCAGGGGCGTGAATTATGATACCTATCGATTAAATCCGGAAAATTATAAATACCTAAACGATGTTTTTGTTTAATTTTCGATGTGAAAATTTTATGTACTTTTGATTAATACGAAAATAAAAAATTTATAGACTAAAATTTAATTCTTCTAATTTGTCATGCCGTATGTTTACAATTGAATAGGGCAGCGAAGCCAGAAGCTGAAGCGGGTCTATATTAATTGTCATTACGGTATAAAAACCCACCAAAGGCATGATTCCATTTCTCGATTTAAAAAAAATCAATCGTCCTTTTGAAAGCGCATTTCAAAAGGAATTTTCCAATTTCATCAACTCCGGATATTATATCATGGGAGATAAGATGCGGGAATTTGAAACGGAATTTGCCCGGTATTGTCACACCAATTTTTGTATAGGTACCGGCAATGGGCTGGATGCGCTAACGATGATTTTTAGAAGCTATATGCAAATGGGACGCCTGCGTGAAGGCGATAAAGTGTTGGTGGCTGCCAATACCTATATTGCCACCATCCTGGCCATTAAACGTGCCAACTTAATACCTGTATTGATTGAACCGGATGAGAAAACTTTTAATATTGATGTAGAAGAGGTGCGAAAAAAGATCACCACTAAAACTCGCGCCATCTTGGCCACCAATCTGTATGGTCAAACAGCCGATTTAAAAACATTGGGCAGCCTAACCACCAAGGAAGATATGCTGTTGATTGTTGATGCCGCTCAATCTCACGGCGCAGAAATTCATGCTCCGGAAGAAGAACCGCTGAGCTTTGCCCATGCAACGGCCTATAGCTTTTATCCCACTAAAAATTTAGGAGCACTGGGCGACGGTGGCGCAGTAACCACTGATGACAAAACCCTGGCCACGTTGATTGAGAGAATGCGTAATTATGGATTCCACCAAAAATATGTAGCAGATTTTGTAGGTTATAATTCCCGTTTAGACGAAATACAGGCCGCTTTTTTGTTGGAAAAATTAAAGTATTTGGACCAAGACAATGGCCGACGTCGAGAAATGGCCCAAACCTATCTCAATCAAATTCAAAATCACAAAATAAAATTGCCGTATTGGAAAGGCAATAAAAGCCATGTATTCCATTTGTTTGTGATTCGAGTGGAGAATCGAGAACATTTTTGCAAATACTTGGAAAAAAATGAAATCGGCTATCAAATTCATTATCCCGTTCCGCCACACCGTCAAAATGCACTCCCCGAATTTAAGGACATGCATCTTCCCATTACTGAAAAAATCCACCGCGAAGTGGTCAGCATTCCTTTAAATCCAAGCTTGACTACCGAAGAACAAAGTCAGGTTATTGAGGTGCTTAATCAATATTGAAAATGCGGGAGGACAAAAAAGAATATCAACAAATCTTTAAAGCCACCTCCTTGTTTGGAGGGGTTCAGGTGTTGCAAATCCTTTTTTCGATAATCAAGACCAAAGTGGCGGCCATCTTTTTGGGGCCTTCGGGATTGGGGATGCTGCGTTTATTGAAATCTACGGTGATGGTCACTCATAAACTCACCAATTTTGGACTGCCCATGAGTGCAGTAAAATTTATTGCTGCTCATTTTACTTACGGCGATAAAAACAAAGCTTACCGATTGATTAATATCTTAAAAAAGTTGCTGTGGCTTACCGGATTGCTCGGAGCAGTGGTGCTTTTACTGATATCCCCTTTGATCAGTCAGCTGTTGTTCGATTCAAAGGCTTATACCTTTTCTATTGCCTTGGTAGCCGTTGCGGTCTTGTTTGATCAGCTGGCCAATGGTGGATCCAGCATCTTGCAAGGATTGCGAAAACTCAAACAACTGGCCAAAGCCAATTTGTATGGTAGTTTCCTGTCTTTACTAATGGTGGCCCCCCTGTATTATTTCTTTGCCGAAAAGGCTATTGTCCCGGCCATTATTATTAGCTCGCTGATTAATTTTGGATTGAGTTGGTACTTTATTAAAACCAATAAGATCCCGAAAATTAAATTGACTTATGCGGAGCATGTTTCCGAGGGGAAAGAGATGTTTAAACTCGGGCTGGCATTAAGTTTAACGGGCATTCTTACCGCTGTGACCGCTTATGGACTCGAAATATATATCAATGAAATGGGTGGTGTTGACCAAGTGGGGCTGTTTACCGCCGGATTTATGGTATTGAGTACCTATGGTTCGCTGATTTTTACGGCGATGGGAAAAGATTATTATCCCCGTTTGTCCGGAATCGCTACCGACAATACCAAAGTACGGAGCATGGTGAAACAGCAGGCTTTTATTGCCATTTTAATTATCACCCCCATTATCGTCTTGTTTTTGGCTTTTGCTCCCTTTTTTATCCGATTGCTGTTCTCGGCAAAATTTTTGGGAATTGAAATGATGATTTCTTGGGGAATTATGGGACTCTTGTTCAAAGCGGTTTCCTTTTCCCTGGGCTATGTGATTATTGCTAAAGGCGATACGCGCATCTTTATGATTAGCAATGTGGCTTTTAGCCTGTTTCAATTGGGAATCAATATGACCGGATATTATATCGGTGGACTGACCGGACTGGGAATCAGTTTCTTGGTTTACTATATCATTCACCTGATTGCTATTTATTTGATTGATTATCTTTATTACAAGGTCTATTTTACAAAGGAATTTTATGGAATCTTTTGTGCCTGTATCTTGTTGTGCGGACTTTCTTTTGGGTTTACTTTTATGGCAAATCCTCTTTTGCGTTATACTGCATTGAGCGTCTTTCTGATTATATCAACTTTGTTTTCATACCATTATCTCAATAAAAAAATTAATTTTGTAGAACTGATTAAGGCCTTTTTAAATAAGGGGGATACGGATAAATCATAAGCTATAGATGTTGAGATCGCTGAAAAAATTTTATCACAAGCTGCGGTTTGCGTTAACCGTCAACTGGTACAAAACCCTCTTGTTTAATTTTAAAATGTTTCCCTGGGCTACCGCCAGAAAATTGCCTGTGTTTTTTTATGGGAAAGTCAAATTTTCTTCTCTTCAAGGGAAGCTTACCATTAAAGCTCCCATAAAAAGAGCCATGATCGGATTTGGACAAAAGTTTGAGTTTCCTTCCACTTCTCAAGGCACCTCCGAATTGGTGTTGTCGGGACACTTGATTTTCAACGGGAATGCACAAATCGGGCGGGATTTTGCCGTCTCTATTGGTAAAAATGCAGTCTGTGAATTTGGGTATATGGGTTGTTTGGGCTCTCGGGTAAAACTGATTTGTAAAAAAGAAATTAGAATAGGGGCGTGGACCGGCATTGGTTATGAGTCTCAGCTGACCGATACCAATCATCACCCCATGAAAAACAGCGAAACTGGAACCTATTATCCCATGGTACTTCCGGTGCGCTTGGGCAGTCATAATGCGGTTTCCAATCGGGTTACTTTTATGCCCGGCTGCCAAACTCCCGATTTTTGTGTGATTGCCTCCAATTCACTGTGCAATAAAAATTATAAAGAACTGGGGAAACATGTTTTGCTGGGGGGCATTCCGGCTAAAATGATTAAGAAAAACTATACCCGCGATTGGGAAAATGAAAAAGAGCTGCTGAAAAAGTATAAGATCATTGATTTTTAAAAAACGCAGTCCATCCCGTTTCCTCAGGGCTGATTTATTCGTTTTTTCGATAAAATCGAGCGGGATGACCAAACCAAATTTCATGCGAAGGAATATCCTTATTGACAAAAGACAGGGAACCGATGATGGCGTGATTTCCAATCTTTATTCCGTGTTGCAAAACACTGCTGGTGCCAACAAAAACATGACTGCCAATGTGAGCTCCGCCGATTTGTGCGTGTGAAGTATTTAAATTGTTGGTCATCACCTTGGGAGAGAGATAGGAGTAATCTCCAATGTAGACTCCACGAGCCAAAATACTTTCATAGCGCAGCGTAACATGATGCCCCACCTTGCAATTCCCCGAGGAGGTTACCCGAGAATCTATATAACAATCCCGACCGATTTGGGTCCCTTTTCTCAGTTCAACATAGTTTTTAATCACCGTGTTGTCTCCAATAATGACTCCTTCTTCAATAATGCAAAACGCACCTATTTTTACATTTTTACCAATTTGCGCCTTTGGGGAAATGATACTGTTTTCCATGTTTTATTAACGGATTAAAATCCAAAGTTAGTGTTTTTTAGAGACGAGGCATATCTTTCTACATTTTTTGCCGATTTATAAGCGGCCTAAGTTTTTAAAATCAGCCTTCCTTATTCCAGACTTCTACATAACGCTGCGCCACTTTTTTATAATCGTGTTCTCGCCGGATAAAATTTTGCGCACTTGTCCCAATATCATTAATTTTAGCAGGATTTTCGATCAACCAGCTCAGCTTTTTGACCAATTGTGAAACCTCGGGCAATGCATTGATGCACACCTCATCCTCTTTGAGCTTGTAGTGCTGTAAAAATTCTGTTTCGGCACCGGTAAACACCACTTTCCCCTGCGCCATGGCCTCCAAAGCATTGTAGCCCTGATCATAGGCATAAACCATGTCCAAAAAAATATGAGCCGCTCGATACGTTTTGATATAAGTCTCATAAGGCAGGTTTTCCACAATTTTTATATTTACCTGATCGGCATAGCGCTCTTGAATAGCGGCCAAGGCTTTCTCAAAAAAAGGAATTCCCTTTTTGTAATAACTCAACCGATTGATCCCCAAAAATATATTGATTTTTGAGGAAGTATCCGGCAATTGAGAAGGACGGCTTGGCCGTATAATGGGATTGGGAATCAAGGTGTTTTTATAACCCATTCGATCCATGGGGATTTTATAATCCATGTCTGAAGTAATCAAAACATCAGCCTTTTGTTGAACAAAATCAAATGTCCGACGGTAGTTTTCTTGGGTGTATTTGAAAATATAATGAAAATCCGATTTCCGCTCAGGATGCTTAAAATAAGTGCTCAACACAGAATATTTCAATTCTCTTTTCAACAAGTAATCTGTCACCGGGGTTTCATCTCCACACACGAGCAGGGATATTTTATCATTCTGTTTAAAAAGCTTTTTAAGGAGTTTTAAATTCCATTTGGGATGCGTGCGAATGGCATCCGAGTTGATCAATTGAACTCGGTCATAAGCTTTTAATTTGGGCAATAGAAAATAAAACCGAATCCCGCGTTCGGTATCGCGCAAATCGATCTTAAACAGTCGGTAAAAAACGCGTCTGATAAATTTGAAAAGCCAATAGTGTTCGGTTAAAACGGGGCGATAGGAGCGATCTACCGGAAAATTTTTAAAATCATCTCCGGTTCCAACCAAATGTACCCGGTGCCCCAGCTGTTCCAATCCGGCTTTGAGGGAATTGTGTAATTTGCTGTATTCGCCGAGGAGTAATATCTTCATTCAAACCAATAATTAACAGATTCCCTTATCTTTGCTCAAAAGTACGTAAAATTTTTCCATTGAAAATTTTATAAAAACGCAATGAATTTTTTTTGAACTTATAATTTGTATTTCCTTTTGATACTGATTGGGCTCATTATAAGTTTTTACAGTGGAAAGATACTGAGAAAATAGAACACGTGACCGACAAACCCGAGATTGAAATATTATTGGCCACCATGAATCGGGAGAATCTCGATTTTATTCGGGCGATATTTCCACAAGATATCCCGCAGCGAGTGGCTTTGCTGATTGTCAATCAATCTGAGGATAAAAAACTGCAGACCCATCATCCACAGATTCGCATTGTCAATTCGCCGGAAAAGGGCTTGTCTAAAAGTCGCAATACGGCACTGCAGCACGCCCGCGGAGAAATTTGTGTTTTTACTGACGACGATGTGGTTTTTTTAGATGGATTTGAGCAAAAAATAAGAAAGGCGTTTGCTCATTTTCCCCAAAGTAGCTTTATTCGCTTTCGGTATGAAAAGGAGCAAGGCATTTTGGCCAAAGATTATCCGAATCAACCCAAAGCACATTTGTCAGATTTTGATATGCTAAATACCTCTTCCTTGGAGATGGCTATCAGACGACGAGACCTTCAGTCACAAAAAATTCGCTTTGACGAACATTTTGGATTGGGAAGTGGGGTTTTTAAAATGGGAGAAGAGCATTTATTTTTGGCAGCCTTGCAACAAAAAGGCCTGCAACTCAGTTATTTCCCTGAAACCCTTTGCCGACATCGCGGAACCAGTTCTGATGAAAATATGAGCTATCAAGAGCGGTATTATACACATGGCGCAGTAGTGCAAGCGCTGTTTCCGGAGAGGACGCGCTATTGGATTGGATTAAAAATCGGGTTTGATGTAAAGCAAAAAAAGCTGAAGTTTGCACAAATCCCAAAGGCTGTAAAAGCGGCTAAAAACGGACAAAAACGATATTTAAAAATAAAATGATGAGCAGTGTTGATGATGTAATTCTTAAAGAGATTCCCAAGATTGAAGACACCCGCGGCAATTTGGCGGTGGTGGAAAAAGCACATTTTGGTTTTCCGGTCAAACGGGTGTATTATTTATATGATGTTCCCAGCTCAGCCATGCGCGGCGGACATTCTCATAAAGAGCAGCACGAAACTTTGGTAGCCGTCAGCGGAAGCTTTGAAGTGGTGCTCAAGGATGGAAAAGCCGAAAAAACAGTCTTTCTGAACAAACCTGATAAAGGCCTGCACATTGTTCCGGGAATTTGGCGCGAGCTCAAAAATTTCTCTTCTGGAGCAGTTTGCCTGGTGTTTGCCTCAGCGCCCTTTTCAGAAGCAGATTACATCTATGATTTTCAGACGTTTTTAAAACGTAAAAAGTAAAGCTTATAACATGATATCCATCCTTATTCCTACCTATAATTACAATGTTTTCCCTTTGGTAAATGCCCTTTATCAACAGGCAGAAGCTTTAAAAATACCTTTTGAAATAAGGGTATATGATGATTGCTCGCCCAAGCCTCCCACAGAAAATGAAGCCATTGACAAATTGCCGCATGCCCGCTATAAAAAACTGCCCCAAAACATTGGTCGCAGTGCCATTCGCAACCTATTGGCCGAAGAGGCAGAATATGAAAACCTGCTGTTTTTAGATGCAGATACACAGGTCATCAAAAAAGATTTTGTCAAAAATTACATCGATAAAATTCCGCATTCCGCAGCTATTATTTATGGAGGTATTCGCTATCAAAAAAAACCTCCCGATTCTTCTGAAATATTGCGTTGGGTTTATGGCAATCAGCGTGAAGCCTTGCCGGTGGAAGAGCGAAATAAACAACCTCATTTGCGGTTTTTAACCCTGAATTTTCTGATCCGAAAAGCGGTGTTTTCCCGTTTGCGTTTCAATGAGGAAATTCCCAATCTGCGGCATGAAGACACGCTGTTTGCCCTGGATGCCAAAAAGCAAAAATTATCGGTGTTGCACATTGACAATCCGGTAATCCATTTGGGGTTGGAAAGTAGCGCAGTCTTTTTGCGAAAATCGAGGGAATCGGTAGAAAGTTTAAGAGATTTTGTCAACCAAGGCCTCATCAAAGCCGCAGAGACCAAACTCTCCGCCAAGGCCGATCAGCTCTCTAAAAACGGACTCTCGAAGCCGATCAGCCTCTTTTATCGCACCTTTAAAAAACCCATGGAAAAAAATCTGCTGTCTCAGCATCCTTCACTGTTGGTTTTTGATGTTTATCGACTGGGATATTACCTCAGTTTATAAAGCCTAAAAACCAAGGGAGAACCCCATTTTCCGACTTCAGAAACAGCGGTCCTGTACAATGAATTATTTTTATGTATTTTTGGTTTTGAAATTTATACCGGAATATCGAGTTAATTTGTTGGTCACTTTGGTATAAAGCCTGTGTTTATGACGAGAAAACTGCTTTTTATCACTCCTTTTATAGATGGCTCGGGAGGGGTGCAAAAATTCTTGTCGATTCGCACCCAATACCTGGTTGAAAAATGGGGCTATACCATTCGTATTTTGGTGACTAACGCCAGAACCAAACAAACTTTTTTTAATTTTGATCACCTTGAGGTTGTTTCTCGCAGAATTCCGGGGAAAGGACCGTTCTATTTTTATCACTACAGGCGTATTGTTAAACAGCAACTTCGCGATTTTAAACCCGATATCAGTATTATAGTCGACAATGGCATCAAGGGGCACTGCTTACCGCGGTTTATTAAAACGCCTGATAATTGCGTTTTGTTTGAAGAGCATTTATATCGTTTTTTTAGGAGTAAAGAACATCCCGACACCCTTTTTAACCGTTTGAAGAATCAACTGATTAATAAAATAGTGGATTGGTCTATGGCCAAAGCCGATTGCGTAGTGGTGTTGGTGCCCGAGAATAGAAAAGAATGGAAGCACAACAAGATAGAAGTTATTCCCAATCCCTTGCCACAAGCACTTCAGGGCAGAGAAAAAAAGGATTACACAGCCCAAAAAGCAATTGCTGTAGGTCGGCATACCCACCAAAAAGGATTTGACCGGTTGTTGAGAATCTGGGCCGCCGTGGTTCAGGAATTTCCCGATTGGCAACTCGATATTTATGGGGATCGGGAAGAGGTGCACTTGCAACAAATTATAGAGGATTTGCAGCTCCAACAACAGGTTACTCTTCATGAGCCGGTCGTGAATATTGAAGAAAAATATGAACAAGCCTCGCTTTTTTTGATGAGTTCTCGTTATGAAGGTTTTGGCAATGTATTGGTAGAGGCCCTGGCCTGCGGATTGCCTTGCATGGCTTTTGACTGCCCCACCGGTCCGGGCTATATTATCGAAGACGGGAAAAACGGATGGCTTATCCCTGAGGGGAAGGAGCAAGTTTATGTCGACCGTCTCAAGACCCTATTGCAAGAAGAAGACCTTCGTAAAAAAATGGGGCAAAATGCCCTAACGAGCACTTCCAGATTTGACCTGAACCACGTGATGGGCCTGTGGCATCAGTTGTTTAAAGAAATAAGGGCATAAATGCAACTACGAGGTCTCGCGTATTATGAGATTAAGGCTGCCCTCGCCAAGGCAGAGACCGATTCAACAGCGCCGACAAACTGGCCGTGTCTTTTCTATAGCGTTTTTCCAAATCGAGGAGCGCCTTTTCATTAATTTTGATGGGGAAGAGGTTGCTTTGGGCAATAAAAGGCGGCAGTCTTCTATAAATGGCGCCCAAATTTTTGTGGAGGTGACGGATTCTGAGGTAATCGTGTCCGGCCCTTTGGTAATCTTTTTTTTGGAAACCGGAAAATGCAAAAGGCGTTATTTTGAGAAAGTCACAAATTTTGGAGAGGGTAGCTTTTGGCGTTTGAGCAATATCTTCTTCCAAGATGATAAATAAGAATTGCTCTCGATCAAAGTATTTTAGCCATTCCTGTAATTGCTCGTGATAATAGCCCATGGATTCGATTCCGAAATGAGCACATTGTTCTTCAAATTTTGCCCGTGGAGAAATACGACCCACTCGAATGTGGTGATAAAAAGCAGAGACCGCTCTTGAAACCGGATCTCGCAAACTAACAATAAATCGAGCTTCCGGATTATAAGCAGCGAGCAGGGCGGGAATGCCGGTGTTCTCCTTTCCCTCGCGCACCTCAGCTGCCGAAGGAGTGGTCCATAAATAATTGGGAGTGGCATCTACCCAAAGCGGCTCCTTGTGATTTTTATAAAAACTGAGATACCAGTCCGGCCCTTTGTTGAAGTGCTCAGGTTTGTCAAAATAATGAATTTCCTTTTGAGGAGGAACAAAAATATCGGGATGCTGTTTTAGCTGATTGGAAATCCAAGTTGTTCCGGCTTTTTGAGCGCCTAAAATAAAGGTATTGACCCGATTATGCATTAGGCCTCTTTATTTTTCTGCACCACTTCAAAGACTTTTTGGCCATCACATTTTAGTGTTTTTGAAGGGTATTTTAAGAGGAGCGCATAGTCGTGTGTGGCCATTAAAATGGTGTTGTGGTTTTTATTGATGTTGCGCAACAATTCCATTACTTCCACAGAAGTTTGCGGATCGAGATTCCCGGTAGGCTCATCGGCCAAGATCAATTCGGGGTCGTTGAGCAGTGCACGAGCAATTCCCACCCGTTGTTGTTCGCCGCCGGACAACTGGTAAGGGAATTTAAAATTCTTGGTTTTCATGCCCACTTTGCTCAGGACTTCGTCAATCCTAAGGGTCATTTTCTTTTTGTCTTTCCAACCGGTGGCTTTTAAAACAAACATCAAGTTGTCTCGCACATTGCGGTCGTTTAGCAATTTGAAATCTTGAAAAACAATGCCCAGCTTGCGACGCAGGTAAGGGATTTCTTTTGATTTGAGCTTGCGCAAATTGTAATCGACAATGCTGCCTTGCCCTTCTCTTAAAGGAAGATCACCATAAAGCGTCTTCATAAAACTACTCTTTCCCGTTCCGGTTTTCCCGATGAGATAGACAAATTCACCTTTGTTGACCTCAATATTTACTTCAGAAAGAATGAGGTTCTCGCGCTGATAGATGGCGGCATTGCTGAGTGATAAAATGGTTTCGGACATAGTTTATTTTATTTTCAGGGCTAAAGGTACTTTTTTTAAGGATAACGATAAAATCCCTTGCAATATTTCAATGACTATTCTATTTTGCGGCTGGTAAGGATATTTGTATAAATCTTTTATGAGTCCTGGTATTTGGCCGTACAAAAGCGAGTCAGAAATTGCTTGTACAGTTCGTTTGAAATAATTTTACGGAAAAGGATAAGCCCGAGCCCCGAACCGTGTTGTTATCACGCTCACAAATTCCGTTTTTTCGGATTATAATTATTCTGCTTTTCCGGCGTTATTAGGTGTAAGATTCCATTAACTTTGAACACAAATCAAAATTTTTCGTCACATGCTTAAGAAAAAGAGCATTTTATCGCTATTGCTTCTCCTGTTTTCCCTATCGGTATTTGCCCAGCAAACCGCTCGTTATACCTCAGATTATGCCGTTTTTGAACACGGGATAAAGTTGTTTCACCAACACCAATACACACCGGCTCAACACATTTTTGAACGCTTGCACAAGCGCACCGAGCACCACAACCTTAAAGCCAAGACGGCTTATTATGCTGCCATTGCCGCTGTGCATTTGCAACAATTTGATGCCGAAGATCGATTGAGACATTTTTTGGAAACTTATCCCGAGAGTCCCAAACGCAATTCGGCGTATAGCAATGTGGCCGGGTTCTATTTCCAAAACGGACAATACGGAAAGGCTTTGCAGTGGTATGAAAAAGTTAATGAAAACGGACTTTCCGGGAAAGAGCGAAACGAATATTACTTTAACAAAGGCTACGCTGCTTTTAAAACCGGTAAGAAAGAAAAGGCCAAATACTATTTTAACCAAGTCAAAAACAATGAGGAATATGGCTCTCAAGCCAAGTATTACCTCGGTTTTATGGCTTATGAAAGCGATCATTATGAAAAGGCCAATACGCTTTTTGAAGGCGTAGACGAAAAAGACCAAGCCCAAAAAAAGGTATCCTACTTTCAAAGCAATATGAGCTTTAAATCAGGCAATTTTGAAAAGGCAATCCAACAAGCCAAAGAGCAATTGCCAAGGGCAACACGCCGCGCCCAATCTGAGCTTAATAAAATTATTGGAGAAAGTTATTTCAACCTAAAAGAATATGAAAAAGCCATTCCCTATTTAGAAAAATATCAAGGCAAACGCGGGCGCTGGAGCAATACCGATTATTACCAGCTGGGCTTTGCTTATTATAAAATGGGAAACTATAAAAAAGCGGTTTCCCAGTTCAACCAAATTATCGACGGCCATGATGCGGTGGCGCAAAATGCTTATTATCACTTGGCAGAATGCTATATCGAGCTCGGTCAGAAACAGCGCGCCTTAAATGCGTTTAAAAATGCTTCGGAAATGGATTTCAATGCCCAAATCAAAGAGGATGCGGCCTTGAATTACGCCAAACTGAGCTATGACATCGGAAACAACTATAAAAGCGTGCCCGAAGTCTTGACCGAATTTTTAAAGGCCTATCCCAATTCTCCGGCTAAAGGAGAAATACAATCTCTTTTGGTCAATTCTTACCTGACTTCAAAGAATTATAAAAAAGCAATGGATTTGTTGGAGAAGAGCCGCGACTTTGTCGATAAAAAAGTATACCAAAAAGTGGCTTTTTATCGTGGAATGGAACTCTACTCCGCCGAAAAATACAAACGAGCTCAAAAATTATTCGACAAATCTTTGTCTCAGCGAAAGGTGCCGGTTTATACAGCAAGAGCCACGTATTGGAAGGCCGAATGTGATTATATTCTCGGAGATTATCAGCGGGCTTTAATCGGGTATAAACAATTTATGGGCATGGACGCTGCTCGAAAAACCCCGGAGTTTAAAGCCGTAGATTACAATATTGGTTATGCGTATTTCAATCAGAAGAAATACAAATCGGCCAAAGCCCATTTTCAAGACTATGCGAGCCGGCACAATATCGATCCCCGGCAAAAAAATGATGCTTTCTTGCGCTTAGGGGATTGTTATTTTGCCCTTTCTGACTATTGGCAGGCCATGGAAGCTTATAACAAAGCCATTGCCCAGAAAAATGTCGATAGTGATTATGCCTACTATCAAAAGGCTATCAGCTATGGTTTTGTTGGGAAAAATAATCGCAAAATAGAAGACTTGGAGGCCTTTATAAACCGTTTCCCAAAATCAATTTATCGCGATGACGCCCTGTATCAGCTGGGCAATACTTATGTAGCCGAAAATCAACCTACAAAAGCGTTGAAAGCCTATAATGATATTGTGACCCAAATGCCCAATAGCCGCTATGCTTCCAAAGCCATGATTAAACGAGGCTTGGTTTATTACAACAGCGGGAAAAATGAAAAAGCCCTGTCCATTTTTAAAAAGGTAGCCGCCAATTATCCCAAATCGGAAGAAGCCTATCAGGCCATTCGTTCTACACGAAATATTTATGTGGATTTGGGACGTATTGATGAATATGCGGCATGGGTCAAAGAACTGGGCTATGTCAATCTTTCTAATGAAGATATTGACAATGCCACCTATGAAGCGGCAGAAAATCAAATGCTGGACAATAAGGATCAGGCAGCAGCCCGAGCTTATGCCAAATACTTAAAGAAGTTTCCAAATGGCTTACATGCATTGACAGCGCATTATCATTTGGCGCAGATCTTGTACCGTCAAAACGACAAAGAAGGAGCGCAACCACATTATGAATACATCGTGGCACAATCGCGTAATGATTTTACCGAAAAATCTTTAAAACGTCTTTCACGGATTTATTTGGAAAAAAGAAATTACCAAAAAGCCATTTCGGTGATGACGCGTTTAGAAGATATGGCCAGTTTGCAAGCCAATATCACCTTTGCACAATCCAATTTGATGAAGGCTTATTACGAACAAAAAGATTATGCCAAAACCGTGGTATATGCCGAAAAGGTATTGGCCAATGACAAAGCCGGAAATCAAGCCAAAAGCGATGCCCATATCTTTATTGCCCGTTCGGCTATGAAAACGGGAGACGAACAGAAGGCAGAAAAGGCTTATCGACAAGTGGCTAAAATGGCCCATGGAAAACTGGCTGCCGAAGCGCAGTATTACGACGCCTATTTTAAACGAAAGGCCGGCCATTACAAAGCTTCTAATAAGTCGGTTCAGGTGCTGGCCAATGATTATTCGGGCTACAAGGAGTTTAGTGTGAAAGGCTTGCTCTTGATGGCCAAAAACTTTGACAATTTGGGTGATGCTTATCAAGCGACTTATATCTTGGAAAGCATCATTGAAAACTTTAAGGAGTATCCTGAAGTAGTTGCTGAAGCGAAACGCAATTTGCAGCGCATCAAAGCGGAAGAAGCCAAGACCAACTCTTCGGTTAAAACAACCCCGACCGGTGATACCACCAAAAAGTCCTTAGACCAAATTAAATTAAACTAATAGTAAAAAACCCCTAATGATTGCTATGCGAGCTTTTTCATATTTAAAAAGAATCTTAACCTTGTTTTTACTCCTTTTGACAGGCGTAGTTTTCGCTCAAGAAGATACCCTTCCCGGAGGGATAGACACCCAAAAGCTGATTATTGTCAAGCCCTATTCTCCAACGGTGAGCGATGCAGTCAAACTAAAGCAGCGCCCCGATAAAGAGCCCGATTCGGCAATTGCAGAGAAGAAAAAAGTAAACTACGATATTTTTTATGTACCCGTAGCTTCTACTTTTGAACCCGAGAAAGGGCGTGCCGCCGGCGTTTCCCGTCAGCGACTCCCCAATCTGTATGACAATTATCTCGCCTTAGGAATCGGTAATTATACCAACATATTTGCAGAGCTTTATAGCCATATCGATATTAATAAACGCCAAAACCTGAGCATAGGCCTGCAACACCACTCCTCACAAGGCGGAATAGACCAAGCCCTGCAAGACGACAAGTATTATGACACCGACCTCAATTTGGGATTCCATTCCAACGAAAGGGGATTTGTGTGGGATATCAACCTGGATTTGATGCATCAGCTCTACAATTGGTATGGCTTTTATGGAACCGATAATAGCTTTTACAGCAGTCACGACCTCAATGTGAAGCACAATTACCTCGGCGTGGGCTTGGGTGGAAATATTAAAGTAAAACAAGGCGCTTTTGAAGGCATATCCGTCCGTTATTTCCATTTTGGAGACGATTTTGAAAGTACGGAAAACCAAATTGTTATAGAACCCGAATTTGAATTTGCGCTTGGAGAAGAAAGCCTGTCTGCGATACTTAGCTTTGAATACCTCACCGGAGAGTTTGCCGATTTACAGCGGTTGAGCTATGGTTATCTGCATATTGGTTTGCATCCGAGTTTTAATATTCAACGCGATAATTTTGCCTTAAATCTGGGCGCACAAGTGGTGTATTCTTCCGATATGGAAAACAGTGAACACGAAGTGCTTTTTTATCCCAAAGTCAAAGCCAGCTATCGTGTAGCAGGAGATTACCTCACCCTCTACGCCGGAGCCAAAGGAGGCTTATTACAAAATTCTTACTACAGCTTTACCCAAGAAAATCCTTATGTGGCTCCCGGTATGGCGATTGCCCCAACCAATCGAAAATATCAAATCTATTTTGGAGCCAAAGGTAAATTTACCGATAACCTGAGCTATGACGTTCGGGCGAGTTATAAAGCAGAAGAAGGAAAGCCTTTGTTTAGAACAAGCGTTTATGATCCTGCGATTACTCGCACTCGCCCTTATTTGCATCACAATTCCTTTGGGGTGATTTATGACGATATAAAAACCCTTTCTATTTACGGAGAATTGGGATATTCACTGACCGATAAATTGGATATTGGCGCCAATCTCAGGGTGAATAACTTTAGCGAAGATGTTGAAAAAGAAGCCTGGAATTTGCCCGGATTTGTAGCCAATTTAAACGCCGGATATAAAATTTCAAAGCAATGGGCCGTAGGAGCAGATCTCTTTTTTGTAGGCAAAAGAAATGGCGAAATCACAACTTTGTCCAATCTCGGCGATCCTACTTATAAAACAATTAGCGTAGAGAGCTTTATTGATGCCAATCTGCGTGTAAATTATCAGCTGAACGATCAACTTGGATTTTTCCTTCGCGGAAACAATTTATTCAATGATAACTATCAGCTTTGGTATGGATATCCGGTACAAGGAATTCAGGGAATGCTGGGCTTTAGCTATCAATTTTAATACTGTGCCACTCCGGTCTTGAGCAGTGGGCAGAAGAACGCTATTTGTGGAACGCTTCTCTGCGAGATAAAATCGGTAAAATAAATGCAATGGCCCCCGCTTGTTAACGAAGAGGAGATTCGGGCAAATGGATTTTTTGTGAGGTACGAGGCCAATCATTATACAATTTAACAGTACATATGAAATCAAAAATTTTAATTATAGAGGATGAGGCGTCCATCAGACGAGTTTTAAAGAAAATTCTGACGGAAGAAAACAAAAATTATAAAGTAGAAGAAAGCGAGGACGGCTTATCGGGCATGGAAAATATCAAGTCAAAAGACTATGATTTGGTGCTTTGCGACATCAAAATGCCCAAGATGGATGGAATGGAGGTTTTGGAGGCAACCATGAAAATCAAACCCGAGATTCCCGTTGTGATGATATCGGGACACGGCGATTTAGAAACGGCTGTAGCGTGTATGAAAATGGGAGCGTATGACTATATTGCCAAGCCCCCGGATTTAAACCGCCTGCTCAATACCGTGCGCAATGCTCTTGATCGTAAAAAGATTGTCTCTGAAAATAAACGGCTCAAGAAAAAGGTGAGTAAAAAATATACGATGGTTGGCGATTCGCCTCAGCTGGAAGAGATTAAAGACCTCATCGAAAAGGTGGCTGCTACAGAAGCCCGAGTTTTGATTACCGGTGCCAACGGAACCGGAAAAGAGCTGGTAGCCCACTGGCTGCACGAAAAGAGTGAACGAGCCAAAGGTCCTATGATAGAGGTCAACTGCGCTGCCATTCCGCCCGAACTTATCGAAAGTGAGCTTTTTGGCCATGTGAAAGGCGCCTTTACTTCAGCCAATAAAGATCGGGCAGGAAAATTTGAGAATGCTGATGGTGGAACAATTTTCCTCGATGAGATTGGCGACATGAGCCTGTCGGCACAAGCCAAAGTTTTGCGCGTCCTTGAAGAGCGTAAGATTCAACGAGTGGGAAGCAGTAAGACCAAAAAGATTGACGTGCGGGTGCTTGCAGCCACCAACAAAGACCTTAAAAAGGAAATTGAAAATAAGAAGTTTAGAGAAGATCTCTATCACCGGTTGGCCGTGATTCTTATTGAAGTCCCCAAGCTCAGTGAACGCCGTGAAGATATTCCGCTTTTGATTGAATATTTCTCCAAAAAAATTGCAGAGGAACAAGGGATAGCCCCCAAAGAATTTACCAAAGAAGCCATTACTTACTTGAAGAAGCAAGAGTGGCATGGTAATATTCGCGAATTGCGCAATGTAATTGAACGCTTGATTATCCTCGGGAAAGACAAAGTAGATAAAAAGGATGTCAACCGCTACGTATGAGGCCGTTTACTCATCGCTGTGCAAGGGAAGGGATGCGGTGTAAGAAGAGGGGAATCATTTCTTTTTTTGTGCGCTCTCCGGAAGGTATCGCATAAACCACATGGTTCCGCCACCGGGTTGTTTCCAAGTGTGGAATATTTCAAATTTATAGCGGCGATAAACGATAGCATTGGTTTTTAGGCGAGTTTCGGCATAAAGGGGGAGACCGGTTTCTTCACTAATCCGTAAAAGCTCATCTTTCATGTGTGCTGCGGTCTGTTTTTCTGCACCGCGACCCTCGCTAACAATTCCCCAAAACCAGCAATAGAGATAATCACCTTCTTTGGGGCGTTGTTTTTTAATATAATTCTGATGCTTTAAAATTTTTAAAGCATTTTTCACTCCCGTAACATGGCGAACCAGTTTGAGTTCACTCCATATTTCATTCCAAAAATCCTTGTCTTTTGCATTGGTTTTAAAAAGAATAGCAATCCCCAATCCATCCGGAGAGAGAATCAAGGCGTCTTTGGCAATCGCCTTTTCAACCATATGGGTCGCTAAGTAGACAAACCGCTGATCGCGGTTTTCTCCTTTTTTGACGATGTCCTGAGCTGAAGGGGTTTCCTTGAGAACATCGGCAACACGACGAATGATAAGCTTTTTATCCAAAAGTAAAGTGGGTTTATAAAAAAGTGTTTTTGGAACAGACCAAATACAGTTTTTATTGATCGTAAATTTAAGTAATAGCGCCCATTAAACTCTTAGCACTGAAGCAAAAAATAGAATTTCGTTCCCGAATAAGATTCCTTTATGCGGCATAGCCGCAGCTATAGCGTTTAAGGAAAAGGCAAAATACGAAAAAATATTTTACGTAATAGAAAGCTTAAATGAGCCTATTAAACTGCAAAAATACAAATATCACTTTATTTGCGCAAATTAAAAAAAGGAGTCTCAAAAACGTACAGCTCCCCAAAGCCACGTTTTTAAGACCAATTTTATTTATTGAATATTGGGCTATTTAGTATTACCGATCAATTGACCCCATTACCTTTTTGGCAAAAGCATTGGCAGCATCAATTTCGCGCATGCCTTCGTCTTCAACCAGTCGATGAACTTCAATGGCACCAAAAATGTTGGTCAACAGTTCCCCCACCACGTCCATTTCTTCTTCAGAAACCGAGCGATGTTCTGAAAAAGATTCCAAGACCTCCGCAGCGTTTTTGAGTTGGGTTTCGTCGTTGTTCTTTTGCAGGTGTCTAATTATTGGCAACTTCATCGACTATGTTTTTTAGGGATTCAAACTTATTGGTTTGCACTTGATTGACAAATTTACCTCCTTTAAAGGTGGCAAAGGTGGGCAAATTATCTACAGTTGCCATCTTTCGAGACTCGGGAAATTTTTCGGCATCAACCAGTACAAATTCCATGTCCTCATGTTCGCGAGACAATTTTTTAAACTTGGGTTTCATCAAACGGCAGTTTCCACACCAGGTGGCCATAAACTGAACGACTACCGTATCGTGTGCAGCAACTACTTCTGCTAAGTTGTCTTGTTCTAAAATATTAGCCATAATAATTCGATTTATTGTTTTTGTACCAAACTGATTTGTAAGTCATTTTGGTATTAATTTTATTTTGAACGGTTTATAAGAAGCTGACAGGTTCTTGAAAACCCGTCAGCTCTGTGCATAATGACTATAAAACCTAAAACAGGTTTAGTTGGCAGACAAATAAGTGGATACTCCCTTGCTGTCGGCCTTCATAGCGTCCTTGCCTTCTTCCCAGTTGGCCGGGCATACCTCACCGTGCTTTTGAACGTGGGTATATGCGTCAATCATGCGTAAAAACTCTTGAACATTACGTCCCAAAGGCATGTCATTGATGCTTTCATGAAAAACCTTGCCTTCCTCATCAATCAAGTAGGTTGCGCGATAAGTCACATTGTCGCCTTTGACCAGGATATCTCCGGTTTCTTCATCAAAAACCTCTTCAGAAATATCTAAGATTCCCAAACGGTTACTCAAATTACGGTTCGAATCGGCTAAAATAGGGTAAGTTACTCCTTCAATACCGCCGTGATCTTTGGGGGTGTTCAACCAGGCGAAGTGCACCTCAGGCGTGTCACAAGAGGCACCGATAACCAGGGTGTTGCGATCTTCAAATTCTTTGAGCGCTTTTTGAAAGGCATGCAGCTCAGTGGGGCAGACATAGGTAAAGTCTTTAGGATACCAGAACAAAACTACTTTTTGGTTGTTTTTTCGGGCTTCCTCCAAAATGTTTACTTTAAAAGTGTCGCCCATTTCGTTCATGGCATCTACTTCCATATTGGGAAATTGTTTTCCGACTAATGTCATAATCTGTTGTATTTTTAGGGTTATTAAATTCTTTTTACACCGACAAAATTAAGCCTTGAATCTTATAAAACAATTGTTTTTGACTTGTTATTATTGATAGGGGAATTGATTTTGTCTATGGTGTGTAAAGTACTGAGAATCGCGGTTTCGCAAGTCGATCAAAAATTTCATATCCCCCCCTTCTAAAATATGACAAAAGAGAAGTGACAAGGCCATTTTAAAATGCTTAAGACCAAATGATTTTATTATCTTTCCGCCCCAAAATGGATTCTTATGACGACCTTGTTTAAAAACATCAAAGAACTTTTACAAATTCGTCCCGAAGGCACCCAATGTCTTTCCGGGGCAGAGATGAAAACCTTGCCAACCCTCAAAAATGCCTGGCTGTGGGTGAAAGAGGGTAAGATTGAAGATTTTGGCGAAATGCAAACCTGTCCTCAGGTTGAAGCAGACCAAACGATTGATGCCACCGGAAGGATTATGCTGCCCACTTGGATTGATTCCCATACCCATTTGGTTTATGCCGGAAACCGGGAGCAAGAGTTTGTTGATCGCATCAACGGATTGACTTACGCCGAGATTGCCAATCGCGGTGGTGGAATTCCCAACAGTGCCCAAAAACTGCAAAACACGGCAGAGGAGGAGCTTTACCGACAAACGGAAGCCCGCCTCAAGGAAGTAATGCAGCTCGGTACCGGTGCCATAGAAATCAAATCGGGCTATGGCCTGACTACTGAAGCAGAATTAAAAATGTTACGGGTCATCAAAAAATTAAAAACCAATTATAAACTCCCCATAAAATCAACTTTTCTCGGCTTGCATGCGCTCCCTCCGGAATTTAAAAAAGATCGAAAGGCTTATGTCGATAAGGTGCTTCAGGAGATGCTGCCCCGGGTGGCAGAAGAAGAATTGGCCGATTATGTCGATATCTTTTGCGAAGACGGCTATTTTACGGTGGAGGACACGCATAAAATATTGGAAGCCGGTGAAAAATACGGTCTGCGCGGAAAAATTCATGTCAATCAATTTAAAGCCATTGGCGGGGTGCAAGCCGGAGTGGATCACCACGCCCTGAGTGTAGATCACCTGGAAGTAATGACCGATGCCGATATCGAAGCCCTGAAAAATACGGCTACAATGCCGGTAGCCCTGCCGTCTTGTTCCTTGTTTTTGAGCATTCCCTATACCCCGGCTCGGCAGCTGATTGACGCCGGATTGCCTTTGGCACTGGCCACCGATTATAATCCCGGCAGCACCCCGAGTGGAAACATGAACCTGGTGGTTTCACTGGCCTGTATCAAAATGAACATGAACCCCGAGGAAGCCATCAATGCCGCGACGGTCAACGCCGCCTATGCCATGGAGCTAAGTGACACCCACGGCAGCATCACCAAAGGGAAAATGGCCAACTTGATGATGACCAAACCCATTCCTTCGTATGGTTTTTTACCCTATGCTTTTGGGAGTAATAACATTGAAACCGTGTTTATCGAAGGAGAGGAGTTGAAGCGATAGGGTAAGAAAGATTGCTTCTTGCCCCTAATCTTATCGTGCGGAACACACAAAATAATGCGCTATAACGACGCATTTATTGTATATTAATAATCACTTCCGTATAAGATCACTTTTTGATGACAAACAAATTTTACCAATGACAAACTTCACTTTTTTCAATACCGACCAACGAGACCGATTGACCAATCCACGTCAAGGAGAAACTAAATTTGGGGAAGCACTCGATTTTGTCACCTCTTTTGAAGCCCTGCAGAATCACCGAGCCCCATACGTGATTTTTGGAATTCCCGAGGATGTAGGCATTCGTGGAAACTACGGTAAACCCGGAGCTTCCTCTACATGGGAATCTTTTTTGGCGGCTTTTTTAAATATTCAGGCCAATCAATTTAACAATCCAAAAAATTGCCTGATTTTGGGGCAACTCGATTGTGGAGATTTTATGGAAGCGGCCCAAAAGGTGATGGCGACCGAGAAGAATCCGCAGGAAAAATTAGGTGCTATCGCAGCACAAATCGACGATGAGGTTAGTGCGCTGGTATCTCGAATTGTATCGGCCGGAAAAATCCCCATTGTTATTGGCGGTGGACATAATAATGCTTTTGGCAATATCAAAGGTACTTCACAAGGGCTGAGGCGACCGGTCAATATTCTGAATATTGATGCCCACACCGATTTGAGACGCACCGATTACCGCCACAGCGGCAATGGGTTTAGCTTTGCCAAAAAAGAAGGATTGATGGCCCAATATGCCATGTTTGGAATTCATCGCAATTATACCCCTCAATATATTTTTGACCAATTTCAGCAAGATAAAACGGTTGACATCACATTTTTTGAAGCCCTGCTTTTAAAAGATCGACCCGCTCAACAGGCGCAATTTGAGGCGGCTATGGATTTTGTCGATCGCAATTTTGGTCTGGAAATTGATTGTGATGCCATAACCGATTTTTCGAGTAGCGCAAAGACCCCCAGCGGATTTTCTGTCAATGAAATTCGCCGGTTTATTTTGCTGGCCAAACGGGAAAGGGTATATTACCTTCATTTGACAGAAGCAGTTGCTCAAGGAAATCCACAAATTGGCAAAGCTTTGAGCTATATGACAGCCGATTTTATGACTGAGGAAGGATAAAAAGCATGAGTTGTGCTGAGGGATTAAAAATATTTTTCCCAAACCTTTGTTATTAAAGCTTTTTTTTGCGTTGAGCTTTAAAAAAAATAGTAGTTTTATCCGCTGGCAGAATTTTTGTGGATAGTAAAAAGCTCGATTTTTAAGCAGGCTGTCCGTTTTTGTCGAGAGAAGGAAATGCCCGAAACCAACCGATGGTTTAAAAGGATTTCCTTATCATTAATATTAAGTTTAAGACGCTATGAAACCATTCCATTTGATGAAGAAAAATTCTCTTCTTTTTTTATTGGGGTTGATTTTGGCCGTTGCTTCGTGCAGCTTTACCACCAAAAAAATCGATCCGGGCGATAATAGCAAAGAAGAAGTGCTTACCGAGTTGATTACTTTTGTTTTAGAGAACTATCACTATGCCCCAAAAGCGATTGATGACGGATTCTCCAAAAAAGTATATGAGCAATATTTGAAGCGACTCGACCCGAGAAAACGCTTTTTTCTGAAAAGTGATATCAAAGAGTTTTCAAAATATAAAACCGCGATTGACGATCAGCTTAAAAACCATCAGGTAGATTTTTTTAAGCTGACCTATACCCGTCTTCAACAGCGAATTGACGAAATGAATAAGGTCTATCAAGATATTTTGGAGGAAGGTTTTGACTTTAGTAAGCCCGAAAAGATTCATACCGAATATGAAGACTTGGCTTATCCTACTACGGAGAAAGAGCGAAGAGACCGATGGCGTAAGCAATTGAAATTCTCTACGCTTTCCTCTTATTACAACCTCAAAAAGGATCAAAAACGAGAGGCTGAAAAGGCTGAAAAAGAGGGTGATACCGACTTTGAGCCTAAAACTGATGCGGAATTACAAAAGGAAGCCCAAAAGAACACCCGCCATGCTTTAAAGCAATTTTTTGACATTAACGAAGATTTGGACGAGAGCGATTGGTTTTCTTTTTACCTGAATACCATTGCCCATGAATTTGATCCGCATACGGGCTATTTTGCTCCTCGCGACAAAGAAAACTTCGATATTAACATGTCCGGAAGCTTAGAAGGAATTGGAGCACAGCTTCAAAAAGATTTGGATAATATTAAAGTAATCCGACTTATTTCCGGAGGACCGGCTTGGCGAGACGGCCGTCTTGAAGTGGGGGATATCATTAAAAAGGTGAGACAAGAAGACGAAGAAAAGGCGGTGAGCATTGTCGGCATGCCCATCAACGATGCCGTACAACTCATTCGAGGTCCCAAAGGTTCGCAGGTGATTCTAACCGTTGAAAAGGTAGACGGCTCTATTACCGAAATTGAATTGACCCGTGATGTTGTACAACTTGAGGCCACTTATGCCAGAAGTGCCATCACCCAAAAAAACGGGGAAACCTATGGGCTGATCAAATTGCCGAGTTTTTACTTTGATATGGACGATTATGAAAAGCGCAATGCCGCTTCGGATGTGCGCAAACAAATCGAATATTTAAAAGAGCAGCATATTGACGGACTCATACTGGATTTACGCAACAATGGCGGCGGATCCTTGTCTACGGCCATCGATATCGCCGGATTCTTTATCGATAAAGGCCCGGTGGTTCAGGTGCGGTCGCGTGATCACGATAAAAAAGTGTTGAAAGACCGCAACTCTTCCGTAAAATGGAATGGTTCTTTGGTTATTTTGGTCAATGAGCTTTCGGCTTCGGCCTCAGAAATCTTGGCAGCTGCTATGCAAGACTATGGACGAGCTGTTATTTTGGGAAGCGAGCAAACCTATGGAAAGGGAACCGTGCAGCGCTTTATCAACCTCAATCGTTTTATGCGTAGCGACGAGTTAGGAAACATGGGGGCCCTTAAAATTACGACCCAAAAGTTTTACCGTATTAATGGTGGCGCCACCCAGCTCAAAGGAGTACACAGCGATGTAGTAGTTCCCGACCGCTATACCTTTATAAAAATTGGCGAGCGCGATAACGAAGCGCCTTTGCCTTGGGATGAAATTACGCCGGCAGATTATGAACGGTGGAACGGATATGAGAATCTGGCAAAAGTGATCAAGGAAAGTCAGCACCGGGTTGATACTACCCAACAATTCAATTATATTACCCAACATGCCAAATGGATTGCCGAGCACCGCGATAAAAATGTGTTTCCGCTGGGTTATGAAGCTTTTAAAAGTATGAAAGAAGAGCGTCAGGCAATGGCCAAGAAATTTGATTCGCTCGCTGAGTATGAATCCAATTTGACCTTTTCTTCTCTTCCGTATGAAATTCAGCGATTTGAAACGGATTCTACCTTACAGGAAAAGCGGGAACGCTGGCACAAGAATTTGGGGGAAGATATTTATGTAGAAGAGGCCATTCACATTTTGTCTGACCTGAAACTAACACAAAATCAACAGCGAAAAGTAGCTAAAGCAAAAGAATAGGTTTTGGCAAAGTCCTCAGAATCACTGACTCGTCTGGCGCTCCAAAAGTTCAAAAAAAACTTATGGGGCGTCATGAGTTTTTGGTACATTGTCACTTGTGTGGTTGTTGCCGTTTTTGCCTATTTCATTATTCCCGACCATTCTAATAATGCCAATAAAATGCACCTGCCCATACACTCCAAACCACCGGGCTTTAGCGTGCAGATGCTGCTTATTCCTAATCAACATCAAGAAGAAGCTTCTTGGATACATGTTTTTTTATATGGAAAGGAGAATGTACCCGAAGAAATTCCAATTACCGATTACCACTTCTCTAAGGATTCTCTTACGGTCACGCCCTATATGGGAAAAGGCGTGGAGGGACCGCTCCGATCTTTTGATTTGAGCCAGACCTTTCCCCGTGAAAGCATCGCCCAGATCAAGCAAAAATACCTTGAAACGCGTACCTTTTGGCTGGGAACGGATAAATATGGTCGCGATTTTTTGAGCCGTATTTTGTTGGGAACGCGCGTTTCTTTGTCCATCGGGTTTATAGCCGTTTTGATATCATTGATTATCGGCATAAGTCTCGGTGCCCTCGGCGGGTATTATGGCGGAAAAGTAGATCAAGTGATCATGTGGCTGATCAACGTCACTTGGTCCATCCCCACTTTGCTGCTGGTGATTGCCATGACCCTGGCTTTGGGAAAAGGCTTCTGGCAGGTATTTATTGCCGTAGGGCTCACCATGTGGGTGGAAGTAGCTCGGGTGGTACGCGGACAAGTCAAAAGCGTTAAAGAAATGCCCTTTGTGACTGCAGCCCGAGCATTGGGATATAAAAACCTGCGGATTATAAGACGACACATCCTTCCCAATGTGATGGCTCCGGTGATTGTTATTTCTGCTGCTAATTTTGCCTCCGCCATATTGGTAGAAAGCGGATTGAGTTTTCTCGGAATTGGGGCACAACCGCCCATGCCGAGCTGGGGAACGATTATTAAAGAGCACTACAGCTATATTGTACTCGGAAAACCTTTCCTCGCCATCATTCCCGGATTGGCCATTATGAGTTTGGTCTTGGCATTTATGCTTATCGGAAACGCCTTGCGAGATGCTTTGGATGTGAGCAACTGATGACCAACTCCTTTTTTTTATAAAAAAATTGACGCAAAGGGATGTTCTGAAATTATTCCCTTATATTGCTGTATATTAAGGCTTCCAATTGATACAGGTGCAAATCCTCTCTGGATTCGGTTGGCAGCTCTTCCGTTGAGGACGATGCAAAAGGACTTGACATTTGCAGGAAGAAAAAAGTCCGGATAATTGCAAAACGATGAAACCAATGAAAGCATCCTTCCTCGACTCGGTTTCTTTGGAGTAATTTAAACGGCTAAACTTTGACCTATGAATTCAGATAAAAACAACAACAAAACTTCGATGTATGACAATGTGATGGATCAATATAATCATGTTGCCGATAAGATGGGGCTCGATGAAAATATTAGAAAAATACTGGCGACGACCAATAATGAGATTACCGTTCATTTTCCGGTGCGTATGGATGATGGTCATGTAGAAATTTTTACGGGTTTTCGCGTTCAACACAACAATTCTCTTGGGCCTTATAAAGGAGGATTGCGTTATCACCCTACGATTAGCATCATGGATTCCCGCGCTTTGGCCATGTGGATGACCTGGAAAGCCTCTTTGGCCGGCTTGCCCTTTGGAGGAGCTAAAGGAGGAATTGAGTTTGATCCGAGAGATTATTCCAATTCTGAATTAGAACGCATCACCCGAAGATTTACGTTCGCTTTGGGGGATAATATCGGTCCCAATATCGATATAGTGGCGCCGGATGTGAATACCAACTTTCAAACCATGGCCTGGATATTAGATACTTATACGCATACCAAGTCTGCTGCCGAACGCACCAAAAATCAAAATGTAGCTACCGGAAAACCAACCGATATCGGAGGCCTGGAAGGCCGTGATCGCTCGACCGGATATACGGTTTTTTTGGCTACTAAATTTTATCTTGAAGAACAGGGGGAAGAACTTGACGGAAAGACATTTGCCCTACAGGGATTTGGAAATGTGGGGCAGTGGTATGCCTATTTTATGATTCAAAATGGCGCTAAACTCGTCGCCCTTCAGGATGCTTATGCTACCTTGAAAAATGAAAAAGGGATTGATGTGGCCAAGTTAATCGATTATATTCATACCAATGACGCTTCTATTAAAGGTTTTGGTGAAGCCGAAGAAGTAGAAGCTTCCACTTTTTTTGGTACAGCTTGTGACATCCTGGTTCCGGCTGCCTTGGGCAATCAAATTCATAGTGATAATGCGGCTTCCGTTAAAGCCAAACTCATTGTAGAAGGCGCCAACGGACCGGTTACCGCAAGGGGTGAAAAAATATTATTGGCACAAGGGGTCACTATTTTGCCCGATTTCTTGTGTAATTCAGGCGGAGTTATTGGCAGCTATTATGAATGGTTGCAAAACAAAAGCGGCGAATCATGGGAACTGGAGGAAGTCATGCCTAAGATTCAAAATAAATTTGCCAAAAGCTTTAAAAAAGTTTCAGACGCCGTAAATGAAAATCAAGTAGATTGGCGAATGGCAGCCTATATGATAGCCATTCACCGTATTGAAAAAGCCTATTTGCAACGCGGCATCTTTCCTTAATATTTTAATCCACAGGAGAATTGGAAGTTACTGAAGCTCGTCTCCGCGGAGCTGCCTGAATTTTTCCCGGGCATTGACATAAAAAATACTGTCGGAGTGGTGAAAGATGATTTGTTTATAATTCTCCATCGCTTTTTGGGGCAAGTTTAGTTTATTGCGATACAATTCGGCCAAGTAGTAATAAGCATCGTCGGCAAGTGGACCGTCGGCATAATACTGAATAATCTTTTGATAGTTTTTTGCGGCCGCTTGATACTGTGCTTGTTTTTCTTGCAATTTAGCCAGCCTAAACAGCGCGTCGTCTTCAATATCTGTTCCCTTATGCCGGATTAAAATGTCTTTCAAAACCTCAATAGATTGTAGGGTTTTGCCCTGTGTAGCCAGTAAATCTGCCCGGGCAAATTGTTTTAAAGCCGCTTGGGTAGAATCTTGACCTTTGTTGGTTTCAATGAGTAAATTTAATGCCAAAGCATTGTTGGCGATGAGGTCGGAGGTGGCTTCTTTGAGTACTTTCAATTGGGTTTGTGCCCAGGCAAAATCACCTTTATAATAACTGGTTTTGGCTACTTTAAAAGTGGCTTTTCGGGCTATGGGACTGTTTTGAAGCGATCCGGCAATCTGACTGTAGTAGATTAAAGCTTGGTTAAATTTTTCTTCGGCAACCCATACATCGGCCAGCTTCATTTTGACACGGGCACTTTCAAAACGGTTTAATTCGAGCGCCAAAGCCTGATTTAGGAGACTTTTGGCCCGGTCAGTTTGTTGCTGCATAAAAGCCAAAAAGGTGGCATACTGCAGTTGCAACCGAAGGGTTTCGGGACCTTTTCCGTAGGTGGATAATATGGAAGAGAACTCTTTGTCCAAAGCTTGATAAGACGCAGGCCGGGCGGCTGTCATTTTGATTTCCATCAACTCGCCATAGGCTTGGAGCTTTTGCTCCGTGGTCAATGCTTTTTCAATGGCAAACGTCAAGATATCATTGGCGGTTTGGTATTCATTTTTTTCAGCTGCAATACGAGCCAATTGAATGATCTTGGAAAGGTCTTTTTGAGAAGAACGTCGATAAACAGCCTTTTCCTGGATAAAAGCCTTCATAAATTGGTCTTCTTGCACATAGAGCCAACTCAACAACCGATTATAGAATATCTTGGGATCGGTTTGAATGCGCTTGATCAAGGTCATGCGCAAACTCTGATTGGCTTTGTTGTGGGGATCGGTAGTGATAAAACGCGAAAAATGGCGATTGACAAGCCGATAATATTGCTCGTTTTCGAGAATCAAATCCAAGTAGTAAGAAAACATTTGGTCATATTTTCCTTGCTCTCCATAAAGAAGGGCCAATTCGATGATAAAACGAGCGCTGGATTTGTGGGATAATGCAATTTGGTAGGCTTGAATAGCTTTTTGCAAGAGATTGATTTTATGAAAGTCGTTCCCAATCCGATAGGCTTTGGCGGGCCTTTTCTCGATGCTGGCAAGGGCTTTTTTATAAAAGATTTCAGCCTTTTCTTCTTTTCCCCAAAGTTGGTAATTGTGACCAATCTCTACATTGATCCCCGGATAATTTGGACGCCGTTTGGCAAATTCCCGTAGGTTTTTTCCGGCTTCCTCATATTTTTCCTGCTGTTGTAAGGAGGAAACCCATCCTTTCAGAAAGCTGAAACTGTTGTTGTTTTTACGGTACAACTGTTGATAGATGGAAGCGGCTTTGACATATTCGCCCTGCTCAAAATAATTTTTAGCCAGCCCACTACTTTGGGCATATCCGTGATGACCAGCCCAGAGGAAGATAAAACTGATAATCAAATACCGCATAACATTTATGTTAAACAAAGAAAGGAGGAGTATCAAGACGATGCCGATTTTTTTATAATCCCGGGTAAACTCTACCCCACTTGAACCGGCCTGCTGCTTTCCTTTGGTCAAAGATATATTTTTAGTCTCACTTTTGAGAAGATCTGTGATTTATTTGCGGTTGAAAGTATAAAATTATGAATTGGCGTTCGCCAGGTCCGCGGCTACTTTCTTTTCAAAATAATGAATCAATTCGCAAACAGGCTGATAATGCGCCCGGGTTAAACGCTGACTGATGGTCGATTGAGAGACACCGAGCTGTCGGGAAATCTCTTCTTGAGAAACGCCGGGTTTGTCGAGCACATAACTCAGGGTAGCCGCCGAAGTGGGCGTCCAATGATTCATAAAACTCAAGGCCAAGCGGAGCATTAGGTTGATGGATTGATCAAATTCGGTTTGCTCACTTTTTAAACACAACTTTTTATGTCGAGCGCTTGTGCTTTCATAGGCAGCTATGGAATGGAGATAAGCTGTGCCGTTAGACCGACTGATGTGGGAATGCCGATAGCTTTCTTCTCCTAAGCCTATTCCCATGCGAATATCGACACCCGGCAGAGATTTGAGTAAGCTTTTGAGATTGATGGCAACGGATAGGGCTCGTTGAGGAGAATTTATTCTCAATTGAAACTCCTTTCCCCTATAAACTTCCCAAGACAAGGGAGTCGCCCCGAAGGTTTCCAGGTAATTCGTCAATAAGCGCATTTGCCTATCCTGATCCTGTATCTGATTGCCGGTAAGGCTCCCGGTTAGAATGGCTACCATAGGCTATTTATAATATAAATAAATTATATTTACAAATATAATGAAATATAGTAATAATATATTTTATAATATAAATAAATAATAGATATATAAAATTTTCTGGAAGGATGAGAAAAGGGAGAAGGCGTTTTTCAGGACAATACACTTATTTTGCATAGCCGAAGAAAATAAAGGGGCGAATGAGAATTTGAATGGTTTGATCAGGTAATATTTTCCGGGAAAATAGACTTCTCAGCCGGTTCGAAACAAATACAAAAAGTTGAAGATAAACTGAACAGCAGGCTCCAAAGCGCTATGGTATTAATGGGCATGACTTGGCAGGAGAAGAATAGAGGAGGAGTCACCTCGAGCGGCTGCTCATGACAGAGCGATCCTCAACTACGTTTGAAATAATGGGCTTGGAAATTTTGAATTATTTGGATTTTACCCTCCTATATTTGGTATAGGTTCACTTATAATTTGCATTCTTTTTGACACCAATTATCCCCAAGAGGTGTTTTATTCCTTAACTATCTTGATGGTTTTGGTCAGCCCGTTTTTAAAGGAAACCCTGAAAAAGTAAAGTCCCCGGGCTAAGGAAGCAACATTAATGCGGCCTTCTTTTAAATTGGTCTCTACAAGGACTTGTTGTCCCAGCAGGTTATAAACTGTCACTTTTTTCATCTTTCTCCTACTGTTTAAGACTACCGTGTTTTTCACCGGATTGGGATAAAAGCTAAAGTCAGTAAGCTCATGCTTTTCGACCCCAATTTCCCCTGTTTTGATATAATAATCTTCTGCCTGGCCAAATGGATAATGACCACAAGGATCGGTCACATACTCCTCTCGGGTTTTGAGGATTCTGATTAATGCTGTAGCCATGTTGTAAGCGGGAAGTTGAAAGGTATCCGTTACTTGTTGGCCATCCACTCCATTGGAATTTTGAAGAGTGCCTATCTGGTACAGGGTATCCACATCAAAAATGTCATATGGATATACAGGGAACCAGTCGATGAAAATGGTTACATAGTTGGTGTGATTCCCATTGGTATTTCCTTCTACCGCGATACTGATCGTTTGTAAAGGCATCGCATTTATCACAGTCTCATCAAAAATTTCCAATCCCGGGGAGCCATTGATGGCCGTATCCGAGTAATGATTGAGATAGGTGTCACTCAAGACCTCCGAAGTTACCAATACCCTCGTAATCGGTTCTACGGTATCGGTGATGGCAAAATCGCAGCCCGGCACATCGGTTATGTGTTCGCAATACAGGGTAAAAATCCCTTGCACACTATCTTGTTGCGGATGCCAGGTCTGGCCATGGTTATAACTGGCGTGAACCAGCCCCGTGCTATCCGTTTGTGGGGTTGTACACCAAAAAGAAAATCCAGAAACAATGCCATTGCCTTCCAGGTTGGGATGAGGTTGCATCCAATAGGTCTGCCCGCTGGTACCCCCGGTAAACTGCAGGTTGACCGCTGTGAAAATGTCAAAAAGATAATAGCCGGGACCGCCGAGATAGGTCTGAGAATAGGGCACGATACTATCAGCGGTTAACACTTTGGTACCGGGTTGGCCATTATTGTCGCTATAAAAGGTGAAACTCATGGAGTTAACATATTTACTGGCCAGAATTTTGGTTTCAATGGTTTTGAAGGTTATGGTATCTCCGGCCGGGACATAAAAATCATCGGCCAACATAATCAGACTGTCATTGGTAGTCATGAGGAGTGCGCCCTCCAAACTGTCTCTGGTATTGCCCTGCCCACAGGCAGGACTGAGAGTTTGTGCTATTCCGGCTATGGGAAGAAACAACCAAAGAAAAAAGTAATTATATTTTCTCATAAAGGTTTCCTTTTTATTCAATTATGTCAATTTGTAGGGCTAAACTGGCATTAATTCCTTAAAGATAATGAAAACACATCAAAACAAGTTGTAAAAGGAAATCGAACTTATAGGAAGCATCAAACATCTCCTCTATGTTCACACCTCGAAAAACCTATAAAATAGCCTGATATTTAGGACTAATGTATTTTTCGCTTTCGTATAGGATTCCATATGAGTATGAGTTAGTATTCTTTGTTATTCTATAAAAAAACCGACAGAAATTTATGTTATTCTGCCGGTATAAAAATGAAAACTCAAGTGATAGGACTATTACTTAATAACGATTTTTTTGCTACTTTTTTTAGAGCCACTTTGCACTTCTAAAATATAAACCCCTCTATTTAGCTGATTCACAGGGAGCGTGACTGAAGTAGCATTTAAAATGGCTTTGGTGGAATAGACTGTCCTGCCCGTCATATCGATAATACGAATATTGTTTATGGGCATATTATTACTGGCTTCAATATTAATTTGACTTTGTGCCGGATTGGGATAAATCGTAAATAAATCTTTGTTCAAGCCTTTGTCGTTAGAAAGAAAAGATTCATAATGAAAAATTAATCGTGGGGCTCCATTATCAAGAATCCAGCCGCTACCATCCCATTTTTTCATATCAGCTTGAATACATTGATTGTTACTGTTATAGTCATAAACATGATACTCTACTTTTTTAAAAGAGCTGTTTCCGGTGTCCCAAGCGTAAGATATTACATTAGTGAGGTTCCCGTTAGAATATTGCATTTTAAGTTGTATATAATATGTCCAATTTGTCCCACTCCAGAGCTGGTATACTTCTCGAGTGGTTTGTCCTGCACTATTATATTCAACTTTGATTTTTTCATCATTTTCCCAATTTGTCCCATTCCACTCCTTTTCCTGAAGAGTTTTTATAAGGTCATCACTATTATAGGAATATTCTTCTTTTGTATAATTTTCCCACTGGGAAGAACTTGAATTCCATGCTTCGGTGATTTCTGTAGTACGCAAACCTCCACTGTTATAGGTAAAAGAAACACGCTTTGAATTTTCTAATGAACTACTGGTAGTGTTCCAGTCTTGAAAAATAACACGGATTAAATGGTCAGAGCCGTCATAGCTGTATTGGAATTTTTCATGGGTTATCCAATTGCTGCTTACATTATCCCATTCGTCATAGGTGTCTATAGTGATGTTTTGGTTACTGTCATAGGTTCGTTGATATCTGCTATAATTATCCCAAGTTGTTCCATTCCATTGTTGAACTATCATTTTTGTGACCTTGTTGGCGTTGTTAAAGCTAAATTTATACCTGTCTATATTTATCCAATTTCCGGAATTATACACTTTTGTAGTGTAAGAACTTGGGTTTCCGTTTCCGTCCAGAATAGTAGAAATCTTTAAGGTTACTTGGTATGCTCCTGAGCTATTATCCCAAGTATAGGCTTGCATATAATCAGCTTTACCATATACTTTTAAAAAAAGCCCGAAATTTGATATTGGAGCCTCGAGATCTTCTCCTGCCCGATATGGATCATGTATAGCGATATATTCAGGATAATAAAAGCCTCCTGCTAGTGTTAATATATAGGGAACAGCTTCATCTTCTTCATGATAACTTCCACTCCAATTATAAGTTGTGGAGTCGGTTGGGATATAAAAAGCACCATCATATTCGAGATTTACCACAGACTGTAGTCGTGTGCTGTTATTAGTCGTTGTTCTTTGCGGTCGTACAACAGAAGATTGTTTACGGTTTAATTGTTGAATTTTTTCAAATAGCTCTTGTTTTTCAAATTGTAAGAAAGTTTGCTGGTCTTTTTCTAATAGGAAAGAAGGTATTTCTTCTTGCTGTGTGTGCTGTGCTTGGGATTGTAACCCTATACCGGTCATTAAAAAACTCAGTAGGACATAAAAAGTAATTTTTTCAAGTTTCATAGTAATCGTTTTTAAAAATTAATAATCCTTTCAAAGTTGCATGAATACTTTAAGAAAAGCAATAGTGAATGAGTATATGGCGGGTTTCAGTTAGTAAAACCCCTATATGAGTTAGTATTCTTTGTTATTTCGTGTAAAACCACACCGTGCTGGTAATTAATATATTGTGATTTATGAGACTTCTCTCATTCATTATTGATTTTTAGACTCGATTGTTGCGTCCCAAAGTTTTCTATTTTATGCTAACAGTTCGTAGACGCTCTTGGAATGTGGTATAGAAATGAGGAAGTGTTTTTGAACATAACGGCTTCCCCGATAGGAGGTCGTGGCATAGTGGAAATGGATCACAATGATTACTTGCCTACTTTATGAGCGTCTATTTGAACGCGCAGGGTCATGTTTAATTGCTCTATTTGCAGCACTACACTGTTCTTGCGCTGCTCTACTACAACAGCGCTGCGGTTTTTCAGAGGCCCTTTTTTTATTTTAATGCGGTCCCCGCGGGAAAAGCTTTGCTGTTGAATGGGCCGACTCCGGTATTTTTTAAAAAAAGCAATGACCTGTTTCATTTCTGAATCTCGGATTATTGCCGGCTTGCCCAACCAATACAAAAAACGAACCGCCCCGGGGGTTTGTAGCACTTTTAATTTGTCAGTAGCAGCCAAACGCACAAAAACATAGGACCTGAAATAAGGAACCTTTACTTTCTTCTTGCGATCACTCCATTGACGGACCTCGGTCTTACAGGGGCAGAAGGTCTCAAACCCCTTTTGGGATAAACGTTCGGACACCTTTTTTTCAGCCCTGCTGCGAACATAAAGTACTTGCCATCTCATAAACGAGTAGTTTTATTATACGAAAATGGAAATTTTTATAGCCTAAAAATTGACTCCTTTACTTCGTTATGCCGTATGTTTACAATTAAATAGGGCAGCGAAGCCAGAAAAGTTGAAGCTGGTCTATATTAATTGTCATTACGGTATTACTCATTAAACTGCAATATATGAATTTCAGACAAATTAAGAGGGCTGTAAGGGAAAACGAAGAAATATACAGCAGTTGGACTGAAAGGCTATCGTTAGTTCTCAATGCCGTGATAATCACATGAGAAACAGTAAGATACAATTAACTTCATCCGCATTGTAGCTATTCGGTCAAATTTTGAAATCCCCTTGTTTTTCCAACCCTCCTCCTGCGGTGGACACGGCAAAGGTAGCCAGGGGTATTTCAGGCCTTTCCCCCTTTAGAAGAGAGAAAAAAGCTCTGAAACAGTTCTGTTTTTGTAATGGCTGAATAATTACTCATCATTGATGTATTCTGTTAACAGCAACCCTTCTGTATCCCTTCCTACCTTGTGAGGAGCGTAGAAAGAAACTTGACTTCTCCTGTGAGTCCAATGAACCGAGTTTTGCTTGCTTACAGGCTTGTTTTGCTCCTATAGTTGTCGTCGGGTTTCTTCATAATACTCCTCAAACAGCTCGAGGAGGTTTATAGTAGCCAGTACCAGATTTTTACTTTCCAGGAGCAAACCAAAGTAGAGTTTAGTATTCTTAGGACTTGATTCCTCGGTACGTATTCGTTCTACCTGTTTATGAATTAGGGTATCAATCTTTTGCTTCAGTTTCCACTCTTTGGGGATGACTTCCTGAATTCGGTCAAAGGATTGACTGTCAAACATTGCCATTACTTCCTCATTCAGGTTTCTCATATCTTCACCAATAGATTTCAAATCCCGTATCTGATTATAACTCAGGTTTTTATGGTTGTTATTGACATGCCGATAGCTTGTTCGAGCGATAAAGGCGATTGATTTTACCAAGTTTTGCAGGTGATCGAGGGTAAGCAGATAGAAATCTCCCACTCCTACTGCATTTTCATCCAAGGATTTGATTACATAGAACACATCGTTCTTCTGTTTCTCAATCTTATTGCGCAGTTTCTTGACTTTCTTTTTATCCTTTTTGAGTTTAGATAAATCCTGATATCCCAGATGCTCAATGACTTTACTATAACGTTTGTCAATTTTTTTAACCATCTTAGCGATATTGTCAGAGGTCTCTTGGGTAATTTCGCTAATGGAAAGTACTTCTTTTCCATCAAATCGGGTTTTCTCTTTTTCCCCTTCTTTGGATTTTTTGGAATGCCTGATATTACTAATCACCATCAGCGCTAAAACCAAGATCGTTAATCCGATTACCGCCCACAGTCCGCCAAACCAGATGAGAATGGCGATGATAGCAGCTCCGGCAAAGGCACAGATTGCGGTCATAAACCAACCGCCAATCACATTAAATACGCCGGCTACGCGGTAAACAGCACTTTCACGTCCCCACGCCCGATCGGCCAAAGAAGTACCCATGGCGACCATAAAAGTGACATAAGTTGTGGAAAGCGGCAATTGATAGCTGGTTCCAATGGCAATCAAAATACTGGCAACCACTAAATTTACCGAGGCACGAATCATGTCAAACATGGGAATATCTACTTGTTTTTTTTGCGGATTGGGTTTAGGTTTTTGAAACTTAGTTTCAATCTTTGCCTGTAGAGAATCGGGCAAGACCATTTGGAAGCCTTTGCTGGCCAACAGCGAATAGCGTACAATGGCTCGAGAAAGGAAATTGGGCTCAAAACGTTCACTGCCATCGCCTTGACGAGACAGGTTGAGTTCTGTTTGCATCACATGACGAGATTTTTTGGAAAATACCAAAGCCAATACCATAATCACTCCGGCAATTAACAAGAGGTAGGAAGGGGTGTTTACTTTTCCGGCAAGGTCGGTCATCAAAAATTCTGAAGCCGGAACGCCCGAATTGATCCAAAATTCGAAGGAATGCCAGGCTGCAATGGGAACACCAATAAAATTAACCAAATCATTACCGGCAAAAGACAAGGCCAAACCAAAGGTTCCTATAATAATGATTACCTTAAGAATGTTGACCTTGAGTACCGAGATGATAAGCTGAGAAATCAAGGTCCAAAACACAAGGCTACCGGCAATAATCCACAGCGTGTGTGCCGAGATAAAAGTTTTTACAGTCTCCGGAACAAAAGGCATGGAATGCAATCCTTTGAGCAGGATAAAGAAAATAATGGCTGTGATGGCTACTCCGCCGAATAAAGAACCTATATATTTTAATTTCTTTTCATATTTAAAGGAAAATATCAATCGGGAGACATATTGTACAATAGCACCCACTGTAAAGGCTAATGCCACCGACAGGAAGATGGCAATGACAATCATAATGGCGCTGTCGGTGTTGATATAGTTCAAAATTTGACCTATTCCGTCGTGATTGCTTTGAATTTTTAGAAAGGCAATAGCCACCGAGGCTCCCAGTAAGTCAAATACGATAGAGACCGTGGTAGAGGTCGGTAATCCCAGGGTATTGAAAAAGTCTAATAACAGCACATCGGCAATCATCACCGCCGTAAAGATGATCATGATTTCATCAAAGTAAAACTCCCCCGGATTAAAAATACCCTTTCGCGCTACTTCCATCATTCCACTGGAAAATATGGCTCCTATGGCGACCCCCAGACTGGCAACAATCAAAACCGTTCGAAGGCTTACTGCCTTTGAACCTACGGCAGAGTTTAAAAAATTGACCGCATCATTACTGACCCCAACCACTAAATCGGCCACCGCCAGTACGATTAAAATAATGAGCATCGTCAGATAAATACTTTCCATAAGGCAACAAATTCTTAATTCACCGCAAAGATGTTAGAATTGTGGTTTAGTCTCTCGATTTTTGTGTTACCAAATGGTTAAGAATGCATTTTGAAGACTGTCGCTACTCCGAACAGAGGAATTAATCTGTACCTCATAATTCTTCAGAATAACAGGTAGAAAGGGGGGAGGGAGAGATTTTTAAGAATGACTAAGCAAGAAGGAAAGGTCAAAGTCTTTCAACATAAAAACACAACCGAAAGGTCATTGCGCACGATACCCATCCTTTTGGAATAACAGTATAACCAAAAGGTTTTTGCGCACTTTACCAACCCTTTCGGCATAAAAACACAATTGAAAAGTCACTGCGCACCTGTTGCGCAGTCGGTTCTTATTCTTTACCAATGTTGTTAGAATCGACCTCTCGATAGCACCTGTCCTGCTGAACTCGATTCAGTACTTCATGAATCGACAGATAGACCGTCCACCTATAACAGGAGGCCGATATTTTTCAGGACGTCACTCCGTGAAATAGCGTTTGAGAGGACAAGCGATAGTGCTTGGGGTTTAGAACCGGTAGCCGATATTTACGCCGGCATTGAAGTCAAATTGGGAAAACCGGTCTTTGACTTCGCTGCTGAAATTTCGAGCGATATTTACAAAGGGACCAAATGTAAAACTGTTGCTAAAGTTCCATTGATAGCCTCCACCGATTCCCACCATAAAGGCATTCATATTGGTGGTGACGATTTGGTGGTCTATCTCTTCTTCAAAATCACCGAATCGGTATTTTACAAAAGGCTGGATATAGAGTCCGGAACCGGGTCTGAGGCCTCCGAAATAATAGGTATAATTTAATCTAAAGCTTCGGGTTTTAAATTCTTTACTTCCGTCTTCACTGCGATAATTCATTCGGTCATTAATCAAGATTTTTACTCCCGCAGATTGATTATAGGCAAAGAAGCGTTCATATCCCAACTCTACCGAGGCGATGGCAATGACGTTGGCGATATTAAAATTGACTTCGTTACGCGGAAAGGTTTCCGTAGCGGCGTATGTTGTTTCGGTTTGATATTGAGCAAAGCTCGTATGGGCCATACCCAGTACTAAAATTAAGAGATAGAATCTTTTCATAACATATAAATTTATTGGGCGAATATAAGTATTATTTCCTTTCTTAAATCAAAGAACCCCGTTTCATTGCCAAAACGGGGTCAATAATAGAGGATTGGATGGGACGATTAATCGGTATCGTCTTGATATTTTTTATCCATTTTAAAATCTTCCATAAAGTTGATGGTATAATTGCCTTCAACATAACGTTTGTCTTCCATTAATTGACGGTGAAACGGAATGCTGGTCTTGATGCCTTCCACGATAAATTCGTCCAAGGCGCGTTTCATTTTGGTGATGGCTTCTTCGCGGGTTTGCGCAGTAGCGATCAATTTGGCAATCATGGAATCGTAATTTGGCGGGATGATATATCCGGCATATACGTGGGTGTCTATACGCACGCCGTGACCGCCCGGCAAATGCAGATTGGTAATCTTACCCGGGGAAGGTCTAAAGTTATTATAGGGGTCTTCGGCATTAATTCGGCATTCGATGGCGTGCATTTCGGGGTAATAGTTTTTTCCGGAAATGGGTTCGCCGGCTGCTACTTTAATTTGCTCTCTAACCAGATCATACTCAATTACCTGCTCTGTAATGGGGTGTTCTACCTGTATTCGGGTATTCATCTCCATAAAGTAGAAATTGCGGTCTTGATCGACCAAAAACTCTACGGTTCCTGCGCCTTCATATTGGATGCTTTCGGCTGCTTTAACAGCGGCTTGCCCCATTTTTTCGCGCAGTTCCTTTGTCATAAACGGAGAAGGGGTCTCCTCGGTCAATTTTTGGTGGCGTCGTTGTACCGAGCAATCGCGTTCGGAGAGGTGACAGGCTTTTCCGCGACTGTCGCCCACAATTTGAATTTCGATATGCCGACCATTTTCGATCAGTTTCTCCATATACATGCCGTCATTTCCAAAGGCTGCTCCTGCTTCTTTTCGGGCACTTTCCCATGCAGCTTCAAGGTCTTCGGATTTATAAACAGCACGCATTCCTTTTCCGCCTCCGCCGGCAGTAGCTTTCAACAAAACGGGATATCCCATGTCTTCTGCTGTTTTGCGACATTCATCAAAATCGGAGAGGATGCCGTCTGATCCCGGGATACAGGGTACGCCGGCCGCCATCATCGTGGCACGAGCCGAGGCCTTGTCTCCCATTTTATTAATCATATCGGCAGAAGCGCCAATAAATTTAATGTCGTGTTCGGCGCAGATTTTGGAAAATTTGGCATTTTCAGAGAGGAAACCATAACCGGGATGGATGGCATCGGCATTGGTAATCTCTGCTGCTGAAATGATGTTGGGGATATTCAAATAGGAGTCATTGCTCGGAGCCGGTCCGATGCAAACTGCTTCGTCGGCAAAACGCACGTGAAGGCTGTTTTCATCGGCGGTAGAATAGACTGCAACGGTTTGGATATCCATTTCCTTACAGGTGCGAATCACGCGGAGTGCAATTTCTCCCCTATTAGCAATTAATATTTTATTAAACATGATATTCTAATCTAATTAAACAACAAGGTTAAATCGCAGTACTTATGAAGGATCCACCAAAAACAAGGGCTGATCAAATTCGACCGGAGAAGAGTCATCGACCAGTACTTTAACAATTTTACCGCTGACTTCGCTTTCAATTTCATTAAACAGCTTCATGGCTTCAATCACGCAAAGTACTTCTCCTTCTTTGATAGAATCGCCCACTTCCACAAAAACGGGTTTGTCGGGAGAGGGTTTGCGATAGAAGGTGCCGATAATGGGGGATTTAACGGTGACATATTTGGCATCATCCTCTTCCTTTTTGGTTCCTGCCGGTGCTTCTTGCGGAGCCGGTGCTTGTTGTTGGGGTTGGGGCTGAGGAGCCATCTGTTGTGGCATGGGTTGTTGCATGCCCATCCCGGGTACTTGTTGTACAATGGTGGTCTCCTTTTCTTGACCCGAGCCGGTTTTAATGGTGATTTTAACATCATCCATTTCCAATTTGACTTCACTGGCCCCTGATTTAGCCACAAATTTTATCAGGTTTTGAATTTTCTTTAATTCCATAATAGTAAAATATTGAATTGATAATTGCTCTTAGGCATTGTATGCCCATTTTAAATAGATTGCCCCCCAGGTAAATCCGCCTCCAAAAGAGGTGATAATCATATTATCGCCTTTTTTAAATTGATGTTCAAAATCAGCCAATACCAAGGGTAAGGTTCCCGAAGTGGTATTGCCATATTTTTGAATATTCATCAATACCTTAGACGGGGCTAAATTAAGGCGTTTGGCCGTAGCGTCAATAATTCGCTTATTGGCTTGGTGAGCCACCAACCAGTCGATATCGCGGTCAGTTAGCTCGTGCTGTTTCAACAATTTCTCACTGATTCCGGCCATGTGCGACACCGCATATTTAAAAACCGTTCTGCCGTCTTGTTTGACAAAATGTTGTTTGTTTTTGACCGTTTCTTCACTTGCCGGCAAAAGAGAACCGCCGGCTTCAATCTTAAGGTAATCACGACCTATGCCGTCACTTCTCATGATTTCGCCTTGCACGCCCAGCCCTTCTTCATTGGGTTCAAACAATGCAGCTCCGGCGCCATCTCCAAAGATAATACAAGTTGCGCGATCTTCATAATTAATAATGGAAGACATTTTATCGGCACCGATGACCAATACTTTCTTATAACGCCCTGATTCTATATAACTTGAGGCGGTGGAGATGCCATAGAGAAAGCTTGAACAAGCCGCTTGCAAATCATAGGCAAAAGCATTGGTGGCGCCCAGTTGAGTGGCCGTATAAGCTCCCGTAGCCGCTACCGGCATATCGGGGGTGGTGGAAGAAAAAATTAGTAAATCAATGGTCTTAGGATCGATATTGTTTTTTTCGATAAGGTCTTCAGCAGCCTTTAAACCTAAGTAGGAAGTCCCTTTGGAGGGGTCTTTGAGAATTCTTCTTTCTTTAATCCCGGTGCGCGTAGTTATCCATTCGTCGTTGGTGTCCACCATTTCTTCCAACATGGCATTGGACAACACATCATCGGGCACATAGGATCCGACAGCGGTAATAGCTGCATTTATTTTGTTCATAAAATCAAATTTACTTCACAAAAGTAGGATTTTCAAAACTCATTAAAGCTGATTTTTTTGAAAACCTACAAAACAAGTAGGCGCAAATTAATAAGTTTTTGCGGTATAATTGATATTTGGCATATAAAATCTATAAAATGTAAATTTATAGCTTATTCCGCAAAAGTAAAAAACCCTCACTTGGTGTGAAGGCTTTGGGCATAAAGAGGCCTTATTTATACCTCTTCTTCCACTTCATCTATCAAAACGCGGCCGCGGTAATACAACTTACCTTCGTGCCAGTGGGCGCGGTGGCGTTTGTGAATTTCTCCTGTTGTCGGGTCTTTTGACAACTGTGGAGTTGACGCTTTTTGGTGTGTGCGTCGTTTATCTCTTCTCGTTTTTGAGGTCTTGCGTTTAGGATGTGCCATAACTCAAATTATTTATCGTTTAGTAATTCCTTTAGTTTATCCCAGCGGGGATCGGTTTTATGCTCGTTTTTAGCGGAGTTTCCGGGTGACAATTCATCTAGTTTATCCAGTATTTTAGAATCCATTGTCCCATCGGCAACTCGCGGATGTACCTTTTTATAGGGTACGGCCAAAATCGTTGCTTCGTAAATATATTGTTGAACTTCAAGTTTAAACTGTCCGTGGGGCAAAATCAACAACTCATCGTCGTCGTCATTATAGGCCGCCCCGAACTTAACCACCAGCGATAAATTTCCGTCAATGGGCTGGTCATAGGGCTCGTTACTGAGGTCACAATTGACATTAACGCTTCCCTTTAGGGTGAAAAAGAGCTCTAACATATTGCTTTTTTTCACCATTAATAACTCCACATCAACGGCTACCGCATTGAAGTTTTCATATTCAAAAAGTGCAAAGAACTCAGGGCCTATGTGATAGTTGAAATAATGTTTCCCTTCCTTTAATCCAACAAACTGAATTTCAAACTCATCAAAATTCTCCATTACATCAAAACTTTCAAGCGTGCAAATATATAAAATTTAATGGCTTAAAAACATGGGAATGAAAAAATTCGGTAATCTTTACTTTATTTTTGTGGTTTTAGGGGGTTTGCAGTCAGCTGAGCATATTCTTTTCGGTTTTTATAAATTTTAAGGCTGAGGAAAACCGCTTCCCTAAACGATCGGTGATCGGCTTCTCCCTTTCCGGCAATTTCATAGGCTGTTCCGTGGTCGGGTGAGGTGCGGATTTTGTTGAGCCCGGCGGTATAATTTACACCATGCCCAAAGGAAAGGGTCTTAAAAGGAATCAGACCTTGGTCGTGATAGGCCGCAATAACCGCATCGAAATTTTGATGATTTTTGACCCCAAAAAAGCTGTCGGCAGCATAGGGACCGTACACATGATGGCCTTGGTCATTCAGCTTTTTGAGGGTGGGCTTGAGCACTTCTTCTTCTTCCTTTCCAATAACCCCTTCATCTCCACTGTGAGGATTGATGCCCAAAACGGCTATCTTAGGAAGATCGACTTGAAAATCTTGTTTGAGGCTTTGCTGAATCAGCTTGATTTTTCGCTCAATCAGTTCGGGGGTAATATGCTGTGCAATGTCCTTGACCGGCACATGATCGGTCAGCAAACCTACTTTGAGACTTTCTCCCACCATAAACATCAAACTTTCTCCTTTGAGCGCTTTGGCAAGATAATCGGTATGCCCGGGGAATTGAAAGCGATCAGACTGGATGACGTTTTTATTGATCGGCGCAGTGACCAGCGTGTCTACTGCTCCATTTTTCAACGCGCCAACCGCAGCTTCTAAGGAATCGAGGGTGAATTTACCCAAATTCTTATCGGCTTTTCCAAAATGGATGTCAGCGCGCTCTTTCCAGGTGTTTACCACGTTTATTTTGCCATCTTTGGCTTTTGTGGCCTGGGCTATTCCGTGAAAACTGAGGTCCATTTTGAAATGTTTCTTCAAATAAATCATCAGTCCTTTGTGTGCAAAAATAACCGGCGTACAAAAATCGAGCATCCGTTCGTCCTCAAAGGTTTTTAGAATGATTTCGCTACCTATTCCGTTCAAATCCCCTATGCTGATTCCAACTTTTATTTTCTTTTCTTTCTTCAAAATCTTCTGTTTATATGAAATGCATTAATTTGTTGTTGCCCCCGGAAAATCTATACGCTTCATGGATTTAATCGCTGTGACAAGTTTTAAATCCTCCCTTGAATTTGTGGTGGCATCAAAATATTTAATGTAAACTAAAATCAAATGGGTATATTGATTAGTTTTACACTTGCAAAAGTACGTAAAATTTATTCGTTGTGAATTGTACCAAAATCACAATGAAAATATTTTTGGATTTTCTGAAAGTAGATCGGTAATTTTGGGGATATCCTCTTGTGCTCAGCACCAATGGAGGAGGATTGTGTTATTGAAGGAAACGAATATTCGATTAAAAATTAAAATAAGAATAAAATATGTTTACGGGAATCATAGAGGAAGTGGGTCGAGTCAAGGCCTTAAATCAAAAAGGCACCAACTTGGAAATTTGTATTTCGGCTCAATTCTCCGGGGAATTGAAAATTGACCAAAGCGTCTCTCACAATGGAATTTGCCTGACCGTGGAGCAGCAATCTGAACAAGATTATACGGTGACTGCCATTGCAGAAACGCTTCAACGCACCCATTTGTCACATTTGAAAGTGGGGGATTCCGTCAATTTGGAACGCGGCATGAAACTGGGCGATCGCTTAGACGGGCACATCGTTCAGGGACATATTGATCAAACTGCGGTTTGCACCGCTGTGGAAGCGCAAGACGGCAGTCATATTTTTCGCTTCGAATACGATCCACAACAAAAAAACATGAGCATAGAAAAAGGATCCATCACCATTAACGGGGTGAGCCTGACAGTGGTAGACAGCGGACTCCATTCTTTTAGTGTGGCAATTATTCCCTATACTTTTCAACACACTACTTTTAAGACCCTGCAAGAAGGAGAGGTGGTTAATTTGGAGTTTGATGTTATTGGGAAATATGTCAAACGATTGATGGAAATAGGGAGCTAAACCCAATTTATGCGGCAAAAAGATCATTTTGCAGTCAATAATAGAAAGTTTAAATAAGCTCTATGTTAGCGACCCGCGGGCGCTCTTGGAATTTGGTATTATTTCAGGATTATTCTTGTTCGAATCTTTTCAATCAAAATGCAGCTTTTATTTTATCGACAATCGTTTGGGCGAGTTTTCTTTTGCTTTCTACCGTCCAGCCGGCAATATGCGGAGTAAGCAACACGTTTGGACTGTGGATGAGGTATTGAAAAGCGGGCGGCATCTCTTGTGGAGCAGTAAACAAGTTTTCAAAAGATTTTTTTTCGTATTCCAGGACGTCTAAACCTGCACCGAGGATTTTTCCGGATTGCAAGGCATCGACCAAGTCTTTGGTGACCGTACATTTTCCGCGTGCGGTGGTCAAAAACCAAAAGGGATTTTTAAAAGCCTCGATAAATTCGGCCTTAATCAGGTTTTTTGAAGTCGGATTTAAAGGGGTGTGCAAGCTGACGACCTCACATTTTTCTTGAAATTCTTTCAGGGTCACCTGACGAGCATCTGCATTGCCCACATCAGGTTTTAAATCATAGCACAAGACCTCACAATCAAAGCCGCGCAGGGTCTTGGCAAAGGATTTTCCCATGTTTCCATATCCGATAATCCCAATTGTTTTGCCTTCAATTTCGAGTCCGCGGTTTGCTTCACGATGCCACAAGCCTTGTCGTACTTCTCGATCTGCTGTGTTGAGTTTATTAAACAGCGAAAGCAACATCCCCAAGGTTTGTTCTCCTACGGCATTGCGATTGCCCTCGGGCGCATTAAAGAGCTTGACGCCCCTTTTTTGGGCCTCATCTGTATCTATGTTTTCCAAACCGGCACCAAGTCGGCCGATGAATTTTAACTTTTTTGCGGCCTTAAAAAAAGAGTCGTCTAAGGTAAACCGACTTCGGATGATTAATCCGTCATACTGCGCTATTTTTTTTTCTATCTCGGTTTTGGAAGATTGGTAATCTTCGTCATTTTGAAAACCATAAGCCTCGAGTTGTTCGAGCAACAAAGGATGATTCCGATCGACGTGAAGCACTTTCATACACAATATTTGGGAGGACAAAATTAAGGTTTAAAGTGTCAAATTAGGCGTAGAATGCAAAACAATTCTTCTTTTTAAGGGTAAAGCAATCAAAAGTATGTAGCGCGAAGAATGCTCTTGCTGTTTTTTAAGGGGCATCGATAGGTCGTGATTGTGCTTCCCTTTCCGATTTATATGTGTAAATTAGCCCTTACAAAAACCAATGACCATGGCTGATGCTTATTCCAATCGCGAAATTTCTCTGGCCGAACTCCCGCGCTATGAAACCATCCGCTATCAACAGATTTCTCTTCAACAACGGACTAAATCTTTGGTAGAGCTCTCCATCCTTTTGGTGGTTTTTATGATGGGAGGTGGCATTTATTTTTATTTTCTTCCCGCCGATTGGCTGAGTCTCAGCATCACCGGATTTCTGGCCTTACTTTTTGCGATACGTTATATCGATATCGTCCTAAAACAGGTCTATTATGGATATGCATTGCGAGAGAAAGACGTGGTTTATCGCCGGGGGTATATGGTTAATAAAATTACGGTCATTCCGTTTAACCGCATTCAGCATGTGGCCATATCGCGCAGCTTCTTTGATAAATTATTTGGGGTGGCTTCTCTACAAATATTTACCGCCGGAGGTAGTGGCAGCGATATCAATATTCCGGGCTTATTGCCCGATACTGCTCATTTGTTGCGAGACACCCTATCCCAAAAAATTGCTGCGCATGCCTTCTGAAACTTTTGACACCCCGCAACGCCAGTCTGCGGTTGGAATTTTATTGATTTTTTTGCAGGTGGCCTATAAATTTTTAAGAGCAGCCTGGGGTGTTTTTGCTTTTTTCTTTATCAGCTATTCCTCTTCCAAAGCTTTTGTATATAGCCTTGTCGCCCTCATAGTATTGGTAGTTATAGGTCTGATTTACAGTTATTTTCATTACCGTCGTTTTAAGTTTTATATCGATTATGAAAAGGAGGAATTTGCTTTGGAGAAAGGGGTGTTTTCCAGTGAATCGATTAAAATTCCTTTTGATAAAATTCAGCAAGTAGATTTGAAACGCTCATTATTACAGCGCTTGATTGGGGTGTACAGTTTAACGATAGATACTGCCGGCAGCAAGGACGACGAAATCGACATCAAGGCTGTTACCCAGGCAAAAGCCCAAAATTTATCAGCAATTCTGACCCGGGCCAAAAATGAAAAACAGCAGGAAAGCACGGAAAAAGATCCCGGTGATATTGCCCAAACTCCTTCAGACCGCCTTTGGATGCATCGCCTCAGTTTGTGGGATTTGCTCAAAATCGGACTGACGCGAAGCTATTTACGCGGATTTATACTCATGGTCGCTTTTGTGTCTTCCCTGTGGAGTCAGATTCAGCCGACTATCGAGCTAAAAAATTATATCAGTACGGCTGAGGATTATTCTGTTCACTACCTGTCTTCTTCCTCTCAGCGAATTTTAATGCTATTGGGTTTGTGTTTTATACTGCTTGTGCTCAGTGTTTTGATTACCGTGGGGGAAGTGGTTTTTAAACATTTTAACCTAAAAATACAACAAACGCCCACTCGTTTGGAAGTGGAAATGGGACTGCGCACCAACACCCGCGTATCTTTTCAATCTCGACGTTTACAGCGATTGGAAATATCGACCAATCCCATTCAAAAGCGCTTCGACCTTTATGAGGCTAAGTTTGCGTTGGCCAGTAGCCGCGATAGTTTGAACAAAAGTAAATTATCGGTGCCGGGACTGCACATGGAGCTGGTGCAAAAAATAAAATCTTTCTTATATGAAACCTCCTATTCCGATGAGGGCAAATCGTTTAAACCCCATTTTGTTTGGCTGTATAGGAGACTGTACTTGTGCCTGCTTCCGCTTATGGGAATTCTGGGGCTGGGTTATCTCATGGATCAGTGGAGTCACCAACTGATTTGGATCGTTTTTTGTGTTCTTTACCTCGCTGTTTTATTCCCTTATCAGTGGTTTGTTTATCAATCTATTCGCATGGAAATCTCCAATGATTTTTTGGTTGTCCATCAGGGATTGTGGACACAGCGGCAGTATATTATCGAGCTTTATAAAATGGAAGCGGTCAGCGTTAAACAGCCTTTCTTTTACCGCCGACGCAACTTGTATAATCTCACCTTCCACACCGCGGGGGGAGATGTGCAAATTCGTGCCATTCCGAAAAATTTTATCCGAGAAATTAATTTTATTCTGTATAGAATAGAAACCGCTCAAAAAGCGTGGATGTGATTGATGAATTTTTTCCCCCTTCCTCTATGTCCGGTTGTTGTTTGTGCTAATTCTCCCCTCCCTTTGTATCGAGAACAGCTTCAAGGAAACAAAACAAGGATCTGAGTAAGTGAACATCACCTCTCGATACAAATTTTCTGCTTCGTGCCTGCGCAAAAAATTCACTCGAGATGACGCGGTGTGTAGTTAAAACCCTCGTCAGTTCGAGTGAAATTGAGGGGATGCAGCGCAGCGGAATACGCTTAATTTTGTATCGAGAACAGGCTACGAATAAGCGGCCAAATTGCCAGTAACAAAATTGATCAAGAATAGCACCGACTGCGCAACGGGGTGCGCAGTGACCTCTCGGTTGGGGGGTGTGTTGGAAAATTCTGATTTCAATGTCGTTTTTTTGTTTTTCCCCTCGTCAGTTCGAGTGGAATTAAGGGGATGTAGCGCAGCGGAATACGCTTAATTTTGTATCGAGAACAGGCTACGAATAAGCGACCAAATTGCCAGTAACAAAACTGATCAAGAATAGCACCGTTCGATACAAATTTTCCCACGTGCGCTCCGGTTTTTTCTATGCGTTCATGCCCTTCTCAATAATCATATAAAAACGCTCTTCATAAGCCTCTTTGCGCTCCCAATTGTAGTCGGGTTTAACCTGTTCTTGAATAAAACTCTTGGCTTCGGCAAAATCTTCCAGGGTGTTGAGTTGTGACAGGACCCGGTTAAAATCGGTGTTACTGCCTTCAAACAGCTGATGAATAAAGGCCAAACGGTCGTTCAGGCCTATTTTAATTCCCTGGTTTAAACGGTCGTTCAGTGACTTTTCATGCCCGCCGAGTTCATTTTTGGTCTTGGGTCGGGATTGAGCGCTAAACAAGTCTTTTTTGTACAATCCGTTTCCGGAGGAAGACTGAGAAGGTCGAGGAGTGGCGGGCTGTTTTTGTGTCTTCTTTTCTTCTTTGTTTTTGTGAGGTTCAGATTTTTGTTGAACCGGTTCAAAATCGGGGAGCTTGTCATAGTGCACGGCGATATCCGACAAATCTGATTCGGGGGCTGTCGGTTGCTCTGCTGTTTTTTGCGGGGCTTCTTCCGCAGCAGAATCGGGAGACTCTTTATAAACCTGACTTTGCTTTTCTCGGGATGATTTTGGTTCCTTTTCGTTTGCGGAGCTCGCAGTTTTTTTCTCTTCTCTTGAAGGCTGTGCCTCTTGGGGCGCCGGTTTTTCTTCATTGAGCAAGTGCTGCTCAACAGTTTTTCGGCCAATAGTAGGTTGAGGTCCGTCAAAATATTTCTCGGTAAAAGAGAGGATGGTCAATTTTTCATGGAGCCTTCCGGCCAAATCCTTTAATTCATGGACATCCCGGTGGCCGCTATCCTTTAGTATGCTGTGAGCGAGGCTCATCAATTCATTTTCCAAACTTTTCTTCATAAGTATTAGGCTTTGATTTGGTAGTACGGTATAATTTTTAGTAATTTTAATCGCTTTAAAAACAAAACGGATTATTCCGCTGAAAATTACAAAATGTTTCTCGAAAATACAGTAAATCAGGACAAACAATTTGGATGGATTGAAGTGATCTGTGGCAGTATGTTCTCCGGAAAGACCGAAGAATTGATTCGTCGGTTAAAAAGAGCACGATTTGCCAAACAGAAAGTAGAGATATTCAAACCCGCCTTAGACACCCGTTATGACGAGGAGTTGGTCATTTCTCACGATGCCAATGAAATTCGCTCTACTCCGGTGCCTGCAGCGGCCAATATCCCATTGCTGGCCGCTGATTGTGAAGTAGTGGGGATAGATGAAGCTCAATTTTTTGATGCGGAAATTGTAAGGGTTTGCAATGATTTGGCCAATCAAGGACTTCGAGTAGTGGTTGCCGGGCTGGATATGGATTTCCAGGGAAAGCCCTTTGGTCCCATGCCCAATTTGATGGCTACGGCCGAATATGTGACCAAGGTACATGCGGTGTGCACAAGAACGGGGAACTTGGCGCATTATAGCTATAGAAAATCCAGTCGCTCCGAATTGGTCATGTTGGGAGAAACTGCGGAATATGAGCCTTTGAGTCGTGCTGCTTATTTTGAAGCTGTACATGCCCGTCAAGCCGATAAAACGAAGGGGAATCAGAATTCGACAGATCAGTAAAATAAACCGAATCCTTTTGTTTACAGGACTTATCAGCTATTTGTCTTAAATCCCTTGACCTTTGGGGGAGTTGTTATAAATTTGCAATTTTATAATAGATTTTTACTTCAAACGTTTATATCAATTGGTATTGTTGCCTTAAAGCCCCCAACCTAAGTGCCCATGTATGCCATTCCGAGAAATTTTGAAAGCCACGACTGGATTACCTTGATCTTGGTTGGAGTGCTGCTTTTTTTGGTGTTTGTTAAAAACCGATATCCGTACAAACTGTACAACTTCTCTCGAATACTGAGTACCCCTAAATACTTTACGGAAAGTCATAAATCGCTCAGCGGATCCGGCTTATTTGAATTTTCCCTATTTATCATCCAGATACTGCTCACGGCCCTCGGCCTTTATTTTTTAACGGTCGGACTGGAAATAGCCCAAGGCGGATTGTTGCTGTATGTCAAAATATTTTTGATTTATGGGGTTTTTATGGGCGGTAAATATTATTTCGAAAAAATTATTGGGGTAATCTTCTCTATAGAACGCTTTTTAAATACCTATTTGTTTTTTAAAGTGGCCTATAAAAACTTTTTAGCACTCTGTCTTTTTCCATTGCTTCTGATTCTAACTTACTTTTGGAAGGGGTCTGAATTTTTTTATAAAGTCATATTTATTTTGTTCGTTGCTGTTAACCTACTGAGTATCAGTAAATTTTATAAAAAACGAAAGCCTGAAATTTCTCAAAATTTGTTTTATTTTATTTTGTACCTTTGCACAATCGAAATTGTACCTTATTTTATCCTCTATAAAATAATTGTATAATTGAAATGTTGCTGAAAAAAAGGTCTTTCCTATGAAAAAAGTAAAAACAATATTAATATCTCAGCCCGAGCCCAAAACCGACAATTCACCGTATAGCGAATTAATAGAAAAGCAAAAGGTAAAAGTAGATTTTGTTCCTTTCATTCATGTGGAAGGGGTATCGGCCAAACACGTACGCCGACAAAAAATTGATTTGTCCGACTATACGGCCATTATTATGACCAGCCGCAAAGCGGTTGATAATTTTTTTAGGATTGCGGAGGAGATGCGCTATGAAGTTCCGGTTTCCTTGAAGTATTTTTGTTTAAGTGAAGCGGTGGCTTATTACTTGCAAAAATATGTCGTTTATCGCAAACGTAAGATTTATGTGGGTAAACGCACCATTCAAGACCTTGCGCCTACCTTAAAAAAATATAAAAAGGAACGCTTTTTACTGCCTTCTTCCAACATGCTGAAACCGGCGATTCCCAAACAGCTCAATAAATTGGGAATTGACTGGAAGCAAGGCGTGTTTTACAAGACTGTGGTCAGTGACTTGTCTCATTTAGAGCATGTTTTTTATGACATCGTCGTCTTTTTTAGTCCGAGCGGAATCAAATCTTTATTTGAAAACTTCCCGGATTTTAAACAAAAAGATACGCGAATCGCTGTGTTTGGCAATTCGACTATCAAAGCCGCCGAACGACACGGCCTTGAGGTCAACATCAAAGCCCCCACGCCCGAAACACCTTCCATGACCATGGCGCTGGAAGAGTATATCAAAACGAGTAATAAAAAATAAGGAATCCTGAAAACCCCGACCCGGAAGCTTTCCGGGTTTTTTTATGTCCTTTTAATTTTTATTTAGTCATTCCTTAAAAGCTAAATCCCAAACCGTTGATAATTAGAGGTGTATTACTGGAAAGTTGGTGTTCTATAAGAGCTTAAATTGAAAGGATAGTACGAACAACCCTTAAGGGTTATACAGACTCTAATCTTCTATTAAAATTATAAATCCCTGCTTAAAAGCTATGGCTGCGTCCGTGCTTTTTGCCTTGATATTTGAAGTTTATCTAATAAATCTTCAGTCCGGTTTATAAATCGCTTTCCTATAAAATTTATCCTAAAATCTTTGGCCTTTACCGGTAACTATTCAGCCAAGTTTTAAAGTCCCCTTGTTTTACCCAACCCTCCTCCTGCGGCGGACACGGTAAAGGCAGCCAAGGGGGTTTCAGGTCTTTCGCCCTTTAAAAGAAGCAAAAAAAGAAAATTCCATCATCATTATATTCAAATATTTAATTTAACATCGTACAAGTCTAAAAGTCAAAGTAGAAGTAAAAAACATCCACAAATATAATTTTATAGTTTTCTAACACGTTATACCTAAATAGCAGATCAATCAATTTGACATTAATACAAACAAGCATGACTAAAAATACACCAAAAATTGCCCTTATTGGCCTCGGTTATGTCGGCCTGCCCTTGGCCGTCGAATTCGGTAAAAAATATGAAGTCTTGGGATTTGATATCAATCCTGATCGCGTAAAGGAACTCGCTGCAGGGAAAGACAGCACTCAAGAAGCTGATTTAAACGATTTGAATCGGGTGATTGCGGCCCAAAAGCAAGCACAAGGACACGGTCTCCATTTTTCGGCTGAGGAAGAAGATTTGAAGGCTTACAATACCTATATCGTGACAGTGCCCACGCCTATTGACGATTTTAAAAGTCCGGATTTGCGTCCCCTTTTGAAAGCTACGGAAATGCTGGGTAAGGTGTTGAAGAAAAACGATTTGGTGATTTATGAATCTACCGTATATCCGGGCTGCACCGAGGAGGACTGTGTTCCGGTGTTGGAGCGTACCAGCGGACTGCAGTTTAATAAAGATTTTTTCTGCGGCTACTCTCCCGAGCGGATCAATCCGGGGGATAAAAAGAATACGCTGACCAAAATTAAAAAAGTCACCAGCGGCTCCACCCCGGAAATTGCCGAACAAGTGGACCAACTTTATAAAAGTATTATCACCGCCGGCACGCATAAGGCGCCGAGCATGAAAGTGGCGGAAGCCTCCAAAGCAATTGAAAATGCGCAGCGCGATGTGAACATCTCTTTTGTCAATGAGCTCGCTTTGATTTTTGACCGGGTGGGCATCGATACGAATGACGTGATTGAAGCCGCGGCCACCAAATGGAATTTTTTAAAGTTTAAACCCGGACTCGTCGGCGGGCATTGTATTGGGGTGGATCCGTACTATTTGGCACAAAAAGCCAAAACCTTGGGCTATCATCCCGAAGTCATTCTTTCCGGACGTCGTGTCAACGATGAGATGGGCGCCTTTGTCGCTTCCAAGACCATCAAGCTGATGATCAGGAGAGACCTGCATATCAAGGGCTCCAATGTGTTGATTTTAGGCGTCACTTTCAAAGAAAATTGTCCGGATATTCGCAACACCAAGGTGGTGGATATTTATAGAGAATTGCAACAATTTGGCGTCAATGTGGAAGTCTATGACCCCTGGGCAGACCGACAAGAGGTACAACAAGAATTGGGGGTTGAATTGCTCAAAGAACTTTATTTCTCCAAAAAATACCAAGCGGTGATTTTGGCCACTGCTCATCACGAGTTTTTAGACCTCGATATGAGCACGCTGACGGCGAACAACGGCGTGGTGTTTGACACCAAAGCCTGCCTGGATCGCGATGTGGTCGATGGGCGGCTGTAAGCGGATGTCAAAATAAACCATTATGGATTGAAAGGCCAATTTTAAAGTAGCCACGAATGACACAAATTCACACGAATTGTTTTGTGCGAATAACAGGCTTGTTAAGGAGCGACTAAATAAGAAACGGTATGATAGGCTATAGGCTGTGTTCAGTAAGTTAGTATTCGATAAATCTGTATTCAATCAGTACACAGAACACGGAAAAACAGCCAGCAAACCCCCAACCGAAAAAGCTTTACCCCCTGACCCCCTAAAGGGGGGACCGGCTTTTTCTGCATAGATTGAGTGTTTTTGCTCCCTTTGGGGTTGGGGTAAACAAAAATACGGTGCTTTTCCGGCTCCCTTTATCCACATCCGCCGCAGAAATGGGGTTGGAGAAAAACAAAAAAACAGTATCGAAGTTAGAATTTCCCAACACAGCCCCCCAACCGAAAAAGCTACCCCCTAACCCCCTAAAGGGGGGACCGGCTTTTTCTGCGCTAAAGAAATGATTTCTCCGCTCTCTTTACCGTGTTCATCGCAGGAGGAGAGCCGGGGCAAAACGAGAAAACGGCATCGAAGTCAGATTTTCCCAACACACTCCCCCAACCAACCAAAAAGTCACTGCGCACCCTGCCAATCCCTTCAACACAACCCCCCAATCAAAAGGTCACTGCGCACCCTGCCAATCCCTTCAACACAACCCCCCAACCAAAAAGTCACTGCGCACCCCGTTGCGCAGTCGGTGCTATTCTTGATCAATTTTGTTGGCGATTTGGTTGTTTCCTTAAACCCGTTCTCGATACAAAATTAAAGGGCTTCCGCTGTGCTGCATCCCCTCAATTTCACTCGAACTGACGAGAGGATTTTAATAACATACTGCGTCATCTCGAGTGAATTTTTTGCGTAGGCACGAAGCGAAAAATTTGTATCGAGAGGTGATGTTCACTTATTTGGATCGTTGTTTCCTTAACTCCGTTCTCGATACAAAATTAAGGGGCTTCCGCTGCGCTGCATCCCCTTAATTTCACTCGAACTGACGGAGGGAATTCTAATAACATACTGCGTCATCTTGATGCTGAATAAATCCCCAATAACTTGTCATGCTGGACAAACGGAGCCGATAGGCGGAGAGCGATTCAGCATCTCGTGTATCAAAGAATGAACGCTAATCTATAACGGGATGAGATTCTGAATAAATTCTTCCTCCGTCAGAATTTTCCAGAATGACAGGAAAAAGGGGGCAGGTTTGTTCAGCCAGAGAAGCTAAGGCAGTAGTTTTTCGGCTTCCTTTATCCACATCCGCCGCAGGAGGAGGGGCAGGGTAAAGCAGGGAAGGCCAAAATAGACAAGAAAAAACTTGCCTTCTGTAAGTTTGGGTGAAACGGGAATACAGCCGACTCTTCCTGCTACTTAGGGCAAGCAACCGGCAACTGAAATATTTTACGGTCATACCTGTAAAAATAATTAAATAAAAAATGTTTTTATGGTTATAACCCTAAATAAAATCATTATCTTTGTCTAAAAACCTTAAAGCTTGATCTCAAGACCGCTTTACATAAAACAATTGGTTCCTTTTATCGATAAACCGCAGGTGAAGATACTGACCGGCATTCGACGCTCCGGGAAATCGACAATATTAGGCTTGTTGCAAAAGCAATTGATAGAAAGTGGTATTGCACCGGAACAAATTCTGGTCATGAACTTTGAAAGTTTTGCTTATGCTGATTTTAAGACCGCCAAAAGCCTGTACGAATATGTTAAGGATAAAATTGAAAACGGACAAAAATATTATCTGCTGCTGGATGAAATACAAGAGGTCGAGCAATGGGAAAAAGCCATCAATTCTTTTTTGGTGGATTTTGAGGTAGATATTTATCTCACCGGTTCCAATTCCCATTTGCTTTCTTCAGAGCTGTCCACGTTTTTGGCAGGACGTTATGTACAAATCCCCATTTTTACATTGTCCTACAAAGAATACCTCGATTTTGAGAAAGAAAAATTTCTTGAGCAGAAAAATGATCAGGGCGACTTTGAGCGCTATTTGCGCATGGGAGGCTTTCCGGTAATTCACACACAAGATTACGACGCCGAATCTGCTTATAAAGTGGTCCGTGACATCTATTCTTCCGTTATTTTGAGAGACACGGTACAACGCCACAACATCAGGGACATTGAGCTTTTGGAAAGAGTACTACGCTATGCATTTGACAATATTGGCAATACGTTTTCGGGAAAGAATATAGCCGATTATTTTAAAAGCCAACAACGCAAAGTAGATATCAACACCATATACAATTACCTGACTGCATTAGAAAGTGCCTTTGTGCTCTATCGCGTTTCGAGATATGATATTAAGGGAAGAGAAATATTAAAAACCATGGAAAAATTTTATGTGGGCGATTTGTCCCTGATTTATGCCACCATGGGGTATCGCGACCGAATGATAAGTGGAATGCTGGAAAATATCGTGTTTTTGGAACTGAAAAGAAGAGGCTACCAGGTCTATATAGGAAAATTAGGCACGAAGGAAATTGACTTTATCGCCGAAAAAGCCGGAGGAAAATTATATATTCAGGTGGCTTATAAGTTAGCAGGTGAAGAAACCGTAAATAGGGAGTTTCAGCCTTTGCTGGCCATTCGAGATCAATACCCAAAATACGTGATTACAATGGACAATTTCTGGGAAGACGCTATTCAAGGCGTACAACACCGATACATCACCGATTTTTTGGAAGCAAAATCTTGGTAGCTCCGTATTCTGTAAGCCCGTATTCGGTAAATCATATACAGGATGCAGAAAACAGACAACGGAGCCTTCGCCTCACTTGAGGCAAGTAACCGACAACCGGGAGCCAAAAACCGAAAAAGCTACCCCCTGACCCCCTAAAGGGGGAACCGGCTTTTTCTGCATAAATTGAGTATTTTTGCTTTCTTTATCCACATCCGCCGCAGGAGGAGGGTTGAGGTAAAACGGAGAAGCAGTGCGAAGCTAAAATCACAATAAAACTAAAATAATGTCTAAGAAACATCCTTATCACGATGATAGTATGTGGAAAGGAGCACCGCCAGAAAACTTTGCTAAAGCGAAGGACTTAAGGAAAAATACGACTGAAGCTGAGAAAGCCTTGTGGGAAAAGTTAAAACAAAAACAATTAGGAGGTTATAAGTTTAGAAGGCAACACCCTATTCATAAATTCATAGTAGATTTTTACTGTCATAAATTAAAATTAGTCGTTGAAGTTGATGGCGGATATCACAATGAGCCGGAACAAAGGGGAAAAGATAAAAAGCGTACTGAATTATTGGAATCCCAAGGTGTAAAAGTAATCCGGTTTTCAAATGATGACGTTTTAAAAAGGATTAGTGATGTAATTGAAAAGATTAAAAAGGAAATTACACAAATAATAAATAATACATGAAAAAGCTTTACCCCCTAACCCCCTAAAGGGGGAACCGGCTTTTTCTGTATAAATTGAGTATTTTTGCTTTCTTTATCCACATCCGCCGCAGGAGGAGGGGCGGGGTAAAACGGAGAAGCGGAATACAGAAAACCGACAGCAGCATAAATAAAAATTAAACCATGAACACCATTATCATCACCGGAGGTGCCGGATTTATCGGATCGCATGTGGTACGAGAATTTGTCAATAAGTATCCGGAAACCCGAATTGTCAACCTCGATGCCTTGACCTATGCCGGGAATTTGGAAAACCTGAAGGATGTTGAACAAAAATCCAATTATACGTTTGAAAAAGTGGACATCACAGAATACCAACGCGTATTGGAAGTCTTCCAAAAATACCAGCCCAAAGGCGTTATTCACTTAGCCGCCGAATCACACGTCGATCGTTCTATCTCAGATCCTACGGCTTTTGTGAAAGCCAATGTGTTGGGAACCGTTAATTTATTAAATGCGGCTCGTGAAATTTGGAAGGGCGATTTTGAAGATAAGCGCTTTCATCAAGTTTCTACCGATGAGGTGTATGGCGCTTTAGGAGCTACCGGTTTGTTTACCGAAGAAACCGCTTATGACCCACATTCGCCTTATTCGGCCTCAAAAGCGTCGGCTGATCACTTTGTGCGGGCTTATCGCGATACGTATGGCTTACCGGTTGTGTTGACGAATTGCTCCAATAATTACGGTCCGAACCACTTTCCCGAAAAACTAATTCCGCTGTGTATTCACAATATTTTGAACAATAAGCCACTGCCGATCTATGGCGATGGAAAATACACCCGCGATTGGTTGTATGTGGTCGATCACGCTAAGGCGATTGATTTGGTTTTTCATCAAGGGAAAGACGGCGAAGCCTATAATATCGGGGGATTTAACGAGTGGGCCAATATCGACTTAGTCAAAGAACTCTGTCGTCAAATGGATGAGAAATTAGGACGCGATCCCGGTACTTCCGAGCAACTCATTACTTTTGTAAAAGACCGCCCGGGACACGATTTGCGTTACGCTATCGATGCCACAAAAGCCAACACCGAACTCGGTTATAAACCCTCGGTGACCTTTGAAGAGGGATTAGCCAAAACCATTGACTGGTATCTAAACAATAAAGAATGGCTGAACAACGTCACCAGCGGCGCGTATCAGGAGTACTATGAGAAAATGTATGATAATGCGAATTAAACGAATGTATGCGAATTAGGCGAATGAAATGAATTGAGTATGACAGATATTATATTTAAAGACGAGAGTTATCGCATTATTGGCGCTTGCATGAGGGTTCATTCGCAATTAGGCCCCGGGTTTTTGGAAGCCGTCTATCAAGAAGCTTTAGAAAAAGAATTTACCGAACAAGATATTCCTTATCAGCGGGAAGTAAAACTCGATTTGTATTATGGAGAAGAAAAACTCAAGAAAAAATATCGTGCAGATTTCATTTGTTATGACAAGATTATTATCGAACTAAAAGCGGTAAGCCATGTCCCGAAGGTATTTTATCACCAAGTAAAAAACTACCTCAAAGCCACCAACTATCGCTTAGGTATATTAGTCAACTTTGGTGAATCTTCATTAGTTTACCACCGCATCTTAAACAAAACCAATTAGCGTAATTCGCATAATTCGCATAAATTAGCATCAATTCGCAAAAATTCGCATTACCCATGAAAGGAATTATTCTCGCCGGAGGCTCCGGCACCCGACTTTACCCCATTACCAAAGGCGTATCCAAACAATTGCTTAACATCTATGACAAGCCGATGATTTATTATCCCTTATCGGTGTTGATGTTGGCCGGAATCAGGGAAATATTGATTATTTCTACCCCCGAAGACTTGCCCAATTTTGAAAAACTCTTGGGCAATGGTAGCGATTTAGGGTTGAAATTAGCCTATAAAGAACAACCCAGTCCCGATGGATTGGCCCAAGCGTTTATACTTGGAGAAGACTTTATCGGCAATGACGATGTATGCCTGGTCTTGGGCGATAACATCTTTTACGGTCACGGCTTTAGCGGACTATTGAAGCAATCGGTGGAAAATGTGGAAAAAGAAGGAAAAGCTACGGTTTTCGGTTATTATGTCAAGGATCCTAATCGGTATGGAGTGGTCGAATTTGACGATCGGGGAAATGCCGTCAGCCTGGAAGAGAAACCGGAAAACCCCAAGAGTAATTATGCGGTAGTCGGATTGTATTTCTATCCCAATTCAGTGGTTAATATTGCTAAAGATGTGCAACCCAGCGATCGTGGGGAACTGGAGATCACCTCGGTTAACCAGGCCTATTTAGAAGAAGGAAACCTAAAAGTAGAGCTGATGGGCCGTGGCTATGCCTGGTTAGACACCGGAACACACGACTCCTTGTTAGAAGCTGCTAATTTCATTCAAACCATTCAGAGTCGGCAGGGGCTTAAAGTGGCCTGCCTCGAAGAAATTGCCTTTGATAAAGGATACATATCTAAGAAAAAATTGTTGGAATTGGCCCAACCCTTAAAGAAAAACGATTACGGGCAGTATTTGTTGGGAAAAACAAAATAAAAACGCCTCCTTTGCCTTCTTTAACCCCATTTAACGTAGGTGATAGCCAACCGAAAAAGCTACCCCCTGACCCCCTAAAGGGGGGACCGGCTTTTTCTGCGCTAAAGAAATGGCTTCTTCGGCGCCCTTTATCCACATCTGCCGCAGAAATAGGGTTGGAGAAAAACAAAAAAACGGTATCGAAGTCAGAATTTCCCAACACAACCCCCCCAACCAAAAGGTCACTGCGCACCCTGCCAATCCTTTCAACACAACAACCCAACCGAGAGGTCACTGCGCACCCCGTTGCGCAGTCGGTGCTATTCTTGATTAATTTTGTTGTTTCTTTGAATCCGTTCTCGATACAAAATTAAGGGGCTTCCGCTGTGCTGCATCCCCTTAATTTCACTCGAACTGACGGAGGGATTTTAATAACGTACCGCGTCATCTCGAGTGAATTTTTTGCGCAGGCACGAAGCGAAAAATTTGTATCGAGAGGTGATGTTCACTCACTCGGATCGTTGTTTCCTTGAATCTGTTCTCGATACAAAATTAAGCGTATTCCGCTGCGCTGTATCCCCTTAATTTCACTCGAACTGACGGGGGGTTCAGTATCTCATGCATCGATGAATTGACGTTCCTCTATAACGAGATGGGATTCTGAATAAATTGCTCGTTCCTCCCAATTTTCCAGAATGACAGGAAAAAGGGGGCAGGTTTGCTCAGGCAGACAAGCTAAGGCAGTAGTTTTTCGACTCCCTTTATCCACATCCGCTGCAGGAAGAAGACCGGGTAAAACGGAAAGACAACCGCCGGCCACCACGCAAATTTCCGCTCTTCCCCTCCCATAAATCGACAATATTTCATACTTTTGCCCGTTCGAATTTTAGGTAACCCATGGGACTTACCGTGGCGAAGCCGTGGGTGATTTTCAGGGTAGCCTTTTGTTATACGGAAGTGGTTATTGAAATAGACTACATATTTTACCGTGAGCACTTCAAAAATCAGAACAAAAACACGAGATTCTAAATACTAAAATTTATAAGTACATCCAATACGCCAAAGCCTACAGGAAAGCACAGATAAAGGCTATAGGTTGTAAAAACCCCAGAACCGAAAAAGCTTTACCCCCTGACCCCCTAAAGGGGGAACCAGTTTTTTCTGCACTAAAGAAGTAGCTTCTCCGGCTCCCTTTATCCATATCCGCCACAGGAGGAGGGCTTGAATACAATGGAGATGCGACCGGCAACGAGAAATCTGCCAATTCCGTTGGAAACACGACAGTTAAACCATTTCAACAATATTAACGCACAACCTTTAAGTTCCAAGTCTGACAAAATTTTATACTTTTGCCGGCTGATGTATAAAGAGTTCTACCTTTTAAGCAATAAAAATTAGTGAAAAGGATTTTAAATAGATTAATACAGGCATTCAGCATAGACTTTTTAAAAAGCGCAGGTATTAATCTTGTCATTAAAGTCTTGGGGACGGGAGCCAGCTTTTTGTTGCAAGTTGGATTGGCTCGGGCACTGAGCCTGGAGGCTTATGGGAGCTATACCTTTATCATGGCCTGGGTCGGGGTTTTATCGTTTATTCCAAATCTTGGGTTTACCACCTCGACCATGAGATTTATCCCTGAGTATGTGCAAAAAAAACAATACAGAGAACTTTGGGGTGTTGTCAGAACGAGTATCGCCGTAACCTTTTGTTTGGCTTCAGCGCTATCTCTTATAGGGGGAATAATCATTTATTTTGTAAAAGAAACGGATAGTGGCTCATCAAGTTTCATAACTTACCTACTGGCCTTAGGAATTTTCTTTTTATTTTCTTTTATGCGTCTTTTTCAAGGCATAGAAAAAGGCAAGAAACGTATGTTTATGGCTCACGCCCCATTTATGTTGTTTAGACATGTGTTAATAGGATTGGGGGTCGCTGCATTTTGGTATTTCGAAAAAAGCGTGAACGTTAATCAAGCATTAGCAGTCGTGCTTTTAGCGATGCTGTTATTGGTGTGTTGGCATTTTTTGGCACTTAAAAAAGGTTTGCCTCAAAAATGCTTTGCATTTCCTCCGGTTTATAAGATCAAAGAATGGCTTAAAGTCTCTTTCCCGCTGTTGATTTCAGGGGCATTTTTTATAATTTTAAACCAATCTTCTGTGATTATGCTGGGGATTTTTAGTGGAAAAGCTGAGGTGGGGATTTTTAATGTGGCTTATAAAGTTTCGGGATTGGTGGGGTTTATATTTTTTGCCGTAAACGCTATTTCCACGCCAGTTACCTCTGAACTCTTTTACCAAAATAAAGCCAAAGAATTACAAAAATTCGCAAAACAAATTGCACATCTTATTTTCTGGCCTACGCTGGTAATATCCATCGGATTGATTGTGTTTTCGACTTTTGTATTGCACCTGTTTGGAGAGGAATACACAGCCGCAAAAAGTTTAGTTTTCATAATGTTGGGAGGTCAAGTCATAAGGGCGTTCTTTGGGCCGGTAGGAAATTATTTGAATATGACAGGCAATCAAAATGACTCTGCAAAAGTCATCGCAATTGCAGCGGTATTAGCAATTGTTTTGAACCCGATAGGAATATATTTTTGGGGAGTAACCGGGTCTGCTATTGTCACGGCTGTAATAACAATTTTTTGGAGTACATGGTTATTTATTTTGGTGAGAAAACGTATTGGGATTAATTCAACGCTATTTTAAAAAACATCGTCCACTCTTGAGATGACAGAATAATTTTAAAAATATGGACAAAAAAGTAAATTTATTTGTGATAGGGGCCCCAAAATGTGGGACTACTTCAATTACGAATTGGATATCTCAGCACCCCAACATATTATTATCATCGTTAAAGGAACCTTATTATTTTGATACAGATCACCCGGTGTCACGCATAAAAAGAAACAAGGCTTCTTATGAAAGATTGTTTAAAAATGCCGATGAGAATCATCGTTATTTAGCAGAAGGGAGCACGAGATATCTGTATTCAAAAGTTGCCGTACAAAATATTTTAGCCTATAACCCGGAAGCAAAATTTGTTGTCTGTTTACGCAATCCGGTTGATATGGCATATTCGCTTCACCAACAAGAGGTTTTTTCATGTCATGAGAATTTAAAATCTTTTTATGAAGCATGGGCCGTACAAAAAGAAAGAAATAAAGGCCGAAAATTCCCGGAGGACTGTAAGGATAAGGTTTTTTTAGAGTACAATAAAGTTTGCGCCTTAGGAACGCAATGTGAATTATTGCTGCAAAAAGTTGACCGAGACAAGGTTCATTTTATACTGCTTGATGAGTTAAAAGAAGACCCTGAAAAAGCCTATAAAGCGTTGCTTTCTTTTCTGGGCTTGGCGTATCAAGAAAAAATAGAGTTTACCTCAAAAAACACCTCTAAAGAATACAGGTTTAGAGGAGTACAAAAAATCATACAGTTTTTAGCAAAGATTAAAGCTAAATATGACATTAATTTTGGCATGGGATTACACAAACTGAATAAAAAGAAGGTGAAACGTACTCCGTTGACCTCCGAAATGAGGGCCCAATTAGAAGATTATTTTAAACCGGAAATACATAAATTAGAAACTATTTTAAACTGTAATCTCTCACCGTGGATTAAAACACGGCCTTAATTATTCACGGATAAAAACACTTAATTCAAATGAAAGTTGAAGATATTAAAGTTTCCGTTATTATGTCCTGCTATAATGAAGCAGAAAGTATTGGGCGGGCCATAGAAAGTATGCTAAACCAATCTTTTACAGATTTTGAGTTTATTATTGTGGACGATTGCAGTACAGACACCACTTTTGAGATTTGCCGAGAATATGCAGCGAAAGATGAAAGGGTGAAGGTCTTTCAAATGGAAGAGAATTCGGGGTTTTGTGCAGCACCACTTAACTATGCCATCAAACAGGCCAAATCTGATATTATTGCTCGTATGGATGCTGATGACGCTAGCCATAAACAGCGCTTACAAAAACAATATGATTTTTTACAAGCCCATCCTGATGTTGATATTTTGGGGACAGGAAGGCGAACCCTTTCAAAAGAAAGTGGAGAGGTTATTAAAATAAACGTCCGTCCCGAGTCTCATAAAGAAATTATTTCAGGAAAATATTTCAAGTCGTTTTGTTACCACCCAACTGTTATGTTGCGCAAAACAGTCTATGATACTTTTGGGGGGTATGACATAAACGCATACCGCTGCGAAGACACTGACCTTTGGTTAAAGGCATTCCCTCATTTTAAGTTTCACAACATGCAAGATTTACTATTAGACTTTTATGAGAAGGAACACCCCATTAACATTTATAACAAGAAAGCCTTTGTCTCTTCCTGTAAGATAATCTATAAAGCCATTATAAGAAATAAAGATTATCTTTATTTACTGCCTGTTTTCACAAAAAAAATCATGTATAACATTTATGTACGGTGGTTTAAATAAAGACTTTGAAGAAGGTATTCTTTTTTCAGAAGGCTCTTAAATATTATTACAGACAAAACCCTAAAGTGTATTTTTCAGTATAATGCTTATTAGTTTTATCGCCACCTATTTGTATATCGCCTTTAATTATTTTATAGAACGGCCGTTAAAGTTGAATAAGGGGGGTAAGAATGTGGTGTTCATTATTTTGCCAACCGTTATTATTTCCAGTCTTTTGGTAGGGCTACGGCCGTTAACTGCCGGAAATGACACCATAAAATATGTTACGTACTACAAATCTTTACAGGGGAGCAGTTGGTTAAATTTTTGGGACGTGTATAGCCTTAGTTGGGAAACTGATTATTTATATAATATTTGGAACTATTTGTTATCGTGGTTAGGGGTTGATGTCCAGGCGTTTATTTATATTACAGCGGTAACGTCTATTCTTCTTTTCCTTTTGGCACTCAGGAAATTGGTGGGGAAAGACTACCTGCTTGTGTTTCTGTTTTTTATGGCTACCCCGGGTTTTGTTGCCATGTTTGGAAATGCCATACGGCAAGGGCTTGCCTTGCCCTTTTTCTTGTTTACACTGGCCTATTGTTACGAGAAAAAATGGATAAAAATGATTCTTTTTGCCCTTATTACCCTCTTTTTGCACAATTCAACCGGGGTTTTTCTTATATTGGGGGTACTCGGGTTATGGCTTTTTAGAAAACCAATAAAAAGACGACGTGTCAGGGTTCTTTTTGTTGTGTTGTTAATAGAGCCGATAATGTATTTCTTTATGGGGCAAATTAATAGCTTGTTCCCAAACCGTTACACGATATTTAGTGGGACAGACTACTTTTTTCACTATTCGTTTGTGTTGTTCATTTTTCTTTATGTTGGTTTTAGGTTTCCTAACCGGATAAAAAGACAGAGAATGGCTTATTTGTTTGCAGCATATGTCGTGATGACAGCCTTGACCGCTATATTTTGGTTTAATACTATAGCCTATGGAAGGTTAATTTATCTCACCTTTCCTTTTTTGGCCTTATTTTTGAACAATACAAAATACTTTTTTAAGGAGAAATGGATGACCTATCTTATCATTTTCCTTATGTTAGGAGTCGGTATTTATTTTTATAGTGCTGAATCCGTGATAGAAACGTTATCATAACATCATTATGAGAATACTTTGGATTTTTTTATTGCTGTTTTGGGGATGCTCCGGCCAAACCGCCGATAAAATTGTATTGGCAGATAATGGACAGAGCAAATATGTTATTCAAATAGGGCGTGATACGCCAAAAGAAATTGCAGATGCGGCAAAGGAGTTTCAGACTGTTTTCCATCAAATTAGTCAGGTTCGGTTGCCTGTAGAAACGGGCACAACTGATGCCCCCCGGGTCATAATTGGCGGGAAAAAACTGTTTGATCAACTCGGTATAGCGCTGTCATATACGGAATTAAAGAAAGATGGATTTGTCATAAAAGGCATAGGGAAGAATATTGGGATTTCCGGAGTGAACACCAAGGGAGTCATAAACGGGGTCTATTTCTTTATGCGGTATTATTTGGGTTGTGCATATTATGCAGAAGAGGCCGTGGTCATTCCTTCAAAGAAAAAAGTAGTGTTGCCAACAGATCTTAAAACCGTTAAAAATCCGGCATTTGACATCCGTATAATCCTTTCTTCTCAGGGCTATTCTAAAGCCTACCGCAAGTGGAATTTGTTAGATATACCGCCCAGAGACAATAAATTGTGGTTAAAACCATGGGTGCACACCACAACACAGTCTTTTAATTTAAAATGGGCCAAATACAAACCTGAACGCTACACGTTTATTAATGGTAAGCCCATGGACATTAATTATAAAAATGAAGAACTAGTTAGAATCCTTACCAAACGGCTTAAAAAGAGACTAAAGGAAGAACCGTATGTAAAATATATTAGTGTTAGCCAGGCGGATAGAGCGATAGCGGTAAAACCTAAAGACGAAAAGCTATCGGCAGATGTGGTGTATCCATTTGTCAATAAAATAGCCAAACACTTTCCTGACAAGACCATAGTGAGCTTGGCCTACCAATTTAGCAGAACCCCGCCGACCTCCGTACGGCCGAGGGATAATGTTATGGTTATTGTATGCAACACTAATGTAAACCGAGCCCGGGCGGTAAACCCTAAAAATGACTTTTTTGACGACTTGGCCGGGTGGCAAGAGTTTGGTGTGCCCATTATGGTCTGGGATTATATGTATAATGAACATAGTGATTTGATGCCGTACCCCAATTTCTATTTGATGCAAAAAAGCATACAGAATTATAAAGAGAAAGGGGTGCATAAACTGATTTTACAGCTGGCTCACAGCTCTTCGGCTGAATTTGAACGTCTGCGGTCTTATCTCTTGTCAAAATTGATGTGGGATCCTAAGCTTGATGTAAATGCGGTTATGGAAGAGTTTCTAAAAGCGTATTATGGAGATGCTGCGCCATATATGAAAAAGTATATTAAGGAGTTGACGAGTAGGTATAGAGGCAACAAAAAGCAAAAGTATTTATACAGGAATAAAGGACCGGGGTATTATCGTAAAAGTTACCTCTCGCCTAAAGCCTTAAAAGAATATGGTTCGCTGTTTCAACAAGCTAAAAAAGCGGTAAAAAACGACGAGACCATACACACGAGAATTGACAGACAACAACAATGCTTGCGGTATGCTACCCTTGAGATATATAAACCTATATTGCAAAAAAAGGATAAGGGAATGCGTACGGTAATGAGTGAAAAAATACGTGTGAAAAACAGGACGAAGAAAAGGACGACAGAGGCCTTGGAAATCAAGTCTAAAAAGGATTATAAGGCCCTCCTTAATGAGTTTATTTTAAAGGCAGAAAAGTATGATACAACCCATTCGGCAGCCCAAAAGAATAAAAGTATTATGCGCTATAAAAAACAATTAAAAATAGATTAACCCGATAGTTAACATGAATAAGCAAGAAAAAAAATTCCTTATCATCATCGGGGGTCAACGCTGTGGGTCATCAGCCTTGTTTCAATACTTGTCAGATCACCCTAAAATCAGACCGTCTCTGCAAAAAGAAACCAAGTTTTTTTTACCAGAAGACTATAGAATCAAAAAAAAATCCCGTCGGCCGTATGATGGGAAGCTCGAGACGTATTTAAAATTTTTTGGAGCCCCCCAAAACCTTTCGGACGGACAGTGGTATTTAGATAGCAGCCCCGATTTTCTAAATTCCCCGGAAACGGCCGTGCGGATAAACGAATTTTTTAAAGGGCAGGAACTTCAGTTGGTCGCCATTCTTCGTGACCCTGTGGAACGCTTCCTGTCTTGGTATAGGTACGATAAAATGTTAGGGAACATTGACCGGGAAATGACCTTAAAACAATACCTGCAAGATAATATAGAAGAACACGATCACGAATATTGCCAAAGATTAAAAACAGGGCAGTATTCCCATTATCTAAAAGTATATCAGGAGCTGTTTCCGGATAGGCTTACGATATATAGATTTGAAGAACTAAAAAAAGACAAAGAACGGCTTATTGATCAGTTATTAAAAAATATTGGCCTTGAAAAGGGGAATTTTCATCCTCAAGACGATAAACCAAAAAATGCCTCTTATGACATCAAATTCCCCTTGTTAAATAAAGGGTATGTCTTTTTAAGGGGAAAGTTTAGGGATATGATTCCTGAAAACTCTAAGGTATACGAAGGGTTGCGGAAACTGTCTAAAAAATACCAAAAGCTCAATTATAAACCCGCGCAACGGGAACCAATAGACTCACGGCTGCTCACAAAATTAAAAACTTATTATCAGGAGGAATATACGTTTTTAGATCAACTTGAAGCCCCGGTAAAAAGTAGGTAAACAAATTCTATGGAAAGAAAAAAAATCAATTCATTTTTAATAGGTGCCCAAAAAGCGGGATCGACAACCTTGTTTTCATGGCTGTCCCAACACCCCGAAATCAATGCCCCTGAATCCACTAAAGATTTTCATTTTTTTACCTCAAAAGAATATTTCCCAAAGGGCTATCATTGGTTTGAATCTTTATTTGGGCAAGATGACACCAAACAGCGGCTACACGGGGCCGTTAATTATATATTTAGGGAAGATGCCGCGCGGGAAATAGCAAAGTACAATCCGGATGCAAAATTAATTGTGGTCTTGCGAGACCCGGTAAAACGGGCTTTTAGTGCCTATCAATTTTTTAAAAAATTAGGGAGTGAATCCCGGTCTTTCCAAAAAGCGTTACAAGGAGAAGAAAAACTACAGACGGCAGAAGAGAAAGATGATTATGCCTATTTGTCTCATGGGTGTTATGCCCGACAAATCGAAACATGGCTTAAATATTTTAAAGAGGATCAATTTTTGATTTTGATTTTTGAAGAAGTATTCCGCGAGCCGAAAATCTATCTGCCCAAGGTGTTTAACTTCTTAGGGGTCAACCCTGAATTTATACCCGATTTAGAAAAGAAAAACGTCTCTGGAGAAGTGAAATACAAAGCCTTGAACAAGTTGATTTATGACGAGCGGAGTGTGTTAAAACGAGTTCTTAATAAAACCGGGGCAAAACATTTATTTCCCATGCGTTGGCGGGGAAACCTGCTAACCAAATTCAGGGATTTAAACACCAAAAAAGGAAGCGTGTCTGCAAAACTCTCAAAAGAGGAATATGAACATTTAAAGCCGTATTTTAAGGAAGATATCAGGCGCTTATCCAACATAATGGATAAAGATTTGGAGAACATATGGAAATATTAAACGCAATGAAAACCCTTCTCCAAGTCAATACCGTCATCAATACCGGCTCCACCGGGAGAATAGCTGAAGGTATTGGGAACTTGACTATGGAAAATGGTTGGAAAAGCTATTTTGCTTATGGACGTTATGGGAATAACAGTCGGTCTGCTGAAATAAAAATAGGGAATAAATGGGATAATTACTGGCATGTGGCACAAACCCGGGTTTTTGATAAACATGGGTTGGCTTCAAAACACGCTACGCGTCAGTTTGTCAATCAAATAAAAAAAATAAAGCCCGACCTTATTCACCTCCATAATATCCACGGGTATTACTTAAATTATGAAATCTTGTTTCGCTTTCTAAAAACCTATAACGCTCCGGTGGTATGGACGTTTCACGACTGTTGGCCTTTTACCGGCCATTGTGCCTATTTTGATATGACGGGATGTGAAAATTGGAAAACGCATTGTGGGGATTGCCCCTGCAAACACACCTACCCCAAAAGTTGGTTAACAAACGGGAGTTATAAAAATTTTGACCGCAAAGAAACCGCTTTTACCGGGCACGAAAACCTGACGATTGTCACCCCCAGTCATTGGCTTAAAGATTTGGTAGGCCAATCCTTTTTGCAAGCCTATAACACGAGGGTGATTTATAATGGAACAGATTTAGAAAGGTTTAAACCATTGCCCGGGTTAGAACAAGAAAACAATAAAAAATATATTTTGGGAGTAGCCAGTACATGGGAGCCGCGTAAAGGGTTAAAAGATTTTATCCGGTTGTCTCAACTTCTTCCTGAAGATTATCATATTGTGCTTATTGGTGTAAACAAAACCCAACAGCAAAACTTACCGGGCAACATCACTGGAATTCAGCGAACAGAGGGTATAGAAGAGATGGTGGAGTGGTATAACCGGGCTTTCGTATTTGTAAACCCTACTTATGAAGATAATTTCCCGACCACCAATATTGAGGCTTTAGCTTGTGGCACCCCGGTGATTACCTATAATACCGGAGGCAGCCCGGAAGCGATTGATCAAAAAACGGGAGTGGTTGTTCAAAAAGGGGATGTTCAGGACCTTAAAACAAAAATAAAAGAAATAACACGTAAAGGGAAAAAACATTACCGGGCAGCATGTAGAGAAAGAGCAGAACAACATTTTGATAAAACCCAACGTTTTCAAGAGTATATAGAGTTATACGAAAAGGTATTAAAAAACAACTAAGATTAATTAACCTATGCAGTTACCCACTTTTTTAGGTATAGGCACTCCAAAAGCAGGCTCAACCTGGATTTATGAGCTTTTAAAAACCCATCCTCAGGTCTGGATGTCTGACAAAAGGGCGGAAATCCGTTTTTTTGACGAGAATTACGACAAAGGCCTGGAGTGGTATAGACAATTTTTTCCTGAAAGTGGGGGCCATCACTATCGACAGTTGGGGGAATTTTCTCCACAATACCTCTACTCTGAAGAAGCCATTGCGCGAATAGCAAAATTAGGAACGGTCAACAAATTAATTGTTTGTTGCCGGAACCCTGTAGAACGCGCTTTTTCTCATTATAAATTTTTTCGTAGGGTGTTTAATTACAAGGGATCCTTTGAAAATTCTTTTACGGATTATCCGTTTTTTTTTGACAGGGGATGCTATACTAAGTATATGGACTACCTGTTGACTTATTTTCCAAAAGAGTCGGTATTACTGCTCACCTTTGAAGATTTATTTAAAGATATAGAGGAAACTAAACGGGTTTTGGCGGACTTTTTAGAAATAGATAACGATAAATTTTCGCCGGAGGCAGGACATGAGAAAGTCAATAAAGGCTTTATGCCCAAATTTAAGACATTGTACAGTATGGGGATAAAGACTGGACAATTACTCAGAAAATATGACTTGTATAGGCTAGAACACGTTATAAAAAATTCTAAAGTCAGAACATTGCTGTCTAAAAAAAATGCCGACTACCAAATCACGGAAAAAGACCGATTGACCAAGTTAAGATTATACGAGAGGTATCATAAAGAATTTGATAAATTGGAAAAAACGACCGTTCTTAATGTAAAGAAATGGCGTGCCATGGAAGAGCAATTGAAGAGGGAAATAAAAAAATAAGAGTCTTGTTATTTTTTAATAAGAAAGCTTAAAGCAAGGATTTGGAGGGGTAAAGATGCGTATAAAAACAATCTTTAATAAAGCACTTCGAGTTTTATTTAATTCCTTTATATTTGCTAATTATTTACATTTTAAACGAGAAAAAAGAGTATAAATTAAAGATTAACTATAAAAACAATTGTTATGAAAAAAGCACTTGTATGTGGTGGTGGCGGTTTTATTGGCGGCCATCTGATTAACAGACTAAAAGAAGAAGGCTATTGGGTAGCCGGGGTAGATTTAAAAGAAAATGAATTTGGCAATAACAATGCTGATAAATTTGTGGTTGGCGACCTTCGTGATCCCAAGATTTGTGAAAAAGTTATCACGGAAGACTTAGACGAAATCTACCAACTTGCCGCTGATATGGGAGGGGCCGGGTTTGTGTTTACTGGTGACAATGATTCCGATATTATGCATAATTCTGCATTGTGTAATTTAAATGTTTTAGAAGAAGCCAAAAATAAGGGAATAAAAAAGATTTTTTATTCTTCTTCTGCCTGTATGTATCCCGAATATAACCAATTGGAGCCAGACAACCCGAATTGTACCGAGGATTCAGCATACCCTGCAGCTCCGGATAGTGAATATGGTTGGGAAAAATTATTCAGCGAACGTTTATACTTAACCTATCAAAGAAACCATAATATAGATGTTAAGGTTGCCCGTTTCCATAATATTTTTGGCCCTCAAGGTACTTGGGAAGGCGGTCGTGAAAAAGCCCCGGCGGCTATTTGTAGAAAAGTGGCCATGGCAAAAGATGGAGATGCTATTGAAATTTGGGGAGACGGAAAACAAACCCGTTCTTTTTTACTCGTTGATGAGTGCGTGGAGGGTGTCCGTCGTTTGATGGAGTCTGACTTTTCCGGGCCGGTCAATATTGGATCAGAAGAAATGATATCCATCAATGATTTTACCAAAATGATTATTGATGTTTCCGGAAAAAAACTGAACATTAAACATATTGATGGTCCCTTGGGCGTTCGTGGTCGAAACTCAGACAATACGCTTATCCAAGAAAAATTAGGTTGGGCACCACAACAACCCTTACGCAAGGGAATTGAAAAAACCTATCAGTGGATTACAGAACAGATTAAAGAAAAAGAGGCGACTGCCCGTTAAAATTGTTGTATTCGGCGCCAAACCATTCAAAAACCGGTTTGGCGCCGAATTCGTCTACTATTTATAAGGAGAAGGGAGTGTTTTAAGCGTGTTTCTTTCCTCTTTATAACGAGAATAATCCTAAGAGTATATATGAAAGCTATCTTTAATCAAATCAAAGAAAAACTTGAAAAACAGGGGCTTCGTATAGTTGATTCTGATCAAAATCGTCCTTGGGGCGGTTTTTTTGTTATTGATGAGGAGGACGTTAAACCCTTTGCAGAACGCTATTTTAAAAACCTTTCTCCCAAGCAATGGGATACAGGAAATAAACTGAGCCCTAAAATTTTAATGGTGGCTCCGGAGAAACGACTTTCTTGGCAATATCACCATAGGCGAGCCGAGATTTGGCGAGTTATTGAAGGCAAGGTTGGCGTCATAGTTAGTGACAACGATAAGGAAACTCCAATTGAACAGTTAAGCGAAGGAGATGTTATCAAACTAAAACAAGGGGAACGTCACCGTCTTGTAGGATTGGATGATTGGGCAGTCCTTGCTGAAATTTGGCAGCATACGGACCCAAACAATCCGTCTAATGAAGAGGATATAGTGAGAGTACAAGATGATTTTGGGCGGTAGCTCCTTGATAATTTTTTGCAATAAATAAAAATGAATAAAAACGCAAAAATCTACATTGCTGGACATCGAGGAATGGTAGGCTCTGCCATTATGAGAAACCTTAAAAAGAAAGGTTTCTCTAATCTTATTACACGTACTTCTAAAGAATTAGATTTAAGAAATCAAGAAGCCGTTCAGAGTTATTTTAAGGAGGAACAACCGGATTATGTTTTTTTGGCTGCAGCAAAAGTAGGGGGGATCATGGCAAACAATACCTATCGAGCCGAGTTTTTGTATGACAACCTAATGATTGAGACCAATATCATTCATGCTGCATATCGTTCCGGGGTTAAAAAACTACTGTTTTTAGGATCGTCTTGCATTTATCCTAAAATGGCGCCACAACCTCTGAAAGAAGAATATTTGCTGACCGGAGAGTTGGAACCGACCAACGAGCCTTATGCCATTGCCAAAATTGCCGGGATTAAGCTGTGTGATGCTTATCGCGACCAGTATGGCTGTAACTTCGTATCGGTGATGCCCACCAATCTGTATGGGCCCGGTGATAATTATGATTTGAAAAACTCTCATGTCTTGCCCGCTTTAATTCGCAAATTTCACGAAGCTAAGGAAAAAGGCGAATCAGGTGTAGAAATTTGGGGAACCGGTGCACCAAAGCGTGAATTTCTCCATGCCGATGATATGGCAGATGCCTGTGTGTTTTTAATGGAAAATTATAATGAACCCGGGCTGGTAAATATTGGTGTAGGGGAAGATATCAGCATTAAAGATTTAGCCCTGTTGATAAAAGATATTGTCGGATTTAAAGGAGAATTGGAATTTGACACTTCCAAACCCGACGGAACCCCTCGAAAACTTTTGAATGTGGATAAGCTAAATCATTTGGGTTGGAAAGCTAAAATTGAACTTAAAGAAGGAATTGAATCGGTTTATGCCGAAATAAAAGAAAAAGGATTTTAATGGGGAAGGACTCTCCGATCTTCTGGTTTAATGGAGGATAGCCTTTATTGAAAATAATAGAGAAGGCAATAGGAAACAATGAAGCGCATATTATGGAAAACGAGTTAAAGATATCAGTAATTACCACTACGTACAATTCGGGAAAGACCGTATCAGACGCCTTAGAATCTGTGATGAGGCAAGATTACCCTCATATTGAACACCTCATTGTGGACGGGAAGTCTACAGATAATACCCACGAAGTGGTAGCACAATATGAAGGGAAATACCCGGTAAAGTGGAATTCTGAAAAAGATAAAGGCATTTATGACGCGTTTAATAAAGGAGTGACTTTAGCTACAGGTGATGTTGTTGGCTTTGTGCATTCAGATGATTTTCTGGCCGCTCCGGAGGTGCTGTCTCATATTGCAGATCTTTTTAAAAATAATGCCGTAGACGGAGTGTATGGTGATTTGCAGTATGTCAGTAAAGAAAATACCGATAAAGTGATTCGCTATTGGAAAAGCAAACCTTTTTATCCAAATATGCTCAGCAACGGGTGGATGCCGGCACATCCTACTTTGTTTTTGCGGAAAGAAATTTATGACAAGATAGGGTTATTCAATTTGGATTATAAAATAGCGGCTGATTATGAACTGATCTTACGCGTTTTTAGCGATAGGTCGTTAAAATTTGAATACTTGCCCGAGGTAATTACCAAAATGCGAGTAGGAGGGAACAGTAACCGGAGCCTGGAAAATATAAAATTGAAATCTAAAGAAGATCTACGCGCGTTGAAGGCTCACAATATTAAGCACCCTTATAAAGCGCTAATGCTTAAAAATATAGGAAAACTGGGTCAGTTTATTAAAAAATGATTTTGTAAAATAGATAGAGCATGAATCTTTTTGCCTAAATACTTCTTCATCGAAAATTCAAAAGTTACGTCGGTATGCGCAACACAGAACGTAAACTGCGTATGCTGCTGAGCAATTATAGCTTTACCACCTGCGCCGAGGTGCTTAAAGATAGGGGGTAATCCTCTGAACAAATGCCGCCGATAGGCGGAGAGCGTTCAGTATCTTCTCAATGCCTCAAATTTCAGTCCTCACACCCTCCCAGATTTGTCATGCTGAAACAGTCCGCACGATAGGAGGGCTGTATTCAGTATCCCATGTTTGGAACTATGAACCCCCTCAATCCCCACCCTCTTTGATCGACAGTAAGCATCCTACGAAGTTACATCGAAAGCGGGTTGTTACGCTGAGCAGGAGATTCTGAATAAATTCTTCCTTCGTCAGAATTTTCCAGAATGACAGGGGAAGAGGGACAGGTTTGTTCAGGCAGACAAGCTAAGGCGGTAGCTTCTCCGGCTCCCTTTACCGTGTCCATGGTGTTGTGCAGCCAGTCCCTTCTTGATGCCTCATCAGTACCTCTCATAAAGCTTATATCGGGTATCATCCGTCCTTAAAAAGGGCTTTATTTGTCCCTTTCGTTCCCATAGAATTCTATTTTTGGCTATCTTTGCCGCGCCAACCCCCATTTTTTGCTATGAATATTTTTGATTCTCAATTTATTAGAGCATTATTTAGAGAGTACTATATGCTGTTTACGCTTTCGGTGGGAATAGGGACTTTTCTGGTGACCTATTATCTCATTCCAAAAGTGCTATGGATTGTGCGGGAAAAAGATTTATACAAACCGGTTATACAGCGAAGTGCTCATTCCAATGCAACCCCTACTTTGGGGGGAGTAGCCTTTTTTACGACCTTTGTACTGGTTGTTTCCATGCTTCAAAGTTTTTATGTATTGCCCACCGGGAACCATCTTATTGCCGCGGTGACTTTAATGTTTATGGTGGGATTAAAGGACGATTTGGTGGTTTCTACGGCAAAGGTAAAACTAATCGGACAGCTGTTGGCGGCCGCCTTTATTGTGTTTTCACCTGAGATGCAACTTACTTCCTTATATGGTTTTATGGGGATTCACGAGATACCCGCAGCAATAGGATATCTGCTCTCCGCGTTTATTGTCATTGCGCTGGTCAATGCTTACAATCTCATCGACGGAATAAACGGATTGGCTGCTATTATTGGAATAGTGGTCAGCACGGCTTATGGAATTGGATTTTACCTGATTGGTGCCCCCTTTTTTACGCTGATTTGTGTAGTGGTTATAGGAATTTTATTGGCTTATCTGCCTTTTAATTTCTCCCGAGGACGGAAAAGGATATTTATGGGAGACTCCGGTTCCCTGATGATTGGATTGGTTTTGGGTTTTCTTACCATAAAAATGTTGAGCCTGCCGGTTAACATCCCGTGGATTGATCCCGGAAATGAACCTGCCCATCGGATTTTAATGGTTTTGGCCGTTTTGTTTATCCCCACTTTCGATACCGCCCGGGTAATCCTTATTCGATTGTGGAAAAGACAAAGCCCCTTTGAAGCCGATGCCAATCATACCCACCACATTTTACTGGGACTCCGTTTGAGTCACTTAAAATCGAGCTTGCTGTTGGGGGCGCTCAATGTGCTGGTGATTGTAATTTACAGCCTCATCAGCCCGTTATTGACTACCCTGTGGCTTAGCTTGTCTTTGGTGCTGATTTATATTCTTGTCTTTGCGATATGCGAATGGGCCGCAACAAAGGTACTCAAACAAAAGCAAGAAAAATCTACCCGGAATATGAATCCGGCAAAGTCTTCATAAAAGCATCCGCTCATTAATCCGTTCTCGATACAAAATTAAGCGTATTCCGCTACGCTGCATCCCCTTAATTCCACTCGAACTGACGAGGGATTTTAATAACATACTGCGTCATCTCGATGCTGAATAAATCCCCAACGATTTGTCATGCTGGACAAACGGAGCCGATAGGCGGAGAGCGATTCAGCATCTCGTGTATCAAAGAATGAACGCTAATCTATAACGGGATGAGATTCTGAATAAATTCTTCCTCCGTCAGAATTTTTCAGAATGACAGGAAAAAGGGACAGGTTTGTTCAGGCAGACAGCTAAGACAGTAGTTTTTCGGCTCCCTTTATTCACATCCGCCGCAGGAGGAGGGGCGGGGCAAAACGAAAAACGGCATCGAAATCAGAATTTTCCAACACACCCCCCCAACCGAAAGGTCACTGCGCACCCTGCCAATCCCTTCAACACAACCCCCCAATCAAAAGGTCACTGCGCACCCCGTTGCGCAGTCGGTGCTATTCTTGATTAATTTTGTTGGCGATTTGACTGTTTCCTTGAATCCGTTCTCGATACAAAATTAAAGGGCTTCCGCTGCGCTGCATCCCCTTAATTCCACTCGAACTGACGGAAGATTTTTAATAACATACTGCGTCATCTCGAGTGAATTTTTTGCGCAGGCACGAAGCGAAAAATTTGTATCGAGAGACGATGTTCACTTACTCAGAGCGTTGTTTCCTTGAACCTGTTCTCGATACAAAATTAAAGGGCTTCCGCTGTGCTACATCCCCTCAATTTCACTCGAACTGACGAGAGGAATTTTAATAACATACCGCGTCATCTCGAGTGAATTTTTTGCGTAGGCACGAAGCGAAAAATTTGTATCGAGAGGTGATGTTCACTTACTCGGATCGTTGTTTCCTTAAACCTGTTCTCGATACAAAATTAAAGGGCTTCCGCTGCGCTGCACCCTCTTAACTCCACTCGAACTGACGGGGGATTCTGAATAAACCTGGTTTATGCATCATAAAAGTGTTTATTAATAATGAATACTTTTGTTTGTTACAAATGAAAGCATTATCTTTGATAGACTTAAAAGAGAGGAAAAATGCTTAGTTTATCGGATTTGGCGGATGTAGTAGCTGCGCAAAGCCGGCGGGTAATGGAGGGCAGTACCTATCCCCGTCTGCTGCTGGAGCAGTTGGAACTGATCCCTGATTTTGCCTTGATTATTTCGGGAATTCGACGTTGTGGAAAAAGTACGCTCCTCGGGCAACTCATGCAACGGCGAACGGAAACCGCTTTGTTTATCAATTTTGATACCCCCAAACTCTATAATTTCGAATTTGCTGATTTTCGTCTTTTGGACGAGCTTATAAAGGCAAAGCCGGAAGTGAAACTCTTGTTTTTTGACGAAATACAAGTGGTAGAGCGTTGGGAAATATACGTACGCGGCAAGTTGGATGACGGCTATAAGGTAGTGATTACGGGTTCCAATGCTTCCCTGTTAAGCAGGGAGTTAGGAACAAAACTAACCGGAAGGCACCTTTCAAAAGAACTCTTTCCCTTTTCCTATCGAGAGTTTTGCGCTTATAAATCACAGGCCGAAGGCGAGGAATCTTTGTTGAACTATCTTCATGTCGGTGGCTTTCCACAATTTGTACATTTTGAAAATCAAGACATGCTAACTACATTGATTAACGATATTCTTTATCGGGATATCACAGTACGGCATGGTATTCGGGATGACAAACCCTTGAAAAACCTGTTGATGTTTGTGGTTGCTAATGTCGGAAATTTGATATCAGCGAATAAACTCAGAGCAGTTATTGGAGTAAAAAGTACGGCTACGGTGCAAGAATATTTAACTTTTTTGGAAGACGTATATTTAATCCATTTGGTGCCGAAATTCGCCTATTCCTATAAAAAACAATTGGTGAATCCCCGCAAGATTTATTTCATCGATAATGGGTTGCAAACCGCTATTAGCCCCTCTTTTACCAAAGATATAGGACGTAAATTTGAAAATTTGGTGTTTTGGGAATTCAGGCGCTATCCAGTTGAAATTTATTATTTTAATGAAAATGACTCGGAGTGCGATTTTGTGATTTGTAAAAACCACCAACCCATCGCATTGATCCAGGTTTGTGCAGAACTGCATGTGGATAATCAACAACGAGAGCAAGAGGGCTTGTGGGAAGCCATGCGTTTTTTTGACCTGGAAGAGGGCTTTATCATTACGTTGAATCAAGCTGATACGATTGTATCCGGTCATAAAACCATTCACGTCACTCCAATGCACCAGCTCGATTTAAAAAAAATGATGAGTGCCCCGGAATGAGATTTATCATTCCGAACGTCCTACCCTGAGCGGAAAAGAAGGGATTCAACATTCCTCACCCCAATGATTTGTCATACAGAACAAACGCAGCCGATAGGCGGAGAGCGATTAGTATCTTTTCAATGCCTCAAATTTCAGTCCTCACCCCCTTTTAGATCTGTCATATAGAGCACAGTGAGATCCCGACAATTTCGGGACTGAACTAAGCGGAGGACGAAGCGGCAGGGATTCAGTATCCCGAGCATTGATGAATTGATGGTCCTCTGATACAGACCCTTTTTAAATTTAATTTTATACCTTTGGGTATAATACTAAATGGTATAAAATGAATAAGTCTCCCTTTCAGTATGGTACAACGGTCAGCGCAACTTCTTTCACTAATAGAGAAGAAGAGCGAAAAAAGCTGTATAATAATTTTAAAAATGGGTTGAACACGACAATTATTTCGCCACGGCGATGGGGTAAATCCAGCTTAGTGGAAAGTGTGGTTCAAGACTTAGCTCGGGAACCGTCATCGCTTAAAACGGTCTTAATCGATCTTTTTGCGGTGGCCTCTGAAAAAGAATTTTTAGAGGTGTTTGCGCGAGAGTGTATAAAAGCGAGTGACACGAAATGGGAAAACTGGATACAGCATGCTAAAGACCTCTTTAAACGGGTTGTGCCTAAGTTTAGTTTGGGTGTAGATCCCGTAACCGATTTTTCGGTGAGTTTTAATTGGGAGGAGTTAAAGGAGGCAAAAGAGGAGATACTTAATTTGCCCGAAAGACTGGCTGCTAAGAAAAATATTCAGTTTGTCATTTGTTTGGACGAATTTCAAAATTTAGCGTCATTTTCTAATTATGAATCTTTAGAAAAGAAGATGCGCGCCATCTGGCAACGTCAGAAAAGAGTGACCTATTGTTTGTTCGGAAGCAAACGACATATGATGGAAGATATCTTTAATAATTCATCCAAACCCTTTTATCGTTTTGGTGAGATTATGATGCTTCCCAAGATTAAAGAAAAAGATTGGACAGATTTTATTACAACCAGTTTTGAAAATACAGGTAAAGAAATTTCAGAATCCCTGGCGAGGAAAATAGCCCGTACGATGAAAAACCATTCTTGGTATGTGCAACAATTGGCACATTATGTATGGCAAATGACACCAAAGACAACAACAAATAAAATGGTGGAGGCAGCCCTAAAAGAAGTCATAAATACCAATTCGCCCCTCTATCAAAAGGAAGTTGAAATATTGAGTAAAACCCAATTAAATTTACTTAAAGCGATTGCTGATGGAGAAACTAAACTCACCAGTGAGGCGGTAATGAGACGCTATCCTATAGGCACCCCACGAAATATAAGTAAAAACAAAGCCATCCTGAAAGCAAAAGATATCATAGATGAAATAGGTGATAAGTTTGACTTTTTAGACCCGGCATTTGAGATATGGTTCAAAGCTATGTTTGACTGAAAAGGCGTGTTGCTTAACCCTTCACCTATGATTTGTTATGCTGAACACACCCCTCAACCGAAAAGGTCACTGCGCACCCCCAATCCTTTCAACATCGCACCCCCAACCGAAAGGTCACTGCGCACCCTGCCAATCCCTTCAACACAACCCCCCCCAACCAAAAAGTCACTGCGCACCCCGTTGCGCAGTCGGTGCTATTTTTGATTAATTTTGTTGTTTCCTTGAACCTGTTCTCGATACAAAATTAAGGGGCTTCCGCTGTGCTGCACCCCCTTAATTTCACTCGAACTGACGAGAGGAATTTTAATAACATACCGCGTCATCTCGAGTGAATTTTTTGCGCAGGCACGAAGCGAAAAATTTGTATCGAGAGGTGATGTTCACTTACTTGGATCGTTGTTTCCTCGAATCCGTTCTCGATACAAAATTAAGCGTATTCCGCTGCGCTGCATCCCCTTAATTTCACTCGAACTGACGGAGGGATTTTGACTGCACATCGCGTCATCTCGATGCTGAATAAATCCCCAACGATTTGTCATATAGAGCACAGTGAGATCCCGACAATTTCGGGACTGAACCAAGCGGAGGACGAAGCGGCAGGGATTCAGTATCTCTCACGTCCTCCCTGATTTGTCATGCTGAAACAGTCCGCACGATAGGAGGACTGTATTCAGTATCCCATGTTTAAAACTATGAACCCCCTCAATCCCCACCCTCTTTGATCGACAGTAAGCATCCTACGAAGTTACATCGAAAGCGGGTTGTTACGCTGAACAGGAGATTCTGAATAAATTCTTCCTCCGTCAGAATTTTCCAGAATGACAGGAAAGAGGGACAGGTTTGTTCAGGCAGGCAAGCTAAGACAGTAATTTCCCGGCTCCCTTTTCTACATCCGCCGCAGGAGGAGGGGCGGGGTAAAACAAGGGGGCAAAACTTGGCTGAAAAGTTATAAATCACATGACGATTATCGGTTCAAAATCCAATGCATCGGATCCAGGGCTTTGGTGTCCTTATAAATAGAAAATCGCAAAATAGGACGACCTGCGGTTACGCTTCTGCCAACTTTTCCAATGATATCGCCGGTGGAGACTTCATCGCCGGTATGCACATAAATTCTGGCCAAATTGCTGTAGAGGCTAATGTAGTTACCGTGTTGGATATAAATCGCTTTATTGGAATTGGGAACCACCTGTATCTTTAATATTTTCCCTTTAAATACAGCGTGCACCGGTTCCATTTTATTGGTGGCGATGCGAATTCCGTTGCTGTGGATGGGGATGGAGGGCACCAGGGGGCTCGGATTGGTGCCAAAGTGTATGGTAACATCTCCATATTTTACCGGCCAAGGCAGTTTTCCTTTATTGGAGGCAAAACTGGCAGCCAAGGCTTTGGCTTCCGGGGTGAGTGCGAATTTTGATCGAGCACTCGAACCATGTTTTTTATTTTCTCGGGCGATGGCTGCACGAATGGCTGCTTGTATTTTGGCGTCAACCTTAGCGATTTCCTGCTGTAGTTGGTTGATTTGTTGCTTATATTCACTGCCTTCTGCGGTAATCTTGGCAATAAGGGCTTCTTTTTGTTTCTTATCGGCCTGCAATTGCTTTTTGGTCTCTCGGTTTTGGGCAATCAGCTTCTTTTTGTCTTCCCGCTGATCGGCCAATTTGAGATTAAGCCTCTGCAGTTCCTTGGCGTGAGCCTTAATCTTTTCCCCTTGTTCTTCGCGGTATTCGGCATATTGCTCCATATATTTTAATCGCTTGTAGGCCTGTAAAAAGCTTTCGGAAGAAAATAAAAACATCAATCGGCTCTGTTGAGACCGACTCCGATAGGTTTGCCGCATCATTTCGGAATAATCTTCTTTTAATTTTTCGAGCTCCTGGCGTAAAGAGGTGATTTTATGCTGATTGTTGTTGATCTTACGCGTCAGTAAGTTGGCAGCCTGATTATTGGTTCGGATGAGGGCTTCGGTGGCTTCTATGCGTTCTTCCAAGCTTTGGGCCTGACTTAAAATGGATTGCTTGTGGGCTTTGTTGGAATCCAGCAGCTTATTGATTCTTTGAATTTTTGCGCGAAGTTCCTTTCGTTTTTGCTCTAAGACCTGCCGTTTGTTTTGCGCATAGGTGTGTTGCAAAGCAAAAAAGAATGCCAAGATGACCAAGAGATAACGGAAATGGTTTCGCCTCATAATTCGATTGCTTTATATCCCGAAGGCATCTGAAACGGGAAACTCAAAGGAACATTAATTTTTAACGATCGATATTCGATGTTTATTTTAGTGGATGCCTTGTTTTTATGCGCTACAATTTTAATCCTTTTTGGGAAAACAAGCCCCTTTTTTTCCTGATAATCGGGATAAGAAACCTGAAGGTTGCGTTGATGGAGCTCGTCGATAAGTTGTTCGTCCCGTATGCGATAGTGCTTGGGCGCAATTACAAAAAAGACCTTCATAAAATCAAAATGATGGGAGGCAAACCTATAGCTTCCGTTGGTGAGCTCAAATTGATAATCCTTTTTGTTCAAGGGATATACCGCCTGTCCCAGCAACAGGTTTTGAAGTTTTTCAAAATCAATCGAAGTGCCCAGCCAATGGCTTAGCAAACGGAAATCGCCATCAAAAGATTGCCGGTTGATTTTTTCATAAAAACGCACCTTTTCGGGGGTAATCAGCGCCTTGGCGATGGGAAAGAGTCCGGCAATCTTGGCACTTAGCCATATTTTCTCGTCTTTTTTCATGCGCATACTGACACTAATCGACTGGCGGCTGTGGCCGTCGTCATAAGATATTTGCATCACCGCATATAGGGTTTCAAAATCGGGCTTGGAGGCTTGGTGACGGGCGATGACCTTTTTAGCCGTAGCCTTGCTCAGCGCCGTTTCAGTTGCCTCTTTACCCGGTCCACACGAGATTAAACTCGCAATCAGGATAAATAAAAAGCCTTTTTTCATTTGGAAATCTTTTTTTTCAATACCTCAATTTTTTGTTGATACTTGGCGGCAGCTTTGGATTGGTTCAAGCCTTCATAAGTTTTGACCAGCGCGCGGTAAAAATCAACCTTTAATTTGGGGTTTTCTACCACAAAATCCACGCCCATCTGCAAGCTTTGCAAAGCAGATTTATAGTTTTGTAGTCCGTTTGCCGCGGTGCCCTGCATCAAATATAAAAAAGCCTGAGCCGGAAAAATAGATGCCGCCTGTTGTGACAAGGCCAAGGCTTTTTGAAACTCTCCTACTTTGATTTGCAGCAGAAGAGTGGTTTTGATCAGGTCATATTGATGCGGGGTCTCTTGCAGGGCTTTTTCGAGATAAACCAAAGCTTTTGCGTTGTCTTTCCCGATATAATAGGTGCCCAGCTGTTGATTGGATTGGTGGCCGACACTGCTTTCCTTTCCTAAAATCCAAACCAATTCATCGCGATATTCCGGATGCTTTTTGACCAGCTTTACAAAATCTTTAACCACGGTTTTCTTAACTTCGTTTCCGGTCATTTTATTGTTCAACAGGATTTTCATGGCATCAACTGCCTTTTTATGGGCGCCTTTTTGTAGGTAAACCTGATACAGAACAATTTGTGCCGGTAAATTGTCGGCTTTTTTGTTTAGCAACTCTTTGGCGATTGTCAGCGCCTGATCCGGTTGGTGATTTTTTAAATACAGGTAGCTTAAATCGGCATAATTCAACAAATTATCAGGCTGAGACTTGATTTTTTGCTGCAAACCGGCAATTAGTTTTTTGGGATGGGTCGCTTCTCGATAAATCTGTCGCCGCAGGGCGTTGCGGAAACTGCTGCGCCCTTTCTTGTCGGCAATGTGGTCCAAGGCTTGTAAGGCCGATTGATATTGCTTTTGTCGAAAATATAGCTGTGCCAAATCTTGATAATATTCAATATCGAATGAAACTAATTTTTGCGCGATTTCTATAGCTTTTGTATAGTTTTGGGTCTGGTCATAAAGCCGGTAGAGTTCGCTGAGGATACTGCGATCACGGGGTTTTGTTTGAAGGGCTTTTAGGAAATAGGCTTCCGCTTGGGCGGTATTTTCTAAACCCATATAGTTTTCTGCCAGTTCAAAATAAACTGCTGTCTTACGACTGCCCTTCAGCTTTTCTAAAGCCGATAAAATATCAATAGCCTTTTGATAATTTCCGATGGCACGCTGAGCCAGGGCTTCGAAAAAATGGTTTTGAAACTCGTCGGTCACTTGTTCAAAGCCTGCCCTGTTTAAGGTGTCGTCAATAGGAACTTCTTCAACTTGCGAATATAGATTCCATGAAGCAACCAAGAGTCCTATCAGTGCGACCCGTTTTATGTACTTTACCATCTTCGTCATATTGAGGCGTCATCAAGAAGAAAGCGATAATAATAGGTAAAACCAAGCATAAAAACAGGTGCTCTTTTGATTTACCCTATTAATCTTGTGCAACCGGCATCATCTTATTGGGCACAGTCAAGGCTGTCCAATACCGCTTGGATCTCGCCGGAAGCATCTCCACAAGCCTGAATCTGTGCCGTCAATGCATCCTGATAAGCCACACAGGCATCGTGAATCTCTTGTGGCGTACCGGAATTGAGCAATTCTTCATAATTAGTGGCTGCTGTTTCTGCCGTCATGGTGGCTATTTGACAGGCCTGACTGATGCTGTCTGTCGGAATGGTATCATTGACAACACCATCCCCAAAAGGGATATCTATAAATCCACCCTGACTAAAACTAAAGCTGGTGGAGTCGGTTAAGCCTTGGGCGTAGAAATAAAAAGTTCCGGTAAGGCTGTTGCCGCCTTCTTCGATAATCAATTGACCGCTTCCGGTAGAATCGGTGCTGTACGTAATTCCGTTGACACCGGTAAAAGTAGCGGTGTTGCCCGTGTTTTCTCCAAAGTGATAGGGGATGCCCACTTCCATGGAATGGAGTTGTAAGGTGATTGTTTGCGAGCCTTTCTTGCCGATGATGAACAGTGTGCTGTCTCCTTCCAGGTGAGCCGACACCTGATTGGAATAAAAATATCCTTGCGGAGTGTCGCCCCGAATGGAAGGCTCGTGCCTTACAATATCATCGGTACAGCTGTAGCTTATTAGCAGCAAAAGTAAAAAAGGGAACATCAGTTTTTTCATAAGAATCAGTGTTTAAAGGCGTATTTGAAACAGTTTGGGTGTAAAAATAACGGTTCTATATGAAATCTATGGGATAAAAAACCAAATAAGTTAAAATTTCTAAACTTGCCCCTTCAAATGCAGTTGAAACCTCGTTGTTGAGGCGGCCACTCGACTGTTTTTACAGGGCTTATAACATAAGAACCTAAATCACTTTATCGCTCCATCGTTATAAAAATAGTATGGAGTTTATTTCTACTTTGACAGATTAAAAAAAATCCGACAAGCCTCTGTTTTTCGGGGCTTTTTCCCCCGACCCTAAAGGGAGAATCCCCGAAAAACACCCTTGGTTCCCTTTAGGGTCAGGGGAAAACAAGGGTGTTTAGCCCTTAGATGAAACAAAATTTCATGAACAAACTTATGCTGTTGTTCAATCGGATAAATGTGTCAAAGTAGAACTATTTAAATTTTCTATACAGCAAAAAGTTTTTTCGCTTCAATTTTAAAAATCGAAACAACCGCTATAACTACAAAAGTACATAAAATTTTTGTATTGAAAATTTCACAAAAATACGATGGAAAAAGACGTTGAAGTTGAATTAGAATCTGAACTTTCACAGGTTTGCAAAACTGTGCTGCATGAGGCCTGACAGTTTTTTATCATTGATGATGCGATTAGTATTCCAATATATTTACAGCGGGTTCTTATTTTTCAGGCATTTGTGGCATTGCCATCCCTTTGCAGTAGTTTTTACAGCGGTGGGAGTGTCTTGCCGTTGCCTAAAACTAAAGCCATGAATAATTCGGAGGGAAAGCATGAAGGGTAGGGGAAATAAAAAATCATTTTCTTTGAAGGGGATAAAAAAATAGTTCTTACATTTGCGGACTTATTAATAACCGGGGTCGAGTACCCCAAAATTTAATTACTATATGTCACTAAAAATCAGATTACAACGTCACGGAAAAAAGGGAAAGCCTTTTTATTGGATTGTTGCTGCCGATTCACGCGCCAAACGCGATGGAAAGTACTTGGAGAAATTAGGAACTTACAATCCGTTGACCAATCCGGCGACAGTTAAGTTGGATGTAGACAAAGCTGTGGAGTGGATGTTTAATGGGGCGCAGCCTACCGACACTGCTCGCGATTTGCTCTCTTCAAAAGGAGCGATGCTGAAAAAGCATTTGCTGACCGGAGTTCGAAAAGGAGCCTTGACAGCAGAAGAAGCCGAAAAGAAATTTGAATCTTGGGTAGCTGAAAAAGAAGAAAAACTCGCTAAGCGTCGAGAAGAGCACCAAAAATCTCGAGCCGATGCCAAGGCTAAAGCGCTGGAAGCAGAAAAAGAGGTTAATGCGAAACGCGCTGCTGCGGCACAACCCGAAGAGCCGGAAGCGGAAGCAGAAGCTACAGAGGCTCCTGAAAACGCTGACGAAGCAACCCAAGCTGAAGACGAAACGAAAACCGCCATCGAAAAAGAAGCGGAAGCGGCTAAAGCTGATAAAGCAGAAAAGGCAGAAGATAAAAAAGCCGATGAAGCTGCAGAGAAAGAAGCCGATAAAAAAGAAGGCGACCAATAAAAAGTCTACCCGACGATGCGCAAAGAAGATTGTTTCTATTTGGGTGTTATTGTTGGAAAATTCAGTTTTAAAGGGGAGGTGTTGATTAAATTGGACACCGATCGACCCGAACACTATCTCAAAAAGGAATCGGTTTTTGTGGAACTCCATGAAGGCCTGATTCCTTTTTTTATGGAAGAGCGTCAGCTACAAAAGAGCCGGCTGCTCCGAGTTAAATTTGAAGAGGTCAATTCGGAAACAGAAGCGCAGGAAATTCTTAACAAAGCGGTGTATCTTCCGCTTAAAGAGCTGCCCGAACTCGAAAGCGATCAGTTTTATTTTCACGAAGTTATTGGATTTACCATGATTGATCGACATGATGGAGAAATAGGCACTTTGAAGTCTATCAATGACATAACTCCGCAAGCCCTTTTTGAAATTGATCACCACGGAAAAGAAGTGCTCGTTCCCATACACGATGATTTTATTGTAAAAGTGGACAAAGCTCATAAAACAATTGAGCTCGATCTACCCGACGGACTCCTTGAAATGTACCGCTGATTTTGGCTGATTCACATTCTACATTTTACTTTAAAGAATTTGCGATCAAACAAGACCAATGTGCCATGAAAATTGGTACAGACGGGGTTTTGTTGGGCGCCTGGGCCACGCTGAATCCGTCTTGCCGTTCAATTTTAGATATTGGAGCCGGTACCGGTCTGCTCGCGTTGATGATGGCCCAACGCAGTACTGCGGAATGGATAGACGCGCTTGAAATTGACGACCGGGCTTATGAACAGTGTGTCGATAATTTTGAAAACAGCCCCTGGAACGATCGTCTTTTTTGCTACCATGCCGATTTTCAAGATTTTGTAGAAGAAATGAACGGGGAAACGTATGATTTTATAATCAGTAATCCCCCTTATTTTGAACCGCCCCAAAAGCAAGAAGGGCTTTCTGTCGAACGCCAAACAGCACGCTTTACAGGAAAATTGAGTTTTGAGAAATTGCTCGCGGGAGTCGCTGCGCTGTTGAGCCCTGCCGGAAGTTTTGCGCTGATCTTACCCGCGCAAAGGGAAGACGATTTTATCCGACAAGCTGCTCATCATCAACTTTTTATCCAAAAAATCACGCGTGTAAAAGGACATCCCAAAGCTGCTTTTAAACGGAGTTTGTTGCAATTTGGGTTTAACAAAGTTGCCCCGCAAAGCGATGAATTGGTCATCGAACGGGCTCGTCACGAATATACGGCGGCTTATAGGGCGCTGACTCGAGATTTTTATTTGTGATAATTATTACCCATTGGTATGAACTCCGCGTTGTGCGTAAATATCTTTCTAAAACCTTCTTCTCTTATGCGTTTTCTAATGTGAATAAAATCACTTGGACCGCAAGGAAAACTGTGTCGAAAAAAGACTTCTCCACAAAAATATTGAAAATAAGGATTGCCCTCCCATTCCTTTGAAAACTTCTCATCTTCAGCGACATACAGATTTTTAAGCCGTATATAGCCCACCATCAATCGGATCGGCACAGCGGATTTTTCTGAGGCCTATAACCCTTCAAGGGTTCAAAACCCTTGAAGGGTTGTCGTGAAGGGTTGTCGTGAAGGGTTGTCGTGAAGGGTTGTTGTATAAGATAACACTATCCTTGCAATTTAAGCTATTATAGCACCTCGACTTATCAATGATATATCTCTGGTTATCAATTATTTGTGATTAATTATTTGGTTTTTAAGGGATGACGAATTGTACCCATTGGTATACCCCCAAAAAAAAACCTCCAAGATTTCGAAGATCTTAGAGGCTTGTGAGAGATTATTCAAGGTTTTCAGCCATTGATATTAGACGGATTGTAGTCGCTGTAAGGCACCTCTTTTTCAATAAACTTGATGTCGTGTTCTTCGAGTTCATCTAAGATTGGGGCATATACTTCTTTGTCGATGGGGCGATGTACCCCCGGAGTTTTGATATTCCCATTCAGAATTTCGATAGCCGCAATACCTACCGGATAGCCTACGGTTTTGGCCATAGCCGTGTAGATCTGATCCTCGCCGATACTGACCATGGTCGAATCGATTTGTTTCTTTTCTCCCTTGAGCTCATAGCCAAATTTGTGATACATCACCACCATGTCCTTATCCTCGGGAGCCAGACTCCATTTTTCCTCCAAAATCTTTTGTAAGGCTTGGGCCGGGGTGGCATTTTTAATGCCGATTTTCTTGTTGGGATTGAATAAATCCAATTCCTCCAACTTCTCCCACATGATATCATCACGGTCTATTCTCAAATTATAACGGGTCTTGAGTTCTACGGAATCTGTTGGGTGATAGGGAAGAAATGCATTGATAAAATCGCGATAACTCATCGTTTCGGTGTCTTTCATCTGATAGCCGTCATCGGTCATGCCCAGCTGTACAAACATGTTCCAAGCCCTACTAAAGCCAACGCGTCTCAGGGTTCCGCGATAAATAGTCTTGACATCTTCGAGGCCATAAATGGGGCGGTATTTAAGGGAATTGCGATTGGCCAAGCCCTCGAAGCGTCCATATCCTTCAATTTCTAAAAATTCGGTGCGTCGAAACAAACGGTGATAGGGAATGTATTTGTATTGTCCTTCCTGAATAAATTCTGCAGCTCCGCCTTGTCCGGCAACCACTACGTTTCTGGGATTCCAAGTAAATTTATAATTCCATAGGTTGGTGTCGCTTTCGGGAGCGACCAATCCGCCGGTAAAAGATTCAAAGGAAATCATTTTGCCGCCTTTTTCCCTAATTCGGTCAATAACACGCATGGCACTCATGTGATCGATACCGGGATCTACACCGATTTCGTTCATGAACACCAGGTTGTGCTTTTTAACGTCTTCATCCAGTTCCCACATCTCATCGCTGACATAAGAAGGAGTAACCAGATTTTTATGGTGTTTGACACAGTCTTTGGCCACGGCGATATGAAAGCGGGCAGGCAGCATAGAAATGACAATATCGGCAGCTTTGATTTCCCGAACTCGGGCTTCTTCATCAAAAACATCCAGCTCAATGGCTTCGGTGTCAGGGTGATTGTTGACAAAACTTTGCGCGTTGGCCAAGGAAACATCGCCGATTTTGAGATGCAGCGCTTCAGATTTTGATTTCTCTTGTAAGTATTGGATTAGGGAAGCAGTCGATTTGCCGGCCCCAATGATTAATATATTTCGCATTGTGGATTACTTGTTTAAATTTGCAAAAAGAAAAACAAAAATAAAAAAATATGGAACCTGAAAAAACTTCATTCCAAAGAAACCTATTAATTCTTGGCGCAGTTCTGGGTTTTTTGGCGGTCATCTTTGGTGCTTATGGCGCGCATGGACTCAAAGGACAAATTAGTGCCGAAAATTTGGGGGTTTTTGAAACGGGAGTGCGTTTTCAAATGTACCACGCCTTGTTTGCCCTCATTGTTGGTTGCTTGGGGGTGTTGTCTAAAAAAACACGAAATATTATCTTCTATTTCTTACTGTTTGGCGTGATTTTTTTTTCGGGCTCGATTTATGGACTGGCTACCCAAAGCATAACCGGCATTAATTTTACTGCCGTGGCTTTACTAACGCCTTTAGGCGGACTGCTTTTGATTCTTTCTTGGGGGCTGGTGATTATAAACTTATTGAAAATTAAGACTTTTTAAAAGCTTGATTGAGCTTTAATGTTTAATTTTGTCAAAAATCAGAATAAAAAAATTCTATGTTTTCAGAAAAGAAAACCATCCAACTTCCCAAGATGGTTGATTATGGTTTTAAAAACAAAGCAGAACAGGTTCACTATCAGCTGAGTCCTGAAAAATTACAACAAATTACGGTAGATGAGGAGCGTGGAGAAGAGACCGCTTCCGGAGTATTGGTGGTCAAAACAGGAAAATTTACCGGTCGGTCGCCCAAAGATCGATTTATCGTAAAAGATGAGGTCACCGCAGAGGAAGTGTGGTGGGGTGATATCAACCTGCCCTTTTCTCCTGATAAGTTTGATGCCCTCTATGACAAGGTGGTGGATTATCTTTCCGACAAGGAAATTTATGTCCGTGATTCTTATGCCTGTGCGGCAGAGGATTACAGATTGAATATTAGAGTGGTCACCGAATATGCTTGGAGCAATATGTTTGCCTATAACATGTTTCAGCGTCCTACTGAAGACGAACTCAATAACTTTAAAGAGGATTGGCTAATTGTCAATGCCCCCGAGTTCATGGCAGATCCTGAAGTGGATGGTACCCGACAAGAAAATTTTGCGATTCTCAATTTCAAGCGAAAAATTGCTTTAATTGGCGGAACTGCTTATACGGGGGAAATCAAAAAAGGGATTTTCTCAGCTTTGAATTTTATCATGCCGGTTGATCGTCAGGTGCTGTCGATGCACTCTTCGGCCAATGTGGGGAAAAAAGGAGATACTGCTATTTTCTTTGGCCTTTCGGGAACAGGAAAAACCACTTTATCGGCCGATCCGGAACGCAAGCTCATTGGAGATGATGAACACGGATGGACGCCCGACAATCGGGTATTTAACTTTGAAGGCGGGTGCTATGCCAAGACTTTTGAACTCTCTGCAGAAAAAGAACCCGATATTTATAATGCCGTTAAACCGGGCGCTATTCTTGAAAATGTAATTCTAAAGGACAATGGAGAAGTAGACTTTGATGACATCTCCATCACTCCCAATACGCGGGTGAGCTATCCCATTGACTACATCAAAAACATTCAGCAGCCTTCGGTAGGCGGGAATCCAAAGAATATTTTCTTTTTGACAGCTGATGCTTTTGGCGTATTGCCTCCCATTAGTAAACTTACACCGGGACAGGCTGCTTATCACTTTATCAGTGGGTACACGGCCAAAGTTGCCGGAACAGAAGAAGGTGTTGATGAGCCTCAGCCCAATTTCTCTGCGTGTTTCGGGGCGCCTTTCATGCCTTTGCACCCCACGCGATATGCCGAAATGCTCAGTAAAAAAATGAAGGAATCCGGAGTTAATGTTTGGTTGGTCAATACCGGATGGACCGGAGGCCCCTACGGAACCGGATCGCGCATGAGTTTGAAATATACCCGAGCCATGGTGGCTGCCATTCTAAACGGGCAACTTCTTGAGGTAGATTATAAAATCCACCCGCTTTTTGGATTGCACATGCCTACTTCCTGTCCCGAGGTGCCCAGCGAGGTGTTGGACCCCAAGGAAACCTGGGAAGACAAAGCAGCTTATGATGCCAAGGCTAAGGAATTGTCAGGATTCTTTAAAGAGAACTTTAAACAATTTGAAGCCTATGCCAATGAGGAAATCATGGGCGGGCAACCTGAGTAAGCTTGAGAGGCTGTTCTTATTGCTGCAGAAGGGGCTTTACATAAGACTCTTCGGCTTTAAGCGCCTTTGAAGATCGTGCATAAATGTGTTACTAAACCTGGCGGAAAATTATAAAAGTTCGCCAGGTTTTTTTGTCTTGACCTTTGGGGTTTTTAATACCGAATCTTTGGCCTGTTTCATAAATGGGTTTCATATAACTGACAGGCTATCCTATTTATTATTAGCGCTTTAATCATTACAAATTTCTTTTTTTATGCTGACCATCTGTTAGGTGTTCTTGAAATTGAGTATTAAAAGCAATTTAGTATAGGAAATGGCAGAACAGCCAAAGGAACACCCCGTCCGCAAGCGGCCCCCTCTTTTTAAAAAAAAGGGGAATTAATTCCCCTCTGGCAGAGGGGTGCCCGCAGGGCGGGGTGTCGCCCTCCGCTGCCGGCGGAGTGATTTCCGCCGGAAATCAGAAAGTGCCTATGCTTAGTATAAATCTCATATTGAAAATGCTCCTTAGCGCTTACTTGACTTTATAATAGCCCGATTTATGGGGAAATTATTACTCCTTTCTATGGCTCGACCTTGCCCTACAAAGTTATCTATTTTATGTTATCGACCCGCGGGCGCTCTTGGAATTTGGTGTAAATGAAAAATACGACTTAAGCCCAAAGGAGCGACACTTCGCCCTGCGGAAATTCCTCATTTCGACTTGACTCAATGCAACGCTGCCGAAGGGAAATGGATTCCCTTTTTTCAAGAGGAGAAAATCTATTTGCAGATGGGGGCTCCTCCAGAACCGTCGTCATTTTAATAGGCACGTTTTTTCTTGCCCTCATAAAAATTCATAAAAGCCCTGTTGACCACACGATTGCCGCCGGGGGTGGGGTAATTTCCGGTAAAATACCAATCTCCTTGATTTTTGGGACAGGCTTCGTGTAGTTTTTCAATGGTTTGATAGATCACCTTGACCTCGGCTTTAATATGATTCCCGGTAAGGATTTCGGCTATTTTAGTAGAGATTTCTTCCGGTGAAAAAGGGGCGTAAATCTCTTTGACAAAGTTTTTGACTTCATCATCTTTTAAATCGACTTGCTGCTTACATTTTTGATACACTTGCTCTACCAGGTCATATTGCTGGGTGTCCTTGAGCAATTGCAAGGCAGCTTTGAACGCAATAAACTCATCAAATCGCGCCATATCAATGCCATAGCAATCCGGATAACGGATTTGTGGTGCTGAGGAAACGACAATAATTTTCTTGGGATTCAGGCGGTCGAGCATGCGAAGTATACTTTTTTTGAGGGTAGTTCCCCGCACGATACTGTCATCTATAATCACCAAGTTGTCTTCGGGTTTGATCACGCCATAAGTCACGTCATATACGTGGGCTACCAAATCATCACGACTACTTTCTTCGGTAATAAAGGTGCGTAATTTGGCATCCTTGACCGCAATTTTCTCAGTCCTAATTCGATGAGATAAAATTTCGGACAGGCGTTTTTTGTTCAGTGTTTTTCGCTCTTTGATAATGGCTCGATTTTTCTGCCGATTCAGTTCGTCTTGAGCAGCCTCTGCCATACCAAAAAAGGAGGTTTCCGCGGTGTTGGGGATATAAGAGAAAACGGAGTTGACGGTGTCGTAATCAATTTCTTTTAACACCTCGGGCATAAGCAGTTTTCCCAGCATTTTTCGCTCTTTATAAATCTCGGCATCGCTTCCTCGGGAGAAATAGATGCGTTCAAAGGAGCAGGATTGTCGCGGTTGGGGTTTTCGGATGCATTCGATATGGACTTCTCCACTCTTTTTAACGATGATGGCATGCCCGGGTTCCAATTCTTTTACCGAATTAAAATCGACATTAAAAGAGGTTTGCAAAGGGGGACGCTCAGAGGTGATGGCCACAATTTCATCATCTTGGTAATAGTAGACCGGTCGTATGCCGGAGGGGTCGCGGATGACAAAAGAATCACCATGCCCCAGCAGGCCGCCGATGGCATAGCCGCCATCCCAGTCTTCGGAAGACTTGCGCAGTATTTTGGCTACATCGAGCTGTTCGGCAATATGGGGAGAGGCTTCACGCTTACTGACGCCTTGGTTTTTGAGCTCCTGATACCGGTCGTCTACTTCAGAGTCCAGAAAATGACCGATTTTTTCCAAAACGGTAACTGTATCGGTTTTTTCTTTGGGATGTTGCCCCAGCTCTACCAAGTTGTTAAATAGCTCGGGAACATTAGTCATATTAAAGTTTCCGGCGAGAATTAGGTTGCGGTGCATCCAATTGTTTTGTCGTAAAAACGGATGTACGTTTTCAATACTGTTCTTGCCGAAAGTTCCATAGCGCACATGGCCTAAAAAAACCTCACCAATATAAGGCACATTCTTTTTTAATTCCCTAATGGTTTTGTATTCCGGGTGTTTTTCCATCACGCCGTTGATGCGGGAATTGATTTTTGAAAACACATCCTGAATGGGTTGCTGTTCTTTTGATCGTGCCCTGCTGATAAAGCGTTCCCCGGGTTGCATGTCATATTTAATAGATGCCAAACCGGCTCCGTCCTGTCCGCGGTTGTGTTGTTTTTCCATTAACAGGTACATTTTGTTTAATCCGTAAAAGGCCGAGCCATATTTTTTGCGATAATAATCTAAGGGCTTTAGTAATCGCAAGAGGGCAATTCCGCATTCGTGTTTAAGGGCGTCGCTCATAGTTTTTTATTTATGCTGTTTAAAGGTACAACAAAAAAGCCCTGAAAAAGCCAGGGCGTATTTTTTGCGTCAGTGATCGAGTTGGAAATGGGTTAATTTTTTAAATGCTTTCAATCGGGTTTTCACTTCTTTTGGGGTCAAATCGAGGAGGCGTTCTACGCCAAATTTTTCTACACAAAAGGAGGCCATATTTGAAGCGTGGATCACGGCTTTTTTCATATTCTCAAAGGAATAATCATTGGTTTGTGCCAAATAACCGGTCAATCCGCCTGCAAAGGTGTCTCCTGCACCGGTGGGATCAAAAACCTGCTCCAGCGGTAGCGCCGGGGCAAAGAATTGCTCATCGCCTTGAAACAATAAAGCGCCGTGTTCTCCTTTTTTAATGATTACGGTTTGGGGTCCCATTTTTTGAATGAGGCGATTGGCCTTCACCAGGGAATGTGCCCCCGTCAATTGTCTGGCTTCTTCATCATTGATGGTGATGACATCCACTTTGGCAATGACTTTCTTTAAATCTTCTAAGGCCGTGTCCATCCAAAAATTCATGGTGTCAAGAACGATCAATTGGGGGGCGTTGACTTGTTCAATGACACGCATTTGCACCAGGGGGTGCAGGTTGCCCAGCATGACTACGGCTGCTTCTCGATAAGCAGAGGGGACGACCGGTTCAAAATCGCCCAAGACATTGAGTTGGGTTTCCAAGGTGTCGCGGCCGTTCATGTCGGTGTGATAGCGGCCGTGCCAAAAAAAGGTTTTGCCGTCGGCAACAACTTCCAAGCCTTCGGTATTGATATTTCGATTTTTAAAAAGCTCTATATACGCTTGCGGAAAATCATTTCCCACTACAGAAACAATTGCACTGTCCACGTCAAACTGATTGGCCGCCAAGCTGATGTATGTTCCTGCCCCACCAAGGATTTTCCCTGTTTTGTCATAGGGGGTTTCTATGGCGTCAAAAGCAACACTGCCTACAATGACTAATTTGCCCATAAGTTTTTAGTTTTTGCAAATATAGCAGAATTGACATTCGATAAATGGCTAAATATTCAATTATTCAAGTACGATTTGAGGCTTTTTTATAAGGACTCCAATGTTGATGTTAATATAACCTGCAAATGAGTCCGATGTTTAGGGCTAAGTTTCAACTTCCCATACGTGCGGGAAGCCGTAGTTATGACTGCGCATCGCGTCATCTCGAGTAATTTTTTTTGCGCAGGCACGAAGCGAAAAATTTGTATCGAGCGGTGATGTTTGTTTATTTTAGATCATCGAGCGCCGCCATCACTATAAAAAAATTATTCCCCGATGGCATAATAATCGAATCCGATTTTTTCCATTTGAGAGCGGTTCAGCAATTTTCGACCATCAAAGACAAAAGCCGGTTTTTTCATGACTGATTTTATCTGGTGCCAGTCATAGGTTTTGAACTCTTCCCACTCGGTGAGAATGGCCACCGCATGGGCTTCTTTCACCGCTTTGTTTGGGGCGTCGACTACTGTTACCAACTCCTTGTTTTCTTCTGAAGACCGGGTGTTGAGGGCGTCCAAATCTGTGTAAATACGTTCTTTGGAAACTTTGGGGTCATAAACCACAATTTCGGCTTTTTCTTCCAATAGGATGTCGGCCACATAAATTGCGGCAGATTCTCGGGTATCGTTGGTGTCTTTTTTAAAGGCCCAGCCAAAGAAAGCTATTTTTTTACCGTTTACCGTGTTGTACAGGGTTTGAATTATATTTTCGGCAAAGCGTTGTTTCTGATGGTTGTTCATGATGATGACTTGTTCCCAATAGTCGGCCACTTTATCCAGGTGATAGGAACGAGCAATGTAAACCAGGTTGAGTAAGTCTTTTTGGAAACAAGAGCCTCCAAATCCCACAGAGGCTTTTAAGAATTTAGGGCCTATGCGCGCATCTTTTCCTATGGCCATAGCCACTTCATCTACATCGGCGCCGGTTGCTTCACACAATTCGGAAATGGCATTGATGGAACTGACGCGTTGGGCCAAAAAAGCGTTGGCTACCAATTTGGAGAGCTCCGAAGACCATATATTGGTAGTGATGATTCTTTCTTTGGGCACCCAAGCCGCATAAATATCGACCAGGGTTTGAATGGCTTCTTGGTCGTCGCCGCCAATTAGAACGCGGTCGGGATGCTGTAGGTCTTGTATGGCGGTGCCTTCTGCCAAAAATTCGGGATTAGACAATACCTTATAGTTTACCCCTTTGCCGGTGTTGTCCAAAATATCTTTAATGGTTTGGGCAGTACGCACAGGGATGGTAGATTTTTCAACAACAATTTTATCGTCTTGTGCGACTTCGGCAATTTGACGGGCACACAATTCTACATATTTTAAATCTGCAGCTTTCCCCTTTCCTTTTCCATAGGTTTTAGTGGGGGTGTTGACCGAAATAAAAATCAGGTCTGCCTGATCGATTGCTTTTTCGATATCGGTAGAAAAGAAAAGGTTCCGTCCTCGAGTTTCACTCACTACTTTGTCTAAACCGGGATCATAAATGGGCAATTTACTCAAATCAGAATCGTTCCAGGCGGCAATACGGTCTTTATTGATGTCGACCACTGTCACTTCTATGTTGGGGTTCTTTTGGGCGATAACCGACATGGTGGGGCCACCGACGTAACCGGCACCAATACATGTTATTTTCTTCAGCGTCATAAAATTGGCATTATCTTTGTAAATAAAATACGCAGGTTATAAATGTCAACAAAACTAATCAAAAAGATCATACTTATTTCTATTAACTCCCTATAAAAGCTTTTGCCTTTTTGTTGCAGTCTTAACTGTAATTTGTGTCGAGTGTGAGGTTTATTATGATAATTGATTGTTTTTTGGTAATAGCAAGAATGAGATTGTATATAATTCTCGGTTTAAAATGGCTAATTGTGGAGTAAAACAAATTATTGTTATATATTTGCGCGCTATGAAAAAGATTATTTTGCTACTCTTTGCAATATCTCTGGTCGGATGTGCATCTAAAAAGGATGTGCTCTATTTTCAAGATATTGATCAAATGGAATTTAGGAATATCGATTCCGTTACCCGAATTACACACATACAACCGGGTGATATTTTATATGTGCGTATCACGGCGCCCAACCCCAAAAGTGTCATCCCGTTTAAGTTTGAAAAACCCCTTAGTTTTTCCCGAAGCAATATCAACAATACCGATATGGTGAAGCTAAACGGGTATTTGGTAGACAATCAAGGGAATATAAATTTGCCCAAGCTCGGTGAAATCCCTGTTGCAGGAAAATCTGCAGAAGAGACCGAGCGGTTTATCAAGAAGAAATTATCTACGTTTGTAACGGGAACAACAGTTTCTGTTCGGATTGTCAATTTTACGGTCACTGTTATTGGTGATGTACAGCGTCCGGGAACTTTTAATTTGAGTGATGCCCATATTACCCTCCCGCAAGCGCTTGGTTTAGCCGGTGATTTGAATATTCACGGGGAACGTCACAACGTGCTGATCATACGAACGAAAGGCGACAAGCGCATCTACAAACATATAGATCTTACCCAGTCAGATTGGATGGACAGCCCCTATTATTATCTTAAACAAAATGACATTGTTTATGTACAACCCAATAATCCTAAGGTGAAAACTGCCGGTTTTATTGGAAGTATAGGCAATGTACTGTCGGTAGCCTCTATACTATTGAGTGCTGCAGTAATTATATTTAGATAAACTTATAGATTATGAGTGATGGCTCCAATACTCCGCTATATCAGGAGGAAGAAATTCAGAGTGAAGACATTAAGAAGCTAATTTTCAGATATCTAAGATATTGGAAATGGTTTATCCTCTGTATATTTTTGGCCTTGGTGCTGGCCTTTTTGTATAACCGTTACAGCCATAATGTTTATCACACCGATGCCGATATCAAAGTGCTGAAAGACAAAAGCAGTGGTATAGACCTCACCGGATTGCCGGGCGCAGGAACCCTTTTTGATGCCAAAGAAGTCAACCTCGAAAATGAAAAAGCGGTGTTAACTTCTCGTAAGCTATTGGATTCCGTTGTGGATAATTTAAAGCTCAACACCTTATACTATAGAGAAGGTCGGATCAACAGCAATGAGGTTTGGGGCAAATCCCTTCCTTTCCATGTCCAATGGTTTAAAGTGGATAGTGTGATTGAAGAAGATGAGGAATTGCCGCTGTTTAAAATTAATTTTAGCTCGAAAAGCGAATTTGTCGTAGGGGTTTATGATGGAGAGGCCTCAGTAAAAGGACAGCTCAGCCAGCCAATTTCTATGGTAGGTTACAAATTTATGGTTACCCTAAATCCGGGATATGAAGGGCAATATGATGAAGTTATTGGTCAGGATTATACTTTTAAACATATTTCACAAAGTGCAGCTATCGATCAATTGCTGGTCAATTTAAAGGTGACGCCGGTGGGAGAAGACAGTGATATTCTAAATTTATCCTATCAAGGCAGTACGCCGCCAAAGAGTGAAGACATTTTAAATACCTTGATCAAAAAATTTAATCAGGATGGTATTCGCGATAAGCAATTGGTGTCTAAGCGAACTAAGGAATTTGTAGAAAAACGACTCAAATCATTAACCAAAGAGCTCGATACGGTAGAAATGGGACTGGTTGATTATAAACAATCTTACGGGGTGGTTACTTTAGAGTCTACTGCCCAGCAACTCTTTGGAAAAGAAGCGGCTACAGAACAAAAGCGCATTGAATTAAATGCACAAATTAAACTTGCGGCGGCTTTTAAAGACGAGCTTATTAACGGAAAAGAATACAGCCTGCTTCCTGCCAGTTTGGTGTTGGAAAGTCAAAGCATTAGCAGTTTGACTGAGCAGTATAACGAGGCGGTACAAATGCGCTACGACCTGTTAAACAATGGCGCTACCCCCATGAACCCGCAGGTGTTAAATTTAGAAAACACCTTGGATAATATCAAGAGCAATATCATCACCAGCATAGGGGGGTATGTCAACAGCTTGGAACTTTCTCTTCAAAAATATAAAAAACGAGAGAAAATGTTTGCGGGCCGATTGAACCGCATGCCGAAAGTAGAACGCGGTACCCGAGGAATCAAGCGTCAACAAAAAATTAAAGAAACTTTGTACCTCTTTCTATTGCAGAAACGAGAAGAGGCAGCGCTGAAGTACGCGACCACTCCGCCCACCATCAAAGTGGTGGATTATGCCTATACCAATCCTATCCCGATCGCGCCGAAAAAGAAAATTATTTATTTGGCGGCCTTGATTTTAGGGCTGTTGATTCCCTTTGGGATTTTGTATGTCAAATTTTTACTGGATACCAAAATTAACAGCAAGGAAGTCATTGAGCGACAACTGCCCGAGCTTCCGGTGCTGGCAGAGATCCCCGAAATTGATAAAAACACACACAAACTCATCAAAAAGAATGACCGAAGTGTATTGGCCGAGGCTTTTAGAATCTTGAGAACAAACCTGTTTTTTTTCAACGGGCATGATAAGTCGACGGCTAAAGTGGTTTATGTCACTTCCACCACCAAAGGAGAAGGGAAAACCTTTACTGCCTTAAACATGGCAAATTCTTTGGCGCTTACCGGTAAAAAAACCTTGGTAATTGGGTGTGACCTTAGAAATCCGCAGACGCACAACTATTATGGCTTGGATAAAAACCATCTTGGGGTATCTGCCTTCCTCAGCGATCCTTCTCTTGAATTTGATGATCTCATTTTCAAAAACGTAGGGCATTTTGAAAACCTTGATTTAATTATCTCCGGCTCCATTCCTCCCAATCCGGCAGAATTGTTGATGAGTGATCGTTTTGAGGTATTGCTAAATCAGGCTAAAGAGCAGTATGACTATGTGATTGTCGATACTGCGCCCACCATCTTGGTTACCGATACGCTCCTCATTTCTCGTCACGCCGATTTGACCCTGTATATGACCCGAGCCGGAGTAACCGAAACCCGTTTGCTTGCTCATATAGAAAAGCTGCATAAGGATAAAAAGCTCAACAAAATTGGTATTGTGCTGAATGGATTGAGCAAGAAGTCGGGCTATGGTTATAGTTACAGCTATAATTATGGCTATGGCTATGGTTATTCGGAAGCAACCCCGGCGGCTTGGTGGAAGTTTTGGAAGTAAGTAAATTTACTGTTGTGCTGGATTGATTTGAGCTTGCAGCTGTTGGTGCATTTTTTTGGCCCAATCTGTCACGCGTTGATACTGTTCATCAGTAAGCTGGGCTTTGCGGTGCATCCATTGATAAGATTCTAACGGCATTTCGCGTTCTTCCATCACCTCTGCTATTTCATGAAACTTTTTAGCGGCCTCTTTAGGAGAGTAGGCGGCAAATTCAGAGAAATTCAAGTGTTTTTTAGCCTCTTCAATATGATCGGCCATCCACCAGCTTACCGGTTGAATATGATAATACCAAGGGTAATCGGTGCTGTTTGAATGACAATCATTACAAGAAGCATAGAGAATCATCTGGATGTCCATAGGTACTTCATAAGTGCCGGAAAGTGAATTTTCGGGATTGACTTTGTTATAGTTTTCAACGGGGTTAAACCACGGCAATTGAATGATTAAGAGAAGAGCGATAAGGACAATTCCTATTTTATATTGGGTTTTCATGGAAGTTGATTTTAAATTTAAGCGAAAATAATTAAACTTTTTGACTTTATATTTAAGCTTGTTAAAAATAGAGATGCCGTGGAGCTTTTTAAGATTTAATTGTATATTCGCTTATTGTACTAAAAAACACACTTATTATGAATACGATGAAATCTTTTGGTTTAGTTTTAATGACAGGCATTTTTATGCTTTTTATGACTTCATGTTCCCAGCAGCAAGGCAACAAAACAGCTGCCGATCTTTCCGGAGAGCAGGTAATCACCGGTGAGGTGTTAGACATGTCTTGCTATATGGATCACGGCGCTAAGGGCGAAGGACACAAGTCTTGCGCACAAAGCTGTTTGGATAAAGGCCTGCCGGCAGGAATTCTTGCAGAAAACGGTCAGGTATATCTCTTGGTAGAAAACCACGATGCAGCCAAAGCGTATGCAAAAGCCATTGAACACGCTGCCGAAACGGTTGAAATCAGCGGAACGGTAGTCAATAAAAACGGCATGCAAGCACTTGTTGTTGAAAAAGTACAAGTAGGAAGCTAAAAATCTGCGCTGCCACCGATTGGTGAGTATCTCGCAATCGGAAAAATGTATATTACAAAACAGCAGTTCCTTCATTCGGAGCTGCTTTTTTATGGGCATAAGCTTGATTATTGCGAGCTATCCATACGGTATTACGGTATTAGCGGCCCGTGAATGTCTTTGGAGTTCGATATAATACCGTATGGACAAATTATATAGTCGAATTTCGACTACGTCTCATTGCACTATTAATTTGTTACCCACGGTATTATACCCTTAAAAATAGTGTTATATTAGACTAAAATTTAAATCATTTTAGTATAATTTATCGTTGCCGCCAGAAGAATGGCGTCAGTAGAATGAGTACGGTAAAAAGTTCCAGTCGGCCGATCAGCATCAAAAAAGACCCCCACCATTTTCCTATCGGTGGTAATACGCTAAAACTTTCTATGGGTCCGGTGGCGCCCATTCCAGGGCCTACATTACCCAGGGTGGAAGCTGCACTGCCCAAGGAAGTAATGATGTCAAAACCCATCAGGGCGAAAACGAGGGTGCCTACCATAAAAGCCAGCATATAAAGAATAAAGAATCCCAATACATTGAGAACAGCGGTGTGCGGAATGGACTTGTCGTTTACGCGAATAGGCAAGACCGCATTGGGGTGCAGCATTCGTTTAAACTCAGTAATTCCGTTTTTAAACATGATGAGGTAACGCACTACTTTTGGGCCTCCCGAAGTAGAACCGGCAGAGGCACCAATAAGCATAATCCCCAAAAATAAAATGGTCAGAAAGGGAGACCACATGGTAAAATCGGCGGTTACAAATCCGGTAGTCGTGATGATGCTGACCACTTGAAAAATGGCATGTCTGAAGGCGCTTTCCAATTCGCCCCAAACCATGGGATGAGCAGCTGTTTGGGAGGGCTCTACCTGGAAATAAACCACAAGTGTGGTAATGACCGCAAATAGCGCCACGATAAAAGCGTAGAGCCGAAACTCGGCATCTTTAAAGATTTTTTTGAATTTAAACTTAAAACCAAAATAGCTCAACACAAAATTGACTCCTCCCAAAAACATAAAAAAGGTGATGATGTATTGAATTATCGGCTGGTCGTTCCAAAAGGCCACGCTGTTGTTTTTGGTTGAAAATCCGCCGGTAGCCAGGCTGGCCATGGAGTGATTGACGGCATCAAAAAAGCTCATTCCGGCCCATCTTAATAAAAGGGTTTCTGCCACGGTATAGCCCACATAAATCAACCAAATCCGTTTGGCGGTATCGGCGATTCGCGGACTGAGTTTGTCGCCTTCGGGGCCGGGTGATTCAGCGGCAAACAACTGGGTGCCGCCAATGCCCAATAAAGGAAGAATGGCGATGGCCAGCACAATCATTCCCATTCCGCCAATCCAGTTGGTAAAACTTCGCCAAAAAAGAATCCCTTTAGGAATACTTTCAATATCATTTAGGATTGTGGCTCCGGTCGTGGTAAATCCGCTCATGGATTCAAAAAAGGCGCTTGCCAAATCGGGAATTGCTCCGGAAATGAGATAGGGAAGCGTTCCGATAAAAGCCATAAAGACCCATCCGAAACTTACAATTAAAAAACCTTCTCTCAGTTTTACCTCTCTTTTATAATTTTTCGTCAGCAACATCATCAGCCCCCCCAAACCCAAAGCAATACTGCCCGCAATGAGGATGTTGACCATGGCACCATCGTTATAATACCAGCTTACGCCGGCAGAAATTAACATAAAGGCTCCGTTTACCACAGCGAGGAAGCCTATTACGTGGGCAATGAGTTTGAGATTTAATTTGGCTATAAAATTCATTATTTAAAGAGTCTTTCTACCTTTTTAATGGCTCGGGGTAAACAGCATATTACCATTCTGTCGCCGGCTTTGATTTTGAAATTACCCAGCGCAATAATTCCTTTCTTATCTCGAATAACCCCGCCAATAATGGCGCCTTCGGGGAAATTGATGTCTTTAATTTTTTTGTTGCAGGCCTTAGATTTACTGCTGGCTTTGAACTCGAGGAATTCGGCATTCATATTACTCAGGTTGATCACGTCCATCACTCTTCCTTTGCGTACAAAGCGGAAAATTTTGTTGGCGGCTAAGGTTTTTTTGTTGATGACCGTATCGATCCCCACCGAATGGGAAAGCTGGAAATAATCAATATTTTCAACCAGGGCGATGGCTTTTTTGACTTGTTTTGAAGTGGCTGCCAGACAAGCCATGATGTTGGTTTCACTTTTCCCGGTCACCGAAATAAAAGAATCCATGGCGTCGAGGGCTTCCTCTTCCAAGACGTCCATATCGCGACCATCAGCATGAATTACCAGTACATTGGGAAGCTTATCGGCAATCTCAATTGCCCTTTTTTTACGGTTTTCAATGAGCTTGACATTGATCCCTTTTTCGCAGAGGACTTTAGCCGTATTAAAACCGATTTTGCCACCGCCTAAGATCATCACATTTTTAACCTTATGGCTTTTACGACCGGTCAATTCGACAATCTTATTGATTCCGTTTTCTATGGTGGTAAAATAAACCCGATCTCCTTTTTTAAATTGAGTACTCCCATTGGGGATGATGGTATTCTGCGTACCGGCACGTTTCATGGCAACCGGCACATAATTCAAATCGGCATAAGCTTCCCCAACTTCCCTAACCGTCATGCCCACCATCTTGGAGGCATCGGTCAAATAGGTGCCAATCATTTGTAAAGCCCCTTCCTCAAATTCATAGGTGTCGTCAAAAGCAGTTTGACTGAGCAACTGTTCTATTTCCTCAGAAGCCAAAGCTTCAGGAGAGATCAACTCATCTATGCCAAATTTTTTAAAACCAATTCGGTTGCGCTCTTCAATAAATTCAGTGTTGGAGATTCGAGCAATGGTGCGTTCGGCTCCCAGTTGTTTGGCAATGCCGCAGGTGGTGATGTTAACCGTTTCACTCGAACTCACCGCAATGACCAAATCGGTGTGCTGCACATCGGCATCTTCTAAAACAGCAATGGAAGTAGCGTCTCCTTTGACGGTGCGGATGTCTAAATGGTTATTGACATATACCAAGGCTTCGGGGTCTATGTCAATTAATGTGATGTCCAAAAACTCAAAAGAGAGTAGTTTGGACAAATGCGTTCCCAATTCCCCGGCACCGGCAATGATTATTTTCATGTTATAAGGCTTATTTGATTGTCAGCTCATTCCTGTTTAAAAGAGACAAATCTATCCATTATTTTGCAATGATAAAGCTTCTGTAAAAAAAAAGCTGTTTGATTGGATTTTAAAAACAAAAATATTCTTATACCAATCCCAAATTAAACATAGTCCAATTCTATGTAAAGTCCATTGGTATAATACCGAGACTTGATTTTTAATACGTCCATTGAGGCCTTGGCCGAAAATGGACTATATATAAAATGGATTCGGTATTAAACGCCGCGCTGATGTACTGTATTTTTCAGTTTATTATCGGTAAGAATACCTGCTGCAATTGCCTTGATTATTGTATCTTTGTTACCCGTGAAAATTTGAAAAGGCGCCGAGAACAAGCTTGTAATCCGCATGTGACTCATGCAGTCAATGGGTTTTATTGCGGCGCGAAGAGACAAAATAATGACCCTGCAAAAACCTGCCGACCTAAATAATTGTTTGTAAGGTCTCTAAAAATTAAACGACGACCATGCCCAGTGTATTGAGTAGCCGTAAACTATCAGCCTCCCAAGCCAATTTGCTATTGAACGCAGGAATTTCTTATGTGGAATACGAAGCCATTCAAATTGAGTTTTTGGATGTTGTGTTCCCCGATCGAGTTGAGAATGCCATTGTAACCAGTCAGCACACCGTGCAAGTGTTGGTGCAAAATGAGGTGGAGATCGATCGTTGTTTTTGCGTGGGAGAAAAAACGGCTGCACGATTGCGCGATCACGGCTATTTTGTGGAAGTAATGCGGCATTACGGAAAAGATTTGGCCGATCTTATTGTTCAAAAATATACTCCGCAATCCTTTACTTTATTCTGTGGCAATAAACGCCGTCACGAAATTCCCGAAACACTTCATCAGCATCAATTTGCGCTCAAAGAAGTGGAAGTGTACCAAAACAAATTGAATCCGGTTAGGTTTGAACGCAATTTTGATGGGATCCTGTTTTTTAGTCCGAGTCAAATTCAAAGTTACACCCGGTTAAATCGGCTGGGGAATCAAATTGCCTTTTGCATCGGAACCACCACGGCTGCCGAAGCCCGAAAACATACCCAAACCATTGTGACGGCTCATAAACCTACGGTAGAAAACGTTTTGGTTCAGGTGATCAATACCTTAAAACCAAAAACATAATGGGGGCTACTACAAATTTAATGGAAGATTTAAAATCTATTTTTATTGCCCCCGATCCTAAAGGGTGTAAAATGGATTTTAAAACAGCTATGATGACTATTTTTCAGCTCCCATTAGGGTTTGGGGGAAAACGAAAAATGATCATTTCCACTAAAATAGCAGTAGAACCACGTAATGTATGCTCAAAAAGCCTCATTTTGCCGGGTAATCGGGTTAAAATGAGCTTGACAATAAATTGATAATCAGCTTTTATTTAGCTATAAAAAACCATTTCAATGCTTAAAAATGATTTATTACTCAAAGCCTTAAAAGGCGAAGCGGTTGAACGTCCCCCGGTGTGGATGATGCGCCAAGCGGGACGTTATTTGCCCGATTTTATGAAAATTAGAGAGAAATATGATTTCTTTACCCGTTGTCAAACTCCCGAACTGGCCACCGAAATCACAATCATGCCGGTGCATCAGGTGGGAGTAGATGCGGCGATACTTTTTTCCGATATCCTGGTAGTGCCCCAAGCCATGGGAATCGATTTTGAAATGAAGCCCGGAGTGGGGCCTTGGCTCGAAGATCCCATCAGAACCCCTGAACGTATAGAAGATATTGTAAATCCGGATGTCAAAGACCGACTCCATTATGTCTTTGAAGCTATTGACATGACCAAAACGGCACTCGACGAAGAGGTGCCACTGATTGGTTTTGCCGGGTCTCCATGGACTTTATTTTGCTACATCATTCAAGGACAGGGTTCTAAAACCTTTGACAAAGCCAAGGAGTTTTGCTTTAAACACCCCGAAGCTGCCGGTAAGCTTTTGCAAAAACTGACCGATACCACCATTGCTTACCTCAAAGAAAAAGCTGCTGCAGGCTGTGATGTGCTTCAAGTTTTTGACTCTTGGGGCGGACTTTTATCGCCGACAGATTATCAGTTGTTTTCTTGGCAATACATCCAGCAGATTATCGATGCCCTAAAAGAAGAGACGCCGGTGATTGTGTTTGCCAAAGGCTGTTGGTTTGCCTTGGATCAAATGGCACAGTCCGGAGCAGCTGCTTTGGGAGTGGATTGGACTTGTTCTCCTCAAAACGCCAGAAAATTTAGTGGAGGAGAAATTACTTTACAAGGAAACTTGGATCCTTCGCGATTGCTATCTCCCTCTGAAGATATTCGAAAAATGACCCGAGAAATGATTGATGCGTTTGGAAAAGAACGCTATATTGTTAATCTCGGTCACGGAATTTTGCCCAATATCCCGGTGGACAATGCCAAGGCTTTTGTTGAAGCAGTTAAAACTTATGCCTAAGATTATAATGAACCAATCCTAACAGTATATCAAAGATGCTGACCCGAGGGTTTAAAAACGAAGCGCAAAAAAAGTTGGATCAAGTGTTGAAGGCAGGCTTGAAATTGACGTTTGCCCCCGATTTATGGCAATCTACAGAGCGAGCCAAGTTGGATGCACTTTTGCAAAAGACCTTGCAAGTCAGCTTGACTGAAGTGGAGGAAATGAGTGCGAGTGCACTTTTAAAACAGATGAAATCACTTCAGTTTAGCGACACCAACGGTGAATATGTGGCTGATTTATTGCTTAAAACCGCATCGCTTGAAACGGGATATACCGCAAATTTGGCCGCTAAAGCCCTTGAAATATATGAAAGCGTGCAACGAGAGAGCCAAACTTTTTCTTATGGAATGATTCAGAAGATTAAGGAGGCAAAAGCGTTGTCGGCGTAGAAGATGAAGAAAAAATCAACCTTTGAAAACAATTGAGATGAAAGAAAAATTCTATCAATATCTGCAAGACCTCCAAGATAAAATTACCACTTCCCTCGAAGCGTTGGACGGAGTGGCCCAATTTAAAGAAGATCATTGGGAGCGTCCCGGTGGTGGTGGCGGTCGCACCCGGGCTTTGGAAGGGGGTAAAGTAATAGAAAAAGGTGGCGTCAATGTGTCTGCTGTTCATGGAGAATTGAGCAAGGCCATGCAAAAGAAATTTGGGGTGGACGAGGTCGACTTTTTTGCTTGTGGATTGAGCTTGATTTTACACCCTAAGAACCCGATGGCGCCAACGGTTCATGCCAATTGGCGTTATTTTGAAATGTATGATAAAGATACGGGCGCTACCATAGATCAATGGTTTGGCGGAGGGCAAGATTTGACGCCATACTATCTTTTTGAAGAAGATGCCATTCATTTTCATCGGGTTTGTAAGGAGGCTTGTGACCAGCATCATCCCGATTTTTATGCCCGATATAAGCAAGCTTGCGATGCTTATTTTTGGAATACCCATCGTGATGAAGCACGAGGGATTGGAGGCTTGTTTTTTGATTACCTTCGTCCCGAAAAAGGGCAAACCATCACCAATTGGTATGATTTTGTTACCGAAGTGGGAGATAGCTTTTTAGCGGCCTATTTGCCCATTCTCAAAAGGCGAAAAGACCAGGCTTATACCGATGCACAGCGCACATGGCAGGAGATTCGTCGCGGACGGTATGTAGAATTCAATTTGATTCATGACCGCGGAACGCTCTTTGGATTAAAAACCAACGGACGCATAGAAAGTATCTTGATGAGCCTTCCTCCCAAAGTGCAGTGGAAATATGACTATCATCCCCAAAAAGGCAGTGCCGAAGAACAACTGGTCGAGGTTTTAAAACATCCTCGGGAATGGGTGTGAGGCGGAAGAATTTAAAGACTATTTGTCAAAAGTGTGCTTAAAATCCTTTTGATAGGCTTTCCACTTTTCCTTTGTGGTGACCTCTTTATAATCATCACTGGCAATCATTTTTAGGTAAACCTCTAAATTTCTCGGCTTTCGGTATCCCACTACCGGAGCGATGTAATTGGATTCTTCATCAAAAAAGACCACAGTGGGATAGGCGTTTATTTTAAGGTAATAGGCAAATAAATGCTGATAATTCTTTTTGTTTTTTCTGTTGGGGTCATACTTTGGATTGGTATAAGTGTAGCCGTGATAGTGGATGGTGTCATTGCCTTCAGCATTAAATTTCACTGCATAATAATGCTCGTTTACATAATGCACCAAATCTTGGTTGGTATAGGTTTTTTGATCCATCATTTTACACGGGCCACACCAGTTGGTGTAGGCGTCTAACATGATTTTTTTAGGGTTCTTCTTTTGTGCCGCTAAGGCCTCGTCCATGCTCATCCAATGAATGCGGTCTTGCGCTGCGGCAGTTCCGACAAAGCAGAGCATCAATCCGGTGAGTACAATCAGTTTCTTATACATTGCTTATTAATTTTTGGCAAGATAATTATTCAAAAAGTATTCCATAAAAAAATAAACCAATTTATACCGTAATGATAATTAATATAGATCAACTTCAGTCCTGTCTGCAGCAGGCAGGTTTCGGTTTCGTTGCCCTATTTAACTGTAAACATACGGTATGATAAATTAAAGGGGTCATCCATATAATGCGTACCTCATTTGGTACATGGATGGAGTTTTTAGGTTATAAAATTTTCATTTTTGTGCTATTTTGATAGAAAAGCATTCATTATGAGTCCAATAGGGGGGGTATATCAGAAAACCCGGATGTAAAATCCGGGTTTTCCGTGCTAACTAACCAATCTATCATGAAAAAACTTCATCTTAGCGATGTAAATATAACAACTAAATATCTATTAGGTAGGGGTTTAACAAACAAATAACTTTTAATATGTCTATTACCGACTACGGGTAGGTAGGGCTTTTCAAGGAAAACGTTTTTGATGTTTCCCGTTCCTTCCTCTTTTTATTTTTGCTCGTAGGAGCAGTTTTTTGATTTCTTTTGCCTATGGGGCACCGAAAACTTCCACAATATAATTCAAATTTTCATACTTTTTGAGCTTTTCCGCTAACTCTAATAGGAGAGACTTCAGTCGTTGGTTTTTCTTCCCGGAGCTGATCGAGTTCTTTCCAATAAAGTTCGTTACTAACGGTTTGTCTGACGAAGCCTCCTCAATTGTTCATAATGATCAATAATGTTACTTAATATGTGAAATTTTGGTTTATTAAAATAAAATTATATTTCTTAGCGCCTAATTGTTAAATAATAGTAGATTTGTAGTTAATAAATGTTATTCTTACAAACTTATTTTTCTTTAATAAAAAATCTATAAGATTATGGAACCAAAATTATCTCAGAAATTTGTAGCCGAGCTTATCGGAACTTTTACTTTAGTATTGATTGGTTGTGGTGCAGCCGTTATTGCCGGACAGGCCACTCAAGGTCATTTGGCGGGGCTAGGCTTGTTGGGTATTGCCTTGGCTTTTGGATTGGCACAGCTCATTATGTGTTATGCCATTGGAGGAATCAGTGGTGCTCATATTAACCCGGCAGTGACGATTGGAATGTTAGTGGTTGGCAAGATTAAAATAGCAGATGCCATTGCCTATATCGTTGCCCAGTTAATTGGAGCAGCCTTGGCGGCCTTCGTTTTGATGATGGTGTTGCAGGGATTGCCACATTTTGAGATGGGTAAATGGGCACTGGGATCTAATGGCTGGGGCTCGGGCTATCAGAATGGCTATGATACCATTTCGGCCTTTTTAGCAGAGGCGGTCATGACCTTTTTGTTTTTGATTGTTATTTTTGGTTCTACTGCCAAACGTGCAAATACGGCATTGGCCGGAGTGGCCATTGGTTTTGCCTTGGCAGCCATTCACTTGTTTACAATTCCTATTACCGGGACTTCGGTCAATCCGGCCAGAAGTTTTGGGCCGGCTGTTTTTTCCGGTGGGATTGCCTTATCTCAGTTGTGGCTGTTTATTATAGCACCTATTGTTGGTGCCATTATTGCCGGATTGGTGTGGATGTTCATCGCTCCAAAAGAAAAGGCCGTGGCAGCTGCAGGATGATATTAAGGAAAAGGATACTTAAGTTGAATTTTGTGAGGAGGGGGGCTTTTTATCAAGAGGCTCCCAAACTTGCTCTTGATCGTTTATCTATGGAGGGATTATATGGTCTATAGTTTTATTGATCACAAGTTATAGAAGTTGATGGAATCCTTTTCTGCCACGTCTTTATAATTTGCCTTAGGATGTAATTTCAAGAATTGATGTGAGAGAATAAAATTTCTTAGTCCGTTTTACAGTTTAAAAGGTCGTATTTCTCTTTTAATTTGAAGGCTTCATACCGATAGGTTTGAAAATCATTTACCGGAGGGTTTTCTTTTTCTTGATTCACGTTTTTGGGGTTAAATCTGGTATTTTTTCCTGATTTAAATCAAAATCCAGTCAAAAACTTGCAAAACTCCTGTCATTAAAGGGATAATAAGTTTTGTTAAATAATTTATTTGCCCACTAATGATCTTTTTTCCTATTTGGAATCAGAGATTTTGACAAACGGGAAACTCATCCTGACGAGCCGCCTTTGTGCTTTGATTAACGGATGTAAAATTGTTTTGTTAAAGAACACACTACAGGAAATTAATTTTCTACCACCATCAAATTGCATCCTCGGATATCGCTGTGGTCAAAGCGGCCCAGAATTTCAAAGTGATGATTGGGGTGCATCTTTCCCAAGTCTTGTGTGGCAATAAATGCACAAGAGTATAAATTGGCCAAATCTATAATATTCAATCCGCCGGTTTTACCATTGGTGCGTATGGCAAACGGATCTTCGGGCTCTCGGGTTAAAACCTGTAGCGTGGGTGTTCCTTGAAAGAGACCATTCCCTTTGGAATAGGCTTGAGAGAGCAATTCGGTCATCCCATATTCGCTGTGAATCTTATGAACACCAAAGCCTTGGCAGAGTCGTTGATGGAGTTCATTTCGAGTCATTTCCTTACGACGGCCCTTCATGCCTCCGGTTTCCATGACGATCGTGTTTTTAAGCCGAAAAGATTCGCGTTCTACCAGTTCCAACAGCGCAAAAGAAACCCCGAGGAGCAATACTTTTTGTCCGCTTTTGTCGAGTTTTCGCAGCTGATGACTCAGTTGGTCATAATCGTGTAAATAAAAACCACTTTCGGGATGCCCACTTTGCGCAATAAAATCTTGTGCCATATAAATAAGCGAAGAACCTTTTCGCTCTAAATAAGAAGGCAATAGGGCCAAAACGGCATAATCATCAAGGGAGCCATAAAAGCTTTCAAAGCCGTGACGAAAGGTCTTTTTGTACAATGCTAAGCGGTGAACATGGTGTTTACTGGTTTTATTTCCGGTGGTGCCGCTACTGGTGAAAATCTCTTCTACCTTGGCTCCTTTGACTAAAATTTGATGAGATTTGAAAAACTGAATGGGTAAAAAGGGAATCTCTTCGAGTGCATTAACCTTGTTGGGAAGACGATTAATCGCCTTACAGAATTGGCGATAAACCGGCACATTTTCATATTGAAAGCGAAAGACCGCCAAGGCAGTCGATTCAAAATCACTTTGCCGATGATGGGTAAAAATGCGCTTTTCTAAAACCGATGCTTTCATAGGGGCAAATTTAGGGCATAATACCAAAAGGATTCATGAATTAGTCCAAAGATTTACAGGGTAAAGATTGGGCTAAATGGGTAGTTCTTTTCGGTATAAAGATAGCAACTCCTCTCTTTTGTAAAAAGCATAAAAAAGGGCGTTTAGATTTGTCTTAACGCCCTTTAATTAGAAAAGTCTATAACCAATTACTCAACAATAAGTTTTTTAGTAACTACCTGAGCTTCTTTTTGGATTCTAACCAAATAGATTCCGGCTTTGAGTTGAGCAATGTTTAAGGTGCCTTTGTTTTTGAGGGTAGTGTGCATCACGCGCTGTCCCAGAATAGAATATACGGCTACTTGCGCCTGTCCTTCTACTTGAATGTTTACCCGATTGGTGGCCGGGTTGGGGTAGAGGGAGACATCGGTTTTAGTGAAGTTCTCTATGCCGAGAACGGCGTTGAGATCATCCATGTCTCTCATGTAGAACTGACCGTCGCCATTGTAATGCGCTGCAATGCCCACCAAAGCATCTTGAACGCCTTGCGGAATGATGGAGTCTATATAATTGGCATCGTAGAAATTGGTGCGCATGATGGTAGAATCTCCGTTGGCATCAGAAACCGTATAGTTGGAACCCGTGCTAAAAGTAAGGCTTCCGTCGGCATCCTCAAATTGCACATCTTTAAAAGCAATGATTTGAGATTCGTAAGCCTCGGGATTGGCCATAAAGTCAGCGATGGTCAAGACCACCGGATCAATGGCATTGCCTGTAGATGAAGCGGCTCCCGGATCGGCGATGGGAACAAACTGAAGGGTGCCGTTGTAGGATTGTAATTTGCCGCTGAGTCCGGTAATTCCGTCATAACGGTTGTAGCTGGTGGTGATGATTCCATCGGCATCGTCAATTAAAATGGCACCGGAGGCATCTTGAATGTATTTTTGACCGCGAAAATCTTGCTGAAAAGTCAATACTACTTCGCTGGTCAGGGTATAATACTCACCTTGAGTGGCATTGCGCAAAGCACCAATAGAGCTAACTCCCGTAACGTTTGGAATGGAGAAGACAACGGTATCGATTACTATGAGGTTTCCGGAGTTGTCAACCAAAGACATTAAAAAGCTATGCGTTCCCGACGAGAGGTTTGTATAGACAATAGAGTCGGTGGAAAAGTAATTTGTAGGAGTGTCTCCGTCCATTTGATAGGTAATATAGCCGTCTCCATCTGCTGCGGTAGCACTTGTGGAAAGTGTAAAGTTGTTTACTTCAAAATCAATTTGAACAGAGTCGGTCAGCGGAGGAAGGACTTCATTCATTTGTGGAGAGTTTATCGTGATGACAGGATTTGAACTTGGGGTAGTCCATTCGATATCATCAATGACCACTTGTCCGCCGTTGGGGTTATAAAACTGCAGCACAAATTTTCCCGTGGTGTTAACGGTAATGGCTCCGGTGTTTTTTACCACTCCATTTTCATTACTGGAAGTTGCGGTATATACCAATTGGCCATTGACAGAAACCTCCAGATTTACATCGGTACTGTAGGCTTGTTGGTATTTGAATGATAAGGTTCCAATACCATTGGCAATACTATCGGAGGTGAGCTCGGCGGTTGGGGTTTGATTTCTGCCCAGCATAATGGATTTTCCATTGATGGACTTGTCGCCACGAGAATTTACAAAAGTCCATGTAACCCCGTTATTCCCTACAAATGAACCGCTGGTATAGCTCGTAGCAGTCTCTGAGAGGGTTGAGTTCGCAAATGTTTCATGTCCTTGTGCAAAACCGGTAAAGGCCAGTAAGCACATAAAGAGGAAAGAAGTAATTTTTTTCATAAGATAAGTGGTTTTTTATTTAATTCAACTCAAAAATAACAATTTTTAGGCACATATCGGAATTATCGGATAAAACATTTTGGTTCTCGTCACTCTATTGGGAAGCGGTTTCTGTCGCTGTAATGAGATGTATAACTTTTTTTCAGCGGGGAAGTAAGCTTTGTATTTTAATCTAATGAGGCGGTGGAGCGGGAGTGACAGGGGCTTAAAAAACGAAAAAACCATAACGAAAGGTCATGGTTTTTTGCAGTGCTCGAGGAGGGAATCGAACCCTCACGTCCGTGAAGACATTGGATTTTGAATCCAACGCGTCTACCAGTTCCGCCACTCGAGCTTTTAAAAAGGTGCGGCAAAAATAAAAAATATTTTCATACCAAAACAAAATAAGCCCAATAAATTAAGCTTGAACTAAATAAATTTTTACTTTTGCAATCATAAAATACGGCCTTAAATCCACAATAACAAAAGTTTACTGTCCTATGTCTACAGATCACTCCGGTGTTAAAATTTTTGCTTGCTCACAAAGCACTCATTTGGCGCAAAAAATAGCAGAATCCTATGGGATTGAATTGGGAACCTCCAAAGTGTCCACTTTTAGTGATGGCGAATTTAGAACCTCTTTTGAAGAATCTGTACGAGGAGATCGCGTTTTTATTGTTGGCTCTACCTTTCCTACTGCCGATAATTTGATGGAGATGCTTTTGATGCTCGATGCAGCCAAACGCGCTTCAGCAACTCATGTCAATGCGGTTATTCCGTATTTTGGCTGGGCCCGACAAGATCGTAAAGACAAACCCCGAGTGCCCATCACGGCCAAATTGATTGCCAAAATGCTGGTTACCGCCGGGGCTACACGCATTATTACCATGGACCTTCACGCCGACCAAATTCAAGGTTTTTTTGAAATTCCGGTAGATCACCTTTATGCTTCTACCATCTTTTTGCCGCACCTAAAGGAACTCAATTCTGACAACCTGACCATTGCTTCTCCCGATATGGGCGGATCAAAACGAGCGTATGCCTATTCCAAATTCCTGAATAGCGACGTGGTAATTTGCTATAAACAACGCGAAAAAGCCAATGTCATTTCGCATATGGAATTGATTGGGGATGTAGCCGACAAAGATGTGGTTATTGTAGATGATTTAGTAGATACGGCCGGAACACTTACCAAAGCAGCCGACATTATGATGGATCGCGGTGCCCGAAGCGTACGCGCCATTTGCAGCCATCCGGTGCTGTCGGGTAATGCGTATGAGAAATTGGAGAACTCAAAATTGCAAGAACTCATTGTCACCGATTCAATTCCGCTAAAAAAGACCGCTGATAAAATAAAAGTTGTATCTTGCGCGCCCTTATTTGCCGATGTGATGAAACGTGTTCACGACCACCAGTCCATCAGCGCCAAATTTTTAATGTAAAAACAAACTCCTTCGGCCTGACGGAGCACAAAAAGGCCGGTATTTATTATTTAATTTAAATTTTTTTGAAATGAAGTCAATTGCGATCAATGGATCTAAAAGAGAAAGCGTAGGTAAAAAAGCTTCACGAGCCTTACGCGATGCTGGAAAGGTTCCTTGCGTACTTTACGGAGGAAGCGAGATTGTTCACTTTTCAGCTGAAGAAGTAGATTTTAACAACCTGGTATACACCTCCGATGTCCATACCGTCAAGTTGGATATCGATGGGAAAAAAGCCAATGCCGTCCTCCAAGACATTCAATTTCACCCGGTAACTGACGCCATCCTGCACATGGACTTTTACCAATTTGATGATGAGAATCCGATTAAGATGACCTTGCCGGTACACGCTACAGGCGTACCTATTGGCGTGAAAAACGGAGGAGTCTTGCGTTTTAACATGCGCCGTATGGAGCTGGAAGGAATGGTCAATGACCTGCCCGATTATATTGAAGTGGATGTTAGTGAGCTCGCTATTGGCGACAAGCTATACACCACTGCAGTGGCCAGTGATAAATACGAAATCCTTCACGACGAAGACGATACCATTTGTCAAGTAATTGCTTCTCGTGACCTGGAAGCCCTCGAACCTGAACTCGACGAAGAAGAAGTGCCGGTTGAAGGTGAAGAAGGCGAAGAAGGCGAAACTGCTGAAGCGGAAGAAGGGGCAGCAGAAGGAAAAGACGAGGAATAAATTTCCACAGCTTTCAAACCTGAGGTCAAAACATTTGCCCCGATTTGTAAGTCGTTTTGTGATAAAGCATCCGTTAAGTCGGGTGCTTTTTTTATTTTTGACAAAATTAGCGTACCATTTTATTTGGTATGTTCTTCCGGCATTAACAATTCTCCTAAAAGAACAGCACCCGATATGAAAAAATTTTTAGTGGTAGGCCTCGGCAATCTGGGGCTTAAATATGAAAACACCCGACATAATATTGGCTTTAAAGTCCTGGATCACTTGGCCAAACGAGAAAACCTCCGTTTTGAAAGCGATCGTTACGCCGAACGCGCTCTTTATAAGTTTAAAGGCCGACAACTCATTTTAATCAAACCGAGTACCATGATGAATCTGAGTGGGAAAGCCGTGCGTTACTGGATGCAGCAGGAAAATATTCCGATGGCCAATTTGTTGGTAATTGTTGATGATTTGAACCTGCCCTTTGGAACAATACGGCTTAAGAAAAAAGGCAGCGACGGCGGCCACAACGGCTTGAAGGATATTCAACAAAAAATGAATACGACAAAATATTGCCGGTTTCGTTTTGGAATTGGCGATCACTTTGCCAAAGGACAACAAATCAATTATGTGTTGGAGGAATGGTCGGCCGATGAACAAAGAGAAATGCCCGAACGCTTAGACAAAGCCGTTGAATTAATCGAGTCCTTTGCCACTGCCGGTGCCGATATCACCATGAACAGCTTTAACGGGAAATAGCTTTGTGTAGGCTTTGTTTGGATTTAAGCTTTGGTTAGGGTGAAAGAAAATTCACTTCCTACGCCGTGGTCGCTCTCTACATAAATCTTTTCATGATGGGCTTCCAAGATGTGTTTGACAATGGAAAGCCCTAATCCCGATCCTCCTTCCTCCCGTGAACCGCTTTTGTCGAGCCGGAAAAAACGCTCAAAAATTCGGGAGATGTCTTCTTTTTTAAATCCCATTCCATTATCGGTTACGCAAATCAAGAGTTTGTCCTCGTCTAAAGAGGTGATACTCAATTCGGTGGTGCCGTTTTGCTTGCCATATTTAATAGAGTTGATGACCAGATTGGACAACACTTGTAGGATGCGCTTTTTATCGGCATGCACAAAAACGGGCTGATTTTCGGGATGATCTAAAGTTAAGGAGATTTCTTTGCGTTCGGCCTTCAGTTCCAACATTTCAAAAACCGTTTGAATGACTTCCACCACATCAAAATCTGCTAAATGCAGCTGCAACTCTCCGGCTTCAAGCTTGGTAATCATATCCAAATCTTTGACAATATAAATCAGCCGATCTACGCTTTCATTGGCTCTGAGCAGGTATTTTTCACGAAATTTCTCATCGTCCATGGCGCCGTCCAGCAGCGTGAGAATATAGCCCTGTATCGTAAACAGCGGGGTTTTGAGCTCGTGGGCCACATTGCCGATAAATTCTTTTCGGTAGTCTTCTCTAATTTTTAAGGCTTCGATTTCCAGTTTCTTTTGTTCGGCAAACTTTTGCACATTCTGACTCAAAGAAGCCATGTCGGTAGTGACTTGCTGTTCTTGAATTGGAGATGAAGCCAGCAGAGATACGTTGCGATACAGTCGCTCAATGCGTTTATAAACAAAATGCTCTAACCGGTATTGGGTGATAAAGAAAGTAAAAACCAAAACCAGGCTCGCAAAGATCAAGACAGAGCCTCCGTGAAGTGTAAAAAAGAAAAATTCTATCAATACCAAAACAAGGCTGGCAAGTACGGTCAGCCAAAAGGCCGTAATAAAAGAAAAAGTATAGGATCGCCTTATATTCTGACTCATTTTTCCACAAATTTATACCCCACTCCTTTTACGGTTTCAATTTTTTTGGCCGTAATTTTTTCTCGCAGCTTTCTAATATGCACATCAATGGTGCGGTCGCCCACAATAACGTCTTGCCCCCACACTGCGTTGAGGATTTTTTCACGGGTAAATACTTTTCCGGGTTTTGAGGCCAATAATTTTAACAGCTCAAATTCCTTGCGGGGCAGCTTGAGTTCTTGATTTTGATAAATAACCTTATAGGCTTCTAAATCAATAGATAAATCCCCCCTGTGTAAACTGGAGCCTTCTTTGCTGTCAGTATCCAAACGCCTGAGCAGGGCTTTTACTTTGCTGACCAAAACTTTGGGGCGAACAGGTTTGGTAATGTAGTCATCGGCACCGGCTCCATATCCCGCCATTTCGGTTTCGTCTTCTCCCAAAGCAGTGAGAAACAAAATGATGCTGTTTTTTGCCGAAGGGATTTTGCGCAGCTGTTTGCAGGTTTCAATACCGTCCATCTCCGGCATCATCATATCGAGGATGACCAAATCGGGGGCCTTTTTTTGGGCTGCGGCCAAAGCTTCTTTGCCATTGGTGGCCCTGCTGATCTGATAACCGGCTTTTGACAAGTTGTAATCGAGAATTTCTAAAATATCAGGCTCATCATCTACCAATAGAATATGGATATCTGCTGTTTTCATAAGTCCCAAAAATAATTAGGAATGGGGTAAAAGGTAATCATTAATTGCGAAAAAGAGAACGCTCTCGTATGATAAAAAAAACCTTTTTTCTTGCTTTAGCGGAAAGGCAGCCGACAAATTGGTGTGCTCTTTTGGTATTATTAGCTCTCCGGGGTGCTTTTTGAAGTGACTTTTTTATTTTGTTGGGCTCTTTCTTTTAGGGCTCGGTTGATGGTGATTTCAAAATGTTGCCTTGAGGGGAAAGCCAAATCTGAATTGATAAAGTTGCCCTCCTCATCAATAAAAAGATAACGCGGAATAGAATTGAGGGCATAGGCTTTGGAAAAGGCATCCTGCAGGTGCTTGGGCAGATGCCACTGAAGGACGGAAGGCGAATTGTTTTTGGCTTGCAAATACCAGTCTTGTTTGTGTTCATCGGTACTTAGCGCAATAAATACAATTTGGTCGTTGTCTTTGTGCTTGATCGCCACTCGTTCAAAGTAAGGGGCTTCTCGCAAACAAGGACCGCACCAGGTGGCCCATACATCAACCACTACCAGTTTTCCTCTAAAATCGGAAAGCGCAACGGACTCGCCCGCCAAATTGACGGCCTTAAAATTGGGTGCCGGACTTCCAATCGCCAGCCGGTCTATGGTGTTGTAGTAGGACAAGGCCAATGCCCGTAAATCCGGGTCTTTTATCTGATGGCCATAACGGGCGATCAAATGCTGGCGCTCTCCGGCATCTACTGTGTTTTTCAAGGCGTTTTTTAAAACGGAAAACAATAATCGGTCTTTAAAGTTGGAGTCTTCGATTTTATTTACGGCATTCAGACTCTTGGTTAGAAAGTCAGTGTCTGACGTATCGGATTTGGTCAGTTCATACATTACATAGTCAAGGTATTCAGGACTTCCCATCAGACTTTCATCGTGTAGGGAAAGCCGGTCTTTCATACTTAAAATCTCATCGGGGATATGCGCCAAGATATCGGGATTGACAACCGTGACCTTGTCGAGATAAGTGTGCCAGTTGTTGAGGTATTTGGCGGTGAGGATTTTTTTAATGCGCTTTTTAAAATCGGTGCGAGGCGCATAATTGTCTTTGGTTCGGTATTGCCCGGCTTCTTGGGTGGCCTCCTGCCAATTGGAATAAATTTCTTCAGCCATCCATTTGGGGCGACTCAAGTTTTTATTCCGATTGATAAGAAAAGTTATATAAGCTGTGCTATGACTATTTCTTGCGTATTGGTTCTCAGCCATACGCGTGCCGGTGAGGGATGCTATTGTCGAGGCGCCGTTATAACTTTTTATTTGAATATAGAGGCTGTCGTTTTGCCCGAGGATTGCTTTCATATTTAAAGACAAATCTCCCGCAAAGCTGATGTAATAATTCATCAACGGAATTTCCCCGGTCAGGCGTTGGTGAAAATGATTGTCTTTTATCGGGATTGTGGCCAAGGTGTCTTGTGTAAATTCATCGATTAAAAACACTTGTTTAAAATCGCGGTCACTTTCAATGGTGCCGCTTATGACGGTGTGGTCATAGGCCTTGTTGGTGTTGGGATGCAGAATAAATCCCATGGCCACAACGCCCACCAAGGCGATGCCTCCGATTTTCAACGCATTTTTAGGCTTGGTAAAACTGCGTTTTAGGGTTTTGTGTGTATAAAAAAGATAACCGATCAATCCGATCAATAAAAATCCGATCAGGCTGGCCCATTCGGTATACAGTAAAAAATGACCGATATCGCTGCCGTCGGGATAATCTGTGGTTTGGCTTAATACGGTAAACGGATTCCACATTTTTACAATATTCATGGTGTTGAGAATCAGCGTACCCAACAAGGCGAGAAAACCGATTAATACCGGAGCGATATAGTTTTTAAACAAGAGGGCCATGACCAATAATAAAGCGCTGAGAAATAAACCGGCCACAAATAAGCGGAATCCCAATTGGGCAAAATAGCCAATGGGAAGCGTGGTGATGAGCTCATCTGCCGGAGGATGAATAAACGTCAATCCCCAGGTAACGAGCAAGGTGCTGATCAAAAAAGTGGCAATAGCCACCAGATTGGCAATCAGCAACAGGCTCAACTTGGCGGTGTAAATACTCCATTTGGACAGGGGTTGGGTTTCCATCAATTGCCAACCTCCATTTTTATGATCGATGGAAGTGATTTTAACAGCGGTAATAATGATGATGAGCGGAAAGAAAAACTGCCCAAAAGCAGTCCCCAACTCTGTTAGCGTATCTTGGTAGATGTTATAGGGAATGCCGGGAATGGAGGGGGTAGAATCGGTAACTGCCTGCGAAATAAAATAACTCAAGGGAATAAACAACCCCATGATGATGCAGATCCAAAAGGTGCCTGTGCGTTTCTTTTTAATAAATTCGGCTTGGAGGGCAGTGGTATAATAAGACATCGGTATTAACTTTTTTTAGCGGGATAATTCGGTGTTGATTTTTAAACTCTGATAAAAACTATTTCGTGATTGACATAAACCATTCTTCAATTCCTTCGAGAATCTTGACTTCATAAATTTCTGCACCTGCGGCAATAAGGGCATTGACAAGGCTTGGAATATCTTCTTTTTGAGACAGCACGATTTCCATTTCCTTTTTTTCGGGATGAACTTCACAGGGGTAAGTATCCGGTATTTTTGTAGAAACAGCCGTCGGATTCTTTAAACTGACCCGAATTCGACACTGTCCGAATTTTTGAGATAACGCTTCCATGGTTCCCTCAAACCGCAGCTTTCCTTTGACAATGATTCCGGTGTGCGTACACAGCTTTTCGATCTCTGAAAGCAAATGACTGGAGATGAAAATACTGGCCCCCAATTCGGCGTTAATCTTGATCAGCAGTTTTCGGATATCGACAATTCCCTTCGGATCGAGACCGTTAACCGGCTCATCGAGCAGCAATAATTCAGGCTGGTGCAATAAGGCCATGGCAATGGCAAGACGCTGTTTCATGCCTAAGGAATATTTTTTAACCTTTAGGTTTTGTGCGTCTTGTAGCTCGACAATTTCAAGAATCTTATCGATTTCCTCAGGCGCAATATGCCTGATTTTGGCAATGTATTTCAAGTTCTCGGCTCCTGACAGATGCTTGTATAAAGCCGGACTTTCCACCAAACACCCCATGCGCTCAAAAATTTCGGGCATTTGTTGGCGCAAAGGCTGTCCAAACATTTCAACGGCCTGATGCTCATCGGGAAGAATTCCGGTTAAAAGTCGCATGGTGGTAGATTTTCCTGCTCCGTTGGGGCCTAAAAAACCATAGATGCTGCCCCGGGGAACATGAATGGAAAGTTGATCTACCGCGGTGTGAGATTTGTTGTAATGATGCGTAAGCTTATGAGTTTGAATGATATATTTTGACATGAGGCTGTGCAACGTTTTTATGAGGAATCGGATAAATTGGTCTCAATATAACTTATTTTTTTAAATGTTGGCCTCCAGTGCTCATTTTCCTTTTTTATGCCAATTTGATTGATTAAACAGTCTAAAGATTTATAGGATAAATAGAGGCCAAGGCAAAAAGCCTGCCTCATCGGCAGACACAGGCGCAGGTATAGCCGTAGTTATGATGAGTATTTAGCTTGTATTAACGCAGAGATTTAAAATTTAGGCCTAAATATTAGACTGTTTTGTATGCCTAATTGGTGTTAGGCATGGGAGAAATTGAAATGTCTGCTGTCTCAGAATACCTGAATAATTACGCTTTGTATTATTTTATCACCAATTTCTTGGTTACTTGCTGCTGATCGCCTTTAAAAACAATGAAATAGAGGCCGGGTTTTAGGGATAAATCAATGCTTTGTTGACCGGCAGTTAACTGAGATTGGCGAATCAGTTTTCCGTAGAGATTAAAGATTGAAAACCGATTAAAATTCGATACCGTCGTAAAATGCACCCGGTGTTGAGCCGGATTGGGATAGAGACTGATTTGGGGTTGTGCATAAGCCGGAATCCCCATATCGCTACAATGAATCGGGTTGTAAATTACTTCCCCCAAACTGGGATCGTCTGCTTGGTCAACAATAACTTCAGCCACATCGGTCAGGGTGCTTTCTTGTCCTTCAATCCAGCAGTTGTGTTTGGCCATAATGGTGTTTGGGGTGTTGTTGTAAAGGGCATAAACCACTCCGTTGTTTCCATTGTTAGAAAAAACGTTGTTCCCAGGATTGTTTTGATCGTCTCCCAAGTTGATAGAAGCCTGATTGATAACGGTAATTCCCCACAAATTGCCGCGAATGGCATTTCCGGTGGCAATAATTGTTTGTGTGGGAGAACCGGAGTTTAAGGAAATTCCGCTTCCGCCCAAATTGGGTTGGCCTTGGGTGTCGTTGTTTTCAATAGTATTGCCAATGATCTTGACAAAAGCATGTCCTCCGGCAATGGTCATTCCGTAGCGGTTGTCTTTGATGATATTGTTTTTAATAATGGCAGTGATGCCGCCTTGGTCTCCAAAGAAATTAGAAACCGCAATTCCGCCTACTTGGTCTTTGGTTGGATCTCCTATAATGGTATTGCCAATGATTTTTAAGGTGTCCGAGCCGGTTGTTCCCATGTTGATTTGAGGACGATTTTCATTGAGTTGGTTGTTGGCTTTCATAAAATTGTCAATGATTTTGGCCGATACCTCGCCATTGGCCGGAGAAGAGACCGCCGGCAAGTCATTCCGAAAGAAGGTGTTGTTTTTAACTAAAGGCGAACCTCCTGAAAAGGAAATGGTCCCGCCGGTGCTGACCCCGGAAACATTATACGCCAGTCGGCTGTTGGTGATGGAAAAATGAGGAGTAATGACTTTAAGCCCGCCTCCGTTTTTAATGATGTTATAAGCAATTTTGACTACAGAATTTTCTTCAAATCGAAAGCCGTTATACGGATTTACACTGTCGGTGGCGGTAATGAGAATGCTGTCATTAACCATCCCCTGACTTGAAAAGACTCCTTCAACCGTGATCCTGACCGCCGAATCGAGTTCGAGGCTTTGTCCGGGAAGGAATCGTAAAGTATCATTTTTTGAAACCGTCAAATCTTGGCTGATTGTATAGGTGTTGTTGCTCAAGGATACCGTTGCCGGACTGTGTGTTGCCAAACTGTCTAAAGTCCAATTGACCCCGGTGTCGGGAGTGGAGAATTCTTGGGCGCAAAGATTTGCACTGATTAGCAAAGCGATAAATAACAGGGTAAAATTTTTCATCATTCAATTTTTTAAAGAAGCTGATACAAAGATACAAATCATTTGACAGGCAGGAGATAAAAAGTTGGGGTGCTTTGTTTTTTGAGGAGCTTCAAGCAGACAAGAGGGCCTTCATTTCCTCTACAATATTATAGGCCGCCGGGCAAATGCCTACATTTTTCAGGGTCAGCTGAGAAATCTTATGAAATTTCTTGCGATTGGTATGCGGAAACTCTGCACAGGCTTTGGGGCGCACATCATAAATCAGACATTTGTTATCGGCTCCCAAAAACGGGCAGGGTACACTTTGCAAGACATAGTCGTCTTCTTCATCCAAATAAAGGTATTGCTCGATAAATTTTGCGGGCTTCATGTTAAACAGCTTTGCGATGCGCTTGATATCCCGATCGGTAAAAAGCGGCCCGGTGGTCTTGCAGCAGTTGGCACAGTCTAAACAGGCCGTGCGTGCAAACTCCGCTTCGTGCAGTTGCTGCATCATTTCATCCAAATGCTTGGGCGGTTTCTTGCGGAGCTTGGCAAAAAACTGTTTATTTTCTTTTTTCTTGGATTGTGCTTTTTCGGGAAGTCGATCCAATTCGTCGGGGGTTACAAAATCACTCAAAACTTTTAAAATCCTTATCGGTGTATTGCAAAAATAAAATACCTTCGCAAAAAAAAATAAATTATGGGCATCATTAGATTAAATAATGTCCGGGTTTACGCTTATCACGGCTGCTTGACGGAAGAAGCCAAAATTGGTAGCGCCTATCGCGTGGACCTTTGGGTCAAAACAAATCTTAAAAAAGCGGCAGTATCTGATAAATTGAGCGATACGGTAGATTATGTCCGGCTCAATAAAATCATTAAAACCGAAATGAAGCAACGTTCCAATTTATTGGAAAATGCAGCCCAACGTATTTTGGATGAGGTGATGAAAAATATTCCGAAAGCAGAAGAAGTGGGAGTGAAAGTAGCCAAAATCAACCCTCCGCTGGGTGGAGATGTAGAAAATGTGAGTGTAGAATTGAGGCAAGAGCGATAAAGGTTTGGTTTAAAAACTCAAAAAACCTATATTTGCCGACTCAATCCTGAAAATGGTACCATGGCCGAGTGGCTAGGCAGTGGTCTGCAAAACCATCTACGGCGGTTCGAATCCGCCTGGTACCTCTTCTTGAATGCTCCTTCTTGGAGCATTTTTTGTGGAATGACCGTTTTTTCTTTTCTCCTTCGGTTTTTTTCTCCCTATCGGAATCTTTAAAGGAAATGTTTTTGAGTTACGGCAAAAATTAGCAGCGTCATCAAAAACATCAACTTGATATTTGGCTTTGGGGATGCAATTGCTTATTTTTGAATTCAGTTGTTATACCAAAATGCCTGTAACTATTCAGTCATTACAAAAACGGAATTGTTTCAGGTCTTTTTCCCCTTCCCCTAAAGGGCGAAAGATCTGAAATACCCTTGGCTACCTTTAGAACTGGGGCAAAACAAGGGTATTTCAAAACTTGGCTGAACAGTTACAAATGATTTAAATTTTAGCCTAATACCGTGGGTAACAAATTAATAGTCCATTTTCGGCCAAGGCCTCAATGGACATATTAAAAATCAAGTCTCGGTATTATACCAATGAACTTTAAATAGAATTGGGCTATGTTTAATTTGGAATGGGTATAATGTCCATACGGTATGATCAACAACAAATGGTACTGTGGCTGAGTCTGGTTAGGCAATGATCCGCAAGATCATTTACAATGGTTCAAATCCATTCGGTACCTCTATTTTAAGGATTTGGGATGACGGTTTCCACGCGGTTTTCTACTTTCTGAATACGACTGGGGAAAATCCCGCGGAGCATCAAGATAATTCCAAAAAGAACAATGACCACACTAATGGTGCGCTTGAGTTTATAAATGCGAGTAGGAGTGAGCTTATGATTGAGCTTCTTGGCCAGTAAGATTTTTAAAATATCCACCAAGAAATAAGTGGCGAGCACCACCACAAAAAACACCCCCATCCGGTTGGGATTCATATCCATCGTGGGGCCAAAAGCAATAATCACGCCCAACCAAAATCCCAATACACCGATATTGACAAAATTTAGGAGGAAACCCTTGGCAAAAAGCCCCAACCAATCGCTTCTTTTCATCCTGCGCAGCTCTTCGTTTTCCCAATGCGGAATACTTTTTTTCTGTTTGATAAAAGTAATAAAACCATAAACGGCCATAATTACTCCGCCAAAGATAAAGAGTCCCGGATCGTCTTTGATGCTGCTCAACAGCTGACTGGTACTGAAGTAGGCAATCAATAAGAAGACGGCATCGGCCAGCAATACGCCAATATCGAAGACGATGGCCGCTCGGGCTCCTTTGATAGCAGCAGTTTCGAGCAGTACAAAAAATACGGGGCCAAACATAAAGGCCAAAACTATTCCAAGCGGAATAGCAGCAAGAATATCTTGAATCATGCGGTTGTCGTAATAATTACCTGCACAAAGTTATAAATTTACTGATATTCTATTCAATTTTTGACAACCTAAGCAAGAAAAGAGCCTTTTTATGGGAGGCTATTGATTTTTTAAAGGCTAAATTTGCCGATCAACCTGCGATACAATAGCCCAATAAATGAAAAACACCTTAAAAATAGCCTTGATAATCATCGGAGTTGTGATGGTGGGTTACGGCATTTACACGCTGGCCTTTCCCGAAGCCTTTGTCAATCCGGCAACGTCAAATTTAAAAATGGCACAGGGAAACGGACAGTCTTTTGCCATGATGGCTTTTGGCTTATTATGCCTGATCAGCGGAATCGCATTTCGCCGAAAAAAATAAGCCCATGGATTCGGAAAACTTTTCCGACATTTGCCGCTTAATACGAAGATGAAAATTTTTATAAACTAAAAATTGATTCCTTTAATTTGTCATCCGTAGGCTTACCATTAAATAGCGCAGCCAAAAGCTGAAGCGGGTCTATATTAATGGTCATTGCGGTATAAAACTCCTCTTCTCTTGGCAGTAAAAGTATCCTTTAAAGAGATCAACAGCTTGGCCGTGCCTGCAATTATTGCGGGGATTGCAGAGCCTTTGATATCGCTAACCGATATTGCCGTAATCGGAAATGTCGATCGGCATTCTGTAGAGGCTTTGGCCGCTGCCGGAATTGTCGGCTCCTTTTTATCGGCCATCATTTGGATTGTGGCGCAGATTGAAACAGCCATCTCGGCGGTAATTTCTCAACACTATGGCGCCAAACGCTTGCACGCAGTCAAAACCTTAGTGCCACAGGCCATTCTGGTTTGTTTCTTGTTCAGCCTGCTTATTTTGGGGATTACCTCCCTCTTTGCCGAAAGCATTTTTAGCGCTTATAATGCAAAAGGACTTATTTTAAAATATGCCGAAGACTATTACCACATCCGAGCCATTGGCTATCCCATGACCTTGGTCACTTTTGCCTTATTTGGCATATTCCGCGGAATGCAAAATACCCTGTGGGCCATGAAATGCAGCTTGACCGGAGCCGGATTAAATGTCATTTTAGACTTTGCGCTGGTCTATGGAGTCGGTGATGTCATTCCTGCCATGCACCTAAAAGGAGCTGCCTATGCCAGTGTCATTGCACAAGCGGTGATGCTGATCATGGCCTTGTATTTCTTTTTTAAGAAAACCCCATTCGGACTGCGACTGAGCCGGAAGATTAACCCTAAACTCAAGCCGGTCTTGTCCATGTCGGCCAATTTTTTTATTCGTACCATCGCTTTGAATGTGGCAATCTATATGGCCAATGCCTATGCCACCGACTATGGCGATAAATATATTGCCGTGCAGAGTATTTTGATGAATATATGGCTGTTTTTTTCCTTTTTTATCGATGGCTATGCCGATGCCAGTAATGCCATTGGCGGACGCCTGTTTGGCGCCAAAGCCTATAAACAACTGTGGTCTCTGGCAAAAGATGTGAGTAAATATGCCGTGGTTGTCGCCATTGCCCTAATTTTGGTGTGCGTTGTGTTTTATGACGAAATTGGCTGGTTGTTCAACAAAGAGCCTGCCGTGTTGGCGGTTTTTGTCTCCACTTTTTGGATGGTCCTGCTCATGCAACCCATCAACGCAGTAGCCTATGTCTTTGATGGTATTTTTAAAGGACTGGGAGAAGCCAAATATTTGCGCAATACCCAACTGGCGGCCACTTTTATCGGATTTATACCCGTGTTGCTTGTTGGGGATTACTTCGGATTAAAACTTTATGCAATATGGATGGCCTTTGCCGTGTGGATGCTCATCCGCGGAGGAACTTTGGTGTATAAGTTTCAGCATAAATATTTGTGATAAGCCAACGGATAAAACCTCGAAGTGTCGCCGGATTCTTATTCTTTTAAAGTGAACTCATTTGCAACGAATACTATGAAAATGAATTGCACATTTATTTTCAGTTGACCTCATTCCTGTTTCTCCTAATGGAGAAATGATTAATGGTATGTGCAATTAATTTTTAACGCAGAGATTTGAAATTTAGACCTAAATATTGGACTATTTAGGCGGTATAATTGGTATAAACAAGGCAACAGCGAAGCCAAAACCTGAAGCGGGTCTATATTTAATTGTCATTGCGGTATAAATTTGTGTACTTTTGTTTAGCGCTACTTTTAGTCCTAAATATTGGACCAATCGGCAGGGCCTTTTGATATGGCTTTGCCGCCGATTGAAAAAAGCGGCGAGAGAAGTGATTTGCCCGTTAAAAAAGAAGATCAAGAAGAGGTTTCTTGAATTCAACAGAATTAACGGGGGTAAACCAAATTGTTAATCTGTTAAAGTAGAATCAGAATCATTTTCAAAACCCAATGCGATGCCTGCACCGGATAAGATTGTCATCATTAGCCCCACTCTTCAACATAAAGATCCTTGGATCAAAGCCTTAAAAAAACATCATCCCGGTTTGCAAGTGGAGGTGTATCCCGACGATACCCATCGAGAGCAAACCGAATTCCTCTTGGTGTGGAATCCGCCAAAAGGGGTGTTTCAAGAATATCCGCAAGTAAAAGTCATCTCTTCCATTGCGGCCGGAGTTACGCATATTTTAAAAGATCCCGATTTGCCCAAAGTGCCGATTATCAAGATGAACGATGATAAACAAAAGCGAGATTTGGCAGTTTTTGTGTTGAGTTTGGTGCTCAATCGAATGCGAAAACTCAATGTCTATGCCCAATATCAGGCTAAAAAACACTGGCGACGCCGTTCTTATCAGCGTCCGGCTGAAACCACGGTGGGAATTATGGGAATTGGCAATATCGGACAGAAAATCGGACAACTCTTGGCGCTCAACGATTTTAAGGTCACCGGTTGGTCGCGATCTGAAAAGCACCTCGATAACATCCGTACTTTTCACGGAAATGACCAGCTCGAAGCTTTTTTAAAAACGGCTGACTTTTTGGTGTGCATCTTGCCGTTGACTTCGTCGACCCGACAAATATTGAATGCTGCTGTTTTTAAAAAATTGCCCAAAGGTGCTTACCTTATCAATGTAGGCCGTGGTGGGCATTTGGTGGAACAAGACTTGATAGAAGCCCTAAATAACGGACAGCTTTCGGGTGCGAGTTTAGATACTTTTAGGGAAGAACCCTTGCCGGAGTCGCATCCGTTTTGGGAACATGAAAAAATAGTGATCACACCACATACCGCCAGTTCGGTAGATCCCGATCGGGTGGCTCAAAAAATTATTAGAAATTATAAACACATGAAAAATGGAGAGCAGTTGGAGGACAAAATTAATCAATCCCGTGGCTATTAATATCATAAGAACGATTAATACAGCCCAACTTTTGCCCTTGCGTCAAAAGTAAATAGGTGATAATCATAGGAATACGCATTCGGTCTGTGAAAATTTTATTTTTGTACGATCTCCTGCTTCTGTTCAATCGCTAAGTTGTAATCGATGAAACTCTTTAAACGCTCACTGCGAAACCGGTTTTTTTTCAGCCTTATTATTTTGGTATTCGGGGCGTCCATTATCATTGTGGCCGTAACGGTTTATCAATATCGCGATGAGGCTAAAAAATATCAAAGAGACAAACTCAAGCGGAAAGTCAATTCTATCGAAGCCAGTATCAATTATCAAATAGAAAACACGACCTATATTGTTGACACCGATCATATTCCGCTGATATTCAAGGATAAAATCTATGAAATCAGTCATATTCATCACACCCAAATCAATTTTTATGACCTCGAAGGTCAATTGCTCAAATCTTCGAAAGCCACTTTTTTTCGAGATCGCGATAAAGCAGATTTGCCCAAGGGAATTGTCAAACAGCTGAAACAAGCTGTGGGAGATCATATTGTGATTCGCCACCACGTGGATGAAGACGGCCAAAAATATAGATCGGCCTATACCTATATCACCGACAGCTATTTTAAACCCCTGGCTATTGTGGGCATACCACACCTTAAAAATGAAGGTTTTATAGAGAAAGAACTCCGTGAGTTTTTGGCTATTCTCGGTCAGGTTTACTTGCTGGTGATTGTGGTGGCAATTATTCTTTCTTATTTCTTTTCAAGATATATTACTCGGTCGCTGAATACAGTTAGCGAAAAGATTTATGCCACTCGAGTAGACAAGAAAAACCAGAAAATCAAGGTCAAGAAAATTCCGTTTGAGATTGAAGGCTTGATCAAAGCTTACAATGCCATGGTAGACGAACTGGAAGAAAGTGCTGCCAAGCTGGCAATCAGTGAGCGCGAACAGGCCTGGCGCGATATGGCTAAACAGGTGGCGCATGAGGTCAAAAACCCGCTGACTCCTATGCGGTTGAGTATTCAGAATTTTGAACGAAAGTTTGACGCTGCAGATCCCGATAACCAAAAGAAAATCCGAGAATTTAGTCAGTCGTTGATTCAGCAAATCGATACCATGAGCGCAATTGCATCGGCTTTTTCCGACTTTGCCAAACTTCCCAAACAACACAATGAATGGTTGAATGTGTCTGAGGTAGTTAAACGAGCCTTGGATATTTTTAATGAAGATTATATTGATTTCTATGCCGAACGAGAAGAGATTCAAGTCCGTTTTGACCGCACACAACTCATCCGAATTATCACCAACTTGGTGAAAAACGCTATTCAGGCCAGCGACGAAGTCCAAGATCCGGAAATCAAGGTCAGGGTGCAACAAGAAGCCGAAAATGTTTATATTACCATTGCAGATAATGGCGAAGGTATTCCGGAAGCCTATAAAAATCGTATTTTTGAACCTAAATTCACCACCAAATCCAGCGGAATGGGACTGGGTTTGGGCATTATAAGAAATATTATTGAAGCCTATAACGGTGAAATATATTTTGAATCGGAGGAAGGCCGAGGAACGGTCTTTACTGTAAAATTTCCTATAAAAACCTGATTTTATGAGTTATAACAACATTTCTATCACCAATGAAAACGGGATTTCTACCTTGGTCATCGACCGTCCCAAAAAGTTGAATGCCTTAAATCGAGAGACCCTCAAAGAAATTCACCGGGCGTTTGTCGATTTTAAAACCGATGAAGAGACCCGGTTGGTCATTCTCACCGGAAGCGGTCAAAAGGCTTTTGTAGCCGGAGCTGATATTGCCGAATTTGCCGATTACTCGGTTGAAGAAGGCAAAGATTTGTCGGCTACCGGTCAGCGTGAGGTCTTTGACTATATCGCCAATTTTCAAAAACCGGTGATTGCAGCTGTCAACGGGTTTGCCCTCGGCGGCGGATTGGAATTGGCCATGGCGGCACACTTTAGAGTGGCCAGTGAAAATGCCAAAATGGGTTTGCCCGAAACTTCCCTCGGGGTGATCCCCGGATATGGAGGAACCCAGCGTTTACCCCAATTGGTGGGCAAAGGTCGCGCTATGGAAATGATCATGACGGCCGGAATGATCGATGCCAAAACAGCCCTGTCCTATGGATTGGTCAACCATGTGGTGCCTTTGGAAGAACTCTTGGATCTGGCAGATAAAATTGCCGAAAAAATCCTTAGAAATTCTCCCGTGGCCATCGCTTCGGCAATTGAAGCCATCAATGCCAATTATGATAAAACCTGCAATGGCTTTGAACAAGAAATCGACAGCTTTGGGAAGAGCTTTGGCAGTGAAGATTTTAAAGAAGGCACTACTGCTTTTTTAGAAAAACGAAAACCCGATTTCCCCGGAAAGTAATACCTTGAAGGGCACCAAAAATAAAACCTGTCGGCAAAGCGGCTTCGGCTTTAAAGGGGAAGCCGCTTTGTCGGTTTGACAGGTTTTTAAAGATTACTGAATGACAATGGGAAACATGACCTGTGCGTCGGTTTCGCCACCGCTGTGATTGCCCAGGGGATCGCTGGTGTCTTTGGATTGTGGCTGGTGAATCAAAGTTACCTGCACCTGTCCTTGTGCAGGTGTGCCGGTAATCCATCGGGTAAATAAACCGATTGGGATGCCATTGCTGTCGGTAGTCATCGCTTCATCTGTGCGATTAAGGTCAACTTCAACTCCGGTAAAACGGTATTCTACAAAGTGATCGTCCTTTTCTGCAATGATTTCTTCCGTGATATCCTCTACTGCATCAGGATTGGATTTGTCATAGAACGTCAAGCTCACCGCATAGGTTTTACCGGCACCCAGATTAATCACAGGCGCTTGATAATCTCCGGTTCGGAACCTCGGATCGGTATAGGTGTAGGTGTGTTGTGCCCCGTCAGACTCGGTAAACGTGAGGCTGACGTCCGTAATGACTTCGGCTTCATTAATTTGAACTGGGGTGTTGTCGTCATCAGAACAGCCGGTCCATACAAGACTGGCGATAAACAAATAGATCAATGGTTTTAAGGTTTTCATACGAATGGTTTTGGGTTAAAAAAATCGATTAATAATTAAATTTTAGTTGTAAAGTAAAGTTGCGTCCCAGGTTATCGGCAAAATACCGAAGCCGGTTCAGGTAGTCGCGATAGCGTACATCGAAAAGGTTGCTAACGGCGAGCCGCACCTGCATGGAGCCGCGTTGAAAAGGGTGAAAAATCGCACTGGCATCCAATCCCGTTAAGAAATATCCTTTGGGCGGGGTGCTGATGTCCACCAGCTTATTTTGGTAACTTCCGTTTTCAATTACTTTGATATAAAAATTGTCGTTGGGATAATGTTGCTTGGTAAATACGGCATTTCCGTGCAGGCTCACAGTCAATTGATGCCAATCCGGATTTTTATAGGTAAGCGTATGCGAAGTGTTGGTGGGAGGGATGGCAATCAAAGGACGGTCGGAATCTATTTCACGCCCATCGACGGTTGAAAAATTACCGTGATAACTAAAATGCTTGTTGAATTTATAGTTGACATCCACATCCATTCCGATGAGTCGGGCGTCATTTTGTTGGTATTTATATTTCAAAAAAGCCCCCCTAACGGTTTTTTGTACGCCTCGGGGCTCCATATTAATAAAATTGTCAATACGATTCAGGTAAGGGGCTATGATAAAAGTGAAATCGCCTGCTTGTTTTTCAAAAGACAATGACAGCTTGCCGGAATGTTCCGAATCCAAGCGCAAATCTCCCAATTCAATACTGGCCGCTGAATGATGTAGCCCATCAGAAAACAGCTCTGAGGGATTGGGCGCGCGATTGCTCAAAGCATAATTAAGACGCAGCAGGTAATTTGTGCTTAACGTGTATTTGACACCTGCGGTGGCCGAAATATTGTCATAGCTGAAAATGGGATGAGTCAGATACTGCGATCCGTATTCGCCCATTACGATATCGGCAAAATCTTCATCATAGCCTGCGGCGTGCCATCTCACTTTGTTGTAGTATTTTTTGGCGTCGATGTGCGAATAATCATAACGAAGTCCGGCTTCAATCAACCAGTTTCGGTTAATTTCGTAAAATCCGGTGGCAAAAGCACCGAAGGAATGGCTGTGATAATCGGGGATAATTCGTTGTACTCCCGTTCGAGGATCGGCAAAATTATCTTTGTAACTCCAATCAACCCCAATATTTAACCCCCGGTCATTGCGGGCCTTAAAATCGAAGTTGGCAGCGGCGGCATGGGTTTGCAGGTTGAGGTCTACCGAAGGCTTGTATTTGTAATTGCCCCGACGGATGTCATATTCCAGCCGATTATTGCTCTGATAGCTGTAGCTGAGCTGCAATTTCCCTATTTGATCAAAGTATCGGTAAAATTTTAACCTCGCCAGTTGGTGTTGTACTTTTTGTCGGGGCGCTTGTTGGGCATAGCTAAAATCATCAATATAAATGGGTTGATCACTATTGATGGCCTGCACCAAGTCAGATACACTGCCGGTGCTTGAGGCCCGTAGAATACCCAGGTGTTTGTTGTATAAACTGTAGTAGGCATCAAATCCATAGTGGAACTTGTGGAGCCCTGCATTGATTGAAAAATCCCTTTCATCGGTTCCCGTATTGGAAAGTATATAATCCGGCGTTTTGTAGTCACCAAACTTTTTATAAGTACCCTGTAAATTGACATACCAGCCATTGTCATAAGCCTTGGTCAAGGAACTGCTTATTGATCCTCCGCGACCGTTGGTCGAGCCTGATAAAATGCTTTGCCCGAAGAGGGTGTCTTTTCGGGGAATATCAGCTGCTTTAGCAATAATAACTCCACCAATGGCATCACCGCCATATTGCAGCGCAGCAGCGCCTTTAATAACGGTGAGTTTCCCTGCCGAGTTCAAATCAATACTCGGGGCGTGATCGTCTCCCCATTCTTGATCTTCGAGTTCGACTCCGTGATTAAAAACCGGAACACGACTGCCCGAAAGCCCTTGAATTATGGGTTTGACAATATCCTTACCGGTATTTAAGGCAGAAACTCCGGTCAGCTTTTTTAAGGCGTCTCCCAAACTTGCCGAACTGAAATTATCAATGTCCTCCCCTGAAAGGGTCTGCTGTTGTGCAGTCTTTGATTTTCTGATTTCAGAAGCCCCCACAACAACCACTTTTTCTAAAGCAATGGGATGTTGGTCCAAAAATATTTTTTGTCGGGTGGCTCCGTCAATGAGGACAGGAACAATTTTTTCTTGTGCATGGTCGGCAGTTATTTTAAGAGAGATGACTCCATTACAAATTTTTTCAAAAGCGTATTTCCCCTCAAAATCGGTATAAGTCACCTGGTCTGTGCCCATAATAGTAATCTTTGCCGCAGGAATGGGCTGTTTAGAATTGAGCGTCATCACCTGTCCGTGGAGCCCGCTCCGGCAATCTTGGGCGTGAAGAGTTGACAGCCCTAAAATAGCAAGTAGGCTTGCTAACAAGTATTTCATCGTAAAATTTTTGAATGTGAAATATTGATTTTCAATACAATAACCTCCTATGTAAAAATGGTTTTCCCGCTTTGTAAGCAAGAGGAAAGTTTTTTAAAAAGACACAAGGTGTTAGGAAAAGGAATAAAAGGGAGGAGAGGTATTGAAAAGTTCACAAACCGAAGGTTTTTCCGAAAGTAGATTTTCATAGCTCGTCTGAATAACCGGAAAAACTAACTCTTTATAGACGTTGAAGTTGACTGAATTGTCAACCGATAGAACTGGGGTAGTGTTTTCGCGGCTGGTCAATTGACATAAAACACAATCTTTGACCGGCACATGATCCTGTTGATGTGCAAAAGCGTGTAATCCCGAGACCTTGATCAGCACAAAAGCCATCAAGAAGACCCATGCAACAATATATTTAGTTTTTTCAGAAAACACGAAGGCGAAATTATATAAAAAATATGTGCTTTACGGTTAATGTTATTTTAAATTAACCCTCTTCTATTTTAATTTTAGCCTGAATCAATTCAGGGCTTTAGCTTTATGCAGCCGCATAAATTCGAACTCTGCGGCTGTAGAGGGTTACTGCAAGGGGCACAACGCAGCGATTTCCGGCGGAGATCAGAAAGTACCGTATGCTTAGTATAAATCTTATATTGAAAATGCTCCTTAGTGCTTACTTGACTTTATAACAGCCTGATTTATGGGGGGTATTATTCCTTTCTATGGCCCGACCTTGCTCTACAAAGTTATCTGTTTTATGTTAGCGACCCGCGGATGCTCTTGGAGTTTGGTGTTAGACGGATTCCAGTCGCAAATATAGCCTGGTCTTAAATAAACAAAAGACCGTCCAAAGACGGTCTTTTGTGGGTTAGTTTGCTTAGGTTATAAGCGTTTTTTTAAAACTTATAAGTCAAACTTAATTCCTTGTGCCAAGGGCAATTCAGTGGTGTAGTTGATGGTATTGGTTTGACGGCGCATATAGATTTTCCAAGCATCAGAACCTGATTCTCGACCGCCGCCGGTTTCTTTTTCTCCACCAAAGGCACCGCCAATTTCTGCACCGGAAGTTCCGATGTTGACGTTGGCAATTCCACAATCAGAACCTTCTGCAGACAAGAAGCGCTCTGATTCACGTAGGTTGTCGGTCATGATGGCAGAAGAGAGGCCTTGCGCCACTCCATTGTGCAGGTCTATGGCGTTCTCCAAATCTCCTGAATATTTTATCAAATAAAGCAGGGGAGCAAAGGTTTCGTTTTGAACGATTTCGTATTCGTTCTCTACTTCGGCAATGGAGGGCTCTACATAGCAGCCTGACTCATAGCCTTCTCCTTCGAGTACCTTTCCTTCAACCAACATTTTTCCTCCTTGTTTTTTTACTTCTTCGATGGCGTCTTGATACATTTTTACGGTATCCTTGTCAATCAAGGGACCTACGTGGTTGTTTTCATCCAAGGGATTGCCAATTCTCAGTTGCTTATAGGCGTCTACAATGGCGTTTTTAACCTTGTCGTAAACTTCTTCGTGAATGATCAGACGACGGGTAGAGGTACAACGCTGACCGGCAGTGCCCACAGCGCCAAATACGGCTCCGATGACGGTGTTTTTAATATTGGCATTGGGGGTGATGATAATGGCGTTGTTTCCGCCCAATTCCAAAAGAGTTTTGCCAAGACGGCCGGCAACTTCTTGCCCGATAGCGCGTCCCATAGGGATAGAACCGGTGGCCGAAATTAAAGGCGCACGCTTGTCTTTGGTCAAGAATTGTCCCACTTCTTTGTCTCCGGTAATCACACAAGAAATAGCAGCCGGCATTCCGTTTTCTTCTAAAACACGTCCCATAACTCGGTGAAGGGCCAAGGTGCTGAACGGAACTTTTTCAGATCCTTTCCAAACACAAACATCGCCACACACCCATGCATTGGCTACATTCCAACCCCAAGGAGCCATCGGGAAATTGAAGGCGGTAATAATGCCCACAACTCCTAAAGGATGCCACTGTTCAAACATGCGGTGTCCCGGACGCTCGCTTTTCATGGTTTTACCGTACAACTGACGAGAAAGACCTACAGCAAAATCACAAATGTCGATGACTTCCTGTACTTCTCCCAAGCCTTCTTGGTAGGATTTTCCCATTTCATAGGAAACTAATTTTCCCAAAGGTTCTTTCAGACGGCGTACTTCGTCATTGAATTGACGAACAATCTCGCCTCGCTGTGGAGCGGGAACCTTACGCCAGACTTTAAAAGCCTCTTGTGCCGCTTTAATGGTTTTTTCATAATCTTCTTTTGTTGTGCATTTTACTTTTCCAATTAACTCACCGTCAACCGGAGAATAAGATTCAAGCACTTCTCCATGGGCAAAAAATTCTGACCCAATGGCCGTTCCGTTCATTTCAGAGGTCATTCCCAACTCCTTCAGGGCCTCTTTTATACCAAACTCTTTGGCAATGTCTTTGGTTGCTAATGCTGCAGTATTACTCATGTAGTCAAATTTTTAAAAATATAGATGTTCATTAATCGCATTAAAAATAAGCTTGATTTTCAATGGAATGCGAAATTATGAAATTACTTGTAAAATATCACATTTTATACCTAAACTTCCTGTTAAATTATAGGTATGAAGGAGGGAAATACCAGTGTTTTTTAGACGATAATTTTCCGTTGAACGCGCTGGGAGATGGCTGTCAAGACTTCATAAGAAATGGTGCCGGCTTGATGGGCAAAGAGAGCCGTGTTTTTTTCTCGGCCAAAAATGTGTACTTCATCTCCTTCTTGACAGACGATATTGGTTACGTCTGCCATCATCATGTCCATGCACACATCGCCGATAACCGGCGCCGGTTGACCGTTGATGATGACCGCCGTTTTTCCGTTGCCGTATATGCGGTGATATCCATCGGCATAACCCAGCGGAAGGGTGGCGACCTTAGAAGGTTTTTTGGCGGTAAAATTGCGGTTATAGCTGACTGATTCCCCTGTTTTGAGTTGATGAATTTGGGTGATGATGGTTTTTAAACTCGCAATGGCTTGGAGGTTTTGATCGGCTTGGGCAGAATTGCCAAACCCATAAAGACCAATGCCTGTGCGAACCATATCAAAATGAGCTTCCGGAAAATTTAAAATGCCCGAAGTATTGCACAAATGAAGCCATGGTCGGTAGTCGAGAGCGGTACTTATTTTGTGTGTCATTTGTTTGAATTGTCGAATTTGCTGCCGACTAAAGGCAGCTGCTTCTCGCTTGTCACTCGCCACAAAATGAGAGTAAATTCCTTCTACTTTAAGCCGGTGATTGTGTCGGAGCTGTGTAATCACTTCATCAATTTCAGTTTCCTCAAAACCCAATCGGTTCATCCCGGTATTGAGATTGAGGTGAACCGGGTATTCCTGTAACTTGTGTTTTTCAGCCACTTTGGCAAAGGCATTTAAACCGGATAAGCTATACAGGGTAGGCGTAATTTGATTTGAAAGACAGGATTCATAGTCGGTTGGAAGCAATTGAAAGGCTAAAATGGGTTTCTTAATTCCGTTTTTCCGCAGGAGAACCGCTTCTTTTACAAAAGCAGTAGCCAAATAATCGACGCCCAGTTTTTCGAGTTCTCGGGCTATCCTCACGGCGTCACTGCCATAGGCAAAGGCTTTGACAACGCCCATAAACCGGGTGTTTTTGGAGGTTTTAGATTGCAGATGACGATAATTGTGTGCCAAGGCCTTTAGGTCGATTTCAAGTGTAGTTTCCCGGATTTGCGACATGGATTGATTTCGGTTTTACAACTCAAAAATAAGGATTTGTCAAAGATTGAGCAGGAGCAGGGATATAAATCTTTCTTCAAAATCAAAAGCGCTCAAACAAAAATTTATAATTTTAGCCTTTCTAAAGCAATAGGCAACGTGTTTAAAAAACTCTTTCAACAAACTTTTATTTATGGCTTGGCCACCGTACTTCCACGGATGTTGAGTTTTTTACTCACCCCACTCTATACCCAAGTGCTTGATACAACTGCTGAATATGGGGAGATATCGGTCATTTTTTCCTATATGATTATTTTTAATGTGTTGCTGGCCTATGGGATGGAGACCGCTTTCTTTCGCTTTTTTCATAAAAGGGAAAACAAGGCCGGAGTCATCAGTACTTCCAGTATATCCTTGATAGGCTCATCGATCTTGTTTTTGGGATTGGCTTTTTTATTGCAAAATCAAATTGCTTTGCTCACAGAAATCTCGGTGAGATATATCCGGTTTGTAATATGGATTCTGTTTTTTGATGCGCTGGTGATTATTCCGTTTGCTTGGTTACGAGCGCAGGAAAGACCTATGAAATATGCGTTGATTAAAATCGTTAATGTGGCCATAAACTTGGGATTGAACGTATTTTTCTTGGTCTTTTTGGAGGATTTGGCCGCTACTTCAAGCTTTTTTCAAGAGTTGTATGTGCCCCATAATGAGGTTGCTTATGTTTTTATTGCCAACCTCATCGCCAGTTTTGTGACTTTGCTGTGGATGGCTCCTTTTTATTTTAAATTGAAATTCGATTTTGATAAAGCATTGTGGAACAAAATGCTGCGTTATGCTTTTCCGGTGCTGATTGCCGGATTGGCCTTTGCGGTCAATACGGCTTTTGATAAAATCATGCTCTATAAAATGTTGCCCGAATCTGTGGCCAAAGCGCAAGTAGGCATGTATGCGGCTTGTTATAAAATTGCCTTGTTTATGACGCTTTTTGGAACCGCATTTAGGTTGGGGATTGAGCCCTTTTTCTTTAGCCATGCCGAACACAAAGACGCACGGAAAACGTATGCCGATATCACTAAATATTTCTGCATATTTGGTTCGCTTATCCTGATAGCAGTCATTGTTTTTGCCGATGTACTCAAAGTGTTGATTATTCGAGACAGCAGCTATTGGGAGGCCATGGCTATTGTTCCTTTGATCTTATTGGCCAATCTGTTTTTAGGGATTTATTACAACCTCTCCGTATGGTATAAAATTACCGATCGTACTAAATACGGGGCTTATATCTCTACAATCGGTGCTATCGTGACCATTGTGGTAAATCTTATTTTAATCCCTATACTCGGATTCATGGGAGCAGCTATTTCAACGGTTGGGGCTTATGGGGTCATGGCTTTATTGTCTTATTGGTATGGGCAAAAATATTATGCCATCCCTTACAATCTTAAAAAAATATTGGGATATATAGGATTGTCAGTAGGCTTTTCCGCGCTGTCTTTCTACGGGTTCCGTGGAAATTATTTCGTGGGTATCGCTTTGCTTCTTGTTTTTATAGCAGTAATTTATGCCGGCGAGAAAAAACAATTGAAAGGGATAATAAAGAATTGAAAATGGAGTTTTAAAAACAACCGCATCCGCAACAGGTGCGGATTGACTTCTTGTTGGGGGGGTCGCTCCACAAAGAAAGGATAAACAAAAAAAAGGTCACTGCGCATTTATTGCGCAGTCGGTTCTTTATTACCTCCCTTTCTCTTTGGCAGATAATGAAAGGCTAAATTCACCCCACAATCACTTTCCATTGTTGGGAATTAATTTTTATCTTGCCGAAATTAAAAAACGGAAAATATTATTATGAACGTCAAAATAATCAACCATTCCAAACACGATTTGCCGACTTATAAAACGGAAGCTTCGGCGGGCATGGATTTAAGGGCCAATATTGAAGAAGCAATCGTATTGCGTCCTTTGGAACGCAAAATCATCAAGACCGGTTTGTTTATGGAATTGCCGGTGGGTTATGAAGCACAGGTGCGTCCGCGTAGTGGTTTAGCAATCAAAAAAGGGATTAGTGTGCTCAATTCCCCCGGTACCATCGATGCAGATTATCGCGGAGAAATAGGGGTGGTTTTGATCAATTTGTCCCGGGAAGATTTTACCGTTCATGACGGCGACCGCATTGCCCAAATGGTCATTGCCAAACACGAGCAAGTAGATTGGGAGGAAGTTGAGGTGTTGGAAGAAAGCACCCGCGGTGCCGGTGGTTTTGGCAGTACCGGAACCCGCTAACTATTCAAAAAACAGATTCTGATATATAATTTATATTTTTAAAACCTAAAAAAAGCTATGAAAATAATCGTTCCCATGGCAGGTCGCGGTTCGCGCTTGCGTCCTCATACCTTGACAACTCCCAAGCCTTTGATTCCCATTGCCGGAAAATCTATCGTGCATCGTTTGGTAGAGGATATTACCAAAGTTCTCGAAGAAAAAGTGGATGAAATTGCCTTTGTTATCGGTAAGGATTTTGGAAAAGAAGTAGAAGAAAATCTTAAACGCATTGCAGAAGACCTCGGTGCTAAAGGTAGTATTTATATTCAGGACAAACCTTTGGGCACCGGTCATGCCATCATGTGCGCCAAAGATTCTTTGGAAGGCCCGGCGGTAGTGGCTTATGCCGATACCTTGTTTAAAGCTGATTTTACGCTGGATACCTCCGTTGACGGGGTGATGTGGGTCAAGCAAGTCGACAATCCTGAAGCTTTTGGGGTCGTCAAACTCAACGATAAAGGCGAGATCACCGATTTGGTGGAAAAACCACAGGAAAAAGTATCCGATCTGGCGGTTATCGGTATTTATTATTTTAAGGATGTCGGCATTCTCAAAGATCAATTGCAGGAAGTCTTGGACGAAAACCTCTTGCACGGCGGAGAATATCAAATCAACGACGGCATCAAAAAAATGTGGGACAAAGGTTATGTCTTTAAACCTGGAAAAGTGGATCACTGGATGGATTGCGGCAACAAAACCGTGGCCGTGGAAACCAATAGCCGCATGCTGAATTTCTTACAGGAAGACGGTGAAAAACTGGTGGCAGATTCCGTTAAACTGGAGAATTCCAAAATTATTCCTCCTTGTTTTATCGGAGAGAATGTCCTCCTGAAAAACACCACCATTGGTCCCAATGTCTCTATCGGAAAAGATTGTGAAATTGTTAATTCCACCCTCAAAAATTCCCTGGTTCAAACGCATGTAGAAATTAAAAATGCCGATCTCGATCAGGCGATGATAGGGAATCACGCCCGTTATGACGGTAATTTTAAAAGCATCAGCATAGGAGATTATTCGGTATTGGAATAGTACGGAAGTGGCCTTAAAACAGCCTAATCTTTCTGTTAAAAAGGATCGTCATAGCTACTATGACTGTCTGATTCTTGCTTTTTTAAGAGTGGTGTTTTTTTAAATAGTCTTTTGCCGTTTGGCTTACCGCTGTTTCTATCGGCGTGTATTTAAAATCGAGATGTTCGAGGAGTTTGGTGTTGTCATAGGTTGCATCCGTGAAAATTTCTTTGATACTTTCATGAGTAATTTGCTTGGAAGCCCCAAAGATATATCCTATAGATTGTCCTATCCACAGCAACCAAACCATCCATTTTTTAAGTTTGATAAACGGTGGTTTCCGGTGAAGGTGTTGTGCCACCATATCGGTGAGTTCTTCCATTTTTAAATTTTCACTCACCACAATAAAATTATCATTCTGAATAGTGCTGTCCATTAGTTTGAGCATGGCCGATACCACATCGTTTACAGCCACAAATCCCGATTGGCGGGGGATGCGAAAAGGGAAGCCTTTGGCTATGCGGGTAAAGATTTGGCCGCTACCTGAATGCGGATTACCCGGTCCTATGATGATTGCCGGATTGAGGATAACCACCGGTAAACCTTCCTGTGAGGCGCGCCAAACCTCCATTTCAGCGCCGTATTTACTAATGTCGTAATAACTGTGAGGGCGAACATGGTCGCGGGGTGATTTTTCGTGAATCAATTGCCCCGGGGGTTCACTGCCTAAAGCGGCTACGGAGCTCAGGAAGCAAAATTTTTTTACGCCAAATTTCAAGGCTAAATTGACCATATTGGCCGTGCCTTCAATATTGACCTTGCGCAATTTGTGTCGATCACGAACGTCAAAAGAAATTAATCCGGCACAGTGATACACCTCGGTAACCCCTTCAAAGACCTTTTCCAGTCGGGGAATATCGGTAACGTCTCCACGAACCCAAGAAATTTTCTCAATTTGCTGTTGGTCATCAAATTGTTTCCGGATTTGGGTGAGGATCCGATTTCGTTTTTCCGGCGTGCGATAGAGTGCTCTAATGTGTTTTTCCCGTTTTATCAGGGCCATCAGCAATTGCCGGCCCACCATGCCTGTGCTGCCTGTAACTAAAATCATGTTTCAAAGATAGACATTCCCGTAAGAAAGACATTTTTTTGAAGCGATATCAAATGACATCAGTATTTTTATACGGAGCTTTTTGCGGAACTTGCAAGGCAAAAATTTTATGTACTTTTGCGGTGCTTAATAACTCACTCCCTAATTATGTATCAGTATCTTTTAGCTTTGCATATTATCTTTATTGTTACTTGGTTTAGCGGGATGTTTTACATTGTGCGGCTTTTTATTTATGCGGCTGAAGCTCATGAAAAGGAGGGAGAAGAGCGCAAGATATTGCTCAAGCATTACAAAGTCATGTCTAAACGCTTGTGGTTGGGCATCACTTGGCCTTCTGCAATTTTAACTGCTATTTTCGGGCCTTTGCTAATTTTTGTCGGTCCCTGGGCAACTTCCTTTGGAGCACAGGATTGGCTGCATGTCAAATTGGGTTTTGTCATACTGTTGTACCTCTATTTTATAAGCCTGCACATAATCTACCGCCAGCAGCAGCGCGGGATTTTTAAATATTCTCCTCAGAAACTGCGAATTTGGAACGAAGTCGCCACTGTGTTTTTGGTGGCCATTGTCATGTTGGCCGTGGTCAAGAATGCGATGAGCTGGCTGTGGGGATTAATCGGACTCGTAGCCCTGATGATCCTGTTGATGGCCGCCATCAGAATTTATAAAAACCTGCGGTCAAAATAGGGGTGTAAAGCTATCGTACAACTATAAAATACACCACATCACTTCCGTTCCCCGGCAGTCTTTTCCCTAATTTTTTTAAAAGATACGTTTTCTTTCCATTGTGGCCAGTCATTAGAATTGGCGATTTGCTCTCCCACTTGATACAGCAGGTTAAGGTCTTGTACCATCCCGTTAAAATTCCAATCGGTTCGATATTCATCAGAAGGCTTGTGATAATCCTTGGCCGTATAAGCAGCTGCGAGACTGTCGCCGCGTTTGGTGCCGCCTTTGATGTAGTTGCTACCGGTTTCGGTGTACAAAGCCGGAACGCCTTTTTTGACAAAGCTGAAGTGATCGGAACGGAAATATCCTCCTTTTTCGGGGTGAGATTCCGGAACGACTGTCCGATTTTGTTGCTGAACAGCACGTTTCAAATAGCCTTGCAAATCATTCATTCCGTAGCCTACCACCACAATATCTTTGGTTTTGCCATAAGGCATTAGTGCATCCATATTAATTTCGGCTGCAGTCTTGGCCAGGGGATAAAGGGGGTTATTGGCATAATATTTTGAACCCAACAGTCCCGATTCTTCAGCAGTAACCGCCAAGAAAACAACAGAACGAGCGGGATTTTGCTCGAGTCCGGAGAATTTTTCGGCCAATTCAATCAAAGCCGATACCCCGGTGGCATTGTCAATGGCGCCGTTATAAATTTTATCTTCCTGATCGAGAGAAGCGGCCGTGCCAAGATGATCCCAATGTGCGGTATAGATGATTGTTTCCTCCGGTCGTTTACTGCCTTTTAGCACTCCGATGACATTGCGAGAGGTGGTTTTTTTAATGGTATTGTGCAAATTGGTGCTCATGCTTACCTCAAGAGGAAGGGGTTTAAAATCTTCTTGCATGGCCCGTTTTTTGGCTTCCTCATAGGTCAAGCCTATATTTTTGAACAATTTGTTGGCGAATTGATGGGTGATCCAGCCTTCCACCTTTACGCGGTCCATATTCTTATTGTCCGGAACCAGATCATATTGCGGCCCCGACCAACCTTTGGAAACCACCAGCCAGGGATAACCGGCCGGCTGGGTCTCGTGGATGATAATGGCTGCGGCGGCACCTTGGCGGGCGGCTTCTTCATATTTGTAGGTCCAACGCCCGTAATAAGTCATGGCCTGTCCGTTGAAAATGGTCGTATCGGTACCAAATCCGGGGTCATTTACGAGAATGACTACGGTTTTCCCTTTCACATCGAGCCCTTTGTAATCATTCCAATTCCATTCCGGAGCAACCACTCCGTAACCCACAAACACCATTTCACTATTTTTCAATGCAACAGAATCTTGAATGCGTTTGGTCCATACTACGGTGTTTTTTCCGCTGGTGAGCGTAACCGGTTTTTTCAAGCCCTCAAAAGTGACCGGAGTGTTTTGTTGCAAAGTGATGCTCACCAAAGGTACTTTTTGATACCAACTCCCCTTATTGGCAGGTTTGAGGCCGGCTTTTTTGAATTGTTCGGCAATATAATGGACTGCTTTTTCTGCACCCGGAGTACCCGGTTCGCGACCTCCCAAGGAATCGGCAGCAAGGACTTTGATGTGAGTGGCGAGTTCCTTACCGGTGATCTCAGGATTAAAGTTCTGACTTTTTTTGTTTTTGTTCTGCGCACAAGAGAAGAGTAAACCGGTGACAAATAGCAGGGATATTAAGGAATTAAAATGACGCATAAAGTTGATTTCTGAATTAAAGAAAGCTAAAATTCGACATTTTATACGAAAATGAAAATTTTATAGGCTAAAAATTAACTCCTTTAATTTGCCATGTCGTGTTCTAAGAACGTCCACAGGCCACTATCATAAAAAGAATAACTCGCAACCGTCGGATTCTAAAATCCGGCGAGAAGAGGTTTGTATCAACCCAAACCTACTCGATTTGAGGTGAATTTCTCCCTCCTTTTTTATAAACGCTTAGGGCATTATGGGTTGTGTTCGCAAAAAAGACTTAATTAGCTTTACCCATATGTTTAAATTTTGTTAACTTTACCATGTAAACCCCTATTATGAAACCTTTTATATTTACCTTAATCTTTTTAACCTTTAGCTTGGCAACAAAAGCCCAGCAAATCACCTATATCCCGGACTCTGTTTTTGAACAAGTTTTGATTAACCAAGGCATCGACTCTGACAGCACCCTCAATGGTCAAATTTTGACCAGCGATGCCGAAAGTGTGAATAAATTGGAACTGACACCGGGATGGATGGGGTTAGCAATTAATGATTTGACTGGCTTGGAAGATTTTATTCATTTGGATACTTTAATTCTTCGTGGGAATATCCTTGATGGGCATGTCTTGAGTGTAAGTACCCTTACAGAGCTTCGATATTTGGATTGTGCATGGAATTCTATACATCATCCCGTTGATTTGTCCAACAATCCGCTGCTGGAAGTGGTGATCATGCAGGGGGGCACATTGGATCCCACGCCGGAGACCAACTTTATCGACAGTATAGACCTCAGTCACAATCCAAATATAAGAAAATTAGTGTTTGAGAACTTGGGGGGGCAGAAAACTATAAATCTCAATAATGGAAACAACGATTCGACCTTGGTATTGAAAATCGGCATGGTAAGACCAGGCCCGGAATATACGGCACATGTCTGTATTAAGGTCGACAATCCCCAAGCCGCTCAAAACAATGCTTTCCCGTATTCGGCCTGGACGATTAAGCATCCTGGTACGGATTATACGTTTACCGACAACCTCCAACAATGCGTCCTTGGGGTAAGCGATTTCCAAAAAAACAGGATAGGTTTTTACCCCAATCCGGCGAGAAATTTCATTCGGTTTACCGGGGTGCAAGCGCAGCTAATCCTTGAAATATATGCCTTATCGGGGCAGCAGAAGCTCACGCAAAAAATTGCGCCAAACCGGGCAAAGATCAGCATCGGCAGCCTAAGCCCCGGGCTATACCTGTACAGGCTGCACCGAGGAAATCGCGTAGTCAAAACCGGGAAGCTGGTTAAACGCTAAATAGTCGCTCCTTAACAAGCCTGTACAACCAACCCTTCACGGGTTATTCGTAGAGTAGCACAGACTCGAAATTCCGGTAAAAGCTAATATGCGCCCGTAAAACCGTTCCAGTATATTCGGGGGGCTGTTTTGAGCAGGTATTTCAATTTGGGCTATTAAAACGAGATCTGTCCCATTTCTCGTTGCGCCGATTTGAATTCGGCGATGACTTCTTCTACAATTTCACCGGCGGGTTTAATTTCGTCAATCAGTCCGCTGATTTGGCCTATTTCCAGTTCGCCTTCCTCCAAATCTCCTTCAAACATTCCCTTTTTGGCACGGGCACGCCCGAGGAGTTCTTTTAGGTCATCCTTTGACGGGCATTTCTCATAAAGATTTTGGATATCGTGATAAAATTTATTTTTCATCAAGCGTACCGGGACCAATTCTTTGAGCGTGAGTACGGTATCGCCTTCTTTTGATTGGATGATATGATCTTTAAAATTTTGATGGGAAGACGCCTCAGGGCTGGCCACGAATCGGGTGCCCATTTGCACCGCATCGGCGCCCAGGCTCATGGCTGCCAACATTCCGCGTCCGGTAGCAATACCACCGGCGGCAATCAGCGGAATATCAATGGCTTTGCGGACCATGGGGAGGAGTGTGAAGGTGGTGGTTTCTGCCAATCCGTTGTGGCCTCCGGCTTCAAAACCTTCAGCAACGATAGCATCTACCCCCACTTGTTCGGCTTTTTGGGCAAATTTTACTCCCGGAGAAACATGAACCACCGTAATGCCGTGTTCTTTTAAGTGTGGAGTCCAGGTTTTAGGATTCCCGGCAGAAGTGAAGACAATTTCAACTCCTTCTTCCACAATAATTTGCATGATTTCTTCAATATTGGGATAGAGTAGGGGCACGTTGACGCCAAAAGGTTTGTCGGTGGCTTTTTTCATCTTTTGTACGTGCTCGCGAAAAACATCAGGATACATTGAGCCTGAGCCGATTAATCCCAATCCTCCGGCATTGCTGACTGCGCTGGCCAGTTTCCATCCACTGGCCCAAATCATTCCGGCTTGGATCAGTGGATATTTGATTTTAAAAAGTGAGCTGATTTTATTGGTCGCCATAAAAATTAAGCATTAAAAGTAAATTCTTGTTTTAATTGAATGAGGGTTGTGCTCTTTTTTTACACAAGATTTAGGCAATTACCCCAGATCCTAATAATTCCTCTTCGTCATCATACCAAGCGACAAACTGTCCTGAGGTGATGGCGGTTTGTGGGCAATCAAAAATCACATACAGTCCTTTTTCGGTTTGGTATAATTTAGCCTTTTCTAAGGGTTGACGATAGCGAATCCGAGCTTTAACCTGCAAGCTTTCCCCGTTGTGCAAGCGCAGGTCTTCACGAATCCAGTGAATTTCATCTTGGTGAACCCGCAGGCCTTTGCGCAACAACCCCGGATGGGTTTTCCCCTGACCGGTATAAATGATATTTTCTTCTACATCGTTTTCAATCACAAAAAGGGGCTCCGGCGTGCCGCCAACAGCCAATCCTTTGCGCTGACCTACTGTAAAATAATGAGCGCCTTGGTGATGACCAACTTCCTTTCCTTGGGTGTGGTGGTAGTGATGCTTCTGGCTTAAAAAATCCAATTCGGCTTGTTGGGAATCAAAGGTGTCCGGTTGCTTTTCTTTGTACATTTCATCGTCTGCAGAAATTTCTATAATCCGACCTTCTTTAGGCTTTAATTTTTGCTGTAGAAACTCGGGCAAACGCACTTTTCCCACAAAACACAGCCCTTGCGAATCTTTTTTATCGGCAGTGACCAAGTTTTGCGCTGCTGCAATTTTTCGAACTTCGGGCTTCTCCAATTCTCCAATAGGGAAGAGGGTCTTAGCCAATTGTGCTTGTGAAACCTGACACAAAAAATAAGATTGATCTTTGTTTTTATCCTTTCCGGCCAAGAGTTGATAGGTTTTTTGCCCTTCTTTTTCAATGACTCCCTTTCGGCAATAATGCCCGGTGGCCACATAATCGGCGCCTAAGTCTAAGGCTACTTTCATAAACACGTCAAATTTGATTTCGCGGTTGCACAACACATCAGGATTGGGGGTGCGGCCGCGTTCATATTCGTCAAACATATAGTCGACGATACGCGTTTTGTATTCTTCGCTTAAATCTATGGTTTGAAAGGGAATTCCCAGTTTGTCGGCCACCAGCATGGCGTCGTTGCTGTCATCGAGCCAAGGGCATTCCTCACTGATGGTTACCGAATCGTCGTGCCAATTCTTCATAAACAATCCTAAGACCTCATAGCCTTCTTGCTGAAGTAAATATGCGGCTACGCTCGAATCCACTCCTCCACTTAATCCGACAACAACTCTCTTTTTACGCACAACTAAAAGAATTAAAACTGATTATTGTATCTGTTTAAACCTGTTTTTTCAATAAAATTACTTCTGCAAAACAGGGCTTATTTGTGGCGGCAAATTTACAAAATTTAGCGTGCTTCTCCTCATTTTTTAGCGGCCGCTGCGGTTTATACGGGAGTGACCTTATAAACAGACTAATCTTTTTGTGAAAACTTCAAATCTCTGCGTTAAAAATACGCACTATAGCTTTGGCTGTGTCTGCCGATGAGGCAGGCTTTTTGCCTTGACCTTTGAAATTTTCACGACAAAATATTTAGTCTCTTTCAATAATCACTTCCGTATTATGGGATATTGTTGAATGCTGTCTAATTTGCCTTGGGTATAAAATTTCCATTTTCCGTCACGGAGCCCCTTTTTATAGGCTCCTTCCGATAGCAAGTGACCGGAAGCATTGTAAACTTTGCTGTAGCCTTCAAGGGTGTCGTTAACATAGTGATATTGTTGCAGCAGCTGTCCGTTTTTGGCATAAATCAAAACCTTGCCGTTCTTCATGCCGTTTTTGTAATGCTTTTTGGCCGTGATCTGACCATTTTCATAGTATACAATTTTCCAACCTTCCAATTGGTCGTTTTTATAGTGTTCCGTCATTACCAAAGGATGTTGCTTGCTGCCTTTGTAGTAATTCCACGCTCCAACGCGCTTTTTATGGAGCATTTTTCCTTCGGTAATCAAACGGCCTTTTGGGTTGTAAAATTTTAAGATGACGGTGTCAGAATGGGGGTGGTAAGTTTTTGTGGCGGCCGGCTGTCCTTCACTTTCAGGTTTGTAAAATTTGAAAGTTCCCACTTCCTCACCGTGTTCAAACTTTCCGGTATACCGCAGTTGATCGCTGTTTTTATAATATTTTTTCCACAGTCCGTGTCGGTGCCCTTGTTCGTCAAATTGATTGATGGATTTGTCTTGAGCAAAAGCGTGGCCCATCCATAAAATAAAAACAGGGATCAAGACGTTTTTTAAATTTAAGGTCATAATTTTTTTATAGTGAGATTTCCTATACTTTAGCATTCTAAACATTTCAATAATGCATAATATTGTAAAAACCACCAAAATTTTAGCTTTTATTTTGCTTTCCCTGCTGGTAATCAGCTGTGAGGAAAAGGATAACAGCATTCCTATCGAAGGGACCAATTCTATTGTCAATTATTTAGAGCAGGATTCGACTTTCACCTTGTTTTCCAAGGCGATAGACCGCGCGGGGCTTTATGGAACTCTGGACGGCAATGCCGGAACTTATACGGTTTTGGCTCCCGATGATGAAGCCATGCAGTTGTTTTTGTCGGAACAGGGATACAATACCCTCGATGACGTTCCGGAAGAGCAGCTGAAACGCTTGGTGAATTATCATATCTTGGAGACTTTGAAGCGCGCGGATAATTTTATAACCGGATATGTGCAGACCTTGGCCGAATTTCCCGTCAATGATAGTGTGAAAGTACGCCTGAGCCTGTATGTCAGTTCGGGGGATAGTATTGTGTTTAACGGAATTGCCAAGATTGTGGAGGGCGATGTTCCGGTGGATAATGGAATCTTGCACAAGTTGGATCGAGTGTTGACTTTACCCACGGTTGAAACTTTTATGGCCGTTGATGATAATTTGAAAGCTTTTTACGATAAAATCACAGCCGGAGGAATTGCAACAGATTTTGAAACTTTACTGGCCGATCCGCAGCATAAGATGACGATTTTTGTGCCGAATAAGAATGCGGTAAATGAATTTTTTGGTGCGCAAGGAAGTATGATGACGCCGACCGAACTCGACAATATCTATCGATATCACCTGTTGGATACTCTTAAACGCTCTTCCGGTTTTGAAACCGGTTATTTTGAGACCGCAGCAACAGAATCATACAGCGGGCATCATTATCCTCTACACCTTCATATTGATGCCGAGGCCGGATTGCGTTTGAATGTCAAAACCCGAGTAGTTATCACAGATCTGATGACCATAAATGGAAGCATACAGGTGATTGACAGTGTGTTGGGATTGCCGACGGTAGAGACTTTTGTTAAATCGGACGGGCATGCGGCCACTTTTAAAGCCCAACTTTTGCGAGATGATCAATTGCCGCAAAATTACGCGTCGCTTTTGGCGGAGCCGGTGCAAAATGGGAATGCTCCTTTTACGGTATTTGCTCCCAACGAACAAGCTTTTCAAAATATTATTGGAGAACTTTATCCCAATGCTAATGTAGAATTAGACACTATTCCGGCTGCACAGATGACGGCTATTTTGGATATGCATATTGTTAAGAATTTAGGATTGCGGCCCGATGATTTTTCCAATCAGTCCCTCAATGCCTTGGGCGGAACCCTTGTTCTCGATGCCGCAAATCGTACCTTGACCGATCCTGCCGGGCGAACGAGCTTGATTTTGAGAGGTTTTGGCCAGGCTGTGAACGGGGTGTTTTATCGTATTGATAAGGTTTTGTTGCCCAATTGATGGAAGCTGCAACTTATTTTAACCGTTATTTCCTCGTGCATTTCATGTCTTTGGTCTATTGCTACATGGATTAATATAGAAAAGGGATGAGGCGTTTGGTGGTGTTTTTATAAATCAGGTAGTTGACCTCAAGTGAGTCTGTCAACTTTTTTTCTTTGCGGTGAATGCGGTAGGCAAAAGCGGTGAAAGAAAGTCCCACAGCGACTGTCAAGGCCAGCCAATTGTTTAAAGAGAGGCCAAAGCCCAAAAATGAGAGCAGGGAAGCAGAGTAGGCCGGATATCGAACATATTTATGGAGTCCGTCGGTCTTAAATTCATTGTAATGCTGTGTAAACCGGTTGGTGGTAAACAGCTTTTTTTGGGCGTTGATCACCACAAAACGCAGGAGAATACCGAGCAGAAGAAGTCCCAGTCCAATGGGGAGCAGCCATGTCCCCGAGCTTATTTGCCAATTTTCAAAATCAATGAGATACAGCGGAAGGGCAAGGGCAATAAAAAGGAGTCCCCAAATCAGGATCATGGATTTTTTATCGCGGTTTCCTCCCATGTCTTTTGAACGTGTTAAGAGGTATAAAATGACTTCGGAAAGAAACCAGATAAAATAAATAACGGCAGCGAAGCTAAACATGACGAGGAGGGGAGATTTAAAATGTGATGAACTACAGACGCTTGATTCAAAGGTACATAAAATTTATTCATTAGAGATTTTATCGAAAAACCTAATCCCTGATAACCGGAATAGAAAGATCGTTGTGGAGGGTATGATTTGTCATCCTATGTTTATAATTAATGACGGAACAGCCGAAGGAACACCCCGTCCGCAAGCGGACGCTCCTGAGGAGCGGGGAATGATTCCTCTCTTTTTAAGAGGGGTGCCCGCAGGGCGGGGTGTTGCCCTCCGCCACCGATGGAGTGATTTCTATAAGGAAATCAGGATGTACGGTGTGTTTAGTCTGAATCTCATATTGAAAATACTCCTTAGTGCTTACTTGACTTGATAATAGTCCGGTTTATCGATAAAAAAATTATTATTCTTTTTCTATGACTGGACGTTGCGTCTCAAAGCTACCCTTTTTATGTTGGCAACCCGTGGCTGCTCTTGAAATATGGTATTAGCCCTATATATTGGCCTTCTATCTTTGTATGCCTAATTGGTATTTAACTAAGCTCTCGATTTATAATAAAGCTTAATCCGCCTCTTTCGTGTTCGATTTGTAAGGTATTTTTTTAGTAGTGGATTGGCAAAAACTACGGCTATAATGAACAGTACCCCAAAGTAGAACTGCTTGCCGAGCAAGTCATCTTCTGAAAGAATTAGAATGGCCAGTAAAATGGAGTAGACCGGTTCGAGGTTAATGGTTAGGGTGGCAGAGTAGGCGCCTATTCGATTTACAATATTGATCATCAACATAAAGGCCATAGCGGTACAAACAATGCCTAAAAATAAAAGCCAGTTAAAATCGCTTAAGCTCATGACAAAAAAAGAAGTATCTATTTTACCTCGCAGCCCTAACCACAAAAACAGCACCAGGGCACCGACCAACATTTCATGTACTGTAATGACAGAAGAAGTCAGCCCATCTTTATTTAATCGGGCATTAAATACCGCAAAACAAGCGGATAAAAATGCGGAAATCAGTCCCCAAAACAGCCCTGCAAAATGATTTCCATGAATATTTTGCGAGACAAAAATGACTCCAAAAATCACACAAATTCCCAAGGTGAATTCTAAGTATGAAAATTTTCGTTTCATTATCATGGGTTCCAACCAGCTGACATGTAGAGCAGTAGTGGCTAAGCATAATACGCCTAAAGAGGCAGTGGATATCTGTATGGCTTTAAAAAAGGTAAGCCAATGCAAAAGGACGATTAATCCTACGCCCACTACTTTTAGAGCGGTGCGTTTGTCCCGTATTCTAAACGGCTGTTTGGTAATCAATAAATAGCCCAGTAAAGTTATACCGGCAATTAACATTCTGAAAAAGACGATTTTATAAAAATCTAAATCAATTAACTTTCCCAATATCCCGGTAAAACCCCATATCAGAACGATGAAGTGTAACATGATATAGTACTTCAGGTTTGAAAATCGTAACGCTTTCATACGCAGAGTCTTTAACGTTTATAAATTGATTGTAAATAAGAAAAACGAAGGCCGACGAAGCCTTCGTTTTATAAAAATTAATATGATATTTTCACGGCAAAATTACTTCAGGATTTACAAAAAAACACGTTTGCCGGATTTTTATTTTAAAGTTTTATACGCTGATATACAGCTACTTATATTTTTATTGCTTGTTCAAGCTCGATTTTACCTCCAAAAAAACATCATTTTTGAGAGGCAGGGTGAAAAAACTTCTTTTAATACGAAAAATTAATTTATAGGCTAAAAATTGATTCCTCTAATTTGTCATTGCGGTATAAGAGCTATAACATATTTATGCCTACAAATAATCTGAGAAATAATCACAAGTTCTTTTGACGCGGTGCACGAAATCTGTTTTGAGATACTGGGTTTTAAGTCGGTCAAAATAGGGGTTTTTCAGGGCGTGTTGATAATATTCTTTCTGGTGATTCCATCGATAGACATAATGATATTTCTTTTCAAATTTCCCTAAGTCATCAGGAGTCAAAGGAGTTCTTTTTTGCCAACATTTAGCGGCACCCCACAGGGCTTTGGCTTTTAGCACGGGATCTTTTGCGGCTTTAAAAGTTTTGTTGAAATATTGTTCCGCTTTGTATAATCGGTAATACTCTTCGAGATAAGTTGGCATTTTTTTGTCGATCTGCGGGCGTTTGAAATAAGCTCGACTATCTGTAGATCCTCTGTAATAAGCTGTGAGATGCCATGCTTGTCCATAATAGGAAGTGTTGTATAAAGCCACGGCATAGCCATAAAGCGCTCCGGCATCTTCGGGGTTTTGGGCAATGATGGCTTGGAGTTCGGCCATGCGTTTACTGTAGTGAAATTTGGTATATTTTTGCCCGTCGTTGCGCGGCTGCAGATAGTCGTTGATTTGGGGCATAAACGGATCGGTGTAGGTTTCGTCTATAGAGGTGTTTTTCAGTGTTTTAGCTGCCAGTTTAAATTTTTGTTGACGAATGTATTTTGTGGCCAACAACTCTTTTAACACTTTGGCGGTATAATAAGTAGGGTGCAACAACCATTGTTCAAAATCTGACTTTGAAGGTTTTTTTCGATATTGAATAAGCTTTTTCAGCTCAGCGGTTGTCATATGATTCAATAAGATTCCGGGTTTATCACTAAAACCGGGACTGACATAAAAATATTTTTCCTTTGATTTGTAATCCTGTCGCAATAGGCTGTGGGCCATGGCATATATGCCTTTAAGGGTGTCGCCTTGCGCAAAGTATCTCCCGGCAAGGATGTTGGACATGAGGTTCTTAAACTGCTGTTTAGCAAAATTTTTATTTGTTTCTTGCTTGGCCAAATTTTCCAAAGCTTTTAGTTGAGGCAATAATTTTTTTTCGACTTGGGTAGTAATTTTTGGCGTTTTGTAAAGGAGGTGTAAAAGTTTGAGGCGTTGATAAAGTGCTTTTTCCTTTGGAGACTGTTCCTGTCTTTTGGCCGAGGCCAAGGTCTGTTGCACTTTTTGCGGCTCTTGTTGCATAATGGCCAGGTAAGCCTTGGTTAAATACCAAAAGGCTGTGCTTTCTGTTTGTTGCGTTTTGATGAGTCGATTGAGGAATTGTTGAAACCGCTCGATATAGGGAAGGAACTTTTCATTTAATTTTTTCAGGTTTTCAGCAGGTTTGTAGTAATACGATATGTTGTTTTTTGGAAGCTTGGAGAGCACCTTGTTTTGCGCACTGACCTTTTTGGAAAAATAATAATATTCGAGCTTGTTGACTTCCCGATTAATCAGTACTTCAAGGCCTTTGATTTGTGGGTATAAAGCATAAATTTTTTGGAGTTCTTCTAAGGCCAAAGTAGGCTTGTGCAAGACTTTCATTTCCAGGCTTATTGCTCGTTCTTGGTCGTTTTGACACAATAAGTTGTAAATCGCCTTGAAATGATTCCGGGTTTGTCGCGGACTGTTTCCCGAGACGGACCACTGAAAGCTTTTTAGCGCACTGTATTTGTAAGCATCGCTATTGGCAAACATTTTGGTGTAATAATACCCTGCTTTTTCTTTGAGTCCCAAATGATAATAAGCGCCGGCCTTGAATCCTAAAAGCCGAGTAAAAGCAACACTGTGGTCTCTTTTGTGACCAATTAGCTTTTTATAAAGGCTCAATACCTCCTTGTAATCTTGATTATAGAAAGCCATTCGCAGGATTTGAAAAGCGTATTTCATCTGTAGAAAGGGATGATCTACCGTTTTATAAATTCGAAGCCCTTCTTGCTTTAATGCACCATTTGATTTTGTCGGAGCCGTTTTTTCTTCCGGCCATTGTTGGGTGCGTTTATTGGCATTGACCTCACAGTCTTTGGCATAAATCAAATAATCTAAAACCGGACGGTCTTTGTGTTTTTGTAAATAGCGGCTAAAAGCATTGTCAATAGCGATATTTTTTCCCGTTTTAATTTGTCGAAAAATGTTGGTAGGAGCTTCGTGGTACAGCAGACTTTCAATTTCTTTTTTGGAGAAACGATGGTCAAAAAAATTGACCCACTCTTTTAAAATGAGTTGTTTATTGACAACCTCCGTACTTGACGGGTTTTGCCAAGGATCTCCGTAATATTCTCGGTACATGGTAAATTTAAAGGGAGTGTAGGCTGGTTGCTCCGGGGTTGAATTGCCAAAGAAAACCGTATTGCTATAAAAATCGTGATACATTCCGGCACAAGCCCGAATGATTTGTTTGGAAAACAATAATAGGCTAACACTAATTGAAATCAGTAAAAATCTTTTCCATTTCATGAGTAGAAAATCGTTTAAAATTGATGGAATCGCATTGATACAATAAAATGCGCAAACGGTTTGCCTGAAGCTGTGTCGACAGGTATTGTGCTACTTGGTGCACCGTTTCAAAATCGGCTTCCTCGAAACGAATCAATTGACCTTTTTGCAGGGCATATCCTTTATAAAGGCTGTCTTTTTGAACGAGGAAATGCCGGTAACCTTGTTTTTTGAAGAGTTCATTGTTTTTTAAATCCCGGTCATCAAGCTTTCGAAGGATTCCTTTAAAGGCTCTTTTCACGCCTTTCATCTGTTTCTTTTCAAACAATAAAGTCCACGAATAAATAGGCAAGGCAACATCCAAAGATAAGGGATAATCGGCTAAATGCGATAAATATTGCTTGGTGGTTTGTAAACTAATAATAGAATTTTTCACCTCGGGATCGGTAAGGTCGTTCATGTTATAAACCATTAGCAAACCTTTGTCCACCGGCGGGATTCCTGTTTTTTGATCATATTTAATCTGATGCAATCGAAGGGTGGCGCTCAAGGTTTTTGAGGCGGCATAATCTTGTTGGGCGATTTTCTGTAAGAGGGTGAAATACAGTGTTTTATTGCTTGCTGTCCAATCACAATCAATTTGTATTTCGGGAGGATTGATATTTATTTTTTCAGCTTTTTGTCGAATCAGTTTGACGATATTCCGCGCGTAATAATCCAAGTTGTGCCAATTCATGGCATTTAAGGCTTCGGGAGTAATATAGACCACCGGGATTATGGTTTGCTGTGGCAGGGATTCACCAAAATTGATAATGGCAGAAGGCATTGGCTTGTTTTTCGGTCCCAAAACAACATCAAAGAAACGTGTGTATAGGTATTCGGAATTTACTGCAGCCATGTTTTTTTTGGCAAAATCAGAGAGGTTTAAATTGGTTTTCCAATAATAAAACCCACGGGTAACTACTCGTTCTTGCTGCGGTTGACAAGCCGATAGCACGAGCAATGGCAACAAGAATATTCCCAGTTGTTGAAGCAGTTTTGGCATGGGCCGGCAGTGTTTCTAAAGTGCAAAAATAGCTGAATTTCTGAAGGCAATAAAATGTAAAGAAACACTTTTTTGTACGGCTACACGATAAAGACCGGAATGTCGATTTTGTGACGCACGGCGTCTACCGTGGTTCCAAATAATAAATCTTTAAGGCCTTTATGGCCGTGTTGTCCTAATACCAAAAGGTCAAAATCTCCTTTGTTTACAATCCCCGGAATACTCTTTTTAGGAGAACCAAAACCGAGTTTGGTTTTGATGGCATAGTCTCTTGCCGACAATTCTGTTTGATAAGCTTTTAGAAAACGCTGGTCGCTTTCGGTTTCATAATCTTCAATATCCTTACCATAAATCATGGCGCCGGCAGATTCTACCACGTGAATTAAGGTATAGCTTGCCGCTTTGCCTCCCAGTTGCAGGGCGGTGGCAATGCTTTCTTGATCAGAGGTTGAAAAATCGACTGCAATTGCAATATTCTTATAGGTAATGGGCTTGGAAAACTCTTTGATTTTGGCATCGGTAATATGGGGTACCAACTTTCGGGATTTGATCCGGGGATGTTTAATCAAGGGTTTTATGGTGATGTAGATAAGCAATATTCCCAAGGCTATGGCCAAGGGGACAACAAAAATCTGAATGTAAATGGGGTGCGCTGCGGCAGCGGTCCAGCTTTGAATTTCATTGATGACCAACTTGGCGTTTAAAATCACGATAGTCAATGTGATGAGCCATGCGGCAATGCGCACAGGCCATTTGATGTGGAAACCCTTCATCAGTTTTTTGGAACTGACAAAATGAATGAGCGGAATAATGGCAAATCCCAGCTGCAGACTGAGAACGACTTGGCTTAGTACCAGAAGCTCGCCGGTGCGGTCGCCTCCGAAATAGATTACGGTAAATAAAGCCGGAATTATGGCCAGCATTCGAGTAATGAGTCTTCTTGCCCAGGGTTGGATGCGCAAGTTTAAGTGCCCTTCCATAACAATTTGTCCGGCGAGGGTACCTGTTAGGGTCGAGCTTTGTCCGGCTGCAATCAGAGCCAAGGCAAACAAAATGGGTGCCCATTGGTTTCCCAATAAGGGCTCGAGCAGTTTGTGAGCATCTTGTATTTCGGCCACGTGAATACCATTGGAAAAAAAGACAGCGGCCGAGAGAATAAGGATGGCTGCATTTACCAAAAAAGCGACGTTTAGGGCTACGGCAGAATCTATAAAATTGAATTTCAAAGCCTCTTTGATTCCCTTTTTGGTGTGTTTAATTTTTCGAGACTGCACCAGTGAGGAGTGCAAATATAAATTGTGTGGCATGACGGTGGCTCCAATAATTCCAATGGCGATATAGAGGGCGGTATCATTGGGCAGGCTGGGAACAAATCCACTTATAATTCCCGAGACATCAGGTTGGGCAAAGAACATTTCTACCAAAAAAGAAACCGCAATGATAAAGATTAGAGCAATGATAAAGGCTTCCATTTTACGCATGCCTTTATTAATTAGGAAAAGCAGGATAAAACTGTCTAAGGCCGTAATGGAAACGCCCCAAATCATGGGGAGGCCAAAGAGCAAATTCAGCCCAATCGCCATTCCGATGACCTCGGCCAAATCGCAGGCTACAATGGCAATTTCGGCCAGAATATACAGCACAAAATTGACAAAAGGATTATAAGCCTCACGAGAGGCCTGTGCCAAATCCATTCCGCGAACTACCCCGAGTCGGGCACACAAACTTTGCAGTAACAAGGCCATGAGGTTGGACATGAGCAACACCCAAATCAAGGTGTAGCCAAAGCGACTTCCGCCTTCGATGCCGGTGGCCCAGTTGCCGGGATCCATATAGCCTACACTCACAAGATAGGCCGGCCCCAAAAAGGCCAATAGGCGCTTCCACCAAGATTTTTGTGTGGAGGGATCTACAGTGCCGTGGACTTCTTCGAGTGATTTGTGGTTTTTTTCTAATTTCACTGTGCTGATTTAAGGTTGACAAAAATATTGGCAGCGGTCTTTTCGGAGATGTGGATTTGCTGCGTACCGATTTTTATTTTCATAGACTCATCAAAGTCTTCTTTATCAATAATTTCTATAGGGTCTCCCAGGGCAATACCCTGCTTGTCGAGGTGTTGTAAAAAAGCTTTGGAAGAATCATTAACCCCTACAAAATCACCGCAATCACCAACGGCACAGTTGGTCAATAAAACTTTGTCGCTCGTTGGGAAATTGCCTTCTCTGTCGGGTATGGGGTCTCCGTGAGGGTCTGTTTTGGGAAAGTTGAGAAAGGCATCCAATCGATTGGTTAATTTCTCGGATTGAATGTGCTCCAATTGCTCGGCGAGTTCGTGAACTTCATCCCATGAGAAATGCAGTTTTTCTACCAAAAAGAATTCCCACAAACGATGCTTTCGGATCACTTTTAACGCATGTTTTTTACCGGTTTTGGTTAGGGTTACGCCCTGATAGGGCTGATATGCCAAAAGTGCTTTATCGGCCAAACGCTTGACCATGTCGGTGACCGATGAGGCCTGGGTGCTCATCTTTTGGGATAAAGCATTGGTCGGCACTCCGTCTTTGTGCTGCTTTTCTAAGTGGTAAATGGTCTTGAGATAATTTTCTTCAGCTAAAGTCATGCTGTAATTTTTGTTTGTACAAAAATAAATTTTTTTATAACTAAACAAAAATTTAGGGCAATCTAAAAAAGAACAAAGAAAGAGCAACGACCTGTGGACGTCCTTAGAATTGGGTATAAATCCTTTGCCGGAGGGCGCTGTTTTTAATATGTCCTCAGGTATTCCACTACTTGTCGGGCTTCTTCTTTAGAGAGCCCCACATCGACCATATCGGTTGCATATTGGCCGCGCATGGCCATGACTTCGGGGTTATTTTCGATCATCCCTTGGGGATTGAGGATCATATTCATGACAAATTGGGCAGAGCGTTCTTGCAGGACTCCTCCGAGAGCAGGAGCTGCCACATCTTCGTGGATTCTGTGGCAGCCGGAGCATCGGTTTTGAAAAATTTTCTTTCCTGCCGCTACCATTTGCGTGTCGATTTCTGTTCCGAGGACAATTTCTTCTGTAATGGGACCCACGCCGGTTTTCTCTTTGTTGGGGAATTGTGGAGTAATGCTTTGTGACGAATCTGCAGCCACAGAACGGGCTTCATTTTTATCGTGTGGCCCTTTGCAAGCCATGGTGATCAGTAAGAGAAGAATTCCTATAAACGAAGTGATCTTAAGCTTATACATAGTTGATAAAGTTTTAATTGTGCGGAGGCTGATTTCCGTCTTTTTTACTGCGTAATTAATTCGAAATTAGGGATAAGGCTTTATGATTCCAAGTTTATTCACAGCTTTGGGAAAGTTTTATAAATAGAGTCTTTCTTCATTCCCGGGGGGAATAAAAAAGAAAAACCCCAAACCTATGGGGGAGGGTTCAGGGTTTTTTAGTCAGCTCTAAATCGACACGAATTTATTTTTCGGCTTCATATTTTTTAGCCACTACATCCCAGTCGATCACGCTAAAGAAAGCTTCAACGTAGTCGGGACGTTTGTTTTGATATTTCAAATAATAAGCGTGTTCCCACACATCGATACCGAGAATAGGGGTGCCACACTCGCCGTCACCGGGCATAAGTGGGTTGTCTTGATTGGGAGTAGAGCAAACGCTCACTTTTCCTCCTTTATGCGCACAAAGCCAAGCCCAGCCTGAACCGAAACGGGTTTTGGCGGCAGTAGAAAAAGCTTCTTTAAACTGGTCAAAAGAACCAAAAGCTTCGTTAATGGCTTTGGCCAAATCACCGGAAGGCTGGCCGCCTCCGTTGGGAGACATTACTTCAAAGTAAAGATTGTGGTTGTAATAGCCGCCTCCATTGTTTCGAACAGCAGAATTGGACATATCCAAATCAGTCAAAATATCTTCGATAGATTTTCCGTCCAAATCGGTGCCTTCAATGGCATTGTTTAATTTTTTGGTGTATCCGGCGTGGTGCTTTCCATAGTGTATTTTCATGGTTTCCTCATCAATATGAGGGGTCAACGCATCATAGTCATACTTTAGTTTAGGTTGCTCAAAAGCCATAGTAATATAGGTTTAAATTATTGTTTAGATTTAAGGACTCCAAATTTAATTATATATTGAGATAAGTTCAATAAATAAGTGTTATAAATTACTTAAATAACCAATCTATTTTTGTGAAAATGAGCTGGTTTTTTAAACTTTCCGCAATTGTCGATATTTCTTGGAGGTAAAAAAAACAACAGGTATTTTCTTGACGATCCGGCAAAAAAAAATCCGTTAAGCTACTATGCCCAACGGATAGGTATTTTGTTGAAGCGAATTTAGAGCAGCCCCAACTCTAATCGCCCTTCTTCGCTGATGCATTCTTGAGACCACGGGGGGTCAAAAGTCAACTCGAGCTCAACATCTTCTACCATGTCAACAGAGCGAACTTTTTCTTTGACTTCTGCCGGTAAACTTTCAGCTACCGGGCAATTGGGGGTGGTTAGCGTCATCAATATTTTCACATCACGCGTTTCCTCATTGATCATTACATCATAGATCAATCCCAGTTCGTATACATCAATAGGGATTTCGGGGTCATAACAGGTTTTTAGAACTTTAACAATTTGTTCGCCTAATTGATTGATGTCTATTGTGTTTTCTGTAGCCATAATTCTCTTCTGTTTTTTTAGTTCATTTTTGCTTGATAGGCCAAGGCATAAGCTTTGATTTGTTTAACCATGCTCACCAAGCCGTTGGCTCGTGTTGGTGATAAGTGTTCTTTTAACCCGATTTCATCAATAAAATGGGTGTTGGCTTCGGCAATATCTTTGGGAGTTTGTTCAGAAAAAACCCTGATAAGGATGGCAATGATGCCTTTGGTGATGATGGCATCGCTGTCGGCGGTAAACACCAACTTGCCGTTCTGCATTTCAGCATGAACCCATACTCGGCTTTGACAGCCTTTGATGAGGTTGCTGTCTGTTTTGTATTGGTCGTCAATAAGCGGGAGAGATTTCCCCAGTTCAATCATATATTCATAACGTTGCATCCAATCCTCAAATAAGGAGAACTCCTCCACAATTTCTTCCTGTATGTTCTGAATATCACTCAAAAGTTTTATTTTTTTTTAGATTATTTATCCTTTTTCTGCTTTGATAGCGGTTATAAGGGTTGTACCGTCGGCCGACTTTAACTTCAGTGTTTTCCCGTCAAAGGAATAAGATTCGGCTTTTCCCAAATTGTTGAGAAAGCTTCTTTCTATCTCCATTTTGTCTTCGCAATACATTTTTGTAGCACGAGCAAGCCCGGTCTCGATGTGTGTGCTGTCCAGCTTGAGCCCTGCACTGTAATTATTGCATCCCGTATTGCCCGACACTCGATTTTTTTCCAGGTCGATACGAAGGGTGACTTTAGCATCTTCGAGGTCTTTGCCTTCTAAAGTGGTCACCTTAAATAATCCGCTTTTTAGTGGTTCCATCGCTGCGGTTTCATTTTTTTGGCTTTTGCAGGAGAATAACAATAAGGTCAGTACAATGAGGCCTAATAGTTTGGTTTTCATGATAACATGGTTTTAGCGCGTTTAACTGCGTTTACAAAGGTAGTAATTTCTTCCTTTGTATTGTAAAATGCAAAAGAAGCCCGAATAGTGCCCGGAATGTGATAAAAATCCATAATGGGTTGTGCACAATGATGCCCCGTTCGGGTTGCAATCCCCAGCTTGTCGATTATGGTACCTATGTCATAGGGGTGTAAGCCTTCGATATTAAAGGAAATAACCGCTGTTTTATGCGGGGAGTTTCCATATATTTTCAAGCCTTCAATTTGCTGGAGTTGATCGGTAGCAAAATGGAGTAGTTCTTCTTCATAAGCGGCAATTTCCTCCCAGCCAATTTGGTTGAGATAGGCAATGGCTTTTCCAAAGGCAATTCCTCCACAAATATTTGGGGTTCCGGCTTCAAATTTATGAGGCAGAGGTGCATAAGTGGTCTTTTCAAAAGTGACTTGGTCAATCATTTCTCCTCCTCCTTGATAAGGAGGTAATTTGTTGAGCCACTCTTCTTTGCCATATAAAACCCCAATTCCGGTAGGGCCGTACATTTTATGTCCTGAGGCCACGTAAAAATCAACTCCCAAAGCCTGTACATCAGCTTTGAGGTGAGGGGCGGCCTGAGCGCCGTCAATCAATATGGCTGCTCCGTGTTCATGCGCTTTGGCAATGATTCTTTCAATAGGATTGATGGTGCCCAGAGCATTGGAAACATGATTGACAAAAACGAGTTTGGTTTTTTCAGAGAAAAGCTCATCAAATTTGCTCATGTTGAGCTCGCCCTCTTCTGTCATCGGAATTACTTTTAACCGGGCACCGGTCTTTTCACAAAGGATTTGCCACGGCACAATGTTGGAGTGGTGTTCCATCTGCGAAACGATAATTTCTTCCCCTGCCTTGATAATGGAAGCAAATCCATTGGCCACCAGATTGATGCCGTGAGTGGTTCCGGCCGTAAAGATAATTTCCTCCCGTTTTTTGGCATTAAAATGTTTGCGGAGACATTCGCGTGCCTCTTCAAACATTTCAGTAGCTTCCTGAGACAGCGCATGCACCCCGCGATGAATGTTGGCATTGTGAAACCGGTAATAGTCTGCAATGGCATCAATCACCGGCTGTGGGGTTTGTGCGGTGGCTGCATTGTCAAAATAAACCAGGGGATGCCCATTAATCTTTTTGGAAAGAATGGGGAAATCTGCCCGGATTTTTTCAAGGTCTAAAGTCGTGGTCATAGGGTTGATTTTACTCGTCAAAGCCAAGATCTACTCCCAGCTTATCGGCAATCTGTTTGTTGACTTGTCGCTGCAATTCAGGGATTTTTACACTGGTCAAAACGGTGTTGCTAAAAGCATACATCAACAAAGCTTTAGCTTCTTTTTCCGGAATTCCACGGGATTTGAGGTAAAACAAGTCCTCTTTGTCCAGCTGCCCAACCGTACAGCCGTGGCTACACACCACATCATCCGCATAGATTTCCAGCTGAGGTTTGGTGTTTACCTTGGCTTTATCGCTGAGTAACAAATTGTTGCTGCTTTGGTAGCCGTCTGTTTGCTGGGCAATTTTATCGACTAAAATATAACCGTCAAAAACCCCGACAGACCGGTCGTCAAAAACTCCTTTGTAGTCTTGATGACTTTCTGAATTGGGTTGTTGGTGATGGACAAGGGTGTTGTGATCGACATGTTGTTTGTCTTCAAGTATGGTCACCCCTTTTAAGGTCGAATTGACGTGTTCGCCTTGCTGGAATACTTTTACGGTATTGCGGGTCAGTTTTCCGCCAAACGAAAAGGTGTGACAGGTAAAATGGCTGTCTCTACCTTGTGCGATAAAGGTGTTGTCAATGAGGGACGCACTGCGTTTGTCATTTTGAATCTTATAGTAGTCTACCATGGCATATTGACCGACAGAAATTTCGGTAACGGTATTGGTCAATACCGGATTTTCGGCCAAACTCTGATGGCGTTCAATGATGGTGGCTTGTGCATTTTCTTCCACAACAACCAAGTTGCGAGGCTGCAACATCATGGCTTTTTCACTGCCGGTGGAGAGGTAGAGCAGTTGAACCGGTTTATCGGCGGTCACATTGTTTTTAACATGAATCAGCGTGCCTTCCTGTGAAAATGCGGTATTTAAGGAGTTAAGGCTGTCTTCATTGGGGGCAATGTGGTTAAAATACCGGTCGATAAGTGCCGAGTATTTTTCATGATTCCGCGCAGCCGAAATCTCAACGGCGTCTATTTGGTCTTCGGTAGTTTTAGACAAATGCTCAGCGAAACGTCCATCGACAAAAACGAGGAGATGGGCGTCTAATCCGTCAATGGTATAGGCTTCAATGTCCTCTTTTTTGAGGTTGGTTTCAGATTTTGGAAAAAGGCTGTAATCTTCCTTGATTATCGGGCGCAGAGAAGTGTATTTCCAAGCTTCTTCTTTCTTGGTGGGGAAGCCTTTATTTTCAAAATTTTTGATGGCCTCCCGACGCATATTGGTCAATTTATCATTACTTCCGTTATGCTCAGACAAGCTGGCATAAGAAGAAATCAATTTATCTTTTAAATCCATAATTAAATCTTTTTGTCATTCTGCAAATAGGGCTTCTTTAAACTCGGCGGATGCTGAGTTCAAGTTTAAGCAGTTTGCATTTCTTTTTTCAACCAGTCATAGCCTTGTTCTTCTAATTTTAAGGCCAATTCTTTTCCGCCTGTTTTTACAATCTTACCGTCCAGTAATACATGTACATAATCCGGAACAATGTATTGCAACAATCGCTGATAGTGGGTAATAATCATGGTTGCGTTGTCTTTGCGTTGCAATTTGTTAACCCCGTCGGCAACGGTTTTTAACGCATCGATATCCAATCCGGAATCGGTCTCGTCCAAAATGGCGAGTTTGGGATCCATCATGGCCATTTGAAATATCTCATTGCGCTTTTTTTCTCCACCGGAGAAGCCATCGTTTAAATAGCGTCCCAAGAACTTGCGGTCGATACCCAATAAGCTTGCATTTTTCTTGAGCAATTGCAACATGTCTTTTCCCGACATGGCTTCTTGTCCGCGGGCTTTTCGGGTTTGATTGATGGCCGTACGCATAAAGTTAGTCACGGTAACACCCGGAATTTCAACCGGATATTGAAAAGAGAGGAAGATGCCTTTGTGGGCGCGTTCATCGGCTTCCAATTCAGCAATATTGTCATTTTCCATCAATATTTCTCCTTCGGTGACTTCATACTCTTCTTTCCCGGCAATTACCGAGGCCAAGGTACTTTTTCCAGCGCCGTTGGGCCCCATGATTGCATGAATTTCACCGGCATTGATGGTCAGATTAACGCCTTTGAGGATTTCATTTCCTTCTACGTTTGCGTGTAGGTTTTTTATTGTTAACATAGCTTATGAATTCTTATTTTTCTGATTATTGATTTTTACAGTTTTCTGTGTTCCTATTTTAATGGCCGGTTCTCCTTGAGGTTTGGATATCAAAAGGATATCGGTGATTTTTACGACTTGATCCCAGCCGCCTTCCATGGGGTTGGCTTCCAATTTCCCCTTGATGGTGATGGGAATCATGTCGTATTTGTTTCTTTTTACCGGCTCCACTTTCTCGGCCAAAACTTTGGCCATGGAGTCTAAAACCACGCCATAAATAAAATTATTTCCTTTGATTACGGCCGCTTCCGGAGTGTAATAAAACTCTCCTGTGATTACTGTAATATCCGTTTTTTCTGCTTGCCGGATGTTTGTGGTATCTGCCGAGGCTTTGTGCTTTTGTGTTTTGGGGTTCTTTTTACAGCCGGTAAAGACAAAGGCGATAAGACTTAAAACAAGGACAGCTTTTTTCATGGGTTATTGAGGTATTGATTAATAAAAGGCCGTTAAGTTACAAATTAACCAACCGAACCTTCAAGGGAAATCTCAAGTAATTTTTGTGCTTCTATGGCAAATTCCATGGGAAGCTTGTTGAGCACTTCCTTTCCAAATCCGTTTACAATCAAGGAAATGGCTTTTTCTGTGTCAATTCCTCGTTGGTTACAGTAAAAAATTTGGTCATCACCAATTTTACTGGTGGTGGCTTCGTGCTCTACCTGTCCGGTTTTGTTTTTCACTTCGATATAGGGGAAAGTGTGCGCGCCACACTTATTGCCCATTAACAGGGAGTCGCATTCTGTAAAATTTCGGGCGTTTTGAGCGCGTTTACTTATGCTCACCAGTCCGCGATAACTGTTTTGTGAATGTCCGGCAGAGATTCCTTTAGAGATAATGGTGCTCTTGGTGTTTTTCCCGAGGTGTTGCATTTTGGTGCCGGTGTCGGCTTGTTGGTAATTATTGGTGACGGCAATGGAGTAGAATTCACCAATAGAATTGTCTCCTTTCAATACACAGCTCGGATATTTCCAGGTGATGGCACTACCGGTTTCTACTTGTGTCCAGCTGATCTTTGCATTTTTCTCACAAATCCCGCGTTTGGTGACCAAATTGAGTACTCCTCCTTTTCCTTCTTTATTTCCGGGATACCAGTTTTGAACCGTACTGTATTTGATTTCGGCTCCTTCCATGGCAATGAGTTCTACAACAGCGGCGTGCAACTGGTTTTCATCGCGACTCGGTGCGGTACAGCCTTCAAGATAACTGACATAGCTACCTTCATCAGCAACCAGCAAGGTGCGTTCAAACTGTCCTGTTCCGCCTTGGTTGATTCGGAAATAAGTAGACAATTCCATGGGGCATCGGACACCTTTTGGGATATAACAGAAAGAACCGTCACTAAAAACGGCCGAATTGAGGGCGGCATAAAAGTTGTCTGTTCTGGGCACTACGGTTCCGATATATTTTCGAACCAATTCGGGGTGTTTTGCAATGGCTTCAGAAATGGGGCAGAAAATAATGCCTTTTTCGGCCAATTGCTTTTGAAATGTAGTGGCCACTGAAGTAGAGTCCATCACGACATCTACGGCAACGCCGGCCAGCTTTTTTTGTTCTTCTATAGAGATGCCCAATTTTTCAAAAGTGTCCAATAATTCCGGATCTACTTCGTCTAAACTGTCATATTTGGGTTCTTTATTGGGAGAAGAATAGTAAGAGATGCTCTGAAAATCAGGTTCTTCAATGTCTAAATGTGCCCAGCTGGGTTGCTTCATTTCTAACCAGCCTCTATACGCCTCTAAGCGCCATTCGGTCATCCATTCCGGCTCATTTTTTTTCTCAGAAATCATCCTGATTACCGCTTCATTGAGCCCCGGAGGAATGGTGTCCGATTCAATGTCGGTATAGAAACCATATTCATACTCTTTGGTTTCCAACTCTTTCTTCAAATCATCTTCAGTATATTTCATAATGTTTTAATTCAATTTGTGAAAAAATAAGTTGTTCAATCTACGAATCTTTTTCAGGCACAAAGATAGGGCTAAGATTTGTGAATACCAATCTAATTTAGAAAGATTCTAATTAGCAAAAACCCCTAATTGGAAATATTAAAACTTTGAGAAGCAATATATTATGCGATAATTTTTAATGAGTTTAAATAAGCTGAACCCGAGAAGCTGATTTCGCTCCTCCACAGATATAAAAATAAGCAGATTCCTGCGTCTGTCAAAAGATGAAAATTGGGAAAAGCGAGGTTACAATTCTATTTTGTCAAAACCGGTATAGGGGCGAAGCACTTCGGGTATTTCAATTGTCTCTTGGGTTTGATAATTTTCCAAAATACCGGCCAATACTCGAGGAAGCGCCAGGCTACTGCCATTAAGCGTGTGCACCAGTTGTTTTTTGCGGTCTTGGGTTTTATAGCGCATTTTCATTCGCGTACTTTGGTAGGTTTCAAGGTTGGAGACCGAAGAGATTTCGAGCCAGCGGTCTTGGGCGGTAGAAAACACTTCAAAATCGTAGGTCAATGCAGCGGTAAAGCCTAAATCACCTCCACAAAGTCTGAGAATGCGATAGGGGAGTTTGAGTTCGCGTAAAATCTCTTTGACATGGGTTATCATTTCGTCCAGTTTTTCATAAGAGCTTTCTGCATCGGTAATATTGACCAATTCTACTTTGTCAAATTGGTGCACCCGATTCAGGCCGCGGACATGGGCGCCATAAGACCCGGCTTCTCGACGAAAGCAGGGAGTGTAGGCGGTACAAGCTTTGGGCAGCTCTTTTTTCTCAAATAAATTGCCGCGAAAAAGATTGACCAGCGAAACTTCGGAAGTGGGAATGAGGTATAAATCATCTTTAGGCACTCGATACATTTGACCTTCTTTGTCCGGCAACTGCCCGGTTCCCAGTCCGGAGGCTTCATTGACCATCAAAGGTACTTGATATTCGGTATATCCGGCAGCCCGGTTTTTGTCGAGGAAATAAGTAATCAAAGCGCGTTGTAATTGCGCTCCCTTTCCTTTATACACCGGAAAACCCGCTCCGGTTACCTTGTTGCCAAGCTCAAAATCTATCAAGTCAAATTTTTTGGCCAGCTCCCAGTGGGGCAGCGCATCATCTCCCAGTTGGGGAATGGTCCCTTCTTTAAAAACCTCTTCATTGTCTTCTTCTGATTTTCCGTGGGGAACCAAAGCATGTGGAATGTTGGGGATTTGGTAAAGCTCTTCCGCCAATTCTGTACTGACGGCATGCAGCCGATCCGACAAGTCTTTTGACTTTTCTTTGAGGGTCTTGGTTTCTTCTTTAATCTTATTGGCTTCTTCGGCTTTGCCGCTTTTATACAGTTGCCCTATTTCGCGAGAAAGTTTATTGGATTGAGCCAGTGTCTCATCGAGTTCGGTTTGGGTAGAACGCCGCGCTTCATCGAGTTTTAAAACACGATCAAAAATCGCTTCTGCTTCAAAATTTCGCTTCTGTAGCGCTTTGAGATACTGTTTTTTGTTTTCTTTGATGAGATGCACTTGCAACATGGTCAGTGGTTTTTAAAATAAGGACAAAGATATATATTATCTGTGAGTCCGAGAATTGTTTTTAATGTTCCTTTTTTAGAGATTCTCCTTTAACTCAACTTGACCGTATCGATATCTACCTTCGTAAAAATTGATGCCTCTTCAAACACCTCGGCTGTTGTTTACAGCCTGTCCCTTTGGAAGAAAAGAATGGAGAAGCACTGCCTATTCCCACTGACAGAGGAGTGTCCGAAGGACGGGGTGTGCACTTCCTACTATCATCAGCGTATAAATGTTGTCGAAATGAGGTGTGCTCTTCTATTTCTGTATGTGGGTTTGGTATTGGATAGATTTGGTGGAATCATCGCGATTGGCGTGGTGAGAGCGGGAAACGCATTCCTTTTTAAAATAAATCGCTGTGAGTCCCGGTTCGTGTAAGGGTAATTAACTTAATGGATTCCTCCTGTTGCCAAATTAAAAGCCAATCAGGTCGAATATGACATTCCCAAAACTCTGAATAGTTTCCTTTTAGTTTATGCGGTTTGTTTTTCTTTGAAACTTTGCCGTTTTTAGCTAAAGCAGTTATGACTTTATCGAGCAACTTCATGTCTAAACCACGTTTTTTAGCCCGTTTGATGTCCTTTTTGAACTTGCTTGTTTGTTCGAGATCGTACATTATGAATACAACTGTTCCCTTAAATCTGAAAGTGTCGTTTTAGTGGTTTTCCCTATTTTGGCATCCTTTATGGCTTTTTCAGTTTCCTTGTTGAAAAGTGGGGTTTGAATCTGTACAAAAGGTAAGGTTTTGAGGTATTCAAAAAATACCTTTGCCTGTTTACTTCTTGAGTCTATTTTTATGGTAAGTTCCATTGTTTTGAATTTTTCCTCTTACAAAGATACAAAAACCTTCCGAAAAGAACCGGCTTTGCTTTTTGTCAAAAAAATAGGAGTTAGGCTGGCTTCCATGTGATTGTGCAAGGACGGATCTCGCTGCTGAACGATTGCGTCGTGTGGTTCATAGTACCATCATTTCAAATTCCTTTCCCCATCATTCTTAAAAACGAACCACAGCACAAACTCGACCTTCTTCTCCTGCATAAAAGTACAAAAAAATGAATGTTTTAGATAGCTCTGGTGGAACCATCGCGAAAATATTCCCCACAGCTGGACAGGTTCGTTTGGGAGCGGCGGTAAGTACACCTGTAGGGTTTGAGGGCTTTAATAAACTCAGCATATCCCCTTAAATCTACCTAAAATAAATCTCATGATTTTTCGGGTTAACTTTCTTTTTTCATTTTAAATTCTTTTCCCCCTTGCTTTAAAATAAGGAAATTTTCTTCCGGGTAAAATTTCACTTTAATAGCGAAGCTTTTTATCGCAAACTCATGTGCTGTGAGAGGTGTCAATCGAATATAAGGAATGCCTAAAGCCGGGTTTTTAACTTTGAGAACCCCATTCTTCACCTTAAAAGTGAGTTTTTGAGGCACTTCCGGCGTTGCATAAGTGCCTGTGTATTTATGGAGTTTTGCAAGGGGTAATGGTTTGTTGTAAAATGTGGGATAGTCAAAATCAAGGCCATAAATAATATTTAAGATAGCCACCCCGAAGCTGTTTCTGTTCTTCCTTGCGCCATTGAGGGCAAATGCTATCGCCAAGTTTTCATCCGGATAATAAGCAACCAAAGAATGCGTTCCATGAATATCGCCAGCGTGACCATAGGAAATATGTTGATAAAAGGGGATCAGCATAAGCCCCCGACCATAGGATTCCTTCCCCATGATGGGTTTCATTTTATCGATGGTCTGCTTGCTGAGAAGCTTGTAATGAAAAAGCTTGAGGATAAATTCGTTTAAAGCCTTCGGCGTAGAAACCATGCCACCGGGGCCTATCGCATTTTTAAAATAATCCTCTTTAACCGTTCGCCAACGTCCTTTGGTATAGTTGTATTTATAAGAGGGAAAAGTGTTTGTGGGATGTGCTTGCGCTAAACCCGTATTTTTTAAATGGAGGGGTTGAATAATTTGCTGATTTAGAATATGTCTGTAACTGTCGTGATAGGTCATTTCCACGATTTGCCCCAGTAAATAATATCCCGAATTGGAATAAGAGATTCCTTCCCCGGGTTGAAAAGAAACCCCTTGTTTTCTGATTTCGGCAAGGATAGCCTCTTTCTCAACCGGCTTGAGTAGCCAGTAATAAGCACCTTTTTTGATGCCATAATCCTTCAGGCCGCTGGAATGTTCAAGGAGATTTTTTATAGTGATTTTATCGGCATTGGGCATCTTTGGGAAAAAATCAGAAAGCTTATCGGTTAAGTTTAATTGATGGCGCTCAATGAGTTGCCATATTAAGCATGCCGTAAATACTTTTGAAATGGAGGCAATGCGGTAGTTGGTGTTTTTATCAAAATCCGCCTCCAAAAGATGAGATTGCCCAAAATAGCGATTATAGACTTCTTTCCCATTTTTATAAATCGAGATATTACCGATATAACCGTTTTCTTTAGTGATGTAATCCAGGTAATGGTTGAGTTTTGTCGTGTCAATTTGCTGGGCATAGAGTGGTGCTGCCAATAATCCCATCAAGAGAAAACACCATAAAAATTTTAATTTCATAGACTGAATGGTAAGTTTAGATTAATCTTATACAAGGCTCGGAGCAGAGAAAGCAATTGCATATTCGACATGGACAAGAGTAATAAAAAAACACCTTTGTTCTTCGCTAAGGAGCATTATTTTTTTCGATCCTATCACCATTTCAGGGCTTGGTAAAAGTAATTTGATGGGGCGTATCGGCGGTTTCTATGACCTCTTCTGTATCAATCCCCCGGCTTATCGATCTCAAAATAAGTCGTTGTAAAGTCGTAGAAAGCTGCCTGTATATAATAGGCATTGAATGGAAATAAATAGAAGGGAATGAAGAAGCACTGCCTATTCCCACTGACAGAGGAGTGTCCGAAGGACGGGGTGTGCACTTCCTACTATCATCAGCGTATAAACGTTGTCGAAATGAGGCGCGCCCTCCTCATTTTTTTAAGTAAAAACAGCAGCGTCCTAAACCTTGGTGAAAAAGGAGGACGAAATTTCTTCCAAATCGGTTGAATTTTGGGGGGAGAATTTCAAATCGCTACCTTAAAAATACTCTTGGTGTTATTCCCATTCAATGGTTGCCGGGGGTTTTGAGCTGATGTCATACACTACGCGATTGACGCCTTGTACTTTGTTGATAATTTTGTTGGATATTTCTTGAAGAAATTCATAAGGTAAATTGACCCAATCTGCGGTCATGCCGTCTGTAGAGCTTACGGCACGCAGCGCCACAACTTTTTCATAGGTTCGTTCATCCCCCATTACTCCCACAGAGCTGATCGGCAATAGAATGGCTCCGGCTTGCCATACTTTGTCATAGAGACCGTTTTCTCGTAATCCGTTGATGAAGATGTGATCCACTTCTTGTAAGATGCTTACTTTCTCTGCGGTAATATCTCCCAAGATGCGGATGGCTAATCCGGGACCGGGGAAGGGGTGTCGGCCTAAAAGATTGGCTTTTACTCCCAATTCTTTGCCCACCTTACGCACCTCATCCTTAAATAAACTGCGCAAAGGTTCTACAATTTTAAGATTCATGCGCTCGGGCAACCCGCCAACATTGTGATGAGATTTTATGGTGACCGAGGGACCGTTTACGGAAACCGATTCGATTACGTCAGGATAGATCGTGCCTTGTGCTAGGTAAGTCACTTCCTTAATTTTATGCGCCTCTTCATCAAAGACTTCAATAAAATTTTTACCGATAATCTTTCGCTTTTTTTCGGGATCGGTAACTCCGGCCAAAGCCTTTAAAAATCGTTGTGAAGCATCAACGCCTTTGACATTCAGCCCCATGTCTTTGTACTGCTCCAAGACATCGGCAAATTCATTTTTACGCAACAATCCGTTGTTGACAAAAATACAGTACAGTTGATTGCCAATGGCTTTGTTGAGCAAAACGGCTGTTACCGTCGAGTCTACGCCTCCACTAAGACCGAGAACTACTTTTTCGTCACCAATTTTTCGGCGCAGCTTGTCTATGGTGGTATCCGCAAATACCTCGGGCGTCCAAGTGGGTTCGATTTTGGCAATATGGAGTAGGAAATTTTTTAGAATCTGTTTTCCGTCGGTGGAGTGATATACCTCAGGATGAAATTGAATGCCATAAGTGTCTTCGCCTTCAATTTGATACGCAGCGTGTTTAACCGTTTCAGTACTTGCCAAGGAAGTGAAGCCTGCCGGCATTTCCTTGATGGTATCGCCGTGTGACATCCATACCTGAGAATGGGCTGCTACCCCTTTAAATAGGAGGCTCTCAGTTTTAATTTGGTGCAGGCGAGACCGCCCAAACTCGCGGGTAGCCGAAGATGCTATGGTTCCTCCTGCGATGTGAACCAGGTATTGAGCACCATAGCAAACTGCCAACAAAGGCAACTTTTTACGGAAAATATCGGTTTCAAATTGCGGAGCGTTTTCATGTAGCACAGAAAACGGACTGCCCGACAAAATTACCGCTTTGTAAGGAGACAAATCCTTGGGCGGCTTTTGAAAGGGGTGAATTTCACAATAAATGTTTTGCTCTCTTACTCGTCTGGCAATGAGCTGGGTATACTGCGACCCGAAATCGATGATAAGGACTGAATTTTGCATGTGCAAAATTAATTATTTACGGCAAATTACGCTTGATTTTATGCGAAGTTTTGAACAAGAGGCAAAATGCGGTTCTAACGCACAATGACCGAGGTCTATTACTTGCGGTATTCGCGACTTTTTTAATGGCTCCCTTGTTTTATCGACTCCGCCCGAAGTTGTTTTCGTTGATTGATAAAATAGGTAGCCACAATAATTGCAATGAGCGCTACCTGAGCCAATAGGGTTTGCAAAGTGGGATAGATACCCAGCCAGTCTATACGGAACATGGTAGAGAGCTGGGTGATGCCAATCCATCCTGCTTCCTGAAGGGCGTGAAAACCTTTGCCGGCCAAGATAATGGCCAATAAAACAATGAGCCAAGAGGAGTATTTGAAAATGTATTGTATGGGCACCTTCTTGGTGTATTTTAAGAATAAAAAGGCAATAACCCCAATGCCTGCTAAGGCGGCTAAGGATCCAAATCCGATGGCCGATTTATGGGCTCCGGCTGATTCGATGTTGATGGCCTGCAAAAACAACACTACCTCAAAGGCCTCTCGAAAAACCACCATAAAAGAAAAGGCTGCCAAGCCAAACATGCGTTCTTTTTTGAGGTAACCGCCAATTTTCTCATTGACAAATTGCGACCATTTTTGTGCGTAGGTTTTGTTGTGCAGCCAAAATCCGGCGAATACGAGTACGAGCATGGCTACTAATGCGGCAAGGCCTTCCATAATTTCTCGGTTTTTCCCACCGAACTGAATAATATAATCCGCCAAAAACCAACCTGCCAGTCCAAAAACGACAGCGGTAATCCAGCCTCCGTGTACCCAGGGCAAGGCTTTTTTGATTCCGGTAGAACGGATGACCGCAATAATTACTCCGATAATCAAAAAAGCTTCCAAAGCCTCGCGCAGCATAATAGAAGCCGCAAGAATAAAGGTCAGCCAATAGTCCAATTCCTGTTTGCCGAGCAGTGTTTCCGCTTCTTCAATGGCGGTCAAAGCGCTTTTTACTTTTGTTTTAATTATTGCTGTTCCCTGATTATTGGCAATGGCCTGGCGCACCTCAAACATTTTGGTTTCCAACTCTACCACAAAGGTCTTATCGATGGTGCGCAGTTGTGCTTCTACCGGTTCTATACCTTCCAAATACGCACTGATTGCCTGTGTTTTGGCAATAGATTTTTGGCCTTCGAGGTAACTGTTTAGCGCATCTTTTAGTCTTTTTTTGGCGATGACTAAGCTGTTATTCTTATTTTTTCCAACGGGAGCCAACAATCGCAAAGCCTTCAATTTGGTTTTTGCTCCTTCTTTAGTGTGGGTTTTTATTTTTTGAAGCAAGGCTTGGTCACTGAGGCTGGCCACTTGAGATAAACCGATTTTGGATTGGATTTTTTGAAAAGCTTTGCGCAACCGGATGGAGTCTGTGGCCGTGGATTGAAACTGAAGAGATTGAACGTAAAAAGCCAAATCCCATATTTCGGCATTACTAAAATTAGTCCAAGAGGTCATGGCTGTTCCCGGTACACCCAATCGGATGCTGCTGTAGGCCTGGAAAGGAGAGAGGTTTGCCATAAGTCCCGGATCGAGAAAATTGGAGGGCTTGGGCGATAAATGCAATCCGGCCGGCCCTTTTCCGTTTCCGGTCTTCCCGTGGCAAGTGGCACAATTTTGTTGATAAAGCTGCTTTCCTTTTGCCAGTGACGGCCAGGTTTTCGGGGCTGTTTTAATGCCTGTGCTCGCAATGATTTTATTGATAATGTCATTGGCAATCTTGCTGATTTGCTCTCCGGGAGCTTTTTGGTTGACTTTGGTGATGAGGGTTTGCAATTGGGTCAATAAATTTTCCTTTACCGTGCCTGAGGCAAAATTATTTTGTTTGGTTAATGCATAGGCTCGTTGAGAAAACTCTTGCTGCTCTTTGTATTCTTGAATACTGATGACTTTACCGTCTTGTACGGCTACGACATAATCTTTAGCGACATAGCTCAGTAAGTGAATTACCGTTTCTGCGGTGTTGTTTCCATCTTTTGCCTGCGCTTTTTGTAGGGGAAGTGTCCAGAAAACCAGCGTGGCAAATACAGCGAGAAGAATGTTTTTATGCATGAGGACGTTCTTTATTTAGATTGGATAAACGCAAAGATATGTTTTATTCGTTTAAACTGAATTGTTAATGGTTATTATTCATAAAGCGATGCAAATATAGTCGCACAGCAGTTAACTCGAAAAATTCACCGCAAATTGAGTGGTAATTAAATAATTTACAGATTATCAATCAATACTGTCCTAAACGATTTTAATTGGTTATAAAAATAACGAATTTACTACCGT
>CAZPGY010000002.1:0-94211 GCA_964586655.1 uncultured Flavobacteriaceae bacterium
TATGCCTGCGTTTTTTGCCTTGACCTTTGAAATTTATCCTATAAATCTTTAGACCGATTTATAAATCACTTTGGTATAAATTCAAAAAGGGGACACCGTGGCGCCCCCTTTTGAAATCTAATGGTTATAATTCAATTTTAAACAGCTAATTCAAATAGATCATAACACTTTAAACAATAAAACAGAATAAAGATTAATTAATTAGAAAATAACTAATCTATTAACAGTTACAAATGTATTATGTTCTTTTTATTCCTAAAAACAATATTGATTTATTAACTATAATTTAATACTCTTGTACTTGTCATTACCATCCATAAGAGTTATATTGAAAAGCTTATCAAAAAAATGGTAAAAAAATCACAAGTTTATTATGGAAAAGCATGCCACTTTAATAATAGGCGCCTCAGAAAATCCGAAGCGTTATGCCCACAAAGCCATCAAGAAATTACGAGCTCATGATCATAAGGTACACGCAATAGGTTTGCGCGAAGGGAAGGTAGATGACGTAAAAATCATCACAGAAAAAAAGGATTTTAAAGATATTGACACCGTAAGCTTGTACCTCAACCCCAAGCGGCAAGAAGAATATTACGATTATATCATCCGCCTTCATCCACGGCGGGTAGTTTTTAATCCGGGGACGGAAAATGAAGACTTCTATGCGTTGTTAAAGGAAAAGGCTATTCACTGTGAAGTGGCCTGTACTTTAGTCCTTCTTTCGACGAATCAATACTAACCCCAAAAAGGTGAGACCGCCGTTGACCACTAAGAGTTCATAATTAAAGTGATAGCCCCCCATCATTTCAGGAGGAAGTTGCCCGATTCCAAAGCTGATTGCAGCGGCCAAAACGGCCACCAATCCGACCCATTTGTCACGAACTTGCCATTTGGTAAAAATTCCAAATGCAAATAACCCGAGCAAAGGCCCGTAGGTATAAGAAGCAGCCGTAAGCAACATATCAATCACACTGCTATCCAAAAAATAATTAAATGCCACAATCACAAGGATGAGCAAAATACTCAATCCGATATGTACTTTCTTACGTAAGCTTTTCTGCTTTTCAGCTCGACGTTTTTCGATATCCAGAAAATCCACACAAAAGCTGGTTGTCAAGGCAGTAAGTGCGCTATCAGAACTGGAATAAGCGGCTGCAATCAGCCCCAAAATAAAAGTAATGGCCAACCCGAATCCCAGGTTGCTTCGCAAGGCAATTTCGGGAAAAAGTAAATCTGTCCTTTCCGGAATAGGCAAACCTGTTTTATGAGCATATACAAACAACAACGCCCCCAACAGCAAGAAAACAATATTCACCGGCACAAACACCATACTATAAGACAACACATTCTTTTGCGCTTCTTTTAGGTTTTTACAAGTCAGGTTTTTCTGCATCATATCTTGATCGAGGCCTGTCATACAAATGGTAATAAACATTCCTCCGATAAAAGCTTTCCAAAAATAGTTCTTAGCCAACACATCCCCGGTAAAGAATATTTTTGTGTAGGGCTCCAATTCCGGAGCCGTCCACAGATCAGAGAAGCTCCAATCTAATTGATTCATAATAAAAATCACGGTCAGCACCACCGAGGTCAGCATAAAAAGAGTTTGCAGCGAATCGGTCCATATCACTGTTTTGATTCCGCCTCTTGCGGTATACAGCCAAATGAGTATAATAGAGATAATCACCGTAACAAAAAAAGGAACGCCCCAAGCCTCAAACACAAACTGCTGTAGGACGGTAGCCACCAAGAACATTCGAAAAGCGGCCCCCAAAATTCGAGAAATAAAGAAGAAAAAAGCGCCCGTTTTATAACTGACCACCCCAAATCGTCGATCGAGATATTGGTAAATAGAAGTTACATTAAATCGGTAATAGATGGGAAGCAGAATAAATGTAATCACCAGGTAACCAAGGATATACCCAAACACGACCTGCATATAACTAAACTGCGAATCACGCACCCAACCCGGCACAGAAATGAAAGTAACGCCTGACAAGGAAGCGCCAATCATTCCAAAAGCCACCAAAAACCAGGGTGACTTCCGTTCAGCTTTAAAAAACACTGCATTGCTGTCGTCTTTTCCGGTAAAATGGGAGATTAAAAATAGAATCCCAAAATACAAAGCAATGATAAGCAGTATGTAAATTGGCTGCATGCTATTGGTTTAGAAAATTCAAAAAAAATGACTTGTATCGTAGCAGTCACAAATTTAGTATGTTTAGCGGTTTGCAAAATACAAACTTCAACTAAATAACTGCAGGTAATTTTAAAAACCCTAAAATTTTATGGCAAAAACCTGAACTTATTTTAGAAGTGTTCAAAGATTGATTGTTTTTTTCTACGCGCTGCAGCGAATAAATTTTATGTATTTTTGTGCTATGGATTTTTCATCAAAATTATTGGAAAGCGCGGTCAATGAAATGGCTCAACTGCCGGGTATTGGTAAAAACACCGCACTGCGATTGGTGCTTCATTTATTGAAACGACCCGAAGAGCAGACCACGCGCTTGGCCAAGTCTCTACTCGATTTACGCACAGAAATAAAATTCTGCAAAAACTGCCACAACATCAGTGACGGAACTTATTGCGAAATTTGTCAAAGTCCTCATCGAGAGCACCACATGGTGTGTGTAGTAGAAGACATCCGCGATGTAATGGCCATTGAAAACACGAGTCAATACCGTGGAGTCTACCACGTTTTGGGAGGAAAAATCAGTCCTATGGACGGGGTGGGTCCCCATGATTTAAACATTTCCTCGCTGGTAGAAAAAGCCCAAAAAGGAAAAATAAAAGAGGTCATTTTTGCGCTGAGCAGTACCATGGAAGGCGATACTACCAATTTTTACATCTACAAACAACTCAGTAAACTCAACCTCAAAACCTCTACAATTGCTCGAGGTATAGGAGTGGGTGACGAACTCGAATATGCTGATCAGGTCACCTTGGGACGCAGTATTCTCAATCGAGTGCCTTTCGAAAATTCATTAAAACATCAATAAACCCGTGCAACTTTCGGTCATTATTCTCAACTACAAGGTTCCTTATCACCTGTTGCTATGCTTGGAAAGCGTCACCAAAAGTATTCGAAATTTGGAAGCCGAGATTATCGTGGTTGACAATCACTCTAAAGACGAAAGCTGCCAATTGGTCAAACAACATTTCCCGGAAGTAATTTTGATTGAGAATCAGGAAAATAGCGGCTTCAGCAAAGGAAACAACAAGGGAATTGCCCGGGCTCAAGGGGAATATATTTGCCTATTAAACCCCGATACGGTGGTGGCAGAAAACACCTTTTCCCACTTGCTTGAATTTGCCGAAACGCATCCTGATTTTGGTGCCATAGGCCCCCGGTTGATTGACGGAAGAGGGAATTTCTTACCCGAAAGTAAACGCAATATTCCCACGCCAAAAGTCGCATTAAACAAGTTGCTAAACAAAACGGAATCATACTACGCCTCGCTCTCCAAGTACGAAACCGGACCCGTCGATATCTTGGCAGGCGCATTTATGTTGATGCGCCGAGATCGTTATCATGCAGTGGGCGGACTGGATGAAGATTATTTTATGTATGGAGAAGACATCGACCTGAGTTATAAATTTATCAAAGCGCAATACACCAATTATTATGTCGGCAAAGAAGCCGTTTTGCATTATAAAGGAGAAAGCACGGCAAGAGACAAAATTTATCGAAAGCGCTTTTTTGACGCTATGAAAATATTTTATCAAAAACACTTTCAAAAAAACCTTGTTTCCAAAACCTTTGTCAGCATAGGCTTATCCTTAGCCAAAACGGCGCACCCTTTTCGTCAAACTAAAAATTCGGTTCCGGTTATCGGAAAAAAACACCTGTGGATAGGCCGCAAAACGCCTTTTATCAAAAAATTGGAACATCAATTACAAGCTCCCATAAAGGTATTGCCTTCAACAGCCGCCTTGCCAACGCAAATTGCCGAAACCACCTTAATTTTTGATGCAGACACCTGGAGTTATCAAGAGATTCTTCAACAGTTTCAAAAACTGAACAAAACCTTTTGCTTCTTCTGCATCAAACCCAAAAGCTTTGATTTCATCCTTGGCAGCAACACGCCTACCGAAAAAGGAAAGGTTCTGATACCTTGATAAAATCACAATAAAAAGGAGCGCATAAGGATATTTAAAAAAATGATCGTATATTTGCAACTATAATCACAAAAGAATTAATGTTATGAAAGTATTGAAATTTTTTGTTCTTTTTGTTTTTGCTACAGCCATGATTAGTTGTAGCAGCGATGACAATGATACGCCTACTTATGAATTTAATCAAGAAAATTTAACCGGCACTTATGACAACATGAAAAACTATCAAAGTGTTTACAAGAAAACAGTGAATTTGGGTAATGGAATCTCCACTTCTGTAACCGTAATTTTGAGTTTTGATTATGCCCAAAACATAGTTTATAATTTTGCACCTGATAATACCTTAACCAGAACTGGCGTTATCGCTGCAATAAAAACAGTTAAAAAGGATGACGAAGTTATTAACACTAAGGATACCATTATTAATTTAGACTTATTGGATGATGTTTCTTATACAGTAAATGAAGGAAATAAAACCATTACCATAAATAATGACACCTATAATGTAACAGATTTCTCATCATCTGAATTAGTTATAAAAATTCCAGAGACAACTTCCACCGACAATGAAAATAATACTATAAAATATTCAAAGGAAATTCATCTTTCCAGATAAGAGAAACACACATTAAAAAAATAAATTTGTTTAAAAAGCTGCCTTAGGTAGCTTTTTTTATTTTATTCTCTTAACATTTACTACCAAACAAATATTGAGTTAGTTATTAAGAATTTCGAGAATGAAAAATACTATTTCAATTCAGCCTAAATTTTTGTAAATTTGCACTCATTAATTAGAAAAATTACTGGTCAAGATATGGCAAAATTTGAATTGAAATTACCCCAAATGGGAGAAAGTGTTGCGGAAGCCACCGTAACCAATTGGTTAAAAGAAGTCGGCGAAGAGATTGAAGAAGATGAAGCGGTTCTTGAAATTGCCACTGATAAGGTGGACAGTGAGGTTCCCAGTGAGGTTGACGGCGTGCTCAAAGAAATCCTTTTTGATGTAGATGATGTCGTTAAAGTAGGACAAACTATTGCCATTATTGAAACAAATGGAGCCGTAGAAAGTGATGAAGAAGAGGAAACCGAAGAGGAACTCGATGATGTTTCAGACGAAGCTGTTGCCGCTGCCGCAGAAAGGGTAGAAACAGCAAAAGCCGAAACCAGTGGAACACAGGATTTTTCCAAGGCTTCTCGTTTCTATTCTCCTTTGGTCAAAAGCATTGCTAAAGAAGAGAACATCAGCCTTGACGAACTTGAGAAAATAAGCGGCTCGGGCAAAGAAGGCCGTGTGACCAAAAACGATATGTTGGCCTATGTAGAAAATCGCGGTCAAGCCCCCTCCACTGCTACAGAAAGCTCAAAAACAGGTGCTGCCCAAACAGCTGCCAAACCCAAACCGACGGCAGCCCCCATCAGTGTCAATGGAGACGATGAAATCATTGAAATGACACGTATGGGCAAAATGGTGGCCAAACACATGCGCAACAGCGTGGATACCGCAGCTCATGTACAATCTTTTATTGAGGTAGACGTCACCAAAGTCTGGAATTGGCGCAACAAGATAAAAAAAGAATTCCTTGAACGCGAAGGCGAAAAGCTAACCTTCACCCCCATTTTCATGGAGGTTATTGCCAAAACCATTAAGGACTTCCCCATGGTCAACATCAGCATGGATGCCGAAAAAGAACAGGTTATCAAGCGCAAACATATCAATTTGGGAATGGCCACGGCGCTTCCTGATGGCAATTTGATTGTTCCGGTGATTAAAGATGCTGATCAACTGAACCTGTTGGGCATGACCAAAAAAGTAAATCAACTGGCTCATCAGGCTCGAAACGGAAAATTGAGTCCGGATGCCACTTCCGGCGGTACTTATACGGTAACCAACGTGGGGTCATTTGGCAGCATCATGGGAACGCCCATCATCAATCAACCCCAAGCGGCCATTCTTGCTTTAGGGGCCATTCGAAAAGTACCGGCCGTTATAGAAACTCCGGATGGCGATACCATTGGCATTCGTTACAAAATGTTCTTGTCTCACAGCTATGACCACCGTGTTATCAACGGTGCCCTCGGTGGACAGTTTATCAAACGGGTCAAGGAGTATTTGGAAAATTTTGACGATACCCAAACGGTTTAAGTAAAGCATATACTGCAACGTTAAACAAGGCGGTTCGAGCTATTTTTTTATCGAACCGCTTTTTTTATATATTTTCTCCCTTATTTATCTATTCTTATGCTAAAAAAAATAAGCCTGCTTGTTGTGATGTGTTCACTCATGGGTGCCTGTTTAAAGGCTCCGGTGCTGCATCGTGAAAATTTTTTTTCTGTCAACAAGGGAAACATCACCAAAATTTGCACTGCTCTTGAAAAAGATTTTCCCGACTATTCTTGTCGCACCTACTTTAATGAGACCTACATCTTTAGAGATAGCCTGGAGGTCGTTAAAATAAAAATCGACAAGAAAGATTTAAAGCTCATTTATAAAACAACAGGAGAAAACGGAGCTCTATTTCAGCAATATCAACACCTGCTAAAAGCCCTGAAAGGGAAAACCGTCATTAATGCTGAAGAGTAGTTGCCAACCTCCCTGTTTTTGGACCTTATCGAGCCATACGGAAAGATTCTTCGCTATAAACGACAGGCTATTTTCATGTCGTAATCTTTAATACCAATTATACATACTAAATAAAATTGGTATAAAATGAGCTCCTTTGCTAAATAATTCCAAAACGCTTTCTCGTCTCTTACATAAGCCTTATCTTCCTACTATAAACATAAAAAAATAGAATATTATGCATATTTTAGTCATAGGCGCCAGCGGACGAGTCGGACAGCGACTTACGCAATCTTTACTCGACGCCGATCATCAGGTTATAGGCACCACAAGACAGGAAAAAACTCTTTTTAACTCCGATAATTATCGTCAAATTAAATTAGATTTGACGGCACCTCTTAAAGAAATTGAAGCCAATATCCCTGCTGAAACCGATGCGATTTATTTCGTTTCCGGCTCTCGCGGAGAAAACTTACTCCAGGTCGATTTGCACGGTGCCGTTAAAACCATGAAAGCCGCGGAACACAAAAACATCAATCGGTACATCATGTTAAGCGCCATTTTTTCGCTGCAACCCGAAAAATGGTCCAGCTTGATTGATTATTATACCGCTAAACATTATGCCGATTTGGTTTTGATGGAGAGCAATTTAGCATACACCATCCTTCAACCGGGCATGCTCACAACGGATAAGGGCAGCGGAAAAATTGAACTCGGAGTCGAAAAAGCAGCTGAAAATTCTATTGAAAATGTAGCCTTGACACTTGCTGAACTGCTGGAGCAGCAACAAACCTATAAAAAGACAATTGCCATGCACGATGGAAACACCCCTATTGCCGAGGCCGTTGCTAACTTTTCATAACAAGTGTTTTCAGAAAGTTGTGATACACTTTTTTATGGCTTGCCCTATTTTTAGAAGCTTGTGGAATTGATTTCAATGCAAATTATTTTGAAATCAATCGGTTATAATATTTTCTCTGAATTTGCTATTCAGTTTTTTCAGTCCCATTGCGATTCCAAATTGAGAAATTCCCACAAAAAACAGGGTGAGGGCCGGAAAGACCAAAACCGCATATTTTAAAGAGACCGGTCGCCAAATCATTAAGAAAGAGGCAATGATGCCCAATATAGAAGCCAGAAAAATAACAATCCACCCGGCGTAGTGGGAGTAATAAAAATTTAAGGAAATTCCGATTCCCAATATAGACCGGAATAACAGAATGAAACCTACGTAAATGGGGAGAATACTATTGGCCTCTGAAAAGAAAATGGGGATAAAAACAATTCCTATTTCGAGCAATCCATTGATTAAAATCAAGGGCCAATACTCAAGCTCTTTTTTGTTGCGGAGTGCATAATAGCTCCGCAACAATCCTACAATAGCAAAGCCGGTCACCAACAAGCCCGCCAAATTGCCATAGCTTTCAATTTGCGCAATCATTATCCAGATTCCTATAATCATAAAAATGACACCGGAAATCAAGGATATCCACCACTGTTTCATTTTTGTTTGTGCCATAAATATTGTTTTGTAACCTATCTCATAAAGTTAGGCATAAAAAATGAGCTTTGCAAAACGGACGATTCCTAACTCGGAAGCGACCTTAAAAACAGTCTAATCTCCCTGTTAAAGTTACAAATCTCTGCGTTAATCCCGCACGTGCGGGACGTCACAGCTATTTCCTGCGTCTGTGTTTGCCAAACAAGACATTTTTTTGTCTTGACCTTCAAAATTACCCTATAAACCTTTGAGCTCACTCATAAATCAAATTGGGATAAAAACGAGGGTCGTCTCCCCAAAAAATCGATCGAAAATAAATTAGCCAGAGGGTGTTTTTAATGAATTCACGTCGAATAAATTTTATGTATTTTTGAAGAAAACACCCTTATTCTATGGCTGATCAAAACAATGCTGAAGAGGTTTTAGCAATTCAGCGTGAGCTTCTTAGTTTATCAAAAAAGCGAACCCATTTATCGGAAAAGAGAACAAAAGAAGCCCTCAGGAGAACCGAGGAATCTTTAAAAAGAACAGAAGAATCGATAAAAAGAACCCGGGAGTCTTATGACAGAACGGTCATGTCGGCCAAACGGATTTATATGAATGCCGAACGCACCTTATCGGTATGGGTACGAACCGCTTTATCGGCCATGGTTTTTGGCATTGCCATTGAGCGATTTGGCTTTTTAGTCAAGCGAGCCGATCGTTATTTGATTAATTTCTTGGGAGAAGTCAGCCGACCCACTGCCATTATTGGAGCGGTTCTTGTCTTGTTTTCAGTTGTTATGGCGCTATCGGCAGGCTGGCGTTTTGTTCGCTTTTCTAAACAATACCGGAAAAAATTTCAAGCTCCACACCATCACAGCACCTGGTTACCGGCCAGCTATGCCTTTATGGTGGTATTTTTTGGAATTGGGCTGTTCATTTTGATGTGGAAAATTATTTGACGAAGGCAGTATCCTTTTAAAAACGCACCCCAAAAACGGAGCTGTTTTTTTATCGCATCGATTAATTGGCTACTTCGCTGATAAATTTCATGCGATAAAGGTGCAATTCTTCCTCTTCATAATCTCCTTCAAATTCTTCCATGGCAACACTCACCCTATCGGTATCGGCCTCAATAAAATAATCATACAAATCTTCCTGATCATACTCATCGAGCATATCTTCTAAGATGTAATCAATATTGAGACGGGTACCGCTGTACACAATGGCTTCCATCTCTTCAATCAATTCACTCATAGAAATCCCTTTAGAGTGGGCAATATCTTCAAGGGGAAGCTTGCGATCGATGGACTGGATGATATACAGTTTTAAACTACTGTTGGCACCTGTTGATTTAACCACCAGATCATCAGGGCGGGTAATGTCATTTTCTTCTACATACTCCTGAATAAGTTTCAAAAAGGGCTTCCCAAATTTTCGGGCTTTCCCCTGCCCTACTCCTTGGATATTAACCAATTCATCTTCAGATATTGGGTATTTTAAAGCCATATCTTCAAGTGAGGGTTCCAGAAAAACCACATAAGGCGGCAAATCTTTATCATCGGCCACCTTTTTGCGCAGATTTTTCAACATTTTAAACAGTTTTTGATCTACTGCCATTCCGGAACTCTGTGCATTGATAAAACCTTCATCTCCATCCTTATAGTCGTGATCTTCCGTCATCATGAAGGAAGTGGGAGACGCCAAAAATGATTCACTTTTGTCAGTCAATTTGATCACACCATAAGTCTCAATATCCTTTTTGAGCAAGCCCGCTACCAACACCTGTCTCAACAGCGCCATCCAATAATTTCTATCCTTTTCTTTTCCTTTTCCAAAGACCGGAAGTTTATCGGTTTTATGAGATTTTAATACGGCGTTGGATTGTCCTATCAGGGTATTTACAATTTCTCGAGCTTTGTATAATTCATGTGTTTTTTTAACGGTTTGAACCAGCAATTCCACCTCTTTTTGAGCTTCGTGTTGTTTTTTGGGGTTGCGCACATTATCATCCATATCGGCACCTTCACCGTTCTCTTCATCAAATTCTTCTCCGAAATAATGTAAAATAAACTTACGCCGACTCATTGAGGTTTCTGCATAAGCCACTACATCCTGAAGCAAGGCATGACCAATTTCTTGTTCGGCCACCGGCTTTCCACTCATAAACTTTTCGAGTTTTTCGATATCTTTATAAGAATAATAGGCCAAGCAATGCCCTTCTCCTCCGTCACGACCGGCACGACCGGTTTCTTGATAATAGCTCTCTATACTTTTAGGAATATCGTGATGAATCACAAACCGCACATCGGGTTTGTCAATTCCCATTCCAAACGCAATGGTAGCTACTACCACATCAACCTTTTCTTTCAAAAATTTCTCTTGGTGATCGGTGCGGGTTTTAGAATCCAGTCCTGCGTGATAAGGAATGGCAGAAACGCCATTAACTTGAAGGGTTTGGGCCAATTGTTCTACTTTTTTTCGGCTCAGGCAGTATACGATTCCGCTTTTCCCCGAATTTCGCTTGATAAATCGAGTGATATCAGAATCGACTTTATCGGTTTTGGGCCGCACCTCATAAAACAAATTGGGACGATTAAAAGAAGCCTTAAACACATTAGCATCGGGCATTCCCAAGTTTTTCAGGATATCTTCCTGTACTTTGGGAGTGGCCGTGGCGGTCAAAGCAATAATTGGAATTCCGGGTTGAATACGCTGTGCTATCTTTCGAATATTGCGGTATTCGGGTCTAAAATCATGTCCCCACTCACTGATGCAATGAGCCTCATCAATGGCCAAGAAAGAAAGCTTCTGCTCTCTAAGGAAATCTACATATTCCTCTTTGATCAAAGATTCGGGTGCCACATACAGCAGTTTGGTCACCCCGTTACGAATATCGCTTTTGACCTGCTTCACCTGTGATTTGTTCAGGGAAGAGTTCAGTACATGCGCCACTCCCTCTTCAGAAGAAAGCGAACGCAAGGTGTCTACTTGGTTTTTCATTAAGGCAATCAAGGGAGAGATGACAATAGCCGTACCTTCTTCAATAAGTGCCGGTAATTGATAGCACAAAGATTTCCCGCCACCGGTGGGCATAATCACAAAAGTATGTTGGTCAGTAATAATACTCTTAATGACCTCTTCCTGAAGGCCTTTAAACTGGTCGAACCCAAAATATCTCTTAAGTTCCTTTTTTAAATCGATTTCCGTCAAAGTAATTATTTAAGTTTATAAAATTATTTACCTTTACCGAACCTAAAAGTAAGCATTTCTTACTTAATAGCAAACTCAAATTCATCATATATTAAATGAGCCACCAAGATATCCTTTCATTTGCAAAAGCAACCATTTCAAATGAAGCCGAGGCGGTTAGTCATTTACACGACTCTCTTACCGAAGAATTTGCCACTGCGGTCATGGAATTGTATCACACCAAAGGCCGGGTTATTATCACCGGAATCGGGAAAAGCGCCATCATCGCTCAAAAGATTGTAGCCACTATGAATTCCACAGGTACTCCGGCTATTTTTATGCATGCTGCTGACGCAATCCACGGAGACTTAGGGAACATTCAACAGGACGACATTGTCATTTGCATTTCAAAGAGTGGCAACACGCCCGAAATTAAAGTGCTGGTTCCATTAATTCAAAATTTCAATAACAAGCTGATTGCCATTACCGGAAATACTTCTTCGTTTTTGGCACAACACGCCAATTTTGTACTCGACACAACAATCAGCAAAGAAGCTTGTCCCAACAACCTGGCTCCCACCACCAGCACCACGGTACAAATGGTAATGGGAGATGCTTTAGCCGTTTGTCTGGTCAAACTCAAAGGTTTTTCCAGCAAAGACTTTGCCAAGTTTCATCCCGGCGGGGCTTTAGGGAAAAAACTCTACCTACGCATCAGCGATATCACCTCACAAAATGCCAAACCTCAAGTGGCTCCGGACACCAAAGTATCAAAAGTAATTGTAGAAATTTCAGAAAAAATGCTGGGGGCAGCTGCAGTTATTGAAGACGGCAACATTACCGGCATTGTCACTGATGGTGATATCAGGCGTATGTTATCACAAAACGAAAAGTTTACGCATTTAACCGCTCGCGATATCATGGGAAAATCGCCCAAAACCATTGACAACAATGCTTTGGCTATTGATGCCATTGAGCTGTTGGAAAAAAATCAAATTTCTCAGGTTATTGCAGAAGAGCACGGCGAGTATAAAGGTATTGTTCATATTCACGACTTAGTGAGAGAAGGTATTATATAAAAATGGCAAAAAAAAGCAAGCGAAAAAATCCTAATGTAGACATGTCTTTTTTAGATCACCTTGAAGATTTGAGGTGGCATCTAATTCGTTGTGTAATTGCAGTATGCGTATTGGCCGTAGCGGCTTTTACCGTCAAAGATCTTATTTTTGACACCATTATTTTTGCGCCCAAGGATCCCAATTTTGTCACTTATCGAATGATGTGCAAAGTGGCCGAATTCTTTCAAGGCCCTGATGCCAATTGCATTACCAATATTCCTTTTGAAATTCAAAACCGTAAAATGGCCGGCCAATTTAATGCCCACATCTGGACTTCCATTATCACCGGTCTGATTGTCGCTTTCCCGTATGTGTTGTACGAGTTGTGGCGCTTCATTTCTCCGGGACTCAAAGCGGGGGAAAGAAAAGCCTCACGCGGATTTATTTTTGTGGGGTCGCTGTTGTTTTTCACCGGAGTTTTGTTTGGGTACTATGTGCTTGCCCCCCTGTCCATCAACTTCCTCAGCCATTATGTCATTAGCGAGAAAGTGCATAATATCATTGATATCAGCAGCTATATGAGCCTTATGCGGATGTCGGTTCTTGCCAGTGGGATTGTTTTTGAACTTCCCATTCTTATGTATATCTTGTCCAAAATTGGATTGGTCACCCCCGAAGCCCTGATTAAATATCGAAAAATTGCCATTGTTGTCATCCTAATCTTGGCAGCGGTCATCACACCTCCGGATGTGATTAGTCAAGTTATTGTGGCCATCCCTATTCTTATCCTATATGAGGTGAGTATTTTCATTTCGAAAATTGTAACCCGGAAAAGGAAGAAAAAATTGGGATTGTAATTTCCAATATTGTTTATTTAGAAATCGATATACCGCTTTATTTTGAATTATATCTCTGTTGAAAATGTGGCCAAAGCCTATGGCGAACGAGAATTGTTTAACAACATTTCCTTGGGCATCAATGCCGAACAAAAAGTAGGCTTGATTGCAAAAAACGGGGTAGGAAAAACCTCGCTTTTGGATATTATTTCGGGCAAAGAACCCGCTGATTCCGGAGAAGTCAATTATCGAAAAGGGATTAAAATTTCTTTCTTGCCACAAGAACCCAACCTCGACCCTCAACTGAGTATTGAAGAGAGCATTTTTTCTTCCGACAATGAAACCCTTCGGGTAATCGAGCAGTATGAAAAAGCATTGCAACATCCCGAAGATACCGAAAACTACCAAAAGGCCTTTGACCTGATGGAAGCCAAACAAGCTTGGGATTTTGAAACAGAATACAAGCAAATTCTCTCCGTTTTTAAGCTGGATATGCTGGATCGAAAGGTAGCTCAACTCTCCGGCGGACAGAAAAAACGATTGGCATTGGCCACCCTCTTACTGGACCACCCTGATGTATTGATTCTTGACGAGCCCACCAACCACTTAGATTTGGCTATGGTTGAATGGCTGGAAGAATTCTTTAAAAGAGAAAAGCTCACCTTGTTGATGGTGACACACGACCGCTATTTTCTCGATCGGGTATGCAATGAAATTATCGAGCTCGAAGACGGAAAACTATATACTTACAAAGGCAACTATGCTTATTATCTTCAGAAAAAAGAAGAACGCCGTCAGGTGGAAGCCGCTACCTTAGGGAAAGCCAAACAGCTGTATAAAAAAGAATTGGCCTGGATGCGTCGACAACCCAAGGCGAGAACTTCCAAGTCAAAATCACGTATCGATGATTTTGAAGCGATTAAAGCACGAGCCTCCAAGCGTCGGGAAGAACGTGAAGTACAGCTCGAAATCAACATGGAAAGACTGGGCAGCAAGGTTATTGAACTGCACAATGTTTCAAAATCTTATGGAGAAAAAACTTTGTTCCACAACTTTGACTACAATTTTCAACACGGTGAAAAAGTAGGGATTATCGGGAAAAATGGTTCGGGAAAAACCACTTTTCTCAATGTCATCACCGGCAAAACTCCTACCGATACCGGGAAAGTGGTACTGGGAGACACCCTCAAATTTGGTCATTATCAACAAAAGGGAATCCAAATCAAGAAAAATCAAAAGGTTATTGAAGTCATTCGGGAGTTTGGAGAATACATTCCTTTAAAAAAAGGTCGACAATTGTCGGCACCGCAGTTGCTGGAACGCTTTCTGTTTGACCGAAAAAAACAACATGATTATGTTGAAAAATTAAGTGGCGGGGAACGCAAGCGTCTCTATTTGTGCACCATCCTCATTCAAAACCCCAATTTCCTTATCCTCGATGAGCCTACCAACGATCTTGATATTCTGACGCTAAATGTACTTGAAAATTTCTTACTCGATTTTCCGGGATGCCTGGTGGTGGTGTCGCACGATCGTTATTTTATGGATAAAATTGTCGATCACCTCTTTGTTTTAAACCGTGGTGAGATCAAAGACTTTCCGGGTAATTATTCGGATTATCGCGAATATGAAAGGAAACACCCTACTCCTTCTTCAAATTCTTCGAAGGAAGATACGTCTCCGACTCAAAAGAAAAAGAACGAAGGAGGGGCAAAATTGAGCTATCATGAACACAAAGAATACCAAAAGCTGGAAAAGGAAATTCAAAAGCTGGAAAAGGAAAAAAAAGCTCTGGAACAAGACTTCCTAAAAGAATTAAGCCCGGAAGAGATTGAAGAAAAATCAAAAGCCCTGCAAAGCCTTTCCGATGAGATTGATGACAAAACCGAACGCTGGTTTGAATTGTCCAGTAAGTTGGAGGGGTAAATGCTTATGTTGGGTACAAATGGATTGCTCTTTATGTGAAATATGAATTCAACACTATTTTTACCCATAACGACATTGAAGAACACAACATTGCTGCAGGATTGCGCATCATGTTTTAACCTTTTTAATTTAAGTATACAAGTTGGTTTAATGTAGCTTAAAGTGATAATAACTGTGGCGGTACTTATATCGCCACGGTTTCTATCACAATTTCTTTTCCCTGTCTCCTAATTTTTTATCTTTACAGCATGACGAAGATGGAAGACCTTACACATTGGATAAAAGAAAAATTCTTGGATGAAGGCACCGGACATGATTGGTTTCATATCCAACGAGTGCACAAATTGGCAAAATATATTCAACAACAAGAAGGAGGCGATGCCATAATTATTCAATTGGCGGCTTTATTACACGATATTTCCGACCATAAGTTTAATGGTGGGGATTTTGAAAAAGGAGGCAGCGTTGCACACCAGGTTTTAAAAGATAAAGGATTTGAAAACGACACTTGCCTTGCAGTGGAAGAAATTGTGCGTAACATTTCGTATAAGGGCAGTGGTGAAAAAGATTATATGCCTTCCCGGGAAGGAAAAATCGTACAAGATGCCGATCGATTAGATGCCATCGGTGCGATTGGTATTGCACGCACTTTTGCCTATGGAGGAAGCATTCAACAACCCATCTACGATCCAAATATTCCGCCAAAAACCCAACAAACCAAAGAAAGCTACACGCAAGATCGAACCCATACCATCAACCACTTTTATGAGAAATTATTGCTATTAAAAGACCGCATGCACACTGCTACAGGTAGAAAATTAGCGGATGAAAGAACAAAATATATGCAAGCGTTTCTCACTCAATTTTATAAGGAATGGGAAGGAGATTTAAAATAAAACTACCCCAAAAGCTTGACGATATTTACCACGGATTAAACAATGCCAAAACACCCCGCAAGTTAGTCGGTTCATTGGCACATGAAAAAATATATTATTATCTCCCAAAAATGCACTGAGTCATGTTAGATGCCCTTTCCAATTACACCCAAGCCATTATTGTTTGCCTTTTGTTGGTGGTTTTGTTTTTTGCGGTTCAGGCCAATGCCCGACGCAATCGAAAAAAGCGTCAGAGCAGGAGGTTTGGAGACCGCTTAAGAGAAAAGCGTAAAGAAAGAAAGGAGGAAGAAAGAAAGGAGGAAGAAAAGGAAGCTGAAGAGAAAAAAGAAGATTGATTCCTATACCTCTTTTTATTAAGGCATTACCCCAATTAGACATGCAAAATAGGCCAATTTACAAATCACTTTGGTATTAAAAAACTTTGGGTAATATCCCAATTGGCCCTCACATCCAGTGGTTTTTCCATATATATCACCTCTTCGGGTTGTTTCTTTTTCAAATAATTTCCCGTATCCCAAATTCCATTGGCATTATCATCATAAATAATGCGTACATAATACTTTCCCGGAGGCAAAAACTGAAATCTAAACTTGTTCCCATCGGTTTTATCGTGTGTGATTTCAGCGATGGCTTTATCATTTTCATCGGTCAATTGCACAATCACCGGAAAGCGGTCAATTTGTAGTAATGTGAGGGTCAAGGCTGCATAATCACTTTTTCTCCGAGTTTCCAAGGTAAACGTCAAAGTATCGTTTACAGCGCCATAGAAATCGGTAACTGCTCCGGGCAACAGATTTATCGCATAGCGTTCTTGTTCTTCAATTTCAAAATCAAATACAATTTTATTGCCCAAAGACTGATAATCTATTTGAAAAGGCACTTTGATCGAATCTTTATTTAAAATATAAATCAAACTGGAATCCATAGCGACCAAAGGGGTATTTGCCGATATTTCAAACTGCCCACCAAGCGGCAATACACTGGAAGGACTGGCCGATATCCGCAATGAGTCCTCCTCAATTTCTTCATCCAACACCAGTAATAAAGTATCCTGATAGGCTTCTTTTTGAATCAAAAATCGCAAGCTATCGGTTTTAAAATCTGAGGTAAACCAATAGTCGATAGAATCGGTTTCCGCTCGTTTATAATATGCCGATTCAAAACCGGCAGGTCGATCGGTCAACAAATGAATTTGTACACTATCCATCCCGCCAACAAAACCAAACAGCAGGTGTCTTTTGGCCTTCTGTTCTGGTTCAAAAGCCTCAAACTCAGGTATCTCCTTAAATATCGTCAGGTTGTAAGTACGGTTTGTCGGCAAGTGAATGGTATCGGTGAGAAAACCGATTTTATCTTGTGAAGGATTGTATAAATAGTTTCGATTTTCATCTTTCAAAGCCACAATCTTATAACTTCCGGCTTTCATGTTTTCCAAGGTAAAAGTATTGCTTTCATCCTTAGTATAAGCAATATATAGGGGTTGATTATTATAGACCGTCGAATCCCCTTGGGCAGAATCTAAAGGATACAGCATCACGGAAATATACGGATCAGTTTCACGACTGAACGCATTGGTCACCTTTCCGGTCAAGCTTAAGGAATCAATATAGGAACCGGTAGAAAAAACATATTTAAAGAAAGGCAAAGGATTGCCTTCATTATTATCTACAATACTCTGTCCAAAATTGATGGTATAAGTGGTATTGGGGAGTAAGCTGTCCATAAACTCTATGTCTACATACTGCGAAGCTTGCCCCATGGGTTTAAAAATAGGTCGTGTTTGCAGCGGTGGGGAAATTAGGATTTGTTTTCGCGCTTCTTCCAACTTGACATACTCATCAAAGTAGATTCGGACACTTTTTTTATTAAAATTGATGCTGTAATTTTCGGGGTCGCTGTTTATAAATTTGGGGGCAATCGTATCCTTAGGACCACCGGAAGGTCGCCCTCTTTGAGCACAAGAGGTGGTCATGCGCGGGATAATCAGAATAACCGCCAAAACAATCAAAAGACGTACAAGAAGCTTCAAACTATTTTTTTTACAAAGAAACGATTTATTTATTAATCCTTATACTGTAATCGCCATTGTTGCAATACTAATTTTTGCGGGCTTCCCCTTGAGCAGTGAGCGGATGCAGGCTTCCAGCGTTGCTCCGGTAGTAACAATGTCATCGACCAACAACAAATGGCGGTTGTGGATGGCCTTGGGTTTTTTTAGGGCAAAAAAAGCAGTTTTTAACTCTGTTCTCGAAAAGCGATTCTTAAACACTTGGGTACGAGAATTGAAGGTTTTGACCAGAATATTTTCGGCATACGTTCCATTCATACTGGCCGCCAACGCTCGGCCAAAACCGGATACCTGATTATATCCGCGTTTTCGTTTTCGTTTTTTGTGTAATGGAACCGGAATAATCATATCGATGTGTCGAGGCCAAGACAATTTTTCTATTCTGCCAGCCAACCATTCCCCTAAAAATTTACTAATCCGCTCGTCTTTGTGATATTTAAGCTGGTGAATTATCCGTTGGCACAATCCTTTTTTCTGATAGTAAAGTAAGCTGGTGGCATGTTCAATGAGTAAACGCCCATAAAAATGATTCTTAATCAACTCTTCGGCTGTTTCTTGTTTTTCAATCAACGGCAGCTGATGCAAGCAATGCACACAAATCACCCGTTCGCTTTTTTGCAAACTATTACCACAGCCTGCACAAACTCGCGGAAAAAAAGTATTTAACACCGTGCCTATCATTTATCAAGGTTTTTGAAGAACGCTTTGCCGTCATTATAAAAATAATGAAATTCCTTGATATCACTGTGTTTTATAGGTGAAATTTGAAAAAAAAGGTGATCTTATAGATTAGCAGAATTTGACTACCTCTGCATTATTCTATTAAACCCTTTCACCCATTAAGCAACTTATCAATACTTTTTTGCACAATGGGATGATAGTTGGGGCGGGCTACTTCATAAATTTCTTCAGCCATTTTTCGTCCCCAATCTGTTTTTATCATTTGTTCGTATAAAGGGGTGAGAAACTTTTCTCTTCCGGTAACATACAAAAACTCTTTCATGACCGGGAAAGCAGGTTTGTAGTGAGATTGCAGTGCATGTAAAAACCAAACATCAGCAATTTCACTATTTCCGGTATGGGTAAAATCAAAGGTTTCATCCAGTTCTTTCATCTGCTCTCGACTCAAATCTTCCGGTAATTTTCGCAAGAATCTGAGCCATTCATAGGTACTCCAATTTTCTGTGACCAAATCTGCTGCCGGCGTGCCGTTTAAATAAGCTTTAATCTGTGTGTCGGCTTGCTTAAAACGCGGGTTTTTAATCTCCGGATAATTATCGGGTATCCCGGGACCGTACACCCAGGCTTCTACATCAATGGCTTTTTTCCATTTCGGATGATCTTTTAATAAATGTTCATTTAGGTAGTGGACAAATTTTTCAGTGGTCATAGACTGAAACGCAAAAGTATTGAAATATGTTTTTAAAAATTTATCCCACTTCTTACGACCGACAGTTTGTTCAATTTTCAATAAAAATGCCGAACCTTTATTATAGGGAATATCAGTAAAACTCTTCCCCGGATTTTGGCCTTTCAAATCTTCTTTTAGCCAAGTATGGCGACTGTTTTCACCAAGGCGTTTTACACTTTCTTTTAAAATACTGTGTTCGAGATCCCACAGCATGGCGGCATATTTTTTATTGTGCATTGCTTCCGTGATGCGCAATTCAAAATAAACCGTGAAACCTTCGTTGAGCCATACATCATTCCACGTGGCATTGGTCACCAAATTTCCACTCCAGCTATGCGCCAATTCGTGTGCTATCAAATTGATCAGCGACCTGTCCCCTGCTAAAATCGTTGGGGTTGCAAAAGTCAAACGCGGATTTTCCATTCCTCCCATAGGAAATCCCGAAGGCATGATCAAAACATCATAACGCCCCCAACGATATTTGCCATACAAATCTTCAGCGGTATTGACCATTTCATCTATGTGCTTCAATTCGTGATAGGCCTTTTCCATAATAGCCGGTTCGGTATATACGCCGGTGCGTTCGTCAATAGGTTTAAAAGCAATGTCTCCCACAGCCAATGCCATTAAATAAGCGGGAATAGGTTTTTCCATTTTAAAATGATAAACCCCGTCTTTGTGAATTTCTTGCGGATTTTGAGCACTCATCAATGCCATCAAACCCTTGGGCACTTTGACCCGTGCTTCATAAGTAAAACGATAAGAAGGGCCATCGGGACTGGGCACCCAAGAACGAGTGTAAATAGGTTCCCCTTGTGTATAAAGATAAGGAGCTTTGCCGCCAAAAGTTTGAGCGGGTTTCAGCCACTGTAAGGCAATGGCGTCATCTCCGGTCTTGTAATAAATGGTGAGCTGTCGGGTATGGGGTTTGAGTTTGATCTTTAAGGGGGTGCCCAAAATGGAATCGGTTTGTCCCATTTTAAAATCAGCTCGGGTTCCATCGGCGTATGCCACACTGTCAATGGTCAAATCATAAGTATCAAAGATGGCATATTTCACACCTTTATCAGGTTGGATATCCCAAGTGGCGCTTCCGTGAAGCTGCCGCTGATCAAAATCTACAACAAGGTCTAATTTTAAATGCTTGGGATGAATCAGCGGAGCATTGGACTGTGAGTGCCAGTCGGTAAATTCAAACTGAGCGGTACTATCTTGGGGAGTAGTTCGAGGGTTTTGTTCTTTTTGGGTCTTGGATTGGCAGGAAAAATTCAAAACCAGGAGTCCCAAAATCAGGGGAAGCATAAATTTTTTCATGAACGCGAGTTTAGTATTGATCAATTTGTGGGGTAAAATATGAAAATTATTCAAACCTCACGAATATCGGAATGAGGATTCTATAAGTTTTGCTTGTCATTTAATGGTTTTAACCGATTTCAATTTAAAAAATAACCCCATCATCGCGTGTTCATTTAGGCTTTCTAATGCCGTAATGACAATTAATACAGACCAGCTTCAGCTTCTGGCTTCGCTGCTCTTTTTAATTGTAAACATACAGCGTGACAAATTAGAGGAACCAATCTTCAGTCTGTAAAAACTTTCGTTTTCGTATAATATTTGTAACGAATAAATTTATGTATTTTTGAAAAGCAATAGGCGGATTCGGGCAACCGGGATTGCTGTTGGGCAGGGAACTCTATTTTATTTTTGGACTGAAAAACAAATCAATATGGCTTTAGAAGCATCAGAATTAATTTTAAATGAAGACGGTAGTATCTATCACCTCAACCTTCAACCCGATCAGCTTTCAGATACAATTATCACAGTAGGCGATCCGGATCGTGTGGATTTGGTAACCTCTTTTTTTGATCATATTGAGTGTAAGGTCCGCAAACGAGAATTCCACACCCAGACCGGCAGTTATAAAGGCAAGCGTATCAGCGTGGTTTCTACCGGAATAGGTACTGACAACATCGATATTGTTTTTAACGAACTGGACGCCTTGGCTAATATTGATTTAAAAAATCGAAAACTCAAAGAGCAATTCACGCCGCTGAATTTTATTCGTATCGGCACTTCGGGATCGCTGCACAAAGCCATTCCGGTGGATTCTTTCCTGCTCTCTGAAGCAGCAGTGGGGTTTGACAGCTTATTGTATTATTACGATCATCAAATTGCCCAACCCCAAGCGTTTTTATCAGCTTTGGAATCCCATTTGCAGTTGCATCCTCGAAAGTCAAAACCCTTTTATATCCCCGGTGACCGCAGCTTGTTCAATGCTTTAAAAAGTGAGGAAACCTACTCCGGAATCACGGCTACAAACGTGGGGTTTTATGCCCCTCAAGGTCGTGTTTTGCGGGCTAAAAATCAGGATCCCAATTTGATGGATAAAGTGGCCTCTTTTTCTTATGAAAACCGTGTCATTACCAATATGGAAATGGAAACCAGCGGCATCTATACCCTTTCAAAAATTTTAGGGCATCGCGCGCTATCGGCAAATGCGATTATTGCCAACCGGGCTACCGGAGCCTTTAGCGCCAACCCGGTAGGGTTGACCCAAAAATTAATTGCTTATGTATTGGATAAACTCGTTTCTCAATAGTGTTGTTATCCCAAAAGATGCTTAGGCCATCAGTATTTTCCTACGAAGACAGCACCTCATCTTCAAGATATTCATAGGCCTCGAAAAAACTTCGGGCACGTATCACAAAGGCTTTTAAATTATTAAAGCTATAGACCTCATCCTCTTGCACTTCTTGGGCGTCAGAGGTGTCCATAGATTGTATAATGCTGTTTCTAAAACCTTTTATCTCCTCTATATTGACCCGTTTCCTTTCCAACAATCCCAAGTCAATGATATAGGCCAGTATATCGGCCAGATAAAAATCAAAAAAGGCTTTGGCATTCATCCGATTCTGCTCCATGCGCCGGCGCAAGTCTTTATCTTCAGGCATAAGCGAGTGGTACCGCTCGGTCCAATAGCCTTCTCCCTCTTCCTCGTCTTTTTTCCCTTTCATCCACTGGATAAAATCATCATTGGTAAAGAGGTTGTTGAGCAATAGTTTTCTCAAGTTTTCATCAAATTTGTACAAAGCCCGATAAAATTCCACACTGATGTACTCACATTTATAATCAACAATATGCACCACTCCTTTAATGACTCCATTCTCAGTAATTAAGCCCACATTGTTGTAGTGGAGTGCTTCAAACTTTGCCAATACATCTTTATCAAAAATACGGTCATCGGGGTTAAATTGAACCAACTCAGCCGGATTGGCCTGTATAAATCCGCGATCGGTCATTTGGTAAATGCTCTGCCGGTCTCTTCCGGGCAGGTAAGAAATCAGGTTTCGTCGACAAAAGTGCTCGAGTTCGGCTTGGTTATCCTCATCATAAAAGGTCAGTTCATAAGCTCCAATGTCAGCAATCATGGCATATTTCAAATTGTGGAACATAACGGAGTTTTTTAAAGGTTAAACTTGATGCAATGCTTTTTTCAGTTCCCCTTTGGACACACCGCAACAAAATTTATGATGTCCCCCAAGGAACTGCTTATAAAACTAAGTATTTATTGACAGATAGATAAAGGATAGAAAAGTTTTTTTCAAACATTGGAGAGAAATATTGCTGTTCTTTTTGTTGGCAGCTTCACCGATGTCAAATTTCAAGAGCGTCCATAGGCTGTTAATTCGGAAAATTCATGAGATTTATTTTAAGCAGATTTGAGGGGGTATGCGGAGTTTACCGAAGTGCGTCAAACCCGAATTTGCAACAAAAAAGGCGGCAAAATAAAGCCAGGCAATACGAGTACTGCATAGCCCAAACTTGAGCTACCCTATTTTTAATGTAATTACCCCATTGCACAAGCCAGGAAATAAACACAACACGCTTGAAACCATTCTACGGGTCAGCTTACTAATATAGTTGACAAAACTACGGTAAAATCAACCGGTAAACACCATCGCTATGACTATTAATTTGATATGAACAAGACGGAGTATGCTGTCTCTAAATCAACGTGCGTTTGAGAAACATAACAACACAGGCATCATGAACCATGTATTGAAACTATAATAACCGTTTATAATCGGCTAAAAAACACAGAAGTTGCACTTATTATACAAAAATCTTTACCTTTGCCGACCCAAAAATTAAGATAGCTCATGTAAAGTGTTAGTTGTAAGTTATTTAGAAGGACTTTAGTTGTATTGTTTAGAACTGACGCTTGAACACAATAACTACAAGCAGTCCCATTCAAACAAAGTTAAATCAGTAATGGGAAAGCTTAAGTCCCCTTAAAAAAACTACCTCATAAAATCTCCTCCTGTTTCATTTAAAAATGTTATGCTAAAAAAAATCACTTGTATCCTTTTATTTCTATGCTGTGGAAAGACACTATTGGGACAGACCACAGCGACCTCTACTTCTAAAAGCACAAGTAATCAGCTTAATGATGAGCTGATAAGCCGTTTTGATCAAGTGGTTGAGCAGCATTTAAAGTCTGCTGATTTTCCCCAAAACACTACCCTTTATGCACTTTCTAAGCTGTATAGCGAGCCATTGCCAAAAATAACGACAACGGAATCGTTAGATGCTCAACAACGTCAACTCGTTACCTTACAGCAAGAACTTTTACGCGAAGATTGGGGATTGTCGCTACAAGCCGGTTATCTTGAGAATTTTGAAGCCGATATTTTTACGGTAGGAGAAATCTATTACAAACGCCGGGGTCGGGTAGAGCTGCAATGGGATCTTTTAAAGAATGGCCTCTTTGAAAACAGACACAAAGCAAAGGCATTAGCGTTTAAGAAAGAAGCCTTGGCATACGATGCTGAAAAAACAGAAGCACAAAAGCACTATGAGCTGCGCTACAATGCTATTATTTATACTTTCAATAAAAAGCGTATAGCCGTGCTTAAACAATACGACAGCCTTCAGGAAGTTATGGTTTCCGGGCTAAAACAACTCGTGCAAAAGCACTTTCTGTTAAAAGACAAGTTGATTGCTGAAGAAGGACAACAACGGCGCATTGATCAAAAGCTAAAAGCTTACCAAGCCTATAACCGAAATGCAGTTTTTGAAACTGCCCCGGTAAAAGCGACACAACTGCCGGTGGTTGATGTCAATCTCGATAAACTTAAAGCCGCGACGAAGTCTTTTGATACGATGGTAGCACAAACAAAAGCGTACACAGAACCGTCCTATAATCCATTGTACGATATCAGGCTGAGCTTGTTTGCTCGTTATAGCCTTTATGGGGCCGGGCCTGACAGAGCGGCCACAGTGCCGGTACCGGTAGATAATTTTGGCGGACGGGAGTATTTTTCAGCTGGTGTCAATCTTTCTATTCCTTTGCCGTTTAATGCTTCTGAAAAACGTGCTATTCATCAGTTAAAACAAAAGATAGCTAAAACTAAACTCGCCAAAACGGCCTATGCCGAACACAAAACTGTGATTAACACTTACTATGAGTATGAATTTGCGCTACAGCAGTACATTCAATTCTATGGAAAGTATATACATAATCAAGAAAAAATCAGGCGTGTAGCTACTTTAAAGAAATTAAATAACAAAGGCTATAGTCCCGTAAAACTAACTGAATTAATCGCGCAGCGATACCAAATAACCTTGGCTTTAATCGACTTAAAGCAAAAGCTGTATCTGAAACTTTTAAAGATAGATTCACAGGTCAATTTGCCCCTTTTAGCCTATATTAAGCCGGTAAACTTGCCGCATATTTATCATAAAAACATAGCTAAAAACCAACAATTAAACGATAGCAGCTATGCTTCTACCATCCCGAAGGATTTTGTTGATGAATTATATGTTTGGACGGAAGGCTTTTCTACGGTGAGCAATCAAGAATTACTATCGCTCTTAATGCAACAAGGCATCCAAACGGTTTCTATTTCACTGGGTGCCGGCACCTTTGATAAAGCTCGTAAATTCATCCAAAAAGCACATCAGCAACATATTAAAGTTGACTTGTTGGTCGGTAATAACCTGCTGATTTATATAGACACTCGATCTAAGAGGTTGCAGCATTATGTACAGCAAGCAGCAGAATTGTCAGCCGATGGATTGCATTTAGATGTCGAACCCCACAGTTTTGACAATTGGGAGGAGAAAAAGCAATTTTATAAGCGTAATTATATAAAGCTATTAAAGCGTGCAAGGAAAATGACAGCAGCTGAGAATTTGAAACTGACGGTTTCGATTCCTCATTTTTACGATGATATTTTGCCTGAGATTAAACCTCTGGTCGATCAAGTTGATTTGATGGTTTATGAAACCAATAGGGTAGATCAAATTATAAGTCGTGTTAAAAATGATGTTGAATTATTGGGCTATAAAGCGGTTATAGCGCTTAGGGCAAAAGACTTTGATAGCCTTAATCAATTAAACAAAGTTGTGAGGACGCTGAAAACCAAATTTCCTAAACAGCGGTTTGCCCTACACGATTTACGTGATTTTAAACATAAAATCAGCCATTACGATGAGAAGTAAAGATTTTATTAGACGAAAACGATATACACTTGACAAGCGAGAAGAAGCCCAACCGGTGCCTAAACAAACCAACTGGGATCGTATTGTGTATCTGTTGATATTGGTAATCATTCTTATTATCATAGGTTTTTGGGCCTTCAATAATTACCTTACCGTTCAAGGTTATGGCTATGTGGCCACGCCAACCTTGCATTTGAGGGCACCTGACGGAATGAAGATCAATCAATTATACGTTAATAAAGGAGAACAAATAAACAAAGGCGATTCGCTATTTGGCTTTATACCGGCTGATGACGATAAATCTATCAATTTAGCATTTGACTTGCAGCGTAAACAACTTAGCAATGCAGCGGATATCAAAGCCCTAAAAAATAAAGCAATTGTATTGCGTGCTGAGCTTAAGGGATTGCAGCAAAAATTGGCGTATTATCAAAATGAATATCAGAAAACGCAGCAAAAGGTAAAATTAGCCATAACAACCGTAGGTGATTTAGAACAGATAGAAGAAAAACAACTGGATCTCAAAACAAAAATTGAAGAGCTGAAAGCAGAATTAAAAGCCTTATACCTTGAAATAAATGGTCTGCAGCATAACGCAGAAAGCGAGACTTCTATCTACCAAAATCGATTGGATAACGGAAGTGGACTATTAAAATCGCCTTATACTTCTCCGGTAGCCGGCACTATTACAGAAGTATATGCCTTGCCTAATCAAATCGTTTTTGGTGCTGAGCCCATTATGAATATTAAACTGCAACAAGCAGCACCGTATATTATTGCCAAATTTAGCAGAAGAGATGCGGAGTATTTGGTTCCCGGACAAGTATTTACCGTAGAATTTCACAATGGCGTCAAAAGCCAGGCAGTAATAAGTGATTTTTATACCGGCGAATCAACGTATAACAATACCTGGAAAAAATGGACCGATGTACAGTCGTCTGATGAGTTTATTGTGGTACAGTTAAAACCCTTATCTCCGGAGATGGCACAAGAGTGGCGTAAACACCGCGGTGTAGGCGTTCAACTAACCTATTATATTTTATAATTATGACACAAGATATTCCCAATATTCCTGGTGTAACACCTGTAATGCGTTACAATTTGAAATTTGCTAAGATTAATCCATTAAAGATAGATAATTTTTCGGGGCTTGAATCTTATGACGCTTTACTAATTGAAGATGCTCCCAATGGCGTTTTAATTGATTTTATTAGAAAATTATATTCAGCTGCTAATCTGGCTATTGCTTTAAAACCACGTTTATTGGTAGGTACTTCACGTCATCGAAGTAGCCTCTCGGCTTATTTTGACGATGTAGTAAAAACGTTCCCCACAGTAGAAAATGAAGTGTATAAAATCTGTGAGATAAATAATGCACTGGACGAGTTGAATCCTGCTGATTATTCTAATAAAAAACAGATTACAGTTGGAGTTATTGACGGTGACGAAACCTTTTTAAAAGACTTCAGTGTCGAGTTGGAACGCTACCAAGATTTTAGTGTTGAATGGACAGCCACAACTAAAAAAAATGCCATTGATAAACTTGTGTTAGCCTCCCGTCAAGTCGATGTGCTTATCGGAAATATAGATTTAACTGAACAACCGGAAGAAGAGGTTTTACATACCATTAATAAAGCTGGTATCCATAATCTTGTCATTTTAAGCGACAAAAAAGAGGATTTGGAAAAGGCCTTTATGTATTCGTTTAAATACGGCGTAGTCGATTATATTAAAAAACCTGTATTAAAAGAAGATTTGGATCGTATTCATGAACGGCTTGCCCATCGATTGAAGCGAACCGGTCGTGTTAAAATCAATGAAGAGAGTAACTTTCTGTGGAAAGTACTTGCCTATATGTACAGTCGCTCTGTAGAAAAACTAAAACCGATCCCTAACTTATATTCCGTGATAGGTTACAGCTACCCGATGTTGACTTCGGTGATGACTCCTCAAATAATAAAAGGACAGTTAAATACACTGCACAAGGCGGTAAAACAAGGCTATTTAAAAGAAGATTTTTTTGACGCAGTTTATTTGTGTGCCAAGTGTTCCAGTGCTGCGCTTCAATACCGGGAAATTTGCCCTAAATGCCAATCTTCTAACCTGAAACAACAGGATTTAATTCATCATTTTCGTTGCGCCTACGTCGGCCCTCGATCCGATTTTCAGCCGAGTGGAGACATTTATGATTTAGTATGCCCAAAGTGTGACAAGCGATTGAAACATATTGGCGTTGATTATGACAAACCGGCCGTAGTTTACGATTGTTTAAGTTGTCATCATGTATTTCAAGACCCTATAATTAGTGCAAAATGCTTGACTTGTGATCACGAAAATGAAACTGAAAATTTGGTCCGAAATGAGTTATATACTTATACGTTGCAACCTGCGGCTATTAACTTTATTAAAGGGCAAGAGGCATTTGAATTAGAAGATGATTACGAAGAGTCTCCCCGACAGATTTATTTCTTTAGGTTGTTGCTCAATGAAATTAATCGACAAAAGCAGGCATCTTATAAGAGTTGTTTAGCCGGAATAAAACTCACCGGAATTTCCTTCCTTTATGAAAATGTAGGATACCGTGAACGGCAGCACTTACAACAAGAAATATATGATATTATCCGCGCCGGGCTACCTGATTCAGCAGAAATTAATTACAACGGCCCCACGCAACCTTCGATGATTATACCCGAACATAATGAACGGCAATCAAAACGTATTTTAAAACGAATAAAAGATTCTATTACAGCTTACCTACAAAATCAATTTGAAGATAGGAATATCAAAGTAGAAACCGGAGTTGTTTTGATTCGTGAAGAAGGTACAGCACACGACCATTTTGACAAGTTAGAACAGGTATTTGCAACCAAATAAATTGATGTAATGGAAGGGTTTTTAGATTTTTGGCGCAGCCAAGGAGTGCAAGGCTTTGTGCTGATTTTTATCTTCTATTTTGTCTTTGAATTTCCACGGCAAATTGTATTAGATTTTGTCATTTTAATCATTCACTGGCTGCGGAAGCGGTTTAATAAAAAAGCAATCAAATACGCCCGTGAAAACTTGTGGAATGAACGCCCTTTAGTCTCCATCATTATTCCCGGAAAAGACGAAGGGAAAAATTATTACAACCTGGTGAATTCGTTACGTCAACAAAGTTATCAGCATTTTGAGGTGATTATTGTAGATGATGGCTCAGGAGATTATACGCGCTATATTGGTCGAGATCTCGAACGACGAGGCGAAATTGACAAGTTTATTCGTAATGAAGTGCGTGGAGGAAAAGCCTCTGCAGCCAATTTAGCCTTGCGCTACGCTACCGGAAAATACGTGCTTCACCTCGATGCGGATTGTAGTTTTTTCTACGATGCCATAGAAGAAGCCATCTTGCCCTTTTATCTGCATAAAAACATTGGAGCCGTGAGTTGTGCTCTTGAAGTGCGAAATACAAATGCAAGTTTAGCAACAAGGTTTCAAACTATTGAGTATTTACTTTCCATCAATGTAGGACGAATGGTAAACTCCTCCTTGGGGATTTTACAATTAGTCTCCGGTGCCTTCGGCGCTTTTAGACGAGATCTATTAGAAGAAGTTGGGGGCTGGGACGTCGGTCCCGGGCTCGATGGCGACATCACCCAAAAAATAAAAAAGACCGGAAAATGGAAAGTGGTGTTTGCCCCTAATGCAGTAGCCTTAACCGATGTTCCCGATACCTTTAAAAAGTTGACAAAACAACGCTTGCGCTGGAGTCGTTCGGCTATTCGATTTCGATTTCGCAAACATCGCAATGTCTTTTATCCCAATAAAGGCTTTAATTGGGCCAGTATGTGGGCCAGTTTTGACAACCTGTTTTACAATGTTATTTTAAATTTCACCTGGTGGATTTATATGTTTTTGATTCTGACCAATTATATTCACCGCATTTCTTATATTTTTATCACGATTTTCTTGGTATACACCCTGTCTAAATTTTTAGAGTTTGCGGTGGTATTGTTCGTATCACATCACAAGAAAGACCGTTTTAAACTGTTGCTTTACCTTCCGGGAATGGTTATTTATACCGCTTATTATATGCGGTTTGTCAGAACCTATGCTTATCTAAAAGAATTGTTCGGAAAATCTTCTTTTAAAGACCAGTGGAACCCCGAAAAGTCTTCTAAAGAAGCTAAAAAAGTGGAGCGAGAGATTACGGCTGTTTTTAATAAATAATAAAATCCGATATATGAGACTGCTTTCTTTATTCCTTTGTTTTTTCTGTATTTTATCTACACGAGCTCAAGTAGATCGTCGAGTAGCAGTATTAGATATGACAAACTACAACAATGAAACCAGCTCGTCACGCAAAATATCGGCTATTCATATTATGCAGATGGTTGGTGTACCCTATAAAATTACAACTCAACTTTCAGAAGCCATACAATCTCCCGTTATCATCACGGGTTCTCGTATTGAAGAAAATGCTTTTAGCTCTGCTCAAAAAGCACAATTAAAATCTTATGTAGCTAATGGTGGAATCTTGATCACCTCCTACCTCAAAGACAGCGACCTTTTTGAACTCTGTGGAGTTGGCGCCCGGTATTCCTCTAACACCTTATACCGCATTAAGTTTGATACTACTTCAGCCCCAATTTTTGACCTGATAAATGATTCATTGGAACAGACCATTTCCATAGGAGACCCTACAAAAGGATTTTCTTTTTATACGCCGTACTATGATTTAACAGCAGGAATTAGCTTAGCGAACTATGAAAACAATAAACCGGCAGTTATAAAAAACTCATACGGACAAGGTACCGTATACCTTTTTGCGCCTGATTTCAGAGATCTTGTCTATAGACCCCAATTAAACTTCGATGTAAATGCTCAACGCTCATATTCTAATGGTTTTGAACCCTCAGCAGATGTTATATTTTTTATCATTCGCAATATAATCAGAACACATATTCCTCACTCTGTTTTTAAATATACCATCCCCTATAAATACAAATCTGTTTTGCTTATCACCCATGATGTTGATAGCCAAACAGCCATGGATACGATGCATTATTTTTCTGAATTTGAAAAAAATAGAGGGATCACCGCCTTATACAACATAACAACCAGCTACTCCAGCAATGGGTGGATATCAGGGTTCTACAGTAGCCAAAGCGCCGCCATTCAACAGCTCATCAATGACGGTCACACGATAGCTTCCCACTCTGTAGGGCACTTTCCCGACTTTGCCAACGAAGATCATTTCCCCTTGGGCCATATGGGGAACACAAAATACAACTATGCCCCACATTATCACAGCAATAATAACACAACTGTAGGAGGTTCAGTTTATGGAGAGGTCGAAGTCTCTAAACAATTACTTGAAAACGACTACAATGTTACAGTCAAGACTTTTAGAGCAGGCCACTTGGCCTTCAATGACTCCTTAGTTTTAGCTTTAGAAAAATTAGGCTATCAGTACAATTCAACTTTTTCTGCTAATGCTATTCTAACCTCTTTCCCCTATTATGCCATGAAAGTACGCACCTTTGATGGCGTAGAATCAACAGTACTGGAAATTCCCCTAACTATTTCTGATGTTTTGACTGATTTCAATAGAGAAAATTATACTGAAGGGGTCAATCTCTGGTTGGATGCTACCCAACGTTATGCAAACAATCATTCCCCCATTGTTTTATTAATTCACCCTAATAGATATTGGAAATTTCAAGCAGAAAAATTATTTTTAAATCAACTCCCAAGCGGAATTGAACCATTTCCTTTTCAGCAATATGGCCGGTTCTGGAAAAAACGTGACGCCTTAAAATTTCATACGACATTATCGACAAGCAACGAGCTTACGGTAGTATTTGACAATGAGGCTTTGTTGCCAGCACAATCTTTTGTAATTGACTATGAAGGATTGAATAAAGTTGTCTTTAAAAACAGTAATGGAGACCTCTTAAACTTTTCATGGATTCCGTGGAATGAAGATTTGCGTTTATACTATCAGGATGAGTTTATGGGAATTGAAGCAAACTATAACAAAGAACCTCAAGACATTGCACGCTATCCTGTCCCTACTTCACAAAATTTGACTATTAGATTACCAAAAAACACAACCAATGCTAAGTTGTATATCTATGACCTGATGGGAAAGAAGTGCTATACTTCAAAAATGACAACACAAGAGAAAACAATAAATGTACAGCATTTATCTCCCGGAGTTTATCTCTTAAAAGCCATTTCCAATGGAAAATCTTTTAGCACAAAGTTTATAAAAAAATAAATGCAATACCAGGTCTACATACAAACCAAATCCACCTTCAAGTAAAATTTACAAAAATAACCGAAGCCCTCATTGAAAAGTTTAATCAGGCAGATTCAAATCACAGGCACCACATCGTTTGCCCAGCTTCCGGTGAAAAACATTAAAAAAATTATGCTTCAAGATATTCTCCCAATTCCTTAGTCGGGAAATAGGTTTCGTAGGACCTGATATTATCGTGCAGTTTTTTATAGATCATACTGCGGTCCAGTTGTTTTAAATCGGTACATCCCGAAGCTGCAAAAATTTCTAAAAAGTCTTCCACAGTGCGTTGCTGATAATTTCGAACCCGTTTCCATTTATCTTCCACATCCAGTCCGCGAACCAGTTTAGGATCGTTGGTAGTGATGCCGGTAGGGCATTTATTGGTATGACATTTCAGGGCTTGTATACACCCCAAAGCGAGCATCATTCCACGGGCGGTATTACAAGCATCTGCTCCCAAACATAGGGCTTTATAGATATCAAACGCTGTAAATACCTTAGTGGCTGTGATGATTTTTATTTCTTTTTTTAAATTATAACCATTGAGACAGTCGGCCACAAAAATCAATCCTTCTTCCCAAGGCATGCCCACATAATTGGAAAAATTAATCGGGGCTGCTCCGGTTCCTCCCTCGGCTCCATCTACGGTTATAAAATCGGGCGTTATCCCGGTTTCAACCATTTGTTCACAAATCTCTCTAAATTCTTTTTTGCTGCCAATACAAATTTTAAACCCGATAGGTTTCCCATGGGTGAGTTCACGAAGTTGTTTTATAAACATCAACAAGCCTTTCGCATCACTAAAAGCCGAGTGGCCAAATGGAGACATCGCAGATTTGTGGGGTTCCAAACCTCTAATTTCTGCTATTTCCTCATCTACTTTAGCAGCCGGTAAAATTCCTCCATGGCCGGGTTTGGCGCCTTGCGACAATTTGATTTCAATCATTTTTACCTCAGGGCGATTGGCTTTTTCTTTGAATATCTCCGGATTAAACTTTCCGTCTTTGGTGCGACAACCAAAATAAGCGGTTCCGATTTGCCAAACCACATCGGCGCCTTGAAGGTGATAGGGAGAAAGTCCGCCTTCTCCGGTATTGTGATAAAAATGTCCTGCTTTGGCCCCTTTGTTCAAGGCCAACACCGCATTTTTACTCAGGGCGCCATAACTCATGGCTGAAATATTAAAAATACTGGAAGAATATGGTTGCTTACAAGCCGATCCGCCAATAGTGACACGAGGCGGTTTTTCCAATACCTTAGCGGGGTAAATACTGTGTTTCATCCACGAGAAAAGCTCGGCATTGACATCGAGTTGGGTGCCAAAGGGGTGCATTTCATTTTGCAGTTTGGCGCGTGCATACACATAGGTACGATGATTGCGATCAATGGGGGTTCCATCGGTATCGTTTTCCACAAAATATTGATGGATTTCGGGGCGAATCAGTTCCATTAAATAACGCATATGCCCCAAAAGCGGAAAATTGCGCAGGATGGTATGTTTTTTTTGATAGATGTCATAGATTCCTATGGCAAACAATATGAGTAGAATTGCTGTAAACCCCCAAGCCGGCCAAATAATCGTACATACAATTACAGCAACAACAACCCCCATGATAAGGGTAAAACGAATAGCCTCTCTCATTAGATTTATATTTAAAAAACAACTTTTATCTAATTGTTATCAGTGTTTTATACACTTATCTGAATTGCGGTGATAAAAGTGCTCATTGGAAAGGTAAAATTACAAAAGTAAATGTTGTATGACGAAAATATTTAAAAAGATTATAGCGAAATATTCCATAAATCAGCCCAAAGATTTAAAACTGTAAATTTTTAAAATCCAAGACAAAAAGCTACCTTATTTGGCAGACACACACAGGCATAGTGAGTGCTACGGCGAGTGTTTTTGACATTAACATCATATTTTGGTTTAGCAATTTACTTCCACTTCTCTCCCCCTAAAAAACACAAAAACCACGCTCAATTGAGCGTGGTTTTTGTTGGGCAGTGACCCCGGCAGGATTCAAACCTGCAACCCTCAGAGCCGAAATCTGATGCGCTATTCAGTTGCGCCACGGAGCCATTTATCTTAAAAATCTTATCAGAAATTTCTCTTCCTGATGCTGTGGTCAAATATCGGTTATTATACTGAAATTCGCTTTGAGGTTCAACATTTTTTTGAACCTTTTTTAGCTACTAAGACAATTTCCGTTTTACGATCACTGAAATTTGCTTATTTGCTGCTTTCCCGGCCATTTCTTTAGCGGCTATTCCCATTACCTTCCCCATATCTTTCATACTTTCAGCTCCGGTCTTGGCAATGATTTCAGTTACTTTAGATTCAATTTCTGTTTCACTCAATTGTTGAGGCAGAAATTCGGCAATGATTTCAGCTTGTTGCTCTTCCTCATCAGCCAAGTCATCACGGTTTTGTCCACGGAAAATCTGCATACTGTCCAATCGCTGCTTTACCATGCGCTGAAGCAGTTTCAACTCTACTTCTTGGGTGATTTCCTGTTTCTCACCGGCCGTCTTAGCTTTCAATATTTCGGTCTTAATGGCGCGTAATCCGGCTACCCTATTGTGGTCTTTGGCCTTCATGGCTGCCTTCAATTCATTCATGACCTCTGCTTCTAAACCCATAACTAATACGAAAATGAAAATTTTTATAAACTAAAAATTGATTCCTTTAATTTGTCATACCCTAAATCAAGTTAGGGCAGCAAAGCCAAAAGCTAAAGCTGCTCCATACTAATACCAAAATGACAAATTAATTAATCCAATCTTTCTATGAAAATTCCAAATCTCTGCGTTAAAAATGCTCGTCGTAGCTTTAGCTATGACTGTGCTTTTTGCCTTGACCTTTGAAATTTTCATCACAAAATATTAGCACAATTAATAAATCACTTTGGTATAACTGTTCTAACGGTATAATATTTATGTTGCAAATTTACACAATCCCTTTGAATTGAGGAACGGGAACTTTAAAATTTCGGACAAACAAAACACCTCGAAGAAAAATCCCTCCGAGGTGTTTTGTCGGTTAAAGTGGAAAGCTTACCTTACTTATGATAACCCATAAGCTTAGTCCACATTATCATGTAAAAAAGAATTGTTAGAACGCAAATGCGGTCCTCCTCCCTCCTTGTTCTCCTCATCAATTGTGGAACGAGACAAATTGCTATCTGTGCTTTGATGATCATTATCCAAATCAACACCAGCGCGTTTGTAGGCGGGTTGCTTTTCTATTTCATCGATATTGTTGCTCTTTTTGAACTGGTAGTTAAACTTCTTTAGTCGTGCACGACGTTCTGAAGCTCGCGCTGCCAATTCATCACTAATCGGACTGTTAAGCGGATCGATCTCTCCTTCCGGAGCCTCTGTCGGTTGTGTTTCCTCAGGCTTGGGATTTTGTCGGAGCTTTTCTTTTTTGACAAATTGCAATTGATCTTCTTCGGGATTGATTTCCTTTTTCTGCTTGGGCTTGGCTTGAGTCAATTCTTTTTCCTTCTCCATATAATCCGCTAAACTGTACCGTTTTTCTGAGCGATCTGCATCATCTTCCGGAAACAATCTTACCTGATCCCTATGTCTCGTAGTTTGAGTTTGTGCAGAGGTATTGGGACGAGCGGTATCGGAAGGTGAATTGCGACGATCCGCGTTTTGTTCACTCGATTTCTCTTTGCGCTTTGGCATGTTGAATTCAAACATAAACTCCTCCTCCTCTTCTGAGGCTTCAATTTCTTTTTGCGCATCCTCAGATTTATCATGTCGCTCTTCAATAAAAACAAAATCGTCTTCATCAAATTTAATCTCTTGATAGTCTACTTCAAGCTCGCGGATAATCTCTGAAGCATCAGTCGATTTTTCATCACTTTGAAGCTCTTCTTTGGGGTTATCCTGATTGAGCTCCTCCAATTCATGCACGATTTTTCGAGGCTCAGCTTTTTTGCGACGAGGTTCTTCCCCAAGAGGTGCTTTCCGCGTAGTAGATATTGAAGTGTTATCCGGAGATAAATCTTGAACAGCTTTTTGTTCATTTTCCAGGGTGTGGATAATTTTTTTGCTCTCGGTATTGATGATTTCATTTTGCTGATCTGGATCAAATCCGGTAGCAATAATGGTAACAGAAATAGATTCTCCTAAATCTTCATCTTCACCAACTCCCATAATAATATTGGCGCTATGACCAGCCTCACTTTGAATATGATCATTGATTTCACCAATCTCATCCAAGGTAATTTCCTCATTGCCCGATACAATGAGCAGCAATACATTCTTTGCCCCTTTAATTTTATTGTCATTCAACAAGGGAGAGTCAATGGCTTTACCAATGGCTTCCTGAGCGCGGTTGCCTCCGGTTGCTTTAGCAGATCCCATAATAGCCGTACCGCTATTGCTGAGGACAGTTCTGGCATCTCTCAAGTCGATGTTTTGTGTATAGTGATGAGTAATTACTTCGGCTATTCCACGGGCAGCAGTAGCCAACACCTCATCTGCTTTTGAGAAACCCGATTTAAAGCCGAGGTTGCCATATACTTCTCGCAATTTATTGTTGTCGATAACAATGAGCGAATCTACATTTCTACGCAACTTTTCTACGCCTGCCTTGGCTTGCTCATTACGAGCTCTTCCTTCAAATTTAAAAGGAATGGTCACAATACCCACGGTCAATATTTCCATATCTCGGGCTTGCTTGGCTATGATGGGAGCCGCACCGGTTCCTGTTCCACCGCCCATTCCGGCCGTAATAAAAACCATTTTGGTATTGGTGTCTAACAGGGTTTTCAAGTCTTCAAAACTTTCCAAGGCTGCTTGCTCACCAATTTCGGGATTGGCACCGGCTCCAAGTCCTTCGGTGAGGTTGACTCCCAATTGGACTTTTGTAGGCACGGGACTGTTTTGCAAGGCTTGTGCATCGGTATTGGAAACTACAAAATCAACTCCGTCAATCCCTAACTGAAACATGTGGTTGATGGCATTTGAACCGCCTCCACCAACGCCAATAACCTTGATCACATTGGATCGGTTTTTGGGCATATCGAATTGAATATCCATCTCTTTCTCGCTCATAACTTATTATTTTTCGGGTTTACTTAAAATTTTCAAGTCTTCGGATTGATCCGAAACTTTTTAGTATTTTTATATTTATAATTCTTATTCTATATTGTCTAAAAAGGTTTTAAACTTATTAAACCATTTTTCAAAAAACGGTTGGTGATATTCCTTAGCATCATCGTGATTCTCAGCCGTCTCAATGGTGTGAGGTGCTGATTTCACATCTTCTTCCTTCGCTTTGTCGCCATCCTCAACCTCGCTTATTGAATCGCCTGCTGCACCTTCTTCAACTTGCACATGTCTATCCTTAGCTTTTCGCTCTAAACTATTTAAAACCAATCCCACAGCAGTAGCGTATAAGGGACTGGTAACTTCTGTGTCTGTGTCTCCGGCCAAATGTTCGTTGGGATAACCTATTCGGGTATCCATACCGGTAATATATTCTACCAGCTGCTTGAGGTGCTTGAGCTGTGCGCCTCCGCCGGTGATCACAATTCCGGCAATCAATTTTTTCTTTTGCTCTTCGTGACCATAATTTTTGATTTCTAAAAAGACTTGCTCTACAATTTCAACCACTCGATAATGAATGATTTTTGACAAGTTTTTAAGCGTGATTTCCTTAGGCTCGCGACCGCGCAATCCGGGAATAGAAACAATTTCATTGTCTTTGTTTTCTCCCGGCCAGGCCGAGCCGAATTTTATTTTCAACAATTCGGCCTGTTTTTCAATAATAGAACAGCCTTCTTTAATGTCTTCTGTAATTACATTTCCTCCAAAAGGAATGACCGCAGTATGCCTGATAATTCCATCTTTAAAGATGGCCAAATCTGTAGTTCCGCCACCGATATCAATCAAAGCCACACCGGCTTCCTTTTCTTCTTTGCTCAAAGCGGCATTAGCTGAAGCCAAGGGTTGAAGGGTCACTCCCGACAAATCGAGACCGGCGCTTTTGACACAACGCCCAATATTGCGAATCGATGAAATTTGTCCCACCACTACATGGAAATTGGCCTCTAAACGACCGCCATACATTCCTACCGGCTCTGTGACCTCTCCATGCCCGTCTACTTTAAATTCCTGAGGCAAAACATGGATAATTTCCTCACCCGGAAGCATGACCAGCTTATACACCTGATTACAAAGACGCTCTACATCACCTTCCTCAATGACCTTATCAGAATTCTTTCGGGTAATATAATCACTGTGTTGAAGGCTGCGGATGTGTTGCCCCGCAATACCTACCACAACTTCGCTAATCTTCAGTCCCGAATCGGTCTCTGCATCTTCAACGGCCTGCTGAATAGATTTAATGGTTTGGGTAATATTATTGACCACTCCGCGGTGTACTCCCAAACTTTTTGATTTTCCTACGCCCAAAATTTCGAGTTTTCCATACTCATTGGCGCGACCTATCATCGCCACAATTTTTGTGGTTCCTATGTCCAGTCCTACTGCAATTTCTTTGTCTTCCATAACAAACTATGCTTCTCTTTTTGTGCCCACTACTTGATGAGCAAATTTTAAATTTATCTCAGAATAGATTTCCAACTTATCCTCGGTATATAGCTTTCTGTAAAACGCCTTAAAATTTCTGATTTTTTGATTGATGCGTTTGATCTTTCCAAAATTTATGGTCATCGCACTTTGCCGCAACGTCAATATATAATCTCCATCTTCCGATTTCACAATGCCTGTAATGTGTTTCGTCAAAAATTTATCCTGATTTATTTTTTGTAAAAGTGGAAACAACTCGGCTACCTCGGTAGTGTCCAAACCGCTAATCAAAGGCACACGAGCGCTGTAGTTTTTTGAAGTAGGCATCACATTGCCCTTATTATCAATATAATAGGACTCATCTCCCATAACACGTGCGATGGGATGACGTTGGGTCACCCGTGCGCCCAGGTTGCCGGTTATCGTTCTAAATACCTCTGCATTTGCAATCATAGGATTCAAATTGAGCCTTTGTTCCATGGTATTCAAACTTAAACTATCTTTTGCTCGTTTTTCAGCCTTATCGGGTTTAGTAATCAACAAGTTATTAACGGTTTTTTGGGTGATAAATAAATGCTTCCCATTGGTAAATTCAACCGATACCGAACCTAAATCACGTCCGGAATTTCGGTATGCCGAAAAGCCGTATAAAAACCCTATAAATAGAATCAGGCCGAAAATCTGTAAAATTTTTGAACTATTTTTCACGACTCAAGTGTTGCATTAAGGGTTCTACTTCATTTCCTATATCTCCGGCGCCAAGGAGCATTACCACCTCGTTGTCGCTTTTTATAATTGCTTCGGACAAAGCCTCTTTTTCTACCAGTTTCTTATGCGGATTATCAATCAGTCCCAACAAATAGGTCGAATCGATTCCGGGAATGGGTTTTTCCCGCGCGGGATAAATGGGCAAGAGTACAATTTCATCAAAACCCGACAGGCTATCTGCAAACTCTTGGGCAAAATCTCGGGTGCGGCTGTATAAATGAGGTTGAAAAACAGCAGTTATCTTTTTATCGGGATGCATCTCTCGAGCAGCTTGACAGGCAGCCTTAAGCTCGGTGGGATGATGGGCATAGTCTTCAATCAGTACCAAGTCTTCCGTTTTGAGGTGATAGGTAAAACGGCGTTCTACTCCTTTGAATACTTTTAAGGCTTCGGCCAACTTTTCGGGGTTGGCTCCAAATTTCAAAGCCATGGCCAGGGCAATCCCGGCATTCAACAAATTATGTCTTCCCGGCAAACTCAGTTGCAGGTTCGTTATCAATCGCTGCGGCGTCTTAAAATCAAACTGATAAGTTCCATTTTTAATACTGATGTTTTGCACCGAATAATCGGCGTGTTGGTCTACTGCCACGGTAGACCCGCCTTTCATAGCCAATCCCTGTTGGTAAAAAAGTGTATCGGGAGAAGGCAGTTTCTGTGCAAATTCATGAAAAGAATGTGTCAGCTCTTCGGCTTTTCCGTAAATATCCAAATGATCAGCTTCCATAGAAGTGATGGCCGCATATTGCGGAGAAAGCGCCAAAAAGGAACGATCATATTCATCGGCTTCCACCACACAGGCCTCATGACCGTCACCAATAAAATTGGATTGATAGTTCTCACAAACGCCTCCTAAAAAGGCAGTAATCTTATGACCTGTAGCCTTAAGCAAATGGGCCAGCATGGCTGAGCTGGTCGTTTTTCCATGCGTTCCTGCAATGGCCAAACACGGCATTTGTCGAGCAACTTCTGCCAGTACGAGGGATCGTTTTTTTAACGGATATCCTGCATTCTTAAAAAACTTCAACAATTTCAAGTCTTCCGGAATCGCCGGCGTGTACACCACCAACGTATGTTGATTTTTTATAGCCCTTGGAATGCAGTCAACTTGATCTTCAAAAGTTATCGGAATACCTGCTGCGGCCAGCTTACGAGTCATTCTTCCGGGGGTTTTGTCATATCCCGCCACTCTTTTCCCGTTCAACGCAAAATATTGCGCAAGAGCACTCATCCCGATACCGCCGATACCGAGAAAATAAATATTTTGTATGTCGTTAAACGCTTTCATGACGCTGTTTGTCGCATTTTTATTAATTTCTCTACCTCATCCACTATGTCGGAAGTAGCATGGGGTTTGGCTCTTTTTTTTATATTTTCGGCCAACTGCTGTTGTTGTTTTGGAGCCTTGATCAGCTCGCTCATCACCGCTTCAAATTCAGTTTCCAACGCCGCTTCCTCAATCATCAATGCCGCTCCTTTGCGAGCCAAAGCTTCTGCATTTTTTGTTTGATGGTCTTCAGCTACATTAGGCGAAGGAATAAAAATAGTAGGCTTCCCAACAATACAAAGCTCACTAACCGAAATGGCTCCGGCACGAGACAGGATAATATCGGCAGCAGCATACGCCAAATCCATACGCTCCAAAAATTGGTGCAATTTCACATGCTCTTCTTCATCATATTTTTTAAACTCTTCAAAATACAGTTTCCCACATTGCCAAATGAGCTGTATATCGTGAGATTTAAAAAAGGATAGGCTTCTTGCGCCCAGCTCATTTATAGATCTTGCTCCCAAACTGCCTCCTAATATCAGCACGGTTTTTTTATTCGGATCGAGTTTAAAATAGTCGATGCCTTGCGTTCTTTTGGATTCAATTTCCAACAAATCTCCGCGAATGGGGTTGCCGGTAAACACAATTTTTTCTTTCGGAAAATAACGCTCCATATTTTCATAAGCCACGCAAATGGTAGAAGCCTTACCCGCTAACCATTTATTGGTCATTCCTGCATAAGAATTCTGTTCTTGCAGCAAAGTGGGAATTCCTTTTTTGCTGGCCGCACTCAACAAAGGCCCACTGGCATAACCCCCTGTACCTATGGCTACACAAGGCTCAAAGTCATTGATTATTTTATGAGCTTTCCGCAAACTATGCATCAACTTAAAGGGCAAAGCCAGATTTTTTAAACTCATTTTTCGCTGGATGCCTGAAATCCATAAGCCTTTGATTTTATATCCCGCTTTAGGAACCTTTTCCATTTCCATGCGATCACGGGCGCCCACAAATAGGAATTCCATATCCGGATGCCGCTTTTTCAATTCATCAGCAATGGCAATGGCCGGATAAATATGTCCTCCTGTTCCTCCTCCTGATATGATCACCCTGTTCTTTTTCATACTGCTTCACTTAATACTTCTAAGGGATTATCACTATCTTCTTCCTGAATTTCTTGTTCCGTCTTATGTTTGTGCTTTACACTCACACTCAACACCAATCCAATGGCAACACAAGTCATCCAAATGGAGGATCCCCCGTCACTGATCAACGGAAGGGTTTGTCCGGTTACCGGAAACAAACTCACCGTTACCGCCATATTGATAAAGGCTTGAAAAATAATGGGCAACCCCACCCCAATGACCATCAGTTTGCCAAAAACAGTTTCTGATTTGGTAGCAATAACAATAAATCGAATCAACAGCCACAGGTATAGCAGCATGACAAAAAAGCCGCCTATCAGTCCCATTTCTTCCACAATAATGGCAAAGATAAAATCGGAAGAAGACTGTGGTAAAAAATTGCGTTCTACACTTTTTCCCAATCCTACTCCGGTAACACCTCCCCGAGCAATGGCTATTTTTGAACGTTGTATTTGATAATTATCGCCTTCGGCTTCTCCATTGATAAAATTTTCAATCCGGCTTTCCCAAGTTGCTACACGACTGGGCATTACCTCAGGAAAAGCCTTGGCCGACAACACAAACAAGCCGAGGGCCAGAATACCAAACCCAAGGATATAACACAGGTATTTTATTTTATACCCACCAACAAAAGTCAGCATAAGCACCATGGCAAATATAATGGCCGCCGTAGAAAAGTTGGCCGGTAAAATGAGCCCCACTACTGCAACCACCGGCACCCAAAGCGGAAGAATACTTTCCTTAAAACTCACGTCCTTATCTTTTATCTTTGACAGGTATCGCGCCACATAAACCAATAAAATAACAAAAGCCACTGTAGAAGTTTGGAATGATTTATTGATAATGGGAATGGTAATCCATCGGCTGGCATTGGCTCCATCTATGGTTGTTCCCTGTGCCAGCGTATAAATCAAAAGCACTACAATGATTGGAATCCCGAGTATTGACAGCCCACGAAAGTAATGATAAGGAATGCGGTGAATGGCATATATCATGATAAAGCCCAAAAAAAGGTGCATGAAATGGGTTAACAGGTATTGAAAAATATCCCCATCTCCATACAAATAGGCCGGATTGCTACTCGCACTGTAAATAGGAAGAAAGGAAAATATGGCCAGTAGGGCAGTAACCGCCCACACCGACTTATCTCCCTTCAGTTGTGAAAAGAAACTTCTAACACTTATTTTTCCTGTTTCTGACACCTTTACGCTTTATTTGTGGTTATGCTATAACGATTATAAATTTCTGACCGCTGCTTTAAATTGACGCCCGCGATCTTCATAATTTTCAAACAAATCAAAACTGGCACAAGCCGGAGACAATAAAACCGTATCTCCACTTTCGGCCAACAAATGAGCAGTTCTAACCGCTTCAGTCATGCTGCCGGTTTCAAAAATATTGGCCACACAATTGTCAAAACTCTCTATAATTTTGTGGTTATCCACCCCTAAACAAACAATGGCCTTCACTTTTTCATTAACCAAGGGCAAGAGTTCTTCATAATTGTTGCCTTTATCGACACCGCCTACAATCCATACCGTTTGAGGGCGTACACTTTCAAGGGCATAGTAGGTAGCATTGATATTGGTCGCTTTGGAATCATTAATATACTTTACATTGTTGATTTTCAACACGTTTTCAAGTCGGTGCTCCACCCCTTGAAAATCTTTCATGCTCTCTCGAATGGTTTGCTTTCTAATCTTTAGAATATTGCCCACACTCGAGGTGGTCATCGCATTTTTAGCATTGTGAATTCCTTTCAATGCAATATCTTCTTGCGCCATGGTAAATTCTCTATTTTTCAATTTTGTTTTCAACTTATTATCGGTTATTACAGTTCCCCATCCTTCTATTTGTCGAAAGGAAAAAGGAATTTTTTTTGCTTTAATTTTTTTAGTTTTCAACTGTTCTTTTATCACTTCATCATCCCCATCATAAATAAAATAATCTGCTGGGGTTTGATTTTTGGTAATCCTGAATTTAGCATCGATATAGTGTTGAAAAACATGCTCATATCGATCTAAATGATCAGGAGTAATATTGGTCAGCACAGCTATATGTGGATGAAAATCTATAATATCATCCAGTTGAAAGCTGCTCACTTCAAGCACAAAATAATCAGGATCATTTTCGGCAACCGCTTTAGCAAAACTCAAGCCCACATTGCCGGCCATAACCTGTTTTAATCCGGCCTGTTGCAGCAAAAAACTAATCCAGTTGGTCACTGTTGTTTTCCCATTGCTTCCGGTAATGGCAATCAATTTTGCACGGGTGAATTTCGCGGCAAACTCGATCTCCGAAACCACGGGTATTCCTTTCGCCTTAATTGCTTTCACAATGGCTGTTTCTTTTGGAATCCCCGGACTCTTTACTACAATGTCTGCCGTCAAGATTTGTGCAGTAGTATGCTGCCCTTCTTCCCAATCGATCTTGTGATGTATAAGAACTTCTTTGTATCTCTTTTTTATTTTTCCGCTGTCAGAGACAAAAACAGCATATTCTTTTTGTTGTCCCAAAAGGGCGGTTCCTACACCGCTTTCCCCTGCCCCTAAAATGACCAGCCGCTTTTCCATCTACCTGATCTTTAGCGTTATAATAGTAATCACCGCTAGTAAAATGGCAATAATCCAAAAACGGACAACAATTTTACTTTCATGGAATCCTTGTTTTTGATAGTGGTGATGCAAGGGAGACATTAAAAAAATGCGCTTTCCTATTCCGCTGCGTTTTTTGGTAAATTTGAACCAGCTCACCTGCATAATCACCGATAGGTTTTCCATAAGGAATACTCCGCATAAAATGGGAATCAACAATTCTTTTCGCACGGCAATAGCAATAACAGCAATGATTCCTCCAAGCGTCAAGCTGCCGGTATCGCCCATAAAAATCTGTGCCGGATAGGTATTGTACCAGAGAAAACCAATTAAAGCACCGGCCAAGGCAGATATAAAAATGGTCATTTCTCCCGAATTGGGAATGTTCATCACATTGAGGTAGTCCGAAAAAATCACATTTCCCGAAATCCATGCAAATACAGCCAAAGCGAGTACCGCGACAGTGGAGGTTCCTGCTGCTAATCCGTCAAGGCCATCGGTTAAATTGGCGCCATTGGATACGGCGGTCACAATAAAGATGACAATGGGAATAAAAATAAGCCAGGTATAAGAAGCCATTTCCGGACTGATCCAACTAATCAAACTCGAATAATCGAATTCGTGTTTTTTGAAAAAGGGAATGGTGGTTTTTGTGGATTTATGTGGATCGCCATACACCGGTTGCGTCTGTTCGGTTTGTGCTGTATTCATGGAGACTTGGGTCTTTTCCCGAATGGTAATATCAGGATGAAAATACATGGTAGCTCCCACAATGATTCCCAAACCTACTTGCCCGATAATCTTAAACTTCCCTTTAAGTCCGTCCTTATTTTTTCTGAAAATTTTGATGTAATCATCCAAAAAACCAATAGCTCCCATCCACAAGGTAGTTACAATGAGCAAGATGACATAAATATTTTCGAGTTTGGCAAACAGCAAAACAGGAATCAAGCAAGAAAAAATAATGATGATACCGCCCATCGTAGGGGTTCCGGCTTTTTCTTCTTGCCCCTCCAACCCAAGTTTGCGAACTGTTTCACCCACTTGTTTATGCAGGAGGTATTTAATGATGCGCTTTCCATAGATTGTGGAAATGGCCAAGGACAAAATCACTGCCATACCTGCCCTAAAGGAGATGTAATCAAACAACTGCGCTCCGGGAAAGTCGTATTGTAGATCTAAATATTTAAACAGATAGTATAGCATTGATTACTTCGCCTTAGTTGTTATTTATTCATTTCGTTTAAAAATTGAGTAATGAGTTCCATATCATCAAAATGATGGCGCTTGCCATTCACCTCCTGATAGGTTTCATGTCCTTTTCCTGCAATCAGGATAATGTCTTTTGTATCGGCTATAGAAGCCGCCGTCTTGATTGCCTCCTCTCGATTGGTAATCGACAAAGTTTTGGGGCGATCCTGGGGGAGCACTCCTTGCATTACCTCTTTAAGAATGGCTTCGGGATCTTCTGTCCTGGGATTGTCACTGGTTAAAATAGCTTTGGTACTTAATGCCGATGCCAACTGTCCCATTTTGGGGCGTTTTTCAGCATCACGATCACCCCCGCAACCTACAACCGTAATCAGGTTTTCTCCGTTCTTCCGAATAGAATTAATGGTTTGCAATACATTTTTTAAAGCATCAGGCGTGTGGGCATAATCGACAACTGCCGTAATTTTCTTTTGAGGAGAAACGAAATATTCAAAACGCCCTTCCACCGCCTCCAATCTACTGAGGTGCTTCAAATTCTCCATTTCTGTCAAGCCCAGCATATCAGCAGCCGCATAAACGGCCAACATATTGTAGGCATTAAAGTTTCCTATCAATTTAACCCACAATTCCTGCGCATTGATACTCATCAACATTCCTTGAAAACTATTTTCCAACACCCTGCCGCTGTAGTCGGCCATGTTTTTTAAGGCATAAGTTTTTGGCGTTGCCGCGGTATTTTGCAGCATAAAACGTCCGTTTTTGTCATCTATATTGGTGAGGGCAAAAGCGGGCTTTGGCAATTGATCGAAGAAGTGCTTCTTAACATTGCGGTATTCGGCAAAAGTCTTGTGATAATCCAAGTGGTCATGAGAAAGATTGGTAAATATTCCTCCCACAAAATGGAGTCCGGCTGTTCTTTTTTGGGCTATTCCGTGCGAGCTCACCTCCATAAAACAATGCGTTACTCCGGCTTGGCTCATCAGGTTCAAATATTTATTGAGGGTCAGCGAATCGGGCGTGGTCAATTGAGTAGGGTAATCTTTTTTGCCAACCTTAATGACCACAGTAGAAATCAACCCCACTGTATAACCGGCATCCAAAAAGAGTTTGTAAAGTAAAGAAGCCACCGTGGTTTTTCCATTAGTTCCGGTGACACCGGTAAGTTTTAATTTTTTGGAAGGCTGGTCATAGTAATTTGCCGCCATCAAAGCCAGGGCTTCTTTGGTATCCTTCACCTGTACATAGGTGACTGCCGTCACTAATTTTTCAGGAAGCTGTTCACAAACCACCGCTGCCGCCCCCTGCTCAATGGCCGCCTCAATATAGCCGTGTCCGTCTGTAGCTGCTCCCCGAATTGCTACAAATAACGAAGCTTGCTCCACCTTTCGTGAATCAAAAGTTATGTTGTGGATGGCAATCGCCTTGTCTCCTTTGACAGAAACCACAGCTACAGCGTCAAGTATGTCGTTAAGGCGTTTCACTCAGTTATTAATTTTACAGTTTTAACAGCTTCAATTTGTCGTCCTTCCGGAATGGATTGGCTTATCACCTTTCCTACTCCCTTCAATTTAGTTTGCAACCCCATATTTTCCAGTAGGGCCACTGCATCCATGGCCGGCATACCTACCACATTAGGCATAACGGATTCAGGTTGATCCAACAAGTGATAATATTGTTTAAATTCATTAATCACTGTTTTGTTTGCTACTTTAAGGCGTGAAAGGGTATCGGCCTGTGGTACACGGTTGTGAATTTTTAGAGCAATCTCTCTAAAAGCCGGTGCGGCACACTGACTTCCGTAAAACCCGATACTTTTGTCGGGATGATTTACAATCACAATACATGAATACTTGGGATGATCGGCCGGAAAATACCCCACAAAAGAAGCGGTATACTCCTTCTCCTTTCCATAGCTGGCAATAGCTGTTCCCGTCTTTCCCGCCATGGCCAGTTCTTCAGAATAAATGCCCTGTCCGGTTCCGCGCATCACCACATGTTTCATCATGGCCTGTGCTTTTAAAGCCGTTTCTTTAGAGCATATCGAACTGATTCTAATAGATTTATCAAATTCTTTTACCACTTTATTTCCATCTCTGATCTCTTCTATAAATCGAGGTTTAACCTCCACGCCATCATTGGCAATAGCATTGTAAAAAGTCAATATCTGTAGTGGCGTTAATTCTACTCCATAGCCAAAAGACATCCAGGGCAAGGTAGTTCCATACCAATTGCTGTCGCCGGGATGTGGAATTTCAGGCTTTCCTTCACCCATGATTTCAAGTCCCAACTTTTGACCGAGTCCCATATATTCAAGACGCTTGATAAAAGCCTCTGCATTATTCTCATATCCTTCAGTAATTATTTTGGAAAAGACGGTATTGGAAGAAACTTCAAAAGCACGAGCTGCAGAAATCTTTCCATATCCACCATAATGAGAATCATAAACCACTCGATCATAATATCTTACACTTCCTCCTTCTGAATCAAAAATAGTGGAAGTATCGACTACATTGTCTTCCAAAGCGGCCACCATAGCCATCAATTTAAAGGTTGACCCCGGTTCTTGTGCCTCCCAAATGGCATAGTTTCGTTTTTCAAAATAATGTCCGTCAGAAGTCCTCCCAAGGTTTGCGATGGCTTTAATTTCGCCGGTTTCTACTTCCATCACCACAGCAGTTCCATGATCGGCCTTAAAGTACTCCAGCTGCTGCAACAAGGCGTGGTGAACAATATCCTGAATATTAAGGTCTATGGTTGAAAAGACATCATAGCCATCCCGAGGTTTGACATATTTACCGTCACTGACCGGTTTCCAAAGACCGTCTGCAATTTTTTGTTTTAATCGATGTCCATCGGTTCCTTTTAGGTACTCATTAAATGCACCTTCAAGCCCTACAATCCCATGACCTACGGTTCGCTCTGCAATCTTCCCCAAGGGCAGCTCTCTTACGGTTCGCGGTTCGGCGATAAATCCGCCTTGATAAGGTCCCTTTTTAAACAAGGGGAAGTTCTTGATTTTTACATATTCTAAATAATCCAAATTTTCAGCAATCAGTAAATATCGATTTCCCACCTTCCGGGCATGGCGCATTCGCTGACGATAATACTTTGGGGTATTCCCCAATAAACCGGAAAGCTTTTCGGATAAAGGAGTCAGGTATTGATCAAAATCTTCCTGGCTTACGGTTACCGCATCAAATCGAATTTCATAACGCGCAACGGAAGTGGCCAATAAATTGCCGTTAGCATCATATATATTTCCACGCTTGGCAGGAATAGTAAAGTTTTTAAACACCCGCTTTCGGGCCAATTCTTCATACCGATCTCCATGCGCAACCTGAATATCGAGTAATTTGAAACTTACCGCTACTACAAAGACCAGCAGTAAGATTACCACGAGGTAGAACCGGTTCAATATGTTTTTTTCGTTAGTCATCTAAATCTTCAACTACAATTTTAACAGGAGGGGTATTGGAGGTTGAAATTCCCTTTTCTTTCAAGCGCTTGTTCAAGGTCGATTCCATGGTCAACTCCATTAGGTTTTCGCGTTGGGCGATAAACTCGCTGCGCAAACGACGCACTTCCTTTTGCAGTTTTGCAATTTTGTGCACTTTGCGGTCGGTGGCATGTGATCCGGCAATCATGATCAGCGCCAACACAGCGCAAAACACGATAAACCGCCAGTTTTTGGCTGCGTCCTGATCAATTAGGAATTTCCCTTTTAATATGTTATAGATCCCTTTTTTCATGATTCAAGTCGTTCTCCAATCCTCAATTTTGCACTTCTTGCGCGATTGTTGTCTTTTATTTCTTGTGCCGATGCGGTTTGCATCTTGCCCACTTTCTTAAATGGAACGGATACCCTGCCATAAAAATCTTTCTCGGGTTCCCCTTCAAACAAACCACTTCGGATGTAACGTTTAACCAGTCGATCTTCTAAAGAGTGATAGGAAATCAAACTTAAACGCCCGCCGGACTTTATCAGCTCTTCTGTTTGCAACAAAAAAGCTTTCAAACTCTCTATCTCTCCGTTCACTTCAATTCGAATGGCCTGATAGATTCGAGCCAAAATTTTATTTTGCTTCCTTTTAAACAACAATGGACGAAGCAGTTCGTTTAACTCTCCACTGGTGGTGATCACTTTTTCACGTCGCCGTTCAAGGATACTTTCTGCCAATCTCTTCGCATTTTTTAATTCACCATATTCTGCAAACACCCTGCGCAATTCATCTTCGCTATACGTATTGACCACTTCATAAGCACTTCTTTCACTCTCTTGGTCCATCCGCATATCCAATTTAGCCTCAAACCGGGTTGAAAAGCCGCGTTCTACCGTATCAAATTGATGCGATGAAACCCCAAAATCCCCTAAGATTCCATCGACTTTTCTGACGCCCTCCAACCGCAAAAACCGTTTGATATAGCAAAAATTTGCTGCGATTAAGGTAAATCGGGGATCGTCAAAAGCATTTTTCTGCGCATCAGCATCACGGTCAAATGCAAATAGCCTTCCGTCGGGTCCCAGGCGTTTTAAAATTTCGGCTGAATGCCCTCCGCCTCCAAAAGTGACATCTACATATACGCCACCCGGTCGAATATTTAAACCATCGACACTCTGTTGAAGCAATACCGGAATGTGATATGCTGATTTATTCATCGTCCCCTCCCATTACTTCTTCCGCTAAATCTGCAAAATCATCAGTAGCATCATCAATGGCTTGCTCATATTTGGATTTATCCCAAATCTCTACAATGTTAATGGCCGAAGACAGTACAATCTCTTTCTCCAATCCGGCAAAAGTGTACAGGTCTTTGGGCACCAACAAACGGCCGTTGCTGTCTACTTCAATCATTTTCACCCCGGCTGTAAACCTTCGGATAAAATCATTGTTCTTCTTCTTAAAACGATTTAAACCGTTAACCTTCTCCATCAGCACTCGCCATTCCTCCATCGGATACAACTCTAAACAAGGCTGAAATACCGAACGCTTGAGCACAAACCCTTCTTCAATCAAAGGGAGCAACTGCTTCTTTAGCTTTGAAGGCAGCAACAGACGCCCTTTTGCGTCAATCTTGCACTCATATGTCCCGATTAAATTCAGCATCACTTTAGAATATCAGTCCAAATATATTAATTTTTTTACCACATTTACCCACTTTTTACCACATTGTTGATAAGTTTTTGTTGACAACTTATTGTGAAAATCTACAAACCGCACAAATAGCGGGGATTTCAGGGAAATAGATACCGATGTATGAAAGTGGGAAGAATTGAAAAATTAACAACAACATCACAAATAGCCGGCTAAAAAAATATGGAAGCCCAACATTCCGGATTTTTCAGTTTGAAGCGTTGAATTGCCACAAAGGGCAACTCAAAGCTTTGGAGCAATTCAAAATCCTAAAAAATCCGTATATTTGCCGCAGCAAACTGCGATTTTAATGGAATACAATTTAAAGACCGAAGGGAAGTTTACGTACACAGAAATAGGAGAAGGACGTCCTATAATTATTCTACACGGCCTCATGGGGCAATTGAGCAATTTTGAAGGAGTAGCCAATTTTTTTCCAAAAAAAGGCTACAAAGTAGTGCTCCCCGAACTTCCGTTGTACAGCATGCCTTTGATGAAGACCAAAGTGAGTAATCTCGCTAAATTTGTCGACGAATTCATCAGTTATAAACAATATAAAGGCGCCATTCTCATGGGGAATTCCTTGGGTGGGCACATTGCGCTATTGACCGTCAAAAATCACCCCCAAAATATTGACGGACTGGTCATTACCGGAAGCTCCGGACTTTATGAAAGCGCTATGGGCGGTTCATATGTCAAGCGTCACAGCTATGACTATGTAAAGGAAAAGACGCAGAACGTCTTTTACGATCCCAAAGTAGCTACTAAAGAATTGGTAGACGATGTCTTTGAAACGGTAAGTGATCGCGGTCGTGTGGCACGCACCTTGGCAATTGCCAAAAGTGCCATCCGACATAACATGGCCAAGGATTTGCCCAATATGAATTTGCCTACTTGTATTATTTGGGGAAAACAAGACGGCGTAACGCCTCCCGAAGTCGCTGATGATTTTCACGCTCTTCTCCCCGATTCTGACCTTTATTGGATTGACAAATGCGGACACGCAGCCATGATGGAACATCCCGAGGAGTTTAATGAAATTCTGTATGCTTGGTTGCAAAAACGCGAACTTTAAGCTTATTTTTTAAGTCGAAAAATATTTGAAATTAAATTTAATATCGAATTAATACCAAGCATTGGTCAATCATGGATATTCGTTCGGCTTCTTTCGTGATCAGCAATTCAAAAGTTGAAAAATGCCCTTCGGGAAAGCTTCCGGAGTATGCTTTTATCGGTCGCAGTAATGTGGGGAAATCTTCGCTTATCAACATGTTGACACGCCGAAAAAAACTGGCCAAAACCTCGGGAAAACCCGGAAAAACACAACTTATCAATCACTTTTTGATCAACGAAGAATGGCACTTGGTCGATTTACCGGGTTATGGATATGCACAAACCAGCAAGGCCCACAAACGAGAATTCCAAAAATTGATTTCTACTTATTTCAAAAATCGTTTACAGCTAATTTCTGCCTTTGTCTTAGTTGATGTGCGACATCGACCTCAAAAAATCGATCTGGAATTTATGAAATGGTTAGGCACCAACAATATTCCATTCAGCATTATTTTTACCAAGGCCGATAAATTGAAACCCGGGGCTTTAAATCGGAATGTCACTGCTTACCAAAAAAAACTGGAAGCCCACTGGTCTCCGCTCCCTCCTCACTTTATTTCTTCCGCCGTTCATAAAACCGGGAGAGAAGAGATTTTGAATTACATTGAATCGATCAACGACACAATTTAAGCGGCTGAAAATAGTCGATTACGATCAGTGGAGCCTTCGACACGCCCCATGACGGGCTCTTCCGTCGAAATAGGAATACCGCCTCGAGAGGAGTTGTAATAAAAAATAGGCAGCCACAAGTGACTGCCTATCTATATTTTTTTCAAAATCCGGTTTATCAGTCTTTCAAGATTGCTCTGGAAATCACAATTTGCTGAATTTCTGAAGTCCCTTCGTATATCTGGGTAATTTTGGCATCACGCATCAATCGTTCTACGTGATATTCTTTGACATAACCATTTCCGCCGTGAATTTGAACAGCCTCAACCGTGGCATCCATAGCAACTTTAGAGGCATAGTACTTTGCCATAGCACCGGAAAGGTCATAGCTTTCATGATTGTCCTTATCTCGGGCAGCTTTCATTACCAAATGGCGAGCGGCTTCTATTTCCGTATACATTTTAGCCAGTTTAAAGGCAATTGCCTGATGTCTTGATATTTCTTTACCAAAAGCCTTGCGTTGTTTGCTGTATTTTCTGGCGAGTTCATAGGCTCCGGAAGCAATTCCCAAGGCTTGAGAAGCAATTCCAATCCGCCCACCGGAAAGGGTTTTCATAGCAAAAGTAAAACCAAAACCATCTTCTCCAATGCGGTTTTCTTTGGGCACTTTAACATCATTAAAGTTCAAAGAATGGGTATCACTTCCCCGAATTCCTAATTTTTTTTCTTTGGGACCTACCTCAAAGCCTTCCCAGCCTCGTTCAACAATAAAGGCATTAATTCCGTGATGGCCTTTTTCTTTGTGTGTTTGGGCCATCACCAAATAATAGTCGGCCGTTCCTCCATTGGTGATCCAGTTTTTGGTACCGTTTAAAAGGTAATGATCCCCTTTATCTATTGCCATGGTTTTTTGTGAAGTAGCATCACTACCCGCTTCAGGTTCACTCAAACAAAATGCGCCTATAGATTCTCCGGTAGCCAGTTTCGTCAAATATTTTTGTTTCTGTTCTTCAGTACCATAGGTTTCGAGTCCCCAGCAAACCAAGGAATTGTTAACCGACATAATTACAGAGCAAGAGGCATCAATTTTAGAAATTTCTTCCATGGCCAAGGCATAGGATACTGTGTCCATTCCACCGCCTCCATAATCAGGCGAAACCATCATCCCCAGAAAACCGAGTTCGGCCATCTTTTTGACCTGTTCTTTTGGAAATTCTTCGTTTTCATCACGCTCAATAACACCGGGCAGCAGTTCATTATTGGCGAAATCTCTCGCTGCATCTCTAATCATCAGATGCTCCTCTGTAAGTTTAAAATCCATAAACGCTTTAATTTTTAAGTATTTTGTTTGAAGAGCAGCAAATATAACTTATTACCTGTTAATTTCAATACAGAATGTCTTATTTTACTGCCATGAAAACAAATTCATATTGGGTGATTGGCGTCATGTCCGGCACTTCCTTAGACGGAATTGACCTGGCCTACCTTCATTTGACAAAGCAGCAGGGAAGCTGGAAATATCGTTTTATAACCACTTCAACGGTAGCTTATAGCAGATTGTGGCAGAAAAAATTAAGTGAAGCCGACACCTATTCTTCAACCGAATTAAAACAACTCGATACTGCTTACACTCATTATTTGGCTCGGCAAATAAAAAAATTTATCAAACATCATGGCCTCCACCAAATTGATGCAGTTTGCAGTCATGGTCACACCATTTTACATCAACCCGAAAATCACTACACCCTACAAATCGGCAACTTGCCCAAACTGGCCGACCTCATACAAGTGCAAGTAATTTGTAATTTCAGGGTTCAGGATGTCAAACTGGGCGGGCAAGGCGCGCCCTTGGTTCCTATTGGCGATCAACTGCTTTTTCCTGAATATAGCGCCTGTATCAATTTGGGAGGATTTGCCAATATTTCTCTATTAAAAAACGGAACACGTTTAGCTTACGACCTTTGTCCGGTTAATACCGTTTTAAATTTTTATGCTCAAAAATGCGGAAAACCTTTCGACGCACAGGGACAAATCGCACGCTCCGGGACGGTTGATACTGCGCTATTGAATCACTTAAACCAACTGGCATTTTACCAACGACAACCCCCAAAATCATTGGGGATTGAATGGGTAAAAAAACACCTTTTCCCTCTTTTAAAAGCTCAAAAAAAGCCACCGAAAGATCTATTGGCTACGCTTACACAGCATATTGCACAACAGCTCTCCAAAGCAGTTGCACCATTGGCCGACGGGCGTATTCTTGTAACCGGCGGAGGGGCTTATAACGATTTTCTGATCGAATCTTTTCAAAAACAAACGACAGCCCAAATTGTCATTCCTAACAAAGAGCTAATCGCTTATAAAGAAGCGCTTATTTTTGGATTGCTTGGCGTGCTGCGCTTGCGCAAGGAGGTGAATGTACTCCGCAGTGTTACCGGTGCCGCAAAAGATCACAGTTCCGGATTTATTTACCAACCAACCAGGTCTTAAAGTCGAGTTCTTTTGCTATCAAGTTTTTTAAATCTTTGATTTTAACCCGTTTTTGTTCCATAGAATCTCGATAACGAACGGTTACGGATTCGTCTTCTTTGGTGTCGTAATCCACTGTTACACAGAACGGGGTTCCCACGGCATCCTGGCGTCGATAACGGCGACCCACAGCGTCTTTATCATCATAGCGCACTTTAAAATCCCACTGCAGATCTTCTATGATTTCTTGTGCAATTTCGGGCAACCCGTCTTTTTTTACCAAGGGGAAAACAGCAACTTTGGTGGGGGCCAAAATAGCCGGAAGCTTTAAAACCGTCCTCGACTTACCTCCGTCAAGTGCCTCCTCTTTCAACGCCTTGGAAAATACAGCCAAAAACATGCGATCCAATCCTAAAGAGGTTTCTATCACATAGGGAATATAATTTTCCTTGGTCTTGGGATCATAGAAACGCAATTTTTTACCCGAATGTGCTTCGTGAGCTTTCAAATCAAAGTCAGTTCGAGAATGTATTCCTTCCAATTCTTTAATGCCAAATGGAAATTCAAATTCTATATCGGTGGCTGCATTGGCATAATGAGCCAACTTTTCATGATCGTGAAAGCGATAATCCTCCCCTTTGACAAAACCCAGTGAATTGTGCCAAGACTCCCGAACTTCTTTCCAGTAATCAAACCACTTAAACTCTTCGCCGGGTTTGACAAAAAACTGCATCTCCATTTGTTCAAATTCTCGCTGTCGAAAGACAAATTGCCGGGCGACAATTTCATTACGAAAGGCTTTTCCCATTTGTGCAATTCCAAATGGAATTTTCATCCGACCTGTATTTTGTACATTTAAGAAATTGACAAAAATACCTTGAGCCGTTTCCGGACGTAGATACAGATCCATAGCGCTTTCTGCATCGGCTCCCAATTGAGTATTGAACATCAAATTAAACTGTTTAACATCGGTCCAGTTTTTAGATCCGCTAACCGGACAAGTAATGTCCAACTCTTCAATCAAGTTTTTTAAATCGGTTAAATCGTCATTGTCGAGAGCTTTGGCCATGCGTTGCAAAGCCGAATTTGCTTCTTCCCGATAACGAATTACCCGCTTATTTGTGGCCACAAACTGTTCTTCGTCAAATTGATCTCCAAAACGCTTTTTGGCTTTTTTTATTTCCTTTTGCGCTTTTTTCTCTCTTTTTTCAGCATAATCCTCAATCAACACATCAGCTCGATAGCGTTTTTTAGAATCTTTATTGTCTATCAAGGGATCATTAAAAGCATCAATATGCCCGGAAGCCTTCCAAGTTTTGGGGTGCATCAAAATGGCAGCATCCAGACCAACAATGTTCTGATGAAGCTGCACCATACTTTTCCACCAATAGTCTTTGATATTCTTTTTGAGCTCAACGCCATTGGGGCCGTAGTCATAAACTGCACTCAGACCGTCATAGATTTCACTTGAAGAGAACACATAGCCATATTCCTTGGCATGTGAAATAACCGATTTGAATTTGTCTTGTTTTTTTGCCATACCGCAAAAATAAACAATCCCGCCTAATAACCTAAGGCGGGATTGCTTTTTCAATACAAAGAAAATCGGGAAGCTTTATTTTCTAAAGCTATCCGTGTCGGTACTGTCCTTTTTTATCTGGTTATCAACACCTTCTGTTTGTTGAGATTTATTAGAGGTGCTGTCCACTTTCTTACTATTTTCAATAGCTTGATCCATACCCTCCTCAATCATTTCAAAGAATTTACCCAATTTAGGCAAGACAATGATTCGAGTACGTCGGTTTCTGGCGCGACCGTCTGCTGTTTCGTTGGAAGCTATGGGCACGTAATAACTTCTTCCGGCAGCTGTCATTCGAGAAGGTTGTACCCCATACTGTTCTTGTAAAATCCGTACTACAGAAGTAGCGCGTTTCACACTCAAATCCCAGTTATCCGTCATACATTTGGTATGAATGGGCACATTATCGGTGTGACCTTCAACCATAATTTCTATTTCAGGCTTGGCTTTTACCACCTTGGCCACTTTACCCAATACTTCGCGAGCCCGTTGGGTAACTTTATAGCTTCCACTGGAAAACAGCAACTTATCAGAAATGGATACATAAACCACTCCTTTGTCTACTTTTATTTGAATATCATCACCGTGAATATTTCCCAAAGCACCTTTAAGACTGGTTACCAGAGCAAGGGTCACTGAATCCTTCCTGTTCAAGGCATCACGAAGACTGCGAAGTTGCTTACTCTTTTCCTGAATGGCCTCTAAAGAGCGCTCTAAATTTTGGGCTGCTTTTTTGGAAAGCAATGCAAAGTCGCCCTGCGCATTAAGCAAGGCCGCATTGGTGTTTCGCAAGGTAGCCACTTGATCTCTTAAGCTGGCAACTTTAGTCTTGGATTGATTTTCGCACTCGTCCAGTTTAGCGTTTAAACGGTAAACTTCATCCTCGAGATTTTCCTTTTTGTGTTTTAGTGCATCAAATTTTTTGTTAGACACACAAGAGGTCAGCAACATCGTAACTGCCGCCGACAAAAGCAGTAGCTTTTTCATGGTTTTGTTTTTTTTGTTCGATTAAAAAACCCTTTATTTTACGGATTATTATTTGAATTGTACAAATTAACAGAAATTTATCGACTCGCATTATTTCTGTAAGTTAAAATATATCAAACAAGCCTTAAAATGCAGGAATTTATGCATAAGACCTGTTAAAAGCGCTGCTTATACTCATCAAAAACCGCGCTTTGCATTTATAATTTTTCTTTTGGGTATTATCTAACATCGTTTTTTAGTGCCGAAATCTCCTGATACTTTTTCTTTCCCCGGATGAAATATACCCACAGTATTGATTTTATTTTATCGTATCCCGGTTGGTGTTGCTGCAATTTTCGCTTGGATTTGATTTGTGAAAAGTTCTTGTAAAAACTGAAATGAGCTCGAATAATTGCTAAGGTATGCGAAGGTTTTGCCTCAAACAGATACTTTATCCCGGCTATTCCGTCCAAACAAAGGCGCAGGAAGAGAATGCTATAAACTCGGGAACCGGCTACATTCTTTAATATATTAAATAAGGAATTGCGAAAATTTAAAAAGGTCTTCTTCGGGCTCATCGCATTTAGCGTAGCGCCGCCGAGGTGATACACCACGCTATCGGGAATATAAACTGCTTGATAACCGGCGTTGTAAGCTCGCCAACACAGATCTATTTCCTCTTGATGAGCAAAATAAGTTTCATCCAATCCGCCAAGCGTATTGTACACCGCACTACGAATCACCAGACAAGCGCCACTGGCCCAAAAAATGGGGCATTCCTCATCATACTGACCGGTATCCTCTTCCAAGGTATCAAACAATCGGCCGCGACAAAACGGGTATGCATATCGATCAATATAGCCTCCAGCTGCTCCGGCATATTCAAAGTAATTTTTGCGTTTATAATCGCGGATTTTAGGTTGAATCACAGCGGTCTCCGGGTGACTTTCAAAGTGTTCTACCATCGGGAGCAACCAATTTTCGGTCACTTCCACATCGCTGTTGAGCAGTACAAACACCTCTTCCTCCAAATGGTTTAAGGCTTCATTATATCCCTTGGCATAACCGCCGTTTTCTTTATTTTGAATGATTCCTACCGAAGGAAAAGCTTGCTTCACATATTTTACGGAATCGTCTGTTGAAGCATTATCTGCCACATAAATATTGGCCTCCGAAGAGTATTTGAGTACCGAAGGCAGGAACTGCTCCAGCAATTTCCTACCATTCCAATTCAATATGACAACAGCAATTTTCACGACTACAAATTAACGAGAATAGGTTGGAATTTCTTTCAGAAAATTATATTTTTCTTGGGCATAATCCAACTGGCAATAATAATGTTGCAATCCGTTGGTGACCATTAAATAGTCTGCATCAAGACTGAGGTTGTATCGCGCAATCTGATCAAAAGTTTCCTGTGTAATTTTTACAGCAGGCGCCTTGCACTCTACCACCAAATTAACTTTCCCATCGGGATAAAAAGCAATGAGGTCATAACGTTTTACGGTATTACTCAACTTGATTTGTTTTTCGGCATTCAGCAAAGACTTGGGATAAGCCTTTTCAGTCAGCAAAAAATGAATCACATGCTGCCGCACCCATTCTTCAGGCGTTAGGTTGACAAATTTTTTCCGTACTATATCAAAAATGGCTGTTTTATTTTCCTTATTTTTGAGGCGGAAAGTATAAGCGGGGAAGTTCAGTTTTGTAGGCATTTGCTTTTTATTTCAAGTCCCGAACAAACCCCAATTATAAAGAAAAAATCCCTATCCGATGCATGGTGCTCAAGAAATAATTAATTCCATCAAAAAAAGGCAGTTCAAACCGCTTTATTTATTGAGTGGTGAAGAGCCCTATTTCATCGATCAAATTGCTGATGCCGTGGCACAACACGTATTGAGCGATGCCGAAAAAGACTTTAATCAATCTGTGCTCTATGGTCGCGATGTAAGCGTTGAAGAAGTGGTGGCCACGGCTAAACGCTTTCCCATGATGGCCGAGCATCAAGTGGTGATTTTAAAGGAAGCCCAAAATCTCGGTAAGAAAATAGCCAATTTTGCCTCCTATTTCAAGAATCCTCAACCCTCTACCATTCTTGTAATTTGTTATAAATACAAAAAGATTGACGGCCGTTCTGCTTTTTATAAAGCGGCAAAAAAAAATGGAATTGTCTTTAACAGTAAAAAACTGTACGACAACAAAATACCCGGATTTATTCAAAAAAGCCTAAAAGCAAAGGGGTATTCTATCACCCTAAAAGCAGCGCATTTACTGGCCGAATTTCTGGGAACGGATTTGGGAAAAATCAACAACGAACTGGGAAAACTTGAAATTATCGTTCCCAAAGACACCGACATCACCCCTGAAATCATTGAAAAAAATATAGGTTTTAGTAAGGACTTTAATAATTTTGAATTGCAAAAGGCCTTGGGATACGGAGATTTTAAAAGAGCATTTCGCATTGTGAACTACTTTTCACAGAACCCTAAAGAAAATCCGATTTTGGGCACCCTGCCTCTCCTGTATCGTTATTTTTCTCAGCTCTTGACCTATCACGGTCTCAAAGATAAATCAAAAGGCAATATCGCCTCCAAACTGGGAGTTCACCCCTATTTTGTTAACGATTATGTGCAGGGCTCGCGCACTTTTCCGATGAAGCACTGCAGTCATGCCATTGCCGTACTGCGCGATATCGACAGCAAGGCCAAAGGAGTGGGAGTCGACAACATCTCACAAGGCGATTTGCTAAAAGAACTCTTGGTAAAAATTGCCCGTTGATGCTATGCAAAAACTTAACACCTGGATTGCCGCAGCGCGCCCACGCACCCTCCCCTTATCGATTGCCGGTATTTTGGCAGGCACCGGTTTGGCACTACGAGACGGATTCTTTGATATCACCATTTTCATCTTCGCCTTACTGACCACCCTCGGCTTCCAAATTCTTTCCAATTTTGCCAATGATTATGGCGATGGAATAAAAGGCACGGATAACGAAGAGCGCCTCGGCCCCACTCGCGCTTTACAAAGTGGAATTATTAGCGATAAAGAGATGAAAAAAGCCATGTTGATCACCGGCTTTATCACGCTTATTTTTGTACTGATCCTTATTTTTTCTGCCTTTAACACCAATCAAGTAGGCTATGTATTGATTTTCTTAGGTTTAGGCGCAGCTTCTATTGCTGCAGCCATCAAGTATACCGTAGGAAAAAGTGCATATGGCTATCAAGGTTTGGGCGATGTTTTTGTCTTTCTTTTCTTTGGATTGCTCGGCGTGATGGGCAGCTACTTTTTATACAGCCACCAACTGCATAGCATTGTTTGGATTCCGGCAATTATTATTGGTCTGTTGAGTACCGCTGTTTTAAACCTCAACAATATGCGTGATATTAAAAGTGATGCGAACTCGGGGAAAATAACCTTGGCTGTAAAGCTGGGGGCAAAATCTGCTGAAATCTATCATTTTGGCCTCATCATCATCGCCCTGATTCTATGCTTAGTATACAACTTGCTCGAACCAAACCCTCGGAATTGGTTAATGCTTCTTCCTTTTTTAATCTTAGCGCGACATCTATACATCGTCAGAAAAACCACCCAACCCCAACAACTCGATCCCGAAATGAAAAAAGTAGCACTGAGCACGGTTGCCTTTGCCCTGATTTACCTATTAACCGGAATTTAATTACCCAACGCATTTCCCAAAGTGGCTTTTATTCGGATGCATCCTTTTCCTTGTTGAAAAAAGTAGTGTTCCCCACACGCTAATTTTTCCAAATCAAACAGAAAGTTCGATCGTACCGGATTTGAAACAGAAGATAATCTGACTTTAATTGAGTATAGAACTATCCAAATAAAATTATTTTTTTACCTACCCCTCAACTTCATTATTTATTTATATGCTTAATAATATTTATCGAGTTTTTTTTTATTCCAAATATTTTTTAGCTAAAAATAATATTTAATCTAATCTCGAAATATTAATAAAATATAGTATACAATAATCAATCTTTAAAAAACAAAATAATAGGATACTTATAATTATTATAGAATTGAATACAAAATATTTTTCTATAAACACAAACTGCCCATCTATGAAAAAATTATTTAATGAAATATTACTGCATATATACTATATATTATTTTTAATTAGGAAATTTAATTTAAAAAACAACCCTACTACCTTTACAAAAAATAATAACTACATGATATAGCTCCAAAAACAAGTAAATTAAACTAACACTTTAAATAACGCGTATTATATCCTGGTTATAAATTATTTATATATGTTATTTGGAATATATCCAAGTCGCGTTTTTGTGCTTATTTGAAGATTTTTAGTCAATAAATATTTATTTTTAAATTGAATAATTGTAAATAATATAGATTTATGTATTTAGGATAGGATCAAATTTAAAATTATATACACCTTATATTATTATAGAGTAACCATCCTGCAATCATATGCAATTTAAAATATAATTTATGATTGTATCCATTCATAATTTAAAGGGAATTATTTTATTAATTATAGATGTTTTAATTTATTATAAAGAATATTATTTTATTTCAATATTGAATCTATATATAAATACATTAATATTTAATTTATATTTTAAAGTTTAATATTTATCAACAGGAATACAATACTTTCAAAAATTCAGATCAAGGAAGCCAATACACTTTCGACAACTGGATAAATTGCTTAAAAGAACATAAACCATTAAGGGATTAAGAGACATTAAGCCCCCCCTTAATTATCCTTAACTCCTCAATGGTTAAAACATTTATATCTATCTTTAAAGAAAAATCATGACCAAAAAAGATGTTACGCAACTTTCCTATGAGATAACAGGCTATGCCATCAAAGTCCATAAAGCACTTGGTCCCGGCCTATTGGAAAGTGTTTATGAGAAATGCCTTAAACATGAATTAATTCAAAATGGTTTCCATGTCCAACAGCAACTATCCGTTCCCGTGGTCTATGACGACTTGTCTATAGACACCAATTTACGATTGGATTTGTTGGTAAATAATTGTGTCGTGGTGGAATTAAAAGCAATCGAAAACATCCTTCCGGTTCATGAAGCTCAGCTTTTAACCTATATGAAGCTGCTGCAAAAACCTCAGGGATTATTGATAAATTTCTTTACCAATAACATCTCAAAATCCTTAAAGCCATTTGTAAATGAATATTTTAGACAGCTCCCCGATTCTTAACTACCCTCTACTTCTTAATGATTAAAAATATAAACCATTAAGGGATTAAGGGACATTAAGATTCCCCCTTAACTATTCTTAACTCCTTAATGGTTAAAAACATAAACCATTGCAGGGAATAAGGGACATTAAGATTCCCCCTTAACTATTCTTAACTCCTTAATGGTTAAAAACATAAACCATTGCAGGGAATAAGGGACATTAAGATTCCCCTTAACTTTCACAGCGGTAAATATTTTTATTGCTTGAGTTCAATTTCTTACTCCCTATTTATAGTTAGCCGATAAAATTGTAACTTGCCAACACCAATTTTTTTCAAGGCCGACAAATCATATTTCTTATGTTATATCTTAAAAACTATATTGACAATGAATTTTGCGATCCGGAATCGGGAAAATGGTTAGACAACGACAACCCAGCTGTTGGCGAGGTTTACTCCAAAATACCGGACAGCGATGCAAAAGACATCCAAAAAGCAATAACTGCTGCTCAAAAAGCTTTCCCTAAATGGGCAAACACTCCTATAGAGAAAAGGAGTGCCTTGCTGCATAAAATTGCTGACGGCATTGAATCTCGTTTAGTCGATTTGGCCCAAGCAGAGAGCAAGGACAACGGAAAACCGGTCTCTTTGGCTTTGTCGGTAGACATTCCGCGAGCAGTGAGTAATTTCAGGTTCTATGCCAATGCCATTACGCAATATGCCAGTGAAGCGCATGAAAGTGTAGGCAGAAATGCCCTCAATTACACCTTGCGACAGCCCTTGGGAGTAGTAGGCTGTATTTCGCCTTGGAATCTTCCACTATATCTTTTCTCTTGGAAGATTGCCCCGGCACTGGCCACCGGAAATTGCGTGGTAGCCAAACCCAGTGAAGTCACGCCAATGACGGCTTATCTCTTGAGTGAAATCTGTCGGGAAGCCGGATTGCCAAAAGGCGTCTTAAACATTGTCCACGGATTGGGACAGTCTGCCGGAGAAGCCCTTGTAAGTCACCCGGAAATCAAAGCTGTTTCCTTTACCGGAGGCACCAAAACGGGGGCGCACATCTCTAAAATTGCGGCTCCAAAATTTAAAAAGCTATCCTTAGAACTCGGCGGTAAAAACCCCAACATCATTTTTGGAGACTGCAACTATAACCGGATGCTAAAAACCACTGTCAAGTCCTCTTTCGCCAATCAAGGGGAAATTTGCTTATGCGGCTCGCGGATCTTTGTTGAAGAAACCATCTATGAAAAGTTCAAGAAAGATTTTATAGAAGCCGCTAAAAAATTAAAAGTCGGCCCTCCTACCGATGCGGAAAGCGATTTGGGAGCAATTGTATCTAAACCTCATTTTGAAAAAATAAAAAGCTACCTCAATCCAAAAGATTTAAATAAGCAGCAGGCCACACTTTTATTGGGCGGGAAGCCGGTAACCGTTCAAGGACATGAAAACGGTTATTATTTAGAACCCACCATTATCGAAGTGGAATCCAATGATTGCAAACTCAATCAAGAAGAGATTTTTGGTCCGGTAGTGACCCTCATGCCGTTTAAAACAGAAGAAGAGGTGCTGAAAATGGCCAATAGTGTTCGCTATGGATTATCAGCTACTTTATGGACCGGTAATTTAGATCGTACCATGCGCATGAGCTCCCAAATTGATGCCGGAATCGTGTGGGTAAACACTTGGTTAAACCGCGATTTACGGACGCCTTTTGGCGGGATGAAAGACAGCGGCGTAGGCCGAGAAGGAGGTTTTGGCGCCCTGGATTTCTTTACCGAGCCCAAGAATGTGTGCATCCGGTATCAGTAAACGACTCTTATTCCGAAAAATTCACCACGCCATAAATAAATCCCCAACTTGAGCGTTCAAATTGGGGATTTATAATGAGGGTCACTTAAAAATCATTGCAGCAATTACAAGGCTGCGATAATTTTATTTAGCGTTTCACTTGGGCGCATTTCGGCAAAGACTCGCTCTTCATTAGGCCAGTAATAGCCTTCCAAATCAACCGGCTTGCCCTGAACGCCGTTTAATTCGCTCACAATTTGATCTTCATTGGCTTTCAATTCTTTAGCAATCGGAGCAAATTTGGTTTTTAAATCATCATTTTCCGCTTGGTCGGCCAAAGCTTCCACCCAATACAACACCAAGTAAAAATGGCTGCCGCGGTTGTCAAGTTCATTCACCTTTCGCGATGGTGATTTTTGATTTTCCAAAAAGCGATCTGTCGCTTCATCCAAAGCCTTGGCCAAAACAACGGCTTTCTCATTGCCATAGTTCTTTCCGTAATGATCTAAAGAAACCGAAAGGGCAAGGAATTCACCCAAAGAGTCCCAACGCAAATGGTTTTCTTTGGTAAACTGCTGTACGTGTTTTGGGGCTGATCCTCCCGCACCGGTTTCAAATAGTCCTCCGCCATTGAGCAAGGGAACGATGGACAACATTTTGGCGCTGGTTCCCAGTTCGAGAATCGGGAACAAATCGGTTAAATAGTCACGCAATACATTTCCGGTTACCGAGATGGTATTTTTTCCGTCCTTTACTCGTTCTAAAGTGTATTGTGTGGCTTCCTCCTGCCCCATAATTTTAAGCTCGAGACCTTCGGTATTTTCTTCACTGAGGTATTGCTCCACTTTTTTAATCAATTCGGCATCATGAGCGCGGTTTTCATCGAGCCAAAAAATAGCCGGCCAGCCGGTTTCGCGAGCGCGTTTTACAGCGAGTTTCACCCAATTTCGAATGGGCGCATCTTTAGTTTGGCACATTCTCCAAAGGTCTCCGGGTTCTACAATATGCGACATCATCACCTCACCTGACTTGCGGCTGATGACTTTAACTCGCCCTTTCCCGGTCATTTCAAAAGTCTTATCATGTGAACCATATTCTTCCGCTTTATCGGCCATTAGCCCCACATTAGGAACAGTTCCCATGGTTGCCGGATCAAAAGCTCCGTGTTTTTGGCAAAATTTTACGGTAGCATCATAAAGTCCGGCATAGCTACTTTCAGGAATAACGGCCAAGGTATCTTGTGTTTTTCCACCTTTATTCCACATTTGCCCGGCATTTCGAATCATAGCCGGCATAGAAGCATCAATAATCACATCGCTGGGTACATGCAAGTTGGTAATTCCATTATCAGAATCTACCATGGCTAAGTCAGCATTGCGACCCAAGGTTTCCTGAATGGCAGCATTGATTTCGGTTGCTTTTTCTTCAGGTAAATCCTCAATAGCGGTCAATATATTACCCAGTCCACTGTTGGGATCGGCACCGCAGGATTTGAGGTCATCGCCATATTTTTCAAAAACCTCCTTAAAATACTGTTTAACCACGTGTCCAAAAATAATCGGATCGGATACCTTCATCATGGTTGCTTTCATATGAACTGAAAACAGTACGCCTTTGTTCTTGGCCTGAATCAATTGTTTATCTATAAAATCGATTAGCTCTGCCTTACTAAAAATAGAAGCATCGATCACTTCGCCTTCTTGCAATTCCAAATTCTCGCGAAGCATTTTGGTTTCACCGTCATAGCCGATATATTTAATGTCTATGGCGCCGGCCTCGGTCATGGTCACTGATTTTTCATTGTGATGAAAATCTCCATTGGGCATGGTTGCCACTTCGGTTTTTGAATCTTGGGGCCAAGGTTTGACTTTATAAGGATTTTTTTGAGCAAAATTCTTAACCGCTTTGGGCGCACGACGATCTGAATTTCCTTGACGGATAACAGGATTCACAGCACTCCCTTTGGCCACATCATATTTCTTTTTCAAGGCTTCCTCCTCTTCGTTTTTAGGCTCAGCGGGATAATCCGGTATATCAAAACCGTTTTTCTGCAGCTCTTTGATGGCGGCTTGCAATTGTGGAGTTGACGCACTGATATTAGGCAATTTGATGACATTGGCTTCGGGTTGTTGCACCAGCTCTCCCAATTCACTCAAGGCATCGGGAACGCGCTGTTCTTCGGGCAAAAGGTCGGCCACTGCTGCCAGTGTTCGCGCCGCCAAAGAAATATCCTTGGTTTCAAATTGGACAGCCGCAGACTTTGTAATCGCCTCTATCATAGGTAATAACGAATGCGTGGCCAAATAAGGGGCCTCATCGGTCTTGGTATAAACAATTTTAGGATTATCACTCATAAGAATTGATTTTTAATAAATAATATTGTTGATGATAAGCTATTTTAAGCTTTATAGACTCGGACTATTAAAACATCGCAAATATAATGAATTGCTTCCCAATTTAAGAAAGATGCATTATTAGATATTTGTTAAGATTATACCGTAAAAAGGCAGGTGTAGTGCTAAAAAAAATCCGCCAGCTGAAAATAGCCGACGGATTTTTTTTATTTATGCCTATATTCTTTTTGCGAAGCGAATTAGCCCAAAACTTTTTTAATGGTTTTTCCGATTTCTGCCGGAGAATCGGCTACGGTAATTCCGCAATCACGGAGGATTTTCTTTTTGGCTTGAGCGGTATCATCGCTACCGCCTACAATAGCACCGGCATGTCCCATGGTTCGGCCGGCAGGAGCTGTTTCCCCGGCTATAAATCCGACGATGGGCTTTTTAGATCCACTTTCTTTATACCAATGTGCAGCATCGGCTTCAAGCTGACCACCAATTTCACCAATCAAAACCACCGCTTCGGTTTCATCATCATTAATCAAAAGCTCAATGGCTTCTTGGGTGGTGGTACCAATAATGGGGTCACCGCCAATACCGATGGCAGTACTGATGCCCAAACCTTGCTTAACCACCTGATCGGCAGCTTCATAGGTAAGGGTTCCGGATTTAGAAACCACGCCTACTTTTCCTTTTTTGAAGACAAAGCCCGGCATGATTCCCACTTTAGCTTCCTCAGGCGTAATTACTCCCGGACAGTTGGGGCCAATCAAACGGCAATCGCGTTTGGCAATATAATTTTTCACCTTAATCATGTCCTGTGTCGGGATGCCTTCGGTAATACAAATGATTACTTTGATGCCGGCATCAGCAGCCTCCATGATCCCGTCAGCAGCAAAAGCCGGGGGAACAAAAATGATGGAAGTGTCAGCACCCGTTTCTTCAATTGCTTCAGAGATGGTATTGAACACCGGTTTATCCAGGTGTTTTTGCCCTCCTTTTCCGGGGGTTACTCCCCCCACGATGTTGGTGCCATATTTAATCATTTGTTCGGCGTGAAAAGAACCTTCACTACCGGTAATTCCTTGTACAATTATTTTTGAATCTTTATTAACTAAAACACTCATAAATATTTTTCTTTTGTGTCGTGCAAATGTAATTTTTAAAAACTAATTCTTAATAGCTTTAGGGGTATATTTTATCCGGAAGTATTTCCTGGCCCCTATTTTTTTACTTTTTTAGTGTGAAACTTCCAATTTTAGAGAATCGGAACATTGTTTTTGTATTTTTCTGAATTCTTCAGGAGATTCGTCTGCGTTTTTATCCCAGAGGAAAATCATTTCATCGAGTTTTTCTTTCCAAGCCTTGGTTTTCATTTTTTGGGGGAAGGCGTGTTGAAGCACCTGAATCATAATATGAACTGCCGTTGAAGCACCCGGAGAGGCGCCCAACAGTGCGGTTACCGTTCCTTCGGGGTTATGCACCACTTCTGTCCCAAATTGAAGGGCGCCCCATTCCTCTTTATCGGCTCTAATGATTTGAACCCGTTGACCGGCCACCACCAATTCCCAATCTTCATCCTTGGCATCTTTGATAAAGCTTCGCAATACCTCAACTCGGTCTGCATGACTCATCTTGAGCTGGCCTACCAAATAACCGGTTAAATCCATATTGTGCCAAAAAGCACCCAATAAAGATTTAATATTCTTTCCTTTTACCGTTTTAAACAGATCGGCATAAGAGCCACTTTTCAAAAACTTGGAGCTAAATCCGGCAAAGGGACCGAACAGCAATTCTCGTTTTCCGTCAATGTAGCGGGTGTCTAAGTGTGGCGTGGACATGGGAGGCGCATCAGGACCGGCTTTGCTATATACCTTGGCCCAGTGTTTATCAATGACTTCTTGGTTTTTGCAAAACAAAAATTCGCCACTCACCGGAAAACCTCCATAGCCTTTTCCTTCCTTTATCCCGGTCTTTTGTAACAGCTGTAAAGCTCGGCCTCCGGCGCCAATAAAAATGTTTTTGGCGATTAGGGTTTGCCGATCCAACGTTTTGGTGTTTTTGGCTTCCACCGTCCAAGTGCCATCCTCGTTTTCATAAACATCCCTAACATCAGTATTGAGTTGTACCGGGGCATTAAAGTGTTTTTTTAAGATCTCGAAGTACATTTTGGTCAACTCCCCAAAATTCACTTCGGTTCCCAGTTCCATGCGAGTAGCAGCCATGACTTCTGATGACTTTCGATTGGTCATCATCAGGGGGAACCATTTTTTTAAGGTCTCCTGATCCTCGGTGAATTTCATTTCCGAAAACATCGGAGTTTGAGCCAATGCCTCATGCCGTTTTTTGAGAAATTCCACATCCCTTTCTCCTTCTACCCAACTGTGATGAGGAATGGATTTTATAAAATCCTCAGGCTTGGTGATCATTTTATTCTTCACCAAATAGTTCCAAAATTCTTTGGAGCGTTCAAACTGACTAAAAATGGAAATGGCCTTTGAAATATCAATTGATCCGTCTTCTTTTTCGGGGGTATAATTAAGCTCGCAAAAAGCAGAATGGCCGGTTCCGGCATTGTTCCATGCATCAGAACTCTCCAACCCTACCTCATCAAGTCGTTCAAAAACCTCTATTTTACTGTCTTTATCCAAAATTTTTGTCATCAGCGCCAAGGTACCGCTCATGATACCGCCGCCGATGCAAACCAAATCATAGACTTTTTCCGATTTTTTGGAGGCTCCCATAGTAAATATTTTTTTGCAAAGATAATCAATTCCACGGGTGAAACCGTAAAAAAAAGGCTAAAGAATTTTATTCGAAAAGTGAGGTTCTATTGGACAATGTGGGTGAATATCGACTGCTTTATTAACCCGCTGATTGTATTTGTTTTACCGCCTCTTTCACCTGCTCTACCGGTTGCTGGCAGGTTTTATTTCTACAGACATAAATCATCGTTTTCCCTTCAGGCAATTTGTCTTTTAACAAGGGAAGATTCTCTTGTTCTCCCCCTAAAAAAATAACCCTACTGACGCCACTTTGCTGTATTTGCTGTGCTTTCTGCCGAGCCCGACTTCCCATAATAGCCACTTCAAAAGGCGGGAAAACCGCATAAGATAAAATATGGCTCCATTTTCCAAAATAAGGACTCCCTTGTTTGATTCTACCCTGAAGAGTTTGCAACATGGCTTGGCTGGTTTCAAGATATTTTTCGTTTTCAAAGTATGTTCCCAAACGATAAAGAACTTCAGCCATCACGGCATTGGAGGAAGGCAGCACATTGTCAATCAATTCAAATTTTCGAGCAATGAGGGAATCGGATTGATTAGAGGTATAATAAAAAAATCCACTTTTGTGATCATAGAAATGAGTGTAGGCCATTGTCACCAATTTCATACTGCGATCCAGCCACATTTTATCAAAGCTAACTTCATAAAGCGCACAATAAGCTTCGGCTAAAAAGGCGTAATCATCTAAGAAAGCCGGAATGGAAGCTTTGCCATCCTTATAATTTCGAAAAAGCCCTTCCGCTTCCCGCCATAAATTCTCGTGAATAAAGCTTGCATTTTTAAGTGCCGCTTTGCGGTATTCTTCTTTGCCAAGACTTTTATAAGCCTCTACATAAGCCTTGATCATAAGCGCATTCCACGAGGTAAGAATTTTATCGTCTGTCGAAGGACGAATCCGTTTTTCTCGTAGTTTCATCAATTTACTTTTGGCCTGTTGCAGTCGTTTTTTGCCTTCTTGGGTCGATACTCGTTGGGCTTTAAAAAAATCGGTTTCACCCCGAGTGCGGTATAGAATATTCCGGCCATTTTCCCAGTTTCCGGTAGGGCTTATGTTAAAATAATCGATAATATATTGTGCTTCTTCGGATGTTAAGGCCGCTTCAATTTCGGCCTTGGTCCACACATAAAACTTTCCTTCTTCTCCTTCGCTATCTGCATTTAAGGCGGCATAAAATCCTCCTGCCTTTGAAGTGAGTTCCCGCTGTATAAAAGCCAAGGTTTCTTCTATTACCTGTTTGTACAAAGGCTTTTTTTCGATTTGATAGGCTTTGGCATACAAACTGACCAGTTGAGCATTGTCATACAGCATCTTCTCAAAATGTGGAGCAAACCACTCCTCATCAACGCTATATCGAGAAAATCCTCCGCCAAGCTGGTCATAAATTCCTCCTCGAGCCATAGCGGTTAAAGTGGTGTTTATCGCCCCCTTAATTTCCTTGTCTTCGGTTAGGGTAGCATAGCTTAAAAGAAAATCCCAGCTCACCGGCATGGGAAATTTCTGCTGACCTGTAAAACCGCCGTTTTCAAAATCAATTTTAGTTTTCCATCCAGCTACAATTTGCTTCAAATCCTCGACTTCAACAGCCGCCTCATCACGAGTGGCTCCGTCCAATAAAAATTCGGTTTGCACCCCCTCCGTAAGGGCTTGGGCTTGTTTTTCAACCCGTTGAGGATCTTGGGCATAAACTTGATGGAGTTGCTTTAATACGCTGATCCACTGTTTTTTAGGGAAATAGGTGCCTATATAAAAGGGCCGTCCATCAGGCAAAGCGAAAACATTGAGCGGCCAGCCCGCATTTCCATTGAGCATTTGGGCAGCTTCAATATAGATTTGATCGATATCGGAACGCTCCTCGCGATCAACTTTGACAGATACGAAATATTGATTCATCACTTGGGCCACTTCGTCATCTCGATAAGATTCTTCCTCCATCACATGACACCAGTGACAGGCCGAATAGCCAATACTGATCAATAGCGGTTTGTTTTCATTTTTAGCTTTTTGCAGGGCTTCCGCTTCCCATTCATACCAATCTACAGGATTGTCGGCATGTTGCTGTAAATATGGACTTGCGGCTTGGGCCAATCGGTTTTGTTTTTTCATAATCCTGAATATAAGAAAGTCTTCTTGGAGTTTAGAAAATACAGGTCACAATTTACAAAAAGCCGCTGCTTTTACCGAAGATTTTGCTGCTCTACGATTTCTCTTGAATAGATTGACGGCCTTGGAATCCTTTAAAATCATCTCCAAGAGGGCGCTGGAAGATGGACAATTCAAAATCATCCATAACGCTAAACAGGTGTTCAAAAATATCGGATTGGATAAAATTCAAGGGCTTAAAGCTAACACTCTTTACGAAGGCATAAATTTCAATGGGCAATCCATTTCCATCTTGTTGAAGTTGGCGCACCACCATATAATCATTATCAATCCCCGGATGTTCCACCAAAAAATCTTCCATATATCGCCGAAAAAGACTGAGGTTGGTATTGGTGGTCACCTGTTCAAATTTATAGTCTTTCGTATCTTTCCATCTCAGTTTATCGGGCTCACCTGCAAACAGTCCTTTGCGCTTAAGATTTTCTATAAATTCGTCATCTACTGCCTTGATACTTCTCACGTCAACCAGTAGATGGTGCATCAATCGACGGATGCCCATATCCTGCATTTCCCTAACATTTTTAAATCCATTGGAAATAAGCGCATAAGTAGGCACATTGGCCATGGTCATGTCCCAATTTCTAACACGCACACTGGTCAAATTTATCTGTGCCACTTCCCCATCGGCGTTGTAGTTGTGTACCGAAATCCAGTCTCCTACTCTCACCATATCGTTTACTGACAGTTGTACACTGGCGACCAAGCCGAGAATCAAATCGCGGAATATCAATAATACAATAGCCATTCCCGCACCAAACGCAGTGATGATGGTCATGGGATTGCGATTAAAAAGAACCGCCACAATCAGCACACCACAAATAAGATAGCAAAGAATGAGGACTACTTGCACATAACTGCTTATGGGTTTTTCAGCATATTTTTCATTTCGTTGCGCCAAATATTCCAAGGCGTGCAAAATCTTGGAAATGGATTTCAGGATCATAATCAAAATGTAGAGCACCGAAAGGACTAAGGCAATATGAATCAGGGTTTGACCGACATTAAAAAACACCGGTAACAGGTTGTAAAACAACAAACCCGACACGGTATGTGCCAAGGCTTTAAAGGCCTTTCTTTCGATAAAGACATTAAGGTCTTTGTTTTTGGATCCTTTAATCCACGACCTTACCACAAAAAGAATTAACTGACGGGTACACAAGTAGGCCACCCAACAAATCAACCCCAGAACAACGGCATTGATCAGCACAGCCAAAATAGTGGTCGTTCGGTCATCCAAGCCAAAATCTTGAAGCAAATCAAAAGTGAAATTTTGCAGACTGGAAACTTCTTCTACTAAACTCATGTGAATTTGTCATCCTTTAAATCATCCCACGATTTTCCATAAAACAAAAAATGTGGGTATTGAGAAAATGCAAAGGTAATTAAGATGCGCCTAAAAAGTCAAATCTTTTCTTCAAGTTTCCCATCGGTGGTAAGCGTCAGTTTACCGTGAATCACTCCCTTGGTTCCGATGAGCAGATCAGCTAATTTTCTGATTTTTTTGCCTTTCCCTTTTACGGCAATCACTTCTAAGCAATTATTATCATCCAGATGTACATGCATACTGGAAATAATTTCGGTGTGAAAATCGTGCTGAATATCTGTCAACTTATCCGACAAATTTCTCTTGTGATGATCAAATGCCAAGGTAATGGTGCCCATGGCATTTTCTTCTTCCTCCCATTCTTCCTCAATAATAAAATTTTGGATGAGGTCTTGAACGGCTTTTGACCGGCTGGGATAAGCTTTCTTTTCACAAAGTTGATCAAAAGCGGTTAACAAGTTTTTATTTAAAGAAACGGCAAATCGAGCAGTTTTGGAATCTTTCATGGCTACAAGATTAAAGGATGGTTTGGCAATATTTCCAAAAATACATAAATAATGCATTTTCTATATTGGGAATATGTTTTTCTCACAAGATAAAAAATTATTTTAACTCGGTTATCTCTAAGCAATATTTGGACTTTATAAATTTTTAGGCCTAAAAATTGACATTCCCATAAACAGCTGATAATTAACCTTATAAACAACCGTAGTTTTGTTATTTATGCGTATATTTACGGCTGTGGAATCTCACGCAGCAAAGTGTGAGGAGCCAGAATTACTCAAATTAAAAACAAAATATAATGAATGAATTTTTAAGTTCGGCAGGAGGATTACTCATTGCCTCTTTTGCTTCAATCATTGCTATTGCCAATCCATTTGGCACCATGACGATATTTACCAGTTTAACAGAAAACAATACAAAAGCCGAACAAAACAAGATTGCCCAAAAGACCGCCCTATACATGTTCATCATTCTAACGGTGTTTCTGTTGGCCGGGACTTCCATTAAAAATTTCTTCGGCATCAGTATGGCCGGCATCCGCGTAGCTGGAGGTTTAATTATTCTTCAATCAGCTTTTGCCATGTTGAGCCCCAAGGAGTCCAAACCCATTTCCAAAGCCGGTGAAGAATCGGCTAAAGAAAAAGACGATATTTCTTTTACGCCTTTGGCCATGCCCATGTTGTCGGGGCCGGGGAGCATTGCCGTGGTCATCGGACTGTCTTCCAACACCACCGGCATATTAGATTTTGCCGTCATCATTACGGCTATTCTGGTGAGTGCCATTGTTTCTTATTTTGTGCTTCGGGTGGGACCGCTTTCAGCAAAATATATCGGTCCCAGTGGAATGAGTGCCATTACACGGATGATGGGTTTTATCGTTATGGCTATGGCTGTTCAGTTTATCCTGAGCGGTATCAAAGAATTTTTTATGTAAGCTGAACTTTCAAAAACTATAACGAATACCCAGCCTAAGATTGCGCATCGGAGCCGGAACATAATAGGAAGGTCCACCAAAACTAAAAGTGTTGGTGGAGTAAATTTCATTAAAGACATTGTTTACCCGCACAAAGAGACGCCCCTTATTGATATATCGTCCGCCAAATTGATAATAGAATTCCAAATTAGTCAAGGTGTAGCCTTCGTAATAATTGGTATTCTTCGGATTGGTAGCATATTCGCCCACGTCTCTGATGCTAATTCGCAGCCCCAATCCATTTTTAAGATGATAATCAGCCGCAATCGTGCTCAAAGTTTGCGGAATACCGGTTAGCTCTTTCCCCTCCAATGTGTTGTCGATTTGGTTTTCTTTGATTTCTGTAGTAGTATAAGCAAAGGAAGCACGTAATGTAAATCGGGGAATCCCCATGAAAGTAGCTCCCACTTCTACTCCCTGACGTTGGGTCTTTCCTGCATTGTAATATTCATTGGTTCCCGGTTTATTAACAATCTCGTTAATCGTATTCAGCATCCAAGCGGCAGCATCGACAGTAAACAGGTGCTTATATTTATAATTAGCTCCGATTTCATATTGCCACAATTGTGTGGGATCAAGGTTAATGTCGGGATCATACCTTAATGTATTGCTCGGTAGAGAAAATCCATTGGTGGCACTTATCCTCAAATTAAACCCGGTAAACAGATTGGAGGTAATTCCAAATTTCGGACTAAAATGACTGAGTTTGTTCAGATCATAAGTATGAAGTAAGGCACCATTAGCAGGATCTTTTTGTTTTAAATCTCCTGAATAGGTATCAAAACGAAGTCCGACAGAAGGTTTAAAATAAGGACTGATTTCAAATATTCCCTGCCCATAAAGAGAAACGGTTTGAAAGTCAAAAACATTATGATCAAGAGGGGTTTGTCGCACCCTATTCTCCGTTTCCCAAGATCTTTTTATTGACTCTTCATTATAATATTCTATCCCGCCAATCCAGTTTACTTCAACCTCACCTATTTTATTTTTTCCGTTTAAACTTGCTCCAAAAGCAAAGACCTTACGGTCGTTGTGGTCTTCATTCTGCGGAGCGGTTCCAAATTTATTGAACCGTGTAAACTCTTGTTGAACGGCATACCCAAACACCAACAAACGGAGGTTTTCATTAAACGTATGATTCACATCAATACGCTCTGAAGCAAAAAGTTTATCGCCCCCGTCATCTTCCGCGTTTGGTCCTTGCTTTCTTCTGGCCTCTTTATCCAAAAATTGTTCTTTTGTAATGTATCCCGGAGCGTGCCAATTACTACTGTGTCCTCGCAAAGAAACGGCAATATCGGTTTTCTCCGACAAGTCATAAGCCAAACGTCCTGAAAAGTTTCCTTTGAGGATCTCCGCATTTTCAGTATACCCTTTGGTATTGAAAAGCTGAGCGGCAAAATTAGTTTTTAATTGCTTTCCATTGCTCAGAGATAAGGGTTTCCCGATGGCTGTTTGGAAATCTACCGTATTATACGAACCTCCACTCAACATGAAATCGGTGTAGGCGCCTCCTTTTCGGGTCTCAAAAGCAATAGCACCTCCTTTAGCAAACCTTCCAAACAACACGGATGAAGGACCTTTATAAATATCTATAGCTTTAATATTCAAGGGGATTACAACATTCATATCCGCATAGCCATCAGCGTGTCCGGCAGACTCATTGAGTGAAACTCCATCGATCTGCACGGCCACATCGCCGCCATGCCCTCCGGATCCAAACCCTCGGATGGAAAAAACATCTGCTGTTCCTCCCTGCCCATAAGCTCCCAATTGAACGCCCGGAATATGATTGAGTAATTCGTCGGTCTTGGTGGTATGCAGTTTCTGAATCCGCTCCGTTTCGATCGTATTAATGGTAATAGATTGATTTTCTTTTCGTAAGGCCTCTCCCTTTACCAAGATCTGACTCAGCTGTGTAGTGGAAACTTTCAGGATAAAATCTACTGATGTGGTTGCTCCCGCACGAACAGACACAGTTTTAAAACCCGTTTGATATCCTATCGCAGAAACGACAATACGGTGCTGCCCAATAGGAATGCTCGTAATAGAAAAATGTCCGGCATTATCAGTAGCGGCTCCCAAATCTGTTCCCGAAATTGAAACATTGACATGTGCCATTCCCGCACCCGACTGATTGGTTACTGTCCCCTCCAAACGCCCGATATTCTGAGCTTCAAGTTCTATTACAGGAAATAATAAAATGATAATAAATGGAAATAAGTATCGCAAACTACGCATATAAATAAAAACACTAATTACAACAATATGACCTGTAAATTAGGCTAAAAATTCACAAATCAATTTGGGGTTACACTTGAGTTTCAGATGAGCAAATATAAGTATTGTAGTAATACTTTTTTAATAAATCGTAATATTTTTTAATCTCTTAAATAGATATGGCTACCTCCTTCTTCAGAACACTTTGATCATTTCATCAAAATCCAAAATTCGGTGGCTGATGCGCTTTAGTAAGGCTTGTTCATGACTAATCGCCAGCACGCCAATCTGACGTTTCCGAACCTTTTCTAAAACCACTTGCCATATTTGAACCTGGGTGAGGGCATCGAGCATGGTGGTCATTTCATCGGCAATCAAGTAGCGGGTATCTGTCCCCAAGGCACGTGCCAGACAAAATCGTTGAAGTTCTCCACCGGACAGCTGACTGGGATAACGTCGAAACCATTCCTCACGAATCCCCATTTGCGCCATCAGCGTTGAATCAATATCTCCACCTTCATAAAGTATTTTTCTCATCCGCCAACGGGGGTTGACCGCTTTTTCGGGATGCTGCCACATCAGTTGAACGGGCTGCCTGCCAGGAATGGGGTAAGATTCTCCGTCCACCGTTATCCCCCCTTCAATGGGAGTTAGATAGTCGCCGATAATTTTGGCTAAAGTCGTTTTCCCAATGCCGCTTTTCCCATATAATCCCACCACCTCTCCAGGCTTAATCTCAAGATTAATATCCCGAAATAACCACGGGTGGTTTGCATACCGATAACTGATTTTATGAATTTTAAGCATTGGAAGAGGTTGTGTTTTAAGGATTCTCCTTCGTATTTTGCAGTTCTTTTTGAGGCGTTTTTTCCCTTTTTTGAGTGGTTTTCGTCTTTATAGAATGAAGTTGTGCAGTGTCGATATTTTTATCAGTCGGAATCTTAAACCCATTTTCAGGCAAGGCATTCCACAAGGCTTTGGTGTAGGGATGTTTTAATTTTTCACCTTTCCCCGAAAAATCTTGTTTATCGGCAATTTCGAGGGTTTCTCCGGCATTGCAAACAGCAACTTTATCGGCAATTTGCAAAGCAGCGTGGATATCGTGTGTAATGAATAAAATTCCACGACCTTCATTGGCCAAGGCTTTAAGATGAATCAAGATTTCATCTCTGGAATGCTCATCCAAACCGGGCGTGGGCTCATCAGCAATAATTAATTGGGCTTTACTGACCATGGCGACAGCGATCAACACGCGCCTTGCCATACCTCCCGACAGTTCAAACGGATATTTATCACCGGCACTTAACGGTAATCCCAATTTTTCAAATGCCTTTTCCTGAAGCTTTTTTGCATCCTTTCCCGCCACGGCCTGACGCACCTGTTTCCCGGATTTGACCAATGGGTTTAATGCCTTTAGGGACTGCGGAATCAGCATTAAAGTGCTTCCACGAAGTTGGTTCTGTCGTTTCTGATTGAGTTTATCGCCTTTAAAAAAAATGTTGCCCCCTTGCTGTGCTCCTTTGGGCAGAATTCCCATAATCGCATCGGCTAAGAGGCTTTTCCCTGTTCCACTGGCCCCCACGACAGCTACAATCTCTCCGGCGTTAATTTGTAAATCAAAATTTTTAATCACTTCCACGCTCGACTCTCGTAAGCCTTTTTCATACTGAAGAAAAGAAAGCGAAAGTGCGTTGACCTCGAGCAAGGTTTTTTGTTGGTTACGATAAGGACTGGAATTTGTCTTTCTTTTCATAGCGTTTATAATTTTTGTCCGTTAAAGGGATCGATCAACTTGTGGATATTACGCCCTAAACTATCAAAAATCCCAACCATTATCAACAACATCAGTCCCGGGAAAAATGCCAGCCACCACATGCCGGTAGAGAGATACCGCATCGACTCAGACAAAATGACACCAATCGCCGGTTGGTCTGAGGAGAGCCCAAATCCAAGGAAGGTAATGGCGGCCTCATGCAGAATCGCATGTGGAAACAGTAAAATAAACCCAACGACCAACTGTGGCATCAGATGCGGCAATCCGTGTTGCAAAGCAATGGCCCATTTTGACTTGCCCATTTTTCGGGAGATCGCTACGTATTCCATGTTTTTTACCTGTATTACTTCGCTACGCAGTAATCGTGTTAACCGCGGCCAGTGTGACAGAGCGATGCCCACGACCACCCCTATATATCCACCACCGAGTGCAAAGGAGATTAAAATCAAAATCACCAAGTGCGGAAGACCGAGAAAAAGATCGATCAACCAAGTTACAATGCTATCCATGATTTTGCTATAGGCAGCGGCCAAACTAAACATTAAAGCAATGAGCACGCTGGCTAAAGCGGCCAATAGTCCGATGCCAAAACTCAGGCTAAGTCCTTTAACCGTACGAATCAGCATATCCCGTCCCAGCCAATCGGTTCCAAAAGGATGTGCCCAAGACGGCGCCTGGTTTTTGATTTGAAAATCAACCCCCGCTCCATCGGGAAAAATCAATAAACTGGAAACGAGTAAAGCGGTCAATAATATGCCGGCAAAAATAATAGCCGTCATGGCTTGCCGTCGAGGATTCCATGCCTTTGCAAGAGCGGTCGTGCGTTGTCGAATGATATTTTGATCCTTCATAGATTCCATTTTCTTTTAATCCGTGGATCAATGATGGGATACAGCAAATCTGCTATTAGGTTGCCGACGAAAATAAACACCACACTAAACAGCGTGATGCCCAGCAAAAGGGGGACATCGCCTCCGAGTCCGGCTTCGACCACGGCTTTCCCCAAACCGGGATAGGAAAACACTTGTTCGGCCAGGATGGCTCCGCCAAAAAGCTCTCCAAAGGAAGCAAAATGTAGTGATATGGCCGGCAAGGAGACATTTCGCAGACCGTGTCGCCACAGCAGAGTTAATCCACGTTCTCCTTTCGCTCGTGCATATCTGACATATTCACTGTTTAAAATATCAATCATTTTTTCACGCGTGTGCAGCGCAACATTGGCAACACCTAAAATACTTAAAGTCAAGGCCGGTAAAAACAAGTGTTGAAGTCGCTCCCCAAGGCTGACTTGCTCTGTCAACTGTCCGATGGGGGTAGACAATCCCACGGGAAACCAACCCAAGCCGACGGCAAAAAACATCAACAACAACAAGCCCAACCAAAAGGCGGGCGTGGAAGCCATCGTAAAACAATACCCCTTGATTAATCGATCCCCAAAAGTGCCCTCACGCATTCCTGCGATGATGCCCAACAAAAAACCCAAAAGCCCTGAAAACACCCAGGCAATTCCCATCAAAGCAAAGGAAGCCATAAACCGATTGGCTATAATGTCAATCACGGGCTTGCGATAGATCAAAGAGGTGCCCAAATTCCCATGAAGCACTGCACTGGCCCAACTGATATAACGCTCAGGCAGCGGTTCATCAAGTCCCCAATATTCCTCAATCTGTGCGCGTTGCTCCGGACTTACCTTGGTCATGTCCGCTCCGATATATGCTCGAACCGGATCCACCGGCGAGTAGCTGACCAACAAAAAAGCAAGCAGGCTAATCGCAAAAAGCAGGCTCACTAATTTGCCGAGTTTTTTAATACCAAATTTTAAAATTGGAGACAAGAATACTTTATTTAGCGTTATTGTTTTTATAATGCCATTGCAAAATGGAGGCAGTAATAGGCCAACCATGACCATGAGGCTGTATTTTTTGTTCGCCTATGACCAAGTTTTGATCAATGAAATAGAGGTGATCGAGATTGACCAACCACACCCAGACCGCATCTCCCTTAGCTGAAAATCCGGTGGTGCCATCCCACTGCGCTTTTTTCCAGTAGTTCATGGCTTTTTTTCTGGACGTTGCATGTAAGGCTTTATTCAAGTATTTATCGACGGTAGAATCTGAATAATAATTGACATTATAGAGTCCTTCTCCGCGGGTGGTACTGCTAAAAGTACGGTACATTTCGAGGGGAGTGTGACTGCCTAATCCAAACAAAACGGGATGAGCATGCATTAATTTTCGCAATTCGTTCCAGCTTTTTCTTTTGGTTTCCACCTTCACACCTAAAGGTTTAACCATATCGGCAAAGGCGATTGCCAAGGATTGCCGCACCGGATCATTAGACGGATAGAACAGCGTGAATTTGGCCTGAAGTCCGTTTTTCTCCCGGATTCCGTTAGCATTGGGAAGCCATCCGGCGTTGGTAAGCATTTTTTTTGCTTTTTCCATTTTTCCATCTTCGATTACCGTTTTAGGATTCCACCAGGGCAGATGATCAGCAACGGTATATGCCGGTTTTCCATAACCTTCTAATACACCATCGACTAATGCCTGACGATCTACAGCAATATTGAGTGCTTTACGAATGACCTGATGAGCCGTGACATCATTTCCGATGGGATATCCCTTTTTTGTCTTTTTACCGGTATTGGGCAAATAGGGCATCACAATTCCCCGATTGTCCACGCTCTTAACCGGGACCAACCGCATACCGTCTATTTTTTCGTCGGAAAAAGCCGGCGGTATAGCCACTACATCTACTTTTCCTGCCTTAGCCGCAGCAAATCCGGCATCTTTGGAAAGAAATAAAAAAGTTAGTTTTTTAAAATAGGGTGTTTTCCCATAATAGTAGGGGTTGGCTTTGACAATCAGCTGTTGCCCTTTATTCCACTGTACCATCTGATAAGGACCGGAGCCGATGGGATGGGCTCCATAAGACTGGTCGTAAGCGTGTTTGGGGACAATCCCGAGTTTAATCAGGTGATAGATAAACGTGGAATTGGGTTTCTTGAGGGTAAATTGAACTTGTTGAGGCCCTATTTTTTCGATAGATTTAAGGTTCGTCAAATCGATGACGGAACGGCTATTTTTAGCAGTCTTAAAGGTAAAGATTACATCGGCAATGGTCAAGGGCTTTCCGTCTGAAAATTTTACATCGTCCCGAATGGTAACCGTCCACTGCAAACCGTCGTCACTCACTTGATGAGCCACCGCCAGGTCGTTAATCACCTTAAAATTGGCGTCGTATTTGAGTAGTGTACTCTGAAAAAGTGGTGCCCCATATCGTCCCCATCCGGTGGTGGGGTCAAAACCGGTATTGGGTTCTCCGCCAATGGCTAATACCAGCTTTCGATCTGGATTGGTATCACTTTTTTTTTCGGTAGACTGGCAAGAGGTCATCACAAAAATGCCCCCCAACAGAACGAGCATGATCAAATAATGTTTTCTATGCATTTTAAATCGTTTAAAATCGTAATACGATTAATGACAAAGATAATATTATTCGATGACCAAACATAACAGTCTCCTTTTTTTTGAGTTGGCAAATCACCGATATGAAAAATTTACATCACAATAGTAATACAATGGCCATTTCTGTATAAAATCGGAAAGTTCATTGATTAACCAAACAGGCACAAAACGCCTGAAGGCTGTTTTACTACCGAGATGAGATACTAATTGATCCAATATCGATGTCTAATACCGTAATGATAAGTTAAAGGGATTGATTTTTAGTCTATAAAATTTTCATTTCGTATAAATTCCAAAAAATACTCATCATAGCTATGACTATGTCTGCGGCTTTTGTCTTGACCTTTGAAATTTATCCTATGAATATTTAGCCCCATTTATAAATCACTTTGACATTAGTATTCGATGTTTTTTATAAATTAAGTGACGCCTTGGTCCTCCATCTCCTCATCTTGCTCTTTTTGGAATCGGGCCAAAAGTGGTTTGTGGAGTTCATTTTGAATAGCGACGGCACCAAGAACAATAATGATTCCGATAACTTGAAGCATTGTAGCTGTTTCGCCGTGTGTAAATCCGGCAACAATAACAGTAGTTACGGGGCTTAACAACAATAGACCTGCTACGGTTGTAGGGTGCATATTAACAGAGCCGATTTGCACAAAGACCCAAGCCATGGCATGTCCAATAATACCCAAGGCAATAATCCAGAGCCAATTGGTCATTGTAATTGGATCTCCCAACATGGTTTCGGGATGTGTTGGAAGTGCTCCATTAATCAGTACTCCATTTGCAATATCAAAACCGCGATCGGAGATAAAAAACATTGAAATTGTTTGTGGAATCAATTGTGCCAAGAAAACCCACATCAGAGGCTGCACATACCGCCCCGGATTTGTAGTTCCCGCCTTTCTGCTCGTAAAAAGGTAAACCCCATAACACAATCCTGAAAGAGATCCCAACATGGTTCCCAAAATTGCCGTTGGAATACCATATATAGTTGCCGGGCCTTCACTTGGTGCGCCATCAAAAATCCCTCCGGTCATCACAATTCCTAAAAGCATAACAGGCACCAGAATCCAAAAGGATTTCTTGGGTTTAAATTTATCAAAAATCATCGCCAAACCGGGTAATATAATAATCTGAAGGTTAAGCAACACGGAAGAAATTCCGGCTCCGACATAAAAAATCGCATAATTCCAAGCCACCATATCAATACCCAAAAACACTCCTGCAAGGATAGCTATAAAAAAACCTTGTTTACTGAGCATGCCTTTTCTCTTAATTTCATAGAGGGCAAAGGGTATCAGTGAAACAAAAGCAATGGCACACCGCAAAAAGGCGGAAGTGGAGGGTTCAAAATTGGCTTCTTTGACCATAATAGCCGAAAAAGCGAGCGCAAGAATCCCAAGCATTAGAATAATAAAGGCTTTGGGGCCGCTCATTATTTTTTTGGCATTGGGCATGACGCTGGAATTTTGCTTGTCAAAACACGTTATTCCTAAAATATGAAAAATAAAAGGAAATAACTAAAAATACCTCTTAAATTTCCTCCAATAGATGACAAACATATCGTAGAACAGGTAAAAAAGAAGGGTGAAAATGGCAAGCCAAAGCACTTTAATCTGAAAATTAAAAACGGTATACCCCAATCCGCCTGCAGTACCGCCCAAGAAAAAGAAGACAATGATATTGAAATGAATTTTCACTTGTTGGTTGAGTCGTTTCCGCTCTTTATCCTTTCGTCGCACGACAATATCAGCCATCTCAATGCCCAAATCGGTAAATAATCCGGTCAAGTGTGTCGTACGGACAATCGCTTTTGAAATATGAGTAACATAGGCATTTTGCATTCCCATGGCAAAGAGCAACAAGTCTGCAATAAGATTGGGATCGGGTTGGGTTTGTTGTGTTTTTAAAAGTATGACCGCCAAAATAATCAGCACTTCCAGCATCACCGGAATCACATAAACATTGATATTTTTCATCTTTTTGAAAAACCCCAAAATCAATCCGGAAGAAAAGGCTCCCCAAAAAAAGAACAAGATATAAATCAGGAAATTGATGCCTGCCCAATAATTGGCATTGTTGAACTCGTTGATAAACATCGCAAAATGGCCGGTCACATTGGTCGTTAGCCGTGAGATGGCCAGAAAACCGGCAATATTGACGATTCCGGCCACAAAAGAAAGTAAAATAGCATTCCTAAAATGGTCAGTTTTGGTGCGATGCGCCCCTCGAGAGCTAAATACGTCTTTAAAATTCCTCAAAATGATTTATTTACAATCGAATATCTGTCTGCTTCTCTGCGGTGGAAAATCTAACTCATTGACCACAGTTGTGCCACAAATATTTTTAGCAACGCTCCTATGGCCATGGTTGTTTATTCCTTTTAACAAGAATCGACATCTTTTGGATTGGGCATCAACTCATAAAACTCTAAATTACAAAATTAATAAAAAAACCAAGTGAGTAGAAAGTCAACGGAATTTATACCAATTGAACTGCAAACTGGTATTAAAACCAGCACAGAACACCGATAGAATCCTTAGATATAGCGCTCACTATAACCTATTTTCGGCTATTGCAGCAATTCCTTTTTCCACTTTTCAAAAACAGGCATCACGATTTTCTCGGTGAGGTGAGCGGCTTCAGCAATCGCTCGATAAACCGTACCCTCGGTTGCCAAATCGAGTCGATGCGGATCTTTTTCTACTCCCTCTGTAGGTCGAAATCCTAAGGCCAGAACGGTGTTGACCACTTTTGAGGATCCGATAATTCCCGGTAATTTTCGGGTTTTGGGAGTAACCGCCAATTCTTCTACCAAGCATTCTTTCCCTTGCGCATCCACGGCACGCAATCGGTTATTCAAATGAATTTCCTGCTCTCCGGATCGTCCCAATACAATTTCTTCTTTAAAAAGCAAGCGTGCTTTTTCTCCCAGGGTTATGGAGACGGTTCGCCAGGGATTGGCGCCTTCGGCAGCTACAAATTCAGCGCCTTGCCAAATCAATGTAGCTTCATCTTCCAGTGTAATATTCAAATGATATTCAGCGCGTTTGCCATAAGCATTATAAGCTACCATTCCTGAGGGCTCCAACATATCTAAAACAACACCACTGCCTATACGTACATTTATTTCCGCACGATCGCCACCTAACAATGGCATGTGAACGCCCAGTAAACCAATGCGTATATAAGCGCCGGAGGTTTGCATTAACCGCCCTCCGGCGTGATGTCCCTGATCCAATGTCGTTAATTGAGCGCGACCGTCCACTAAATCTACGGCAATGCGCGTGGGGCGCGTCTTTATAAGTTCCTCTTGCACAGGCTATAGATTAATGATGATGATGGTGGTGATGATCGCCCTCTTCTTTAGGATGCAGATGTGGCGCCATAGGGCCCGGATCGATGGGAACGTGTTTTCCTTCAATATAATTTTGGTGTAATTTTCGTGTCCAATCGCACAGTTGTTGGATAGACTGATCATTTTTTTGGGATAAGGCTAAAATAGGGGCGCCTTCGCGTTCCTTGCTTGCATCAGAAACCATTTGCTCTACATCTACATTGACGTATTCTGCAATATCAGTCTTATTGATTACCAACAAATCGGCTCGTTCTACGCCGGGGCCGCCTTTTCGGGCTACATCGCCACCTCCGGCTACATCGAGTACAAAAATTTGTGCATCTACCAAAGCGGGGGAAAAAGTTGCTGTCAAATTATCTCCTCCACTTTCAATTAGAACGATGTCTAAGGGCGCAAAATCTTTTTCCAGATCTTCAACGGCTATTCTATTCATCGTCACATCATCGCGAATGGCTGTATGCGGACAGGATCCGGTTTCTACGGCACGAATACGCTCAGTGTCCAAGACGCCGGCTGATTTCAAAAATCGAGCGTCTTCATCGGTGTAGATGTCATTGGTGATGACCCCCAATTCAAATTCTTTTCCTAAATGGCGGCAGATGCTTGCCACAATTGTACTTTTTCCGGTACCAACGGGGCCTACCACGCCAAGGCGTAAGGCTCTTTTTCCATTATTTTGTTTAGTCATAATTATTTTATTTTTGTTTATCTCATTTTATAAATTCTTCTATCGAATCCCTCTGCGTGCTTTGCGTGTTTGTCCCTTTGCGCGCTCTGCGCGAATTTTTCTGAGGGTTTCACGCGAAGAACGCAAAGTTTTTACGCAAAGAACGCGAAGGTGTCAGAGTTCATGTTTTATACGTTTTTTCCATTTTATCTCATTTTATAAATTCTTCCATCGAATCCCTCTGCATGCTTTGCGTGTTTATCCCTTTGCGCGTTCTGCGTGAATTTTTCTAAGGGTTTCACGCGAAGAACGCAAAGTTTTTTCGCGCAAAGAGTGCAAAATTTTTCACGCCATAAATAAACGTTTATGCCGATAGGCGTGATCTTCCGCCCAATGTTCCATCCACGGTGCACTGACAGCCGGCAAATCTTCGGGTTGTTCCACCTCTTGTGCAGCTTGAGCCACCACGGCAACCTCTTCACCAATATCCACCAGCCATTTGGTAACTATGGTAGGATCAGTGGGCAAGAGTTTTAGAACCGCTTCCGTAATGCGCTGCATATCATCATAGCAACAAGCGATAGCACAATTTTCCTCACTAACATTTAAAGCTTGTGCCAATACCCCTAAAGCCACTCCTCTTGATGGCGGACCGGCTAAATCATTCAGTAGTTGGATGCCGTAATCTTCTTCTTTAAGGCGATTGCCGAGGTACAAAATAGCCCTACCCATAAAATGAGAGGCTTTACGCTGTGCCGGAGAAGGCATACGTGCTGCCACTGAATGTTCTATATTTTCCAATTCTATTTTATCGGTTTTTGCCTTGACGGCACGATATGCCAAAACGCAAGCTGCAGTTTCCATTTGAGTGGCCGTGTGCAGGCGCGCCGACATATAATCATAGGCATTATTTAAGGTCAATCCGGCAAAGACCGCCGGTTCTAAACCCGCTGAATCCGAATATCCACCGGTAGGCAATCGTCCATCAGCGAGTAATAGGGTATTAAAAAAGGAGTGATTCATTGATAGAATACAATTAAAATAAATTATAGCGTTGCGCCATAGGAATTTCATCTACCGGCGCCGGTTTAATAACTTTCCCTTCTACAGTTACTTCAAAAGTTTCGGGGTTAACCTCTATACCAGGGGTCTCTGCGTTATTGCGCATGTCTTTTTTGGTAATCTCCCGGGTAGAATGAATGGCAGTCAATTCACGTTTTAAGCCCAAGCGCTCTTTCAATCCGTTTTTGATGGCCGCTTCAGCCACAAAACTGGTGGAGGTAAAAGGTGCAGACCCACTGCCACCAGCCATGGTTTTACGCATCCAAATGGGTTCCGAAGTAGGAATGGCGGCATTGCCATCTCCCATTTGCCCCATCACTACGGCCCCTCCTTTAATCACGGTTTGCGGACGCACACCAAAAAAAGCAGGATCCCAAAGAATCATATCTGCCATTTTCCCTTTTTCAATAGAGCCGATGACATGGTCTATACCATGAGCTACTGCCGGGTTGATGGTATATTTTGCTACATAACGCTTAGCGCGTTCATTATCGGCAAGTCCGCTTGGGTTTAATTTTCCGCGGTGTTTTTTCATCACGTGTGCCACCTGCCAAGTGCGGGTAGCTACTTCACCAATACGACCCATAGCCAAGGCGTCAGAAGAAGTGATGGACATGGCGCCCATATCTTGCAAAACATCTTCGGCCATCATGGTGTTGGCACGGATACGAGACTCGGCAAAGGCCAAATCTTCGGGAATGCTCTTGTCCAAGTGATGAACAATCATCAGCATATCCAAATGCTCATCAACCGTATTGACCGTAAAAGGTAAAGTGGGATTGGTGGACGCCGGGAGTACATTGTCAAAAGCCGCACCCTTAATAATATCGGGAGCATGACCTCCTCCGGCGCCTTCGGCATGGAAAATATGGATTCCTCTGCCGTTGATTGCCTCCATGGTGTGTTCAAAATAACCGGCTTCATTTAAAGAATCGGCGTGTAGTGCCACTTGCAATCCCCATTTATCGGCGGCTGTCAAAGAGGCATCCAGTGCTGCCGGAGTTGCCCCCCAGTCTTCATGCACCTTCCATCCACCAACGCCGTTAAGGGCATCAGATTCAAAGGATTTGGGATTGACAGTACTTCCTTTTCCCAAGAGTAAAAAGTTCATAGGCAAGGGATCCAGTGAGCGATGAATCATGGCTAAGTTTCCCGGTCCCGGGGTGGTAGTAACCGCTTTTGAACCTTCTGCCGTACCTGTTCCACCGCCACTAAAAGTAGTGGTTCCGGCTGCCAGGCCTTCCCAAATAGATTCAGGTCCCAAGAAATGGACGTGGGTGTCAATGGCGCCGGGGGTTAGTATTTTCCCTTCTCCGGCGATAATTTCCGTAGAAGGACCAATGACTAAATCCTCGTCTACACCATCCATCACATCGGGATTCCCACTTTTGCCAATGGCCACAATCTTACCGTCTTTAACGCCGACATCGGCTCTTACAATTCCCCAGTAATCTAAAATAATTACATTGGTAACCACCAAGTCCGGAGCACCTTCTTCTGAGGTTCGAGTAGATTGTCCCATGGATTCCCTCACACTTTTTCCGCCCCCGAAGAGCATCTCATTGCCTCCAAAGGTGTAATCTTTTTCAGGGCTGATCCATAGGTCGGTATCGGCCAATCTAATTTCATCCCCCATAGTAGGGCCATAGAGTTGTATGTATTCTTTTTTACTGATTTTAGTCATAATTACTTGGTATTTTTAACTTGTAATCCACGTACAATTTTTTTTCCGCCCAATTTTAATAGCGGGACGGTTTTAGAAGCTCCGGGTTCGAAGCGAACGGATTTTCCGGCCGGAATGGCCAATCGATAGCCCTGAGCTGCTTCACGATCAAAAGTCAGACCCGGATTGCAATCGGGGAAATGGAAATGAGATCCTACCTGAATCGGGCGATCGCCGTCATTGACAACAACCAATTCTATAACCTCTTTCCCTTTATTGAGTTCATGCTCACCGGTATCGGCTTCAAATTCTCCACTGGCATCCTGATGTGACGTAATGGATGCCGAAGATATATGTTCATCTTCGCTGGTTCGGATTTCTCCGGGAATCATTCTGTCGCTCATATTATAGGATTTGTTATGGTTACTAATTTTCTGCCATCGGGGAACGTGGCTTCCATTTCAAGGTCGGCTAACATTTCAGGAACGCCCTCCATCACATCTTTTCGCGTGAGGACATGACGTCCTTCGTGCATCAGATCTACTACCTTTTTCCCTTCCCGGGCACGTTCTACCACCCAACAAGAGATTAAAGCCACGGCTTCGGGGTAATTTAATTTAATGCCTCTTTCTTTACGATCGCGTGCCACCATACCGGCCACACTCAACAGAAGTTTTTCTTGATCTGCAGGGGTTAAATGCATAATATAAAAATTAAAATGTGTCTATAAAGCTCCTTCCATCCAACCTTAAGAAGGCTACAAAATCCGCCTGAATAGCGTAAAAATGACATGTCAAATTTGCAACTGAACATGCCGATATGAAAGGTTTTTCTCAAATATAAGAAAAAAAAATCAAGCTTTCCTTTTTTTATCAAAACTTAGGAAGAATTTAATGTTTTTTACCCCAAAAAAACTCAATCCCCTAATATCAAGCACATTAAAAACACCGTTAAGCTCCATTCTCCGTAAAAAAACAGCCTTATTTTTGCATTTTAACAATTATTATTTGTATATTACTATGTATATATCGACCTCAATAAAAAGAAAGAATCGCCAACAAAGCACTTTCTTTTTGTGGGAGCATCAATTCTATCCTGCTCCGCATTTTGCAAAAGGGAATTAAAATTACTTTATTATGAAATCTTTTTATCGTTATCCGTTTATTTTTATGGCGCTAAGCCTTTTTGCGCTAATTAGCTGTGAATCAAACGATATTGCTCAACAGCACCAGGCCAATGATGCCATTACACCTCATTCAGAACTAAATTTTGACAACTGGGATATTGATTTACCCGGTTTTACAGAAAATGGAATTGAGGAGATTATTCTGATCGATAATATTTTCTCAACCCCCAACTTCCAATCTGATGTGGAGTCAGCCACCGGCAATTTTTTAAAGGAAATGCAATCTTATATGGAAAGCCTTGGGGGAAAATATTATACTGCCCGTTTTATCACTTCCAAAAACCAGCTTAAGGTAAGTTATTTTGAGATATATGATGCGGATGGAAATAGGTTAAAGCGATTTATAGATGTCAATTGTGCGAATTGTGACATCCTGCCATTTGAGACCGGAGGAAGTTATTCCTGTCCCGACGGGTATTATGAACTGGCGGTCTACCACTCTAAAGAAGGGGTAAAGAAAAATGTTGCAGCTTACCTGAATAAAAGCTCGCAAGCTCCGGGAGATGATGCCGGTTTACTCTTCCATCGGTCGCCATCCTCTATCGCAATTTGCGCCAAAAAATAATGCTTTTGAAGTGCCGCGGATTCAAGACCAAATCTACGTACAAAATGGACCAATATTCAGATAAAAATTTCAAATCTCCGCGTTAAAAAACAAGGGTTAATTTGAATAGAGAGAAATAAAACCTTCTTTCCCCCTATTTTTTTGCCCCCAATGTGAAAAACCTTATTCCGAAAACAAAAAATAAGGTTCTTATTAATGAAGGAGAGATCCTCTGGTTATTCCATAGACACAAGCCGCTTTAAAGCACTTTATTAAACCCCGTGAGACAGCGGGGATAAGAAAAACCCATCCAATTCCTGAAAATATAAATCAGCCAATATTACAACCCGCTAACTTACAGTAAATTACACTTCAGCACAAAACTAATCAGAAGTATTTGGCAAATTTAGAAATCAAGGAGGCTTATTTATAAAAAAACATTTATCTTCGCAGCCGAAAATCCAGAGAAGGATTTTGATGATTACAAACATTAAACCAGAAGAACAATGCCCACAGGTACAGGTAAAATCTCTCAAATTATCGGGCCGGTAATCGATGTTGAATTCGATACGGCAGACGGTACAGAACTACCAAGAATTTATGATTCTTTGCATGTTGAACGCCCCGATGGCTCAACCTTAGTCCTTGAAGTACAGTCTCATACCGGAGAAAACACCGTAAGAACCATCGCTATGGACTCTGCTGATGGTTTGAGTCGCGGTTCAGCGGTAAAAGCAACCGGCGCTCCCATTCAAATGCCGGTTGGAGAAATATATGGTCGTCTTTTTAACGTTACCGGAGATCCCATCGACGGGATGGAAGAAATGCCAAAAGATGGTGATAACGGACTTCCCATTCACCGAGAAGCGCCAAAATTTGAAGATTTATCGGTATCGACCGAAGTTTTATTTACCGGAATTAAAGTCATTGACTTGATTGAGCCTTATGCCAAAGGAGGAAAAATTGGTCTGTTTGGCGGTGCCGGGGTTGGTAAAACCGTATTGATTCAAGAATTGATTAACAACATTGCCAAAGGACACGGCGGTTTATCAGTATTTGCCGGTGTTGGCGAGCGCACTCGTGAAGGAAACGATTTGCTCCGCGAGATGCTCGAATCCGGAATTATCAAATATGGTGATGATTTTGTCGAGTCTATGGAAAAAGGAGGCTGGGATCTCGAAAAAGTCGATAAATCGGCCTTAAAAGATTCTAAAGCTACCTTTGTTTTTGGACAGATGAACGAACCTCCGGGAGCTCGTGCTCGTGTGGCCTTATCAGGATTGACCATTGCCGAATACTTCCGTGATGGAGCCGGAGAAGAAGGACAAGGAAAAGACGTATTGTTCTTTGTCGATAACATTTTCCGATTTACCCAGGCCGGCTCTGAAGTATCTGCCCTATTGGGACGTATGCCTTCTGCGGTAGGTTATCAACCCACCTTGGCTACTGAAATGGGCGCCATGCAAGAACGAATTACTTCTACCAAGAAAGGATCTATTACTTCTGTACAGGCCGTTTATGTGCCGGCGGATGACTTGACAGACCCCGCTCCGGCTACTACTTTTGCCCACTTGGATGCAACCACTGTGTTGTCACGTAAAATTGCAGAGCTCGGTATTTATCCTGCTGTGGATCCGTTGGAATCTTCTTCCAGAATTCTTGAACCTTCCGTAATCGGAGAAGAGCATTACCAATGTGCACAACGCGTTAAAGAGTTGTTACAGCACTATAAAGAGCTACAAGACATTATTGCCATTTTGGGGATGGAAGAATTGTCTGAAGAAGATAAATTGGCCGTAGGCCGCGCTCGACGTGTTCAGCGTTTCCTATCTCAACCTTTCCACGTAGCCGAGCAGTTTACCGGTTTGAAAGGAGTTTTGGTTGACATTAAAGACACCATTAAAGGCTTTAACATGATTATGGATGGCGAATTAGATCACCTGCCGGAAGCTGCCTTCAACTTGAAAGGTAGCATTGAAGATGCCATTGAAGCCGGTGAAAAAATGTTGGCTGAGACCGAATCATAAACCTCAAAATGAATTGTTATGCTGTTGGAAATTATCAGTCCCGAACATGTCCTGCTCAACACAGAAGTGAGTATTGTTACCGTTCCCGGCGTTAATGGCGAGTTTCAAATGCTCGACAATCACGCCCCGGTGGTCTCAGTTTTGGAAAAAGGATATGTCCGTTTTAAGCCCAAGGGAAAACTTCCTAAAGAGGTGAGAAAAGAGTTCTTCAAAGGAAATGAAAACACACAACTCTCTCTGGAAATAAAAGGCGGCGTGGTGGAAATGAACCACAATAAAGCGATTATTTTAGTAGATTAATCCAACCCAACAGGGATTATAATCTTATAATTAAGTAAGCTTTTCCAAAGTTCTGAACTTTGGAAAAGCTTACTTTTTTTAGCTTACGGATTCATCATGCTCTTTTCACCGTTAATCTGAGCCGTGGCATCAATTTGAAAGGCTCCATGACTGGCCACCAGCTCGCCAGCTTCAAGACCACTTTTTATGATGTAATAATCGCCTATTTTTGGTCCTAAAACCACTTCTCGATAATAAAAAGTGGGATTGGCATTCCCCGGTTCTTTAACATACACCACCGCTCGTTTCCCGGTCCATAAAACAGCCGATTCAGGAATATACAACACCTCACCAGAGGCCGGATCGGCTTTTATTTTAACAAATCCTTTGACAAGCATCCCGGGTTTTAACAAGTGCGCTCTATTATTGATCACCACCCGCACCTTTACCGTGCGTTGACGAATATCGACAACCGGACTGATAAAATCAATATCCCCTTTAAAAACCCGATTGGACAAGGATTTGGTGGTAAAACGAACTAAATCCCCCTCTTTCAACAGCGGTAAATCAGCTTCATAAACTTCAAAAACCGCCCATAACTGATCCAAATCGGCAATTTTAAACATCACTTCTCCTGCTTCAACATACGCTCCTATAGACACCTTTTTGGTCAATACCGTCCCGGTGGTCGGCGATAAAATAGCAAGAGTTCGTCGAGGTTCCCCTTCGGCCAAAATGTGTTTTATTTGTCGATTGGTAATCCCCCATAAACGTAATTTTTTTCGAGCCGCTTTAAAATAATCCGGTTGAGTTGCTCGCAATTTTTCTGCGGCTATCAATTCTTTTTGTGCCGTCATCAAATCCGGTGAATATAATGTGGCCAGCGGTTCGCCTTTATGCACTTTTTGACCTTCAAAATTAATGTTGAGTGCTTCGATGCGCCCTCGAAATCGAGCGGTAATGACAGCCAGCGATTTTTGATTGGTTTTTATTTGCCCCACCAAATCAATCCGACCTTCGGGGTTTCCTTTTTTTACCGGTGTGGTTTCGATTTCGGCCAGTTTTGCTGCCGCTCTCGACAAGACCGTTTCTCTTCGATTTAAAGAAGCTTCCTCAGTCGTTGAATTATTCGTCTTCACCGGCA
>CAZPGY010000002.1:94311-160044 GCA_964586655.1 uncultured Flavobacteriaceae bacterium
CGAGATCCATCCCGCAAATGGGACAGGCTCCGGGTTGATCCTGATGAATCTGATGGTGCATTGAACAAGTCCAATATGCAACACTGTCGGTTTCTGCCTCCATTGTTTGTTCCTTCTTTACCGGAACGAGATCCATCCCGCAAATGGGACAGGCTCCGGGTTGATCCTGATGAATCTGATGATGCATTGAACAAGTCCAATATGCAATGCTGTCAGAATTGTGTTCATGAGCCTCCACTGTTTGCTCTTCTTTTGTGGGAGAAACAGCATCAGGGGAAGAAAAGAAACTACCAATTAAAACCCCGACAATCAAGGCAATAATGAGATAGAGGTATATTTTTTTAGTTTTCATGGTTATTGTTTTTAACGAAATTATCGGGAATAAGAGACTTAATTTGACAGGCATATTTTTTAAGACTTACCTGGGCCTGTATTTTTGAAACGGCATAGTCCAATGCTTGCTGTTCCATTTTCAAAACCTCATCAAAGCCTGTTTTTCCGTTGCTGTAGCTCTGCAACAAAATTTGTTGTGTTTGCCGTGCCGTTTGACATAAGCTTGTATATAAATCTATTTTTCTTTTTGCCTTTTGATATTTTCTTTGCCATACTGAAAGCTGTACCGACAAATCATTTTGCACCGCTTTTTGTTGACTGAGGGTGGCTTTTGTCAACAACTGTGCTTTGGCTTCCATCGCCTTATATTTTTTCCGATTAAGTGGAATACTGATTCCGATTTTAGGAAACACAATACCGGCGGTGTGCTTGCTTCCCATCTCCATATTCATATAACCCACACCAATTGAGAAATGGGGCAATCCCGATTTTTGAGCTGCCTTTTCTTGATATCGATATGCTTTTGCTTGCCATGCTAAAGCCGCCAATTGTTGATTTTGATTCCTCATCTGTTTTTCAAAATTAACAGGAATCCATAAGCGGTCTTTTTGTAATAAACTATCAGGAAAATCGATAACAGTTAACAAGGTATCGACCAGGGTTTCTATTTGATGGCGATAGGGTCGGCGTTTGGCTCTTAAATCTTCAATTTTACTTTGTCTTTCGGCAATTCTCATATCCGTAGACAAGACATCAGCGAGTGTTGCCGCACCGTTTATGTATTGAGAATGAGCCACTTGCCGAACGCTCTCAAGCAGGTTCAGTCCTTTTTGATGAGCATGAATCTTTTGCTGCAAACCATATAAGCGATAATACCATATCGCCACTTGAGCAAAGAGAATATTCTTTTGGTTTAAAAAATTATAATACGCACTTTTCGCCTGCAGTTGTGCTACTTTTTTCTTTGTTTTTTGGGTTCCAAACCAGGGAAAAGACTGGGTGATGGAAGCTTGAAACCTATTAACCATCATATCTGTATTTTGTGGAGCAATCAAATAGCCAAACATGACTTGCGGATCAGGTAAAGCTGCATTAATATCGGCTTGCTTCAGTTGTGCCTTATATTGATAAAAAAGCACTTTCAACTCCGGATTATTTTGCGCTGCCAGTCGCTGCAAACTGTCTAAATCCAGTTGACCATACGCATTAAATCCACCGGTAATCAATACCATATATAGCATCCATTTTTTCATAATTATCTCGATTTAACCTTTTTTAAAATTTTGCTTTTTAAGTTTCCGCTCTTGCCAGCCGGCATAAAGAACCGGCACAACAAACATGGTCATCACCTGAAAGAACATCCCGCCAAACAAGGGAATGGCCATTGGAATCATAATATCTGAACCGCGCCCGGTAGAGGTCAAAATAGGAATTAATGCAATGATGGCTATAGCTGTCGTCATCATTGCCGGCCGCACTCTCTTCCGCCCGGCGGCAATAATGGAAGTTCTGATCGCTTTTAAGCTATCGGGGTTTTTAAGGGTAAAAACTTGCTTGATATAGGTTCCCATAATCACCCCGTCATTTGTGGCCAAACCGGCTAAGGCAATAAAGCCTACCCAAACTGCGGTATCCATATTTACTGCATGCATATTAAACAGTTGGTGTATGTTCTTACCAAAAACAGAGAAGTTTAAGAACCACGTTTGCCCATAAAGCCACATCATTACAAAACCGCCGGCAAAAGCAACAAAAATGCCGGAGAAAACCATTAAGGAGGTTTGAATATCGTTGAACAGTAAATAAAGAATAAGTAAAATGACCAACAAGCTCACCGGTACAAGTATAGCCAAACGCTTGGCTGTTGCTTGCTGTTTGAGGTAGTTTCCTGCAAACTTATAGGTAATCCCTTCGGGAACCTCGATTTCGCCAGATTTTATTTTTTGTTGGATATAAGTTTTAGCCGCCTTTGCCGCTTCAATTTCCGAGACGTGATTTCTGGGGGCGAAAACCACATATCCGGTTAAGAATGCATTTTCACTGCGGATCATTTGTGGCCCTCTGCGGTATTGAATAGTTGCAATCTGCTGCAGCGGAATTGGTGAGCCTTCAGTCGTCTGAACCAAAACATTTTGGAGTGCAGCAGGATTGTCGCGCAATTCTCGAGGGTATCGTACTGTAACGGCAAAACGCCGACGTCCCTTAATGACAGTAGACACTCTTTTACCACCTACTGCAGCAGAAATCACATTTTGCACATCCTTGATATTTAATCCGTATCGAGAAATTTTATCACGATCAATATCAATCTCTATATAAGGCTTCCCCACAATGCGATCGGCAAAAACGGAGGCCGTATTTAATTGGGGCAATTCTTTTAAGTAATCCTCCAGTTGTAACCCAAAATCTTCAATGGTTTTCAAATCTGATCCATATATTTTAATTCCTATAGGAGCGCGAAGACCGGTGGAAATCATCATCAGTCGCGTTTGAATGGGTTGCAACTTTGGCGCAGTTGTCAAGCCCGGGAATTCTCCGGCTTTTGAAATTTCTTCCCAAATGTCGTGTGGCGATCGGATTTTATCTCGCCATTGTTTAAAATAATTTCCTTCTTCATCCGGAATCAACAAATCGGTATCAAACCCTAATAAAAGACTCTCTCCCGGTTTAAAAAGACTGCCATTTTCAAGTATGAAGTCGCCATTTTCATCAACTTTAAACCGCAAGGGGTGCCCCTTTTCATCTGCTTTATATTTTGATTTATAATCAATAATAATTTCATACATTGAGGTGGGTGCCGGATCTAAAGCCGAATTGACATGTCCCCATTTTCCGACCACATTTTTGACCTCCGGTATTTGGGCTATAGCCCGATCAATCTTAGCAATGGTTTCTATATTTTTAGAGACACTGGCATGTGCCATACTGGAAGGCATCAGCAAAAACATACCTTCATTTAAATTGGGCATAAAATCCTTTTCCAAGCCCGGAAAAAGCTGATCCATTTGCTGCCAACCAGCCGACTTTTCAATTGACCAGTTAATGGTATGAGCTCCACTCTTTAAAAACCCAAAGGTTTTGCTAAAGCCCTGCCAAATCATAACTCCAAAGAAAAGCAACAAAACAGGAAAAGCGAGGAAACTCTTTTTATGACGCAAACACCACTCGAGTATCCGAGGGTAAATATGAACCACATACATCAAGCTTCCCAACACCAATCCCACTATAATCAAGACAAAAATAAAGTTGACAAAAACTCCATTTTTCACCCCCAAGGGCAGCCATTCTGTACTTAAAAACCAAGCTACGGTGAGCAAAATAATGATGGTATTGGCTACTTTTTGTCGATATGGAGTCCATTTTGCAGAAAAACTGATAAGCAATTGATTGATACTGAGCAACAAAAGTGATAGCCCAAGAATATTTTTAAAATAGAACAAGATGAAAAGTCCGACAGGCAGTAGTAAAACATTCAAAATTCGCCGCCATTTGATATTAAGTCTCAACCCAAAAATCAAGTGACACAAAGCGGGAATAGCAATGATCCCTAATATCAGGGAAGCTGCTAATGCAAATGTTTTGGTGAAAGCGAGGGGTTTAAATAATTTTCCGGCTTCTCCCTGCATTGAAAACACCGGCAGAAAACTGACAATCACAATAATCATAGCCGTAACAATCGCTGGTGCAATCTCAACACTTCCTTCATACACCACTTCCAGCAAGGCTTTCCCGCGTTTATTTTTATTTTGGGGCATTTCGAGGTGCTGGATAATATTTTCGGTAATAACAATACCGATATCGACCATTACTCCAATGGCAATAACTATACCCGATAGAGAGAGAATATCGGCAGTGACGCCACAGTATTTCATGATAATAAAAGTGGCAAGCACGCCAACGGGTAGTAAAAAGGAAACAATAAAAGAAGCCCGCATATTGAGCAACATGGCAATAATAACAATAATACTGATCAGAATTTCATGAGATAATGCCGAGCTCAAGGTTCCCAAGGTTTCTTGAATAAGTTGGGAACGGTCATAAAAAGGCACAATGGTCACCTTTGAAACCACCCCATTCTCCAGAGTCTTTGTAGGCAGAGACAGGCTGAGGCTTGCTATCTTCTCCTTAATGTTTTTAATCACCTGCATCGGATTGCTGCCATAGCGTGCCAATACTACGCCGCCCACAGCTTCGGCTCCGGCTTTATTAAGGCCTCCACGACGCTCAGCCGGACCAAATTGAACTTGGGCGACATCCGCTACTCGTATAGGAATCTTATTACGAACAGCAACCACGGCTTTTTCAATATCTTCAAGATCTTTGACATAGCCTAAAATGCGTAAAATATATTCTACCTTATTATAAGACATGGTTTGGGCTCCGGCTACGCCATTGCTTTCTTTTACCGCATTTATCACCTGCTGAAAGCTTACCTGATAAGTCCGCAATGCATCAGGATCAATATTAACTTGATATTCTTTCACATAGCCTCCAATAGAACCCACTTGAGTTACGCCGTCAACTGCAGTTAATGCATATTTAATATAAAAATCTTGAAGGGTTCGAAGTTCTTCCGGGCTCCAGCCTCCCACAGGTTCACCCGTTTTAGGATTTCGCCCTTCCAAAGTATACCAATACACCTGTCCTAATCCGGTGGCATCAGGGCCCAAAGTAGGCTTGACCGTTTCCGGCAACCAATGAGTTGGTAAAGAACTTAGTTTTTCCAAAACCCGAGCCCGCGACCAGTAAAAATCAACGCCATCCTTAAAAATAATATAGATATAAGAAGCGCCAAACATAGAAGAAGACCGAATAGTTTTCACTCCGGGCACCCCGAGTAAAGCTGTGGTGAGCGGATAAGAAATTTGGTTTTGGATATCTTTAGGGGAGTGCCCCGGCCACCGCGTATAAACAATTTGTTGATTGGGACCAATATTAGGAATAGCATCTACCGCAACGGGAGCATTGGGTAGGATTTTGAAATTCCAATCAAATGGAGATACTGCAATTCCCCAGCCAATAATACTGGTCAATACGACGAAAGTAATGACTTTCTTTTCGAGAAAAAATCGGATAATTTTATTAAACATAACGACATTTCACTAAATAAAAAGGAGAGGCTATTAAGCCTTGTAAATTTCAGAAATGATATAGAAATCCTTTTGCCCTAAGGCATCAAGAAATTGCGTTATGTCTAAATTAAAAAGACCTCCACACGCTTGTAGATGGGAATGTCGGGTGGGGGAACCGTGTATTTTGTGTTAAAATGAGTGGGGTGGTTTAACGCACTTGGCAGCAGTACCAATTTAAAGTTATTGAGATTAAAAGCTACAAAGAAAGCCTTAAAGTCAAAATGAAAATGTGTAATTTGACTCTCCCCGCTGACTTCGAGTTGCTGCAATACATTTTGACAACAATGCTGTTGAAAAGCTGTTTCTCCGTGGTTTTGTGAAGGGTGATTTTCTTCCATTCCACAATGCGACGGATGACTACCCAGTAAGATTTCGGTATTCAACAAATTGCCATAACAAAAATGCTGACTCAAAGTTAAATGACTCGTCGTCAGTAAAAAAATAAGGCTGACAAGTATGGATAACACCTTTTTCATGGGTTAACAAAGATAGGCATTTTTTTGTAAAGTCACTACAGAGCACCTCTATTACTCAAACCGGATTGCCTTGACCGGAGATATTTTGGTGATGATATAGGAAGGCAACAGCAGCATTAACAGACAAAGAAGAAGGGTGCCCGCATTGATCAATAAAATGTATTCAATATTGAGGTAAACCGGAGCGGTTGACACGTAATAAGTATCGGGATTAAGCGGAATAATATTAAAGTATTTTTGGATCAGCAAGAAACCTATTCCGATGATATTCCCCCACAACAGCCCCTTTCCAATAAGGTAAGCTGCATTGTATAGGAATATTTTTCTAATACTCCAATCTGAACTACCCAGGGCTTTGAGCATACCAATCATTTGGGTACGCTCAAGGATAAGCACCAATAGAGCCGTAATCATATTGATGCCGGCCACCACAATCATGATGCCGATAATCAAGGCAATATTGAAATTAAACAAGGACAACCATTCAAAGATTGCCGGATATTTTTGCAAGATGGTGCGAGCATCGAGTCTGGAATCTATGCTTCGGTACACTTCTCCTCCTACCCTGTTAAGCTGGTCAAAATCATTGATATAAACTTCAAAACCGCCTACTTGATCGACCTCCCACTTATTAATCCGCTGCATTTGATTGATGTCGACCAGGACAAAAGTTTTATCAAATTCACGAAATCCGGAGTTAAAAATACCCGAAACATGAAAAGCAATCAAACGCGTTCTTTCTTGATTATTTCGGTTCATAAAATAAATAACCACCTTATCGCCCACCTCAAATCCCAATCGATTAGCCATGTATTCAGAAATCAATATTTCTCGACTGTAGGCTTCAGGATCACTAAAATCAGGGAGTTCTCCTGCTATCAGGTACTGCTTAAAATATTCCCATCGATAGTTTTGCCCCACTCCTTTGACCACAACAGCCTCAAAATTTTCTGCTGTTCGAATAATTCCATATTTGGTAACATAAGCTTGCACGTGATTGACTTCAGGAACCGCCGAAAAATCAGGGAAAAAATTTTGGTTCTTGTCAATAGGATTGGTAGTGACCTGAGCAGTATTGTTATCCATATTTTCAATGGTGATATCCCCATTAAAAGCCTGTATTTTTTGCCGTATTTTTTGTTGAAGACCAATTCCCGTAGCCACAGCAACAAGCATCATAATAACCCCAATGGCAATAGCCGTCATGGCAATCTTTATAATGGGCGCCGAGATGCTGCTCTTATAATCTTTGGCTTTGATCAGTCGCTTGGATATGAACCACTCTAAATTCAAAAATATCGGATTTTACTTTATGGGTCAAAAATACAGCTTTTCTGCTTTGAATAACAAAGACTGAGAAAAAGCTCAAAAAAATTAAATCAGAATTTATCGATTAATATCACCTCGCCTCTTCGACACCACTCAGGATCGGCACTGTCAAATAAGCACATTACCGCAAGCGGAAACGATTGACTGTCTACAACAACGAAATTTCGACTGTACTTGAAGGGGTGGGTTTGAGAATTTAAACTTCCTTGGTTTTTATCTCCCCTTGAAAAACATTTTTCGAGATAAAAGGTTTTTATTCTAAAGCTACTTTCAGATATTTACAAGCCCGATTAATAATGAGGGGACTTTTATTAACTGTTTTTGTGAAAAATCTCATTTCTCCATGGTGCAAAAAACGACAGGAAACGGTACCCGCTAAAAAAGGAGGAGTTTTTTCCTTTAAACAATACTAAAAAACTGTATTTAATATACGGGGCTACCACAAATTTAATGGAAGATTTAAAATCCATTTTTATTGCCCCCAACCTTAAAGGATGATTGAATTCAAGTAGTAAATACAACAAAATGGGTTTTAAGACAGATATTATGACTATTTTTCGGCTCCTTATAGGGCTTGAGAGGAAACGAAAAATAGCCATTTCCACTAAAATAACAGTAACACCAATATTGCCGTTCAATCTATTTTTTAACCCGTTAAAACAGCACTATTATGAATAGCGTTTCTCTATTTTTAAAAAACGTTTTTCTCTTGTTTTTAATCCTTGCATTTTCCTGTGCGGGAAATCCCAAGGATGCCAAAGAAAGCGGAAGCATACAAGCTGAAACCCTCTCCGGTTTAGATACGGCCTTCAATAAAATAGTAAAAAAACCGATTAGCGTCGGCGCCAATCGCACCAAGGCTTATCTTCCGCTACTCCGGGGCAAAAAGGTAGGTATTGTCGGGAACCAAACCACGGTTATTTTTAATACCGACGGCTATACACATTTGGTAGATTCTTTACTGACGCTGGGCATCGAGGTAACCACGGTCTTTGCCCCCGAACACGGTTTTCGCGGCACTGCCGACGCCGGAGAAAGCGTGGAAGACGGCATAGACAAGAAAACCGGCTTGCCTATTATTTCTCTATATGGAAATCATCGTAAGCCCACCGCCGAAGATTTAAAAAATGTCGACATCCTGATTTTCGATATCCAAGATGTAGGGGTTCGTTTCTACACCTATATCTCCACTTTGCATTACGTAATGGCAGCCTGCGCAGCAAACGATATTCCACTGTTGGTATTGGATCGCCCCAATCCAAACGGTGCTTATATTGACGGTCCAATTTTAGAAAAAGAATTTAAGAGCTTTGTCGGGATGGATCCGGTGCCCATTGTTCACGGAATGACCATAGGAGAATATGCCCAAATGATTAATGGCGAAGGCTGGCTACCCCGAGGAAAACGATGCAACTTGACGGTCATTAAAATGGAAAACTACAGCAAAAATCGTCAATATTCCCTGCCCATCAAGCCCTCCCCAAACCTGCCCAACGATAAGGCTATCAACCTGTATCCGAGTTTGTGTTTTTTTGAAGGCACCCCTGTAAATGCCGGCCGAGGCACCTCCTTTCAATTTCAAGTGTTTGGTTCACCGTATTTAGATTCAACTTATTTCGATTTTCAGTACGTTCCTCAGCCCAATGCCGGATCAAAACATCCTAAAAACGAAGGAAAGACCTGCTATGGACGTGACTTGCGTCAGCATCCGCCATTGCATAAAATCAATTTGGAGTGGCTGATTGAAGCCTATCACCACACTGCTGATCAGTCCAACTTCTTTACTTCCTATTTTACCCTCTTGGCCGGTACCGACCAATTGCAGCAACAAATCGAAAACGGCATGACCGCTCAAGAAATTAAACGCACCTGGCAAATGGGCTTAAAGAAATACAATCAAATGCGGCAGCCTTATTTGTTGTATTGAGAAGGTTTTCTTTATCAATAGGACTATTAATCAGCCTAAAGATTTATAAACCATTTTGGTAATAAACCTGTATCTCGAAATGAATTTAACAACAAATCCCCAAACTCTTTTGAGAATTTGGGGATGAAAGGGGAATCAAAAAGATCAATTTCTTAAAAAATCAACCTTCTGTAGTAGCTTTGATAAACTCGCGGTTCATGGTGGCGATATTAGTCAATTTGATACCTTTAGGACATTCAATTTCACAAGCACCGGTGTTGGTACAACTTCCAAATCCTTCTTCATCCATCTGGCGTACCATTTTTTTAGCGCGTTCTGAAGCTTCCACCTTACCTTGGGGCAAGTGAGCATATTGAGAAATTTTAGCACCGACAAACAGGGCGGCACTGGCATTTTTACAGGCGGCCACACAAGCACCGCAGCCAATACAGGTAGCCGAGTTGAAGGCTTCATCGGCATCTTCTTTATTGACCGGCAGGGTATTGGCATCTAAAGTGTTTCCGGCGGTATTCGCCGAAACATAGCCTCCGGCTTGTTGGATACGGTCAAAGGCGGAACGGTCAACCACCAAGTCTTTAATCACCGGAAAAGCTTTGGCCCGGAAAGGTTCGATATAAATGGTATCACCGTCGTTAAAATGGCGCATATGCAACTGACAGGTGGTAGTCAAGCGTCCCGGTCCATGAGGTTCTCCGTTGATTTGTAAAGAGCAAGTTCCACAAATTCCTTCGCGACAATCGTGGTCAAACTCTATGGGTTCTTTATCTTCGGCCACCAAACTTTCATTGAGGACGTCGAGCATTTCAAGGAAAGACATATCCGGATTGATATCTTCAACGTGATAATCAACCATTTTCCCTTTGGCCTTTGGCCCTGCCTGACGCCATATTTTTAAATCTAAATTCATAGTTTTAGCTTTAATTGTTAGTCGTTGATTGTTACGGTTTGCCCCGGATAAGATTTCACATCTCTTTTTTCATTTTCCGTGTTCACCGTTTTAAAACGTTCAAGCAATCAACAATTTCTATTTTATGTTTGTATTGCACTCAATCAATACACCATATATTTTATTTGTAGTTACGCTGTTTCACTTCAATGGCTTCAAAACTCAAGTCTTCTTTGTGCAGCTGCGCTTCTTTGGGTTCTCCTTTGTATTCCCAAGCGGCTACATAAGCAAAGTTTTCGTCGTCACGTTTAGCCTCGCCTTCTTCAGTTTGATGCTCTTCTCGTAAGTGACATCCACAGGATTCATCGCGATGCAAAGCATCTTTGGCCATCAATTCGCCCAGTTCGAGGAAATCGGCTACTCGACCGGCTTTTTCCAATTCTGAGTTCTTATCATTCATTTTTCCCGGAACTTTGACGTTTTCCTTAAAGTCTTTTCGCAATTCAGCAATCTCTTCAATGGCTTCTTTAAGGTCTTTTTCATTACGGGAAATTCCTACTTTATCCCACATGATTTTACCGAGTTTTTTGTGGTAATAATCAACAGAATGTTTCCCTTTATTATTGATGAAACCCTCTAAGCGCTCTTTCACTTCTTTTTCGGTTTGCTCAAATTCTTTGGTATTGGTGGAGATTTCGCCGGTTCTAATATCATCGGCTAAATAATCGCCAATAGTATAAGGAAGAACAAAATAACCATCCGCCAGACCTTGCATCAAAGCAGAGGCACCAAGTCGGTTAGCACCGTGATCGGAGAAGTTACATTCTCCTATGGAGTAACATCCCGGGATGGTCGTTTGCAAGTTGTAATCTACCCAAAGCCCACCCATGGTATAGTGAGTAGCCGGGAAGATTTTAAACGGAGTTTCATAAGCATTGTCGCCCGTAATTTTTTCATACATGGCAAAGAGGTTGCCATACTTGGCTTCAACCACTTCTTTTCCAAGGCGGGTGATTTTATCTTGTGAAGGATTGTGATCGCCTTGCATATTGGCGTGTTCTTTACCATAGCGCTCAATCGCACTCTTAAAGTCTAAGAACACAGCTTGCCCGGATTCGTTAACACCGTATCCGGCATCACAACGTTCTTTGGCGGCACGGGAAGCTACATCACGCGGCACCAAGTTTCCATAAGCCGGATAACGACGTTCCAGGTAATAGTCTCGTTTTTCTTCAGCCAAGTCCTCAGGTTTGAGTTCGCCTTTTCTAATTTTTTCTACATCCCCTTTGTCTTTGGGCACCCAAATACGACCATCGTTTCGAAGAGACTCTGACATCAGGGTCAGCTTGGATTGATAGTCACCGGAAACCGGAATACAAGTAGGATGAATTTGCACATAGCAAGGATTGGCAAAGAAAGCGCCTTTTCGATGTGCTCGCCAAGAGGCCATCACATTACTTCCCATGGCATTGGTAGAGAGAAAATACACATTTCCATATCCTCCGGAAGCCAACACAACTGCGTGTGCAGAATGGCGTTCAAGCTCACCGGTTACCAAGTTTCGAGCGATGATCCCGCGGGCTTTACCGTCCACCAAAACGAGATCCATCATTTCATGACGAGTGTAGGATTGAATTTTCCCGCGATTAATTTGTCTGTTCATGGCACCATATGCCCCGAGTAATAGCTGTTGACCGGTTTGCCCTCTGGCATAGAATGTACGCGATACCAACACGCCTCCAAAAGAACGATTGTCCAACATTCCGCCGTATTCACGAGCAAAAGGAACGCCTTGTGCCACACATTGGTCAATAATATTTCCGGAGACTTGGGCCAACCTATAGGTGTTGGATTCACGAGAACGGTAATCTCCTCCTTTTTCCGTATCGTAAAACAAACGGTAGTCAGAGTCGCCATCTCCCTGATAGTCTTTAGAGGCATTTATCCCTCCCTGAGCGGCCACAGAGTGAGCGCGTCGAGGAGAATCTTGGTAGCAAAAAGTCTTGACATTGTAGCCGAGTTCGGCCAAGCTTGCAGCAGCACTACCCCCGGCCAGTCCGGTGCCGACAACAATGATATCTATATTTCGTTTGTTGGCCGGATTGACCAATCTAATGTTATGGTTTTTATGATAATCCCACTTTTTCTCAATGGGACCTTCGGGTACTTTGGAATCTAATACTGACATATATCTTTCTAATTAAAGCGTGCTAATAAAATGAAACAGTGCAATGTAGATAAACAACAAGGGAACAAGAATGGAAAACCATTTTGTAAAGCCTTTTAAAGCTTTTGAAGCTCTGTTGCCCCAGCCCACTGATTGGAAGGATCCGTAAAACCCATGCAGCAGGTGAAGCATTAAGAAAATAAATGCAACTACATATATAATGACGCGCCACGGATCGCTAAACTTGTCTACCAAATAAGGATAAAAACGATTGGCATCATCGGGTGAGGAAAGGGCATAGCCTTCTGAGAATTTATGAATCATCTCGGGAGCCCAGAAATCATAAAAATGCAAGATCAGAAAAAGCAGAATTACGCCTCCGGTATAAATCATATTGCGTGACATCCATGAGGTGTTGCTGCTTTTGTTGTAGTGTGCATATTTAACGGGGCGTGCTTTCCTGTTTTTGGTTTCCAAAACCAAGGCCATCACAAAGTGAAAAACAACACCAACAATTAAGACAGGCTGTAAAACAGCTTGGACTACAAAATTGTAGCCCATAAAGTAGGAGAGACTGTTATAGACTTCCGGGCTTAAGGTTGACGTGAAATTGACAACCACGTGCAATATCAAAAATAAGACGAGAAAAAGACCTGAAATGCCCATAGCAAATTTTCGGGCTACGGTGGTGTTGAGAAATCTACCCATTGATTATACGATTTTAATATAAATTTCAGACAAAAATAAGCTCGAATTTCTTTATCCACAAACTTTGCCCATAGGTTTATGGCTATTTAGAATGAGTTTAAGCAAGGATTGTACATAAGTCCATGGCTTAGCTGCTCAAAAAATTAATGAAAATATTTTTTTAGACACTTGACCAGGCTACTCTTCCCCCGCAGATTATGAAAAATTATAACATCGACGGGGAAGAAGCATATGATTATTAATTACACTTCTCAAACACGGTGGCATTTACTGAATCATTTGATTAAATCGCTCAATGTTTTCCGGATGCCCGTTAACAAAGACCAAGTCGTTTTGTTTTAACTTTTCAGAAGGTTCTATATGATCCATGGTGCTGTCTTTTCGTTTAATAGCCAAGATATTGACTCCATAATTGGCCCGGAGGTTGATTTCTTCTAAACTCTTTCCTACAAACTTTCCGCTGTCTCTGTTGATGCGGAGGCAAGTAATATTGAAATCGGGAAAGTCGGTATTGGGTTTAAAAGTTCTGGGCAACATTTTTTTATTTTGAAACAGCTCATAATTATCTGAACGTATAATTTCTATAAAATGCTCTATCTCATCTTCGGGGATTAGGAAGTTGTGAAGCACTCTGGAGAAAATTTCAACAGAAGTTTCAAATTCTTCGGGAATTACCTCATCGGCCCCCAGTGCGAGCAATTCAGGAATTTCTTTAACAAAACGAGTGCGCACCAAAAGAAAGGTGGATTTGGCAAACAGTCTGATATTGCTCACAATAGTTCTGGTGGCCCGGTCATCGGATATGGCTACTACTACTGCTCGGGCTCGCTTGAGTCGGGTGGTGGCCAAAATATGTTCTTTAGTGGCGTCGCCAAAAATAATGGGGATGCCCTTGGCTTTTTCTCGCTTAACAGTGGTGGCATTGAGTTCTACCACTACATAAGGAATATCACTGTAATGTGCTGCTTTGGCCAAATTGGAACCATTGACGCCAAACCCAATAATGACCAAATGATTGTCTAAGAGCTCTTCATCTATATGGTCAACATCAATCTCTGTGGATTGATTTCTACTAATTTTTTGCATAACCCGGGTTTGCAAAAATCGATTGATAAAGGATTCGGCAAACATAATTACAAAAGGAGTGAAAAGCATCGACATGATAGACACCGCCAAGAAATATTGATAAATGGTATCATTAATCAGGTGATAATCCAATCCTACTTTGGAAAGGATAAAAGCAAATTCACCAACTTGAAACAGCGATAATCCGGTGATAAAGGCTGTTTTTTGGCTGTATTTTAAAAGCCGCATGGCCCATCCGATAGCAGCAGATTTGAGCACCAACACGATAATAACCACCAACAAAACAATAAAGAAATGTTGGATGAAAAAATGAAAATCCAGCAACATTCCGATAGAGATAAAAAAGAAGCTGGTAAATAACTCCCTAAAGGGCAAGATGATGCTGGTAGCTTGGTGGCTATATTCAGATTCAGAAATAATCAATCCGGCTAAAAAGGCTCCTAATGCCAAGGATAATCCGGCCAAAGAAGTGAGATAAGCCACCGCGAAACAGATGGTGATAGTGGTGAGCAAGAACAAATCTTTACTGCGTGTTTTGGCAACAGCATACATAAGCCTGGGCACTAAATATTTGGCACTGATATAAGTAACCAAAAGCACACCTGCCGATTTTAAAAGCAGCATCAAAATGCTTTGGGTCACATTGCCTGATTCCCCGGCGATTATAGGAGTAAACAACATCATGGGAACCACAATAATATCCTGAAAAATGAGGATAGCCAAGGCATTTTTCCCTTGTGGGGTATTGATTTCATTTCGATCTTGAAAAGCACTAAGCACAATGGCGGTACTGGATAAAGAAAAGAGGAACCCAACAAAAACAGATTCGCTAATACTGTGGTCCAACAAAAAATAGGCGGCTCCGGTAACCAGAATGGTAAGCCCTACCTGTAAACCTCCACCGACAAATACGGTTTTTTTAATGGAAGACAGCTGTTTAATCGACAACTCCATTCCTATCACAAACAACAATAAAATGATACCGATTTCAGCAAGAGCATCAATTTGTTCTTCGGCTGATATGAGGCCCAATGCATGTGGACCAATGATAATTCCCGTGATGATGAATCCCAAAATTGAAGGGAGCTTTAAGCGTTGCAGCAAAAAGACAATAACTACTGAGGAACCCAGTAGAATAAGCATATCCTGAAGAAGGGGAGCGTCCATTTTTATTTAGTGAAGATTGGGGTTAAGATATTTTTCAAAATTAATTCATATTCAAGGGAAACTACAGGTTTCTAACAAATTTATTCATACAAACGCAATCGGTTTTCCAAAATCCGTTTCTCCTGTTGCAGCTCTTCCACTCGATTTAACAAGGTTTGAACGGCTTCCAGTCCTTCCATATTAATGCCCATCTCATAATGCAAACGACGCATTTTTTCAAAAATATCCATCTGTGAAAGCGGGAGATATTTCTTTTTTTCTACAATTTCTATCTGTATGATTTCACTTTGGTGCAAAGTGTGAATAAATTGTTGCTCCACCCGATAATGTGTGCAAATTTCCTCAGTTGAAATTAGATTTTTTATGCTCATGACCTTAAGTTTTTAAGTTCATTGAATAGTTCTTTTTCTTTAGCAGAAAGTGATGTGGGTATCCGAAGACGGTAAGTCAAAATTAAGTCCCCAAAGGCATCGTCTTTTTTATAGATCGGAAAACCTTTGTTTTTAAGCTTTACCCGTGTACCGGGTTGGGTTCCCGGTTTTATTTTGAGTTTCACCTGTCCGCCAAAGGTGTCAACTTTAATTTCCCCGCCAAGCAAAGCAGTATACAGATCGAGTTCAACTTCTTTGTACAGACAGTCCTTTTCTCGTTTAAAATCAGTGTTGTTAATTACCGAGAAAGTGAGGTATAAATCTCCACGGGGTCCGCCATTGATTCCCGGTCCTCCATGGCCTTTAATTTTAATGGTTTGCCCGTTTTCCACTCCGGCAGGGATGGTCAAACGTATTTTCTTACCGTTAACCGTCAGGGTTTGCTTTTGTGTAGTATAAAGCTGACGCAGGGGGATTTCCAGTTCGGCATTAAAATCCTGCCCTTTAAAATGCGTATGATAGCCTCGACCGTGTTGTCGAGCGCTTCCGCCAAACATCTCTTCAAAAAAATCAGAGAAAGTATCCTCATCAAAATTCCCGGAATACGTATATTGTTGACGACGACGACCAAATCCGGAAGCACCGGCTCGCTGTTGATGTTGATGACCGGCATTTTCATAATGCTCGGCCTGCGCTCGGGTTTTGCCGTATTGATCATATTTTTTACGCTTTTCGGGGTCGCTCAATACTTCATTGGCTTCATTGAGCTCCTGAAATTTCTTTTGCGCTTCTTTGTCATTGGGATTGAGATCGGGATGCAACTTTCTCGCCTTCTTGCGATACGCTTTTTTGATGTCTTCCTGAGTAGCCGTTTTGTCCAACCCGAGGATCTTATAATAATCAATGTATGCCATAAATAATCAGCCTGTCAATCTGTTGGGTAAATTTACTAAAAAAAAATAAAGAATATAAACGGGCTTCCGTTTTTTAGCCCTCTTTATCGCCCGGTGAATCATTTTATTTTTACAATATACATGCCTGATATACATCATTTTAATTATAAAGTAAACATCGTAATCCACATTTTTTTTCGGATTAACGGTTTCTTAAACAATAATTCTAAACTGTGTACGCTTATAAGGTAAATAACTCGATTATAAAATCCGTTTAAATGAGGATTTTAGACAAGTTATTCACGCTATAAAATTCAACACATGAAAAAGATTAAATTACTTACGATTTTCACATTCACTTTTTTGGTTTGTGGTTTTACTTTTGGGCAAACACAGACCTCCATGGCCGATTCCATCAACAACCGCTTGACAAATCTGATTAGCTCATCCAACAGCTTTAAACAATACAAGGTCATCAAGACTTCCAGGATTCAAGCTTTGCGAAAAGATATTCATACCCAAGTAAAAACTTTGGAGGACGATATTGCTCAATTAAACAAAGAACTCAAAGGGCGGAATACCAAATTAAGTGCCCTACAACAAAAGCTTAATACCGCCAACAAAGACTTGAAAGCAGCCATCAAGAGCAAAGGACAATTGGCCATGTTTGGCATAGACTTGCAAAAATCGACCTACAATACCATAGTGTTGATTGTCTTTTTAGGCCTACTTATCAGCTTGTTCTTTTTTATTTTTAAGTTTAAGCGAAGCAATCAAATCACCCTTGAAGCCAAAGATTTACTGCATAGAAATGAAAAGGAATTTGATCATTACAAAAAGAAAGCTTTGGCCACCCAGCAAAAATTGGGTCGACAAATCATGGACGAGCGCAAAAAAGCCAATCGAAAAGTAACCGTAAACGCTTAAGCAACACCAAAAAGACCTACAAATTATACCAATTTTATAAATCATTTTGGCATTAGCGACCCACGGACGTTCTTAGAATTGGGTATAAAATCAATAACGCGGATTTTCATCCGCGTTATTGGTTATCAATTCTGTCTTCTCATTTATTCTTTTAATTCAATAACACCACAGCCTACTCTTGCTCCGGCATCGCCACTGGGCTGAGAGGTAAAGTCATCGGTGCCTTGATGTATAATAATGGAGTGCTTAAGGATGTCTTTCTTAGCATCGCCGCAACCAATACACCATTTATCAGTTGTAAAAGTCATGGTGGCCACTCCTTCAGCGTTTGCTTTGAAGTTTCCTATATCTCCCCTGTGATAGCCTTTTTCAGCTCCCCACTTTCCATGAGGCTGATCTGTAGGATTCCAGTGCCCACCGGCATCCGAACAATCGGGGTTTTCATGAATATGAATAGCATGTTCCCCCGCTGTAAGTCCTTTCAGCGTGGCTTCCATGGTCACTTTCCCATTTTCTTGGGTAAAGACTACTTTACCAAAAATATGGCTTCCCTCCTTGGGTTCCACCATGGCTACTGCCTTTTTGGATGATTTTTGGGCTGCATTTTCAGCAGCTTTATCTTTATTCATTTGCGACTCCGAATTATCGGGTGCCTTCATCTCTTGTTGAGCATCTTTCTGCTGGTCTTTCTTCGGTTTGTTTTTACAAGAATAAACCGTAAAAACCAACGCCATAATACTTAAAATTAAACTCGTCCTTTTCATAGTTTTAGTTTTTATAATTCTATGCTAACTTACTGAAAGTAGGAAAACTTCAAAGCTTATTACCAAAGTATTAACATTTCTATCATATTTTGACCGGTCTCATTAATCAAAATCTCTTTAAAATCCAGTCCTTAATTATTTTTAAAGCTTTGGGAGAGAAAGTTTGCGTTATCTGTGCATATTCACTTACCCTACCGGTTTCACTTTCCTGAAACAGGTGATTGAGCCCTTGAAGTTCCTTCACGGTAACCGCTGTATTGCCACCGGATTTTAAGGCTTTTTTAATGGCCGGCAAGTTTTGTCGAGCAGCGACCTGCAAGTCTTTACTGCCGTTTAAGGCCAAGACCGGACAATCGACTTTCTTCAGCGTGGGAGCCGGATTATAAGCAATAACAAATCGAAACCACGGATCCATCATTTGGCGCAAAAATATACCCTCACTCAATTTAGCCTGTCCCAATTCAAAAAAGCTTGGATATTGCTCGACCGCTTCGCGGTAATAATTTGTCAGTTTTTTGCGCAAACTAATTGAGTCTTCAACATTTTGAATCAGTTGAAAGGCGCCGTTAAAAAAAGCTTTTTGTTCTTTTAAAATCGTATCGGGAACATCCGCAGCCTGACCCATCAGCATTTGTTGCTTCAATAAAATTTGCCTGCCGTCCACCCCGGGTCCGGCCAACATGATGACAAAGGCCACCGCTTTGTGTTTGGCAGCGACCAAAGGAGCTATGGCGCCACCCCCACTGTGTCCCAGCAGTCCAATTTTATTGGAATCGATCTTATCGCGAGTTTTTAGGTATTGAAACGCTGCGTACGCATCGGTTGCAAAATCAGCGATGGTAGAACCGGCATAAGTCCCTGTCGATTGTCCAACGCCACGATCGTCATAGCGCAATACGGCAATTCCATGGCGAGTCAAGTAATCGGCAATCACTAAAAAGGGTTTGTGGCCGGCCACTTCTTCATTGCGATTTTCAGGACCGCTGCCCGTGATTAGAATAACCGCCGGAAAATCGTCACCTGTTTTGGGATAAGTGAGCGTACCGGCGAGGGTCAAATGCTGTTGATCGTTGTGAAAGGTAACTTCCTCTACATCATAAGGAAAAGGAGGCTGTGGCTCCTGTGGCCGTTTGGGGGGCTCGATTTTATTTCGTGTAAAGCTCAACGGCATCTGCTTGCCCATCTGTGTAAAGGTTCCGGTCAAGGTCTGTTGCGCAGCATCAAACTTTCCGCTGTATGTCAGCATGGCTCGCGTCACTTTAATACGCAGGTGCCGATTTTGAAATGTAATCTCATCCACGGGAATACCCTTAGCATGCTGATCAGGACTGTCCAAGGTGGCCGTCAATTCTCCGGAATCATCTTTATCAATATGCAAAACAAGACGGAGTTGGGCGGCTCCAAGATCAAGTTGACCATACCAATCTCCTGTGACTCCCCGATTTTGGGCAAATCCGGTCATATAAAACAACACTGCACTCACTAAAACAATCCATTTTTTCATAAGAATTCAAGTTTAAAAGAAATAAGCTAACACAAATTTAGACAAGGCCTCTGCTATAATTATACTGAGCACGAGCCCTGCAATAAGATTGCGCCTTCTTCCATGAGTCGCTACCTTAAAGCCGTTATACAACAAGGCAATCATCCATACAAGACATAAAATCCCCACTGCTGCCAACACCAAAGTGATCAACAAAGGGAGGATGGGAAGCCCCCCGGTCGGGTCTTCAAGCAGGGGCAGTATTTCTTCTGTCGTCTTCAAACTAATATTGTTAATATTGGTGAAAGTGGCAAGGTAGATAGGAATGCGAGCAATCAAACTAAAAGCCAAAACATCAACCGCACGAGTTTTCTTATTGATGAATTTCCCGAATATCAGAAATAACAAAAAGACAGAAGCCAAAGCAATCAGGTTTTCAACCAAAGGCATCCACCAGGTTACCTCGTGGGCAAAATGCAAATCCAAGGCACCATCAAAATGGCTGTTAAACACATAGCCCAAGCCTGAACCAAGAAGAAGTGCTATGCTTCCCAACAATAGCAACCCACTTTCGGCATACCTTTCAAAGGGGTTGTACAATATTTTTAAGGTCTTCATCGAGTTTTGTTTTGAAGTGTTTTGAGGTGTTCAATTATATCATCCAGCCTGTTGCGCACCGTGGGATAACTCTTTTTAAGCTGTTTAGCCATGGCTTTCAAGCTTCCGCCGGAAAGCACAAAATTTAATATAAAATCCTGCTCCTCCTGTGGCAACTGCAAAAACACAGGCAAAGAATAAGATCCTTGAACCCTCGTATCACATTGTGGACAAGACAGCGCACTCACTTGCATGACTGTATCACAACTGGGACAGATTACCGGAAGTTTTTTCATTTCATGATATTTTTATACAACAAAATTAAAATATAATTCAACAAAACAAAAATATATCTATATAAAATTAAAATATAATTTAATAATAGTGATGTATTATTCTTTTTTTAGCCCAAAAAGAAAACAAAAGGAATGAAGTGAAGCGAGAGTCCCACTTTTTCAACAGTTTAAATGCATTTAACACCAAAATCACTTCAACAAAACCCGCCGGCTTCTAAATTTAACCATTTAATTTTTATACTTTTGCGTCCCGTATAGATAGAATTACTACCATGGCCCAAACAAAATACATTTTTGTAACCGGCGGTGTTTCTTCTTCTCTCGGGAAAGGAATTATCGCAGCCTCCTTAGCCAAGCTCCTTCAGGCTCGGGGCTATAAAGTTACCATTCAAAAATTTGACCCCTACATCAATATAGATCCCGGCACGCTCAATCCTTATGAGCACGGCGAGTGTTTTGTAACGGAAGACGGTGCTGAAACAGATTTAGATCTTGGGCATTACGAACGTTTTCTCAATGTCAATACTTCCCAAGCCAATAATGTAACTACCGGAAAGATTTATCAAAGTGTCATTCAAAAGGAGCGTCGCGGGGAGTTTTTGGGCAAGACTGTTCAGGTAATTCCACATATTACCAATGAGATTAAGAACCGCATTCAGGTATTGGGAAAAGACAATGATTATGACATTGTGATTACTGAGCTTGGCGGAACGGTAGGCGATATTGAATCGCTACCTTTTATTGAAGCCGTCCGTCAATTGAAATGGGAACTGGGCGACAACAACTCCCTGTTTATTCATCTCACCCTTGTCCCCTATCTTTCTGCCGCCAAAGAACTCAAAACCAAACCCACCCAACACAGCGTAAAAACCTTGATGGAAAGTGGCTTAAACGCCGATATTATCGTTTGCCGTACCGAACACAACATTGGGCTGGATCTGCGAGAAAAGATTGCTCTTTTCTGTAATGTCAAAAAAGAAGCCGTCATTCAATCCATTGACGCTTCAGTGATTTATGACGTCCCCAATCACATGTTGCAAGAAGGACTGGATACCGTGGCTTTAAAGAAATTGGCACTGCCCAAAAAACGAGTACCCAAACTCAAAAAATGGAATCAATTTTTAAAACGCTATAAAAATCCAAAGGCAGAAGTGCGCATTGGATTGGTCGGGAAATATGTAGAGTTGCAAGATTCTTATAAATCCATTCTCGAATCCTTTATTCACGCCGGTGCGGAAAACGAGGTAAGGGTCAACATTCAAAGCATCCAATCAGAAGCCTTAAATGATAAAGATTTTGGCAAACACATCACTGATCTCGACGGCATTTTAGTGGCGCCCGGTTTTGGTGAACGCGGGATGCAGGGAAAAATAAATGCCATCAAATATGCACGAGAAAACAAGCTTCCATTTTTCGGAATTTGTTTGGGCATGCAATTGGCTGTCATTGAATTTGCCCGCCATGTAATGGGACTCAAAGAGGCCAACTCTTCTGAAATGAACAACACCACTAAAGAGCCGGTCATCGATATTATGGAAAACCAAAAAAACCTGACCAATATGGGAGGAACCATGCGCTTAGGCGCTTGGGATTGCCAATTGAAAGCGGGTTCCTTGGCCCATAAAATCTATGGCGACACCACAATTAGTGAACGTCATCGCCATCGCTATGAATACAACAACCGCTATCGGGAAGACATTGAAAAAGCAGGATTGCTCTGTACCGGTTTCAACCCGCAAACAGATCTGGTAGAAATTGTCGAAATTGCCGGTCACCCTTGGTTCATGGGCGTTCAGTTCCATCCGGAATACAAGAGTACCGTAGCCAATCCTCACCCCTTGTTTGTGGATTTTGTCAGAGCCGTTAAAGAATATGCCCGGCAAAAATAACTCCGGCAGGCCTCTTCAGAATTTCATGATTGGGCAAGCCACATAATTTATGATTAGCGCTATGGCTATTGCCAATAATTTTTCGATTTTTGCAAACTGTTTATTTTAGTGGGCTAAACTGACCAGTTTACCTTTTTAGTTTTAATTATGGAAGAAAAGAAAAGTTTCGATTTTAAATCATTCCTCGGTTTTATATTAATTGGAGCCGTTGTGCTGTTTTGGTTACAAACCAAAAAAGAAGAAGAGGCCAAAAAGAAAGCAGAAGACAAAGCCAAAACCGAGCAAACGGTCAAGGCTGCTGATTCTTCGCAGGAGAAGCATACTACTCATTTCAACAACGAGCTTGCCAAAACCGACTCCTCCGCCAAAGGAACCTCAAATTTCTTTGCGCAAAACACAGCCTCTGACCAAGTTAGTGTACTCGAAAACGACGTCCTTAGGGTCAAGGTAAGTAACAAAGGAGGGCAAATTGTCGAAGTACGCTTAAAAGGCATGACCAATTATGACTCTGTTCCCATTTACCTCATCAAGAACCACAATGCCTCATTTGGCCTCACCTTTTCCACGGCTGACCACAAAACCCTGAATACGCAAGACATTTATTTTGAACCCACTTTAAGTGAAAATAGTGGTAATTCTATCCTGACCATGCGTGCCAATGTGGGGAATGGAAAATACTTGGAATATGTATACACCATGAAGCCCGATGAATATATGATGGATTTTGTTGTCCGCTCTCACGGCTTAAAAAACATCATTAGCCAGGCTGAACCGGTCAAACTGCATTGGAAATTAAAAAGCTATCACTACGACAAGAGCTTTTTCTTCGAGAAGCGTTTCTCTGAAGCGGTTTGGCAATATGAAGGCAACAAGATTAGCGATGACAGAAGTGGTGAAAGCACAGCCAAAGACATTTCTTGGCTTGCCTACCGTCAACACTTTTTCTCCTCCATACTACTAAACGACAACCCATTTCAAAAAGGGAAAATAAAAATTGAGGAGTTTGACGAAGAAAAAACCGCTGAATTTACCAAAGCCTATTCTGCCACTTTCCCGCTTCAGCTCAAAGGCGGCGAGCTCAATGAAAATATGAACCTGTATTTTGGCCCTACAAAATACCATACCCTGCTGAGTTATGAACGAAATTTGGATGAAATAATGCCTTTGGGATGGGGAATATTTGGTTGGCTCAATAAATATATTTTCATTCCGGTATTTAGCTTTCTCAACGGATTTTTGCCGGCCGGAATTGCAATTATTCTACTAACCGTAATCGTCAAGATTGCTTGTTCTCCGGTTCAGTACAAACAATTTATGTCGCAGGCCAAACGAAAAGTTTTAAAGCCTGAGATTGATGCCATTAATGAAAAATTTAAGGGCAACAAAATGAAAATTCAAAAGGAAACCATGAACCTCAATCGGGAAGCGGGAATCAACCAAACCAGCGGTTGTATTATGGGCTTGATACAGCTGCCTATTTTCTATGCCATGTACCGTTTGTTTCCATCGGCTTTTCAACTGCGACACCAAAGCTTTTTATGGGTAGACGACTTATCTTCTTATGACTCTATCCTGAATCTGTCTTTTCGCATTCCACTCTATGGAAGCCATGTGAGTTTAATGGCCCTATTGGCTGCGGTGGCCATCCTTATTTATATGATGTTTACCACCGGACAAACCATGCAAAACATGCCCAAACAACCGGGAATGCCCAACATGAAATTTATCATGTACCTCTCCCCCATTGCCATGCTGTTGTTTTTTAACCGATATCCCAGTGGAATGTCATTATATTACCTGACTTCTAATCTTATCGCTATTGGTATTTACTTGTTTATCCAGTATGTAATTATCGACGAAGAAAAAGTGCACGCCAAAGTGGAAGCGCATAAGAAAAAACCCAAGAAGCAAAATCGTTTCCAACGCAAAATGCAGGAAATGATGGAAGAAGCCGAAAAACAACAAAAGCTCAAAAACAAATAAGGCTTAGCTACAACTAATTCACAAAGGGCGCTTTTTAAAGAGGTGCCCTTTTTTTATGCACCATTTTCAAAAAAATGAGTGTCCTACACCGAATTCATAAATCAATTTGACATCAAACTTCTTTGAAGCAAGTCCTTTATCGATAGGCATTATTATTATCTTTGCCTTTTCAAAATTATCCTTTATGAAGTCCCCAAAACGCTATACCATTACCGCTGCCTTACCTTATGCCAACGGCCCTATACATATTGGCCATCTTGCCGGTGCTTATCTTCCGGCCGACATCTACGTCCGTTACCTCAAAGAAAAGGGAAAGGACGTCGTTTTTATCTGCGGCAGCGATGAACACGGGGTTCCCATCACCCTACGCGCCAAAAAAGAAGGGGTTTCTCCTCAGGAAATTGTAGACAAATACCATCAGATGATGGAAAAATCATTTGCGGAATTAGGAATTGAGTTTGATAACTTTTCCGGAACTTCACGAGAAATCCACAAGGCAACCGCTTCCGAATTTTTTAAGGATTTATATGATAACGACAAGTTTATTGAACAGGTATCTGAACAATTATACGATGCAGAAGCCAAGCAATTTTTAGCCGATCGATTTGTAACCGGCACCTGCCCCAAATGTGGACATGAGGAAGCTTATGGCGATCAATGTGAAAAATGTGGTTCTTCCTTGAATGCCACCGATTTGATCAATCCCAAATCGGCCATTACCGGAAATATCCCGACACTAAAAAAGACCCGCCACTGGTTTCTGCCTTTAGACCAGTACAATGACTGGCTAAAAGAGTGGATCCTCAAAGGCCATCAAGACGATTGGAAAACCAATGTTTACGGTCAGTGCAAATCCTGGATCGATGAAGGCCTAAAACCTCGCGCCGTCACCCGCGATTTGGATTGGGGAATTCCCGTTCCGGTAAAAGGCGGAGAGGGAAAAGTCTTGTACGTTTGGTTTGATGCGCCCATCGGATATATCTCCGCCACCAAGGAATGGGCACAAGCACACGACAAAGATTGGGAACCTTATTGGAAAGACGAGGATACCAAATTGGTCTGTTTTATTGGAAAAGACAATATTGTTTTCCACTGCATTGTCTTTCCGGTGATGCTCAAAGCACATGGCGATTACATTTTACCGGACAATGTACCGGCCAATGAATTCCTTAACCTCGAAGGCCAAAAATTGTCTACTTCCAAAAACTGGGCGGTTTGGCTGCACGAATACCTTGAAGACTTCCCCGGCAAACAAGATGTTTTGCGCTATACCCTAACCGCCAATGCTCCCGAAACACAGGACAATAATTTTACTTGGGAAGGCTTGCAAACCCGAAACAATAGCGAATTGGTAGGAATTTTCGGCAATTTTATCAATCGGGTGGTTGTCTTAATCAACAAATATTATCAAGGTAAAGTCCCTAAAGCCCACCAGTATACCGAAGTAGACCAAAAAACCCTGGAACAACTGCGGAAATCTCCGGAAATCATTGCGCAATCTATTGAAAAATATCGCTTTAGGGAAGCCCAAAGTGAGATGATGAAGGTGGCCCGATTGGGCAACAAATACTTGGCTGACGAAGAGCCTTGGAAACTTAAAAAGACAGATGAAGAACGCGTAGCAACCATTATGAATCTCGCCCTGCAGATTGCAGCTTCCTTGATTCCTTTAAGTCGTCCTTTTCTCCCTTTCAGCGCTGAAAAACTGGAAAAAATGTTGAATCTCAAAAATAAAATCACCTGGGAGGAAGTGGCCGCTGAAAGCGAACTGATTCCGGCTGGACACCAAATCAACAAAGCCGAACTGCTGTTTGATAAAATTGAAGACCAAGCCATTGCGCATCAGCTAAAAAAATTGGAATCCTCAAAAAAAGAAAATACAACTGCATCAAAAAAGGAAACAAACCTCGAACCGCAAAAAGAAGAAATAAATTTTGAAGACTTCACTGCTTTAGATTTGCGCACGGGAGAGATTTTGGAAGCCGAAAAAATTCCGAAGACCAAAAAATTACTCAAGTTTAAAGTGGATACCGGTATTGACCAACGTACGATTGTCTCCGGAATCGCAGAACACTTCAATCCGGAAGAACTGATTGGGAAACGGGTCAGCATTGTGGCCAATCTCAAACCCATCAAGCTTCGCGGGGTACGCAGTGAAGGCATGATTTTGATGACCGAAAACAAAGAGGGTAAAATTGTATTTGTCAATCCGGATGAAGACCAGGTCCCCAATGGCATGACCATTAAATAACACTATTATTTTTAGCGTACCCAAACTATAAAATTATTCTGAAATGAAATCCGTATCCAACCGTGGCATCAAATTAAAAAAAGAGGCGCTGGGAAAGATGCTCCTCTCCACCATCATTTTAGCCGGTTTGGCTTTTTTATGCAGCCATTATCCTGCAGAAACCGGCGGCGGATGGTATCATCAACTCAAGCAACCTGTTTTTGCCCCTCCCTATTGGCTCCCTTTCGCAATGTGGACACTGGTGTATATTTTAATGGGATGTTCTGCCGGAATCCTTTGGCACAATGCGGCACAAAACAAGGATACGCAACTTGCCTCTCGGGCTAAAAAAGGACTGGTTTTGTTTGCTATTCACCTCATTTTCAACCTCATTTTCCCTGTCATCCTCATCGGTTTTCACAAACCCGTTATCGGAATGATTGACTTGTTGATCCTCCTTGGATTTATCGGATATATGATTCGTTATTTCCAACCTATAAATCGCCTTGCCGCCCGTTTGCTCATTCCTTATTTTATATGGATTGTCTATGCCGGCGCGCTTAATGCTGCTATTATTGTGCTCAATTAGTTCTACAAAACATTCCCAAACAAACTGCGGGATACCCAAAACATCAATGTCTTTCGTATCCCGCAATACGCTTTGTTTTCGATTGGCAAATAATCTGCCTATATAGGGTTAAATTCCAAATTGCTGTTAGTCTGTTTTATGTCGTTTGCGTTCAAATTCTTTGAGGTAAATTTTTCGCAAACGCAAATGATTGGGAGTCACTTCAACATATTCATCTTTTTGAATATATTCAAGAGCTTCTTCCAAACTAAATTTGATGGCTGGAGCAATTTGGGCTTTATCATCTGACCCGGAGGCACGGACATTGGACAGTTTTTTGGTCTTGGTGATATTGACCGTAATATCATCTTGGCGTGTGTTTTGCCCTACAATTTGTCCTTCATAAATCTTATCGCCGGGCTCCACAAAAAACCGACCACGATCTTGCAGTTTATCAATGGAATAGGCAATAGCAGTGCCTGTTTCCATGGCTACCAACGAGCCATTTTGACGTCCCGGGAAACCGGATTTTACAGGTTGAAATTCCTTAAAACGATGGGCCATAATAGCCTCTCCGGCAGTGGCCGTGAGCAGCTGATTACGCAAACCTATAATCCCTCGAGAGGGAATCATAAATTCACAAATCATACGATCACCACGCGCTTCCATATTCAGCATATCTCCTTTACGTTGACTGACCAATTCTACAGCTTTTCCCGACAGGTCTTCAGGCAAATCTACGGTCAATTCCTCTACGGGTTCGCATTTAACCCCGTCAATCTCTTTGATAATTACCTGAGGCTGACCTATTTGCAACTCATAACCTTCTCGACGCATGGTTTCGATAAGTACCGCAAGGTGCATAATCCCACGGCCAAATACATTAAATCGATCAGGACCGTCAGCTTCTTCTACGCGCAGGGCCAAGTTGCGTTCGAGTTCCTTTTCCAGGCGTTCTTTAATGTGTCGAGAGGTTACATATTTACCATCTTTCCCAAAAAATGGGGAATCGTTTATGGTAAATAACATACTCATGGTGGGTTCATCAATAGCTATGGTTTTTAGGGCTTCGGGGTGTTCAACATCGGCAATGGTGTCGCCAATTTCAAAGCCTTCCAAACCGACAAGTGCACAGATATCTCCGGCGTGAACCTCACTTACTTTTCGGCGTCCCATTCCTTCAAAGACATACAATTCTTTGATGCGCGATTTCTTAATCTCGCCTGCCCTCTTGACCAAGGCGACCTGCATATTTTCTTTCAGCACCCCTCTTTGCAAACGACCGATGGCAATCCGACCGGTATAGGAAGAAAAGTCCAAAGAAGTGACCAACATTTGTAAGGTTCCTTCCGCTACTTTGGGTTTTGGAATTTCTTTAAGCACCATCTCCATCAAGGCTTCAATATCTGCTGTTTGCTGTTCCCAATCTTCACTCATCCAACCAAATTTAGCAGATCCATAAACGGTTGGGAAATCGAGCTGCCATTCCTCTGCACCGAGCTCAAACATCAAATCAAACACTTTTTCCTGCACTTCTTCAGGTCGGCAATTGGGTTTGTCAACTTTATTAACTACTACACAAGGTTTTAGTCCCAAATCCAAGGCTTTTTGTAACACAAACCGAGTCTGTGGCATGGGCCCTTCAAAAGCATCTACCAGCAACAAAACGCCATCTGCCATATTGAGCACCCGTTCTACTTCTCCGCCAAAATCGGCGTGCCCGGGCGTGTCGATGATGTTGATTTTGGTGTCTTTATAGTTGACTGCTATATTCTTGGAGGTAATTGTAATTCCCCGCTCTCGTTCCAAATCTTCAGAGTCTAACACCAAGTTTTCCACCTCTTCATTGTCTCTAAACAGATGACAATAACGGGTGATGGCATCAACCAATGTGGTTTTGCCGTGATCAACGTGAGCAATAATCGCTATATTTCTAATATCTTGCGCCATAAATAATAAGCTGATTTTTTAAAAGAGGGCAAAGGTAAGCTTTATTTAAAAGACAGAATACAAGTGCATTTTATTTTTAGGGGGAATCGAAAAATAATTGTTACAACAAAATTATCAACCCACCATTTCAATTGAGAAACACCCCCCCATTTCTCTGTTTAACAGCTCTGAAATTTCACCTTTCGGCAGCATTTTAATTTCTTTTCAAATAGTCTTTAATTTTTTGTTATTTTTGTTTTTCTTAATAGCTTTTTCTTTAACAAAAGACAAGCACTGTAAAAACAAAACACAATATGAAAGCATTTATTTTCCCCGGGCAAGGCGCACAATTTCCGGGTATGGGCGCAGATTTATATGAACACTACGCCGAAGCAAAAGCCTTATTTGATCAAGCCGATGATATTTTGGGCTTCAGCATTTCAAAAATTATGTTTGAGGGCACTAAAGATGAACTGAAACAAACCAAAGTCACACAGCCTGCCGTATTTTTACATTCTGTGGCGCTCAATGCCATCATCGGAAAAACCACCCAACCGGATGTAGTCGCCGGCCACTCTTTGGGTGAATTTTCAGCTTTGGTCAGCAATGGGGCCTTAAATTTTGAAGACGGATTATCCTTGGTATCAAAACGAGCCATGGCCATGCAAAAAGCCTGTGAAAAAGAGCAATCTACTATGGCGGCAGTACTTGGGCTCGACGATGCAACTGTTGAAAAAACCTGTGCGCAAATTGAAGGCACAGTCGTGGCAGCCAACTATAATTGCCCGGGGCAAATTGTTATCTCCGGAGCCGTAGAAGCTGTTAACAAGGCTTGTGAAGCCCTCAAAAACCAGGGAGCCAAGCGTTGTTTACCGCTGCCGGTTGGGGGCGCTTTCCACTCTCCTATGATGGAACCGGCTCGAGAAGAGTTGGCAGCAGCCATTGAACAAACTCAATTTAATACTCCCACTTGCCCTATCTATCAAAATGTAACAACCACCGCCGTCCGTCACCCGGACGAAATTAAAAAGAACCTCAATCGTCAATTGGTGTCGCCCGTAAAATGGACACAGAGTGTTCAAAATATGATTAAAGACGGGGTTACAGAATTCACCGAAGTGGGCCCCGGGAAAGTCCTTTCCGGATTGGTCAAAAAAGTAGACCGAAAGATGACCGTTGGAAAACCGGAATTGAAATAACCACTCCTTTAATAAAGAGGGAGATTCGCGTCTCCCTCCTAACCCCATTATTTTCATGAAGAATATTCTCTCTTTTCTTATTGGTTTATTTTGTTTAGCTTCATTACAGGCACAAGAAAAAAACATTCAGGACGTCGCCCAACTCAAATCTACCTATAAGGATTTTTTTAGCCTCAACCGTGAATCAGTATATCTTCAACTCAACAAGACTAAGGTGTTACCCAATGAAGACCTCTGGTTTTCGGCCTATGTATTTGACACGCGCTTGATGAAACCCAACACAAAAACCACCAACTTGCACGTCAATCTCTACAATCAGCAAGGACACTTGATGCAAACCAAAACTATTTATATTCAGCATGGAAAAGGGCAAGGTTATTTTGATCTGGACACCATAAACTATCAGCCGGGGTTTTATGTCATCAAGGCGTTTACCAACTACATGGATAATTTTAAAACCGATTTGAGTTTTAGACAGGGTTTTGAGATTATGGGCAGCAACAAAGACCCTGTTGCCCGGGCCGACCAAACCCATTATGACCTGCAAATCTTACCTGAGGGCGGGCATCTCTTACAGAACAGCATCAATACCATCGGGGTTAAACTGATTGACCAAAACGGGCTGGGGTGTTATTTTAGAGCGGCCAAGGTATTAAATTCTGAAGGACATACCGTCACCACTTTTAAGGCCAATAAATTTGGAATGGGAAAATTCACCCTCAACTATAAATCGGGAGAAAATTACACCCTCCAACTCACTCCGGAAAACGGCTCCCCATTAAGCCTTAAAATACCTCCGGCATCTCCAAGAGGCATCAGCATGAGCGTCAACAATCTTATGCCCGGCAATCTTTTTATCGCACTGCATACCAATCCGGCTACGCTAAAACAAATTGGCGGACAGCAATTTTATATCGCTATTCATCAGGAAACAGCCATTGAAGTGGTTCCATTCACCTTTCCCAAAAACCGGCTTAAAACCAATATTACCATAGATAAAAAAGTATTGACCGACGGCGTAAATATTATCACCATCTTCAACAAAGATTACCAACCCTTACTTGAGCGTCAAATCTTCTACAAGAAAAATATTAAGCGGGCTCGCGTTCATGCGCAATTATACAAGAACAATGGCGACTCCTTAATTCTAAACCTGAGCTCACTCTTGCGTCAGGGAAAAAACAGCCTCAGCATCTCTGTGCTTCCGGGAGAAACCAAAGCCTATAGTCCGCAGCATAATATTTTATCGGCTTTTTATATAGCTCCTTTTATCCGCGGAAATTTGGAAAACGGGGCTTATTATTTCTCTGACGGGCAGAAACGTCGCAAAGCTTATGACTTGGATCTACTCTTACTGACGCAAGGCTGGAGCCAATATCAATGGAATCAAATTTTTAAAGGAAAACCCGAGATTTATCATCCGCATGAGCACGGATTTGTCATTTCCGGTCGGGTAAATCAGGCTAACATTGGCAAGAAGAGCCAGGTGATGCTTCAGAATGAACTTCCTAAATTTATAGAAACAGTCAACATTGACCAAGATCATCATTTTGAAATCAATAAACTTTTTGTCTTCGATCGTTCTAAGATTTATTATGGCATGGTCAATGAAAACAACGAGGTAGAAAGAGCAAAAATTTACATCCGTTTAAATCCCCAAAAGGACACCAAAGATATTGAGGTCAAAAAAAGTGATTTCTTTGGATTAAAAAGCCGAAGCAATCCCACACAAGCCTCGATTTCTTTGTCAGATTTATACAAAACAGGCAAGCTTTTAAGTACCGTATTTATTGAGAGCAAACCCATTCAAGAACCTCGTAAAAACGAATTCAGCAACTTTGTAACGGGCAATAAAATTGAGATTGATGAAGACATGGAGAAGATATTCCCTTATATCACCGATGTAATCGACTCCCGTGGATTTGATGTACATCGCACGCCAACCGGAGTTTCTATCAGTACGCGATACGGCATTTCACTTCGGGGTTCAGGGCGGCCAACAATTGAACTCGATGGAGTGGCATTGACTGATTTTTCACAACTACTCACTTTAAGAACATCTGATGTCAAAGCCCTTTACATCAACAAAAACGGTTTTGGCCTGGGAATGAAAGGAGCCGCCGGTTACATTCAAATTTTTACAGATATGGGCTTGGGAGGCACTGCGAAGAAAAAAGGCTACGTCACCACGCAAACCATGGAATTAAAAAATGGCTTTGCCCGACCTAAAAAATATTACAATCCAAAATACAAGGTGTATTACAGTGATATTTTCGCGCATTATGGGGTCATCGACTGGTTTCCCAATATTTCCTTGCATCAGGGCAGCGGTTCACAAACCATAAAGGTGCTGAATACCGGACAAGCAAGCATCAACTTGTACATTCAAGGGATGACTGCTTCGGGGCAATTAATTTCAGAAAAGCTGCGCCTTAAGACTCGATAAACTCGTTAACTTTACCGGTAATGTAATCAATTTGCGCATTACTCAATTCAGTGTGCATAGGCAAAGCAATGACTTGTTGGCAAACTTGATTGGTGATTTTAAAATCATTTTCCTGATAACGCTCATCGGCATAAGCTTTTTGTCGGTGAAGGGGCACCGGATAATAAATGCCGCAAGGCACTTCGTTGTCTCGCAGATATTGCACCAATTCGTCTCTTTTGCCATTGAGAATCCTAAGACAATATTGGTGATAAACATGGGTTTTATCCTTTCCGGAAATAATTGCCGGAGTAGCAATTTCTTTCGTATCGGCAAAAGCTGCCGAATACCGTTCTGCCGCTTCTCGACGAGCTTGATTATAGGCATCTAAATGAGGTAATTTGGCGCGGAGTACCGCCGCTTGAAAACTATCTAACCTCGAATTTACTCCCACTACATCGTGATAATATCGTTTATACATTCCATGGTTAACGATTCCTCTTATTTTGTGAGCCAAATCGGCGTCATTGGTAAACAAAGCACCGCCATCACCATAACAACCCAAATTTTTAGAAGGGAAAAATGAAGTGGCTCCAATATGCCCTATTGTTCCGGTTTTTTGCACCGATCCATCTTCAAACACATAGTCTGCACCGGTAGCTTGCGCATTATCTTCTATCACATAGAGTTGATGCTTTTCGGCAATTTCCATGATCTTATCCATATTGGCTGCCTGTCCAAACAAGTGAACCGGGACAATTGCCTTGGTCTTGGGGGTGATGGCTTTTTCGAGTGCCACCGGGTCTATATTAAAAGTATCCTCCTCTACATCCACCAAAACAGGAGTCAAATTGAGCAAACCGATAACTTCTACGGTAGCCGCAAAAGTAAAATCGGCTGTAATTACTTCGTCTCCCGGCTGGAGTCCTAATCCCATCATGGCAATTTGAAGGGCGTCGGTACCATTGGCGCAGGGAATGACGTGTTCTACTCCCAAATAAGCTTCCAATTCCTTTTGAAAATCGTGTACTGCCGGCCCATTAATAAAGGCGGTATTGTCAAAAATTTCCTCAAAGGAGGCGCTTATTTGCTCCTTAATTCCTTGGTATTGGCCTTTCAAATCGACCATTTGAATCTTCTCCATATTCATAAAATTAGAAAGCAAAAATACGAAATAACACTTCCACTCCCAGACATTTTTAAAGAAAGCCTTATTTTCGCAAAAAATACAGCCATGCTTGCCCTTTACAATCTTTTTATGCAACTGTTTGAAAAGCTTCTCCTTCCGGTGAGCCAATTATTTAGCACCAAGATGAAATTATTTATCAAGGGGCGAAAAACAGTCTTTGACACCTTGGCTGAACATTTCGACACCGAAGATCGGGTCATTTGGATGCACGCAGCCTCCTTGGGAGAATATGAACAAGGGGTCCCGGTATTAGAACGTATAAAAACAACCTTTCCCGATCACAAAATCTTACTCACTTTTTTTTCTCCGTCGGGATATGAGGTCAAAAAGAATAATGAATATGCCCATTGCACTACCTATCTGCCACTGGACACCAAAAAGAATGCAAAAAGATTTTTAGCAACGGTTTCTCTCGATCTCAGCATCTTTGTGAAGTATGAAATCTGGCCCAATTTTCTCAACGAATTAAAGGCACAAGCAATCCCCACCTTATTAATATCGGGTGTTTTTAGGGCGCAGCAACCTTATTTCAAATCTTACGCCTCCTTTATGCAAAAAGCGCTGGACAATTTTGAACACCTGTTTGTTCAAAATGCAAGCTCTAAACAAATATTGCACAACAATGGTTTTGAGCGAGTTACCATAAGCGGCGACACCCGATTTGACCGCGTTTCTCGACAGTTGAACATGGATAACCAACTGGATTTTGTTGCGGAATTCAAAGCTGACAAATGCTGTATAGTATGTGGCAGCACCTGGCCGGCAGATGAAGCGCTATTGCTCGATTATCTTCAAAAAGCTCCTGAGACCGTAAAGTTTATCATCGCTCCACATCAAATAAAATCGGATAAAATTGAGGCTTTTCGAAAAAAGTTAAATAAAGCCAGTGTTTTATTCTCTGAAAAAAAAGGTAAGGATCTCGCCTCATTCCCCATTCTTATTATAGATACTGTGGGCTTGCTAAGCAAGGTTTACGCCTATGCCGATATTGCCTATGTGGGAGGAGCGGCCGGAAAAACAGGCCTGCATAATATTCTCGAACCGGCCGTATTCAAGCTTCCCATCGTCATCGGTAAAAATCATAAAAGGTTTCCCGAAGCCGGAATGCTTCAAAGGGAAAAAGCGCTTTTTTCGGTCGAAAATCCTCAACAGTGCACCAAAATATTAAAACGCCTCGTTACCGATGAAAACTATCGAGAAGAAGCCGGAAACAACGCGGGGGAATTTATTAAAGATCACCAAGGCGCCACCGAAATCATCATGGGTTATTTAAAAAGGCATCACGCAAATTTATCTCAAAAATAATATGCAGCTCCCCCCAATTTCCCTACTGCTTTCTCGATAAAAAATTCGGAAACCAAACAACCAAGCAAGGCGATTTAAACATATTCATTCGACTTCGATTCCTTCCCCGGTGGGATTGATTTTATGCCCTTATTGCCTCAATCCCTAACGAAACCACAAATTCACCGGTTTCTGTTCTTTAATACCGACTTATATCATATATTTGTACTTTAGAATAATTCTAAGTAAGACCCTTAAAATTTATTTTTCTCCTATGAAAATGCACAAAAAAGATATTATAAAGGCACTGGAAACCATCACTGTAGCCGGCGACGGTGAGAACATGGTAGAAAGTGGCACGGTTAAAAATATTAATATTTTTGGTGACGAAGTGATTGTAGATTTAGAACTTAGGAAGCCCTCCATGCACGTAAAAAAACGAGCTGAGGTAGATGTTTTAAAGGCGATTCACGAGCATGTTCACCAGAAGGCAAAAGTTAAAGTCAACATCAAAGTCAACGCTCCGAGTCAAGGCACCATGCCCGAGATCAAAGGAAAACCCATCAAAGGCATCAAAAACATTATTGCTGTGGCTTCGGGTAAAGGTGGAGTGGGCAAATCAACCATAGCGGCCAATACTGCGGTCACCCTCAAGAACATGGGCTTTAAAGTGGGTTTGTTAGACGCCGACATCTACGGGCCATCCGCCACCACCATGTTTGATGTAGAAAACGAGCGTCCGCTTGCTGTTGAAGTGGACGGTAAAAACAAAATGAAACCTATTGAGAATTACGGCGTAAAGATTTTATCGATTGGTTTTTTTGCCGACCGCGATCAAGCGGTTGTTTGGCGGGGTCCTATGGCGGCCAAAGCGCTAAACCAGCTCATTTTTGATGCGGCATGGGGAGAACTCGATTTTCTGATAGTCGACTTGCCTCCGGGCACAGGAGACATTCACCTTTCCATCATGCAGTCTATTCCGATTACCGGTGCCATTATTGTCAGCACCCCACAAAAAGTAGCCTTAGCAGATGCCCGTAAAGGCGTGTCTATGTTTAGAATGGACAGCATCAATGTGCCCGTTTTGGGGATTGTAGAAAACATGGCTTATTTCACTCCCGCCGAGCTACCGGATCACAAATACTATATTTTTGGCGAGAAAGGTGCCCAATTCTTGGCCGATGATTTTGACATTCCATTCTTAGGAGAGATTCCGCTGGTACAGAGCATTCGGGAAGCCGGTGATGTTGGGCATCCGGCATCGCTTCAAGAAGGCACTCCCGTTGCAGAAGCTTTTAAGGAAATGACCCGAAACGCCGTACGAGAAACCGTAAGACGCAACAAAAATTTACCCCCAACCGAGTCTGTTCAAATAACAACCATGGCAGGCTGCAGTGCTGTGAGTAAGTAAATAATCCCAAAAAGACCCACAAATTAGTTCGATATTGATGTTTAGATTTCAAATTTTCGAACTCATTCATAAATCCTTTTGGTATAAATAAAAGCTATGGCCACTACAAAGACCCTAACAGAAAAGGTAAATATCGCCCTCGACGAAATTCGCCCATTTCTGCAAAGCGATGGCGGCGATATTGCCTTAGTGGAGATTGACGAAAAAGAAATGCTCGTCAAGGTAGAACTCAAAGGTGCTTGTGCAGATTGCACCGTCAACCACATGACCCTTAAAACGGGAGTTGAAATGACCATAAAAAAACACGCTCCACAAATCGAAAAAGTCTTAAACATAACGCCCAGACCCGTTTAAATATGGTCAATCGGGCAAAATTTGTCCATAGTTTTATCTAAAAAACGAAGTTAGCAATGATTAAAACTGACATCCTGATTATCGGGGCCGGCCCTACCGGTTTATTCACCGTTTTTGAAGCCGGTTTATTAAAATTACATTGTCATCTCATTGATGCATTGCCGCAACCCGGAGGGCAATTGGCCGAGATATATCCCAAGAAACCCATTTACGATATACCGGGTTACCCCGAGGTCTCTGCTCAGGGGCTCACCGACAACCTTATGGAACAAATCAAGCCCTTTCAACCGGGTTTTACCTTGGGAGAGCGCGCTGAAACATTAGAGAAACAGGAAGATGGTTCCTTTATCGTGACCACCAACCGTGGAACCAAGCATCACGCCAAAGTGGTGGCTATAGCCGGCGGACTGGGAAGCTTTGAACCCCGTAAGCCTCCTTTGCCTAATATTGCCAAGTTTGAAGACAAGGGCGTTTCTTATATCATCAAAGAACCTGAAGCGCTTCGCAATAAAAAGGTGGTTTTGGCCGGAGGCGGCGATTCGGCTCTGGATTGGAGTATAGAATTGGCCGACATCGCTGCAGAGCTCACGCTGGTGCATCGCCGCAACGAATTTCGCGGCGCATTGGATTCGGTCGAAAAGGTGAAAGAACTCAAAGATGCCGGAAAAATCAACCTGATTACCCCGGCAGAAATTGATGGCCTCAATGGGAACGGTCAATTGAAATCGGTGCATATTCGCAAGAAAAATGAAGCATCAGAAGAATTTGAGCTGGAAACCGACTATTTTATTCCGCTTTTTGGACTGTCTCCAAAACTGGGGCCGCTTGCCGATTGGGGACTGGAAATAGAAAAAAATGCCATCAAAGTTGACAATGCGCTGGATTATCAAACCAATATTCCCGGAGTGTATGCCATTGGCGACATCAACACTTATCCGGGGAAGTTAAAATTAATCCTCTGTGGATTTCACGAAGCTACTTTAATGTGTCAAAGTGCTTATCACCGTATTTTCCCCGACAAAAAATACGTTTTGAAATACACAACAGTCGGCGGTGTAAACGGCTTTGACGGCAGTAAGAAAAGCGCTCCCAAGGCCGTAGTAAAAACAATAGATTAAGCGTCTTTGACTCCATCGATATCAAGTGCTGCCTCATTTCTACTGAGGTCATCTCTTGAAATTATTTTTAAGGTTGAAAAAGGAAAAGGCATTTTTTACATTTCGTGTCTTTTCCTTTTTTTATCCCCTCTGAATGGAACTGTGTTGATGTAAACGTGAACTCCAGTTTGATTGAGCCCCATAACACCAATCGGCCCTACAAATCGATCTGACATTCAGGCCCCAACTTCAACATGATTTGCAGCGAATAAATTTTATGTATTTTTGCATCCGCAATCAAATCATTTTATACCAGTTGGAAGACGTTAATATCACCATCATAGACCGTGAAGGAAAACCGCATAAGGTGCAAGCCCCTACGGACATGAACATGAATTTAATGGAGGTTTGCAAGGCTTTTGACCTACCAGTAGCCGGCACTTGCGGCGGGATGGCCTTATGCGCCTCCTGTCAGGTGTATGTAGAGTCGGATCACCCGCTACCGGAAATGGAAATGGACGAAGAAGCCATGCTTTCCGAAGCTTTTTATGTAGAAGACAACAGTCGCCTGAGTTGCCAAATCCCCATTACCAAAGATTTGGAGGGATTGGTAGTCAAATTGGCCCCGGAATCTTAACAAGGAAAGATTAATTTATGGAGCAGAACAATCGCTGCGAATATAAAGACTCGGAACTGTATCAAAAAGCAGTTGAAATTAGTGATTTAGCCCATTATTTGGCACAGTTGTGTGAAAATCAAGAAGGAGCCAAGGCCGAAATTCTCGCCGATTATGGTCGGCAAATCCGTGCCGATGCTTTGTTGATTCCGGCTAAGATTGCAAGTGCATGGCATATAGATTTATACGATCTCAAGATGGAAAATGCCGCCATCATCAGAAAAGCAGGACGAGATTTATGGGTGGCCACCAGTGGTTTAAAAGTTTTTGGACTTAAAGACGAAGACTACCTCAGCCTGCTTCGCGAGACGATTGAAGAATTCCGCATCCTTTTTGCAGAATGGGTCAAGACCTTTAACCCGTGGGATTATGTTATTGACCGTTGGGGACTGTTCAATCCTCCGGGCGTCAATTATGACGACCACGACCCCGATGATGATCTCCCGTTTGACCCACCGGATTTAGAAGATTTATAATTCTTGCAGAACCGCGGTTTAAAAAAATCATATTTCAACTTTTATTTTCTTACTTTTGTTCCCAACGAATCAAGTCAGCCACCATGTCTAAGAAAGTTTTACTCAATGCCAAGGAAATTGACATTACCCTGCATCGTCTGGCTTGCCAGCTGATTGAGAATTATGGTGATTTTTCAAACAGTGCCCTTATCGGCCTTCAGCCTCGCGGCGTTTTTGTGGCCGACAGGATTCGACAAATCCTTACTCATGAATACAATATCACTGCTTTAAAAACCGGAAAGCTGGACATCACTTTTTTTAGGGATGATTTTAGAAGAAATGAAAAACACCTTGAAGCCAATAAAACAAAAATTGACTTTCTGGTAGAAAACAAACGGGTAGTTTTTATCGATGATGTACTTTACACCGGAAGAAGTGTTAATGCGGCACTCACTGCCATTCAATCCTTTGGTCGTCCCAAAGAGATCGAATTATTAACCCTGATTGAGCGACGATTTAGTCGGCATTTACCCATTCAACCTGATTATAACGGACGCAAAGTAGATGCCATCAACACCGAAAAAGTAAAGGTAAATTGGAAGGAAACCGCCGGAGAAGATTGTGTTTATCTCATTAAACAATAATATTTTATGAGCACGCTCAGTGTCAATCATTTATTAGGTATCAAATACATCAACAAGGCAGATATTCAGCTTATTTTTGATACGGCCGATCACTTTAAAGAAGTCATCAATCGCCCCATTAAAAAAGTGCCTTCCCTTCGTGATGTTACCATTGCCAATATCTTTTTTGAAAACAGCACGCGCACCAAGCTATCCTTTCAACTGGCCGAGAAACGACTCAGTGCCGATACTTTAAATTTTTCTGCCGGATCTTCCTCGGTAAAAAAAGGAGAAACCCTCATTGACACGGTCAACAACATTTTGTCTATGAAAGTGGATATGGTAGTGATGCGTCATCCCAATCCCGGTGCCGGCATTTTCCTTTCCAACCATGTAAATTCCTGTATTGTCAATGCCGGAGACGGAACACATGAACACCCAAGCCAAGCTTTACTCGACTCTTACTCCATTCGAGAAAAGCTGCATTCGGTAAAGGGCAAAAAAGTACTCATCGTAGGAGATATCATGCACAGTCGAGTAGCTTTAAGCAATATCTTTGCCCTTCAAAAACAAGGGGCTCACGTGAAAGTTTGCGGTCCCCTAACACTGATGCCGCATTATATTGAACAATTGGGGGTGAAAGTAGAAACCGATTTTCAAAAGGCACTGGAATGGTGTGATGTCGCCAATATGTTGCGCATCCAACGCGAACGTATGGACATGAGTTATTTTCCGAGTACCCGAGAATACGTTATGCAATATCAACTCAACAAAAAGCGATTAGACGCCTTGAACAAAGAGATTGTCATCATGCATCCGGGACCGATTAACCGCGGGGTTGAAATCACCAGTGATGTAGCCGATTCGGGGCACTCCATTATCTTAGACCAAGTAGAAAACGGAGTGGCCGTAAGGATGGCTATTCTCTATCTGCTGGCACAAAAATCAAAGCTCTATGAAACTGACTAAAAAAGACAATTACATTATTGTTACAGACGACAAAAACAATGTCAAAGGATTCTCCAATTTTTTGGAAAACCACGCCTATGATCAAATCAAAGACGAACATCTGGTTGTGGATCTCTTAAAATATGGAAAACTTCAACTTGAAGAACTTTTGTCTTTTTTAAACCTTTCTATCAAAATGCGAAAAAACAAAAGGTCGTTTGTCATCGTCAATGATGCCATCGTCATTGATGATGTTCCGGATGAATTGGCCGTAGTACCCACGCTTCGTGAAGCAGGAGACGTCATTAAAATGGAAGACCTCGAACGGGAAATGGGCGTGTTTTAAATCATTAGATAAGCATCCCTCCCGCTTTACGCATGCATTATTCTCTTGTTTATTAACGAGCTCATTTAAACTTTCTATTATTGACTGCATCCCGAAGTTTCGGGATTGCCCCATCTTTTGTCTTTTCCTTACTCCATAGCTACGGTTGCGCAGTGCAAAAAAGACTTCATCTGGGACAAAAACCTCTATTTTTCGCTTCAAACCTAAAAGTTTAAATGACCTCAATATAAAAACGGCATAAATACCGGACTTGAGGCAGGAATCCGCTTTTTTATCCCTATTTTGCGGGTAGTTTCTCGGAAAAGTAAAAAAATATATGAAACTGACCGTTCTTGGCTGTTACTCGGCTACTCCCCGTACGAATGCTCATCCCACCGCTCAGGTTTTAGAAATTAAAAATCACTTATTCCTCATCGATTGTGGAGAAGGCACGCAAGTACAAGTGCGCAAACATCACATCAAATTTTCCCGTATCCGGCGTGTTTTTATTTCCCATCTACACGGCGATCATGTATTTGGACTCATTGGAATGATTTCGTCATTTGCTTTACTGCACCGCAAAAAAGAACTACACGTCTATGGCCCCAAAGGGATTAAAAAGCTAATTACCACCCAATTAAAACTCACCAAATCATGGGTTGACTTTCCTTTATATTTTCATGAATTGGAAAGCAAACAACCCGAATTGATTTTTGAAGACGAAAAGCTTAGCGTAACGACCATTCCGCTAAACCACAGGATCTATTGCAACGGTTATTTGTTTAGAGAAAAAGAAGGCGACCGCAAATTGCTGATTGACAAAGTGAAGCAACATAACATTGAAGTAGCCTTATACAACAACCTCAAAAAGGGCAAGGATGTAATTTTGGATGATGGCACACGGATTCGCAATGAAGAACTAACCGCTCCCCCACCGTCCCCAATGAGTTATGCTTTTTGCAGCGACACACAATACAAACCCGACATCATTCCGCAATTAAAATCGGTGACCGCCCTTTATCACGAGTCCACCTTTCAGGAAGACCACCTCGATTTGTGTGAAATCACTAAACACTCCACCGCAAAACAGGCCGCCCTCATCGCTCGAGAAGCCGAAGTAGGCACCTTAATCTTAGGGCATTATTCCAGTCGATATAAAAGTTTAAACGGATTTAAAGCCGAAGCCGAAACGGTCTTTGACCGCGTAGCACTGGCCCGGGACGGCAAAGAATTTGAATGGTAAAGCCATTACCCCAATTCTAAGAGTATTTCCTGCCGGTTGTCACAGCATAAAAAGAAACAAAATTGTACACGCAACAGTCGGGCTCATAAACGCTGCCTACAATTTTTCCAAACGCTCATAAATCAGTTCTGATTCGTAACCTTTTCGGAACAGGTAATCTGATATTTTCTTTTTTATTTTAAACGGATGGGTTTCTGAAATACTTTGTAGGCGTTTGTCAAAAAGTTCCTGAAAAGTTGTTCGATAGGCGGTTTGATCAATTTCTTGAAGCGCTTTATCAATGAGATAATCCGATATATTTCGATATTTTAATTCTCGCTTCAGCCTATACCGGCCCCATTTCTTGAGTTTAAATTTATCGCGAACAAAAACCTTAGCAAAGCGTTCTTCATTGAGAAAATTATCATTGATCAGTCTGGCTATAATCACTTCCTGCGCTTCGGGAATCATGTGAAGTCGGTTGAGTTTTTCCTTAACCTCTTTGTGGCAACGTTCCCGGTAGGTACAAAAGCGCATCAGCTTTGCAGTAGCTTCTTCTAAAGTATATGATTTATAAGTCGTCATGAGCTTACAAAAATACAAAGAATTTTCTTGTTTTGATTGAGGCGATTGGGCCGAGCCCGATTGAGACATAAAACACAAAACCCCAAACCGTAAATCATTACCGTTTGGGGTTTATAAAAAATAGTATATCACCTCAAGGCCGCAAGACCCGACGTTTCTATTTGAGAACATTCTCAGAAAATCGAGCCTGCTTTTTTGCCTGTAAAAGCAGTATGTAAAGGTGATTTTAAAAAATTACTTCGCCATCTTTATCATGAAAGTGATATTCAAGATAAGTATACGCATCTCTCGGCAGGATTTTGACCCAACGTTTATGGTCAAAAAACCACTTGCTTCGAGGGGATGGAAAGCCTTTGGTGAGAAAGGCCGATATAAAGGGGTGAGCACTAAGGCTCAGGTTTTTATGTCCTTTTTTGATCAATTTTTGTAAATCTGCATTAATTTTATTGACCACGACAATTGGGGCTTCAATTTCCCCATTGCCATTGGGATCTTTCTCCCTTGTTTTAATATTGGTTTCAGGCCTGACGCGTTGTCTTGTAATTTGAATCAAGCCAAACCTTGTGGGAGGAAGGACTTTGTGCTTTGCGGCATCATCACTCATTTCATCACAAAGATGTTTAAAGAGTTTTTTGCGATCCGCAGACTTTTTCATGTCAATAAAATCAATCACAATAATGCCGCCCATATCGCGCAATCTGAGTTGGCGCGCAACTTCTGTGGCACTAATAAGATTAACCTCCAAAGCCGTTTCTTCTTGGCTTTTGGCTTTATTGCTCCGGTTACCACTGTTCACATCAATGACGTGCATCGCCTCGGTGTGATCAATCACTAAATAGGCGCCTTTGCTCATCGATACGGTACGCCCAAAAGAAGTCTTGATTTGGCGCTCAATACCGTACTTTTCAAAAATCGGCACTTTGCTTTTATGAAGCTTTACGATAGATTCTTTATCAGGAAGGATTTTCGCAATGCGCTCCTTGATTTGCTCATACAGTTCTTCATCATCCATTCGAATGGAGGTATATGAATCATTGAACATGTCACGAACAAAAGACGAAGCCCAGTTGAGCTCGCCCAGGACTTTTGAAGGGTAATTGCCTTTTCGTATTTTCTTGCACATGGTAACCCAACGATTCATTAAGTTTTGCAAATCTCGGTCAAGGTCGGCCACTTTTTTACCTTCGGCCACCGTTCGGACAATAACCCCAAAGCCTTTGGGCTTAATGCTTTTTACCAAACGTTTGAGCCGTTTCTTTTCGCTACTTTTCTCTATTTTTTGAGAAATAGAAATACGGTCTGAAAAAGGGACCAAAACAATGTATCTTCCCGGAAAGGAAAGCTCACTGCTCAACCTTGGTCCTTTAGTTGAAATGGGTTCTTTTACTACCTGAACCAATATGGATTGATTAGGCTTTAAGACATCGACAATACTGCCGTCTTTATTTATATCTTTTTCAAAAGAAAAGTTTTTTAACTTAAAATCCTTGATTTTACCTGCGCTCACTCCTTTGATGAATTTCAGTAAAGAAGCTACTTGCGGACCGAGGTCGTGATAGTGTAAAAAACCATCTTTCTTATACCCCACATCCACAAAAGATGCATTGAGCCCGGAGAGGACCTTCTTGGACTTGGCCAAAAAGACATCGCCTACTGCCAGGTTGTTATCGTTTTCTTCTTTATGTAATTCAATGAGTTTTCCATCTTTTAATAAGGCGAAATCAATGGCATCGGAACTTGATCTTATTATTAATTCCTTACTCATATTGTATTCGGATTTTATCCACGCCTTCTTTGGAAAGCATAGATGGATTAAACAAAATTTATCACAGGTTTGAAGTGTGATTATTATTGCCGAAGAAATCTCTTTATAATAGAGAGATTTCGTTGTCAAAGAACTTAAGGAAAGTCATTTTATAATGAGAAATTATAAAATGACTTTCATATACTGTATAAAATAACCTATTTTTTCTTGTGTCTGTTAGCGCGACGACGCTTTTTACGTTTGTGATTGGCTACTTTATGTCGTTTTCTCTTCTTTCCACTTGGCATAAGCTTGTTGTTTTAAAAAATTAGACTTTTATTTTACCGGTACATTCTTCTTAACGCCCTCGAGAAAAACCTTTGCAGGTTTAAAAGCCGGAATGTTATGGGCCGGTATCTTGATGGTGGTGTTCTTTGAAATATTACGACCGGTTTTTTCGGCGCGTTTCTTTACAATAAAACTTCCAAAACCACGCAAATAAACGTTCTCTCCTTTAGTTAAAGAGCCTTTTACTTCTACCATAAAACTTTCAATCATGGCCTGAACGTCATTCTTTTCAATACCGAGATTCTCGGAAATGTTGTTTACCAATTCTGCTTTTGTCATAATTATAATTAATTTTTGTTTCCTTTCAAAATTTCGGGCAGCAAATATAACAATTAAAAAATCAAAACCTAAATGGATAACTCATTAAAAAATAAGACAATAAAGCCGTAACATTGCAAAAAAAATATGTCCTTCTTTTCATCGACGCTATTGAACTGGTATGAAACCCATCAAAGGGATTTGCCCTGGCGCAACACCACTGATCCTTATAAAGTGTGGCTCAGCGAAATTATGTTGCAGCAAACCCGGGTTGCACAAGGGCTGCCTTATTATCAACTTTTTATAAAGACGTTTCCCAGTATTTTTGATTTGGCAGCGGCTTCTGAAGAAGAGGTTTTAAAGCTTTGGCAAGGCTTGGGATATTATTCCAGAGCACGCAATTTGCATCACACCGCCCAGTATGTCGCCCAACAACACAAGGGGGTCTTTCCCAATTCTTATACAGCTTTAAAAAAATTAAAAGGCATTGGTGATTATACGGCCAGTGCCATGGCGTCCATTTGTTTTCAGGAACCTCGCGCTGTTTTAGACGGCAATGTGTTTAGGCTGCTTTCTCGTTATTTTGGAATAGACACCCCTATTAACACTACCGAAGGAAAGAAAATTTTTAAAGCCAAAGCCCAGCAGTGTTTAGCCACTAAACAACCCGGCAACTACAATCAGGCCATAATGGAATTTGGTGCTTTACAATGCAAACCCAAGAACCCTGACTGCAACAACTGCCCCCTACAAAACAAATGTGTTGCCTTTCAACAAGGAAGAGTAGACCGCCTTCCCATCAAGTTAAAAAAAGGAAAACTCAAGAAACGCTATTTCAATTATTTGGTATTTATTGACTCCCACAGAAAAACCTGCCTCAACAAAAGAACCGATAAGGATATTTGGCAGAATCTCTACGAATTTCCGTTGATAGAGTGCCCGGGCAGCATCACTAAAGAAGAGCTTGTAAAACACCCTGCGCTCGCCGGTTTAACTGCTCCCGCGACTATTGAGCTTTTCAATTCTCAACCCATCAAACATCAATTAACCCACCAAAAACTATGGGTCAAGTATTGGATTATTCATCAGCCCGAGATACCCGAAAATTTCAAGCATCGGCCTTATCAGCTCGTAGATATTGAAGAAATAGAAAAATTCCCGGTTCCACGGCTTATTGACAAATTTTTGAATATTTTTGACTTTTAGATTCAAAATGTTTTTGTAATTTTATCTATTTCAAAAATGGCTGATATTCAAACACATAAAAAGTGATTTCAGCTGACCATTTTTATCAAAATGCTTAAACAAAAAACAAACTATGGCATCTCAAGGAACCCTAAATAAAGTTATGTTAATCGGTCACACTGGCGACAATGTGAAAATGCACTATTTTGAGAATGGGGGTTGCGTGGGAAATTTCCCGTTGGCCACCAACCAGAGTTATGTCAACAAATCAACCGGGGAGCAGGTAACCAATACCGAGTGGCACAATATTGTGGTACGCAATAAAGCAGCTGAAATTTGTGATAAATACCTCAAAAAAGGAGACAAGGTTTTTATTGAAGGTCGCATTCGCACCCGAAAATATATAGACAACAACAATCAAGAAAAATATATTACGGAAATTATCTGTAATGAGTTTACCTTTTTGACCCCTAAAACCGAGAGCGGGAAATCTACCGATAAGCCCCAACCAGAAAGCGATATAAAGTCCCAACCTCAGCAACAACCTACTAAAAGCAGTACGGAAGACACCCCCGACCTCAACAACGACGAAGAAGACGATTTGCCGTTTTAAGTTATAAATATAAATCACCTTGGAAGAGCCTCCCAGTTTATTTTTATTGACAAACCTCGACTATCACGAAGTCACAGGCCTGCTGATCGTTCTCGTTTTATTAATTTGTTCTGCACTGATTTCAGGGTCTGAAGTGGCATTATTTGCTTTAAAACCAACTGATTTCCCATCAGACAAGGAAACCTTTACCAAAAAACAAAAAATCCTTATCCGGCTGCTCGACCGGCCCAAGCGATTATTGGCCACCATATTGATCACCAATACATTCATCAATATTGCCATTGTCCTTTTGTTTGACAGCATCAGCGACCAACTATTTCAAAATATTGATTTAATAGTTTGGGGCATCAGTCTTCAGTTTATCATAAAAGTAGTATTGGTCACCTTCTTGCTTTTGCTCTTTGGTGAGATTCTACCAAAAATATATGCGAACCGAAATAGTGTTCAATTTGCGGCTTTCATGGCGCTTCCCCTGCAAGTATTGGACAAAGTATTGGCCGGTTTCAACTCGCCCATGGCCTCTTTTACCCGATTGATTCATCGCAAATTGGGCAACGCCAAAGAGGGATTGAGTGTAGACCGACTTTCACAGGCACTGGACCTGACCTCGGAAAAAGAAACCACCGAAGAAGAACAAGAAATTTTGCAGAGTATTGTTTCTTTTGGCGAAACCGACACCAAACAGGTCATGCGTCCGCGGATGGATATTTTTGCTCTTAATATAACGCAAACCTATCAAGAAATTATGCCTATTATTATAGAACAGGGCGTTTCAAGAATTCCGGTTTATGAAGAAAGCCTGGATCATGTAAAAGGCATTTTGTATGTTAAGGATTTATTGCCGCATATTGACAAAAGTGAATTTGAATGGCAAAGCTTATTACGGGAAGCCTATTTTGTTCCCGAAAATAAAAAACTGGACGACTTGCTCAATGAATTCAAGGACCTGAAAAATCATTTGGCCATTGTGGTAGATGAATATGGAGGCACCAGCGGATTGATCACCATGGAAGATATTATCGAGGAAATTGTAGGAGAAATCAGTGATGAATTTGATACCGATGATCTCGTGTTTTCTAAATTAGATGAAAACACCTACGTCTTTGACGGCAAAACTTCTCTTATCGATTTCTATAAGATTACAAAAATAGAAGACGCCGCACTTTTTGAAGAAAACAAAGGCGATTCGGAGACCGTAGCCGGCTTTTTACTTGAAATTGCCGGAGAATTTCCCAAGCAAGGAGCACAAATATTCTTTGATTCCTATAAATTTACCGTTGAATTTATAGATGAAAAACGCATCAAACAAATCAAATTTTCCAAAGGATGAAAAAAAGGCTATATCTCATTTCCATCATTTTATTGATGATGGGGTGTCAAGAAAATCACACTCCCAAACCCAAAGGTTATTTGGCCTTGGAATATCCGCCTCATCGATATCAGATGCTTCAAACCAATTGCCCTTATTCCTTTCTAATCAACAAGCGGGCAAAAGTAAAGCCTTCCGTTCGACACCGCCCTTGCATGATCAATATTGTGTATCCCGAAATGCGGGGAACCATCTATATCTCCTATGAACCTGTGCACGACGGCAACCTTCGGAAGCTATTAAAAGATGCGCAAAAGCTCCCCTTAAAACACACCATTATGGCCAACCAAATTATTGGCGACCAATACACCAATGAGCTTCATCACACCTACGGAATGTTGTATAGGATTACCGGAAACGCGGCTTCACAAGCGCAGTTCTACCTCACTGACAGCACTGAACACTTTATAACCGGCTCGATTTATTTTAGACAGGAGCCCAATTACGACTCCATTTATCCGGCAGCCGCCTATTTGATACAAGATATGAAAAAACTCATGGAAAGTCTGCGCTGGCAATAAATATCCGCTTTGGTTTTTGATACCGGTTATAACGAAGATAAAAAATTTTATAACCTAAAAATTGATTCCTTTAATGGGTCATGCCGTATGCCTGCCATTACAGTAAGCATAAAAATCAATTATCATTACGCGGTATTATAAACCCTGTCAGCATAAGATTGTTATTCCACGGTTACCGATTTGGCCAGGTTTCGAGGTTGATCTACGTTTTTGCCCAGCATCAGCGCCACGTGATAAGACAAGAGCTGCAAAGGGATAGTGGTCAATAAAGGCGTGAAGGCTTCCACGGTGCGCGGTACTTCCACCACATAATCCACCAGATTGCGAACAGTTTTGTCGCCTTCGTTTACAATACCGATTAACTTTCCTTTTCGCGAGCGAATTTCTTCAATATTGCTGACTACTTTTTCATAGTACCCTGTTTTGGGAGCCACTACCACGACCGGCATTTTCTCGTCAATTAGGGCAATGGGACCGTGTTTCATTTCTGCTGCCGGATAGCCCTCAGCATGGATATATGAAATTTCTTTGAGTTTTAAAGCACCTTCAAGGGCCACCGGAAAATTAAATCCGCGACCGAGGTATAAGAAATTGGCTGCATTTTTATATTGTCGCGCAATCTCTTCAATCAATTCATTGCTTTCAAGGGCTTTTTCAATCTTTTGGGGAATCAAATCCAACTCTCGCAGGTGCAAGAAATAATCTTCCTGACTTATTTTCCCATTTGCTTTGGCAATTTTCAAGGCTACCAAACTCAAAACGGTAATCTGCGTGGTAAAAGCTTTTGTGGAAGCCACGCCAATCTCGGGACCGGCATGTGTATAGGCACCGGCATCGGTTTCTCTTGAAATGGAAGAACCTACTACATTACAAACCCCAAAAGTAAAGGCTCCTTTTTGTTTGGCCAATTTAATGGCAGCCATAGTATCGGCAGTTTCTCCCGATTGTGAGATGGCAATTACCACATCATCCTCATAAATAACCGGATTGCGATACCTGAATTCAGAAGCGTATTCGACCTCAACAGGAATACGGGTAAATTCTTCAAAGATATATTCACTCACCAATCCGGCATGCCAAGAGGTTCCACATGCCACAATTACAATACGGCGGGCATTTAAAAATTTCTCGAGGTTGTCTTCCACCCCGGCCATTCTGATAATGCCTTGATCGACCAACATTCTGCCGCGGTAAGTATCAATAACGGCATCGGGTTGCTCATAGATTTCCTTGAGCATAAAGTGGTCATAGTTATCCTTTTCAATTTGCTCCAAATTCATCTGTAAGGTTTGCACAGAAGGAGTTACCAAGGTATCGTCCTTGATTTTATGCATCTTTGGTGCTTTGTCTTTTCGCACCACTGCCATTTCTCCATCTGCCAAATAGATGGCTTCTTTGGTATATTCAATAAAAGGAGAAGCATCGGAAGCAATAAAATATTCACCCTCTCCTACGCCTATGGTCAAAGGACTTCCCAAGCGGGCCACTACAATTTCGTCTTGCTTTTCTTTGTCCATTACCGCAATGGCGTATGCACCAATAACGTAGTTTAAAGCAATTTGAACCGCTTTTCCCAACTTTACATTTTCTTCTTTTTTGACCTCTTCAATCAGGTTGATCAATACTTCAGTATCGGTATCCGATTCAAAGGTATAGCCGCGCTTGGTCAATTCTTCGCGCAGGGAATCATAATTTTCAATAATCCCGTTGTGCACAATCGTGAGTTTTCCGGAGTTGGAAAAATGAGGATGCGAATTTACATCCGTGGGCGCACCATGGGTAGCCCATCGGGTATGGCCAATTCCCACACTTCCGTCAGTTGAAATGGTTTTGCACTTTTGTTCCAATTCGGAAACCTTTCCGGCGGTCTTGCAATAGCTCATTTTATCGTCATTGCAAATCACTACACCGGCACTGTCATAGCCGCGATATTCCAATCGTTTTAAACCTTTTAAAATAACCGGATAAGCTTCACGGCTTCCTATATAACCAACAATTCCACACATAATTTTTTTATTTAACGAGGTTATTTAGACGCTGTATAATAGATCTGAAGTTTTAAAGCTTTATCTGAAGCCGCTGCCGGACCGTAAAGCACGGTTCCATTACGGGCTACCACTTCACAAGTGGGCACGCTTTCGACATCACTGTCACTGACTTCAGCCTTGGATTGAGCGTCTATATTAACATTTTGAGAAACGACAAGTCCCAATTTAGTATTGGTTGAATCCTTGCTCAAAATATCATTTATATAATTGGTAATTCTAATTTTATAATAGGCGTTCCCATTATCATCTGTCTGCAATCGACCGAGGTGAATGGTGCGTGAATTGAGCACGTCATTTTGTTTAACTCCTCCGTCGAGCACATAATCTTTGAGTACTTTTTTATTTTTAATATCATAAATAAATACGCGTTCCGGACTAACCTGATTGGCGGGCAGCGCATCTTTATTCACATAAAAAATGAGGTTTGCTTCATTGATCAACCAGTCTTGATACCGCAATGAGTCCAACTGAGCTTGATCGGTAAACAAATCAATAACAGCCAGAGAACCTTGTCCGCCCTTGAGGTATAAGTTGTGATCCTGAGCCGGAAGCTGGGTATATTCCGTATCGAATACATTGACAATTTGCCGCCCAAACTTCAGCTTATACGTACTGTAAATATAGTCGGTCTCTCCGTCATTGTTAGTATATTCTGAATGATAGTACAAAATTACTCCGGCTTCATCAGCATTAAAATCCAACAAGCTCCATACCCCTTCGGCTCCGTTCAATTCGGTTTTAAAATACAGTCCGCGGAAAAAGTGTTGAAAATTTTCGTTAGACATCAACTGACTGGATCCTTCGTTATCAATAATCAAGTTTTTAAAATAATTGGTAGGCAATCGAAACCGAAGTCGCGGCGAAAGCTTGGTTGTATCCACCTCCGATTCGCCATGATCCTCAATCAACACCACTTCCTGTTTGGAAGGCATAAACGAATTGTCTACATACAATGGCGAGCCGACCAAGTACTGCTCAAACTCATTGCCCTGACTGGAATAATAAGCTTGAGACTGATAATTGTTGTTGGGGTCGTATTGTCTTAAATAGTATCCTGACCGATATACCGACAGCTTGATGGGCGTGTTTCCATAAACTGAATCGAGTTCATATTCTCGGTGGTAAGCGTCTTGACTGACGAGGGTACTAAAATAAGGCACCACCAACACCACACTGTCCAGCACCGGGTTGGTTCCAAAAGACGGGTTGGGAGGCGACAACCTCAACTGTGTCAACACATTGGCAGTTGTGCGTCCATACTTTGGGTCTTTGTAAACCCCAAGGGCATAGCTTGACAAACCGTTACTTTGAACACTTGTTATTTTTGCGCTGTGTGCCGTCAAAGCTGTTTGGGTAAACAGTTCTGCTTCAAAATTATTTCCATCGACTAAGCTGCCTCCTACTTCGTCAAAATCATCATCGCAAGACACTACAGAAAAAAAGGCAATTGCAAGAATCGCCGTTTTAAACATCATTTTTTTAAATCCCATCCACTAATCTTCTTTTTCTTCATTCAAAACTTTAGTTAAATAGAAATCTTGATAAGCCTGAGCAAATTCCTCTTTAGATTTGTATTCCAAAATTGGGTAGTCCAGTTTTTCAATATACTTTTCCAAAGGCTCCGACAATTCTTCACTTCCTCTAATCAAGGCATCAGAATTATCAATTGCCGTTTTCATCAAGGCCTCAAAAGTAGGATTTTTCAAGTGGGCTACTTTTTCGTCATCCAATCCGTCAAAGAGGACTTTATCTTCCATATTGGCATCCAAGCTTCCTTCAAATCCATTATTATACACCGAAGTCACAATCTTCGAGTTCATAAATAACGGTTCATTTCCATAATAATTGCGCAAGTAAAGTGGCAATAAAGAAGCCATCCAACCGTGGACGTGAATAATGTCAGGGGCCCAGTTCAGTTTTTTCACGGTTTCTATAACCCCTTTAGCAAAGAAGATCATGCGTTCATCGTTATCTTCAAAAAGCTGGCCTTCTTTATCTTTATAAATGGCTTTGCGCTTAAAGTAATCTTCATTATCAATAAAATAAACCTGCATGCGTTCCTTAGGAATGGAGGCCACTTTAATAATCAAGGGCATATCCAAGTCATTGATAACCAAATTGACCCCGGAAAGTCGAATCACTTCGTGCAATTGATGACGTCTTTCATTAATATTGCCAAAACGCGGCATGAAAATACGAATTTGTCCGCCTTGGCTGTTCACCATTCTCGGAGCTTCAAAAGACATTGATGACATTTCATTTTCGGGAAGGTATGGCATCACTTCGGACGACACATACAAAATACGCTTATCTTTCATAATTGGGTAAGCTTTGAATTATTATTTTTTTAAAGCACGCAAAAATACAAAATTTTATGCAGTTTATCAGTAATATATTAATTTTGCATCCGCTAAACCTCATTTTGTGAAGATTATAAAGAACAAAAAGCAGCTGACCTCAGCGCTTAAAAAACACAAGGATGCGCATCAGGCTGTGGGCTTTGTTCCCACTATGGGCGCTCTGCATCAGGGCCATATTTCACTGATTAAAAAAGCAACAGAAAGCACCGATGTGGTGGTGGTAAGCATTTTTGTCAACCCCACTCAATTTAACAATCCGTCAGATTTGAATCAGTATCCCCAAAATTTGCAGGCCGATTTGACCAAACTCAAACAACATTTTAAAGACTTGATTGTCTTTACGCCTACGGCTTCTGTACTTTATGGGGAAAGTTTGGAAGCCGAACATTTCGATTTTAAAGGTTTAGCGACAAAGATGGAAGGTCAATCGCGCGCAGGACATTTTGACGGAGTGGCCACAGTCTTGAAAAAATTCTTTAATATTGTCCGGCCCGATAAAGCCTTTTTTGGCGAAAAGGATTATCAACAATTGCTCATTGTCAAAGCACTTGTAAAACTTTTGGAATTGCCGATCAAAATCGAGGCTTGCCCCATCAACCGCGAGGCAAACGGTTTGGCGAGAAGTTCTCGAAATGAACGCTTGACTCCGAAGGAACGAGACAGAGCCGGTTTGCTCTATCAAAGTTTATTAATGGCCAAAAAGAATTTTAAAACAGAAAGTTTTTCTTATATTATCAACGCCGTAAAAAAGAATTTTGAAGAAAGTGAGGAGTTATCACTCGATTATTTTGAAATTTCGGATGCCGAAAACTTGGAATCGGCTCAAAAGCGAAACGGTCATAAGAAATACCGCGCATTTATTGCCGCAGAAATTGCCAATGTCCGTCTAATTGATAATATGGCACTCAATTAAACCCAAAAGAAATGCAAATACAGGTTGTAAAATCAAAAATACACCGCGTCAAGGTTACCGGAGCCGATTTAAATTATATTGGCAGCATCACCATTGACCAAGACCTCATGGAGGCCGCCAACATTATTGAAGGCGAAAAAATCCAAGTCGTCAACAACAATAATGGAGAGCGTCTGGAAACTTATGTCATTCCGGGAGCGCGAAAAAGCGGGGAAATTACCCTCAACGGTGCCGCTGCCCGAAAAGTAGCCCCGGGCGATATCGTCATCTTGATGAGCTATGCCCTGATGGACTTTGAGGAAGCCAAAACTTTTAAACCGGCCGTTATTTTCCCCAATGAGGAAACCAACTTACTAAACTAACCCAAGGCCTTGCAAAAAAAGAAAATCGGCAAACTACTCAAGACTTTTGTCCCGCTACTTTTGGGGCTCTTTTTTGTAGTTTATTCCTATTATCACTTCACCCCAAAAGAGCGAGAAGAGCTTTTTGAAAATATCATGCAGGTTGAACCCCTCTGGATAATCCTATCTCTCTTAGGGGGAATTTTATCTCATCTGTCTCGAGCATATCGTTGGAAATTACTAATTGAACCCCTGGGCTACAGACTGCGTTTATCAAACAGTTTCATGGCCATCATGGGAGGCTATTTGGTCAATTATGGCATCCCGCGATCAGGCGATATCCTCAGAGGAGCCAGTGTGGCTGCCTATGAAAAAATTCCTTTTGAAAAAACCATAGGCACCATTGTGGCAGAACGCGCTGTAGATGTTCTAATGCTGTTGTTGATTGTCATCATCACCATTTTATTTCACACTGATGAGCTCTTCATTTTTTTTGACCGTTATCACATCAACCCATGGCTCAGTTTGGCCGGACTGCTCGTACTGATCCTGATGGGCATTCTTGCATTGCGACTGATTAAAAATTCTGAACTCGGTCTTTTCGTCAAGGTCAGAAAATTTGCTTCCGGCATTCTGCAAGGGGTCAAAAGCATACTCCATATGAAGAACAATATCGCTTTTATTGGACACACCCTTTTTATTTGGCTGATGTATATTGCCATGTTCTACATTCTCAAATTTGCTTTCCCCGAAATGCTGGAGCTCGACCTCTCTACCATTTTAGTGGCCTTTGTCGCCAGTTCTTTTGCCATTACCCTCACCAACGGCGGCATTGGCATCTACCCAATTGCCGTAGGAGCTTCGCTCACCCTTTTTGGCATCAGTCAGGAAACCGGAGAGGCTTTTGGCTGGATCACCTGGGGCGCACAAACCATTCTTAATATAATCGCGGGAGGCCTCTCCCTACTCCTGCTACCGGTCATCAACAGAAAAAGCAGTTCCTGACTATTTTTTATGTAAATTCGCCTTATGCCGAAAAAAACGACAAATTAGAAGCCCAACAAACATGGCCAAAACAAAAACTACTTTCTACTGTCAAAACTGTGGTGCCCAGTATGCCCAATGGCAAGGACAGTGCACTTCTTGTAAGGAATGGAACACCATTGCCGAAGAAATTATTGAAAAATCAAATGCCAAGAGCTGGAAAAGCACTGCTTCCCCCGGTTCTCGCCGCAGCCCGAAGCCTACTTTGGTACAAGACATTCATTATCAACAAGACCAACGCCTGATTACCAACAATCGCGAACTGGATCGCGTACTCGGTGGTGGGCTTGTGCCCGGTTCGCTAACTTTGTTAGGAGGCGAGCCCGGAATCGGAAAAAGTACCCTTCTCCTACAAATCGCCTTAAACTTTGGATACCGCACACTTTATGTTTCGGGAGAAGAAAGTCAACAACAAATCAAAATGAGGGCAGAACGTTTGTCTTCTTCCGCATCAGATTGCTATATCCTAACCGAGACCAATACCCAACATATTTTTAAACAAATTGAAAAATTAGCCCCCCAGGTATTGATTATAGATTCCATTCAAACCCTACACACCGACTATATCGAAAGCTCGCCGGGTAGTTTGTCTCAAATCAGAGAATCAGCTTCTGAGCTCATTAAATTTGCCAAAGAAACCCATGTTCCGGTCATTTTGATTGGCCATATCACTAAGGAAGGCAGTATTGCCGGCCCCAAAGTTTTGGAACACATGGTAGACACTGTTCTTCAATTTGAAGGAGACCGCAATCACGTTTATCGCATTATGCGGGCACACAAAAATCGATTTGGCCCCACCAACGAACTCGGCATTTATGAAATGCAGGGAAACGGTCTTCGCGAGGTAGAAAACCCTTCTGAGATTTTAATCTCTAAAAACGATGAAGACTTAAGCGGAACAGCCATTGCCGCCACTTTAGAAGGCATGCGTCCTTTGATGATAGAAATACAAGCCTTGGTGAGCACTGCGGTTTACGGAACTCCCCAGCGATCAGCCACCGGCTATCATGTAAAAAGGCTCAATATGCTGTTGGCAGTCTTGGAGAAGCGTGCCGGCTTCCGACTGGGCGCAAAGGATGTTTTTTTAAACATCACCGGGGGCATTTCTGTCGATGATCCGGCCATAGATTTAGCGGTGGTGGCTGCCATTTTATCTTCTAATGAAGACCTGCCCATTGCCCAAGACTACTGTTTGGCAGCAGAAGTGGGACTGGCCGGCGAAATCAGACCGGTTGCCAAAATAGACCAGCGCATCAGCGAAGCCGAAAAACTGGGTTTTGCCACCATCATAGTCTCCAAACAAAGCAAAATCCCTAAAAAAGATTACAGCATTCGCATTCAAAAGGTGGGTAAAATTGAGGAAGTAGTTGAATTTTTATTTGAATAATTTTTTCAACTACCTTGTCTGTAAAACAAATTAACTCTGTATAATCTTGTCGGCAACAAAGAACTGCAATACATTTATTTTATTTACTTTCGTGTCCGCAAAAAACAAGATCTCCAAAAATGATTGTCAAGGACCATTTCCTCACCCAAGAAGAGTTTGAAATCAGGGAAGCTCGACCAGGTATTTTAGAAACAGTTCCCCTTCCCGACAATCTCGATAAATATTATGAGAGCGAGGAATACATCTCTCACCATCAAGAAGATCGATCCTTGAAAACCCGCATATACAAACTGATTCAGCAATTCAATTTACGCTATAAAAAAAAGATTGTCGACCGCGCCTGCCCATCCGGCAAATATTTGTTGGACTATGGTTGTGGGGTAGGAAGTTTTTTAGCCTATATCCGCAAGGATTACAAAGTGACGGGCATTGAGCCCAATTCTTCGGCTCGAAAAGCCGCGGCAGATTTAATTGGAGCTGAGAATCTCAAGAATTCCTTATCAGAAATCGAAGACGAAAGTCTGGACGTAGCAAGTCTTTGGCACGTATTTGAGCACATTGCCGACCCGGAGGATTTCTTAAATAAAATTCATAAAAAACTAAAACGCAAAGGTAAATTAATCATTGCCGTCCCCAACTATCAAAGTTATGACGCCTTACATTATCAAGGATTTTGGGCTGCTTATGATATTCCTCGACATCTTTTTCATTTTTCGCCAAAAGGCATGAAAAATCTTTTTAAAAACCAGCAATGGCAGCTCAAAGAAAACAAACCGCTTTATTTTGACGCTTTCTACATCAGCATCCTCAGCGAGCAATACAAAAATAATTCCCTGCCTTGGTTAAGAGGGGCTTATTACGGCACCCTCTCCAACATAAAAGCCTTGCGCAGTGGAAATTTTTCCTCTTTAATATATATCATAGAAAAGCAATAAATAGAATCTTTACACAGCAACTTCCAAGCTCAATCGAAGCTTGATTTTTATGCCTATCTCGCAAAAGTGGCCTTCAAAACAGACAAATATTCCTATTAAGTCACAAATCCCTGCGTTAAGATTTTATCAAACCTGTTAATCTATATTAAAATTACAATATATCCGTTTGTGTACGTTTTATGTTTGTAGATTAATGTAAACCCAAAACAAATTAAACATGAAAAATCTATTGAAAAAGACAAAAGAAAATTTAACCGGTCGACTGGCACAAGTGTTGGTATTGGCCGTTGTTTTTACGGCATTCACCGCTTGTGAATCAGACGATTCTTCTGGTCCCGGGAACAATGGAAACGTCGCACAAGCCACGGTCACTTTTAAAGCAGGCAATGGAACCCCGCTACAACACGCCACTTTCTCCGCCAACAACGGAGCACTTTCTCTTTCTGAAGCCAAAATTTTGGTAGCCGAAATGGAATTTGAATACGACGAAGAAGACGATGGCATTGACGATGATTCCTTAGAATTTGAGACTGACCCTTTTGTGGTTACCTTGAACCCTAATGGCGTGACTACTTCTATAGAAAGCACACTTCCCGTCAATGGCAGTTATGATGAAATTTCTATGGATATTGACAATTTAGAAGATGAGGATGATGGGGTACTTTCTCCGCAAGACACTTCATTTGTAGAAGGTGACCAACATTATTCTATTGTGGCCACCGGTACTTACAATGGTCAGGATTTTGTTTTTAAATCTGATCTTGAGTTTGAAGTTGAAATGGAATTGGATACCCCCATCGTCGTACAAGCCAACACTCCTGTTAACGTGAATGTAGCTGTTGATATCTCTAAATGGTTTGTCGATACCAACGGCAATGCATTAGATCCTACTGATGAGGCTAATCGAGAGCAAATTGAAAACAATATTCAAAATTCTTTTGAAGCCTATGAAGAGGACGATGATGATAATGAAGGAGACGACAATGACAATGACAATGATAATGACAACGACAACAACGACAATGACAATGACAGTGCTGCTGTTTAATCATTGCTCGTTGATTTAAAGCTGAAAAAACACTTTTTCAAGGCATGTTGCAAAACATGCCTTTTTTTTATGATTCAATTGCATAGAGCACCGGTCGACTGGGAACGGCATCATTCTCCAGATGGGCCATTTGCAAATTGAGTAAATACGATCCATCTTGCACCTCATCAGGCACAAAAACGAACTCGGTTATCGTAGCTTGCTTGTCAGGGTGCTCAGGATAATTCCAAAACGCCCGATGCGCCCAAACCTCTCCCTCTTCTCGGTCTACAGAAGGCAAATCGATTAGCAAGTGTTTGATTCCGCATTTACGGATATAGCTTGCAGCTTCAACAGACAAATACGGCCAATTGGTGTGGTCATAATTTCTATTTTTTTTGGTAGAATCATTAGGTAACGTACGAATAACCAAAGCTTCAGCATCAGATTTTTGTAAGTGCTTTGCCACCAACTTTTGGGTAATTATCCGATCTTCCCCTTGGGATTGTGGGGCTATAGAAATTAATTTACATTTAAAAAAGAAGCGCTTTAAACAGTTAGATACACTGTAAAATTCCTTAGAAATATGCCCATAACTCTCGGTATGTGTGGCATGCGCATGCGGACTAAATTTAATGGTGTTAAAGTTGACCTTAGCGCCTTCACTAACTTTCCCTATCCAATCTCCTTCTGTTACCGGCTTTATTTCGGCAGCTCCCAAATACCAAGCTATCGGTCCTACCCCGGCTTTTCCGGTTTTTAAAGAAATATCAATAGGACGATTTAGATTTACTTTAAAGCTATCGGAATCCAACTGAATCAAACTCAACATAATTTGTCTTTTAAAAAAGGGCAATTTAAGAAAAAGTATCAAATGCCAAGCAGGCGCAGCGGCTTAACCCGCTCCAACAAAATAAAGCCTCCAAAAATATTTGTTTTAAATTGTGGAAGAATCAGAAAACGTTTAAAAATAATTTCTCTCCTATTCGGGCAATCTGCAACGAATAAATTTTGTGTACTTTTGTTTTTTAATCATTTGCATATGGAACTTTCAAAAATCCCTAAACTCAAGCACCTCGATTCTGACCACTTCTTTTTACTGGCAGGTCCTTGTGCCATTGAAGGCGAAGACATGGCTTTACGCATTGCCGAGAAAATCGCAACTGTCACAGATAAGCTAAAAATTCCATACGTTTTTAAAGGCAGTTTTAAAAAAGCCAATCGCAGTCGGTTAGACAGTTTTACAGGGATTGGAGACCAAAAAGCTTTGAAGATTTTACGCAAGGTCTCAGAAACTTTTGAGCTGCCAACCCTTACCGACATCCACAAAGAAACAGATGCCGCCAAAGCGGCCGAGTTTGTCGATGTCTTACAGATTCCCGCTTTCCTGGTGCGGCAGACAGACTTATTGGTGGCTGCCGCAGAGACCGGAAAGGCTGTAAACCTGAAAAAAGGACAATTTATGAGTCCCGAAAGTATGCAACACGCCGTAAAGAAAGTTACCGAATCGGGCAATAATCAAGTGATGCTAACCGAACGCGGCACTCAATTTGGATACCAGGACCTCCTGGTCGATTTTCGCGGTATTCCCACCATGCAGCAATACGCTCCTACAGTTTTGGACTGCACCCACTCCTTGCAACAACCCAACCAATCCAGCGGGGTAACCGGTGGACGTCCGGAAATGATTGAAACCATTGCCCGTGCAGGTGTGGTTAATAAAGTTGACGGCTTGTTTATCGAGACCCACTTTGATCCAAAATCAGCAAAAAGTGACGGTGCAAATATGCTGGATCTCCAATACCTTGAAGACCTGTTGACCAAATTAATCGCTATCAGAAAAACCATAGTCACCCTATAAATTTGCTAAAAAAAATACTCAGTTACCTTTGGCCGATTAGCCAAAAAAAAACCTCCGATTATAGCGGGGATATGGAAATCACTTGGTATAACGGCAAAAAAGTATTGGACAGCCGCCAAACCAATTATTCTTATGGAAATTTGCAGAAAGTATTAGCCTATGGCTTGTCCAAACTCCACATCGATCTCGAAGCTGAAACCCTGGTTCTGGGATTGGGAGGCGGGAGTGTCATCGCTTCTTTACGCAAAGACTTTGCTTATCACCAGCCCATAACTGCTGTAGAATTTGACAAAAAAATTATTCAAATTAGTCAGGAAGATTTTCATATTTCTCAATATCATCCACTGCAGATTATACATTGTGACGCCTTTGATTATGTAAAATCTTGTGAGCAAAAATTTGGTTTAATTATTGTCGATTTGTTTATCGACGACAAGGTTCCTACAAAATTTTATCAAGCTGAGTTTTGGAATTCCTTAGGAAATTTACTGCAAGAGAATGGAAGTATTTTATTTAATGCAGGGATCCGGGAAGATACTGAACAACTTATCGAAACTTTGGTCCACAGAACACTTTCTGCATACAAAATCAGTAAGCTCCACCCTCCGGAAAAGCACAACCGTTTATTAATCATCCGACATGTCCCGCTAAAATAATTAGTTTTAGAAAAAATTGTTAAGGAATTTTATATGTTAATCTTATTAAAGATAAAAACCGAAACAAATAGCAATCTAATTATTGACGGCTTCACACCCCACTTCAAAAATCAAGACAGTAGCTATACCTACTAAGTGTTTATATAACTATAACCGTACCATTCTATAATATCAAGCATCTACTATTAAGACAAGGCCATCGAATTGTTTATATAAAGTACTCCCCATTTCCTAGACCAATATCAGGCAGACTTAAGTTTGTTTTTGGCTTGACAAGATTACAACATTGGTTTTGATTTGATCACATTCTTTTAAACTTGCTATCTACTCATCAAACATATAAAGGAAGGAATAATCTGAAATCAATGAATTACGATGAACGGATAATAACATATATGTCAGATTTCGCAAGACTCCATCTTTATTATACTACGCATAATTTATAATGATCATCTTACATCATTTCTAAAAAGGCTTTTAGCCAAATTCTCATTGAAACCTGTCAAATTCTCATTGAAACTCGCGAAATACTAATTGGCTATTGACAAATATTAGGATCTCTCCTATTTTTGTTTCATATACGTAAACTATGCGCTATCCTATTTTTATAGAGTAGTAGGTAAATCCATCAGTGTGGGGTAAAATAAAAGCTTAGGAAGTTTTATTCTTCAAAACTATGGGTGTTTTAGAAACTTTACAGTAAAAAACGAGGAACATATAAGAATAAATACAGAGCTAACCCTACCTTTAAAAAACAAAATTATGAAACCGACATTTTTAAGACTTTTAGGAGTTTCGTTTTTAAGCGTATTTTTATTGACTGCTTGTAGTAAAGAAGAAGCGGTAAAAGAAGACCTCACTGAATCTGTGGAAGATACGACTACTTATGAACTTATTGTAACCATAATCCCCGAAGAAGGAGGATCTGTTGTCCGTTCTGATGAGGGGCCCGATTATAAAAAAGGAGATACCGTTCTTGTACAAGCTGTAGCCGAGGATGGATATGAATTTGTAAAATGGGAAGGAGATATAGTATCTATAGAAGATTCTATCACAATAATAATGGATACGACTTATGTCTTTACTGCTATATTTGAAGAAGAGGAAAAACCTCTTTTTTACTTGGCAGATAATGGCGTGACTATCAAATGTCCCTTGGCAAAGGTTGGAGACACCGGCACCGTCAATGGTATTCTTTATACCAAAAGGAAAGTTGAGGATATCACCCCCGCCAACGCATCTACTACTTGTACTTGTGGGATAACAGACATGAACTCTTTATTTAAAAATGAGTTCAATTTTAATGGTGATATCAGCAGTTGGGATGTGAGTAGTGTGGAAAATATGGAAGATATGTTTTATAGAGCAACTTCTTTCAATCAGGATATAGGGAGTTGGGATGTGAGTAGCGTAACTAATATGGATGGGATGTTTGCTTGGACAGTTTCTTTTAATCAGGATATAGGGAGTTGGGATGTGAGTAATGTAGCAAATATGAGTGGGCTTTTTGCATTTGCTGATTCTTTCGATCAACCCATCGGCTACTGGGATGTCAGCAACGTAACCGATATGTCGGGAATGTTTTCAGGAGCAGAATCTTTTAATCAAGCCCTCAATGAATGAGATGTCAGCAGCGTAACTGATATGTCGAGAATGTTTAAGGGAGCAGAATCTTTTAATCAAGCACTGAATAATTGGGAGGTCAGTAATGTTACTAATATGGAAGAAATGTTTAGAGGAAGTGGATTCAATAAAGCATTGGATAATTGGGATGTCAGCAATGTAACGAATATGAATGCCATGTTTTATGGCGCCTTTTTCAACAAGCCTATTGGGAATTGGGACGTGGGTAGTGTAGAAGATATGCGATCGATGTTTGCACATCATCAAACTTTCAACCAACCTATCGGCAATTGGGATGTCAGCAATGTAGTCACCATGCGGGGAATGTTTAATGTGGCGAAATCATTTAACCAACCTATTGGAGGATGGGATGTCAGCAAGGTAGAAAGTATGGCTTATATGTTTGCGGCGGCTAGTGCTTTTGATCAAGACTTAAGTGGATGGGATGTGAGCAATGTGACAGATTATGAACGATTTGGTAACGGCAGCGGAATGGAGGCATCTGATTATCCGCCTTTCCAATAGATAATATGATAAATATAATTAATGTTAAATATCAAAGTGAACAATTATGAGAAAAGTAATATGGATTTTAATAGTGTGCTGTTCAAGCGTTTTTATTTTATCCTGTAGTAAAAAAGACAAAAAAGGGGACAATAATTCTTCTGGAAGCTTGAACATGGAAAACCTCTTGACAGAAGAGATGATTCGACGGACTTTTGATGTGCATGACACCACAACTATAGAGCAGGACTTGGGTGGCAGTTTGGATAATTATATCGCATACAAGTGGGAAGAAAAGCAGGGCAACAAGATACATTCTCATACCGTGGCTTTGAATTTTGCTAAAGGAGAACCGCTTTCTGAATCAAAATTGGATGCCATGTGGGACAGTCAGAATGAAGGTATTTATGCTGAGAAAGATATGGAAATGATATCGGGTGTTGGTCGGAAAGCCAGTTGGGCGATTATAGGAAAAGCCGTTTTCAATCAACAACAACTTCGTGTGATGACCGACAAATACATATTTTATCTGACTTTATACGCCGGAGAAAGTCCCGGATGGAAAGAAATATGGTCGAAAGATTTTACCATTGAAAAAAGTTCTTCCCTGGCAAAGGAAATCATTCCGAAATTGTAATGGTAGATGTTTAACATTAGCTCAATCAATTACAAACATAGGATTGCGAGCAGGCAACAAAAATACAAATACAGGATTTAAGCCCGAATAAAATCATTTAAATCTATAAATTATGAAACCGACATTTTTAAGACTTTTAGGAGTTACATTTTTAGGCGTATTCTTATTGACGGCTTGCAGTAAGGAAGATGATGACCCTGAGCCTCAAAATCAGGATGCAGTTGCTACGGCAACCATCCAACCAGAAAACGGAGCGGAGGTTCAATTTGTCAGTATGTCAAAAGAAGAATATCCGTTCGTACGGTGGGGAGATACTATTTATCCGGCAGTTTATGATAACAGTAAATTAAGCCTATTCTTTATGACTCAAAATCAAACCATTGCAGATACGCTCGTGCCGAGTTATATCCGTATTGATATGAAAAATGTGACCGGAGAAGGCAAATATGTATTGAAAGATTGGGTGACTAACGGATATGTGCTTTATTTTCCAAAGGATATGGTTACAAGTCATGATTTTTATACTACTGAAACTACAGATTTTCAAAGTGAGGCCACCATAAATATCACCACTTTTACTGATGATCATATTGCCGGTATTTTCAAAGCTGTTTTATTTAATAGAGAAAATGAAAATTTGAAAGTAGTGGTCTCCAACGGAAAATTTTCCTGTGCTTTAAAACAGGTGGATGATGTAAACTTTTGGGATTAATAAAAATAAATCCAATCTTAGATTCCAGCAATAAACACAATTTATCGAAGGATAAGCAAATTTTATCAGAAAGGAAAAAATTATGAAACCGACATTTTTAAGACTTTTAGGAGTTACATTTTTAAGCGTATTCTTATTGACGGCTTGTAGTAAGGAAGATGATAATACTAAACCTAAATTTACCCTTTCCATATCTACAGAACCTTCGGATGGAGGGACTGTAAATCGATCGGATGAGGGGCCTTCTTACGAGAAAGGCAGTACAGTCACGCTTACTGCGAAAAGTGAAACAGGCTATGAATTTGTAAAATGGACGGGAGATATTAACTCTACCGATCAATCAATTAATTTAACCATGGATAACGATTATTCTGTTACGGCTGTTTTTAAACAACTTAAATTTTATTTAGCCGAAAATGGAGTAACTGTGAAATGTCCTATAGCAAATTGGGGCGAATCCGGAGAGGTGAATGGCATCACCTATACGAAAAGAAAGAAAGAGGATATCACCCCGGAAAACGCCGCTACTACCTGTACCAGTGGGATAACGGATATGAGCTCTCTTTTTGAAGCAGAGTTTAATTTTAATGAAGATATCAGTAGTTGGGATGTGAGTAGTGTGACAAATATGGAGGATATGTTTATGGGAGCGTTCGATTTCAACCAGGACATAGGCGGCTGGGATGTGAGTAGTGTGACCAATATGAGTGGCA
>CAZPGY010000002.1:160144-249471 GCA_964586655.1 uncultured Flavobacteriaceae bacterium
TGTTTTACAATACTGAAAACTTTAATCAGGATATAGGAGCTTGGGATGTGAGTAGTGTGACAAATATGGAGGATATGTTTTACAATACTGAAAACTTTAATCAGGATATAGGAGCTTGGGATGTGAGTAGCGTAACTAATATGGATGGGATGTTTGCCATAGCAACCTCTTTCGATCAGGATATAGGCGATTGGGATGTGAGTAGTGTGACCAATATGCAGGGTATGTTTGGCTCTGCGTTCGATTTCAACCAAGATATAGGCGATTGGGATGTGAGTAGTGTGACCAATATGAATTATATGTTTCAGCAAGCAATATCTTTTAATCAGGATATAGGGAATTGGGATGTGAGTAATGTAACCGATATGAAAAATATGTTTTATGATGCTACTTCTTTCAATCAGGATATAGGGAATTGGGATGTGAGTAATGTGACTGATATGTCTTGGATGTTTAATGATGCTACTTCTTTCAATCAGGATTTGAGCGGCTGGTGCGTGGGAAATGTATCAAACCACTTTGGTTTTGCAGAGAATAGCGGCTTAGATGCGCAAAATTTACCCAATTGGGACAATCCGCCGGCATCTTGTCCATAAAACAGGAATCAAAAATAAACTTCATATAAAACAAATCCATTAAAATCAATAAATTATGAAAACGACATTTTTAAGACTTTTAGGAGTTACATTTTTAAGCGTATTCTTATTGACGGCTTGTAGTAAAGATGACTCAAAACCAAATGACGATAAAGGCATAAGTGATGCCTCCATTACGACCACTCTAAAATTTAGTGACGGGGAAACCGTGAACTTTATCTATACTCAAGAAAGTGGCGATTTAGCGAACTATGTATATGGCCCCAACAAGGACAACAAGTATAAACTGTGGTTGAAGGGAAGTTATGTTAAGGAAGGAATAGAATATACCGTGAATATCCATGTAAATATGCCTGAAAATGCAGAGAGAAGCTATGAATTAGGTGAAGCCAGGCTCTCTGATAAAGATTTGGTAGCTGAAGTCCTGGTGGCGAGACGTGAGTTAGGTAGTATGGGAATAACTTATGCTTCGAGCAACATAGATCATACCAGTGGTGGAGTAACCGTCACTTCACTTACAGAAAATCATATCAAAGGCTCTTTTTCAGGAAAGGCGGCTTGGACGGATACTGACTTTGTCACTATTGCTGATGGAAAATTTGATATTGATATAAAAAGAGGAGCATGGGAGGGCTAAGCGGAGAAACAGAAATATCTTAAGGAAAAGGACTTCTCAAATATTATATTTCCGGGTTCGAAAGCAGTCAAAAAAGGAAATTAAGGCTATGCCTACGTCTGCCGACAAAATGTTTTTTGCCTTGGTCTTTAAAATTTATCTTGTAAATCCTCAACCCAATTTACAAATCAAATTGATTTAAGCCTACTCTACCATAAACAGATCTGCTGAGATGCCGTCTCCGAAAAACTTTCCTTTCCTACTAATGTGAACATGTGCATCACGGCGTTCGAGGAGTCCTTTTTGGAACAAAATCGCCGCTTCTCTTTTAAAGTGAGCATCGTATTTCTCTCCAAAAACCGAAGCAATCTCTCGTTCGGAAATCCCCCACATGGTTCGCAAACGGGTCATGATATATTCATTATAGCGATCGGTGAGCGACAGATGCTCCTTTTCTTGAGGCAACTCTCCTTTAGCCAGGGCACGGATATATAAATTATTGTTCCTTACATTCCACTGCCGGAATTTTCCATCAAAACCATGTGCAGAAGGCCCGATTCCAAGATAAGGCTTCCCAAACCAATAGGCTGTATTATTTTGAGAAAAATAACCCGGTTTTCCGAAGTTTGAAAACTCATAATTTACAAACCCCTCGCGCTCCAACGTAATCACCAAAGTTTCATAATGCTGCTTGGCCAAAGCATCATCGACCAGTACTTTCCCATTTTTAACACGTCTTCCTAAAACGGTATTGGGCTCTACGGTCAACGCATAAGCCGAAATATGAGGGACCTGAAGTTCGATAGCCTTTTCCAAGTTTTCTTTCCATTGTGCTTCACGCATCCCCGGAATTCCATAGATAAGATCCAAGGAAATGTTGTCAAATTCTTCTCGGGCAGTTTGTAATGCTTGTACTGCTTGAGTCGCATTATGAGAACGATTCATCCATTTCAAATCTGCTTCAAAAAAAGACTGAACCCCAATACTCAATCTGTTGATCGGGCTGAGCGATAATTCCTTTATCTTTTGTTCCGAAAGATCATCAGGATTGGCTTCCAGGGTGATTTCAGCCTCTTCTTTTACCTTATAATTTTCTTGAATACACTCAAAAATGTTCTGCATCTCCGACTTTGAAAGTAAACTGGGTGTGCCTCCCCCAAAGTAGATGGTTTCTACTGCATCCTGAATCTCTGCTTTCCGCATTTGAAGCTCTTTACATAAGGCCTCAACCAGTTTTTCCTTATTTTTTAGAGTGGTAGAAAAATGAAAATCACAATAATTACAGGCCTGTTTACAAAACGGAATGTGGATATAAATACCGGACATGAATCAAAAACTAAAATGTGAATATTTCTCTGAAAGTCAAAATTAAGGTTTTTCTCAGGTTTGCAAGCTCGGTATGCCGTTTAATACCCATTAGACCCACAGATTAATCTTATATTGAAATTTAAATTCCAAACTTTTTTGGTATTATTACTTACTTTCACCACTTACCCAAAGGTTGTATTGTTAAAAATTCTAAAAACTTGTGACCAAAATTTCAAAGCCCCACAAGCTTTGTTATTGCCTTATAAGTCGGGGTTATCTGTGATTTACAATAATTATATTTTCGATCCTATTCGGGACAATTACGTCCGGAACACGGCATTTGAGAAAAAAATTTTATTTTTGCAAACATAATTTCAGACTATGGCAAAAAATTTAGTGATTGTGGAGTCCCCGGCAAAAGCCAAAACTATTGGCAAATTTTTGGGGAAAGATTATAATGTAGAATCGAGTTTTGGTCATATTGCCGATTTACCGACAAAAGAACTGGGAGTAGATGTAGATAAAGATTTCAAGCCCAAATATCGGGTTAGCAAAGACAAACGCGACATTGTCAGGAAATTGAAAAAAATGGCCAATTCTGTTGAAACTGTATGGCTGGCCAGTGATGAGGATCGTGAAGGAGAAGCCATTGCCTGGCATTTGTTTGAGAATTTAGATCTCCAGAAAAAAGACGCCAAACGGATTGTCTTCCACGAAATCACAAAAAGTGCCATCCAAAATGCAATCAAAAACCCGCGAGAAATCGATCAAAATCTGGTCAATGCACAACAGGCTCGCCGCATTTTGGATCGACTGGTGGGCTATGAACTCTCCCCCATTTTATGGCGAAAAGTAAAGGGTGGCCTTTCAGCCGGACGCGTTCAATCAGTGGCGGTACGCTTAATTGTAGAACGCGAACGCGAAGTAAAGGAATTTAAGCCCCAAGCTTCTTATCGAGTAGATGCCGAATTCATCACTGTAGACGGCAGTTCCTTTAAGGCCAAGCTTTCTAAGAATCTCAAGACAAAAGAAGAGGCCGAGGAGTTTCTCAACGCCAATATCGGTGCAAAATTTTCGATTGAAGAATTGACCAAAAAGCCGGCAAAAAAGACTCCGGCGCCCCCTTTCACCACTTCTACCCTTCAGCAAGAAGCTGCCAGAAAGCTATATTTTCCGGTAGGCAAAACCATGCGTTTGGCCCAACGACTGTATGAAGCCGGACATATTACTTACATGAGAACCGACAGTGTTAACCTGTCAAAAGAAGCCAAAAGCGGTGCAGCCAAAGAAATTTATAAAGCCTACGGCAAGGAATATTCCAAAACCCGGAATTACAAAGATAAATCTAATGCCCAAGAAGCTCACGAAGCCATTCGCCCTACCAACTTCTCTCATCACAGCATTCAGGCCGGTCGAGATGAGCAACGTTTATACAAATTGATCTGGAAACGCGGTATTGCCTCCCAAATGAGTGATGCCGAACTTGAGCGCACTACGGTAAAAATCGGAGCCGACAAACACAATAAACAATTCACCGCCAAAGGCGAGATTATTAAGTTTGACGGATTTTTGAAAGTATATTTAGAAGGAAAAGACGAAGAGGAAGAAGAAAAAACCGGACTGCTCCCCGCCATGAAAAAAGGAGATCCGCTGACTAACCAATTCATTACGGCCACAGAGCGTTTTACCCGTCCTCCGGCTCGATACACCGAAGCTTCCTTGGTTAAAAAACTGGAAGCTCTGGGCATTGGAAGGCCTTCTACTTACGCCCCGACCATTTCTACCATTCAAAACAGAAAATATATTGAAAAGGGAAGTATAGAAGGTCACCCCAGAAAATATGTGGTCTTTAAACTAAAAGATCAAAAGCTCGAACAAAAGACCAAACGCGAAACCGTAGGATCGGACAAAGGAAAATTAATCCCAACCGATGTAGGCAGGGTAGTCAACGACTTTTTGGTCAAGCATTTCAGTCATATTTTAGATTATCATTTCACCGCAAAAGTGGAGCAAGATTTTGATAAAATTGCCTCCGGCCAAGAAGAATGGACCAAAATGCTGGATACTTTCTACGGCAAATTCCATCCCACTGTTAAAGACGTGGAGAAAAATGCTGATCGAGAGGTGGGAGAACGTATTTTGGGTAAAGACCCCAAAACCGGAAAACCCGTTAGTGCTCGTTTAGGAAAATATGGCCCCATGATTCAAATCGGAACCGTTGAAGACGAGGAAAAACCACGTTTTGCCAGTATTCCTAAAGACAAAACCTTGAGCAGCATCACTTTTGAAGAAGCCATGGAACTGTTCAAGCTGCCCAAGGAGCTCGGAGAATACAAAGGCGAAAAAGTATTGGCCAACAACGGTCGTTATGGCCCATATGTCAAGTACGGAAAAAAATATGTTTCCTTGGCTCGGGGAGAAAACCCTGCCGATGTAGACATGAACCGTGCGATGGAGCTCATCAAAGCCAAGGAAAAAGCCGACGAACCCATTTATGAGTACGAAGGAAAGCCGGTTCAGAAAGGAAAAGGACGATACGGCCCTTATCTCAAATGGAACAACATGTTCATTAATGTGAACAAAAAATACGATTTCAATAATTTATCAGAAAGTGATATTATTGAATTGATTGAACACAAAAAGAAAAAAGAACGAGAAAAAATTGTCCAACACTGGGAAAAAGAAGGGATCCGTATAGAAAAGACACGCTGGAAGCGTCATAAAATCATAACAGGAAAAACAAAAATAGAAATCCCTAAAGAGGTTGATGCAAAATCCTTAACTTTGAAGCAGGTCAAGGACATTATTGCCAAAAACACCAAAACTAAAAAGGGAAAGAAGAAATCCTCTCGTAAAAAGAAGAAAAAATCTACGCGTACAAAAAACAAAAAGACGACGAAATAATAACTTATGAATCTTGATTTTCTAAGCCCTGTAGCCCCAAAGGTTTTAAATCAGCTCGAGACCCTGCATCCCTCTTGTTTAGGGCATCAGATTGCAGCACACACCGCGGCAGGTTTACCCGACTTAAGCGATGTACAAATCGCTCTTTTTGGCGTTCGGGAGAACCGCAGGGAAACCACCCCCCTGCGAGAAAATTTTGATTTTGATCAAATCCGTTCAAGTCTCTATGCCCTATTTCCGGGAAACTGGCACACCAAGATTGCCGATTTGGGAGACATCAAACCCGGAAAAGACTTGTCTGACACCGAGTATGCCGTACACCAAACGATGCTTGAATTGCTCGAGCAAAACATCATCCCCATCATCATGGGAGGAAGTCAAGATTTGACCTATGCCCAATATCGAGCTTATGACTATCGAGAAGAAATGGTCAATCTTGTCAATGTAGATGCTCGATTTGACATTGGAAACACAGAAACCGCCATGACCGATCGGTCTTATATAGGCCACATTATTACCCAACAGCCCTACAAATTGTTTAATTATGCCAACATAGGCTATCAAAGCTACTTGAACCCTCCGGATGAAATAGCGCTGATTGAAGAACTATTCTTTGAAGCCTATCGTTTAGGAGATATTGCGGCCAATCTTACACTGGCAGAACCCGTTATGCGAGATGCCGACATGGTGAGCATGGACCTCAATGCGGTTCATTCTGCCGTCTCAGGCTCCCTAAAAAAACAGCCCAACGGTTTTGGAGGACGAGAAATATGCGCTTTAGCCCGATATGCCGGTATTAGTGACAAAGTGAGTTCTTTTGGATTATATAACCTCCAAAATTTGAATTTTAAAGAAAATTATCTTTTATTAGCATCGGAAATTTTGTGGTATTTTATTGAAGGAATCAATTTTAGAAAAAATGAGCCTCAACTTCCTTCTCAAAATAACTTTATTAAATATAATGTTCCTATAGACCATGAGACACTCTCTTTCTATAAGAGTAAACGCTCAGAACGCTGGTGGATAGAAATCCCCATGCTTGTTAACAATAAATTAAAAAGAAAGACGTTTTTACCCTGCAGCTACCAAGATTATTTAGAGGCCTGTGACCAGGAAATCCCTGAAAGATGGTACAAAGCAAGGCGCAAAAATGAACTTTAAAAAATAAATCGAGGATTGATTTTAGGAAAAAATTATTGTATTTTTGGAAATAATTAAATAGGTTTACCCCTTTCAAAACTGAAATCGTTCAAACTATCGTATAGAACAAGAAATAATTATGAAGAAAGTCGTAACTATCATTGCCGCAATCGCCCTTCTCACCAGCTGTGGAAAAGGGGACCGCGGACAACTTGTAGGAGTAAGAGGCCACGATTGGCACCCGGTAAAACCTTTTGGAATGGTCTTGGTTCCCGGAGGGTCTTTTGTGATGGGAAAAGCATCCCTTGACGTGGCCGGATTACACAATGCTCCCACCCAAACGGTAACCGTTCGCTCCTTTTATATGGATGAAACCGAAATTACCAATTCCGAATACCGTCAATTTGTGTATTGGGTACGGGATTCTGTTATTCGGCAAAAATTAGCTGAAGAAGCCAGTTATGCAAGTGGCGGAGACGGTGGTACCGATAATGGTGGTGGCAAAAACGCAACCTCCATTCAGGATTATGCTTTTTTAGGAGCCGCCCAAGATGAAGAGGACAAAACGGCTTTTCAAAAATACTCTAAACACTACAACCCAACAGATCAGTTCCTCAATTGGAATGTCCCCATTATTTGGGATCCCAACAAATGGCCCGACAAGCACTATGTTTTTGCTATGGACAACTTTTATCTGCCCGATTCTGCTTCCTTGGATAAAAGTTTGATGTTTGACGTTTCAAAAATCGTTTATAGCTATAAGACCATGGATATCGGTCAAGCAGCCCGTGTTGGCGAAAAGCGAAGCAATATGGTTGAAGAACACGAGGTTCCGGTTTATCCCGACACCACAGTATGGGTAAAAGATTTCAGTTATTCATATAACGAGCCCATGCACAACAACTATTTCTCTCATGCTGCCTATGATGATTACCCTGTTGTAGGAGTTTCATGGGAACAGGCAAAAGCGTTCTGCCATTGGAGAACAGCCTATCACAATGCCTATCGTCATGAAAAAGACTTAGAAAATGTTCCCAATTACAGACTGCCTTCTGAAGCAGAATGGGAATATGCGGCACGCGGAGGATTGGATGGTGCAAATTATCCCTGGGGAGGACCTTATACCAAGAATGCCAAAGGCTGCTTCTTGGCCAATTTTAAACCCATGCGCGGAGATTATGCCGCTGACCAAGCCCTGTATACCGTTGAAGCAAAATCATATCAACCCAACGGATTTGGACTCTATAATATGGCAGGAAATGTTGCCGAATGGTGCAATTCTTCATATGATCGTGCCTCTTATCAATTTTATTCCAGCATGAACCCCAACGCTAATGACGAAGAAAACATGCGTAAAGTAGTAAGAGGTGGTTCCTGGAAAGACGTAGCATACTACCTACAGGTGGGCAGCCGTGACTTTGAATATGCAGACTCTGCCAGAAGCTATATTGGCTTTAGAACTGTACAAGACTATATTGGCACAGACAAGCAAGTAGTTCAAAGAACACCACAATAAAAATGAATTCTTTACCTTAAATTAAATAAACAATAACTAAAACTAAAACTAAGTATTATGGCTAAATCAAGAGCTTTCGACAAATTTATTAACATGTGCTACGGACTCGGAGCTTCCGTGGTAATTATTGGCGCATTGTTTAAAATTCTTCACTTTGAAATCGGTGTTCTAACCGGTGGAGTTATGTTAACCATTGGTTTATGTACAGAAGCCTTCATTTTCGCAGTTTCTGCATTTGAACCCCTCAAACCAAAATATAACTGGGCCGCTGTATGGCCTGAAATTTTGGAAGGAGAACCGGGAGAAGCCGGAGCTTCCAAAGGCAAAAAAGGAAAGAAAGAAGCACAAAAAGAACAAGATGAACTTGATGTCTCACTTTCCAAAAAACTCGATGAAATGCTAAAAGAAGCAAAAGTAGATGCGCAATTAATGGAAAGCCTCGGAAGCAGCATCAAAAACTTTGAAGGCGCCGCCAAAAACATGGCTCCCACTGCCGAAGCCATGGATTCTCAAAAACGCTATAGTGAAGAAATGAGCTTGGCTGCCGCTCAAATGGAATCTTTAAACAACTTGTACAAGGTGCAGTTGGAGTCTTCCAGCAAACAAGCAGAAGCCAATGATGCCATTGCAAACAACGCCAAACAACTACAAGAACAAATGGAATCTTTGACCTCCAACATATCCAACCTCAACAGCGTGTATGGAAATATGTTAACGGCAATGCGTCCAAACTCATAAAGAAACCCATTTAGAATATAAAAAATTACATTAATAAAAAACTGAAAAAATAATATGGCATCAATACAAGAACTCGGGCCAAGACAACGGATGATAAATATGATGTACATCATATTTATCTCCATGCTGGCACTGAACATGTCTAAAGAGGTATTGAAGGCTTTTGGCGATGTTAATGACAGCTTAAAGACAAGCATTGACCAAACCCAAAAGCGAAACAATTCCTTGATGTTGGGCTTGGCTGAAAAAGCACAAGACCAACCTGAGAAATACAAACCCCTTCAAAAAAAGGCCCAAAAAATCCAACAAGAAAGCAAGGATTTGCTGGCGTATATCAGTGACCTTAAAGGTGGATTGATCGAAGGTATTGAAAGAGATGAAAATGGCGAATTAAAGTACCGTCAAATGGACAACGACTGGAAGATTAACCAAACTTTCTTTGCCAACAACAAACTCACCGAAAAGGGGGAGCAGTTAATCGCAAAAATCGAACAATTTAGAGGCAGTGCCATCGATTTGGCCAGCTCTATGGGCAACGCCAAACTGGCTGAAGGCATTGCTAAAAAGTTCAACACCGACCCCGTAAAAACCGCTGAAGGCACCAAAATATCATGGATTCGCAGTAACTTTGAAGGATTCCCGCTTATTGCCGGAATCACCAAATTAACCAATATCCAATCTAATGTCACCCAAACTCAATCTGAGTTGTTGACAAGCTTGGTAAGCGGCCAAATGTCAAGCGACCTCTCCATGACCAACTATAAAGCAATTGTCACTTTAGACAAAGCCGCCTTCTTTGCCGGTGAAAAAGTAACCGGAAAAGTGGTGCTTGGACGTTACGACAACAGCTTGAGCTTTAGCAATGTAATCATCAACGGCAATGAAGTGGAAAACACCCAAGCCGGTCAGGTGATGCTAAATTTTACGGCCGGTAACGTAGGAGATCATAAAATTACCGGTAAACTCCAATTTAGCGAAGGAGATTCAGTAGTTACCATACCGGTAGAGAGTTCTTATACGGTAATTCCCAAACCCAATTCAGCTGTTATTTCTGCTGATAAAATGAATGTGGTTTATCGTGGTGTAAACAACCCCTTGACCATTTCTATCCCCGGCGTACCTAACGTGAGTGCCAGTGCACCCGGAATGCGCCACACAGGAGGAGCTAATTATATGCTTAACCCCACCAATATCAGGTCTCATGAAGTGACCATCAATGTCTCCGGGACTTTACCCAATGGCGAGTCGGTGAGCGACAGCAAAGTGTTCAGAATTAAAGAAATTCCGTCACCCATTGGCACCGTACGTAGTCAAACCGGTGGTGGTTCTCCAATCAGAATGCAACGCAGTGGATTGAAGGTATCCTCTATAGGTGCCAAGCTTCCGAATTTTGTTTTCGATTTGAATATTGTTGTTTCCGGCTTTAAATTGCAAGTTCCCGGAAAACCCATTGTTCAAGTTAACGGAACACGAATGAATGCTGCCGCTAAACGAGCCATCAGCAGTGCACCACGAGGCTCTACCGTATTGATTTTTGACATCAAAGCACACATCGCCGGAAATTCAAGCTATCACTTGGCCTCTGTCCCTCCGGTGACCGTACAGTTAACGGACTAATATAAATTATAATTAATTATGAAAATGAAGAGTTGTTTGACGGTTCTATTTGCAATGTTGTTCATCAGCAGTTATGGACAAATAAATTTGCTAAATGCCGACCATCCTGAGGAGATTGGCGTAAAAACCGATCGCCAAGAAAAATTGGGCAATACCGGTGAACCCTTGCCTTATGGCTATGTCAGCGATCGACAGGTCATGTGGGGAAAGCAAGTATGGGAATATATTGACCTGAGTCAAAAGTTTAATTTTCCACTACTCTACCCTATTGACACAGGACGCATAGGTAACGATAGAAAATCCCTTTATTATGTCTTGGTTGACAATATCAAGAATGGAAATATCAAGCATATTTATGCCGATTCCTATTTCCAACGTGAAGTCAGCCTTCAGGAGCTTCAAGCCACGCTTCACATGAAAGACACCTTAGATGCCGGTTATGCTCAAATGAACGCCGGTGAAGAAATTGACCGACAGTTCATCACCACTACCGATGTTAGTGGGGCAGACGTTCAAGGCTATCGCATCCGAGGATATTGGTACTTTGACAAGCGACAAGGAGATTTGCGTTATCGTCTCATTGGGATCTGCCCAATGGTAACTGACGCTTACTCAAAGTCAATGGGAGTTGAAAACTCTCAACCGGTTGAACTCTTCTGGGTATTTTATCCCGCTGTTCGAACAGTGCTTTATCATGCGCAAGTCTACAACCGCAGCAACAGTGCACATCCTTTGAACTACGATGAAATTTTAAATGCCAGAAGGTTTCATGCCACCATTTACAAAGCTTCTAATGTTCAAGGAGACCGTGCTATAACACAATACATTGGCCCAAGCTCTTTAAAACAACTGCTCGAATCAAGACGGATTAAGAACGAAATCCGTGCGTTTGAAGCTAATATGTGGAACTATTAAATCATTTTCATATTTTTTATAACTTTCAAATAGGCGCCCTCAAAAAGGGCGCTTATCTTTTTTAACCAACGAGCTCATTTCAATTTTATATGAAAGATTACCTGCTTATCGGATTTGGATTGGCCGGAGTTAATTTGGCCCATGAGCTTGAACAGCGCAATCAATCTTTTACTGTCATAGATGCACCTGCTCAAAATGCTTCTAAGGTAGCAGGCGGGATCACAAACCCCCTTATACTCAAGCGATTTACCAAAGCCTGGAATGCCGATCAGTTTATCCCAGCAGCTGAATCCACCTATAAGGCCATGGAAAAACAACTCGGCATAAAAATCTTATCTCAATTACCTATCTATCGTAAAATAAAATCCGTCCAAGAGCAAAATGATTGGTTTGTCGCAGCAGATCAACCCGATCTGCAAAATTTCATGAGCGATCGACTTAAGGAATTAAAGACGCTTCCCAACACCTATGCTTACGGAGAAGTAAAACGCAGCAGCCTACTCAATACCGAAAGTTTATTAGCACATTATCAAAAATATCTGACGAAAAAGAATCAATGGCAAAATGAAAAACTGGAATACCACCATCTGCAAATAACTGACGAACAGGTCACTTATAAAAACCTTAAAGCCAAAAAAATAATCTTTTGTGAAGGCTACGGTATGCTGCAAAATCCATATTTCAACAAACTTCCACTGATAGGAAATAAAGGAGAATACCTGATTCTAAAAATTCCGGGACTACAACTCGATGCCATTGTCAAAACGGCTTTAGCGCTTATCCCGTTAGGAAAGGAATACTATAAATTTGGTGCTTCCTACAGTCGGCATTTTACCGATACTGCCCCAAATTCGAAAACCCGAAAATTCTTAATCGAAAAATTGGAAGAAATTTTAGATCGTCCCTATGAAGTCATTGCTGTTCAAGTTGGGGTCAGGCCCACAGTAAGAGACCGAAGACCTCTTTTGGGAAGACATCCCAAACATCAAAACCTGCTATTGCTCAATGGATTGGGCAGCCATGGCGTTATGGTAGCGCCCACTGCCGCACAATGGCTACTCAATTTTGATCTTGACCAAAACCCACTGCCCAAAACAGTAGACCTCAACCGATATTACACCCGAAAAAAGCATCACCTCAGAAGTTGAATTTTTAGTTTAGAGTTTAACAGAACCGTCTATAATTTTATTTTCTCTTCTAATTTGAGCACCTTTGTAAACTAAATAATTTTCTCATGCTCAACGTGCATCAACTTTCAGTAGCTTTTTCAGGAGAAGAGCTGTTTCACGACATTCGCTTTCAACTCAATCCGGGAGACCGGGTTGGCCTTGTGGGCAAAAATGGAGCAGGAAAATCTACCTTACTTAAGGTGTTGTCGGGAGACTTAGAACCCACTTCCGGAAACATCGCTTATGAAAAAGAGGTGAAAATCGGCTTTCTCAAACAGGACATCGACTTTGCCCAAGGACGAACCGTACTTGAAGAAACCTACCAAGCCTTTGAAGAACTTCAGGAAATTGAAGCCCGCTTAGCCAACATCAACAAGGCTCTTGCGGAACGCACCGATTATGACAGCGATGCTTATCACCAGCTGATGGTTGATCTTAACGAATATCAACATCAATATGAAATACGCGGCGGATACAATTATCAAGGAGAAGCCGAACGCGTTTTACAAGGCTTGGGATTTACTCCTGCCGATTTTGACAAAAAAACCCATACTTTTTCCGGAGGTTGGCGCATGCGCATTGAATTGGCCAAACTCCTTTTACAACACAATGATATTTTACTACTCGATGAGCCGACCAATCACCTCGACATTGAAAGCATCATTTGGTTTGAAAAATTCTTAAAAAACTATCCGGGCTGTGCCGTTGTGGTCTCTCACGATAAAATGTTTCTCGATGAAGTGACCAATCGCACCATTGAAATATCATTGGGGAAGATATACGATTACAACAAACCTTATTCGAAATACCTGATTCTTCGGGAAGAGCGTCGAGAACAACAAATAGCAGCCAAAAAGAACCAGGACAAAGAGATTGAACGCACAGAACAATTGATTGAAAAGTTTCGTTATAAAGCAACCAAGGCTGCCATGGCGCAATCGCTCATTAAAAAATTAGATAAGATGGAGCGCATTGAAGTAGATGAAGAAGACAACGAGGTGATGCATGTTCATTTTCCCATTTCTATCAATCCGGGAAAAGTGATACTCAAACTGCATAACATTTCAAAAAGCTATGGCAATAAACAGGTATTAAAAGAGGTGAATCTCCGGCTCTCCCGCAAAACCAAAACTGCTTTTGTGGGACAAAACGGTCAGGGAAAATCTACCTTGGCCAAAATTATTGTCGGAGAAATTGATTTTGACGGCAAAAAAGAACTCGGACACAATGTACAACTCGCTTATTTTGCCCAAAATCAAGCCGATTATTTAGACGGTGATAAACGAGTATTGGAGACCATGGAAGAGGCTGCTACCGAAAAAAACAGACGCCACGTGCGCGATATCCTCGGTGCTTTTCTCTTCCGGGGCGACGATGTGGAAAAACCTGTAAAAGTCCTTTCCGGCGGCGAGCGCAACCGACTGGCTTTGGCCAAAATGCTGTTGCAACCTTCCAATGTACTCATCATGGACGAGCCGACCAATCACCTGGACATCCAGTCGAAAAATGTACTGAAAGAAGCCCTCAAAAAATATGAAGGCACACTCGTTATCGTTTCTCACGATCGAGATTTCCTACAAGGCTTAACCGATGTAGTTTATGAATTTCGAAATCATCAACTCCATGAATACCTGGGAGACATCGACTACTACCTCGAACGTCGCGAACTACAAAATATGCGACAAGTAGAAGAAAAAACAAAAGAAGAATCCCAAAAGCCTAAAAAGAAAAAAGCCAAACAGTCTTATCAACAACAAAAGCAGCTCAAATCACTTAAAAACAAACTGAGCAAAGTAGAAGCAAAAATCAGCCAATTAGAAAAGCATATTGCAGAAAAAGACTTAGCCTTGGAAGTAGACTATGACAAAACCGTTTCCGATCCCGAGTTTTTTGACCATTATCAAGCCGACAAATCCCGTTTAGAAAAGCTTATGGACAAGTGGGAGCACCTGCAACTACAATACGATCAAAAAAGTAATTTGCAATGATTGAACATTTTTTTCAATGCCCCTATTGCTGGAAAAGCATCTCTATGCTCTTAGACCCTTCTCAGCCCGAACAACACTATGTGGAAGACTGCGAAAATTGCTGCAACCCCATCGAAATATCCATTCATTTTCAGGAGGAAAACCTCGTTGATTTTTCTGCCCAGAAACTGGGACAATAAACTTTTCCCTTCCGATCAATTTGATAAAAACACCCTAAATTCAGGGCAAAAACCCACCGACAGTTAGGTACAGACCTAATCACAATGAATCCCTTCTGAATATAGGCCTAACATTACTCCTTGCTTTTTTTTCTAAACTAAAAATCCCCTCCATAATCCAAAAAATTACTTTCAGAACAAGCATTATTTCCCATTCAAATCAAACAATATTTGAATCGGCTACCCTTTGTGTTTTAAAAGCTCACTCTAATTCTGTAAAATAATTATTAGCAATAACATAATTTATATCGATGTTTTTAATAAAATATGTAATATTGCATGTTGCATAATACGAATTATTAAATTCATCGCAAGTAAAAAGCGGTCTTACTCTGTCTTTTATCAACAAACGAATACAATCAACTCGTTAGTTTTATCAGATTAATTCCACCGTAACCTGCATTAAAACTTAATCCTTTTAATCATGACAGCGGTTCTCATTATCCTCTTTTTTCTCTTGGGCTACTTAGCCATTGCATTGGAAAATCCTATCAAAATTGACAAATCAGCCACGGCCCTACTCACGGCCGTTCTTTGTTGGTCTACCTTAGCGCTGGGCGGCGACTGGGAAGGCGTTAACAGTATTCAAGAGGAAGTATTACTTCATTTGGGAGGCACTGCAAGCATCGTATTTTTTTTATTGGGAGCGATGACCATTGTAGAACTTATTGACGCCCACAGCGGATTTGACCTAATTACGCAATACATCAAAGCCACCAAAAAGACTACATTGCTACTCATTTTTACGGTAATTACCTTTTTCCTGAGTGCTGTTTTAGACAACCTTACCACCACCATTGTGATGATTTCTTTACTTCGAAAAATCATTAAAGACCGTAAAGATTTGCTGATGTTTGGCGGCATGGTTGTACTTGCAGCCAATGCCGGCGGTGCCTTCTCTCCCATTGGAGATGTGACCACCATCATGCTCTGGATAGACAATCGAGTAACTTCGGGAAACATTATCACCACCCTCTTTATTCCTTGTGTGGTTTTCATGCTCATTCCGTTTATTGCAATTGCTTCTCAACTGAAAGGACACATTAAAACTTCGGCCTCTGATCTTATCGCTGAAAAGACAAACATCCCCAAAAATCATAAACGTTTAATGCTTTTCCTCGGTGTAGGATCTCTGGTCTTTACGCCCATCTTTAAAGAACTTACTCACCTCCCTCCCTTTCTCTCCATCCTTTTGGGCGTTAGTCTCGTAGCCATTGCAGGAGAAATTCTTCACCGTAAAGAAACTGATGAAAAAAAGAAGCACAAAACCATATTGGGCGTATTGCGGCGTATCGACATGGGAGGAATTTTATTTTTCCTCGGTATTCTTCTGGCCGTAAACGCCCTCGAAACCGCAGGGATTTTAGGAAATTTAGCACTTTGGCTCGAACAAAACTTTGGCAATATTTACCTCATCAACGGAGCTATTGGACTGTTGAGCAGCATAGTCGACAACGTGCCTTTGGTGGCAGGAATGATTGGCATGTATCCGCTGAGCCAATTTCCCACAGACCATATATTTTGGGAACTGTTGTCTTATTGTGCCGGAAACGGAGGAAGTATCCTTATTATAGGCTCTGCTGCCGGTGTAGCTGCCATGGGGTTATTAAAAATAGATTTTATCTGGTATATGAAAAAATTCAGCTTCTGGACACTTTTAGGTTATTTTGCCGGAATGGGTGCCCTATGGTTGATTCAAATAATTGGATAGCCAAAAACCACAACACCATTCTCAAAAGTATCGACAAGAAGACTTTCATTCATTTTTCTCCCGTCTTTTTTCCGGAGTTTATACCAAAATGACAAATTAATTAGTCCAATCTTTCTATGAAAATTCCAAATCTCTGCGTTAATCCCGCACGTGCGGGACGCCGTAGCTTTGGCTATGACTGTGCTTTTTGCCTTGACCTTTGAAATTTTCATCACGAAATATTAGCACAATTAATAAATCACTTTGGCATTACACTTTTAATGACTTTGGCAAAAAACTAACTTTTAAAAGTTTTATCTATTCCAAAAATTGACGATATTTGTGGGAAAATGAAACAAAACCATGCCTTTTTACCATAAACTCGGAAAAATACCCCATAAACGCCATACCACTTTCAGAAAGCCGGATGGCAGCCTCTATTATGAGCAGCTCTTTGGCACCGAAGGCTTCGTTGGAATGTCTTCTCTGCTCTACCATTTACAGCGCCCTACTCAGGTGAAAGAAATCAAGGGCAGTAAAGACCTATCGCCCAAAATTGCTGTAAAAGACAACCTTCAAGCCTATAGATTTGAAGGCTTTCAAGCCAAACCGACCGCCGACTATCTCGACAGTCGAACTCCTATTTTAGTCAATGATGACGTGAGCCTTATCGTTTCGGCTCCTCAGGAATCAACTACAGATTACTTTTATAAAAATGCTGATTGTGATGAGGTCATCTTTGTACACAAGGGAGAAGGCAAGTTGCGCACCCAACTGGGAAACTTGGATTTTAAATACGGCGATTACTTGGTCATCCCGCGCGGAATCATCTATCAATTGGACTTTAACACCAAAGATAACCGGTTTTTTATTGTAGAATCACATCAACCGGTTTACACCCCCAACCGCTACCGCAATGAATTTGGTCAGCTTCTTGAAAGCTCTCCTTTCTGCGAGCGCGATATTCGTCAGCCTTATGAGCTGGATACCAATGATGAAAAAGGAAGCTTTTTGGTAAAGATAAAAAAACAAAACCGTTTGTTTGAAATGGTGTACCTTTATCATCCTTTTGATGTAGTCGGCTATGATGGTTATAACTATCCTTACGCTTTTTCCATTCACGACTTCGAGCCCATTACCGGACGCATTCATCAACCGCCGCCAATCCATCAAACATTTGAAACTTCGGCCTGTGTGATTTGCTCATTCTGCCCAAGACTATTTGATTATCACCCTGAAGCCATTCCGGCACCCTACAGCCATAGTAACATTGACAGCGACGAAGTGCTGTATTATGTAGATGGCGAATTTATGAGTCGCCCTGAGGTAGAAATTGGTAATTTGACCCTACACCCGGCGGGTATTCCACACGGTCCTCAACCCGGCGCTGCCGAAGCCAGTATCGGCAAAAAAGAAACCAAGGAACTGGCGGTAATGGTCGATACCTTCAAACCCCTAAAAATCACTGAAGCAGGCCTGAAAATGACCGATGGAAAATATTATAAATCATGGTTAGAAGAATCTGAAAAATAATGAAATCAAACACTTACAATTCTTCCGCCAAATCCCGTGCCATGTGGTAAACAATCACAAGGCTTCATTTCCTTAACCAAGGAAAATCACCCCTATCCTTTTACCTAAAGGAGTTTTTGCGTCTCCACGCGCATAATCATAAATTTTATCTCATCAACTTATTAAAACAAATACCTAAAAAACAGATTATTATGAAAGACACCACCTCACTTCAACTTGAAAAAGAGATTGAAGATGCCAAAGATTTTTTGCCCATCATGGGTACAGACTATGTAGAATTTTATGTCAGCAATGCCAAGCAGGCTGCCCACCATTATCAATCGGCCTGGGGTTTTCAACCAGTAGCCTACAAAGGCTTGGAAACCGGTTCAAAGGATCGAGTTTCTTATGTAGTTCAACAAGATAAAATTCGTTTTGTCCTGACCAGTCCATTGGGAAAAGACGGCGACATCAATCGCCACATCAACGAACACGGAGACGGGGTTAAAGTAGTAGCCCTGTGGGTTGATGATGCTACAAAATCATGGGAAGAAACCACAAAAAGAGGCGCCAAATCCTATTTAGAACCCGAGACCATTGAAGACGACCATGGGAAAGTGGTTCGATCAGGGATCTATACCTATGGAGAAACCGTTCATATTTTTGTAGAACGCAAGCAGTATAAAGGAGCTTTTCTGCCCGGCTTTACCGAATGGAATCCTGATTATCAACCCCCTACCGCCGGACTCAAATATATTGATCACACCGTAGGAAATGTCGATTGGGGAAAAATGAACCAATGGATTGAGTTTTACCGCGATGTCTTAGGCTTTGGCCAAATTATTTCTTTTGACGACCAGGATATTTCTACTGAATATTCTGCCCTCATGAGTAAGGTAATGGCCAATGGCAACGGGAGAATTAAATTCCCAATCAATGAGCCTGCAAAAGGTAAAAAGAAATCTCAGATCGAAGAATACCTCGAGTTTTATAATGGTGAAGGAGTTCAGCACCTCGCTTTAGCCACAAACGATATCATCAAAACCGTTCGCGAACTACAGCGTCGTGGAGTAGAATTTTTAACCATTCCGTCAAATTATTATGATGATTTGATTGAACGCGTAGGAGAAATTGATGAAGATGTCGAATCCTTAAAAGAGCTCGGTGTACTTGTCGATGTAGATGACGAAGGTTATTTACTCCAGTTGTTTACCAAACCTTTATCCGTTCGCCCCACAATGTTTATCGAAGTCATTCAAAGAAAAGGTGCCAAATCCTTTGGAAAAGGAACCTTTAAAGCTCTTTTTGAAGCGATAGAACGCGAACAACAGCTAAGAGGAACTTTATAAATTGACCTCAAAATCTTTTAAAGAACAAGTTTGACAACAAAAAAAAGCATTTTCCAATCCACACTCTCAGCTATGGAACTTGCGTCTTTAAGTCAAACGATAGACAAAAACCCTGTCCACCTCCTTGTGCGATAGGGTTTTTATTTTTTTATCTTTGGTTTGATAATTGCAGACTGTTCTACATTAACATACGTCAAACCAGCAAACAATCGGGGATTGACAAAGATCTCTAACAAAATAAGCCCCTGGTTTGGACGTTATAACCCCAAAGGGACGGATGAATTAGTTCAAAAAATTACAGAATAAATATCGGACTAATCCATAAGCCTTTTGGGTATCATATTCCCCTTTTACCGGGAATTGCCTTAAAAAAATAACAACTATGAAAAAAATATTTTTTGTTCTTGCTTTTACCCTATCTTTTCAACTCATTTCAGCTCAAACCCAAACCTACCAGGGAGGCGAATGGCTCAAATTTAGAGTACACTACGGCTGGTTTAACGCCTCTTTTGCCACGCTATCTGTAGCAGAAGGAAAAGTAGGCTCCACCCCGGTCTATCGCGTGGTAGGAAAAGGGGAATCTACCGGCTTATTAGATCTTTTTTACAAAGTAGATGACACCTACAAATCGGTAATCAACCAAGAAACCGGCCTACCTTACAAATTTACCAGAGACATCAACGAGGGAGGCTACACCAAACATAAGATCATCTACTACAACCAAAAAAAACACACTGCCAAGGTGCGCGACTTGAAGCATGGCAGTGTAGATCACTTTAATACAGCCCCCAAAGTACAAGACATGATTTCTGTACTTTATTACATCAGAAACCACGCTGAATCACATTTTGATGAAAAAGGGGACAGTTTTATTGTGAATATGTTCTTTGATAATGAGAATTATAAATTTAAAACCGTATATTTGGGCACCGAAACCATAAAAACCAAGTTTGGCAAAGTAAAATGCCTCAAACTTAGACCCTATGTACAGGCGGGGCGTGTTTTTGAAGGGAAAGAAAGCCTGACGGTATGGATTTCTGCCGATAAAAACAAAATCCCCATAAGGATTGAAGCAAAATTGGCAGTCGGAAGTATTACCGCCGATCTCGATGCCTACAAAGGATTGAAATACCCTTTTAAAATTATCATGAGATAAACGACGTCGCGCACGGAGAAAATTAAAATTAATTGCTAAAACTCATCCCTTGAAAAGACTGTCAATAGCTATTATCTTTAGTTTTTGTGCGCTCAGTTTTATCTCGTGCCACAACAAGAAAGACAAGAAAAAAGAAACCGCCAAAGCCTCCCTTGAAGTTTCAAAACCTACTGTGCCACAGACTGCTTATGGTTTCAATTTAAGTCAATATGAATTGGTTCGTGACACTGTAAAATCAGGAGATACTTTTGGCAAAATCATGGGCAAACACGGGGTTTCAATCGGGGAAACATTTCAAATTACCCACCAAATCAATGACAGCCTCTTTGACACCAAAAAGATAATTCTCGGAAAACCCTATATCATCGTTAAGGATCGTGCAGATTCCAGTGGAATCAGGGCCTTCGTCTATATCAAAGACAAGATTAACTACAGTGTAATCAACCTGTCCGATTCCATTTGGGTTGAAAATAAAAAGAAACCGGTTACCACCAAACAAAAAGTTATTGCCGGAATCATCAACTCCTCACTCTCTGAGGCCATGATGAAAAAAGGCGCCGGTATCTCCCTAATTCAAGAACTCGAAAACATCTTTCAGTGGAAAATTGACTTTTTCCGTATTCAGAAAGGTGATATCTTTAAAGTGATTTACAACATCAATTATGTTGATGACACCGTATATGCCGGTATCAAAAATATTGATGCGGCAGAATTTATCCATTACGGCGACCCGTATTATGCTTTTCGTTTTGGAGAAGATGCGGAAAATGGTGCGCCCAATTTCTATAGCGATTCCGCAAAAACCTTGGAAAGCTTTTTCCTTAAATCGCCCATCAAGTTTGCCACCATCACTTCTCCCTATCAAAAGCGAAGATTCCACCCTGTCCTTCACCGTTGGATGTCTCACTTGGGAACAGATTATGCCGCCCCTGCCGGCACTCCCATCCACGTTACCGCCGATGGGGTAGTAATTGCTTCAAGGTATACCAAATACAACGGCAATTATGTAAAAGTACGTCACAACAGTAAATATACCACCCAATATTTACACATGTCAAAACGCTTGGTTAGCCGTGGTGAACACGTAGCCCAAGGCGAGGTTATCGGCTTGGTGGGGCAGACCGGGTTGGCCACCGGGCCGCACGTTTGTTACCGTTTTTGGGTAAATGGCCGACAAGTCGATCCTTATCAACAAGATTTGCCCAGCGGCGAGCCCCTACCCGATTCGCTTAAAGCAGAATTTTATCAACACATCAACCCGTTAAAACAAAAGCTGCAGAACATTTCGGTAGAAAAACCCAAGAAACAAGAAAACCTGGCCAGCGTTATTTTTGAAGAAGACCTTATCTCAACCCCCTAAAAACAACTATGTACACTGCTGTTCAACACCTTCATTCTTATTGGGCTTATTTAGTTATAGCCCTAATTATCATTGCCGTCATCAACTCTTTGGTCGGCTGGATTGGTAAGCGCGCTTACCTTGCTCGAGATTTGAGAATTTCCCTTTTTACGCTTATTGTAACCCATATTCAAATTCTAATTGGCATCATTCTATTCTTCGTCTCTCCTATGGTCGGCTGGTTCAACTCCAATGTAGAGACCGCTTCTATCATGAAAAATGAAACAATGCGTCTATACAGCCTGGAACACCCCCTAACCATGATCATAGCCGTAGTCTTGATCACCATAGGCTTCTCCAAACACAAGAAGAAAATTGAATCAAAATCCAAATTCAAAACTATTTTCATCTTTTACGGCATTGCCGCTGTGCTTGCTTTGGCCATGATTCCTTGGAACAACTGGTTCTAAAACAATTCCTTTTATACCGATTTGTTTTTGACATAATCCTTGTATAAACTTGTACAGTCTTGTAAAAAATCGTAATATTAACACAATATTATAAGCTGCAAGTTTAATGCCCGAATCCCCAAAGAAAACACCATCACTCCATTCCAATAAAACCAATATTTCTCTTTGGGGAGCACTCATTCCGGTTATCACTTTAATCCTCCTGTTGACTTTTAACGTGCAGGTTTTCGGTGCTGATTCCTTGGCCGGTTCCAGTCAGTTTGTACTCCTCATCGGAGCGGCCATTGCGGCCATAATAGGATTTCGTCTTCACATTTCATACAAAGAAATGATTCGTGGCGTGGCCAAAAACATCAGCGCCATTACGGAACCCATTTTGATTTTATTTATGGTAGGCGGACTGGCGGGCACTTGGATGATGAGTGGAATTATTCCCACCATGATTTTTTATGGAATGCAAGTGCTCAATCCCACCATATTTTTAGCGGCTTCGGTTGTCATTTGCTGTGTCATTTCCTTGGCCACCGGTAGCAGTTGGACCACCTCAGCCACCGTGGGAATTGCACTTATCGGTATTGCTGAAGCACTTGGCATTTCGGCTCCCATGGCTGCCGGCGCCATCCTTTCAGGCGCCTATTTTGGCGACAAAATATCTCCCTTGAGTGACACGACCAATCTGGCGCCGGCCATGGCAGGAACCGGGCTCTTTACCCATATCCGCTATATGCTCATCACCACCGTACCCACCATCATCATTACACTGCTTATTTTTATCGGAATCGGGATTTTTACGGATACAGCCGGCATCGCAGATCCAAAAGAAATTATGGGGGTCATTCAACAAACCTACCACATCACTCCTTGGCTTTTTATCGTTCCTTTGTTTGTCATCATTCTTATTATAAAAAAAACACCGCCCCTAATTGCCCTCTTGGCCGGAACCCTGCTGGGAGCCGTAGCTGCTTTAATATTTCAACCTCAGATTATTGCCGATATTGCCGGTGTAAAAAACCTCGATTTCCGTTCGGGATATGAAGGCATTCTTAAAACCATCACGGTGAGCACCTCAGTAACTACCGAAAGCGCTGCACTAAATGACTTGTTTGAATCCGGTGGAATGGCGGGCATGTTGTCAACCGTCTGGCTAATCATTTGCGCAATGGTCTTTGGCGGGATCATGGAAATCATAGGCGCATTACACAAAATAAGCGCATCATTGCTCAGCCTCGTTCATTCCACTTTCGGACTTTTTGCCAGCACCACCGCCAGCTGTATCGTGGTTAACGCAACCGCCTCAGACCAATACCTGGCCATTGTTGTGCCCGGAAAAATGTTTTCTGAAGCTTTTAAAGACAAAAAACTGGCGCCGGAAAACCTGAGCCGCACTTTGGAAGATTCAGGTACGGTCACCGCCATTCTTTTCCCATGGAATACAGGCGGCGCCTATCAAAGCGGCGTTCTTGGCGTGCCGACCACCGAATATATTTTCTACGCTTTCTTCAACTACCTAAGTCCGATAGTAAGTCTTAGTATTGCTGCATTGGGATATAAAATACGTCAGCTAAAAGACGCCCGTTAAGTCCAAGGAATTTTGACTGTTTTTATTGAGCAAATATTAAGAAAAAATAGCCCCTTTTCCCTTAATTTTGTTGCAGATTCAGAAAAAACAAATAGCCTTATAAAAACAAATTATGAAATTAGATATCATAGCCATTGGCGCACATCCTGACGATGTGGAATTGGGTTGTGCCGGCACTTTGGCCAAAGAAATTGCCAACGGAAAAAAAGTAGGAATTATCGACCTGACTCGAGGAGAGCTCGGCACACGAGGCACTGCAGAAATACGCGATCAGGAAGCTGCCGACGCCGCTAAGATCCTCGGCGTACAGGTGCGTGAAAACATGAAATTTCGCGATGGCTTTTTCGTCAACAACGAAGCCCATCAAATCGCCCTCATAAAAAAGATTAGACAATACCAACCCGATGTGGTTTTGTGCAATGCCATAGACGACCGACATAAAGACCATGGAAAAGGGAGTGAATTGGCCAGCGCAGCATGCTTTTTAAGCGGATTAAAACGCATTGAAACCACGCTGAATGGTGAAAAACAAGAAAAATGGCGACCCCGCCATGTATTACACTACATTCAATGGAAAGATCTTAAACCCGACCTTGTTATTGATGTTTCCGGCTTTATGGATCAAAAAATGGAAGCGGTCAAAGCTTATAAATCTCAGTTTTATGACCCCAACAGCAAAGAACCTTCAACCCCAATATCTGACGTAAATTTCTTTGAAAGCGTTCGATATCGCGCCCAAAATCTGGGAAGATTGGTATTTACAGACTACGCAGAAGGCTATACCACCGAGCGTTATCCCGCTTTAAACTCTGTTTTCGATTTGGTGTAAAAAAAGTTTTGGAAATTAACCGAATTGGTTAAATTTGCCTTCGCAAAAATGGTGGATGTAGCTCAGTTGGTTAGAGCGCCTGGTTGTGGTCCAGGAGGTCGTCGGTTCGAGCCCGATCTTCCACCCCTAAAAATCCTTTCCTTCAACAAGAAAGGATTTTTTTATTTATATAAAAAGCATCCTAATCAACGACCTCCACAGGTAGGCTTTCTAATAACAAAAGCCGGTATGGTTTATACGCCACACCGACTTTTGTTTTATAATTTGATGTCTTATCAGAAAACTTTTTAGTGAGCGGGATGCCCATCTATCATTTTTGGTTCCTCATCTTTAGGTGGTTTTTTGGTCATCCAGATACTATCTTTTTCATACCAGATGTATCGCGGTTTATCGTCTACTTTATGAATCTTTCTGTTTACAGCTTCAAAGGAATTGCCATCCCACTTCATAAAAGTATCGACATCATATTTCTTACCGTTTTTACCCTTGAAATCAGAACAAATAAAGTAAACACTATCTCCCATGTGAGAAAATTTGTCTTTGTGCACCTTCACCAGTTTTAAATACAACTGTCGATTGGCTACAGAATCGTACAACTCAAGATAACCGTCATTTTGCTTCTGTTCTTTTTCAATATAAGCCTTGACGTCCTTGATCAATTCAGCCTTTGTCGGTTTTTGTTCTTGGTTACAGGACACTGCGGCGGCGATTAACAATCCGGCCACCAGATAGACTTTTAAGCCTCCAATAAAATTAAATAGCATAGAATAGGTTTTATAAATCTCTATTTAGCCGCCGAGACCCACTCCTTTACAGCTGCTTTAGCAGTAGATCGACAAGGGTAAGGATGCCTCGACAAGCGGGAACAAAATTATAAAATAATAACTAAAATCAGGGTTTCTATATGAAAAACATCACCCAAATATCGTCTCTATAAATTATCCTTAGTGTTGATCTACTTTTAGCGCCTTATCTCGGTTTGCAATCTCCCAAGCGGTATAGAAAATTAATTTTGCCCGCTTGGTCAGCAAGTCATATTCAATTTTATCGGCGGTATCGGTAGGCTTGTGATAGTCTTCATGAAGACCGCTAAAGAAAAAAGCCACCGGAATATTGTGTTTGGCAAAATTGTAATGATCGCTGCGATAATACAGTCGCAAAGGATCATCTTCTGCATTGTATTTATAATCCAAACTCAGCTTGGTGTGTTTAGCATTTTGCTGATTGATGATGCTGTCTAAAGTCGAGCTCAAGCGTTTGCTCCCGATAAGATAAATATATTCCGGATTGCTCTGATGGGCCTCATCAATGCGACCAATCATATCAATATTCAGATCTACAATCGTATTTTCTAAAGGGAATACCGGATGTTGCGTATAGTATTTTGATCCGAACAAACCTTCTTCTTCTCCGGTAAAATGTAGCAACAGGATGCTGCGTTTAGGTCGATGTCCTTCCGTAGCTGCCTTTTTAAAAGCCTTGGCAATCTGCATAACAGTCACCGTTCCGGAAGCATCGTCATCAGCACCGTGATACACCTGGCCGTTTTTGGTGCCCACATGATCGTAATGAGCCGAAATTACCACCACTTGTTCAGGGAATTGACTTCCTTTAATCAGCGCCAACACATTTTCACTGGATTTGAGCTGGTAATCAAAAAAACTCGATGGAATGTTCTGAAAATAAACAGTATCTCCAAGGGGAGAAGAAATATTGAGGCCTTGGTAATAATTTTTTAAATACTGCGCTGCTTTTTTCTGCCCCGGTTCCCCGGTCAACCGGCCGCGAAATTCATCTGAAGCCAATTTATACAGATGACTCTTAAGCTCATCGGTTTGAATATATTGGGCATATTGCTGTGCCGTCTTTTCGTTTAACAATTGGCCTTTTGGAGTATTGCAACTCACAAAACCCACCAAGATCCATAAAATAAGGCTTACTTTCTTCATAAATTTATGTTTTTTAGAGTGCGGTCAATATAACGCCAATAATCAAAAAAATAATGTTACAACCAAAAAAATATGAAAAACACGAATGAAGTTTTTATTTACCGGAATAAACCACAACCTATATGGCAAGGAATTTACAGATTTACGCCCTTGACCGAAAGACTATTATTCAATAATCTGTATATTGCTATCCTAAAAAACAACTAACTATGTATTCCTCCAAAATAGCCGGACTCGGCAGCTATACGCCAGATCAAGTGGTAACCAATGACGACTTGGCAAAAGTAATGGACACCAGTGACGAATGGATTCAAGAGCGCACGGGTATCAAAGAAAGACACCACATTAAAGACGAAGGGAAAACCCCTACCGCGAAAATGGGAGCTGAAGCTGCCAAAATTGCCTTAGAACGTGCGGGGATCGATAAAGACGATATCGATTTAATCGTCTTTGCCACTTTAAGTCCCGATTATTATTTCCCCGGCTCCGGCGTACTGGTGCAACACCTCTTAGATATTAAAACCTGTCCGGCCCTCGACATCCGCAACCAGTGTAGCGGTTTTGTGTATGGCCTTTCGGTGGCCGACCAATTCATCAAAACAGGAATGTATAAAAATATTTTACTCATTGGCAGCGAAAATCATAGCGGCGGACTGGATATGTCAACCCGCGGACGATCGGTATCGGTATTATTTGGTGACGGTGCCGGTGCAGCCGTGCTGACCCGAAGCGATCATGTGGGTGAAGGAGTTTTGTCTACTCATTTACACTCACAAGGAGAACATGCCTTGGAATTATCCTGTAAAGGGCCCAGCCCCAATCATTGGGTTCCTGAAATTATGGCGGAAAATCCGCAGAAAGACATTCCTTATTATCCTTATATGAATGGGCAATTTGTTTTTAAACACGCTGTTAGACGTTTTTCAGAAGTCATTAATGAAGGCTTGGAAAAAAATGGATTGACCAAAAAAGATATTGACTTGTTGATTCCTCACCAGGCCAATCTCCGGATTTCTCAATTTATCCAAAAGAAATTTGGCTTGCCGGATGAAAAAGTTTACAACAACATCCAAAGATACGGCAACACTACCGCGGCTTCTATTCCCATTGCCCTGACTGAAGCTTGGGAGAAAGGCAAGATAAAAGAAGGAGACCATATTGTATTGGCTGCTTTTGGCAGCGGATTTACCTGGGCCAGCGCAGTAATCAGTTGGTAATAATACCGTGTCTTAGAAACCTCTGTAAACCGTTGAGACAAAAAAGTACTTTTTAGCCTGGAAGCTAAACACAGGATGTCTACAATTCTCTTTCGGAAAACCATTGCGTCAGTAGCGGAAGACGGCATTTATCACATCGTGCTTTTCTTGGAATGGGATACGATAGATATTTAAACTGCTTAATACCGAAAGGACAAATAATTCAGACCGATTTTAGCTCACGCTATATCGCTCTGTTTATTTGTTCTCCTTCGGCATTATAAGAATGTAAAAATTGTTTTTTGGTCTAAAATAAATATCATTTTCTTATAACTTTCGTAAGTTTAACAAAACTGCAAACACAAGAGGAGAGCTATTTATTTTTTTATCATCGCCGGGTAGACATTCTTGAAATTTGGTATCGTTCAAAAGAATGAGTATTTTAGGGGGAAAGAAATATAAAAATCATGCAAAAACCGGAAACTGCCACCCTGGCCAACGGCTGCTTTTGGTGTGCCGACGCTGTCTATCGTCAAATGCGCGGAATAGTGCAAATCAAATCGGGATATACCGGCGGAAAAGAAGCCCATCCTACTTATGGAGAAGTGGTGCACGGACGAACCCAGCACGCAGAAGCTGTTCAATTAGAATTTGACACCAAAGTCATTAGCTTTCGGGAAATTTTATTGGTTTTTTTTGCCACTCATGATCCCACCAGTCTCAATCGTCAAGGATATGACACGGGCGCACACTACCGCAGTGTTATTTTTTTTCATTCTTCCAAACAAAGAGAAATTGCTCAAGCGCTTATCGACGAGCTCAACCGGTCTACTTTTGAAGGGAAAATTGTCACTACACTCGAAGCAGCCGGTCCGTTTTATGAAGCCGAAAATATGCACCAAGATTTTTATCATCAGCATCGGGAAGTCCCTTATTGCCAAATTATAATCGATCCTAAAATTGCTAAATTGCGCCAGTTATTTGCCGACAAATTAAAACCCAAACCGCTTTCTTAATCCTCTTGATTATCAATGCGATCCGGTAAATCGATCAGGGGCTCATCAAACTCGTGGCTGTTGTAATCATCACTGTCAAAGTCTGTCATAAAATCTTGTAAACGAGTACTGATTTTCACCAAATACAGACAAGTATCCGTTCGCAACTCCACCGCTTCAACCGTTTCATATTTGGCATTTTTAAACGTGATGATATCATTGTCTCCATATCCATCGGGATATTTCTCAATCAGCTTGGCCATTATATTAGGGGTCAGCTTTTTAAAATCTACAATAACTCGTTTCATGGCAATTGGTTTTCCAACAAGACAATATTACGTCAAGTTTCTTTTTCATCCCCTATTGAAATCTATTTTTTTTTTGAATTAATTTAATCCCCATTTGTCGCCCCTCCTGCGCAGCATCCGTTTTCTATCCTCAAACATTGTCCGAAAGACCAATACTGATGACAACCTTGGCTTTATAACCCCTCATAAATCGACTCGCTTGTGTTGAGCTCATTTAAACTTCCTATTATTGACTGCATCCCGAAGTTTCGGGATTGCCCCATATTTTGTGTTTTCCTTACTCCATAGCTACGGCTATGCAGTGCAAAAAAGACTCCATCCGGAACAAAAATCTCTATTTTTCGCTTCAAGCCTAAAAGTTTAAATGACCTCGTTGTTATAAAATTTTCAATGCAAAAATTTTATGTACTTTTGTCTTATGTATAAATTAGTAATAATTGGCGCCGGCAATGTAGCCACTCACCTGTTTAACGCTTTTCAACAAGCCCCGGACATTGCACTTGTTCAGGTTTACAATCGCAGTGAAGCGGGCTTGGAAGCTTTTAAAAATCGGGTAAGCACCACCACCTCTATTGAAGAAATAGCCCCTGCAGATGTTTATCTTCTTTCCATATCCGACGATGCCGTGGAAGAGATGGTTCACAAATTATCTGCCAAAAAGGCCTTAATTGCACACACCTCCGGCAGTGTCCCTTTGTTGTCTATCGCTCGGCATAACGGAGTGTTTTATCCGCTGCAGACATTCTCAAAATCTACCGCAGTAGATTTTTCAGAAATCCCGGTTTGTGTAGAAGCCGAACAGAAAGAGGATTTAAAAGTGTTACAAAAATTGGGAGCTGCTATCAGTGAGCGTGTATATCATATTTCTACCGCCCAACGCAAATCATTACATTTGTCGGCTGTATTTGCCTGTAACTTTGTCAATCATCTTTACCGTATAGCCGAAAAAATATGCCATACCCACAAAGTACCTTTTGAAATTTTACAGCCTTTAATTCAGGAGACGGCAGCAAAAATCAAACAGGATTCCCCTAAAAACGTACAAACCGGGCCCGCTCAACGCGGTGATGAATCGACCATAGATTTTCATTTACAGCAATTAGATTCTCCTGAATTAAAAGAAATTTATACCTTGCTCACCCGATCAATTCAACAAGAAAAATGAATCAGAATTACAAAAAAGCCCTGCGCCAGATTACTGCTTTTGTCTTTGATGTCGATGGCGTCTTAACCGATGGCAACCTTTTGGTTTCCACCGACGGGCAGTTATTACGCGCCATGAACACTCGCGACGGCTATGCCATGAAAAAAGCCATCCACAATGGTTATACCGTTTGTATCATCTCCGGAGGCAAAAACGAAGGGGTTCGCAACCGCCTAAAAGGCTTAGGAATCACCGATGTGTATCTGGGGGTGGATAACAAAGTAGAGCGCCTTAATGAATTTTTTGACCTGTACAATATCAAACCCGAAAACGTGGCCTATATGGGCGACGACATTCCTGATACTTATCCAATGAAACTCGTGGGACTTCCGGCCTGTCCACAAGATGCCGCTCCTGAAGTCAAGGCTTTATCGACCTATATTTCTCATTGCCGAGGTGGAAAAGGCTGTGTCAGAGATTTGATTGAACAGGTCATGAAAATTCAAGAAAAATGGATTGTATAAGTATTGGAATAACCTCCTAACTCTTTATTGTTTGTGAAATACCTAAAACTCATCCGCTGGCCTTATCTCCTCCTTATTATCTTGAGCCAGTTCCTTATTAAATATACGTTTTTCGAACCTTTTGATGTGCCAATTACCCTCAACTGGATAGGGCTCAGCTTGCTTTCTTTGGCTACAATATGCCTGGCCGCAGCCGGCTTCATCATCGATTCAATTTACAATGTAGAAGCTGATAAAATCAACCATCCCAATCGCGTGCTGATTGGAAATTCCATCTCCGTTAAAAAAGCCAATAAATTATTCTTTATCCTCAATATTATTGGGATCATCATTGGGTTTTATCTCTCCAACATCATCGGCCAACCCAGTTTTGCCATCTTGTTTATCGGAGGGTCCTTTTTACTTTATGGACGGGCTACTTCCTTGAAAAAATATGCCCTCTTGGCACCGATAATCAACAGCCTCACCCTTGCAGCCAGTATCCTGTTGGTGGGACTGTATGATTTATTTCCGGCAATCACCGATAGCACAAGGGAATCTATTCATACCTTCTTCTCTATTCTGCTCGATTATGCGCTCTTTATTGCGCTGCTCAATTTTGTGAGAGAACTCATTATCCGGCAGCGAAATATTGACGGAGATTATAAAATGAATCGCAAAAGTATCCCGCTTATGCTGGGGAAAGGACGAAGCAATACCATTATTCTTATCCTTAGCTTGCTGCCCATTGCGGGAATTATATTTTACCTCAACAAATATTTATACATGCACCTGAGCAGCATGCTCTATACCCTTATTTTCATCTTGGCACCGCTGCTTTTTGCCATGATTAAAATTATGATGGCCAAACACAAAAGCGATTATGCCTTGCTGAATACAGTCTTGAAAATCGCCATCTTTTTTAGTATTTTATCCTTTGGACTTTATCAATTTATCCTTCCCTAATGCTTGCCAAACACCTCAAAAAATATCATCTTATTTTGGCCTCGGGCTCGCCGCGACGTCAGCAATTCCTCAAAGATTTAGGGTTGAATTTTGAGATCCGTCTCAAACGAGTAGCGGAAGTATATCCTACCCCCCTCCCCCCGGCAGCCGTAGCGGAATACCTGGCAGAACTCAAAGCCGATCCCTATCTCAATGAACTCCGCCCCAAGGATTTACTGATTACCGGAGACACCTTGGTATGCCTTGACAACGACATACTGGGGAAACCCGAATCACCAGAAGAAGCGGCCGAAATGCTCAAAAAATTATCGGGACAAACGCATCAGGTAATCTCTGCAGTGAGTTTGAGGTCAAAGCGAAAAAAAACGACTTTTCACGGACTTACCGAAGTTTGCTTTAAACCGCTTAAAAAAGAAGAAATCGATTATTACATAACACAGTTTAAACCTTTTGACAAAGCTGGAGCCTATGGCATTCAGGAGTGGATTGGCAAAATTGGCATTACCGACATCCAAGGCTCTTACTACAATGTCATGGGAATGCCGGTAGATAAACTCTATGCCCAATTGATGAGTTTTTAAGGAAGTTTTTTCTCGTCTTGCTTATCCCCAAAAAAGACCTGCATATTAGTTCTACTTTGACACATTTATCTGATTGAACAACAGCATAAGTTGGTTCATGAAATTTTGTTTCATCTAAGAGCTAAACCCCCTTGTTTTCCCCTGACCCTCCTCCTGCGGCGGACGCGGTAAAGGGAACCAAGGGTGTTTTTCGGGGATTCTCCTTTTAGGACCGGGGTAAAAAGCCCCGAAAAACAGAGGCTTGTCGGATTTTTTTTTAATCTATCAAAGTAGAATTAGTCCACAGCTTTATAAATCATTTTGGCATTATTCCTTCATTTGCATCTTGTATTGCTTCCCTTTCTTCAGAATAAATTGGAGGAGCTCCAAATCATTGGTGTTTCTCAACTTATCAACCGTCAAGCCTTGAGATTCCAAGTAAAATATAAATTCATTAATGTGATCTTCCGGTATCTCTAAATAGGTTTTAAAAAACTCGTCATCATACATCTTTCGCACCTCAACATCCAAGGCTTTGTGAGGTTGAGGAGTCGCTACCTCCGTTTTAGATAGAAACAGAGCTTTAAAAATATTGACGAAATTCAATCCATTTTGAATAAATCGCTTATTGAGTGCATCATTTTGAACAGGACTCAACCGATCGGGTTTAAACTCATACTGATAGCCATAAATCGCTTGATTGACCTTAAAGTTTTCAAAATTGATTTCGGGGGTTTCCAATCTTTTCACATCAACTACCACACTACCGGTCAAATCGGGTTTTACCACCACCCTTTTCAGCTGTATCGGAACCGTGTGTAAATTGACCTGCAGTTGGTTTTGTTGCAATACCCCCGGGGTAATCACCACCGAAAACTGTTGGTATTGAACCCCACTAAAGACCAGCGTATCATGAAGGGCCACTTCAATATTAAACCGACCGTATTGATCAGAAAACGTATAAGCATTAGAACTTATATTAAAGACATTGATTCCCGCCGGATCTCCAAACTCATCTACATTTATTTTTCCTTGAATCGACTCATTTTCAGAATTGATTTGAGCATTCAGCGAGAAGGTCAAAAGCAAGCATAAAATAAGAGATAACTTTTTCATCCTTTTCTGTTTGCTATGAAGATAAGCATAAAATGCCTTTTTTGACACATAAAGCGGACTAAATTCATTGCCAACTGGTTGATATGAGGTAATTTTACGCAAAAAGGATTTTATGAATGTTATCATGGCCAGTACCTCAACGGTACATGGAAGCGATTATCTCACCTATTTAAAAACTCCCATTTCGCATTTGTTTAAAGATGCAAAGCACATTTTATTCATCCCTTTTGCCAGGCCCGGCGGGATTTCGCATGATGCCTACACCGCCAAAGCCAAATCGGGGTTGGCTTTTCTCGACAAAAAAGTGACCGGTATTCATGAAAGTGAGGACCCCATTACCGCCATCAAAACCGCAGATGCCATTTTTACCGGAGGCGGCAACACCTTTCTTTTGGTTCAGCAACTGTATCAGCACCAACTCATCGAACCTCTGCGACAAGTTATCCACAACGGAACTCCCTATCTGGGCACCAGTGCCGGCACCAATATTTGTGGGCAATCGATGAAAACCACCAATGACATGCCCATTATCTATCCCCCGAGTTACGACACCTTGGGGATTGTGCCGTTTAACATCAATCCCCATTATTTAGATCCGGATCCAAACTCCACCCATAAAGGAGAAACCCGGGAAACCCGTATCAAAGAATTCCAACAACTCAATGATACAGCCGTAGTGGGGCTTCGAGAAGGCAGCTGGCTGCAGGTAACCAAGCACAACATTGTTTTAAAAGGCGATTTAAAAGCCCGCATTTTTGAAGTCGGTAAAGCAGCTTATGAAATAGATCCCGAAACCTCTTTACAAAACTTGTCGCCACGAGCCTCGTTAAAAAACAACCTTTAGTGCTTTGTAATGATGAAGCTCCTTTCGGTAGATCGCAAAAAATCAAGCTCACCAACTGTGCGACGAATGCGCAGTGACGCTTCGACTGTACTGTTATTCCGAGAGGAGTGGAATGAAGTCCGGCGGGCTTTCCTTAATTTTGTATCTTTATCCTTTTCTAAGTCGCTTATGTCTTTGCCATAACATCCTATTTATGAGAAACTTGTCGCTATTCCTATTTGCCGTTTTATATGTTTTTGCTTGTCGTGCCCAGGTGCCCGAGACGCTGCCTCCCCGATATATCAAGACTATTCAATTTAGAGGGAATAGTGAATTTAGCGGCACTCCTATCATTAAGCTCGGTCAGGGATTCACCTTAGAATTTGATGATTTGGTAGGAAATGAGGCGGATTATTATTATAAAATCTCCTATTATAATTTTGACTGGACCCCGACACAGCTTTCTAAAATTGAATACCTCGATGGTTTTGATAATGTGCGGATTCGAGAGTATAAAAATTCCTTTAATACCTTACAAATTTACACACATTACAAATTGAGCATTCCCAATCGCTGGACCAAAGGACTTAAAGTGAGCGGCAATTATATGATAGGGATTTATAATGAAAAAGATGAACTGGTCTTTTCTCGAAGGTTTATTGTCTATGAGGATATTGCCAATATTGGAGTACAAATCAAACGCTCACGAGACTTGAATTATATCAACACTCGTCAGGTAGTTAATTTCTCCATATCCGGTGGAGATCGTATTATTTTCAAAAATCCGGATAGAAATTTGAATACCCTGGTGATCAAAAACAACAACCTCCAAAATTCGATATACAATTTGAAGCCGCAATACCACATGGGCACAAAATTGATCTACCGCTACAATGAAGAATCTTCCTTTAACGGCGGAAATGAGTTTTTGTATTTTGACAGCAAGGATGTACGGGGATTAAACTTAAACATTCGAAGTTTTTCGTTAAAAAAAATCTATAACCTATACCTCTTTACCGACTATGCGCGCGTCAATAAAGCATATACCTATCATCCGGATATCAACGGGCATTTTAAAGTCAACACCATTCAGGGAGACGATCCGAGTATAGAGTCAGAATACACTTGGATTCATTTTTATTTGAAATGCAATAAAGCTCTGCACGGCGGACAATTACACATCTACGGAGGTTTTAACAATTTTGCACTCGACGAATCTACCTTGATGACCTATAACCCAAAAACCGGGTTGTATGAAGGAAAGCGTTTGTTTAAGCAGGGGTTTTATAACTACAAATACGTCTTGGTGCACCCGGACGGCTCTATTGATGATGCCTTTATCAGCGGCAATTTCGATGAAACCGAAAATCAATATACGGTGATTGCGTATTACCGGGAACCGGGCGCACGCTATGACCGCGTAGTCGGAGTGGGAAGTGCCAATAGTAAGAATATTACCAATTAAATTTTATCAGGTCGTCTCTCGACCTTTCGGGAAAGCATAATGGGGGTAAAACACTTTAGCTGAAGCGACTAAAGGAATGGTATCTCTAAAACCATGGCCCGTAATAATTTTTATTTTTTAGCCAGATCAAAAGGCTATCTCCAAATTTTATTCCGAAATTTATCGATAATTTCAAAACACCAATAACCATGGAAACACTGCCCTTACTTATTCTGCTCATTGTCATTTTGTATGTGTTGTTTAAATCCATTCGAATTTTAAAAGAGTACGAACGCGGGGTAATATTCAGGTTAGGGCGCTTGGTAGGCGGAAAAGCCAAAGGGCCGGGAATTATATTATTGATTCCTTTTATCGATAAGCTGGAAAAAATCAGTTTGCAAACCTTGGTTCACGATGTACCGCCACAAGATGTGATTACCCGCGATAATGTGTCCATTAATGTAAATGCCGTAGTTTATTTTAAAGTAGTGTCGCCCCACGATGCCATTATAGAAGTCAAGGATTATTATTATGCCACTTCCCAAATTGCCCAAACCACCCTGCGCAGCGTTTTGGGGCAAATGGAATTGGATGATTTATTGGCCGAGCGAGATAAAATTAATGCCAAACTAAAGAATATCATTGATGAACATACTGATCCCTGGGGAGTTCAGGTGACCAATGTAGAAGTGAAACAGGTAGACTTACCACAAGAAATGCAACGAGCCATGGCGCGTCAAGCCGAGTCAGAACGAGAGCGACGCTCTAAAGTTATTGCGGCAGAAGGAGAGTTTCAAGCTTCTAAACGACTGTCTGATGCAGCCGAAATCTTGGATGTGCATCCCAGTGCACTTACTTTGCGTTATTTGCAAACCCTGAGGGAAATCGGTTTGGAGCGAAATACAACCACCTTGTTTCCCCTGCCTATGGATATTCTGAAGCCTTTCATACAGAAAGATGTAGAAAAACAAGTGCAAAAACAAAGCCCGGACGCTGATGCCTCTCAGTGATAATATTTATTTAAAAGAATCCTCCGGACAAACCTGTAGATTTATATATGAGGTCATTTAAAAAATCATTGAAATTATGATTGCGCAAATCAACATAACTCCTATCAAGTTTAGGAGCACAAAAGAGAAAGTAGCATTAATACCAATTAACCTCCCTACTTAAAAAGCCATAGAATCAGCCTCCCCTTATCTTCTTTGACAAGAAAGGGAGATAGAAAGAATACTGTTGGGCACTTTTCTGCAATTGTTGAATTTGATCTTTATTCCGTTTCGAGCTTGATTTCCGCCTTGTGATCTGATTCACTATAGCGTTTGAGCTCATAAGCCATACCAATTTGGGCAAATCCGGCGCTCAAAAGTGCAAGCCCCATACAAACTAACAAGGTGAGATTACCTATAAAAGGATCCCAAACCAAGAGTAAAGAAAGGATTACCCCAAGAATGGAAAGGGCCAATACCAGTTTCCAGTTTCTGACTTTGTACTGCGCGAGATATACCGAAAACCCTATTCCAATTATTGAGCGGAACATCAAAACAAAACCAATGTAAATGGGTAAATCATGGATTAAAATTTCAGACCGAGTTATCAAAAGGAAAGTAATAATGAGGTCCATTATTCCAGACATCAATGACCAATTCCAGTTGTGTAACTCTTTTCTGTTGTTTAATGAATAATAAAGATTTAACAATCCCAACACCCCAAACCCCATGATAAACCATGTGGTTAATGCGAGAAATGATTCTACCGTGTAAAGAAGAACCCAAGCTCCGAGTAAAAGATAAATGATACCTGCCGTAAGCGACAACCACCATTGCTTGACCGAATGTTGATATACATCTTCCATAACAAATTAGGTTTAAGATTCTCCTTAAAGATAACATAAATTATCGTAAAAATCGACTATTTTTTTGAAAATTAGCAAGTTGCGTTAGAAATACAACCTGTCTTTTTCCGGCTATTATCCAAAATTTTACTTCTTAGTGCTTTTGTTTTCGGGCAAAAGCTATGATCTCGAAAATGGAATTTATCGATTAAAATAATTTAGCATTCTCCTAAAGAGAACTGCATCCGCCAGGCAAAAAAAAAGACTTTATATTTAAGATTGATGCGCAGTTTTTGTCGAGGAATGGATATATTTTTTGGCCACAAACCTGTAAAGCACAAAGAACAGCAAGCCAATCAAAAAGCCGACCAACCAACCTGCCAACACATCACCCGGATAGTGTTTACCTACATATATACGGCTGTATCCGGTAAACAGGGACCAAATAATCATCCCCAAGAGGGCATAGCGGTAATAGCGCTTTAAAATCAGGCCCACGAATATGGCCAGCGCCATTGAGCTTTCGGCATGAGCCGAGAAAAATCCGTACCCGCCGCCCCAACAGTCAATAAGAAAACGGGCATCATAATCCATATTACAAGGGCGCAATCGGGCAAATCCATCTTTAGCTACATTAGCCAGCTGATCAGTACAAGTGATCATGACAGCCACCAGCACCAAGCTAACAATAGCGGCTTTGTAGCCTGTTTTTTTAAACAGTAAATAGATCAACAAGGCATAGAGCGGCAAAGAAGCCCACTTGTTGGTAATGAAAAGCCAAAACCAATCCCATGCCGGCATTCCCAGGTTGTTGAGATAAATAAAAAGTTCGCGATCGAGGTGTTGTAAATACTCCATATCCTATTTTAAGTAGACAGGCTAAGCACTAAACCGTCTGATGAAACGTCTTTGCAGAGTCAAGAAAACCAGACCGATCCCCAATCCGACCAACGAGCCGACAAGGACATCGCCCGGAAAATGCTTGCCTACATAAATACGGCTGTACGCCATAAAAAGTGCCCAAATTACCATTCCTAATGCGGCAAATTTATAATAAGGTTTTAAAATAAAACCCGTGAAAATGGCAATGGCCATAGCTGCCGAAGCATGTGTAGAGAAAAAACTATAATCGGTACCACATTCTTCCACGAGAAAGCGGATGTCTAATCCGGTATTGCACGGCCGCGGTCGCATGACACTCATTTTCACAATTTCAGTCAATCCATAGGTAGCCCCCACCATTAGGAAAAGAAGAATCAGGCTGATGGCCGTGTTTTTAACCCCTATTTTTTTATACATTAACCAAGAAACCAGCGCATAAAGCGGTAGTGACATCCATTCGTGAGTGATGGAAACCCAAAACCAATCCCATGTGGGAGTGCCTAAATGATTGAGGTATAAGAAAACCTCCTGATCGAGCTGTTGCAAATATTCCATCTACGCTTCATTTTGATAATAAGTCACTTCCCGGTCGTAAAACGCTGTGGCCTGACGAATATAATATTCGGTTTGCTCAATGAGCTCTTCCCGGTCTTGCTGGCTGAATTCTTCTAACCATTGAATCTCATCGTTCTTCAGGTTGATGATAAAACGAGGAAATTGGGTGTGAATAACAAAAATATCATCGGGATGTTCGCTGTTATCTCCCATTAAGAATTCCGGAGTTTCCATAACTGATTGTAAAGATTTAAACTTATTACCGGCGAATATACAATTTTATGGCAAGTTAGATTTTCTTGTGGAAGAGAAGCTGATTTTTTTGTGAAATATTTGCTTATATTTCGGTATTAAATGAGTCCACCATCAAGAAGCTTTGTCGATAATGCTGTTTACTCCTTTTTTTATGCCTTACCTCCTTTGTGGAGGCGTTTTTATACTCGCAGGATTCCTTTTGAAAAGGTTCCCGCCTAAAAACATCAATAACTGGTATGGCTATCGCACTGCTGCTTCAATGAAATCTAAAGCGCGTTGGGATTTTGCACAAGTCTACGCCGGAAAAATGATGATAGGGCTGGGATTGTTATACGGTGCTTTAGGCGGGCTAAGCGCTTGGCTTTTCCCTACTTTCACTTTAACAAGCATTGCCGAACCGGCGATATTTATCGGTGTTCTTCTGACAGGAGTCGTACTCTTGTTCTTAAAGGTGGAGCGCGCAATCAAACACAGATACTAATCTCTTAATGTGTGGCGTATGCCTGTTTTTTATAGGCAATTACTTTGCATTCGATCAGCAAATGTGGATGTGGTAATTGATGAACAGCAACCGTTGTTCGGGTCGGCCCGTTTTCCGGCTCAAAGATTTGTCCATAGATCTCGTTATAACCTCCAAAATCATTCATATTGACCAAGAAAGTAGTCACATCAATCACATCGTCCAAACTGGCGCCTACTTCTTGCAGGATGGCATCTATATTGTCAAAAACGGCTTGGGTCTGCGCCTTGATATCGAGATTGGTGGTCCCCATTTCGTCCACTTCTACTCCGGCAAAAGAATTGTCGGGGCGGCGCGAACTGGTGCCGGAAACATAAATAAAATCACCCACCCTCTTTACATGAGGGTATTTTCCGCGAGGCTTAGCTTTGCCTTTAATGACTTTTCCTTTCATAAAAAATTCGGTTTACTACAAAAATACATAAATTTTATGGCTTACAAACGGCATACACACGCAATGACCTGTTTGTGTAAAAATAATGGATAAAGGAACGCAAAGATATATGGGATACATTTTAGAGAAAAATTAAAATGCCGATAAGGAAATAAAGAAAATAGCTAAGGTGGTTTCAATTATCATTTGTATTTTAGAGGTTCTAACCCACATAACCAACCAATTATGAAAAAGTTATTCTTAATTTTTGCAATAAGCCTATTTTTAGGATCTTGTCAAATCACAGAGCGCGTACACCTTCATGAAGATGGCTCCGTAAAATATGAAATAGACGTCCACTCGGCACAAATGGCTTCGTTCATGCGCTCTACCTTAAATGTTGATTCGCTGCGTCAAATTGGTCAATTTCCTATTGATACAATAGTGTCATTTTCAGAAGCAGACAATTTGGGATTGACTCAGTCTGAACAAAACCCACATAAAGACAGCGAAGCCTACCAAAGACTGCAGCAATTGAGCAGTGAAGCACAGCTTCATTATATTTTAAATCAAGAGCAGTTAGACTTCACCGTCATCATTGAAAAGGAAAGCGTGTCTGCTTTCAATACCTATGTTAAAGCACTCCAAGAAGCGGAGGAAGCCTATCAGGCGTTGAATCCCTCCAAAAAATCCGATAAGCAAGAGGACCCCACCATTTTTAAAAATGTTCAATTCAGTTATGACGGGAATACTTTTACGCGATACAGCGAACCTGCTCAACAAGATAAGGAGACATCGAAAGCGAAAAGCAACCCACAGGATTTTTCCAAAATGATGGTGATAAAAATGGAATATCACTTTCCCAAGCCGGTTAAGAAATGTTCGCTAAAAGAAGCCACTTTTTCCATGGATCGCAAAACGATGTATGTGGAAACTACCCAAAAAGAAATAAACGAAAACCCGGAAAAATATAATTTCGTGGTTCATTTTTAAACGAAAACAGGGTAGACACCCTTGGAATTGCTTGGTTTAACGCGGAGTGTTGTCAAAAGACCCGTCAGTTCGAATGAAATTAAGGGAATGCAGCGCACGGAATACCCTTAATTTTGAGAACAGACTCAATGAAACGACTGCGCTACGGGATGCGCAGCGACCTTTTGATGATATTATCGTCTTGAAAAATTGTAAGGCACGAGTTATCTATTCAGCATCGAGATAACGCAAAAACTACAATATAAACCCCGTCAGTTCGAGTGAAATTAAGGAGATGCAGCGCAGCGAAATATCCTTAATTTTGTATCGAAAACAGGGGCAATGAAACGAATAAATTGCTTTCAAGATTTTACTTTTTCAAGAATATTTTGAACAATCTCCGCCGGGGAAGCATGAGTAGCTTCCACCTTAATATCAGATTGCAAGTAGTAAAACTGTCGTTCAAACAGGTGTTTTCGGATATAATCCTCAAGCTGCTCCGGTTGATCAAAATCTTTTATTAACGGACGTTGATCTCGCTCTTTAAACAAGCGTTCCGTCAAGGATTCGAGATTCATTTTAAGGTAGATGAGCTCGGTGTGCGGATTTTGCTTAATCAATTCGAGGTTGTTGCCATAGCAAGGCGTTCCTCCGCCCAAGGCCAATACCCCATCTGTTGAAGCTGACAAGGTTTTTTGCAGCACTTTCATTTCAGTCTTTCGGAAGTAAATTTCTCCCTTTTGCTGAAAGATTTCTGAAATCGACATCTTCTGATCTGTGGCAATTTCTTCATCCAAATCCAAAAAGTCGGTTTGCAATTTATCTGCTAATTTTCTACCAATCAAACTCTTACCACTTCCCATATATCCACACAAAACAAGCATCATAAGGATCAATAATTTTTAGAATTAAGCTGCTTAAATTTTTTTTCAAATTTATAAGAAAATCTCTTGATAGATTACAAAAGGATATTATATTTGCACCCGCATTGTCGCAATGACCTGGTAGCTCAGTTGGTAGAGCATCTCCCTTTTAAGGAGAGGGTCCTGGGTTCGAGCCCCAGCCAGGTCACTTCTTTTAATCGTTTCTTGAGATTATTTATCCGGTTCATTATTTTTCATCTAACGAGCCGAGAAAAAATGGCCCAGGTGCTGGAACTGGCAGACAGGCATGGTTGAGGGCCATGTGTCCCTTAGGACGTGCGGGTTCGACCCCCGCTCTGGGCACTTCTTAAAACCTCTTATTCATAAAAGTTACCTCTTTTTTTACTCACCTAAAATCTCTCTTGCTAATCCTTTTGAGCGGTATAAATGAATGATTCCTTTTAGACAACTAATCGGGATTGCTGTACTGATAATTAATCCTGCTTAACAGGCTAAAAGACAGCAGAAACTATCACCAAATACGAATTATTTGTTTCATTGGCCTTATACGGAAGAAGTAATACCAAAATGACAAATTAATTAGTCCAATCTTTCTATGAAAATTCCAAATCTCTGCGCTGAAAACGCTCGTCATCACTGGTTATGCTCCTGTGCTTTTGTCTTGAACAGCAACATCAATCTTCTACCGGAATGCCATACAAATCAAAATCGGCAGCTTCCTCAATTTTAATACGAGCAAAATCACCGGTTTTCAGATAATACTGAGAAGCATCAATAAGCACTTCATTATCTACATCGGGGGAATCAAATTCAGTGCGACCGACAAAATAATTCCCTTCTTTTCGGTCTATTGCACATTTAAAAACCTGCCCCACTTTTTCCTGATTGAGCTCCCAAGAGATTTGTCCTTGGATTTCCATGATTTCATTGGCGCGCTCTTGTTTTATTTCTTCCGGCACATCATCTTCCAAGTGATAGGCATGGGTGTTTTCTTCATGAGAATAAGTAAAACAGCCCAAACGGTCAAACCGCATTTCCTTTACCCATGCTTTAAGCTCTTCAAATTGCGCCCGAGTTTCTCCGGGATAGCCCACAATCAGGGTTGTTCGAATGGCCATTTCGGGCACCATCTCTCTAAATTTCTTAATGAGTTTGGTGGTTTTTTGATGATTGGTTCCGCGGCGCATCGATTTGAGTAAATCGTCATTGATATGTTGCAAAGGAATATCGAGATAATTACAGATCTTAGGCTCTGTTTTAAGCACCTCAATCACGTCCATGGGAAATCCGGTAGGAAAAGCGTAATGCAAACGAATCCACTCTATTCCATCTACTTTTACCAAGGCTTTTAGCAATTCTGCCAAATTTCGTTTTTTATACAAATCCAACCCGTAAAAAGTAAGGTCTTGGGCAATAAGAATCAATTCTTTCACTCCGTTGGCGGCCAGTTTTTTGGCCTCCGTGACCAATTCTTCAATGGGTTTGGATTGATGCAGACCGCGCATCAAAGGAATGGCACAAAAGGAACATTTCCGATTACAGCCTTCGGCAATTTTAAGATAAGCATAATTTTTGGGCGTGGTAGTAAGTCGCTCCCCCACCAACTCATGTTTATAATCAGCCTCCAGCGCCTTTAACAAAGAAGGCAATTCGGTGGTTCCAAAATACTGATCAACATTGGGGATTTCTTTTTCCAAATCGGGCTTGTACCGCTCAGACAAGCAGCCGGTTACAAACAGCTGATCGATTTCTCCCTGTTTTTTCTTTTCGGCAAAATCTAAAATAGTGTTGATGGACTGTTCCTTGGCATTGTCAATAAAGCCACAGGTGTTAATAACCACAATATTGCCTTCACCTTCGTGCACCACCTCTTTATTATTGGCTTTGAGTTGCCCCATCAGCACCTCGGAATCATAGATGTTCTTACTGCATCCGAGGGTCACTACATTTATCTTATTCTTTTTCAGGCTTTTTGTCCGCATAATTCAATCGTATTTGGGTAGTGCAAAAATACAGAAGTTATATGGAATCAATGCCTGAATCGTAAAACGAAAAGGCATAAAATATTAATCGGCTCTTCGAGTGTTTTTAATCTGAATCATTCATGAAATATGCCGCATGCTTGATAAGTTACTAATGATCAGCGCTTCACGTGTCTTAAGCTATCTTTTAGGAACGATAGTCAAAAAGTTGCTGCTCCTTAATCATTCGCACCGTATTCTCAGGCAGCATTTCCTCCCATCCCTCATCGCCATTTTCAATCATCTGCAAAACTTTATGTGAGGAAATATCCAGATATGCCAAGTGATAATCCTTGATATCTACAAACTTTCCATTGTGTTTAAAATATTTATATAACTCATGCATATGACTGGGAACCATCAAATTATCACTATCGGTTATGGTTCCGGTTGCTGTATCTTTAAAGGGATAAAGGTACACTTTCAAGTTTTCGGGAAACAATTTTCCGAAGGCTTCCAAGGTTCCACCATCCAAATCGCGGTAATAGCGATCGTCAAAAATATTGACCAAGTTATTGACTCCCATGGCCAGGCTTTTGCGTTTTTCGGTGTAACGATGCAAGTATTCAACCAGTTTATAATATTCTTTAAAATTAGAAATCATGACCGTTTGCCCCATCGAACAGAGCAATTTAGCTCGGTCTAAAAAATCTTCTTCATCAATGGTGCCTTCATTACGCAAGTTGTACAGCGTCATTTCAAAAATCATCAGCGTGTTTTCGTGTGTGACTCCTTTTTCTTTTAAAAACAGTTCGAGCGATTTTTCATAAATTTCCATATTCACCTTGGTCACCGGCCTGAAGCTGCCCCTAAAAGCGAGGACATTTTTCAGATAAAGTGCATCAGACGGCAATATATTGTGTCCATCGGGGGCAAACATCACAGCATTAGTCATTCCGTTCTTAACCAATTGAAGGCTCATTAATCGGTTATCGACTCCTTCAAAACAAGGCCCCGAAAAATTAATTGTATCGATTTCCAGTTGATCTTTATCAATATCGTCATACAGGTGACGCAACAAGTTTTTAGGAGAATCGTAGTGATAATAGGCATAATAAATCAAGTTGACGCCAAGCTTGCCAAGGGTTTTTTGCTGATGTCGCGCATTTTTCTCGTGAAATCGCAGGTGCAGAATAATCTCACTATAATCTTCTCCGGGTTTGGTTTGGTAGCGAATCCCCACCCATCCGTGGCCTTGAAATTTTTTGGTATAATCAATGGTGGTTACCGTATTGGCATAGCTAAAAAAGAGTTTGTCTGCATGTTTCTTACGGTCAATTCGCTTCTCGATGAGTTCGAGTTCATAGGAAAGCATTTTTCGCAAGCGCGAATTGGTGACATACCGCCCGTCTTCTTCCGGACCGTAAATGGCATCACTAAACTCTTTCCCATAAGCACTAATGGCTTTTGCAATGGTTCGAGAAGCTCCGCCGGCCGTAAAAAAATGTCGTACGGTTTCTTGTCCGGCTCCGATTTCAGAAAAAGTACCAAACACACTCTTATTAAGGTTGATTCGAAGGGCTTTATTTTCTATGGAGGGGACATCTTCATATTTACGATCTCCCATAATGGTTATAGACATGGACGCTGATTTGTGTTTAAAATTCTTTTAGTATTCAAAGATACAGATAAGCCGTTAACCCAAAAAATATAATTACTTTTGTAGCAAATTTTCGTTGTGCAAATCACCTTTCTCGGCACCGGAACCTCGCAAGGAATACCCATTATCGGGAGTCAGCACCCCGTATGTCAAAGCAAAGACGCCAAAGACAAGCGTTTGCGCACTTCTTTGATGATAGAATGGGATCAATATCGCTATATTATTGACTGCGGTCCCGATTTTAGACAACAGATGCTGCGCAACCAAGTCGATCAAATCGACGGTATTTTATTTACCCATGAGCACACCGATCATATTATTGGCCTGGATGATATCCGTCCGTTTTATTTTAAACAAGGTGATATTCCTATTTATGCCCATCCACGGGTTTTGGATGCCTTAAATCAACGGTTTTCTTATATTTTCCAAGAACACAACAAATATCCGGGCACGCCTTCTGTAGCCGTTCATCCCCTCTCCGGCAATCCTTTTAGCCTGGGCAATTGCCCAATTGTCCCCATCAATGTCTATCACGGAAGATTACAAGTGTACGGTTTTCGGTTTCAGGATTTTGCGTATATTACCGACGCCAAAACCATAGCCGATCAAGAGTTGGAAAAACTAAAAGGCGTAAAAGTATTGGTGCTTAATGCCCTGCGAAAAGAACCGCATCACGCCCATTTTAATTTGGCGGAAGCCTTGGATATTATTAATATTATCAAACCGGAACGAGCCTATTTAACCCACATCAGTCATTTGCTCGGGTTTCATAACGAAGTAGAGAAAAAATTGCCCAACCATATTCATTTAGCATACGATAATCTAAAAATTACCATCTGATGAAAGCGAGAATTTTCATGTATCTTTTCTTTTTTGCGTTGCTTTACGTTATCTTTCAATACGTAAACAGCAAACGCTATTACAAAGCCAAAACCGCACAAATTTCTGCTTTGCAACAAGAAATAGACAGCTTGGAAAGCATGGTAGACAATGAAAATACATCGTCTTATAAAGATTATCAGTTTTCTTTAAAATCCAACGTTAAAGCCCAAAGCTATTTTGCCGATATGGGGCTCCGTGCCGACTCTATCGCCGAGGTAATTAAATCAAAAATCATTGGAAAAAACAGGAATAAAGCGGGCAACCCGTTGATTCCTTATCCGGGAATTGAAGGTCCCATGCAAGTCAATAGGGTTAAAGTGCTCAACAATCGCTGGATTATTATACAATTCACCGATGGCACTTATTGGGGAGAAGCCATTATTTCTTATTACTTAGACCAAGACAAACAGCTGCAATTTGACACCATGGACGGCGTACTCTATGCTGAATAAACTCATTAGACTTGGGATAGCGTATAGGCTCAGCAATCCTGTATAAAATTTATGAGGGTTATTTTAACCACTCTACAATTTCCTTAAAATTATCAGGACTCACCCCGTGGCCTACCGGAAATTCGGAATATTGAGAATCTATTTTCAATTTATCGAGAAAAGCTTTGGTCTTACGGTCCCAGGCTACCGGCACCACTTGATCTGCTGACCCGTGAGAGCTGTATATCCGCAAGCGGGAAAAATCATTTTCTTCAAACTTGTCTATCAGCAAATTCTCGGGAATATAGCCGCTCATGGCCACCACCTGACTTATCTTTTTCGGAAAAGACAAAGCCGCAGCATAGCTCAATATGGCCCCTTGACTAAATCCGAATAACGTAATCTTATGTGGATCGGCGTGATAGTTTTCAATCACTTCGTCAACAAATTTTATAATCAGATCTCGAGAAACCTCTGCTTGTTCTTCATCATAGGATTTGATGCCCGCCGCATCATAATCGATTCCATACCAAGCATTGCCAAAAGGCTGCATGGGGATAGGAGCTCTAACCGACACCACGAGGTATTGCGGATCGAGTTCAGACACAAAAGAAAACAAATCCTTTTCATCACTGCCATATCCATGCAACATAATGAGACAGGGCGCCTTCTGATCCGTTTTGTTTGAAGGCCTTAAAATATGCTTGAGGGAAAGGTGTTTTGTCGTCATCATGCAATCTTTTTTAACCATTTTTGAAAAAAGTCTCCCACAAAAGGAACAATCGCTACTTTTCCTTGTAGGGCACCAATAAACCCAAATCCCCATAGCACAATAAAAACCAGCCAAAAGGGAAAGGTGACATACCATCGATCAAAGCCTGAAATTAAAATAGCAAAGACCAAAAAGAGCAGATCCAATCCGATGGCTTGTCGAATATGAACCGAAGCAAATTCATTTTTGGCCTCAGTATTCATGCTCCAGGCAATTAGCGTACCTACAAACGTCAAATAGGCCACAATAGCCATGTTTTTTCCTTTTTTTACAGTATCATTCATCTTCCGTCAAACTTAAACGATTATTGGCAAAAACTCCCATGGGCTTTCCTTTTAATTCGGCACCTAAAAACATACTGTTTTTTGAAGTCGAATAAATATCTCGCTCCGAAAAGGCATGGGTTCCTGAAGGAATGAACAGGCTGAGTTCTGCCTTCTCCCCTTCCTTAAGCAAGGGCTTTTTAAGCCCAAAACGCTCCCGGCCGGCGGTGAGCAGATCAATGGTTTTTTCAAGACCAAACAATTTGTTTAAAGCTCCAAAAGCGCTTTCGAGTCCCAGGCTGCCATAATCGGCTTGCTCAAATTCTAATTTTTTATGCTCAATATTCATGGGGCGGTGATCAGTGGTCACCATATCGACAACTCCTTTTTCTATTGCAGCTAACAAGGCTTCCCGATTGCTTTCGGTTCGCAAGGGCGGCATCACTTTGTAGCTCGCATCAAATCCTTGCAATTGGGTATCGTTAAAAAACAGGTGCGGCACCGCCACACTACAAGAAACGTCCAATCCCTTTTCTTTGGCTTCCTCGATGAGTTGGGCACTTTTGGCTGTGGATATGGTAGGAATATGCAGTTTCCCGCCGGCATATTCCAAAACCGCCAAATCACGTGCCACTTGCATCTCTTCGGCAAAATCGGGAATCCCTTTTAAGCCGAGTTGTGTACTCATTACTCCTTCGTTCATCACTCCGTTGCCGGTCAATCGGTTTTCATTGGGAAAAGTTTGAATCACACCGCCAAAACCTCGCGCATATTGCAATGCGATTTTCAGCAAATTAGGATTATAAATCGGTTTTTTATAATCCCCAAAAGCTACTGCACCGGCCAAATGCATATCATACATCTCGGCCAGTTCCTCTCCTTTACTACCTTGGGTAAGGGCGCCAATGGGATATAGATTGACAGGAGCATCAGCCGATTTCCTGATTAAAAAATCTATCGTACTGTTTTGATCAGGCACCGGTTTCATATCGGGGTTAAGGGCAAGGGAAGTAAACCCCGACTTTGCGGCGGTGCACAATCCATTCTCCAAGGTTTCACGCTCTTCATATCCCGGTTCGCCAAAACTCACACTACTGTCAAACCAACCCGGTGAAACATGGAGCTGGTTCTGTTCTATCACCCGATCCGCAGCAATTTCCTCACAGCCTCCTATTTTCACTATTTTGCCCGCTTCCAGTAAAAGATCGGTGGTCTTTTGATGAAAAGGACTTTCGGGGGCTATTACGGTAACTGATTTAAAGAGAAGCTTCATCGTATTACTTTATAAGTTTTAAAAATGCAACCTCCGTCAAGAGGAATACAAGGGCAAAAATAACAAACCATTTCCAAAGCTGATCCACTTGGTTTTCATTTATCGCAGTTGTAAAAAATTTCTCGATATCCATACCGGTTTGTACATGCTCAAACTGCTCCAAATCTGCAAACTTCATACGGTTTTCTGCGCGGTTATAATTAAAGCTAAGATGCCCCATACTTTGCTCGCCACCCACAACTTGATAGGTTCCTGCAACCTGTGGCAGGGTCTTGGTATTCAAGATAACCTTCTCATCATAGCGCTGCTGACGGGGAATAAAATCGATGTCTTTGTTGGTAAGATGCAGCACTTCATCTGCGTTCAAACCGGCAGCTATTGCTATAGAATGTGCTTGCCCAATGGTGTAAAACAACTGTGGCAACTGCAGACTCTGTTTTGCCATATTATAAAAGACCGGTACCACTAAAGGCGATCGTTTAAAATTAGAATACGTTTTACTGAGGGGAGCTGTAAAGACAAAAGTGTGCTTTTTGGAAAGCAAAAATGGGCGGTTGTTATTGTACTTAAGTACGCTGTGTCCGGCACCGGCATAAGGATAATAGCCGGCAACTTCGGGGTATTGAAAATTGGTCACCTTGCCGTTGAACACCTGATCAAATAACGGATGCGCATAGTTGATGGTGCTTATTTTAACCGGTGTTTTTTTAAAATCAGAAAACTGCCCCAACTGCAACTGAAGAAAGAGTTGGTTGTAGGCCTTTACCCTTCCGTCACTCGCCGGAATAAACGCCAAATAGCCGCCATTATCCAAATGTTTTTGTAAGATATTTTCCAATCCGTTGGGAATCTGTTTCAACTCATTGAGCACTATAAAATCGGCTTGGGTCAACACATTGTAATCCCAACTATCGGCCTGCATGGCGGTGTAATCAAATGCAGGATAATTCAATATTTTTTGAAGGAAAACTGCTTTCTCGGAGTCGGCACTAATGACCGCCACTTTAATCTTATCGGCCTTTTGCAAACTGAAATAAAAATGGTTGTCAAAACGCAGGCTTTGGTCCTCAATTTCAATCCGCCCTTCCAAATTAGTTTTACTTTGCGGTAATGAAAAACTGGTACTTACCGAGGTATTGTGGTCAAATCCCACACTGCTTTTGGCCAAGAGTGTATTGCCTTCATACAGGCTCACCGGTAAGGTTTGCGTGTTGGGACGGCTGGCAGAAACCACCACCTGCAATTCGGTAACGCCAACTTCCGTCTTAGGCACCTGCACACGGTCTATGCTAAAATTAATATGGTTTTTGCCCTTAAGCTGAAGAAAAGTGACTTCCATGTCTTTCCCAAACTCGGAATAATCCCCCCCTTTCTTTTGTTGAAAATCTGAAATAATTACAAAATGTTTTTGGGTGTTTTTAGCTTTAGAAAACAAATGCTTCGCCTTTATAGCAATAGTTTTTAAAGAAACATCTTTTGAAGAATATGACAGGTTGAGCAGGTCGTTTTTAATTTTGGACAGCTCAGTTTGAGCAAAGACCCGATCATTGGTCATGACCGTAAGCGGCATATCTCCGGGCAGCGTTTGCAAGAGTTGTTGAACAGCGCTTTTTAACAGTTCGCCGCGTTCATCCTTTTGCTGCATGCTGAAGGAATTGTCAATATAGATAATGGTTTCATTGGCTTTCAAAGCACTTTGACTATGCGGGATAATGGGCTGGGCGAAGGCTATGATAATACAAGCCAAAGCGAGCAACCGCGCCAAAAGAGTCAGCCATTTTTTTATTCGGGAGCTCTTTCGGGATTGAAGCTGTACTTTTTTTAAAAATTTGACATTAGTAAAAGCTTCTTTTGTGAATCGCCTCAACTGAAAGAGGTGAACAATAACAGGAATCAGCAGCAGAACGAGAGCATAAAGAAATTCGGGGTGAGTAAACTGCATAGTTAAATTCTCAGGCGTTCAAAAGTACGTAATTTTTTTTTGATACAAATTTTAATTTTCCCCCGTGGAAAGAATAGAAATACACCCTTACAAAACCCCAATCAACAGTCATTTGAAAAATGAAACCGAGAAAAATTTGGCAATGGTTACTTTAAACAACTTCTGAGTCAAGCTGTTTTTTGGGTCTTGGGTTGTTGTTTTTCGATGGTAAAAGTGAATGTGGTATATTTTCCCAACTCAGAATCCACTGCTATCTTGCCGCCCAGTTTTTCGACCAATTTGTGCACCGTGGTCAATCCAATGCCGTTCCCCTTTTTTCCGTGTCGGTCTTTATCGGCAGCCACAGAAAACAAATCGAATACTTTATCTTGCTGATCTTTAGGAATTCCGATCCCGTTATCGGTCAACTCAAATTTATAAAAACCCTCTTCTTCCTCACAGCCAATAGAGATGATTGTTTTTTCCTTGTCATTGTATTTCAAACTGTTGCCCAGCAAATTCAAAAATATTTGCTCCAATGCTGAGCGATTACAAATCAAATCAAAATTATAATCGGGTAAATTGATTTCACAATTGCGTTCGATATTGAGCATGTCGATAATGCTTTCCAAAAATTCTTTTAAACCAAAAGGCTTCTCGGCATAGTCTTGAGAAGAGACATTCTCGGTTTCGTAATACGCCAAGATATTGGAGATATAATCACTCATTCCAAAGGCCGATTGTTTCAGTTTTTTGAGATAAGCAAATCCCGATTCGTCCAATTTTTCGGCATACTTGGCTTTGAGTAAATCAATGGTCATAATGATATTGGACAAGGGCATTTTTAAATCATGAGAAACCGCGCCGGCAAAGTTTTTCAACAGCGTATTTTGTTTCCGCAGCTCCTTTTTTGAGGCGCGCATTTGGTTGTTTTTCAACCTTAGCTCAAACAATATTTCCACTTGGTGACCAAAAGTTTTAAGTGCTTTCAACTGCTGCTCATTAAACTGTCTCGGTCGATGATCCATCAAGCAAAGGGTGCCCAATACATTGCCATCGCCCCCTTTCAAAGGAAAGCCCACGTAAAACAAAATCGGATCCTCGTCTCTGGTAACCATAGGATTATCCTTAAACCGGTGGTCCAAACGAGTATCGGGAACTTGCAACACCTCATCGCTATTAAGAATTGCATGAGCGCAAAAGGAATCTTCTCGTGGAACTTCGCAGTACTCCACCCCTACTTTGGCCTTAATCCATTTCCTTTTTTCATCGACCAAGGCAATCAAAGCAATAGGAACATCACAGATATAGGCTGCCAACTCAGTAATATTATCATATTGTTCTTCTGAGGGCGTGTCAAGAATATTCAGCTTTTTTAAGGCTGTAATTCTCACTTTTTCATTTTTAGGGGTAGCCGTTTTTTTCATATTTGCAAAGGTAAGTCAAAGCATGCTATTTATGTTAATTTTAACAAAAATATTTTAAAAGCCTTCGAAAACACCCAGTCCAAAAAGTGCAAAGTCATACTTTACCGGGTCTTCTGCATTCAGTTTTCTTAGGTTTTTATCTAATTCTTTAACGGCTTTGGCGTCGTTTTGTTTTCTTTTCAACAGCTTTAATTTTCGAGCTACCCTACCACTGTGCACATCTAAGGGACAAGAAAGAGCTGCCGGAGAAATTCCCTTCCACAAGCCAAAATCGACTCCTGCCGCATCTGTTCTTACCATCCATCGCAAAAACATATTGATTCGCTTGGCCGCAGAATTTTTTAAAGGATCGCTCACATGCTTTTGGGTTCGTTGAAGATGTTCCGGTTCAAAAAACAGGGATTTGAATTTTGAAATCGCCCACTGTGTCGAATTCGGATCGGTATATTTTGTAAACACAGCTTCCAAACCTCCGTGATTTTTATAGATGTGCTGCAGTCCGCGCGTAAAAAATTTAAGGTCTGCATCTTTAAAAGTGCGGTGAACAAATCCATTTAATTTTTCGCGGTCTTTTTCAGTGGCATTTCGCACAAAATCAGCCGGAGAATCCCAAAGCAGGTGCATCATTTTTTGCGCATTCTTTATGATTATCGGGCGTCGTCCCCATGCAATCGTTGCCGTTAAAAATCCGGCGATTTCAATATCTTCTTTTTTATCAAATTGATGCGGAATTTGAATGGGGTCACTTTCAATAAATTCGGGACGGTTGTAGTGTTCTGCTTTTTCATCGAGAAATTCGCGACATTCCTGTAGGGTCATCGAGAAACGGATTTTAAGGTTCAATTTATATCAATTAGACATACAAAATAGTTCGATATTTATGTCCAAATTTTAAATCTTCAGACTATCGAATAAATCAAATTGGTATTATTCGACACGCAGGAAGTCCAACACGGCCGAAAAAAGCACATATACTAAAATAATAATAGGCAGCGCCATAAACTGGAGCGCTCCCAAAGCGAAGAGGCAAAACGCTATAAACACATAGCGAAACCAATTCTCTTTAAAACCGGCAGATTTAAATTTCAGCCCAAACAAAGGCAATTCAGCATTGAGTAAAAAGCAACTTATTCCAATGAGTCCGGCCAAAAACCAGGGGCTAAAAATTATGGACATGACCCTTGGCGAGGCCTGATAAGTAGCAATTAACGGGAAGCTTAAAATCAAAATTGCATTGGCCGGAGTGGGCAAGCCGATAAAAGAAGAAGTCTGTCTTTTATCAATATTAAATTTAGCCAATCTATATCCGGAAGCTGCGGTAATCAAAAGTCCCAAAAAGGCCAAATAGGGAAAGGAAGCAGGAAAAAGAGCATCGGTCGACCAACTATGTGTCGATAACAAATTATAGTTTTCGAGTGATCGAGACAACAATTGCATCATCACAATTCCGGGAACCAATCCACTGGTAATCATATCGGCCAAGGAATCGAGTTGCACGCCAATTTCACCCGACACTTTGAACAGTCGAGCAAAGAAGCCGTCAAAAAAATCAAAAAATATTCCCAATCCGACAAAAATCGCAGCAGAGACCAATTGATCTTGTACCGCCAATACAACAGCCACACAACCACTCAACATGTTGAGAAAGGTGAAAATATTGGGAATGAATCGTTTTATCATCAACAAATAATTTGAAAAATCGTATAAAGATTAGCAATCGCTCACATTGACCCTTACGGCCAATCCTCCTTCACTGGTTTCTTTGTATTTTGAATTCATGTCTTTAGCGGTCTCCCACATGGTTTGCACCACTTCGTCAAAAGTCACTCGGGCTTCGGTAACATCACCATTTAACGCAAGTTCGGCTGCATTAATAGCTTTAATGGCGCCCATGGTATTGCGTTCTATACATGGAATTTGCACCAAACCTTTGATGGGATCACAGGTAAGCCCCAAATGATGCTCCATACTAATTTCAGCAGCCATCAACACCTGTTCGGGCGTTCCTCCCGACAATTCGGTAAGGGCACCGGCGGCCATGGAAGAGGACACGCCTATTTCGGCTTGACAGCCTCCCATAGCTGCAGAGATTGTAGCTTTCTTTTTAAACAAGCTTCCTATTTCACTGGCGGTCAACAAAAATTGCTTGATTTGTTCTTCACCGGCTTGCTGATTTTCAATGACCAAATAATACATCAAAACTGCGGGGATGACTCCGGCGGCACCATTGGTAGGCGCAGTGACCACCCGCCCAAGCGAGGCGTTGACCTCATTGACGGCCAAAGCAAAACAGCTGATCCATTTTAAAATTGAACGAAATTTTTTGTCGGTCTTGCGAATAATATCTATCCACGATTCTGTATCGTGATAGCTCGCTTTGTCATCCATCAGTTTTTTATGCGCATTATAAGCTCTGCGCGTCACGTTGAGCCCGCCGGGTAAAACGCCTTGCGTATGGCAGCCGGTGTACATCGAGTCGAGCATAACTTTCCAAATGGCTCGAATTCCTTGATCAATCTCAGCGTCACCTCTCAAGGATTGTTCATTGGCCCACACAATTTCTGAGATTTTCTTCTGTTCCTTTCGACAATACTCAAGTAATTCTTCTCCACTATCAATGGGATAAGGAAAGTGATCAAAAAGTTCTTTTTTCTTCTTGGCTTTTTCACGGCTTTCCTGAACGACAAAGCCGCCGCCGATAGAATAATATTCTTCTGAAGCCTGTCTTCCATCCGAATAGGTGACCGTAAATCGCATGCCGTTAGCGTGATAATCGAGAAAAGATTTTTGAAAAACAATGGCTGATTCCATGTCAAAAGGAATCTCTTGAGAAGCATTAAGACGTATTGTTTTCTCAGTCTTTACCCGATTGATTACCTCGTCTATTTTGTTGATGGGCATGGTTACCGGATCATAACCGCTCAACCCCAGAACCACTGCCAAATCGGTAGCATGTCCTTTTCCGGTTAAAGAAAGAGAACCGTACAAGTCTATTTTCAAGGCCTTTATTTCAGCCAAATCACCAGTATTTTTCAGGACTTCCAACCATTGTTGAGCCGCACGCCAAGGGCCTAAGGTATGTGAGCTCGAAGGGCCGACACCAATTTTTAACATATCAAAAATACTGATACTTTCCATAAGTTATTTTTCTTCTGCCAAAGATAAGGATTTTGTATGGAAATAGGACGGAAAGTGCGGGATGGAGTGACGGCGCTCAACCTTGTTTAAAGACTACCTTGATTATCAATTCCAATATGAATCCACCTTGAGAAAGATTTATCGTGGCATTCCCATCTTCTCAAGGCTCGTTTTTGCTTTCCTCGCTCGGCAATAAGCCTTAAAAAACAGATTTAAATTGCTCCAAAAAGCGGATGTCATTTTGGTAAAACATGCGAATATCGCCGATTTGGTAGAGCAACATGGCGATGCGTTCAATGCCCATTCCAAAGGCAAAGCCCGAATATTTCTCCGGATCTATCTCACAATTTTCCAACACATTGGGATCCACCATACCGCAGCCCATAATCTCTAACCAACCAGTGCCTTTGGTGATGCGGTAATCGGTTTCTGTTTCCAGCCCCCAATAAATATCAACTTCAGCGCTGGGCTCAGTAAAAGGGAAGTAAGAAGGGCGCAATCGGATTTTAGATTTTCCAAAAAGTTGTTTTGTAAAATACAAAATAGTTTGTTTCAAATCGGCAAAAGACACGCCTTTATCCACATACAAGCCTTCCACTTGGTGAAACAAACAATGGGAACGCGCCGAGATATCTTCATTGCGATACACCCTTCCCGGAGAGATGGTGCGCACCGGCGGTTTGTTGTTTTCCATATGCCTGATTTGCACTCCTGAGGTATGTGTACGCAACAAAACTTTTTCAGGATCGGTTTGAACAAAAAAAGTGTCCTGCATATCGCGTGCCGGATGGTGTTCAGGAAGGTTTAAGGCGGTAAAATTATGCCAGTCGTCCTCAATTTCAGGGCCTTCAGATACATTAAACCCAATATTGGAAAAGATATCGATGATCTGGTTTTTCACTACAGAAATAGGATGTCGAGCCCCAATCTCAATCGCTTGTCCCGGACGGGTCAGGTCGCCATAAACTCCTTCTTCTTCACGCCGAGATTCTATTTCGCCCTTGAGAGTATCCACTTTTTCTTGCACCTTATTCTTTAAGGTATTGACGGTTTTCCCATACGCCTTTTTATGCTCATTTGGAATATCTTTAAAAGCGGCAAAAAAATCGTTTAGGATTCCTTTTTTACCTAAGTATTCAATCCTAAAATTTTCAACAGACTCTATTTCTTCAGCTGTAAACTCCTCAACTTTAGCTATATGAGATTTGATATCGTCAAACATGGCACGTTTTTATTTCAGAACGACAAAGCTATAAAAAAAGCTCAGGAGATATAGCTTTTTTCCAGGAAATAATTGACCAGCGCTTCCTTTATCATTACACTCTGTTCCCCCGCTTTTAAAGGCGGCAGAGAATCGACAAAATTATAGTGTGGCCAACCCTCATCATCATAATAATCAAACTCGTAATATCCCAAGGGTTCCAGCAATCGACAAATGGCAATGTGCATCAAATTAATCTTGTCGTCTTTGTCAAATTTTGCATCGAGTTGCCCCAACTCTTGAATTCCAACCAGATAGAGAATGGCATCCAACTCCATGGCCTCCCCGTCTGCAAATTGATTTGACAGCTTTTTGTGTAGTTTTTTCCAGCGTTCTTTTAGTTTTTTATCTCCAACCATGGGGCAAAGATAAAGAACTTGTTTCTATTTATTAAGCATTTAAGAAGACAGCGAAGGCAAAATTTACCGCTTTTATGTAAACCCCAACTCCACAACTGCCTGCCTAACTTTCCTTTGAAAATAAAAAAACAGTGACCGGCGATGGGTTTGCTTTTCAATGAATAAATTTTATGTATTTTTGAATCCTCTCTATTTTATAGCCTCTCACGGATGGAAGAAATACACACCTCATTAGTATTGACTGCTAACGGACTCGGTTTATCAGTATTTGATATTGTGCTGGGTATTCTTCTGGCACTTGGGCTTATTCGAGGGTTTATCAAAGGATTTATTATTGAAATCGCTTCTCTTATCGCCCTGATTGCCGGCATATATGGAGCCACGCATTTTTCTTATTATCTGGTCGACCTGCTACTGCAGTACCTCTCCTGGGATCCACAATATATTAACATTACGGCCTTGGTACTTACTTTTATCATTATTGTTGTTGCCATTTCTTTGGTGGCTAAAATCTTTACCAAACTCGCCAAATTGATGGCACTCAACATGGTTAACCGCTTGTTGGGCGGACTCTTTGGACTTTTAAAAGTGGGATTTGTCCTCGGTATTCTCCTGATGTATTTCGACAACTTCAACCAAACCGCCCATTTTATCGATCAGAAAGAGCTGCAAAAATCGGTTTTATACGCCCCCGTGAAAAAATTTAGTGCTACTATCTTACCTTCTGTCTTGACCGAAATCGAAAAACACAGCGATTGGTCTCCCCAAATAGATTCCTCCGACACGACTCCCCCCAAGCTGCTCCCTTAGAAAAATCGTGATTAGCTTTACACAATCGATATTTGCGTCAAATTAATTGAAAATAAACCGCTTAAATCGAAATAAAACTCATATTTTCTCATAAAGCAAAATAATTTTTAAATCCATAAAAATAAAAAACTTGTCAACTTTTTAGTGTTGATAAATTTTTATATAATTAGCAATCAAGTTGTTACATAATTTATTTGTAAACTTCAAACCGATTCATTAAAAAGATGTCGATTAATTTGTTATGTTTGTTTGCTTTAAAAAATAAAAAATCCGCTCAATAGAAAAACATGAAACTAAAAACCAAGGACACCTCCAAGACTTACACACAAGATGAGGCTTTCAAGGCCTCCCTCGATTACTTTAAGGGCGATGACCTGGCTGCTCGGGTCTGGGTCAACAAATATGCTTTAAAAGACTCACAAGGCAATATTTATGAAAAAGACCCCAATGATATGCACCGTCGTATTGCCCAGGAAATTGCCCGGATTGAACAAAAGTATCCCAATCCAATGTCAGAAGAACAAATTTTTGATCTGATAAAAAACTTTAAATACATCGTTCCACAAGGCAGTCCCATGGCCGGTATTGGCAACCCCCATCAAATTGCCTCTCTTTCCAACTGCTTTGTGATTGGCAATGGCAGCAACTCCGACTCTTACGGAGGAATCATGAAGATTGACCAAGAGCAAGTTCAGCTTATGAAACGCCGTGGTGGAGTGGGTCACGACTTGTCTCACATACGCCCCAAAGGCAGCCAGGTTAAAAATTCTGCATTGACTTCCACCGGCATTGTTCCTTTTATGGAACGCTACTCCAACTCGACCCGCGAGGTAGCGCAAGATGGCCGCAGAGGGGCTTTGATGCTGTCTGTTTCCATCAATCATCCGGATTCGGAAGATTTTATAGATGCTAAAATGGAACAAGGCAAAGTTACCGGTGCCAACGTCTCGGTTCGTATTGATGATGATTTTATGAAAGCCGTTCGAGACAACCAATCCTACACCCAAAAATACCCTATCTTTAGTGAGGAGCCAAAATTCCAAAAAGAAATTGACGCCAATGGACTTTGGAAAAAAATTGTTCACAATGCTTGGCAATCTGCTGAACCGGGCATTCTTTTTTGGGACACCATACAAAATGAATCCATCCCCGATTGCTATGCCGATTTAGGATACGAAACTGTCTCTACCAATCCCTGCGGCGAGATTCCGCTTTGCCCCTATGACTCCTGTCGTCTTTTGGCCATCAACCTGCTCTCATATGTAGAAAATCCTTTTACAGATCAAGCCAAATTCAACTTTGAACTCTTTAGAGAACACGCCGCTTATGCCCAGCGCATGATGGACGACATCATTGATTTGGAATTGGAAAAAGTGGATGCCATTTTAGAAAAAATAGCCGCCGACCCCGAATCAGACGAGATTAAATCTACAGAAATCAATTTATGGAAGAAGATTCGCAAAAAGGCCAAAGAAGGGCGTCGCACCGGTATCGGCATTACAGCTGAAGGCGATATGCTGGCTGCTCTCGGCATTCGCTATGGCACTGACGAAGGCAATGAATTTTCAGTAAAAGTACACCAAAATCTTGCGCTTGCCGTGTATCGAGGTTCCGTTTACACTGCCAAAGAGCGAGGCGCCTTTGAAATATACGACTCCAAACGCGAAGAGAACAATCCTTTTATCCAACGACTCAAAAAGGCAGACGAAAAACTGTATTACGAAATGATGGAATACGGACGTCGCAATATTGCACTTTTGACCATCGCCCCCACCGGAACCACCAGTTTAATGACCCAAACCACTTCAGGAATTGAACCCGTCTTCTTACCGGTTTACAAGCGTCGCCGCAAAGTCAATCCCAATGACAAAAATGCCAAGATAGACTTTGTGGATGAAGTAGGGGATTCCTGGGAAGAATACACAGTTTTCCACAATCGCTTTAAAGACTGGATGCGAGTCAATGACTATGATGTCGATAAAAAATACTCGCAAAAGGAATTGGACAAAATGGTGAAAGAATCCCCCTATTATAAAGCCACTTCCAACGATGTAGATTGGCTGAAGAAGGTACAGTTGCAAGGCGCCGTTCAAAAATGGGTAGACCACTCCATCAGTGTCACCATCAACCTGCCCAATGATGTACCCGAAGAATTGGTAGGCAAACTCTATCTGGAAGCCTGGAATTGCGGTTGCAAAGGCGTGACTGTATATCGCGACGGTTCTCGTTCAGGCGTCTTGATTTCTAATGATGAAAAAGAAGAGGAAGAGGAAACCCTCACCTCCTTCCCCACCAAGCGACCCAAAATCCTCAAGGCCGACATTGTCCGCTTCCAAAACAACAAGGAAAAATGGATTGCTTTCATCGGAAAGATCAACGATCAGCCTTATGAAATATTTACCGGTTTGGCAGATGACGAATATGGCATCCTGCTCCCCCGCTGGGTTGAAGAAGGTTTGATCATCAAAAACAGAAACGAAGACGGTTCTTCGCGATACGACTTCCAATTCAAAAACAAACGCGGCTACAAGACCACCGTAGAAGGCTTGTCTTATAAATTTGATCCGGAATATTGGAACTATGCCAAACTCATTTCCAGCACCTTGCGTTATGGCATGCCCATTGACAAAATCATGGACTTGATCGACAGCCTGCAACTGGACAGCCAGTCTATCAATACCTGGAAAAACGGAGTCGTTCGCGCATTAAAACGTTATGTAGAAGACGGCACCAAAGCCAAAGGCCAATGCCAAAACTGTGGCTCCGACCAATTGGTTTATCAAGAAGGTTGCTTAATTTGCACCAATTGCGGGTCCTCAAAATGTGGATAAGCTCAACATCAAGCTCCCTACACCTTAGGATTGAAGGTAAAGGGAGCTAAAAAAATGACCTTTACAGTCCCCTAACAGAAATCCTGCACGGACTTGTTATTAAACCGCCTTAAACCCTTTTGTTTATGGCGGTTTTTTTTATGAATATTCCAGCTTAAAAATTATCTTTGCACTTTAAAATCTGAAACGTCATGCAGCACACCAAAATATCTGAGATTCTAAGGAGTGAAGCCTTTGGGCAAACCTATACTGTCAAAGGTTGGGTACGCGCTTTTCGAAGCAATAGGTTTATCATTTTAAACGATGGTTCTTCCCTTCATTCGCTACAATGCGTTTTGGATTTTGAAAACACCCCCGAAGCCACCTTGTCAGAGATTAATATTGGTGCTGCCCTTTCCATTACCGGCACCCTGAAACAAAGTCAAGGTCGCGGTCAACGGGTAGAAATTGAAGTAGACGAAGTGAATATTTTGGGCACCGCCAACCCGGAAGAAATCAAAAAGACAATTCTCGCTCCCAAACGCCACAGTTTGGAGAAATTGCGAGAACAAGCGCATTTACGAGTACGCACCAATACTTTTGGTGCGGTTATGCGACTGCGCTCCAAATTAGCCTATGCCGTTCATCACTACTTTCAACAAAAGGATTTTCATTACGTCAACACCCCCATTATTACCGGAAGTGATGCCGAAGGTGCCGGCGAAATGTTTAAGCTGACCAATTTCAATTTAAACCAAGTACCCAAAACCGAAGACGGACAAGTGGATTTCAAGCAAGATTTTTTTGGCAAATCAACCAAACTTACCGTCAGTGGACAATTAGAAGCCGAGACCTATGCCATGGGACTGAGTAATGTTTATACTTTTGGCCCCACCTTCAGGGCCGAAAACTCTAATACTTCCCGCCACCTTGCCGAATTTTGGATGATTGAACCCGAGATGGCTTTCTGTGACCTGGAAGGCGATATGGATTTGGCCGAAGAGTTTATTAAATACGTAATCAGCTTTGTATTGGAAAACGGAGAAGAAGATTTAATCTTTCTGGAAGAGCGCTTGTTCAAAGAAGAACAAACTAAACCAAAGAAAGACCGTTCGCTAATGAGTTTGCGCGAGAAATTGGAGTTTGTCACCGAGAATGAATTTAAACGCATTAGCTATACCGAGGCCATCGATATCCTTTTGCGATCCAAAAAGAACAAGAAGAAAAAATTTAAATATGTAATTGAAGGTTGGGGAGCTGATTTGCAAAGTGAACACGAACGCTATCTTGTAGAAAAGCACTTTGAATGCCCGGTGATTATATATGACTATCCGGCCAATATTAAAGCTTTTTATATGCGTGCCAATGACGACGGAAAGACCGTTCGCGCCATGGATATCCTCTTTCCCGGTATTGGTGAAATTGTGGGAGGGTCACAACGTGAAGAACGGTATGACGTTTTAAAAGAAAAAATGGAAGCACTCAAAGTAGATCAAGAAGAGTTGTGGTGGTATCTGGATACCCGCAGGTTTGGCTCATGCATTCACAGCGGATTTGGCTTAGGATTTGAGCGATTGGTGCAGTTTGCCACCGGCATGAGCAATATTCGCGATGTTATTCCTTATCCCCGCACACCACAAAACGCTTCTTTTTAAGCCAATTACCTAAAGCGTTGCATAATGCCGTTAATGGGGTGGAAATAATTTTGTCCAAACAAATTGAGGTGCACCAACAAATAATAGAGCTGAAAGATGTCAATTCGCTCTTTCCAGGCTTTATCAAGGGGAAAAATTTCATTATATGCCGCGAAAGCCTCGTCGGGGAAACCGCCAAATAGTTTCATCATCGCCAAATCCATTTCGCGTGGTGCATAAGCTACTGCAGGATCAATGAGTGCCGGCTCAGCATTGGCGGTAAGCATATAATTTCCATTCCACAAATCTCCATGCACCAAAGCCGGTGGCTCATCGGGGATAAAATATTTGATGTGCTCAAACATTTTATCGAGGCGGCCAAAAGAGAATCCATTTTTTTCACGGGCTATTTCATATTGAGGTTTTAAACGTTTTTCTATATAAAACTCCCCGGCATTGGTCAAATTGGAGTTATTGTACTGCGGCAAGCTCCCGATGTAATTGTCATGATCCAATCCAAAGGTATCCTTAGAATTTTTGTGGAGCTCAGCCAGGGCTCGGGCAAAACTTTCCCAGCTTCCGGTTTTATCATCCCGAACCGACAAGTATTCGATCAGTAGATAGGCATTATCTCCAATTTTTCCTTGCCCATAAACTTCCGGAATCTTAAAAGAGTTCGTTTTTTTCAGCAGTTGCAGGCCTCGAGCTTCCTTTGCAAACATTTGAGGATATTGATCCTTGGTGTTCACTTTAACAATCATGCTCCCTTGCTCGGTCTCCAAACGATAAACCGCATTAATGCTTCCCCCCGAAAGCCGATGGCTGTTGCTGAGTTTTAAACCCTCCTGTTCTGCGATGCTTTGTAGGATATCGTTCTGCATAAAGTTTGATTATTTTCGCTTATAAGTCAAATAAGTGAAATCGTATTGATGTCTTTCATCTTTGGGGTGATACACTTCCTTTACCAAATCCCATTCATCGAGATCAAACTCGGGAAAAAAAGCATCACCACCTTCAAATTTATGATGAATACGGGTCAGTTCAATTTTATCGGCATAAACCAGGGCTTGTTTATAAATTTCGCCCCCTCCGATAATACAAATTTCTTCGTTTCCGGGCGCTTCTTTTGCCAGCTCAATTCCTTCTTCCACGCTGTGTCCCACGCGGCATCCTTCGGCTCGGTAATCCTTTTGTCGAGTAACAATGATGTGAGTGCGCTGAGGCAAAAGTTTTGGAAAGGTATCAAAAGTTTTTCTTCCCATGACAATGGGATGCCCTATGGTTAATTCTTTAAAGCGTTTAAAATCATCCGGCAGGTGCCAGAGCAAGTCGCTGTCTTTACCAAGGGTGTTGTTTTCGCCGGCAGCGGCAATCATTGAGATCATAGGATTTTTATTAAAGCATTAACGTTCAAAGCGAGTTGAACTCAGCCAAATTTAATATTTTTGATTAACAAAGCGAATTTTCATGACTGATTTTAAAGAACTCTTTCCCGGAAGTGCCAATTGCACCTACCTCAACACTCCGGCTATCGGCCTGTTGTCACAAGAAGTGCATGATTTTAAAGCACAACACACCCAAGCACTCTTGGATGAAGGCAGTCGTTATTTTGAGCGCCATTTAGATCTTACCGATCAGGTTCGCGAGAAAATTGCTTCATTTTTTAATGCAGAAGCCGGATTGACCGCTTTGTTACCCGCTTTTACCTATGGGCAAAATGCAGTTATGGAAGGCTTGCAACCCCATTCCAATATTCTATTGCTCAAAGACGATTATCCTTCGGTAAACCAAGCAGTGGAATCCCGAAACTTCAACATTTCTTATGCGCCCATCGATTCGCAAATGGAGGATCATATTTATAAAACCTTTAAAAACAAGGCGCCGGATGCTTTTGTCTTCAGTATTGTTCAATACCTCAACGGCATCAAAATAGATTTAGATTTTGTCAAACAGTTGAAAAAAGAATTTCCTGACACGCTTTTTATTGCCGACGGCACACAGTATTTAGGACAAGAGCAGTTTGATTTTAAAGCCTCTAATATTGACGTACTGGGTGCCAGTGCCTACAAATGGATCAACGCCGGATTTGGGAATGCCTTTTTCCTTTTTAAACCGGGTTTGGAGGAGAAAATCGATCCCAAGTTTCTTGGTTTCGGTTCGAATATGGGCAAATACAAAGAAGCCGGAGATACTTTAATCGGCAAGTTTGAAGGCAGTCATATGGACCATTCTAATATGGGAAGTATTGCTGTGGGATTGGACCTGCAAGAAAAAATTGGTCTCGACAAGATTGAAAGCCGGATTCGCAATTTAAGTCAAACCGCCAAATTGGCTTTTGAGGAGCTGAATCTTCTTGAAGAAGCGGTTGTGAAACGCAAACACCACTCGCCTATCTTCAATTTAAAAGGAGACGATAAACGTTTTGAAACCTTAACCCAAAACAACATCCTCTGCTCGCAACGCGGTCAAGGAATCAGGGTTGGTTTTCACTACTACAACAGCCTCGAGGACCTGGATAGGATCCTTGAAGTTTTAAAAGCCTGAGGTAGCCCAGACGCTCCAAGTCCTCATCATTATTTTTATTCCTTATCCTCCATATGGTTCCAGCCGCGTGCTTGCATTTCAACTTTCTCTCCGGCTCGGGTTATCAGGTGCATTCCCTCATTTTCCTCGGTCATGTGACCAATTACGGTAAGATGTGGATTACCTTTGATTTTGTCAAAATCCTTTTGATCGATGGTAAACAGCAATTCATAATCTTCCCCACCACTTAGCAGAATGGTAGTAGAATCGAGATTAAACTCTTCACAAACAGAGATAACCGACGGATCCAGCGGCAGCTTTTCTTCAAATAAATTCATGCCCGTCTTTGAGCTCTTGCACAGGTGAATGATTTCTGAGGACAGTCCGTCACTAATATCAATCATAGCCGTTGGTTTAACCTTAAGCTCTTTAAGCAAAGGCGGAATATCCTTACGAGCTTCCGGTTTGAGTTGGCGCTCCACAATATAGCTGTAAGGTTCCAGGTCCGGTTGTGCTTTGGGGTTTACCTTAAACACTTCTTTCTCGCGTTCCAACACCTGCAAACCCATATAAGCGGCTCCCAAATCTCCGGTGACCACCAAAAGATCATTGGCCTTGGCACCGCTTCGTTTTACAATATCTTTGGGATTGGCTTTTCCCAGAGCTGCAATACTGATAATCAATCCTTTTGTAGAAGAAGTGGTATCTCCACCCACCACGTCAACCTTATAGTTTTTGGCTGCCAAAAGAATTCCTTTGTACAATTCTTCCACCGCTTCTACCGGAAAACGGTTTGACAAAGCCAGGGAAACGGTAATTTGTGTAGCTTCGGCATTCATGGCATAAATATCAGACAAATTGACCATTACGGCTTTATAGCCCAGGTGTTTTAAAGGCATGTAGGCCAAATCAAAATGGACTCCTTCGACCAGCAAATCAGTAGAAATCAGCGTTTGCTCTCCTTTATAATCCATTACTGCAGCATCATCACCCACCCCTATTTGGGTAGATTCTCTTCTAATTTCGATAGCACGGGTCAAGTGGTCAATCAAACCAAATTCGCCCAGCTCTGACAAGCGGGTATTCGTTTCCTTATTCTCAAACATAAAGTTGGGTTATATTTTAAAATTCAATAGGTATCAAGCCATTGAAAAAATTATTTAAACAGTCCGTTTTGGGTTCCCGGTTTTATTTTATCGAGGTGCTTATATGCCAGTTCGGTCACTTCTCTTCCGCGAGGGGTTCGGTTAATAAATCCTTGCTGTATAAGAAAAGGTTCATACACCTCTTCAATGGTTTCGGCATTTTCGCTTACCGCCGTCGACAAAGTGGTGAGCCCCACCGGTCCTCCTTTAAACTTATCAATAATGGTCAACAAGATTTTATTATCCATTTCATCCAACCCATAAGCATCTACATTAAGGGCTTGGAGTCCATATTTAGAAATCTTCAAATCGATCTTACCATTTCCTTTAATTTGAGCAAAGTCGCGAATTCTTCGCAAGAGCGCATTGGCAATTCTCGGGGTGCCTCGACTTCTTCCGGCAATCTCTATAGCAGCATCAGGAGTGATACTCACCTTCAGGATATCGGCGCTGCGCTGCACAATATCGGAAAGCAATTCGGTGGAATAATACTCCAATCGATTTGAAATCCCGAAACGGGCTCGCATGGGTGCGGTAAGCAATCCTGAACGCGTGGTTGCCCCCACCAGTGTAAAAGGATCAAGATTAATCTGGACAGTTCGAGCATTAGGACCGGATTCTATCATAATATCGATGCGAAAATCCTCCATAGCAGAATACAAATATTCTTCCACAATGGGGCTCAAGCGATGGATCTCATCAATAAACAAGACATCTCGATCTTCTAAATTTGTCAATAAACCTGCCAAATCACCGGGTTTGTCCAACACCGGTCCGGAGGTTACTTTTATACCTACGCCAAGTTCATGGGCCAGAATATGAGCCAGCGTGGTTTTCCCCAGTCCCGGTGGTCCGTGAAACAAGGAGTGATCCAAGGCTTCACCGCGCATTTTGGCCGCTTGCACAAAAACCTGAAGGTTGTCCAAAACCTTACGTTGACCGGCAAAATCATCAAAACTAAGCGGTCTTAATGTTTTTTCAATATCCTGTTCCTCCGGGGAAAGGTTTTCGTTGGTAGGGTTCAAATTCTCATTCATAAAAACAAAGATAAAGAAAAAGCCCTTTCCAAAGGGAAAAGGCTCTGTGAGATCTCAATTTTGTTCAGCCAAAATGGATTAACTGACCACGGGTTCAGGTTCATTCTCCTGCATAGGTACGTTTTGCGGAATAAAATCCTGTCCGGGAATAACATAATCGGTTCCTTCTTGGTTCAGTTTGCTATAATCATAGGGCCAGCGGTATACTTTAGGCAATTCTCCCGGCCAGTTTCCGTGGATACGCTCCACCGGAGTGGTCCACTCCAAGGTTGTAGAGCCCCAAGGGTTGGCAGACGCTTTGGCGCCATAGATCATGGAGTAGAAGAAATTGAACAAGAACAAGAGTTGTATAATTCCGGTAATAATAGCAAACACGGTCATCAGTACATTCACGTCGAGCAAGTCGTCGAAATAGGGAAAGGCCGTGTTGGTATAATATCGACGAGGCAAACCGGCCAGCCCGACAAAGTGCATGGGGAAGAAAATGCCGTATACCCCAATCAAGGTAATCCAAAAGTGGATGTAGCCCATGGTATTGTTCATCATCTTACCAAACATTTTGGGGTACCAGTGATAAAGCCCCGCGAAGAATCCAAAGGCTGCCGAGATTCCCATAACTAAGTGGAAGTGAGCAATCACAAAATAAGTATCATGTACTTGGATATCCAAAGTACTATCGCCGACAATAATTCCGGTCAACCCACCGGTGATAAAGGTCGACACCATTCCAATAGAGAACAGCATCGCCGGATTGAGCTGCAGATTCCCTTTCCATATAGTCGTGGTCCAGTTAAAGGATTTTACCGCCGACGGAATGGCAATCAACAGGGTCGTAAAAGTAAATACCGATCCCAAAAAGGGATTCATTCCCGAAATAAACATATGGTGCCCCCAAACGATGGTTGATAAGAAAGCAATAGCCAATAGAGACGCCACCATAGCGCGGTACCCAAAGACCGGTTTACGGGCATGGGTAGCCAACACTTCAGAGACAATTCCCATGGCCGGTAAAACTACAATATAAACCTCGGGGTGGCCCAGGAACCAGAACAAGTGTTCAAAGAGCACCGGCGATCCTCCTTGGTGACTCAAAACCTGTCCCTGAATATAAATATCACTTAGATAAAACGAAGTTCCAAAACTATGGTCCATCAACAATAAAAGTACGGCGGCCAACAAAACCGGGAAGGACAACACCGCCACAATAGCAGTAATAAAGAAACTCCACACGGTCAAAGGCATTCTTGAGAAAGACATGCCTTCGGTACGGTGGTTAATAACCGTCACCAAATAGTTAATCGACCCCAGCAGGGACTGCGCAATAAAGAAAGCCATGGACACAATCCAAAGTACCATTCCTGTTCCCGAGCCTGACAGTGTTTGCGGCAAGGCACTCAAAGGCGGATAAACCGTCCATCCTCCCATTGCAGGACCTGACTGAAGGAATAAGGAGCTGAGCATGATACAGCAGGAAATAAAGAAAATCCAATAGGACAGCATATTGATAAAACCCGAAGCCATATCTCGTGCTCCAATTTGCAATGGAATAAGAGAGTTACTAAAGGTACCACTCAACCCGGCGGTCAGCACAAAAAATACCATAATGGTACCGTGCATGGTCACCAAACCGAGATAAGCATCCGGAGTCATCACTCCGTTAGGTGCCCAACGGTCGCCCAACAGAAGGCTAAAAATGGCTTGTGATTCTCCCGGCCAGGCCAGTTGAATTCTAAACAATACCGACATGAGGACGCCGATACAAGCCATCACAATTCCGGTTATCAAATATTGTTTGCCAATAATCTTATGATCTTGGCTAAATATATATTTGGTTACAAAGGTCTGTTTATGTTCTTCGTGCTCGTGCTCTTGAGCCTCTCCTGCGTTAATACTTGCTGTTGCTGACATAGCTATATCACTCTTTATTCTGTATTCTTTTTAGTTCAGTTTGATCCTTTTTTGGGAAATCTTTTATAAAGATATAAATTATTTATTCACCTCCCATAACTTCCCCAAAGGTTTTTTGCTCTGCAATCCATTTTTGGAACTCCTCGGGTTCTTCTACAATTATCTTCATCTGCATATTATAGTGGCTTGTTCCACACACTTTGTTACAGAGTAAAAAGTAGTCAAACGTATAATCGTCTAACGCCATATTTCCTTCGGCCACTAATTCTTCGCTACGCTCTCGTCTCAATTCGTTAATATGATCTACTTTTTCACGCATATATTCAGTTTTACGCATTTCCTCAGTCGTAATGGTTGGCGTAAAAGCAAATTGTGTAATCATTCCGGGAACCACATTCATCTGTGCTCTAAAGTGTGGGAAGTAAGCGGAGTGAATCACGTCTTGAGATCGCATTTTAAACAATACTTTTTTTCCGGTAGGCAAATGCATCACTGAAGCGACAATATCGTCTTGTGCATAGGGGTCACTTTCATCGACTCCGAGGGTGTTTTTACCTTCAATAAAACGCACATTGGCTTTCCCCAGGGTATTATCTTCTCCGGAGTAGCGTATTTTCCATCCAAATTGGTAGGCATAAAGCTCGACTACCATCACGTCATCGGTTTCTTTGGAGACGTTCATAATATCGGACCAGGTAAACAAGCCCCAAATAATGAGTACGGAAAGTACGATGACCGGAAGGATGGTCCAGGTAAATTCCAATTTTTCATTATCGGGATAAAATTTTGCGCGTTGTCCTTTTCGGCCGTGGTACTTATAACCAAAATAAAATAAGAGGAACTGCATGATAAACTGCACCACGGTAATGATGATAATAGCGGTAAAGAACAGGTGGTCAATCTCTACTCCTTCTGCAGAAGCCGATTTAGGGGGGTATAATTGAGAGTACTCCACATAGTTATAAACCATAAAGGCAATGAGGAGAAAGCCCACAATACCGGTAATAATTCCCTGTATTTTATTGTCTCGATTATCTTGAACACCTCTGGGGGTTTCCGATTTTCTTGTTTTTGACAGGTTAAAAATCTTAGAAATCTGCCAAGCGGTAATCCCTAAAAGTGCTAAAACGATTAATATCAAAAATGCAGTCATCTTATATTTTCTTTAAAGTAACTTATCTCTATTTTAGTAATGGTAATTTTCGCTTTCCTTGATAAAGGGGTTTCCTTTAGGCCGCAATGGAACTTTAGCCAATCCACTACCGACCACCAGTATAAAGAGCCCCAAGAAGAACAGTATGGCACCAATTTCGGGGATTCCAAAAGTTCCATACACTCCCATTGTTGAAGGCACTACGAGTAAATATACAGTAACGTAATGTCCTACGAGCAAACATATTCCAACGAAATTGACAATCCAAGGAATTCGTTTGAAATCGGTGTTCATCAAAATCAAAATAGGGAACACAAAATTAGTCAAAAGCATACCAAAAAACAACACATTATAATGCTGAATCCGCATAACAAAGTGTGCCGCTTCTTCCGGAATATTGGCATACCAAATCAACATAAATTGGGCAAACCACAGGTAGGTCCAGAAGATACTAAAGGCAAAAATATATTTGGCCAAATCGTGTAAGTGGCTGTCGTTTACAAAATCTAAATATCCTCGACGTTTGAGGTAAATGGTAATTAAGGCAATGGTGGTAATACCGGACACAAACATACTGGCAAAAATATACCAAGAGAAAAGGGCACTGTACCAATGCGGTGTCATTGACATAAACCAGTCCCAAGCCATGGTAGATTCGGTAATTCCGAAGAATATCAAAAAGTAAACCGACAGTTTATAATTTCTTTTGTGAGGAGCGTAGTCATTAGCATCTACTTGTGCCAAAGAATTTTTTCTTTGGAAGAAACAGTAGACATTCCAAATCAGGAGATAAATAACCAATCTCACAATAAAGAAAGGGAGGTTTAGATAATTAGCTTTGATTTGCATGTGGTGATCTGAGGCCACCAGGGCTTCATTTTGCCACGGGAAGAAATAAGTTCCGGCCAACAAAACAATAAGAGCCACAATGATAGAACCCGGCAAAACGTAGCTGGTTATTCCTTCAAACACCCTAAAGAGCACCGGCGACCAGCCCGCTTCTGCCACGTGCTGTGCGGCGTGAAATACCAATACTCCCAGCGCCAACATAAAGAAGAAGAACGCCGCAACAAAGACAGCCGACCAAGGGCGTGCCTGCAATTGATGCAAGGCTTTTTGAAGCACGGCTTCTTCTGAAGCATTTTCATCCAATTGGTGTTCGGCTTGTTCCATGGCCGCTTCAGCATAGCCTTCTCCACGAACTTTATCCGTAAAGCTCAAACTTTGATTTTGAACGGCATTAACCTCAATTTCTTGCTGGTGTTGTGCAACAATTTCTTTCACATCATCGGCGGTAGATGGGGTGGCCAAAAAACCATAGACGATTCCTATGGCACCAAGGACCAAAAAGATAATGGAGAAAATTTTTAATTTACCTGATAACTTAAACATAGTGCAATCTAAATAATGCGGTTATTTATTTACTTTCAGTTGAAATCATGACTTGACGCCCGACAACCGGGTCAATTTCCGGATCAAAATGCTCACTGTTGGTGGTGGTATCTTCTACCACTTCCGGAACCGGTTTTCCTTGCAATTGGGCTTTTAGGGTCATGACGTAATGAACAATCTGCCAGCGTTCTTTTCTGGTGGTTTGACTTGCATAAGACCCCATATTGTTCAGTCCATAATAAATCGTGTGATAGACATCCCCTTCGGTAACATCTCGGTTGGGATCGGCAAATCCGGGGATACCCATTATTTTTTCTCGTTCTGCCAAAGGTCCTTTTCCATCTCCTTTTTTTCCATGGCAAATGGCACAATAGATATCATAGAGCATTTTACCATTTTCAAGGTTGCGCTCGGTATTGGGCAAGGGATTAGTCAAATTGGCAGAAGCCAATTCTCTTCCTTCCGGCGTGTCGGGATATTTTGGTGGAACCCAGCCTCGGGGAACAGAATTTTTTACCGGTTTCATCGCCTCTTGCTGATCGGGAAATATTTCGGCTTCCTGATAGGCTTCATAACTCGGTGAGGTGTACATATCGGGGAAATATTGGTAATTTGGCTGCTTTTTGTCAAAGCAAGCAGTGGCCAAAAATGCCATGCCCATTACTAATATGATATTATATAAACTTTTCATCGGATTATTATTCATTTATAAGGTTGACTTCAACGGCTCCGGTATTGTTTAAAAAGACAGAGAGCTCTTCCCAATCTTTTTGCTCCACTTCTACTTGCATCAAGAAGTGATCATCGGTAGTTCTCGGGTCGGGATTTTCGGCCTTTTTAAAGGGCCAAATACGACTGCGAAAATAAAAGGTAATCACCATAAAATGTGCGGCAAAGAACACGGTCAGCTCAAACATGACCACCACAAAAGAAGGCATGTTTTGCCACCAGGAAAAACTGGGCTTACCCCCTATATTTTGTGGAAAATCTTGAATCATCATAAAATTAGTCATCCAAATGGCCAAGCTCAACCCTACCAATCCATACAAAAAGGAAGTAATGGCTATTCTGGTAGGTTTTAAACCCATGGCCGTATCCAATCCGTGAACGGGGAATGGACAGAACACCTCTTTTACATTATAATTAGCTTCGCGCGTCTTTTTGACTGCGTCCAGCACGAGGTCGTCATCATTATATAAAGCATGAACTATCTTGGACATACTACTTGTTTTTAAGGTTAAGCGCTTGCCCCGCAAAATCTTGCCTTTTAGCTTCAAAAGCAGAGAATAATTCAAGCACAGATTCTATCAATTCATAATCATTTTCAGTGAGTTTGGAGACCTGGTCATAGGTGACAATTCCTATACGGTTCAGGCCGTGTTCCATCACCCGAGTAAGGCCTTCAATATGATCCAGGTTATCTCCTTCCTGAGTTTCAGAATCAAAACGACCAATACGATCCAGCATTTCGTCAATCTCAGACTGCTTGGTTTCGATTTTTACAACCTCATCCTCATTGAAATACATGTCTTCTCCGGCAGATTTTGACTGCTCATGTGATTTAAAAAACTTGTGTTGGGTGTGACTGGAAGGTTCTTCAGCTGAAGGATCCAAGTCTACATGAGAAATCTCATCGCCGTGTTCGGCACGCAACCTTTTGTAGTTTTCACCGGAAGACTTGAGAATAGACTTAATCTCTGCCTGTGGAACAACCGGGAAACTTCGTGCAAAAAGCAGGAACAATACAGAGAAGAAACCGATGGTTCCGGTAAATATCCCAATATCAATAAAAGTTGGGGAGAACATGGCCCAACCGGAAGGCAAGCGACCGTGGCTCAAGTTGATCACAATAATGTCAAAACGCTCAAACCACATTCCAATATTAATGATAATGGAAATGATAAAGGTGTAAGCAATATTTCGACGGAGTTTTTTAATAAAGAAGGTAAGCGGAATAACTGAGTTACATATAATCAACGCCCAAAAAGCCCACCAATAGGGACCGGTTGCTGCACCAAAAGACAGGTAGGTATAATTCTCAAAAGAGCTTCCGGAATACCAAGCGATAAAATACTCGATGGCATAGGCAACCGCCACAATCCCACCGGTGAGTAGAATCACTTTGTTCATATATTCAATATGCAAACGAGTGATATAGTTTTCCATGCTACACACCTTACGCATAACAATCAAGAGGGTTTGCACCATAGCAAATCCGGAGAAAATCGCTCCCGCCACAAAGTAGGGGGGGTAAATAGTACTGTGCCAACCCGGTACAATAGAAGTAGCAAAGTCAAAAGATACCGTGGTGTGTACAGAGAGTACCAACGGGGTAGCCAACCCGGCCAAGACCAATGACACCTCTTCAAATCTTTGCCAATCTTTTACTCGACCGGTCCATCCAAAGCTGAGGATGCCATACATTTTCTTTTGAAACTTGTCTGCGGTACTATCGCGAATCATTGCCAAGTCGGGGAGCAATCCGGTGTACCAGAACACGATGGATACCGACAGGTAAGTGGAAATTGCAAATACGTCCCACAGCAAAGGGGAGTTAAAGTTAATCCACAGGGAACCAAATTGGTTGGGAATCGGCAGCACCCAATAAGCTAACCATGGGCGTCCCATGTGAATGACAGGGAAAATCCCGGCTTGGATTACTGCAAAAATGGTCATTGCTTCTGCCGAACGATTGACCCCCATACGCCATTTCTGACGGAATAACAGGAGGACGGCAGAAATCAAGGTACCGGCGTGACCAATACCTACCCACCACACAAAGTTGGTAATATCCCAGGCCCAACCAATGGTTTTGTTGAGACCCCAAGAACCAATTCCTGTTGCGATGAGGTAAATGATACAGCCCAGTCCCCACAAAAAGGCAACCAAAGCTATTGAAAAAGCAATCCACCAACTCTTATTGGCTCTTCCGAGTACAGGAGCCCCAACATCCTTGGTGACATCGTGATAGGTCTTATCCCCTAAAATCAAGGGCTCTCTATACGGCGATTCGTAATGGTGTAACGACATATTCTTACTTAATAATGAGTTTAACCTTATTTATTTCTTATGCGTCTTTCTCGTTTCTAACCAATGTTTGGTACATGACATTTGGACGAGTCCCTAAGCTTTCCAGCAAGCGGTACATCCGGTCGTCTTCACGTTTCTCGTTAATTTCGGCTCCTTCGATATTGATATCACCAAAAGTAATGGCTCCTTTATCGCAAGCTCTTGAACAAGCGGTATAGAACTCTCCATCTTCAATGGCACGGCCATCGCGTTTGGCATCCAAAATTGTTTTTTGGGTCAACTGGATACACAGCGAACATTTCTCCATAACGCCTCGTGAACGAACCACCACATCGGGATTCAAGACCATACGTCCCAAATCATTGTTCATATTGTAATCAAATTCATCATTGTTCTTATACAAGAACCAGTTGAATCGACGTACTTTATACGGGCAGTTGTTGGCACAATAACGCGTTCCTACACAACGGTTGTAAACCATTTGATTTTGTCCTTGACGCCCGTGCGTAATCGCATTAACCGGGCATACGGTTTCACAAGGCGCATGCTCACAGTGCTGACACATTACCGGTTGGAAAGCCGCTTCCGGATTATCATAGGAAGGGGTTTCTACGGCATCGTAAGTTTCAAATGGATCCAAGTTATGCAGCTCTTCTACTTCCTCTTCAAAGGTATCGGCAGAAGCATAGTAGCGGTCAATACGCATCCAGTGCATATCTCTAAACTTTCTGACTTCGGTTTTTCCTACTACAGGCACGTTGTTTTCGGCGTGACAAGCAATAACACAAGCCCCACAACCGGTACAGGCATTCAAGTCAATCGACATGTTAAAGTGAGGGCCAATTGACGTATCAAAGGGCGTCCACAGGTCGGCTTTTTGTCCGCGTACCGAAACTTCTTCGTGGTCATATGCTGTGGTGGGAATAGGATTCCATACCTCTCTGGATTCGTTATTATAGGTCTCTAAAGAGGTTTCATTAACAATAGTACGTCCCACCATGGTATTTTGCAGCTGGGTACAAGCAAATTCATGATCCTTCCCGTCAGCTTTTTCAACTTTCACCGCTTGGAAAGTACTAAAATCCTGATACAAGGGATAAGCATTTATCCCGGTCTGCATTTCTTTTTGAATAGCTTCCTTACGACCATACCCCAATGCCAATCCAAGGGATCCCGGTGCTTGTCCGGGTTGGATAATTACCGGTACATTCTCGAGTTTCACTTTTCCGAGAGTTAAGTTAACGCAACTTCCGTTTAAGGCTCCGTTGGAGACATGGTAGTTTTTGACGCCCAGTTTTTTAGCATCGCGCATCGACATGGAAACAAAGTTATCCCAAGTTGTACGAGCAATAGGATCGGGGAGTTCTTGCAACCAAGGGTTGTTGGCTTGGCGACCGTCTCCCATAGGAATAGAGGTGTATAAATGAAGCTCAAAGTCTTTTCCTGATTTGGCCGAAGCGACCAAGCTGCTGGCGGCAGCACTCAGGTTAACACTTCTGCGAACGGTAGATTCCATACTGCTTTGGTCACCGGCAACTTCATCTCCTCCTTCTGTGGCATCATCGGCCGTCATATCTGCGGCAACCGAAGCCGGAGATTCACTTTCAAAAATACCGTTTCGAAGAACTTCATTCCATTTTCCACCCTTCAAGATATTATCCTCCCAATTCTTACGGAGGTAATCATAAAATTTCATGTCTTTTTTACCCATCCAAGCCAAGAGGGTATCTTGGAACTGACGGGTATTGAAAAGGGTTCGTATTGTAGGTTGCATCAAGCTGTAATGAGTCTTGGTGAACCTCACATCTCCCCAGCTCTCTAAGAAGTGGGGTGTAGTCGCAATATATTTACAGTTTTTGGCTGTTTCGTGTTCTTTTCGAGCAAAAGCAACGGTACAGTCTACTTTTTCCAAGCCTTTGGTAAATTCATCAGCATTGGGCAGGCTGTAAGAAGGATTCACACCGGCAATCAACAAAGCGCCAATCTTACCGGCATTCATATCTTTAATCAGTTGTTGAACCGCCTTGGCATTACCTTGGCGAGTCAATCGTGGGTTATCGGTATCCATCACCTTAGAATTCAAGGCTTCATTAATACCAAGCACCAACAATTGTGCATTGGTATCGGGAATTCCTGACAACACCACTGCTCCACTCCCGGCCTTACGCAATTGTTTGGCGGCTTTCTCAATATCTTTACCCAATTTCCCGGAAACTCCGGCAGATCCACCTTCTACAAGAATACGATATAGACCGGCCAATACTTTTTTCTGCTCAGAAGGTTTAGCCAAGACTCGTTTATCGGCTTTTACTCCGGTGATGGTCATATTGGCCTCAAATTGTACGTGGCGCGACATTTTTCCATCTTTCGGAATTCTGCTCTTGGCATAAGCTGCATCATAGCCGCCACCTTGCCAATCGCCTAAGAAATCAGCTCCTACTGAAACGATGACTTCTGATTTGGACAAATCGTAATCCGGCATGGCACGTTGTCCATATTTCTTTTCAAAAGCGTTGAGTACGTGATCTTCTGACACCGCGTCATAGATAATGTGACGGGCGTTATATTTTTGTTTAAATTCTTTGATAAGTTTTGCCGTAGTAGGACTGGCAAAGGTTTGCGTTAACAGCACCACTTCACCGGAAACATTTTTCAGTTCTTCGGGAACGTCTTGGTCCAGTGTTTCCCAAGTAGTTTCTTTTTGATTGGCTTTGGGCTGTTGCAAGCGTTGGTAGTCATACAGCGTAAGTACTGAAGCATGAGCCCGAGCATTAGTACTGGTCTTGGGGCCGCTCATGTAGTTTTTATCTACACGAATGGGGCGAGCTTCACGAGTCTTCACCAAGATTCTCGAAAAATCAAAACCATCCGCAATGGTGGTGGCATAAAAATTGGCTACTCCGGCCTTAATTCGATGGGGCTGCACCACATAAGGCACCGTTTTGGTAACCGGCCCTTCACAGGCTGCCAAGGAAGCAGCGGCAGTGCTAAATCCGACATACTTCAAGAAATCGCGTCGTGAAGTCTTGGTTTTGTCCAAGGTTTCTTTGTCTCCCAGAAATTCATCTGTTGGAATTTCTTCAGAAAATTCTTTCTTCCGCAAGACCTTATTAATGGCATCATTGCCTGTTAGGTCTCCTATCGCACTCCAGTATTTTTTATTTTTTGATGACATAATTTACTACTCTATTTTTAATAAATTAGTAATGACAACGTCCACATTCTAAGCCTCCCATCTGCGCTTCGGTCAATTCTTCTATGCCGTATTTCTTGGACAGCTGCTCGTGGATTTTCTCATAATACTTATTGCCTTCCATCTTGACATTAGTGGTACGGTGGCAATTAATACACCAACCCATGGTGAGTTTGGCATGTTGTTTTACCACTTCCATCTTTTGCACTTCGCCGTGACATTTTTGACATTTAATTTGTCCCACCACCACGTGTTGTGAGTGGTTAAAATAGGCAAAGTCGGGAAGGTTGTGAATTTGCACCCATTTAACCGGATGTGTTTCTCCGGTGTACTGATGCATTTCGGGATCCCAACCCACTGCGTCATACAGTTTAGCAATTTGTTTATCGTAATATTCTTTTGAATATTCTTCGGTAGCCGTTTCCGGAGCTACTTCAGAAATTGCCATATGACAGTTCATACACACGTTGAGCGAAGGCACTCCGGACACTCGGGATACCCTGGCGGTGTGGTGGCAATATTTACATTCTATTTTATTGTCACCGGCGTGAATACGGTGAGAGAAGTGAATGGGTTGCACGGGTTGATATCCCTGATCGACCCCAATTTGCATCAAGTAGAAATAAACCCAGTAGCTCGCCACTAAGGCTATGACAATGGATCCGGCAATCATAATAAATTGATTCTCCGCAATCATCTTCCACAACGGTTTGTATTTGGGCTTTTTCTCCTCGTGAATTTCAATTCCTTTTTCCTTGGCAAAACGGGTCAATGTCTTATTGACCAAGACCAGAATAACCACTAAAATAAGTAGCACAAAAGCCAAGAGCCCCAAAACGAGGTTAGGAGAAATTCCACCTCCGCCGGAAGCATTTGCTTTACCGGATGTTGCTCCGGTGGCCGCTACTTTAGGTTCGGGCTTGGGCTGCTCTACATAGGCTAAAATATTATCAATATCCTCTTCCGACAACTGTGGGAAGTGCGTCATCGGAGTTTGGTTAAATTCGTTATAAATTTCTACCGCACGTGCATCTCCCGCTTCAATCATAGCAGTACTGTTGTGCACCCAGTCGTAAATCCATTCGCGACTCACCTGATCAGTAATACCGTGTAAAGCGGGTCCGGTAGAACGAGAATAGCGCTTGTGACAAGCCGCACAGTTGGTGTTAAACAACTCCTTCCCTATAGCAGGGTCGCCTATCATTTCAGCGGCTCCCTCGTCAGCAGATTTATCTGAAGACTCTTTTGCCGTTTCGGTCTGCTCGGTCTTCTCTTTGGCCTGAGCATCGTCTTGGGCAAAAGAAGGTTGAGTAAACCAAAGTAAAACAGTAAACGTTATAAGCAGGGTCTTTATAACGGAAAAATGAACGTTCGGCTTATTCCTATTTGTTTTCATATTAGCTCCTTTCTCGATATGAATTTTATAATGAAGAGGTTAGCTCAATTTGAACTGATAAACACCTCAAAAATCTTCGACAAAAATAATACTTACTAATGATTTTAGTAATGTTAGGGCAGTGTTAATGGTAATTTATAATCTTTCTAAATAACTTCTCGCCTCATATATTTGCTTATATGTTTATATTTGCCCTTAAAAGCACAATGATGAAAAAGATTTTTTTCCCCCTCTTGTTTTGCTGTTTACTGTTCAGTACCAATGCTTTTGCACAAAAAGCCAGCGCCCACATTCAGGCCGACCCTGCCATTTCCTCCCTTTTAAGTCTTCAGGCACAAATGATCAAACAGAACAAATTGGGAGATCGATATTGCATTCAGCTCATTTCATCTCGATCTTTGAGTAATGCCAAAGAAATCAAAAATGAGTTTCTGCGAAAGTTTGGCCGAAGACCGGTACAGGTTAAATATGAATCCCCCAATTATAAGGTATGGGTAGGTCATTTTACAAGTCGTTTGGCAGCCGAACGTCTTTTTAGAAAAATAAAATCCCATTATAAAAGTGCAATTGTCTTAAAACCCGTACGTCAATAATCCACGGCTGAAAATCCTCCGCCACTCCTTTTAACAAAAAAGCACCAAATTTTGTGTAAGCAGCAATGCTTTACGGGACGATTTATAAATTTATGCTTTGCCGAAGCTTATATGCTTTAAATATTGTAATTTTGTCGCTGAACAATAGTTCACAGCATTATAGACTTTAGAAATATGGATAGATTTTCATTCCTCAATGCTATTAACACGGGTTATTTAGCAGAATTATACGATCAATACCTCCAATTTCCCGATAGTGTTGAACCCAGCTGGAGAGCCTTCTTCCAAGGTTTCGACTTTGCAAAAACCACCTATGACGGTATTACGGAAGAAGAACCCACAGCAGCCCCTGCTGCCTCCTCACAAAATCGCCCCCAAGCCTCAATTGAAGGAGAAGGCATCCCCAAACGATTTATGAAAGAGTTTCGGGTGGTTCAGTTGATAAATGCCTACCGTCAACGCGGGCATCTATTTACCAAAACCAATCCGGTTCGTGCTCGTCGAGACTACACGCCCACTTTGGCAATTGAAAACTTCGACCTCTCAGAAGCCGATCTCGACACCGAATTTGAAGCCGGCAGAATCATCCGCCTGGGCAAAGTAAGCCTTCGAAAAATCATCCATCACCTGACGCAAATCTATTGTACGACCATCGGATCGGAATACACCCATATCCAGCGTCCGGAAATGGTCAATTGGATTCAAATCTATTTGAGTCAAAATGAAAATCAACCCAATTTTACCGCAGCAGAAAAAAAACAGATCTTAGGCAAACTAAATGAAGCCATTTCCTTTGAAAGCTTTTTAAATACCAAATATGTAGGTCAAAAACGTTTTTCCATTGAGGGAGAAGAGAGTTTGATTCCGGCCTTAGATGTGCTTATAGAAACTGCGGCCAACAAAGGCATTAATGAATTTGTCATGGGCATGGCTCACCGTGGCCGATTGAATACACTGACCAATATTTTTGGCAAAAGTCCCAAAGAAATTTTCCTCGAGTTTGAAGGAAAAGACTACGAAGACAAAATGTTTGAAGGAGACGTCAAATATCACTTGGGATGGACCTCCAAGAGAAAAACCAGCAGCGGAAAAGAAGTCACCCTAAACATGGCGCCCAATCCTTCGCATCTCGAAGCCGTTGCCGCAGTAGTGCAAGGAATCACCCGTGCCAAGCAAGACGATCACCATCAAGAAGACCCCGAAAAGGTCTTGCCGATTATAATTCACGGCGACGCCGCTATTGCAGGACAAGGCGTGGTTTATGAAAATGTGCAAATGTCACAACTCGATGGTTATAAAACCCAAGGAAGTATTCATATTGTCACCAACAATCAAATTGGATTTACTACCAATTACACCGACGGACGTTCCTCTATTTATTGTACGGATGTCGCCAAATTGACTTTCTCCCCCATTCTACATATCAATTCTGACGATCCTGAATCTGTGGCTCGCGGTATGTTGTTTGCCTTTAATTTTAGGATGCATTTCAAACACGATGTGTTTATCGACCTCTTAGGATATCGAAAATATGGTCACAACGAAGGAGACGAACCCCGCTTTACCCAACCTAAGTTGTACAAACTCATCTCAAAACACAAAAACACACGCGATCTGTATGCTGAAAAGTTGATTGAGCAAAAGGTCATCGACAAGAAATATGTCAAACAGATAGAAAAAGAATACAAAGACAAGCTGGAAGAAGCCCTGGAGAGCTCTCGCAAAATAAAAACCGCAGAAATTACTCCCATCATGAATGAAGAATGGGATGGTTTTGAATACGGCGTCCGCAAAGATATGCTTCAACCGGTAGACACCACTTTCGACCTTGATGAGTTGAGCAAGATAGCCGAAAAAATAACCACCCTTCCGGAGGACATCAAATTTATCCGCAAGGTTCACCGAATCGTCAAGATGCGTAAGAAAATGTATTTCGAATCCAATGAATTGGATTGGGGTATGGCCGAGATGTTGGCCTATGGCTCCTTGCTCAAAGAAGGGCACGATGTACGCTTGGCCGGGCAAGATTCAGAGCGCGGTACATTTTCGCATCGTCACGCAGTTATGATTTCAGAAGACGGAGAAGACGAACTCATCTTGCTGAACCAACTTGAAGGAGAACAAGCCAATTTTTACATCTACAACTCTCTGCTTTCTGAATATGCCGCCATGGGCTATGAATATGGATATGCCATGGCAAGCCCACAAACACTTTCAATATGGGAAGCACAGTTTGGCGACTTCAGCAATGGGGCACAAATCATTATCGACCAATACCTCTCGGCAGCAGAAGACAAATGGAAGCTGCAAAACGGCTTGGTCCTGTATTTGCCACACGGTTATGAGGGACAAGGATCAGAGCACTCTTCTGCTCGTATGGAGCGCTATTTACAGCTTTGCGCACGAGACAATATGTTTGTAGCCGATTGTACCACACCGGCCAATATGTTCCACCTTTTGCGAAGACAAGTTAAACTCAACTTCCGCAAACCTTTGGTTATCTTTACGCCCAAAAGCCTGCTGCGTCACCCTCGAGTCAAATCAACTAAAGAAGAATTTGCCAAAGGCTCTTTCCAAATGCTGATTGACGATCCAAATGCCAAGCCTAAAACAGTAAAAAGCTTGGTGTTCTGTACCGGCAAGTTTTATTACGACCTCTTGGAAGAGAAAGAAAAACAAGATCGTCAGGATGTAGCTTTGGTAAGGATTGAACAACTATTCCCTTTACCTGAGGAAGAAATTCAAAAAACTATCAAACGCTATAAAAACGCACACGACATTGTTTGGGCACAAGAAGAGCCCAGAAACATGGGAGCCTACTCCCACTTGCTGCTTCATTTGAAAGGCAGTGAGAACTTTAGGGTCTGCAGCCGCAAGTTTTATGGCGCACCTGCTTCAGGTAGTAGCGAACGTTTTAAGCGACGACACCAAAAAGTAATTGAAAGTGTCTTTGACACCCCTAAAAAATAAACATTAATATCATACTGAAATATCTAAAATTATGGCCTTAGAAATGAAAGTCCCTTCACCGGGGGAATCAATCACGGAAGTCGAAATTGCACAGTGGCTTGTTGAAGATGGCGATTATGTTGAAAGGGATCAAGCTATTGCTGAAATAGACAGCGACAAAGCAACCTTAGAACTTCCTGCAGAACAAAGCGGAATCATCACCTTAAAAGCTGAGGAAGGCGATGAAGTTGCCGTGGGCGAGGTAGTGTGCTTGATTGACACCGATGCAGAAAAACCTGAAGGCGACGACGATGCCGCCGAAGACAGCGACGAAGCAGACAACAGCACCGAAGATCAAGAAACCCCGCAAAGTTCAACTCAAGAAGACAAATCCGACCCTACTCCTCAGCAAAAAGAGGAAAAGAATTATGCGTCGGGCACCCCTTCTCCGGCCGCCAAAAAGACCTTGGCCGAAAAAGGCATTGAAGCTTCATCGGTTTCCGGTTCGGGTAAAAATGGACGCATCACCAAAGAAGATGCCGTGAAGGCAAAAGCTTCTATGGGAACACCGGGCAAAGGCTCACGCGGAGAAACCCGCAAGCGCATGTCTATGATGCGACGCAAAACCGCTGAACGCTTGGTGGCTTCCAAAAATGAAACCGCCATGCTGACGACTTTCAACGAAGCCGATATGTCTGCCATTTTTGAACTGCGCAAACAATACAAAGAAGACTTTAAGGCAAAACACGGTGTGAGTCTTGGGTTTATGTCTTTCTTTACCAAAGCTGTGGTTCGCGCCTTGGATCTTTATCCGTCTGTAAACAGTATGATTGACGGTAAAGAAATGATTACCTATGACTACAAAGATGTCAGTATTGCCGTTTCCGGTCCTCGCGGACTCATGGTTCCCGTGATTCGAAATGCGGAAAACCTGAGCTTCCGAGGAGTAGAATCTGAAGTAAAACGCTTGGCCGTAAAAGCCCGCGACGGAAAACTGACCGTTGATGAAATGACCGGCGGCACCTTTACCATTTCCAATGGCGGCGTCTTTGGCTCTATGATGTCTACCCCGATTATCAATCCACCTCAAAGTGGTATCTTAGGAATGCACAACATTATCGAGCGTCCGGTTGCCGTTGACGGCAAAGTAGAAATCCGCCCCATGATGTATCTGGCCCTTTCCTATGATCACCGAATTATTGACGGTAAAGAATCGGTCAGCTTCTTGGTAGAAGTAAAAAATGCTATCGAGAATCCGGTAGACCTCCTTATGGACGGAGACTTGAAAAAAGCACTGGAGCTATAAGCCTCATACAGTTCCTTAACAAACCATGGCCCCAAATCCTTTTCAAATTTGGGGCTTTTTTTTTATCCCAAAATAAACCGCAAATTATACGAAAGTAATTGCTGAAATAGATTAAATATTTTGTCATTAAAACTTCAAAGATTAAGGCAAAAAACGTAAACATAGCCTTAGTTATGACGAGTATTTAGCTTGTATTGAGCGAGACCGAAATGCAGAGATTTAGAGTTTTTATCTGAATATTGATCTGTTTTGTATGCGGATTTGGTGTTAAATAGGGCGGCAAAGCCAAAAGCTGAAGCGGATTTATATTAATTGTCACGGCATTAGCCCTAAATATCGAGCTTTTTTGCCTGTATAATTGGCATTAAAGGTCTTGTTTTTCATGACATTTCAATCAATTTCATGTAATTTGCAAAAGCAAAAAATTAAGCCTTATGTTTTCAACAATTACTTATCAAAATAGACGTAAAGAGTTAAAATCATCTGTAGATAGCGGACTTTTATTGTTCCTGGGGAATAACGAAAATCCGATGAATTTTGCCGACAACCCCTACCCTTTTAGGCAAGACAGCAGCTTCTTGTATTATTTCGGTATTCAAGAGCCCAAAATAGCGGCACTCATGGATCTCGACGAAAACAAGACCATCATTTTTGGCGATGAACTGGGAATCGATGAGATTATTTGGATGGGCACTCAGGCTTCCTTGGCCTCCAAAGCCGAAAAATCGGGAGTCTCCGAAACCCGCCCTTTTCAAGAGCTATACACTTATATTAATCAGGCCCAAAACAGCGGGCGTAAGGTTCACTTTCTTCCGCCCTACCAACCGGCCAACAAAAGTTTATTACGCGACTTATTAGGCCACTCGGCCGAGACACTGACGCCCTCAGTTCCGTTTATCAAAGCCATCGTCGCACAACGTGCCACTAAGGAAGAGCAAGAAATCGCCGAAATGGAAAAGGCCGTTGAAGTTTCCAATGAAATGCACCGCTTGGCCATGCGCGTCACCCGTCCGGGCATGAAAGAATATGAATTGTTTGCAGCCATTCAAAAGGTGGCGGCCCAAAACAATTGCACTTTTTCTTACCCGCCAATTATCACCAAGGATGGAGGGATTTTGCACAATCATTACCGCGGAAATACGCTACAAAAAGGAGACATGGTGTTAAATGATTCGGGCGTAGAAACGGCGCGTTGTTATGCAGCAGATTTAACCCGTACTTTTCCGGTAGGCAAGAAGTTCACTCCGCGACAACGGGATATGTATCAAGTAGTTTTACAGGCTTTTGAAGCGAGTCAGTCCATTATGAAACCCGGTTTAAATTACAAGGAAGTGCACCGCAAAGCCGCTGAGACCTTGGTAGAAGGTTTTATCGACCTCGGCTTGATGAAAGGCGACCCCAAAGAAGCCGTGGAGCACAATGCACACACCTTGTTCTTCCAATGCGGCACCGGACACTTGATGGGGCTGGACGTTCATGATATGGAAGATCTGGGCGAGCAGTATGTGGGCTACACCGAAGAAGAACCCAAAGACCAGCAAACCTTTGGTTGGAAATCTTTGCGATTGGGAAAAGCCCTGGCACAAAATCAAGTGGTGACTGTAGAACCGGGATTTTATGCAATTCCCCAGCTCATCGATATTTGGCAAAAAGAAAACCGACTGCCCGAGTTTATCAACTATGACAAAGTAGCCGAATATCGAGATTTTGGCGGCATCCGTATTGAAGATGACTTTTTAATCACCCAGAACGGTTATCGACTTCTTGGTAAAGGCCTACTCAAAACGCTCGAAGAAATAGAGGATTATCGCGCCGCGCATCTTTCATAAGAAAAACGCCAAAGCCAAGTTTAATACCGTTAATTTTCCTGAATGACAGCTGCGATTACGAAAGTAAATCACTTCAACTTTAAAACTTGTCAGGTTTTTAATTTTGGGAGCAATAATTTTTCAAAAATAATTTCATGAACCCAAAAAGCTTTTTATATTTGCAGCCGTTCAGCAGACAGCTGAATTTTATGAGGAGGAATGGCAGAGTGGTCGATCGCGGCGGTCTTGAAAACCGTTGACCTTTGCGGGTCCGGGGGTTCGAATCCCTCTTCCTCCGCTTTATTTATAAACCCCTTTATTACTGGGGTTTATAAAAAAGATATAATAATCGTTCACAATTCGTACACGGATTGATTCAATGTTCCCGCAAGCATTTTGGTTTAAATCAAATCAAAATGAAGAAATCAATCTATTCTACTCCGAAGCTCTGCAAGGCTAATCAGGGATGGTATGTCCATTTTCGTTATGCGGGCGTTCAGAAACGCTATAAAATGAAACTCAATTATATTTCCAATCTCCGGGAACGGGAGCGGGAATTCAATATGTTGAGACGAGCATTACATCAGAAACTAAAAGACGGATGGAATCCACTTATTCCAGAAACGGAATCCGATGATGAAAGGATGACATTTATGGCCGCTCTTGATTTTGCCCTGGAAAAGAAAAAAGGAACTGTAGCAAGCAAAACGCTTTCCGGATATCGTGGTTCCGTAAAATTCTACAAGCAGGCCATAAAGAACCTGAGATACGATTACCTCACTATTTCTGAAACAAAAAGAGCTCACATACGTAAAATGGCCAACGAAGCAAAACAAATACGCGGGTGGTCAAACAAGGCTTACAACAAACACCTCAACCATATCAAGGCCTTGCTTTCTGAATTAATCCAATGGGATATTATAGAGGTTAACCCGGCGCACAGAATTAAGTCTTTGCCGGTCTCTGAAAGTCGTGCAAATATTCCAGCCACCGCGGAACAGCACATTAGGATCAAAGAACATTTGAAAGCGAACCACCTTAATTTTTACAGGTTCATAACCGTTATTTTCCATACCGGTATCAGGCCAAAGGAAATCCTGAACACACGAATAAAAATGGTGAATCTGAAAAGACAACAAATTATATTGCCTCCGGAAATAACGAAAACGGATATGGAACGCGTTGTGCCGATAAACAATTACTTAATGGCCACATTTGAAGACATGAAAGTCAGTGATTTCCCGTCTGATTATTTTCTTTTCGGCAGTTATCGAAAACCGGGTAGAGGGAACGCCGGTTCAAGAGAAGATTTTATCCCTGGACCAACGATGATAAAAAGGGACACGGCCACTAAACGATGGAAGCGAATTGTAAAAGATGCATTGGGCATTAATGTGAATATGTACTCCAACAAACATGCCGGTGCGAATGCAAAGATAATGGCTGGTATGGATTTGGATACCTTGAGGGAATTATATGGCCATACTTCCAAATTAATGACCCTGCGCTACGCAAAAGTGGTCAAAGAAGTGTATAGAAAGCAGATAATAGAGCAATCTCCTGAATTTTAGAACGACAGAACGGAGAACTCATACCCTACCCATATATAGTCCTGTCCGTTCCATCGTTCATAGCCCAATGAAAAGATATTACCCTTGGTATTTTGGAATCCTATGTTGGCCTTGTAACGAAAATCGCCGAATGAAGTGTTATTTCCGAATTCAAGCCCGGCTAATACCCTAAAAGTAGTCTTAACTGGGTTGATTGTATCGTTGATAGTTCGTGATTTTATCGTATAATCAGGCTGTATCGATTTAATATGCCCCTGAACTTTCCCCGAAATGGTCAAATCGAGGTATTCATCTTCAAAATGACTGGTGAAATCACGTATTTGGATGGCATCGAGATACATTTTATACCGTGCAAGCTCGGCTTGTGCGGCATTAAGGCTGTCGGCTAATGCTTTATAGGCATTCACAAGGCTATCATTTACCGGGCTTGGCACTTTGATGACCTTTTCTTTCCATTTGACCTCAATGGCAGTGTCTGTTTTGATATATGTCGGTTCTTTCGGCTCAAAACTGCCCGACTTTTCCGGAACTTCCACTTCGATTATTTTAGGCTCGGATTTTTCTTTTCCGCAGCTCTTCATGAATAGGAAAAATACCAAAATGGCTATAATGATGTATGGGATTGATTTTTTCATTTTGATTGATTTCTAACTAAAATAAAGTCTTGCTTCTTGTTTTCGTCGTCGCAATAGACCATCTATTACTTGGCCACCCGAATATTTCCATTTCGGGAATTCATCCCTTATTTCCGTGTCATCTGGATTTTGATTAACCATTTTCAATAACGTGGAGGTATTCAATGCTCCAATACCGCAGTTGTATGTGAATGATACTAAAGCGTCATATTTATTTTGATTGATGTCACTTGTTACTGCTTCATTGACGGCGTGCTCGTACTTATCAAGCAACTTATCCATTATCTCTAATGCCTGCTTACGACTAATAGGTCTGTCGGTCATCTTCACGCTTTCCCCATTCGGATAGTAGGTAAAGCCGTAACCAATTGTCGGCACTCCCTTGGCGTCGCGATAAGGTGTGCTGCTAAATCCCTCGAACCTCTTAATGAGCAATAAACCTTTTCTGCTTATTTCAAAGTTTTCCGGTTTCTTTGGGTCGTTCTCCGGCTTCTTCTTATAGTCAAAAAAAGACTTATATCGGTCTAAGTAATCTTTATAGTAATATTTTGGCAATATCATTATATCAAATCTTTAATGTTAAAACTTTTTTCAAATCTTTTTATCCGTTCCATAATGCTTTTTGGAGGTATTTTCTGTCCAGAAATCTCATAAATTGATCGTGCCGTTTTTGAAATAGGATAAATAAGCGTGCCTATTCTAATAATGTTCTCGAAATGTTTTATAAATGCGTAATCCCCTGCCATTTGGATAAGTCCCTCAAGCACGATGTAAGCGCCGATTGAGCATATCACGATTATAGTCGTCTTGACAATTAGCAAAAACAAAGAGAAGTTACGATGTTTCAAATGGTGCCATATCCCAAAGAATACCATTACCAATATTTCTATCAGAAACCAAAACACGAAAGCCTTGTTTTCAAAATACCATCCCGTTAATGAATTAATTAAATAGGAAGAAACGCTTCCTACAAATATTACCTTGGCATATTGCAGTATACGCTCCGAAAACGGTATTCTTTTTTCGGCTATTGAAACAAAGAGAAATAAAATATATCTAATCATATTGTAATGTTTTTAATTGTGGTTATATTATCCAATTCTCAACCAAGTCTGCCCATCCGAAAGAAGTCGTACATACTTGACAGAAGTTGCGGTT
>CAZPGY010000003.1:0-227141 GCA_964586655.1 uncultured Flavobacteriaceae bacterium
GAAAACCTTTGAAAAAGTGTAATAATAATGGTCAACGTATTTCAGGACAAGACAATCGCCTTAAAAAAACGACAGAAGCGGGAAATTGCTGAAAAGATAAATGTAAGTTTTGAAAAATTTTCGTCATTCTACAATGACTTAGAGTTGAGCTATAAGCGGTTGTAGCCCAATAGCAGCCCGTTACGATGCTTTAAGTTGGCCTGTTGCAATATTTTTGTGCAACAATCTATGGAGGCTAAAGATAAAACACTATCTTGAGGCTAAAATAAATGCGATGTCTCTATTGATTATTATTCTCAGTTTTCTACTTCCTCCCTTGGCGGTTTTCTTAGTCAAAGGCTTGGGAAAAGATTTTATCATCAATCTTATTTTAAGCCTAATCTTTTGGGTTCCGGGGATAATTCACGCCTTATGGGTAAACAGTAAAGCATAGCTTTATTAGTCTCAAATACAGTTTAATCAAAAGAATTCACCACAAATAGCACGAATTTTCACAAAATAATTCGTGTGGATTTGTGTAATTTGTGGCTACGTTAAGATTGAACTTTTAGTCCATAGTGCTTGATTTGCTGAAATTTTGTTGAGAACAGCGATACGGCTGCTAAACATGGATTGTTGAGTTTATGCGTCTTGTGCTGCTTTTTCACGAAGGTGTACATCCATTTGTGGGAAAGGCATTTGAATGCCGGCCTCTTTAAAAGTTTGGGTGACCGCATAGTGCAAATCGCTCTTCACCCGTGGTTCCAGGCGGGCATCATTGAGCCATCCCATCAATCTAAAATCTAAATGAGATTCTTTAAAATGCTCAAAGAAAACAATGGGTTTAGGGTCTTCCAGAATATCAGGATGCGATTGCGCTGCCTTGAGTAAAGCCTCGCGGACTGCTTCAGGATTAGAGCCGTAAGCCGCTCGCACATTGATGCGGATACGGTATACTTTTTCTTGAAACAAACGGTTGACCACCACGTTATTGATGAGCGTGCCATTGGGAATTAAAACTTCAATATCGTCATAGGTGTTGATCACCGTGGCGCGCAAGCCGATTTTTACCACCGTTCCCTGTTTGTTTTCTACCTCTACAAAATCTCCCTTGCGGATGGGGCGTTCTAATAAGATGATTAGTCCGCTGATAAAATCCTTGGCCAAGTCTTGCAGTCCAAATCCAATGCCCACCAAAAGTACGCCACCTATAGCGGCCAGCGCAGATAAGGAAACCCCCAGATTGTCCATGGCAATAAAAAAACCGATGGCAATGATGACATAGTGCAGCAAGCGATTTAAGGAATGCTGCAGACCGACATCGATTTTGCGTTTGTGGTATATTTTAGACAACAACCGCCTAAGGATAAAGGAGATGAGAAATGCAAACAGGATAAAGGCAATACAGGTGATGATGGAAATCAAGGTGATGGGCGTTTTACCCAAACTGAAAAGCGGTTCTCCCAAGTGGGCAAAAAAACCTTTAATGCCTTCAAATGCGGAGGTGCCGGATAAAAAAAAAGTAATGTCCATAGGGTATTGGTAAAGCGTTAATAAAATGAAATTAAGTTAAGGGCTAAAATAAGCAAGCTCTTAAAAAAAACAAACGCAGGAGTGGGTTTTGTGTCAAATAATTTGGAGTTTAGGGCTCAATATGGGGTTGATTTGTAGGTTATTTTGGTATTGTATTGCCGGATAAAGCTTGCTGTTTGAAGAGGTGATTTGGGTGATTTTTTCCTGTATTTAGACTCGAATTTGTGGAGCTTCGGGGGTTTCCAAATCAACATAATCCGTATCTTTGCCCTCTTTCAGGTTTTAAATTTGGTAAAGATAACCCCACTATGGAAAATAATTTTGTCAAAGAACTCCAATGGCGTGGAATGCTGCACGATTGCATGCCCGGGACAGAAGAGCATTTAGAAGAACAGATGCGCAGGGCTTATATCGGTTTTGATCCTACAGCTGATTCGTTGCATATTGGCAGTTTGGTGCCTATTATGGTGTTGGCACATTTTCAACGTTGCGGTCACAAACCTTATGCGTTGATAGGCGGTGCCACCGGAATGATTGGTGATCCGACGGGAAAATCCAAAGAACGCAATTTGTTGGGGGAAGAAAGCCTTCGCAAAAATCAGGAAGGGATAAAAAAACAGTTGGCCAAATTTCTCGATTTTGACGGAAAGGAAGAAAATGCGGCGGTGTTGGTCAATAACTACGACTGGATGAAAGATTTTTCTTTCTTAGAATTTATCCGCGACATCGGTAAACACATTACGGTAAACTACATGAGTGCAAAGGATTCGGTTAAAAAACGACTGTCTTCGGAGGCCAAAGAAGGAATGAGTTTTACCGAGTTTAGCTATCAATTGATTCAGGGCTATGATTTTTTACACCTGTATGAAAAAGAATCTTGCACTTTGCAGATGGGAGGCAGCGATCAATGGGGAAACATTACAACCGGTACCGAATTGATCCGTCGTAAACTCAACGGTAAAGGCTTTGCGCTTACAGCACCGTTGGTTACCAAGGCCGATGGCAGCAAGTTTGGAAAGTCTGAAGGGGGTAACATTTGGCTGGACTCCAAGCGTACCTCCCCTTATAAATTTTATCAATACTGGCTCAACACCAGTGATGAAGATGCGGAAAAGTTTATTAAGATTTTTACTTTTTTAGGAGAAGAAGAAATTAAGGAGTTAACGGCTCAGCATCGCCAAGCTCCCCATTTGCGTATTTTACAGAAAAAGTTGGCCGAAGAAATCACCGTATTGGTGCATTCTCAGACCGATTTGGATAATGCATTGAAGGCTTCTCAGGTGCTTTTTGGAAAATCAACGGCCGATGACCTGCGCACCCTTGACGAACAGACTTTCCTGGAAGTGTTTGATGGTGTACCACAAGCGGAAATAGACGCCGCTGAAATTGAAGAAGGCTTAGATATGATTGCTGCATTGGCTGCCAAGACCGGATTTTTAAACAGTAACGGTGAAGCGCGAAGGGCCTTAAAGCAAAATGCCGTGAAGGTCAACAAGGAAAAAGTGGGGGAGGCCTATAAAATCACATCAAAAGACTTGCTTAACGATAAATATGTGATCTTAAATAAAGGGAAAAAGAAAACTTACATTCTCAAAATAAAATAAGTCTGCTTATGGCGCACAAAGCCGGGTTTGTCAATATTATCGGAAATCCCAACGTGGGAAAATCAACGCTGATGAATGCCATGGTGGGAGAGCGGTTGTCGATTATTACGGCAAAATCTCAAACCACGCGTCACCGTATTTTGGGAATTGTCAATGCCGAGGATTATCAACTTGTTTTTAGCGATACCCCCGGAATCATTAAACCGGCTTATGGATTGCAAGAATCCATGATGGGTTTTGTTGATGCGGCTTTTGAAGATGCCGATATTTTGATTTATATGGTGGAGTGCGGGGAAAAAAACCTCAAAGACGAGAAGCTTTTTAAGAAAATTACTTCGGCAGAAATCCCGGTGTTGTTGTTGATTAACAAGATAGATCAATCTTCTCAAAAAGAGCTGGAAAAGCAGGTTAAACTGTGGCAAAGTAAGGTGCCCAATGCCGAAATATTTCCCATTTCCGCTCTTGAATCCTTTGGCGTAAAAGATATTTTCCAACGTCTTCTGGAATTGCTGCCCGAATCTCCGGCCTATTACCCAAAAGATCAGCTGACCGATAAGCCGGAGCGTTTTTTTGTCAATGAAACCATTCGCGAGAAAATACTTCGCCACTATAAAAAAGAAGTGCCCTATAGCGTTGAGGTGGAAACAATTTCTTTTGAAGAAGAAGAAAAAATCATTCACATCCAAAGCGATATTATGGTAGAACGGGAGTCGCAAAAAGGAATCCTCATCGGTCATAAGGGGAATGCGCTAAAGCGGGTAGGCATGGAAGCACGTAAAGATTTAGAAACCTTTTTTGACAAACAGGTGTATCTAAAACTTTTTGTGAAAGTCAACAAAAACTGGCGCAATAACGATCGTCAGTTAAGGAGGTTTGGGTATAAGCCTTGATTTTTTTAATCTCGTCTATTTTTTTCTATACCGACGTCAATTCATCTTTAAATTGGATTACTTGCGGTTTTCTTTATTTACAACCCTTTCTTTGTGATGACTAAATCAAAGATAATTATTGTGCATTTTACATACTTTTTAGGGGTAGTATTTACTACCGTTTTGCAATGTTTTTTATATCCCGGTGTAATTCTGCGGATTGATATTTTTTAATTCTGATTTGACCTCGGCAGAGACCTCCAATCCGTCAATAAATGTAGCGATTCGATCCGCATTAATCTTGCTGTGTGTGCGGGTTAAATCTTTTAAAGCTTCATAAGGATTGGGGTAGCCCTCTCGCCTCAAAATGGTTTGGATGGCCTCGGCAACCACGGCCCAATTGTTCTCCAAATCGGCGTGGATTTTTGTTTCATTCAAGACCAATTTTCCCAGTCCTTTTAAAGTGGAACTAATGGCAATTAAACTGTGCCCGATGGGAACACCAATATTTCGTAAAACAGTACTATCGGTCAGGTCTCGCTGTAATCGACTAACCGGAAGCTTGTTAGAAAGATGGTCGAACAGGGCGTTGGCCAGCCCAATATTTCCTTCGCTGTTTTCAAAATCTATCGGATTGACTTTATGCGGCATAGTTGAGGAACCTACTTCCCCTTTTTTGAGCTTTTGTTTGAAATAATCCATTGAGATATAGAGCCAAATATCTTGGTCCAGATCCCTTATAATCGTATTCAAACGTTTCATCCCGTCAAAGATAGCTGCCAAGTAGTCGTAATGTTCAATTTGAGTAGTTGGAAAAGAATGCTTCAAGTTCAGGGTGTTTTCAACAAAATCACGACCAAATCCCAACCAATCCATATCGGGATAAGCCACGTGATGGGCATTGAAGTTTCCCGTAGCTCCACCAAACTTAGCGGCAATGGGAGTAGATTTTAGCAGGTTCAATTGTTCCTTTAGGCGCACGACAAATACTTTAATTTCTTTTCCCAATCGGGTAGGGGAAGCCGGTTGTCCATGGGTTTTGGCCAGCATGGGCAGGTTTTCCCAAGTGAGTGCCAAATCATCGAGCTTGCGTATCAGTTCATCCATCTTGGGGAAATAAACCTGGCTCACCGCATCCTTTAAAGATAAAGGGATGGCGGTGTTGTTGATGTCTTGTGAGGTGAGTCCGAAGTGGATAAACTCTTTATAAGCCGACAGTCCCAATTCATCAAATTTTTCCTTGAGGAAATACTCCACTGCTTTTACATCGTGATTGGTTCTTTTTTCGATTGATTTTACCTGTTTGGCATCCTCCAGGCTGTAGGTTTCATAAAGCTTGCGAAGCTTGGGGAAAAATTCGACATCAACCGATTTTAATTGGGGAAGCGGCAATTCACACAGGGCGATAAAATATTCTACTTCCACTTTAATGCGGTATCCAATCAGGGCTTCTTCACTAAAATAAGCCGATAGTTTTTCGGTCTTGGAACGATAACGACCATCGATGGGCGAGACAGCTTGTAATGGATTCATGGGCCTAAAATTTCGATTAAAAATGCAAATATAACCCACTCAATCGAGATGCCGGCTTATATACTTGGTCTTTATCAGGCGTTTTGGTCGGGTTTTATTTTAGGGTTGAGGAGGGCAATGGATTTAAAACCCGACGTTATTTGTCTGTAAAGAGACTGTTTGTCATGGGGTATTAATTCTACTTTGACACAATTATCTGACAGAACAACAGCATAAGTTGGTTCATGAAACTTTGTTTCATCTAAGGGCTGAACCCCCTTGTTTTCCCCTGACCCTCCTCCTGCGGCGGACGCGGTAAAGGAAACCAAGGGTGTTTTTCGGGGATTCTCCCTTTAGGGCCGGGGTAAAAAGCCCCGAAAAACAGAGGCTTGTTAGATTTTTTAATCTACCAAAGTAGAATTAAAGCTTGTTGATAAAACTTCCATACACGTCTTCAAACTGCAAGCCTTTGTCAAAGCGATGTTTGCTGAGTTTGTTATAAGCTACTAGTCCCCAGAGTACAAATTCCATAAAAAAATAGCGATCGCCCTCTGACAAATCCGGTTGATATTTGTCGACCAATTTTCTCAAAGGTTTAATCGCATCAAGCGTTTTTCGATGGGCAGCTTCGTCGGCTTGGTCATAGAGCTCTACTTCTCCGGCATCAAAGAACCATTGGGTGATCTCATCATAGGGTGATTTGGCTTCTTTTTTTTCCAGCTTTTCGATTTTGGGGAAGTATTTGGGGAATAAGCTTTTCACGGCATTCTCGATGAGGTGTCTGGCCACAAAATCGGCGCCTTCTTGCTCGCCCTCATACAGCAGTTCTACCTTACCGGTAATGGCCGGAATTATTCCCAGAAAATCAGCAAAGCGCAAATGGGTGGTTTTGTCGTCACAAGTGAGCAATCGATGTTCTGCCGTGCTCAACAGATTTTGAAAGGCCGTGATGCTCATTCGAGCGCTGATTCCGCTTTTAACATCTACATATTGGCTTTCTCGGGCTTCAAAACTGATTTGTTCTAAAATGTCCTTGGCCAATTCCGGAACCTTAATATTGTCTTTTTGCGACTTTTCCGGTTTGGCTTCTTGGGAGGTAATGATTTTGGCAGTTTCCAAATCTCTGGGATAGTGGGTTAGGATTTGAGAACCAATTCGGTCTTTTAAAGGAGTAACAATACTTCCACGGTTGGTATAATCTTCAGGATTGGCAGTAAATACAAACTGTAAATCCAAAGGCATTCGCAGTTTAAAGCCCCGAATTTGAATATCGCCTTCTTGTAAGATATTGAACAAGGCTACTTGGATGCGTGCTTGTAGATCGGGCAGCTCGTTGATGACAAAAATGCCCCGATTGGCGCGTGGAATCATTCCAAAATGAATCACGCGATCATCAGCATAACTCAGTTTAAGATTGGCCGCTTTAATAGGGTCTACATCGCCAATTAAATCGGCAACGGTCACATCGGGAGTGGCCAGTTTTTCTGAAAAGCGATCTTCTCGTGGCCACCAGGCAATAGGAGTGTCATCGCCTTTTTGGGCCATCAATTCCTTTGCATATCGAGAAATGGGACGAAAAGGGTCATCGTTGATTTCCGACCCTTCAATTACCGGAATGTAGGCATCCAATAAGTTGACCATTAATCGGGCTAAACGCGTCTTGGCCTGTCCGCGAAGTCCCAACAGGTTGATGTTGTGTTTAGAGAGAATAGCCCGCTCTAACTCAGGCACTACGGTGTGTTCATAGCCGTGGATTCCTTCAAAAACCCTTTCCTTATTACTGATTTTTTGGATCAGATTTTTACGCAATTCGTCTTTGATACTTTGGTAGGTGAAGCCCTCTTTCTTGAGTTCACCGAAGGTTTTTATGTGGGGTTGAGTCATATTTTATGTTTTGTTTTTTTAGTCCTAAAACTACTGTCCGATTCTTTTTACCGCATTCGTTTTTTTCTGTTCTGTGCATAGTCTTCAAAAATCATTTCTCCCAAACCGTTTAGGCCGGTATAATAAGCTTTCCCTTGATTAGACTGGGTAAAGTCACGTACAAATTGCTGCAAATAAGGGTCGCTTGCAATCATAAAAGTGGTAATGGGGATTCTTAATTTCCGAGCTTGAGCCGCCGTGGAGTAGCATTTGTTGATAATGTACGGATCCAGTCCCATCGGGTTTTTGTAATAAGAGCCGTCGGGCAGTCGCAAGCAGCTTGGTTTGCCGTCAGTAATCATGAAAATTTGCTTGTTGGCATCGCGTTTTCGTCGCAAGATATCCATGGCCAATTGTAAACCGGCTACTGTATTGGTGTGAAAGGGGCCCACCTTCAAATACGGCAAGTCCTTTAACGGAATGGGCCAAGCGTCATTGCCAAAAACAATGATGTCTAAGGTGTCTTTCGGATATCGGGTGATAATCAATTCGGACAAAGCCATGGCCACTTTCTTTGCCGGGGTGATGCGGTCTTCTCCATACAAGATCATGCTGTGCGAAATATCTATCATCAGCACCGTACTCATTCGGGATTTAAACTGACTGTCTTCTACCACCAAATCTTCTTCGGTGAGTTTAAAATTTCCCATTCCGTGATTGATTTGGGCGTTTTTAAAGCTTTCGGTCATGTTGATGTGCTCGGGCGTATCTCCATATCGGTAGCTTCTCATTTCTCCGATCTTGTCGTCGCTGCTGCCGGACTGTTTGCTCTTGTGGTCTCCGGAAGTTCCTTTTCGCATTTTTCCGAAGATTTGATTCAAAGCGCGTTGACGAAGGGCCTGTTCGGTTTTTGAAGTAATAGCCATGCCACCTTTTCCATCGGGCTTGATGCGTTCTTGAATATATCCTTTTTTGATCAGGTCTTTTACAAAATCATCTAAGGTATAATCGGGGGTAGTCAAATCGTATTCTTCATCGAGCTGTCGCAGCCAATCCATAGCTTCGTCAAAATCTCCCGAAGTGTGCGTAATCAGCTCCTTGAAAATTTCAAAGAGCTTTTCAAATGGCGTCTGATCCGGAGCCCGATACGAATCAAAGGAAAAACCTTGTATGCGTTGCCGTCGTTCCATAAAGTCTAAAGTAAGGATTTTTGGGGAGCTGAAGACTTTGTAAGATGTTAAATGATTGACAATTTTGTACGGTCTATTCCGATAGATGCTTCAAGGCTTTGACCTCAATAATATCTCGCTTATCGGGTCTCTTCTTGGAGAACCGGGTTCGCTTGCCTTTAAGGGCGAGGACTTGCCCTAATTTGAAGTGGTTTAATTGGTGAGCTGTCCAGTCTGAAGTATAAAGCACCGCATAGAAAACAGTTTGGTCGGTACCGATCATTTTCAAGCCTATACCGCCTTTGTTCTTTTGAATGCCGCTAATTTTTCCGGAAATAAAATCTTCCATTTCCTCCGTATCTGATTTTCTGAAAATCAATAGAGCTGCAGAAAAAAGGGTAATACCGATGCCGGTGAGCAGTCTTTTAGTAAGGTTCAACATTTTTTTTGATTTAACTGTCGATTAAAGTAACACAAGTCGTGCCAACTCGGGGTGATGGTAATCGTTTTTTACTATTGCGGTCAGCCAGACAAAAAAAAGTACTTGCCAAACCGAGGAGTGGTGCTTTTCCTTATTTAATCCCTACCTTTGTCAAAAATTATAGCGATGGGTAAGCAGCCTAAAAATCATAAGAATAGAAAGAAGGGGAAGTCTCGAAAACCGAGAAAGAAAGCCTTTGATGCTTCCAAAAAGAGAGGCGGAAAAGGCAAGCGAGTTAAGATTGACAAGCAGGTCAAGGATCCGAATGCGCCCATTCGGCTGAACAAATACATTGCCAATTCAGGAATTTGTTCGCGTCGTGATGCCGATATCTATATTGCTTCAGGAACGGTGCGCGTCAATGGGGAGGTAGTCACCGAAATGGGCTACAAGGTAAAGCTTACCGATGAGGTAAAATTTGACGGTCGTCGAATCAATCCCGTAAAAAAAGAATATGTCTTGCTCAATAAACCCTCCGGATTTTATGTGACCGGAAGTTTTGAAAGACACAACCGCACTGTGATGGATTTGGTGGCCAATGCCGCTAAGGGTGAAATCACGCCGGTGGGGAAGTTGGAGACGGAAGCCAAAGGATTGCTGTTTTTTACTAATGACGGTACCCTAAAAAAGAAATTGGCCAGAACCGGTATCCGGCAGATTTTTCATGTACGGCTAAATCGCAATTTCAGCTCCGAAGATTTGGAAACCCTGCGTGAAGGGGTGGGCTTGGAAGATGGATGGGTCAAACCCCAAGCGGTGGATTATGTCACCAAACGCCCCAAAAGAGAGGTGGGAATAGAATTGGATTCGGTCAAACCGCAAATTGTGCAGCGTTTGTTCAAAAAGCTGGGCTATGAAGTCAAGGAAATGGATCGGGTAGCTTATGGAGAATTGACCAAAAAGGATCTGCCTCGCGGACGTTATCGTCATTTGACTGCACAAGAAGTCATTAACCTGGGGATGATATAATCAAGAATAAATCGTTGCTTTTGTTCTGCGGAGTCCCAAGTTGATGGCCGATTATTTTGCTTGAGGTCGGGCTTGGCGTCGGGCCTTTTTGCTGCCTTTGTAAATGTCATATTTGAGTAAGCGGGATTCCAAAGGTCCGTTAAAGACTTTGATCTTTCGCGTGGCATGCAGACCAACATTTTTCATCGCCTGCTTTTCAGAAGTAATTAACCAAGCGGTAGAATCGGGGTAATGCTGTTTTAAGGTGTCGCCAATTTTCTTATAAAATTGAGGGATATCTACTTTCAAACGCTCCCCATAAGGCGGATTGAACAACAAATGCAGGTGGTCTTTGGTCTGTTTCTTAGACTTGAAAAAATCTTTGCGCTCTACGCTTATAAACTCGGAAAGATTGGCGTTCTCAATATTTTCTTTGGCTTTTAAAATGACCTCTGCCGAGCTGTCGAAGCCGTGAATTTTGGCGTTAAACCTTCTGATTTTGTTAAGTCGCGCTTCTTTGATGTGCTCAAACAAGTCTACATCCCAGTCCGGCCAATTCTGGAATCCGAAATGTGTTTTGTTGAGGTTGGGTGGGATATTGGCTGCAATCATGGCTGCCTCAATAAGAATAGTGCCGCTGCCACACATGGGGTCGAGAAAATCGTCAAATCCGTCCCAACCGGAATGCAATAGCAAACCGGCTGCCAAAACCTCATTGATGGGCGCCTGCCCGGTGATAGAACGATAACCACGCTTGTGAAGTGAACTGCCCGAACTGTCTAAGGAAACGATGCAACTTTGCTCTTGAATGTGAATGTTGATGACAATCTTGGGGTTTTTCAAATCGACATCGGGGCGTTTTCCCGTTTTGTTGCGGAACAAATCAACAATGGCATCTTTGGCTTTTAAAGCCACATATTTGCTGTGGGTGAATTTGCTGGAATGTACCGTAGAATAAATGGCAAAGGAACTGTTTTCATCGAGATATTCAGCCCAGTCCATACGGTAAATCTTGCGGTAGAAATCATCCTCAGAGAAGACTTTAAAATGGGCTATGGGTTTTAAAATACGCAGTGCCGTCCGCAGCGAAAGATTGGCTTTGTACATAAAACCTTTGTCGCCCTCAAAACTGACGCTTCGTACTCCCTTTTTAATTTCTCCTGCTCCTATGCGTCCCAGTTCTTTGGCCAGTAAGGTTTCTAATCCGGCAAAAGTTTTGGCCACCATCTTATAATTTCCCATAGTATAAAATATATTTACTGCAAAATTAACGTAATTTTGCAGCTACCGCAAAAAACACGAAAGAAGTATTGTTTTTTGAAACGAAATCACCTCAATGCGCTTAAATTCTGCAAATGCTTAGTATTATATTGCCCATTTTATCGGTTGTCTTAGGCTTTGCGGCTACTTATGTTTTAAAAGGTGGGGCGCGAACTACCCAATTGTTGCTCTCATACAGTGGCGCTTTGCTGTTGTCGGTAACTGTTTTTGAGTTTCTACCCGAGGTGTACCAAAGCTATTCTCCCACTACGGGCTTGTTGATTATGGCGGGAATTCTATTGCAGGTGATTTTGGAATTCCTCTCTAAAGGAGCCGAGCACGGGCATGTTCATTATGACGAAACCCACCGCAGTTTTCCGGTTTTACTCTTTGTGAGTTTGTGTATACACTCGCTGATGGAAGGTTTTCCCATTGCCAAAAACACCCACTTACTGCTGGGCGTTGTAATTCATAAAATTCCGGTAGCCATTATTATTTCTACCTTTCTACTGAATTCTCGTCTCAGCCGGACAAAAATAATGATCTTCCTCGTTTTCTTTGCTTTAATGACGCCTTTGGGCAGTTTGGCACATCAACTTTTGGCCTTTTCCTCATCGGTAGAACATTATATCGACGCCGTGGTAATCGGTATCTTTTTGCATGTATCTACTACCATTCTCTTTGAAAGTTCACAGGATCATCAATTCAACGGATCTAAAATTTTACTGATTTTATTGGGCGTGGCAACGGCTTTCTTTCTTTAATGCCAAGAGGATTAGTTTTTTAATTTGGCAAATAAATCCCAGCAAACTATTCCGGCACTAACAGCGATATTAAGGGAATGTTTGTGGCCGAATTGCGGGATTTCTAATACCGCATCGCTGTTTGAAACAATTTCCTGCTGAACTCCCTTGATCTCATTGCCAAAAACAAGGGCGTAGGTTTCGTTGAGATCCGGTTGGAAATCGTGGAGCATAACGGCACCTTCGGCTTGTTCAACCGAGAGAATTTTGATGCCGTCACTTTTTAATTTTTGAATGAGCTCACAGGCGTTCTCAGCATATTCCCAAGCTACCGTTTCGGTGGCGTCCAAGGCTGTTTTGCGGATGTTTTTGTCGGGAGGCGTGGCGCATACTCCACAGAGATAGATCTTTGTTAGCAAAAATGCATCCGCAGTTCTGAAAACAGAGCCGATGTTGTTGGCGCTTCTAATATTGTCTAATACAATGATTAAAGGAGTCTTTTGAGCAGTCTTAAAGCCCTCAATAGATTTGCGTTTGAGTTCCTTGTTTTTGAGTTTCCGGTTTTTCATAGATTGCAAAATTAAGAAATAATCCGAATCCCGGTTGCAGGTGCCTTCAAACTCATTTGCGGGTTCTTTATGGGAGGAGTATCTTTGCAACTTGTTGAATTCTGTTTAAGGAAGATGAGGAGACAATGACCGAAAAAAAAGATTTTTCACAGCTCAAAAATGCTGATATCCGGTTTTTTCCGGAGTTTTACGATCCTGTGGAGGCCGAACGGCTTTTTCTGACCCTGCGGGAAGAATTGGATTGGGAGTATTTGAAAATTCGCGTCTTTGGGAAACTCCATTGGCAGCCCAGACTAACCGCTTTTTATGCTGAAAACGGCTTGTCTTATTCGTATTCAAATTTAAAATTGCCCACTCGCGACTTCCCGGAAACGCTAAAAATAATTAAGAGCCGTTTGTGGGAAGAGAGAGGAATAGCATTTAATTCCTGCTTGGCCAACCTCTATCGCAATGGGCGGGACAGTAATGGCTGGCATGCAGATGATGAGAAAGAATTGGGAAAAAACCCCACCATTGCTTCCTTGAGTTTTGGGGCTGCTCGTCAATTCAAATTTAGGAGAAAAGACAATCACCGAGAGCAGTTTGGCATCAGATTAACCTCGGGAAGCTTGCTGTTGATGCGCGGAGAAACTCAACATTTTTGGCAGCATCAAATTCCGAAAACAAAACAGAATATAGGCCAGCGCATCAATCTCACCTTCCGAGTGCTCAGGCCGATTTGATTTGTTTTTGTGGGAGGAAATCTGTGAGTATTCACAAAAACACCTCTTTAATTCCCTAATTCTGGCCTAAATCTTGTGATAATAGAATATATTTTGTAGGTTACTTTTTTAATATAAAGAAAAGATATTATGAAAAGATTGCATTTAGTTACCCTATTTATTTTAATGATCAGTTTTGGGGTGAGTGCCCAAAATATAGATATTACCAGCCTAAAGGACCTTTCCTTGCGCAGTTATAAGCTTCATAATAAAATTGAAGCCCAAGGCAAAATCATTGATATTGCCAATCTCGACGGATCTCCATACTGGAATGAAGATTATCATTTGGGTAAAATCATCATTAAAGAAGAGGAGGGGATCAAAACCACGAAGGCTTTTGTGAGATATCGAATTTTTGATGATATTTTTGAAGTCAAGAAAAGTCTGAAAGCCCCCGAATCCTCAGCTATGGAGCTGGAACGAACCCAGGACATTGTGGTGTTGTTGGATCACAAAAAGTTTGTTTTGCTCAGAAATCTGCCTATCCGGATTCGCGGAGTGCGAAACGGCTATGCCATTGTAATGCTTACTCCCAATAAGCTGGAAGGCAATGCCATTTTGTACAAACGAATGAGCCAAACTTTCACTCCTGCACGAGCGCCTAAAGGTCCTTATGATAGCGGACGAAAAGCCTCCCTGGATCGAGAGGATTATTATTTTGTAAAAATTGATAATCGCTTATATCAAATTACCCCTCACAAACGAAAAGCTTATAAGGATTTTCCCAATCATCAAAAAGAGTTGAAAGATTTTATCAAAGAAAATCGCCTGAAATTCAGAAATGATGAACAAGATGAGGATATGATTCAACTGGTGAAATATTACAACTCCCTCTAATATTGACGGGTGAAGCAGTTTAAAGAGTTTGTCTTGCCAGGCCAATTTGCATTATTTCTTCCCTAAAAAATCCTTGAGGTAATAGGGCTCAAAATAAGCGAGATCTACCTTGTTGCCGTTTTGATATTGCTCCTCTGCTTGTTGGATCATGTCTTTGGCAGAAGGTAGGCTTTCCACAAATTGAGCATGAGGGTGTTGGCAGATTTTTTCAAACTTGTTTACTGCATTGCCGATAAAAAGCACCTGTCCCTTTTTTAGAAAAGACTGATAAGAATTTTCGTCCAAAATTTTGGCTTGTGTATTGGAAAGTCGATTTCCCTCTTGGTCAAAAACAGCGGTGTAGACCTCCATTCTTCGCGCATCGAGCATAGGAATAATAAAATCGGGGGCTCCTGTTTGGTCTTGTAAAGAAAGGCAAAACAAGGTGTCGGTAGCCAATAAAGGAAGTTCCAAGGAAAAACACAAGCCTTTTGCAGCCGATACGCCAATGCGTAATCCGGTGTAGGAACCGGGGCCTTTGCTGACCGCTATGGCCTCCAAATCCGTTAGCTGATGTTGGGTTTGCTCCAGTACTTCTTTAATGAATGGATGCAATTTTTCGGCATGAGAATATTTTTTGCTGTTGTTTTCTTTCAGGCATAGCAAATTTCCATCCTGTGTCAGGGCTACTGAGCAGTTTGTAGTAGTGGTTTCTAAACTGAGAATCAATCCCAAAATTGTGGTGTTTTAAAAGTTGATGTCTTCGGGTTCAACGCCAAAATACAATTCCAATACTTTTAGTTTAAAGATATAGTCATATTTGGCGTTGACCAGCTCGCTTTGCGCATTGGACAAATTATATTTGGCCTCGCTAAATTCAAAAGCGGTTATCTCTCCATAATCATATTTTACCTGTGCATATTCAAAGGCCTTTTTTTGGGCCTTTACCGCCAGTTGCGCTGCCTGGTAGGCCTTTGCTGCTCCTTGTGCATCGACATAGGCTTGATAAATATTAGATTCTAAATCGAGTTTGGCCTGTTGAAGCTGGTACTCCCTTCTTTGGATAGTGATTTCTTGACGTTTGACCGAATTTCGGGTAGAAAAGCCGTTTAGAATAGGAATACTGAGTCTGAAACCGTAGGACCAGCCTTTGTTTTCTGACAACTGGTCAAAGAAAGGTTGCGGACCTACAGATTCAAGCATAAAATTGGGGGTGACCACCGGATCTCCGGTGGTGGAAACATGACCGATAACCTGCGTTGGATTATTGGGGTCGATGCCCTTTCGAACATAACGATCGATTCCCGAAGCACGGGTATTGAAATTAATAAAGGCATCTAAATGGGGATAGAAATTACTTTTGCTGATTTCTAAATCTTTTTGGGCCAATTTTAAATTTTGTTGAGCCATTTTTATTTCATAGCGCGTGTCCTTGGCATGTTCAATAATATCTTGAGGACTTTTACTCAAAATGGTATTGATGGGAACATCAAAACTGGCTGCAGCAATTTCAAAATTCTTATAATCGTCAATTTGAAGGATTTGTGCCAGATTAATCAAGGCGATTCTGATGTTGTTTTTGGCCACGACAATCTGTTGTTGCTCATTGGCATTGGTGGCTTTGATGTTTAGAGAATCCCCGGCGGGAGCAGAGCCTTCGCGAATGAGGATTCGGGTGCGTCTCAATTGCTGCTGTGTCAGTTTATTTTGTGCTTTTAAAATGGCCAAGTGCTCTTTGTTGACCAAGATATTCAGATAGGCATTGGCTACATTCAGCCGGATGTCGTCTTTCATCTTGCCCAGTGCATATTGGCTGGCCAATTTTGAAAGCTTGGCGCGTTGCCATTCCCGTAAATTTTTTAACCCGTGGAAAATAGGAATAGAAGCCGTGGCCCCTACCGAAAAGTTTCGGGTGGTTTGTTGTTCCAAAACTCCGGTGGTTACATTTTGAGTCAAGCCCGAATTCCACGTGTTGTTGGCACTGGCATTGATGCTGGGCAAGTAATTGCCAAGGGCATCGCTTTTGTCGATTTCTGCTGCCTTAAGGTCCAAACGCGATTGCTTGATATTGATGTTGTTTTCCAAAGCATATTCCACACATTCGCGTAAGGTCCAAGTTTCATTTTGCAGAGAGACCTGAGCGTTTAGGGGGAGACCAAAACAGCACAAAAGTAGGAATAGTACGATGCTTTTTGCGTAGGTATTAAGCGTAATTGACTTCATAAAAAATTATTTTACGTTGCGGGAACTATAGGGTTCCATACTTTGATTTTGTCGTCCTTGGATAGGCCGCTTTTTACTTCTACCATGATGCCGTTGCTCACGCCTAATTCGATATTTCGACGTTCAAATTTGTTGTCACCGGTTTTCACTTCTACATAGGCTTGGTGGGTCTCATTATCAAATTGAACCAGGGCTTCCTTGATAGCCAGAACGTCGACGGCCTTGTCTAAAATAATGGCGGCATTGGCACTTAGCCCGGCTCGGATAAAGGTGCTGTCTTTGTTGATTAAGCGGGCTTTGATTTCAAACTGAACTGCACCGCTGTTTGCACTTAGTGCTGAGGTTGCATCTTCTGAGGCTCCGGCAGCTTGTGGAGAAATATAATGAAGCTTGGCATCAAAAGTTTTGTTAGGCATAGCGCCAATGGTAATTTTAAGCGGAAGGCCTACTTTTATTTTTCCAACTTCTGATTCATCAATCTTTCCTTCAAAAATCATATTATTCACATTGGCAATGGTGGCAATGGTGGTTCCGGCATTGAAATTATTGGCCTGAATTACCTGGTTTCCCGCCTTCACCGGAACGTTGAGAACCATACCGGTGATGGTGGCTCGAATATTGGTGTTGGAGGTAGCTCCCATGCCTTGAGCGCTTCCGGTTTTGATGATCTGATAGGTCTCTTTGGCTGCCTGATAGGTTTGAATGGCCTGATCATAATTGAGTTGGGCCTTGTCAAATTCATTGGCAGAGATAACCCCTTGATCAAACAAAGCTTTTTGACGTTGATACAGCTCTTTTTGGTGATCCAAAGCAATCTTTGCCGCTTGAATCTGATTGCGACTGCTGGAAAGGTTGTTGACATTGGGGACCACATTTAATTTGGCAATCAAATCTCCGCGGTGTACCCGGTCTCCGGGCTCGACCAAAATGGTGTCGATAATCCCCGAAATATTGGGTTTGATTTGAATAATATCCCTGGGTACAATATTCCCGGTAGCCACGGTTTTATTGATGATAGTATCTTTTACAGGGCTTTCGGTTTTGTAGGTAACCGGGCTCTCTTGATTTTTTTGATACAAGTAGTACAATGACCCCGCAAACAACAGGACAATGATGAGTAAAACGATGATGGTTCCGGTTCTTTTCATTGGGTTTTGGTTTATTTATAAATATTTTTATTCTGTTCTTAAAGCATCTACAGGTTTAATGCGTATGGCATTCTGTGCCGGAATTAAACCGGCCAACAAACCGGATCCGACCAAAATGACTAAGGCAGCAGTAATTGCCCCCAGTCCAACGCTTGGATTGACAAACATGATATCTGAATTATCGGCCATATCCAACAGGTAATTGACTACCCACAAAATGCCGGTGGCAAATGCAATGCCTGCCATACCGGAAATAATGGTTAAGAAAACCGATTCAAATAGAACTTGTCCTCTGATAGACCATGGGGTGGCTCCAATGGCGCGACGCACCCCTATTTCTTTGGTGCGTTCTTTGACCACAATGAGCATGATATTGCTGATTCCGATGATGCCGGACAACAAAACTAAGATGCCGACAAAATAGGCCACAGCATTAAGGGTGATGATAAGTCCGTTTACTTTGTTAAACATTTGATAGAGGTCGAAGTCGCCAATGGCGCGATCGTCTTGGGGAGCAATGTGATGCCGTTCTTTGATGACCTGAAATACTTGATCTTTGAGTTTGGTGATGGAATGGTCGTCATCAGCAGTAATCGCCATAAACCCTACATAATCTCCGGTGTGAAAAGCCAGTCCGTAAGTGGTAAAAGGAATGAATATTTCCTTGGTGGCTTCCTCGGCATCACGACCGCCCATGGCCTTTTTGTTATAAACGCCCACGACCTGAAAACCCACGCCATTGATTTTGATATAGGTGCCCAAGACCTCTTCGTCGCTGTCGTATAGAGTAGAGACCACCGATTTGCCGATTACGGCTACTTTTCGTCTTTTTTCAATGTCAATATGGTTGATAAAACGCCCGGCAAGGATGTCCATGGGCTGCTGTTTAATAATTTCCGGATAATCTCCATAGACATTGAAAGCCCCCGATTTTAAGCCGCGGGTAACATTGTTGTCTCCGCCAAAACCGCCCAGCCTGTTGCGAGGAGAGACATATTTTAGTCCGGGAACATTGTGTTTTATGGCAGCCACATCGCCGAGTTTGAAGTTGTAGCGTCGCCCTTTGTTATAGCCTTCATAGGAAATGGTGGTCGGGCGTGTCCACATAAACATTGAATTGGTGGCCAATCCGCTAAAACCTTGTTTAACGCCATTGCCTAATCCATTGCCGGCTGCCAAAAGGATGACCAGAATAAAGATGCCCCAAAATACGCCAAAAGCCGTCATAATGGTTCTAAACCAATTGGCGCTTAGCGATTCCAATATTTCGTCCCATTGGTCTCTTTTAAACATCTTATTCGTCTCTTAAGGCTATTATAGGTTTTATTTTAGCCGCTTTCCAGGCCGGGAAAAATCCTGCAAGGGCGCCGGCGATAATCAATATGATGACGGTAGAAACGGCAATATTGAAATTGACCGAAGGATTCCGTAAAAATCGACTTTGAATCATAGGACCCACAAATTCGAGCAGCGCCATTCCAATGATGAGTCCCAAAAACCCCGCAATGGCGGTAATAAAGATAGATTCGTGTAAAATCATCCACACAATAGACCAGGGTTTGGCGCCTAAGGCTTTACGTATGCCAATTTCTTTGGTGCGTTCTTTAACGATGATCAGCATTACATTGCCCACGCCTACAATACCGGCCAAGAGCGTGGCAATGCCTACTACCCAAAAGAACAAATTCAGGCTTGAGGTCATGGTGTAAATGCGTTTGGCCTCTTCCAACGAATTGCTGATTGAAATGGCCGATTCATCGTTGGGGGCCACTTTGTGGGCTTCTTTCAATTGTGCGGTAACGGCCTCAATAAAATTGTTGGAAATGGCCAGGGCTTTGTCAAAATCCTCTTGTTGGGGAAGTGTGAAAGCCATATTTCTTATTTTATTTCCTGCATTAAATACGTTTTGAGCAGTAGTGATGGGAATAAAAACCCTGGATTCCTGACGATCACCTCCGGGATCAGAATACACGCCGATTACCTTAAAATTAATTCCTGATATTTTGATGTTTTTTTGCAGGGGAGAAGCCTTGCGAAACAGGTCGTTTTTTACTTTTTGGCCAATGACCACTACTTTGGCGTTGTATTTTAGGTCGTGATGGTTCAAATACCGACCGGCGACCATGCTTTCATTTTCTAAAAATTGATAATCGGGATAAACGCCTTCTACCCTGTAGCTGTTGGATTGGTTTTTATAGGTTACCATGGAGCTCCAGATGCGGTATAGGGAAGATTTATACTCAATAACATCATCATATTTACTGGAGATCAACCGGTAGTCTTTATTTTTAAACTGGATATCACGGTTTTTATTGAGGCCTTTATAAGATATTGAGGTCTCCCCGGGCCAAATGTTGATGCGATTGGTGGCATCATTTTGAAATTCATGGGTGATGCCGTTTTGAATTCCCTGTCCTACGCCCAAAAGAATGACCAGAATAAAAATCCCGGACAGCACGGAAACTCCGGTCAGAAAAGAACGCAACTTGTTCTTTCTGATGGTTTCAAAAATTTCTTCCCAACGTTCGAGGTCAAACATTTTCCAGTGCTTTTTTTTGTTCGATATAAGAATCATCTAAAATAACCCCGTCTTTGAGGTTGACAATCCTTTTGGTCATGTGCGCAATATCTTCTTCGTGGGTAACTACCAAGATGGTTTTGCCTTCGTCATTAATTTCTTGAATAAGATTCATGATTTCATAAGAAGTCTTGGTATCCAAGGCTCCGGTGGGTTCGTCGGCCAATAGTACTTTGGGGTCACTGGCGAGTGCGCGAGCAATAGCCACGCGCTGCTTTTGCCCTCCCGATAACTGATTGGGCAGGTGATCAGCCCATTTAGCCAATCCTACTTTGTCTAAATAGTCCAGGGCTTTTTCAAGGCGTTCTTTGCGTTTCACCCCCTGATAATAAAGTGGTAAAGCAACATTGTCTAAGGCTGATTTGTAATTGATGAGATTGAAGGATTGGAAAATAAATCCGAGAAATTTATTCCGATAGCGTGCCGCCACTTTCTCGTTGAGGTTTTTAATGGGAACGCCGTCCAAAACATAAGCTCCTTCATCGGCTTCGTCCAAAATTCCTAAGATATTGAGTAAGGTGGATTTTCCCGATCCCGAAGACCCCATAATAGAGACCAGTTCACCTTCTTCAATATTGAAATTAAGGCCTTTTAGAACATGAAGAGAAGTTGCGCCCGTTTTATAGGATTTGTGTAGGTCTTCAATTTTGATCATAACGTTGAATAAAAACAAGTGGAAATCCACTAATTATACCAATAAGACGGGAAAAATAGGCGTTTGTTACATTTTATGCTGTTATTTAATTGTTAAACAATTCGCCTTAATGGGCTCGTTCTTTTTTGATGATTCGATAGACCACATAGCCGGTAATGGCTACAAGGATATAGGGAAAAACCATTAAGTAAACAATCCCGTGATTGATACCTTCGGCCATCTCTTGTTGACCACTGGTTTGTAGAGCCGCTCTGCACATGGCACACTGGGCATTGGAGAGGAGCGGAATACCCAGAAAAAGAATAAGGAGAATTAATTTATGCTGGAAAGATTTCATAATGATCTATTTTTAAGCCGATAAGCAATGCAAAGTTATTAAAAAAATGGTTGCATAAAAGCAATGATGGATTCTTTCACACTTTATTGAATTATTGAACGTGTAAGAGCCATTTGATGTCCTCAATGAGTTTGTTTACTTGTGAGGTTTGCCCAATATCGTTGTGGGTACCTCGGTGAATATATCCTCGATAATACAATATGGGGTTGCCAAATTCGTCTTTCCGCGAGCGGATATAGCCATTTTTATCAATCAAAACAAACATGCCGTCATGAAGAATTCCACCGGGTTCTGCGGGGTCTTTTAAAGCGTTTAGCTTGAAGCCCTGCCGAGCAAGTTTATAGATCTTGCTGCGGTTGCCGGTTAAAAAATGCCAGTTGGGATTGGTGATTCCGTGTTTTTCGGCATATTCTTTTAAAACCTTCGGGGTGTCATATTCGGGATCTATGGTAAAGGAGGCAATTCCAAATTTTTTATTGCCTTTAAAAGTTTGAGATACCGCAATCAAATTTTGGTTCATAATGGGGCAAATGGTGGGGCAGGAGGTGTAGAAGAACTCCACCACATATACCATGTTTTTGTAGTCTTCATTGGTAATGGTATCGCCATTTTGATCGATAAATTTAAAAGAAGGGGCTTTTGCTTTTTCGCCATTCAAAATTACATACCCCACTTTTCGTTCCTTGTCCGGATTTTCTTTATTAGGAAGACCTTTTAAACCGGATACCTCGTCGCGGCTTATGAAGAGGTCGTCTCGGGCGTCACGCAGTTTGAATTCTTTGATAACCCATAATCCAAATAGCAAGATGATGATGCACAACCCAATAATATAACCTTTTTTTCGTCTCATTTTTCCTCCTGGTGTTTGATGATGTCTCTTTCTTTTTTCTTGAGTTTTAGTCGATATTCGGCCAGCAACACCTTGATATCGTCTAACATGGTATTGCGCATAGCCGATATAGACCGAGTGTCATAACCGTATAAGGTAAGAGTGGTGGGGCGGTCATTTTCTTTTTGCCCGCGCAGGTTTCCTTTTTTGTCAATGATAAAAACGAAGGGAGAAGCGTAATCTTCATTGAGCTCAACATCGGTTTGCAGCTTGTCAAATACCTGTTTGATGGCGTCGAGAGAGCCAAAGCCAAAATACCAACGCGCTAAGCTGTCACCGGTAAAAGCCTGCAAATCTTTAAGGAGATTTTTGGCTTGTTTTTCCAATCCGTTTTCTGCCAATACCACCACTTGAAAGTTTTTGTAAATTTTGTTTTCCTGATAGATTTCGGCATTGAGATTAAAGGCATTGCCCTGCATATTGTCAATACTCTTTCCAAAAAAACATAGTACGGTGATTTTTCCTTCAAAACTAAGCTTGGTTTTGGGGTTGAGGGGGGTGAATTTTTCAAGTCCTTGTACGTTTTTGGTTCTGACGGGAAGGTGTACAAAATTGTGTGCCGCCGTTGCAAAAAGGATGTAAACGGAGATGGGCAAGGTGAACAGGACAATGAGGATAAACGCTTTTTTTATGGCGGGGTTCATAGGCAAACAGCTTATGCAAAATTAAAAAAGACGACCCTAAAAGCCGTCTTTTAAAGATATTAATATGTTAAAGTATGACTAAAAATTCCACAATACATATCCGTTGTGAATTACATCGTGTAAATAATCCCCTTCTGCCAGGAAGATAAAAATAATATAGCCCAGGTAAAAGACAATGGTCCAAATGACCGCCCTTCTCAAGCTGGGGGCCTCTTGTTCCATATGCATAAAGGTCCAGGTAATATAATAGGCTTTAACGATGGTGAGGATGATAAAAATCCAAGTGAGCAGCTCCATATTCCAAAAGGAGGCTTCTACTAAAAATTCCGGACGAATAATCCCTAAGAGTACCTCGACGGAGGTGACTACTGCCAATATCCAAAAGACCATCCAGATACGTCTAACCTGGTTGTGATGCTTTTTTTTCTGTGTGATTGTTTCAGACATTTTTTTATTTTTTTAGGTTAAACCGATTTAAAACTATACCAGATAGAAAAAGGTAAATACAAAGACCCATACCAAGTCGACGAAGTGCCAATAGAGTCCCGCTTTTTCTACCATGAGATAGGAGCCCCGTCTTTCATAGGTTCCCACCAATACATTGATAAAGATAATGGTTAGAACCACTAAACCTATGGTCACGTGAAAGCCGTGAAAACCGGTGATAAAGAAAAAGAAATCTGCAAAGAGCGGGTGTCCATATTCATTATGGGTGAGGTTGGCTCCTCTAACAATGCCCACTGCTTTGTTTTCCAGTAATTTAATAGATTCTTCGCGAGACAGCATTATTTTATGCCCGTCTTCTCCGGTTAAGGGAAGGCGCAGACGCAAATCTTCATGAGCCATAAAGCCTGCTTTCACTTCGGCAAGAGAATAGTTGGGCAATTCGCGTTCGGTCATAAACCACAGTCCGTCACGACGATCTAACTGTGTGCGCGTTTTGTCGTTTGAAGCGGCCGCAAAGTCTTGTAAAGCCACGTGCTCCCCTTCGGTATTATAGACCTGAATAATGCTTCCACCATAGGTTTCGATAGCACCATGAGTTCCGTGAATAAAACCGGCCCACTCATAGGCTTGAGAGCCAATAAAGGTAATTCCTCCCAAGAGGGTTAGTGCCATGTACAGGGTCACTTTCTTACGATTCATGTGGTGTCCGGCGTCAACAGCCAGTACCATGGTCACCGAAGAAAAAATCAAGAGGAAGGTCATAAAAGCCGTGTAAATCATCGGGGCTTCGACTCCCGGAAAGAAGGGAACTTCGGTAAATACTTCATCGGCGATGGGCCAGGCGTCAGAGAATTTAAATCTTGATAGGCCATAAGCGGCTAAGAATGAGCCAAATGTTAGTGCATCGGAAGCCAAAAAGAACCACATCATCATCTTGCCGTAGGTCACCTTCATCGGTGCTTTTCCGCCTCCCCAAATACTGTTTTCAGTACCTGTTTTTGCCACAGTTGAATCCATAGGAAAATATTTTGTTAAAGACTATGCAAAAATAATCAATTTTGTTAGCCAATGAAATTTATAAAGAAAAACAGATATAACCAGATAAAGTCTAAAAAGTGCCAAAAGGTTACACCCAGTTCTAAACCAAGTGTTTGGCTTGGTTTATATCGTTCTTTAAAATGATTATAAATTAGAACGGACAATACAATCAGGCCTGCAAACAGGTGAACAAGGTGTGAAAAGATGAGCACATAGAAGAAAGAGGAGTTGATATTGCTCGAAGTTCCGGCCGGATAATAACCTTGTGAAACGATTTCTCCAAAACCCATTACCTGCAATACGGCAAAAGCAATTCCCAAGACCAAAGTGGCCAATAACAAAAGTGTTGCTCGAGCGCGGTTGCCTGTTTTAATTGATCTTTTGACAAACCCAATAAGGATACTGCTGATGATGATAATTACGGTGCTCCAAGTAAAAATGGGAGGCAATCCCAAGTTGTCAACCCAATCCGGACGGCTTTCGCTGACGACATAGGCACTGGTAAAGCCTGCAAAAAACATGGTCATACTGGCCATGGCAAACCACAGCATCATTTTTCTGGATCGTCGTCTCTTTTGTTTTTTAGTTGTCATAGCCATAAACGTATAAATTTATCCAGTACATAAATGATTTGTAATAAGGTAATGTATGAAACACTTGCAAACATTAGTTGTTTAGCCGATTGGGTAGTTTTGCGTTTGTAAAGGCGCACGGCAAAATAAATTAGTCCGGCCCCTAAAATGAAGATTAAGATGCCCGAAATATCAGACAAATACAACTTACCGGTGATGCCAAACATAGGAATCACTGAAATGGCAAGTGTCCATATGCTGTATAAAATGGTTTGGAGGGCGGTGGTTTTGTCGCGTTTCCCGGTAGGTAACATAAAGAAGCCACCTTTACTGTAATCTTCATACAGCCACCAGCCCAAGGCCCAAAAATGAGGGAATTGCCAAAAAAACTGAATCATAAACAGGGTTCCGGCTTCGATGCCAAAATTATTGGTGGCCGCTACCCAGCCCAACATAAACGGGATAGCGCCCGGGAAAGCTCCTACAAAAACCGATAAGGAGGTCTTTGTTTTCAAAGGCGTATAGGCCAATACATATAAAAGAATGGAAATGGTGCCAAATAGCGCCGTCATGGGATTGATGATATACAATACCCAAATTCCCACAATACCCATGGAGAAACCGAGAGCCATTGCCGTATTAACGCTCATGCGACCAGCGGGAAGCGGACGGTTTTTGGTGCGATCCATCAAGGTGTCTAAATCGCGCTCCATAATTTGGTTAAAAACATTGGAAGCCCCCACCAGTAAATATCCTCCTATCGCCAAAAGGAGTACGGTGACAAAGTCAATGACTTCAGCTCCGAGGAAATATCCGGCAATAGAGGAGAAAACCACACTGACCGACAAGCGCAGTTTGGTGATCTCTTTAAAATCCGCAATAAGGTCTCGGGATTGTGCTTTTGTGGCTGTTCTTTCCAAAGAAAATTTGCTTTTTCGCGTGCAAAGATACTCTTTAAAAAGCGTTTGACAAGGTGGGCTTGGTGTTAAATATTTTAAGTTAAAAAGGATGGGCTTTCTCCTAATGATGCTTATCGAAATAATGAGCTCAATAAAGAGAAGAACCTGCAACAACACCATCCATAATATTGCAACAGGCTGCGTGAGTTTTGTAAATTGCTCAATCCCTTTTGAGAAATGTGGTGTCTGTTAAGTGATTCAGGGGAGTTAGCCTTTCTTTCGGCTCTTATCCCACCCTATAAAAGCAATGAGCAGTAATAAACTGACTATAGAAACCCACAGCAGGCCTTCCCCCATAATTTCATAATTTCGCCGTAGATAAGCAATGATTAAAATAAGCGGAAGACTGCCAAGCATGGAAGCACCGATGAATTTCCAGTATCCCATTTTTAAAATTCCGGCTACAAAACTGACGGCGTCATTGGAGAGAAAGGGGGAAAACTTGATGATGATAACCGCCCAAAAACCATAATTATCAATAAAATCGGTCAACTTTATTAAGGTTTTGTCACCCATTAACTTTTGGGCATCGCGGTTAAAATACTTCCCAACAAGATATCCGATCGAAGAGGCGCAAAACACGGCAATCAGCAAAATGATGCTGCCCCATACTGCCCCAAAAGACATGATGCTCATTACCATCAAAAGCGGGGAGGGGATCACGATAAGAAACATTTGTACCACCATAACCACCACGACAATGACAGGACCCCAATGACCAAATTGAGCGACCCAAGCTTCGGCGGTTTGCGCCTTTCCGCTGGTAAATGCTCGCCAAAATTCCCGAAAAAATTCCTGAACGGCGGGAATCAGAAAATAAGCGGCAAGGAGCAGTGCAAAAATACCGAGCGAAATATAAAGCGGTAACCGACTTTGTGAGGTCGATTTTGAGGGTTGATGTGGAGTAGCGGAAGACAAGCCTTTCAATTTAAAGAATTAATGTCGTTTGTCAAGATGAGAAATCGTGTTTTGCAACGGCTTAATTCATCTCTTTATAGGCGGCACCTATTTTTTGAGCGACGGTATTGAACTCTTCCTCTGAAAGCTTGGTTACTTGTTTAAAATCGATGTCTTTCAACCGGTTTAAAGGAATCAAATGTACGTGCACGTGAGGTACTTCCAAGCCTACTACTGCAAGTCCCACTCGATTGCACGGAATGACTTTTTCCATAGCCAAGGCTACTTTCCGTGAGAAAGCCATCAACTCCATATAGGTTTCTTCATCAAGGTCAAAAACTTTGTCCACCTCCTTTTTGGGGATGCACAAGGTGTGGCCTTTGGTGTTGGGGTTGATGTCTAAAAAGGCATAAAACTTATCGGTTTCCGCCACTTTGTAAGAAGGAATCTCGCCATTTATGATTTTGGTAAATAAGGAAGCCATAAAATAATGAGTTTAAAAAAGGGGTTATACCAATTATATTTATTAAATAGTCTAAAGATTTATAGGATAAATTTTAAAGATCAAGGCGAAAAGCACAGGCATAGCCATAGCTATGACGTCCCGCACGTGCGGGATTAACGAAGATATTTTAAATTTAGACATAAATATTGGGTTATTTTGTATGTATAATTGGTATTAATACACGACAATTTTTGAAATATACACTAATTCAAAGAATCAGGTTGCCTTTGTCTCTAATTTTTCTCGATTGCTCTCTTTAGGGTCGAGGTGAAAAAATGAAGGACACCAAGCGATTCGGATTTTGTCGAGTACTAAAGTAAAATATACAATAATTATTCTTATTAAACAGCTTAGTATCCTAATTTTTCACGAACACGTGCCAAGACTTTATCGGCTACCTTTCCGGCTTTTTTAGCGCCTATTTCCAAGGCCTCGTCCAATTCTTTTCGGTGGTTCATATAATAGGCAAAGCGCTCGCGTTCCTCTTTATATTTTTCGGTTAGAAGTTCAAATAAAGCCTGCTTGGCGTGACCATAACCGTAGTTTCCACCTTCATAGTTTTTGCGCATTTCGCTAATTTGCTTTTCTGAAGCCAGTAACTTGTACAGATTGAATACGTTGCAGCGATCGGGATCCTTGGGTTCCTCCAACGGAGTGCTGTCAGTTTTAATAGACATCACCTGTTTTCTCAGCTTTTTATCCGATTGAAAGAGGTTGATGTAATTTCCCCGAGATTTGCTCATTTTTTCTCCATCCGTACCGGGAATAACTTTCACATTTTCTACTACTTTGGCCTTGGGAAGTACAAAAACTTCGCCCACTTTATTGTGAAAACGCTGAGCCACGTCGCGAGTCATTTCGAGGTGTTGCAGCTGATCTCGCCCCACCGGAACATATTGAGCGTCATATAACAGAATGTCGGCAGCCATTAGCATTGGATAATTAAACAATCCGGCATTGACATCGGCCAACCGATCAGATTTGTCCTTGAAGGAATGGGCCAGGGTCAAGCGTTGATAAGGAAAAAAACAATCTAAATACCAGGTCAATTCCGTGGTTTGTGGTACATCGCTCTGGCGATAGAATACCGTTTTCTCCACATCCAAACCAAAAGCAAGCCAGGCGGCCGCTACGGCATACGTGTTTTCGCGCATTTGTTCAGCATCCTTAATTTGGGTAAGGGTGTGAAGGTTGGCAATAAAAAGAAAAGATTCGTTGGTTGAATCATGGGCCATTTTGATGGCCGGGATAATGGCGCCCAGTAAATTGCCCAAATGCGGGACGCCGGTACTTTGTATTCCGGTAAGAATTCGTGCCATTTCTATTTTTTGGGTAAAGGTAATTTTTTTGTTGAATTCAATAAATAGAAATTGCTATTTTTGCCCCAATTAAGAGCTTTTTCTATAAAAGCCCGAAAAAAAGCAAAAAAGCATGACTAACGATGCGCTCCATGTCAGCAGATCGTCACCCTGGAGATGCTTTGTGAAAATTTTGAATCGGCACTTATGAATTTCTTTTTAAAAATACTCAACGGCATATACCGAGCTTGGTTTTATGTCATGATTGCAATTGCCACCATAGTGCTGTTTCCTTTCCTTTTTATTTTTACCATCAAAGAGCGTTACTACAATAAGTTTTATGTGGTAGCGCGTATTTGGGGAGGGATTATTATTTATGGAATGGGGCTTTGGCCCAAAGTCAAACGCCTGGAAAAACTGGAAAAAGGCAAAAGCTATATGCTGATTGCCAATCACAGCTCTATGACTGATATTATGTTGATGTACTGTGCTTCCAGGGTTCCTTTTGTTTTTATTGGCAAAAAGGAATTGGCCAAGTTGCCGCTGTTTGGTTTTTTCTATAAACGCTCTTCCATTTTGGTAGATCGCAGTAATTTAAGGAGCAGAAATGCCGTTTTTAAAGAAGCCCAACGCCGGTTTGATCAGGGCAACAGCATTTGCCTGTTCCCGGAAGGCGGAGTGCCCAAAGACACCAGCTTATTGCTCGATCGTTTTAAAGACGGGGCTTTCCGCATGGCCATTGATCATCAAATTCCCATTGTGCCTTTTATTTTTTATGACAATAAAAGACGATTTCCTTATCATTTTGAAAAAGCCCATCCCGGACGCTTGAAAGTAAAAATGCTAAAACCTATTGCCACAACAGGCCTTGATCAACGTAAAGACAAAGCCGAGCTCAAGGAGCGGGTTTGGCAATTGATGTATGATGAGTTGTCCAATCCCAATTTTTAAAACCGAAAGCTAATTCCGGTATAAATCCCAAAATAATAGGGGGCAAAGCTATTCGAAGTGCCATTAAATCCGTTGAGTTGGTATTTGAAAGTGGGTTCGAGATTTAAGTTGAATTGTTTATTGAGCTGATATCCCAGTCCCAATCCGATATTGGTGGTAAAGCTTATCGAGTTGACATTGTCGGCCTCTCCCAAATTGGTGGTTCCCATGGGAGAGTCGATAAATACGGCGTTGTCGCTTAAGAATAGCGTGCTGGCACCGGCGATTAGATTGATGGAAAAGCGTTCGTTTAATAAGGCATATTCCATTTCAAATGGGATTTCGATATATTCCAAATGCTGTTTGAGTTTTCCGAGGGAGTAAGAGGTTGTTAAAGAGGTGCTTACCTCTTGAGGGAGTGTTGGGGTTTGTGGTATTTTGGCAGCACTGAAAATAGCAATATTTTTGAGAGCCGGATTATGGCTTAGTCCTGATAATTCTACGGCTTGTAGTGAAGAGGTAAACGCAATGCCCTGTGTGCTATAGCTCATGTTCACCTTGTTGATGCCCGATCGGATTTTAAGGCGGTTGGAAATGGAATAGCTCAAATTGACTCCGTAAGCCAGGGTCACTTCGCCTTGAGAGCTATTGTCAGAAAACCTGGAGTCAATGGCACTTCCACCGTCCATACTGCTGTAATAAATGGCACCAATATTGGGGCGAATGGCAATTTTTCCGGCTTTGTCGGTAGCCGATTTGTTTTGGATTTTTAATTCAGATTTTTCTTGGGCAATTCGATCAAAAATGGAAGGTTTTTTAGCAGTGGTTTCAGCCTGATTTGCAATTTGTTCTTGGGGCTTTTTATCGAGAATACTGGTTTCCTCTTCCTCGCTTTGGCCAAGGTGGCTCTCGTTTTCGGAGGCAATTGTTTTGGAATAATAAGAAGCAGGAGTCACTTGATTTTCTAACGATTTGTTAGGGGTAGATGTCTCATTTTGTAGCCCCTGAGAGACAGCTATATCAAAAGTGGACTCCCGCTCTTTTTCTTTCTGCTTAGCAATTTCTCCACCTCTTGCAGAAACCTTTTGGGGGGGCTGAGGTTTTTGCAAGTAGGGAGCGGTATAATCTTTGGATACTGGTGTATTCGCAGTATCTGTGTTTTTTTGATCAGAAGAATTAGCGCTTAATCCGGCAACATTTTCTTGGGTAGGAATGTTTTTAAGGCTTTGGGAAGCTTCTTGTGCTTTTGGCGATTCTAAATCGGGGGTTTCTGCTTGGGCAGGTTTTTCAGCGGGTTCTTTTGAGGTTACTGATGAAGGGTCAAACGAACGAGTTTGGTCAATTGAAGAAGGGGATTGGGAGGAGTTGACGACTTCCTGTTCGGTTATAGCAGAGGGGGAGAATAATTGCCCGCCAAGAAGAATAAGGGCAAGAGCAACAACAGCAACTCCCGCAATCTTTGACCACAGCGGTAGCAGGAGACCGCGCTTTTTGTTACCGGTCAATTCGGATTCAATATTTTTCCACACCCTTTCTTTGGGAGCTTGTTCAAAGTCCTTAAACTTTTCCTGAAAAAGACGGTCTATGTTTTTTTTCTCTTTCATTTTATTGATCGTGTATTTTTTAGTTTCTCACTGGCTTCAAGCTTCTCGCGCAAGTTTTTTCGCGCCCGAGCCAAATTTGATTTTGAGGTTCCTACAGAGATTTCCAACATTTTGGCTATTTCCTTATGAGAATAACCGTCAAGTACATAAAGGTTAAAAACCAGTCGGTAACGATTGGGTAACCCTTGAATCAATTCTAACAGAAAATCTAAACTCACATTTTCTTCTCGCAGGTGTACCGTTTCAGGCTGTTCCAAATTTCCTTCGTTTACCAGGCTGAAGACACTCTGCTGTCGATAACGCTGCAGCGCCGTGTTGATCGTGATCCGTTTGAGCCAGCCTTCAAAAGATCCTTTGTGTTTAAATTGACCAATTTTTTGATAAATGGTAATAAATGCATCCTGCAAATTGTCTTCTGCTTCTTGATAATTTCGGGAATACTTCAAACTCACGGCAAAAAGCTTGGGTGAAAACAACCTAAAAAGCTCCTCTTGCGCTTTAAGGTCGCCTTTTTTACAGTGTTGTATGAGTTTTTTGATTCCCAAAGCAATGTGTTATAGTTCTTTATCAGTCACAATAACCTTTTTGGTTAAATATAGGGCTTGCCCCAAAGAATCTGTTCCTTGCCAAAATTTAAACAGATAATAGTCTTGTCGGTGGGCAATAAACTGCATGTCCTGGGTTTTGGTCACCGGGGTTGCCGGTGAAGAGCAATCCGCACGCAAAGCAGTGACAACCCCAACAATGCGCTGATGCCCTTGTTGCTGGTAGTCAAAACCCGAAAAACGATAGCAGGAAGTAGGAGCAGTATACGTGATTTTGAAGGTATAAGACTGATTAAATGTAATGGTATCGGGAATGAGGATTTCCGTTACCGGAACCAGCTTATACGAAAATTCGGTGTACTCCTCCTCTAAGGTGCAACTCACCATTACTGACAAGAACAATAATAAACTGCCAAAACGGATTAGTTTTCTTAGGTTCATATGCTTCTATTTTTTACAAGATGTAATTATTGTAAAAAGGTTGCGTATATTTAAGCTCCTTTTGGAGGTGAAATTCCCCAACAACCAATCTCTAAAACTAATGATAAATAGTTAATTGCACGCTTTTATGTCTTTAAAAAATTACTTGTTTTTATTTGTGGCTTTTCTGAGTTTGCAATCCTGCACCCTGGGTCGTTTTGTATGTTACAATTTTGCCGATATCACCGATTATAAAATTTTTCCGGAGCACAAGATTGAAAAAGGAGAGCAGACCTTCTATTTCCCGGTTGCCCAAAATCCCAAATCCCCAAAAACCATTGAATTTTCGGGTAAGGAGGTTCCTTTTGATCAATTTTTAGAAGAGAATAAGACGGTAGCTTTTCTAATTATTCATCGTGATTCCATTCAATATGAACGTTATTTCAATGGCTATGACACCGCTTCAACAGTGGCCTCTTTTTCCATGGCAAAATCAGTTACTTCCATGCTGGTGGGGATTGCGATTGAGGAGGGGTATATTCGCACTGTACACGATTCTATCGGTGATTATATCTCGGGTTTGAAGCATCCTGAGATTAAAAATACGACCATCCTTCAGCTTTTACAAATGACTTCGGGTTTGAAGTTTGGAGAGAGTTACGTCAGTCCGTTTAGTGAAGTAGCCACGTTTTATTACGGACGTAATCTGCGCAAAAAAAGTAAGCGTTTAAAGATTAAGAAGAATGCCGATTTTCAGTTTAATTATCAGAGTGGAAATACTCAGCTTTTAGGATTGGTGTTGGATAATGCGCTGCCTGAAGACATGAGCATATCTGATTATTTAGAAGCAAAAATATGGAAACCTTTACACATGCGTTTTGACGCCACTTGGAGTCTCGATGATAAAAAACACTCCATTGAAAAGACTTTTTGTTGTCTTAATGCTCGGGCATTAGATTTTGCCAAGCTGGGACGGCTGTATCTGCACCAGGGGCGTTTTCAAGGCGAGCAAATTGTTCCGGAAGCCTGGGTAAAGCGCTCCACCAAAGTCGATACCACCGCCGGGAGTGCTTGGTATTATCAGTATGGCTGGTGGCTGCCTACAAAAACCGGCGATTTTATGGCACATGGAATTTTGGGGCAGTATATTTATGTCAATCCCCAAAAAGACCTTATTATTGTGAGGCTCGGCAAAAAAGAAGCACAGGATTGGGAATCGATATTCGTTAAATTGGCCTCTTTGTATTGAAACGCTTTTTCTTCAATTCGAAACGAAACACACTCTTGACCGTTTCAGTGGGCGCACTGGTGGTCATGGCTGCTTATATCTTTTGGTCTCCACAAGGCTTTTTTAATTTTAGGAGCTTTTAGTCAAGCGGCCAATGTTTTGACGGCTATGCAGAAATTGTTGATTATAAGCTCGCTTCCCTTTGCTTTTTTAAGCGTGTTGATTGCCGTTAGACTTGTGCGAGATTATAATCGCCAAAAGACTTAGCCTGAAAAATTCACCGCAAATTGAGGAGTAATTAAATAGTTTACGGATTATCAGGGAACTAATGGTATAAAATAAATCTCATGAATTTTCCGGGTTAGCGCTGCCCCGCTTAAAAAAGTGTAAGTCGGCTAAAGCGCTTTCAATTCTTTAAAAAGCCGTAATTTTGTATCCCTAAATTGATTTATTATGAAAGAAATAGATTGGAAGACTGCTAAGGAATTTGAAGATCTTACCTATAAAAAATGTAATGGCGTGGCACGCATTGCGTTTAATCGTCCGGAAGTGCGCAATGCTTTTCGCCCCAAAACCACTTCAGAACTGATAGCCGCTTTTCACGATGCGCAAGAAGATACCGCCATCGGCTGTATTTTATTATCTGCCGAAGGCCCTTCACAGAAAGATGGAAAATGGGCTTTTTGCAGTGGAGGAGACCAAAAAGAACGCGGCCACAAAGGCTATGTGGGTGATGATGGCATGCATCGACTCAATATTTTGGATGTACAGCGGCAAATTCGATTTATGCCCAAGGCTGTTATTGCGGTGGTGCCGGGCTGGGCGGTTGGCGGAGGCCATAGTCTGCACGTGGTTTGCGATCTGACCTTGGCCAGTAAAGAACATGCCATTTTTAAACAAACTGATGCCGATGTCACCAGCTTTGATGCCGGTTATGGATCAGCTTATTTGGCCAAGATGGTCGGGCAGAAAAAAGCGCGGGAAATCTTTTTTCTCGGAAGGAATTATTCGGCACAAGAAGCATTTGAAATGGGAATGGTCAATAAAGTGGTGCCACATGACCAGTTAGAAGCAACTGCTTATGAATGGGCACAGGAAATTATGGCGAAATCGCCTACGTCTATCAAAATGTTGAAATATGCCATGAATCTGACCGATGACGGCCTGGTGGGGCAACAAGTTTTTGCGGGAGAAGCAACGCGATTGGCCTATATGACCGATGAAGCCAAAGAAGGACGGGATGCTTTCTTAGAAAAACGCAAACCTAATTTTGAAAAGAAATGGCTTCCGTAAATCCAAAATTTGAAGAATCCCAACGTTTTACCCAATGGTGGGTTTGGGTAATCCTCATCGGTGCTTTTTTCTTGCCGTTTATAGTCAATTATGAGGCTATTGTGAAAGGAGAAGTCCAAATCAATGCAGATCCCGGAGGTTTGCTCATTCCTTTGATGATTTCGGTGTTGGTTATACTGCTCTTTCTGGTGTTGAATTTGAAAACGAAAATAGACCGACAAGGCATACACATAGGATATTTCCCAATTGTGAAGAAGGATTTTGAGTGGTCAAATATCCAATCGATTAAGGTAATAAAATACACGCTTTTTCAGGTGGGAGGCTGGGGTTTTCGCTTTGGAACCCGCTTTGGAACGGTTTATAACGTTAGAGGAACCCGAGGGATTTATATCAAGACCAAAACGGGGCAAGAATACCTTATCGGTACGCAAAAGCCTGAGGAAGTCAAAGAAATAATCAAACAATACTATAAAAACTAATTGCATCAGCTATTAAAACAAGAACAGTATGGTTAAAAAAAGCATGCACGAACTCGATATGGACCTGGTAGAAATGACCATGGATATGATGAAATATGTCATTGGTCGAATCACGGATATGTCGCCCGAGATGGGATATCCGCTCAGTGAAAAAGAGTTGCAAGAAATCATTGGGCAAACCATTACCGAAGAAGGCATAGGCGGCGAAAAAGCTTTTCAGATTTTTAAAGAGCAAATGATTAAAGCTACTGTTCCTGTCGATCATCCTCGACATTTGGCTTTTGTACCGGCGGCTCCCACACGAGCAGCCATTATGTTTGATTTGATTACTTCTGCCGCCAGTATGCACGGCGCTTATTGGATGACCGGTGCCGGGGGGATTTATGCTGAAAATCAAGCCATGCAGTGGATTGTCAACTTAACTGGTTTGCCCGAGACGGCTTTTGGGGTTTTTACCAGTGGGGGAACAGCAGCCAATCTTTCGGCTATGGTCACAGCCAGAGAAAATTGGCGTCAGAAAGACCGAGAAAATGAAGCCTTGCGCGGATTGATTATTACTTCCCAAGGAGCACATTCTTCCATTAAAAGTATGGCTAAGGTCATTGATGCCGATATTATATTGGTTGACGATGATGAAGAAGATAAGCTCAATGGAAAATGGTTGCAACAAAAAATTGATGACTTGTCGGCCTTGGATCGCAAACGCCTTTTTGCCGTAGTGGCCACTGGCGGAACTACCAATGCCGGTATTATTGATGACCTGACCACTATTGCGAACGTGTGTGAACAGGAAGATATTTGGTTTCATGTTGATGCAGCTTATGGCGGGGGAGCTTTGGCTGCTCCTTCGGTCAGGTCTTTGTTTAACGGAATAGAGCGAGCCGACAGTATTACAATCGATCCACATAAATGGCTCTTTTCTCCCTATGATTGTGGAGCCGTGATTTATAAAAACCCCGAACTCGCTCGAAAAGCACATGCACAACAGGGATCTTATCTCGATGTGGTCTATAAAGATTCCCGCGGATTTAATCCTTCGGAATATCAAATTCAACTCACCCGCCGTTTAAGAGGAATGCCGCTGTGGTTTTCGCTGGCCATGCATGGTACAAAACGATATACCCAAGCCATAGAACGCGGATTGGAACTCGCTCAAATTGCCGCTCAAAAAATCCGAGAACATCCCATTTTAGAACTGGTGCGCGAACCGAGCTTGTCTTGTGTTCTTTTTAGAAGAAAAGGCTGGAAAGCAGAAGATTATGGCAATTGGACCATCGCCAATCAAAAAGAAGGTTTTGCCTTGGTAACTCCTACCCAATGGACCAAAAACGGCAAATCAGAAACCATCACCCGATTCTGTTTTATCAATCCGGCCACGACGGAGGACGATATCGAAGCCATTTTGAAAACCCTTGAATAATCGGTCGCTGAGATCACTTTTTCAACCGGTATATTTGGGATTATTTTAAGAAGTACACTCCTTTTTGGGCGGTGGAAAGCCGTAAATTTGCAATCTTTTCTATTCGCAGAAGGAAGTGCGATTTTGTACAGATCTGCTATTTAAAAATTGTTTGTTATTTATGGAAACCAAAGGGAAGCGATTTTTGGCCATTTTGACATTGGGCTTGCTGGCAGCTATCGGCCCGTTTTCTATAGATATGTATCTTCCCGGTTTTGAGGCTATCGCCAAAGACTTGAATACCACAGTGTCTCATATAGGGATGAGCCTTTCGAGCTTCTTTGTCGGGATAGCCGTGGGGCAGTTGATTTACGGCCCTTTGCTTGATCGTTTTGGAAAAAAACGACCTTTATATATTGGATTGGTACTCTATTTCATTTGTTCCATAATCTGTGCCTTTGTGGTTGATGCAGACAGCTTGATTGTGGTTCGTTTCTTTCAAGCCATAGGAAGTTGTGCCGGTATGGTGGCCTCCAGGGCTTTTATCAGAGACTTGTTTCCGGTCAATGAAAATGCCAGAATATTCTCATACCTGATGTTGGTGGTTGCGCTATCTCCAATTGTGGCGCCTACCTTTGGAGGCTTTATTAGCGGAGCCTTTGGTTGGGAGGCTATCTTTATTATCTTGGCGCTTATTGCAATACTCACCCTTCTGGCTTCTTACTTTTGGCTGCCCGCCGGCGCCGCCCCGGATAAAAGTATTTCTCTAAAACCCAAGCCTATTATCAAAGACTTTGTCGGGGTGTCTAAAGAGCCTATGTTTTATACCTATGCCTTGGTTTCTGCGGTGTCTTCTTCCGGACTTTATGCCTATATTGCCGGATCACCTAAATTGTTTATGGGGATTTATGAACTCTCCCAAGAACATTATGCTTGGGTGTTTGCCATTATTGCCGTGGCAATGACTGTAGCCAGCCAGGTTAATAACTTTTTCCTTAGAAAATACAGCAGTCAGCAAATCACCATAGTCGCTTTGAGTTGTCAGGTTATTACCGGGTTTTGCTTGGTGTTGTTTACGGCTTTGGGGTGGTTGGAACTCTATTCTACCATTGTTGTCATTATGTTGTATCTCGCTACACAAGGATTTGTTTATCCCAATACCTCAGCTTTGTCGTTGGTGCCTTTCGAACGAAATGCCGGTACGGCCTCAGCCCTTATGGGTGCCGTGCAAATGGGAATAGGCGGATTGGTAACGGCCCTTGTCAGTGCTTTCATTAAGGATACGGCTGTGCCCATGGTCGTGGCGATGCTTCTCTGTGCTTCCATTTCCTTTGCCGGATTGATGATGGGAAGGCGGTTGATAAAGAAAAATGAACACAAATTGCAACACAGCCGATTGGCGAGTTAGTTTTATCTTCCTAAAAAAAGCGAATTAAAGGGCAATACTTGCTTTAGAATTTTGTTTTTATAAATTTGAAGTTTAAATGTTTTGGGCTTCACTTGTTTTAAGGGACCCAAAAGATACTGTGTAAACCCTTATGAAAAACGCATTGCTTATCATGGCCTGTTTGCTTTCAACCCTAACGGGATGGACGCAAACCAAAATTGGCGGTAAGGTTTTTGACACCCGAGGCAATCCGTTGCCTTATGTCAATGTGATTTTTCTAAATTCTACCGAAGGCACCATCACTGATGAGAATGGACATTTTTATTTGCAATCTGAAAAATCATATCAAAAAGTTGAATTCTCCTTTATGGGTTTTAAGACTGATACTTTGATACTTGACAAATCTATTCAGCTTGATTTGAAGATGGTATTAGAAGAGAATGTTCAGCAGATGTCTACCATTCGGTTATTCACCGGAGACATGCCCAAAAAGAATAATCCCGCAGTGGAAATTTTAAAGAAAATATGGGCCAATCGGCGTGAAAACGGAGTGGAACAATATAAGCAATATCAGTTTGATAAATATGAAAAAATAGAATTTGACCTCAGCCAGGTAGACAGCAGTTTGATTGAAAGCCCGTTGTTTAAGGGCATGCGGTTCATTTTTGATTACACCGATACCAGCCGTATTTCCGGAAAGACTTACCTCCCCATTTTTATTAATGAATCTACCTCAAAAGTTTATGGAGATAATATTTTAAATGAAGAAAAAGAAATCCTCACCGGAAACCGGAATTCGGGATTCAATGATAATCATGCCTTTATTGCCGTGATCAAAAATCTGTATAACGAATACAATGTGTACAACAATTACCTGCAGATTTTTGATAAGACTTTTGTCAGCCCCTTGTCGCGCACCGGGGTAGATGTGTATAACTATGCCTTGGCCGACAGTGCTTTTATTGATCATCGGTGGTGCTATAAAATTGTTTACTATCCGCGTCGGGAGAACGAACTGACTTTTAAAGGCGAATTCTGGGTCAATGACACGACCTGGGCCATTAAGAAAATTAATTTGGCCATGTCTAAAGATGCCAATATCAATTGGGTCAATGAAATATATATAGAACAAGAGTTTGAGGTGCTGAACGATTCTACTTTTGTCATGATCAGGGATCATTTTATGGCCAATTTCGCGCTGTTTAAAAAGAAGAATGCACATGGGGTTTACGGAAAGCGAACCAGCCTTTATGATCATTATAAATTTAATATTAAAAAGCCGGAAGATTTTTATAAGGAGGTGCGTACGCCTCCCAATAAGAAGATTTACAACAGAAGTGACGAATTTTGGGAGCAACATCGTCTGGAGGAATTGACACAAAAAGAACGAAATATCTATGAAATGTTGGATACCCTAAAGAAAACCCGGGCTTTTCAGCGGTATTATGATATTGGTTCTATCCTGGCATCAGGATATATTAATATAGGCGGATTTGACTATGGTCCTGTGCTGTCTACGGTGGGCTATAACAGCGTGGAAGGAGTGCGTTTGCGAGTAGGAGGGCGTACCTATTTTGGACAGAATGACCTGTGGCGTATCGAAGGGTTTGCCGCTTATGGATTTAAAGACCACAAAGTGAAATACGGCATCTCCGGGAAATGGCTCATTGCACCCGAAATCAGGTTGAAGGTTTTTGGCGGACATCGCCATGATGTGGAACAATTGGGGGCCAGCTTGACCAATACCACCGATGTGCTGGGGCGTTCGTTGGCCTCTTCCTCACTTTTTACGGTGGCCCCCAACAATACCTTGAGCTATATCGATTTGACTTCCTTTGGAATCGAGCTCTCTCCGGTTAAAAACTTTAGGGTGCGTTTTGATGGTTCACACCGAACTTTGAAAGCAGCATCACCAAATTTTGATTTGAGTTACTATACCAATAAAGCGCATACCCAAACCGCCAACATCATTCGACAAACCGAACTGACCACTACCTTTATTTATACTCCCGGACGAAGAACCACAGGTTATGGGGTAGAAAAAATTATTATCAATGAGCAGGAATATCCTAAGATTTTTTTGAAGTATACACTGGGGGCAGAAGGACTTTTCAACAGTGATTTTAATTATAAACGCTTGCAGCTCTTTTATCGACAACCCTTGCATCTTGGTGGTATCGGAAAACTGACGACCACGTTGGAGGCCGGAAAAACTTTTGGACAGGTGCCGCTGGGGCTGCTCAGTGTTGTGCCGGGAAACCAAACCATATTTTCTATTTATGGCAGTTTTTCTTTGTTGAATTATTATGAGTTTGTCACCGATACCTATGCCGGAATCCATGTTGAACACAACTTTAACGGCCGAATTTTTTCGCGTATACCACTGTTGAGAGAGCTGAATTTGAGAGAATTTGTGGGGGTGAGCGCCATAATGGGAAGCCTCTCAGCAGAAAACAAAGCTTTAAATGCTTCTACTTCGCATCCGGTGTTATTTGCGCCTGATGAACACCCCTACTGGGAGTGGCATGTGGGCGTGGGAAATATTTTTAAGGTATTCCGAATAGATTTTCACTTCAGGGGGAATTATTTTGATACGCCCGGCGCCAGGGATTTTGGTGTCACCGGGTCTTTTGGATTTTATTTCTAAAAAATATTGAAGATGTTGAATGAAAAATTTATAAAATATCAAGCACAAACCAGTACCCATCCTTTGGGAGTGGAAGTGGCCTATGCTGAGGGCAGTTATATTTACAGTAAATCCGGAAAGTCCTATTTAGATTTTGTCGCCGGCGTGTCGGCTTGTAGTTTGGGGCACTGCCATCCCAAAGTGGTGTCAGCGGTTAAAGCACAGGCCGAACGATATATGCATGTCATGGTCTATGGCGAATATGCGCAAACCCCGGCAGTAGAATATGCCGAATTACTGGCCAAAAACATTGAAATTCCTGCCGCCAAAACCTATTTGGTCAACAGCGGAACCGAAGCGGTGGAAGGCGCTTTAAAACTGGCGCGACGCTACACCGGTCGACAGGAAATCATTGCAGCCAAGCAGGCTTATCACGGCAATACCCTGGGATCTTTAAGTTTGATGGGAATTGAAGAACGCAAAAAACCCTTTACACCTTTGTTACCCAATATTTCATTTATCGGTTTTAACGATGAGCAGGACCTCGCTAAAATTACTTCCCAAACGGCTTGCGTGATTTTGGAAACCATTCAAGGAGGCGCCGGTTTTATTCAGGCGGAAAACAATTACCTCCTCAAGGTGAAACAACGCTGTGAAGAAGTGGGCGCGCTATTGATTTTGGATGAAATTCAGCCTGGTTTTGGCCGCACCGGAAAATTGTTTGGATATGAACACCAGGGCGTGGTACCCGATATCATGACAATTGGCAAAGGAATGGCCGGTGGTTTGCCGGTGGGCGCTTTTGTGGCTCCGGCAAAGATTATGGACAGCCTTCGCGAAAACCCCGAGATGTCGCATATCACTACTTTTGGCGGGAATCCGGTAATTGCGGCAGCTGCTTTGGCTACCCTTCAAACTATTCTCAATACCGGATTGATGGAGGTCGTAATCGCCAAAGAACATCTGATAAGAAAACGACTTCAGCATCCGTTAATCGAGGATATACGCGGAAAAGGTTTGATGCTGGCTCTGCTCATGAAAACCCCTGAATTGGCCGATCAGCTCATCTTAAAAGCCCAAGAAGAAGGATTGATTTTGTTTTGGTTGCTAATGGAAAAACGAGCGGTCAGGATCACCCCTCCTTTGACCATTTCAGAAGAAGAGATTAAAAAAGGCTGTGACAAAATTATCGAAATTTTAAATGCTTTAGAAAAAGACTGTTAACTACTTTGTTGACAAGCCGACCTTAAAACTGGGCGGTTCTTTGGTTTTATGAAGTATATTTAGCCTTGAAGAAAATTAAAAGATTAGAAAGATGGAACTCGATCACGACAGCGGCAGAAATTTTCCGGTCAGTAGATTTGAAGATATGCTCAAGACCAATGAGGTCTTCTTTTTTGATGCCGACGAGTTTGAGTTGATTATAAGTCACTATTTGGGAATCGGCAATATGGCTTTGGCCGATAAAGCAGCCAAAATGGGGCTTTCACAGCATCCGACTTCTACGGTTTTGAAACTACTTCAGGTAGAGATTCTTCTGTTTAAAAATAAATTGACCCAGGCTGATGATATTTTGGATGAGCTGTATGAACTTGAGCCTTCCAATCCGGATGTTTATATCAATAAAGCCAGTATCCTGTCCAAACACGATGAGCATGAGGAAGCCATTGAGTTGCTAAAAACTGCTGCAGATATTCTGGAAGACGAGTCAGAGATCTATTCTTCCATTGCTTTAGAATATATGTTTATGGAAGATTATGAGCAGGCCAAATATTATTTTATCCGGTGTCTGGAGACTGATGAAGAAGATTCTGCGGCCTTGTACAATGTGATCTATTGTTTTGACTTTTTGGAGCAAACAGAAGAGGCCATTGCATTTTTGAGCCATTATATTGATCGCCACCCTTATGCTGAAATTGCCTGGCATCAAATTGGCTTGCAGTATGTTAAAAGCCAGCGTTATGAAAAAGCCTTGGCCAGTTTTGATTTTGCCATTATTGCTGATGATTATTTTGTAGGCGCTTATATGGAGAAGGCCAAAGTGCTGGAGAAGTTGGAGCGATATGCTGAAGCCATTACCTGCTATCAAGATACTTTAGAGCTCGAAGATCCTACCGCATTTGCCTATTTGCGAATAGGGCGCTGCTACGAGAAACTGGAAAATAAGAAATGGGCGCTCAAATACTATAACAAAGCCTTACAAGAAGATCCGCTTTTGGATAAGACCTGGACCGCAATAACTGATTTTTTCTTGGATCAAAAGAAGTATCAACAGGCCCTTTACTATATTGAAAAAGCCATTGCTATAGATCACGAAAATGCTTCTTATTGGAAGCGTTATGCGGAAATTAATAAATATCTCGAGCGCCCTGATGAGGTCGAGATCGGGTTACAAAATAGTTTAGAAATTGATGAAGACGATTTGAAAACCTGGTTGTCCAGAATTGATATATTAATTGAATTGAAGCAGCTCGAAACGGCCTTGGAGGTGTTGAAGCAGGCTACAGAGGTTTATCCCGATAAAGCCGAATTGGAATTTCGTTCGGCCGGCGTGTATCTCAGTCGCCATAATATGAAACAAGGCTTGTCTCACCTAAAAAAAGCACTATGGCTCGATAAAGATTGTGCCATTATTCTTGAAGCCATTTTTCCGGAGGTCTATCAACTGGAAAGCGTACAAAAAATCATTACCCGTTTTTGAATAAAGGGGACTTAATGATATTGCAAAAAGAGGTCTGAAGCCACATTGTAAGCCGATTCAAAATGGGTCATTTTCAGCGGACTTTCTTTTAATTCGGCATTAAAATAAGACAACATTTTTTCGGTAGGCATATTCCCGGTCAGTTCATCTTTGGCCATGGGGCAGCCGCCGAACCCGCGAATGGCACCGTCAAACCGACGACAACCGGCTTGGTAGGCCGCTTGAACTTTCTCGTGCCAAGAGTCGGGAGTGGTGTGCAGGTGTGCGCCGAATTCGATATTTGGATACTTTGGGGTTAAATGAGAAAATAAATAATCAATGGTTTCTGCGTCAGAAGAGCCTACGGTGTCTGAAAGAGAGAGGATTTTGACGCCCATTTTGGCCAATTTTTCAGTCCATTCTCCCACAATATCCACATTCCAAGGATCGCCATAAGGATTGCCAAATCCCATAGAGAGATAAGCGACCACTTCCTTATTGCTGTTTTGGGCAATGGCCAATATTTCTTTGAGAATTTCAACAGATTGCGCAATGGTTTTGTGGGTGTTGCGCATTTGGAAATTTTCAGATATGGAAAATGGATATCCCAGATAATCAATTTCGGGATGCTGAGAAGCATCTTGAGCCCCGCGAACATTAGCCACAATAGCCAATAGCTTACTTGAAGTTTTAGAGAGGTCCAGATTGGCCAATACTTCGGCCGTATCCTTCATTTGAGGAATGGCCTTGGGCGAGACAAAACTTCCAAAATCAATGGTGTCAAAACCACAGCTTAACAAAGCCTGAATATACTTGGTTTTCTTCTCCGTCGGGATAAATTCTTTAATTCCCTGCATGGCATCCCGCGGGCATTCGATGAGCTTGATATCCTCCATGTGCCAAAGATAACAAAGAATTGCAGCCTGTAAAAAAGTTTTTGGATTTTGTCGGCCAATTGCAAATCCCAAAGTTTTTTCCGTTCCACAGTTCTGAGGTCAACCGGAGGGCATATTTTCCTGAAAACAATTGAAATAGAAAGATAAAGGACGTTGGAGAGTAAAATAAAAATATGATTTTTCCGTTAAAAGAAAGACTGCAGAAGCTCAAGGTGTTAAATTCATGTTTAAACGGATGAATAGGCTTTAAGTTACCTGTCTTTCCATATCTTGACCCCTATAAAATGAATTACATGTTGTCCAACCTCTTCGGAGCCCCAAAAATCTCACTGAATTTAATTGAACAAGTGAGTGCTAAATCCCCGGATATTATTGTTTGGGCCATTCCCTTTATGTTCTTTTTTGCCGGGTTGGAAATTTACATGTCATATCGACAAAATCGACATTATTATGACACCAAAGAAACCATAGGTTCCACCCTGACCGGTTTGGGAAACGTGGGGATTAACGTGCTTTTTAAATCTACTTTACTCTTGCTTATTGTGTGGATTTATAACCTTCTTCCTTGGCGGATGTACCTCAACTGGTGGACTTTTATTCCCTGTTATATTATTTTTGATTTTTGCAGCTATTGGGCGCATCGCATTTCTCATGAGCAACGCTTTTTTTGGGCCACTCATGTGGCGCATCACAGCGGTGAAAACTATAACTTGACCACTTCTTTTCGTTTGAGTTGGGTGCAAAATCTGAAAATTATTTTTTTCCTTCCCACTGCATTAATTGGGTTTCATCCCATTGTTATTTTTGCGGTTAGTCAAGCGGCGGTGATGTTCCAATTTTGGGTGCATACCGAATATATTCGCAAGCTGCCACGCTGGGTGGAATATGTTTTTGCCACCCCTTCAAACCACCGGGTGCATCACGGATCTCAAGACAAGTATATCGACAAGAATTATGGAGCTACCTTTATTTTGTGGGATCGCATGTTTGGCACCTATCAAAAAGAAGAGGAAAAAGTGGTGTATGGCATCACCAAGAAGATGAAACACAAAGCCAATCCGTTTTATATCAATTTTCATGAATATGGCGATATGTGGGAGGATGTGAAAAGTACCAACAGCTTTAGAAAAAAGCTGTTCTATATCTTTGGCAGTCCCTCAAAAATAGCCCGAGAGAAACAGCGAATGGCCGAATCAAAGGAGAAAGCGGCCTGAGCCTTTCTATGAGTCTCCTGCTTGCTTAGCGAGAATTGCCTGGTTGATAGATTTGATAAGCCGAGGGCCTTCATAGATAAATCCGGTATAAATTTGTACCAAACTGGCTCCTGCTTCAAGTTTTTCTAAGGCCTCTTCGGCAGTGTGAATGCCGCCTACCCCGATAATGGGAAAAGCGTTTTCACTTTTCTCGGCTAAAAACCGAATCACCGCTGTAGCTTTTTGGGTCAATGGCTTTCCGCTTAACCCTCCTTTTTCTACTTTGTTTTCAGACGCTAATCCTTCTCTGGCAATGGTAGTGTTGGTAGCAATTACACCGTCGATTTGAGTTTCTTTTACAATCTCGATAATGTCCAGCAGCTGTGCTTTGTTTAAATCGGGTGCAATCTTTAACAGAAGGGGTTTTGTCTTGCTTTTTTCTCGGTTCAGTTGTTGTAAGGTGTTCAGTAACTTTGTCAGCGGTGCCTTGTCTTGTAATGCTCGTAGGTTGGGAGTATTGGGCGAACTCACATTAACGACAAAATAATCGACCCAAGGGAAAAGCGCTTCAAAACAAAGTTTATAATCCGCAACAGCTTTTTCATTGGGCGTCATTTTGTTTTTACCAATATTCCCACCAATCAGCACGTGTCCGTTGTTGGCTTTCAGTCGCTTGACAGCAGCGGCCACTCCTTCGTTGTTGAATCCCATGCGATTGATCAATCCGGAATCTTGCTTTAAGCGGAACAGGCGTTTTTTAGGATTTCCCGGTTGCGCTTTTGGGGTTAGTGTGCCAATTTCGACAAACCCAAATCCCAGGTGCCCCAATTCGTTATATAGCTTGGCATCTTTGTCCAGCCCGGCAGCCAAACCCACCGGATTTTTGAACTTTAATCCGAAGACCTCTCGCTCCAAGCCTTTGTCTTGTATCAAAAATTGATTGGAAATCAGCTTGGGAAGCCCGGGGATTTTAAATAAGCTTCGCAAGAAAGAAAACGTAAAATGATGAATTTTCTCAGGATCAAAGAGAAATAAAATCGGTCTGATTATGGACTTGTACATCAACAGGATAGCTTTGCGCAAAAATAAATCAATTGTTTAAATTTCTTGTAATTTTCGTAAAGTCTTTGCTACAGGTTTTCAAATGATTACTTTTGGGCTTTTATAAATTGATTTTGAGACGGAAACTGTGGTATAAGAACCAAAATCCCGTCTTTTGCAAACAAATTTTTTAAGCTATGTTAGACAAACAACGCATCATAGACCGTTTTAAAGCTTATGTTACGGTAGACACAGAAAGCGATCCGGATTCAGACAAAACCCCCAGTACCGATAAACAGTGGTTCTTGGCCAGGCAACTGGTTGTGGAGCTGAAATCCCTTGGACTGAGTGATGTTACGATTGATGATAATGCTTACGTCATGGCCACGTTGCCGAGTAATGTAGATCACGATGTGCCGGTTATTGGTTTCATCTCTCATTTTGATACCTCACCCGATTTTACCGGAAAAGATGTCAAACCCCAAATTCATGAGAATTATGATGGGAAAGACATTGTATTAAACGAAGCTCAAAATATTGTATTGTCTCCCGATTATTTTGAAGACCTGCTGCAGTATAAAGGACAAACCCTGATTACTACTGACGGAACCACCTTATTGGGAGCCGATGACAAAGCCGGGATTACCGAAATTGTATCGGCCATGGAATACTTGTTGAAGCACCCTGAAATCAAGCACGGAAAAATCCGAATCTGCTTTACTCCCGATGAAGAAATTGGCCGAGGAGCCCATAAATTTGATGTCGATAAATTTGGCGCCGAATGGGCTTACACCATGGATGGCAGTCAAATTGGCGAATTGGAATATGAAAACTTTAATGCCGCCGGAGCTGAAGTTACCCTTCACGGTAAAATTGTACATCCCGGATATGCCAAAGGCAAAATGGTTAACAGTCAATACATTGCTCAAGATTTTATTCGCTCGTTACCCAAGTTTGAAACCCCCGAACACACTGAAGGACGCGAAGGCTTTTTTCACCTGATGCAGATAGAAGGCAGCGTGGAGAAAACCAAGCTCAAGTATATCGTAAGAGATCATGATTTTGAGCACTTTCAAGCGCGTAAGAAGATGATGGAGGACTTGGCTGACGAGATCAATGCGCAGTATGAAGAGGAGGTTGTTGAGATTGAATTGAAAGATCAGTACTACAATATGCGCAAAAAAGTGGAACCGGTGATGCATATTGTCGATATTGCGGAAGCAGCTTTTAAGGCTTTGGATATCAAGCCCAATATCAAGCCCATACGCGGCGGAACGGATGGAGCACAACTGTCGTTTAAAGGCCTGCCTTGCCCCAATATCTTTGCCGGCGGGCATAATTTTCACGGACGTTATGAATATCTGCCGGTGGAAAGTATGTTGAAGGCAACAGAGGTAATTATGAAGATTGCCGAAATGACGGCCGAAAAATATGCTTCCCAATAAGAAATCAATGACCCACAAGTCATCTTGATTATAAAACGCCCTGCGACCGGAGTGGTTGTAGGGCGTTTTTTAATGCAGAAATTTGGAATTTTTATCTGAATATTGGTCTATTTTGTAGGTGAATTTGGCATCTCTGTAAAAAGAAATTCTGAATTTTTTGGTTTTGTTTGGCTATTCAATTTTTATTACTACATTTGTAGCTCAAAACAGACAATTGTAGTAATGAAATCATTAAACCCTTCTGAACTGGAAGTTTTAAAACATCTTTGGAAAATTAAGCGGGGGTTTCTAAAGGACATCCTTGCGGAATACCCCGAACCCAAACCGGCCTATACCACCGTAGCCACGGTGGTAAGCCGTATGGTTAAAAAGAAATATATTGGGTTCGAACGCCTTGGTCGAGACAAGCGCTATTTTCCGCTATTGAAGAAAAAGGCCTATTTCAGCGCACAGCTCAAGGCCATTACCTCCAATTTTTTTAATGACTCTGCGGCACAGTTTGCCTCCTTTTTTACCAAAAACGCCGATTTAGATGTAGAGGAGCTAAGGGAATTACAAGAATTGCTGCAACAAAAAATCAACGAAAAAGAAACCTCATGAACGACTATCTTATCTTGACCTTTTTGGCGACCGGAGTTGCTTATGGCCTGTACTACCTTTTTCTGAAACGGGAGAAATGTTTTAAAATTAATCGAGCCTATCTCATCGGCAGTTTGGCTCTCTGCTTCTTGGCACCGCTGGTACATCTTAATTTTCCTGAGCAAGTACAAGTTGCCGAAACAGCTGTAAATTTCAAGGAAGCAACCGCAGCCGTTTTTGCACCGGAAATGACTCAGCAGAGAGGCCATATCACAGAAATAGCTGCCCCGGAACGCCCATGGTGGCCATTGATACTTTTTTATGTTTACATTACTGTGACATGTGTTTTTCTATTTCGGTTTGGGAGCAATCTTTTCAAGATTATACGTCACACCAAAAGGGTAAGCCCAGAGAAGTTTGGAAAATTTAAACTCATTCCATTGGCTGATTCCGGTAGCCCTTTCAGTTTTTTCCGCTATATCTTCATCCACCGAGATGACTTAAAAAACAAGGCCCTTTCAGGAACGGTTATTCAACATGAAATGGCTCATGGACGCCAATACCACACCCTTGACATCCTATTTGTCGAGATCCTGACCTGTCTTTTCTGGTTCAACCCTTTTGTGTGGTGCTATAAAAAGGCTCTGGTGGAAAACCATGAATTTCTTGCCGATGCCGAAGTGCTTCGAGAAGGGGCGGCTCTAAACGCTTATGCCCAACAACTCATTGATGCCGGGAACCGGGCTCGAACCTATTCCCTGCTTAGTGGCTTTAACTTCAGTCAAACCAAAACCCGTATAATTATGCTTTACAAAAAGAGTAGTTCTCGTACTAAAATTGTTTTTAAAACCGGTCTTGCACTGGGGCTGTTTTCCCTCATGTTTTTATTAACCTCCTTTATTGCCGGCGCGCAGGAATCTCCGTTTGTCGTAGTGGTCAACGCCGGGCATGGTGGAAAAGACCCCGGTGCTCAAGCCAACAATGCGGTCGAAAAGACCATCAATTTGCAAGTGGCCAAAAAACTCGCTGCTTTAAGCTCAAAGGAGGTCAAGATTGTCCTGGTTCGCGATAAAGACAAATTCATTACCCTTTCTGACCGAATCCTTTTTATCAACAAGCAGCAGCATGCCGATATGATGTTAAGTCTTCATTGTAGTGTGGCCAAAGATCCGAGCTACAACGGCATGAAATTTTATACCGCAACAAAAAGTGAGAGCTTGACAACAGTCAGGGAATTTGCAGCCGCATTATCGGCCAATTTTGTTTTTAATGACTTGGGATCAAACTTTACGATGAGAATAGCGAATAAACCTAAGATTTATTCGGCTGATTTTAAAATTCTTAGCAGTGTTGACCCTGATCCCAAGGCTATTTTGTTGATCATGGGGTATCTGTCCAATAAAGAAGATGCTAAAAAACTAACTCGCCCCGAATATCAGAAGGCTTTGGCAAAGACGATTTATGCCAGTTTGGTGGAAATCAGTAGAAAGAACCAAAAGCATTGATTGTTGACCCAAACCTGACAGGTTTTGAAAACCTGTCAGGTTTCGTTTTGGGGGATGAGGCTGCCTAACAAGCCAAAGTCCAAAGATTACACGGACAACGGGATGTAAATATAGCGGGGACGTGGAATGAAAGTAAAGTACCTTACCACGGTCCCGCACGTGCGGGATGAGAAGTCAGCCGAGGTCATAGTAGCTATCGGAACCGAACCACAAATAGAATTGTGGAGGCCTCACAGGATAACGAAGGGCCGAACCTTGCAGTAGGATATTGAATGTTACCTAATGAACCATTGGTTGTCAGATGTTCTAACTGAGGCTCCTTACCAGAAAAAAATAGGACGGAATCCTAAGGATTAGGTAAGAGTGATGATTATTCAACGGGATAACTGAAAACAACATCTACACGTCTTGGACGATGTAAAAGCAAGGAGCCGCTGGATACCGAACGGTACGTACGGTGGTGTGATAGGACGGATAGGGAATTAATCCCTATCTTCCTACTCGATTGCAGAGATTTGGAATTTTTATCTGAATATTGGTCTATTTTGTAGGTGGATTGGGAATAAAATAAATTTCATCAATTTCCCGAGTTAATATAGACTCGCTTCAGTTTCTGGCTTCGTTGCCCTATTATGCGGCATGACAAATTAGAGGGGTCAATTTTTAGGCTATAAAAATTTTCATTTTCAATAATTTGTAGTTTTTTTTGGTATTCAGCCCCAAAAGGCAATTTCAAAATCCTTAACCGTTATTTTCGTTTAAATTTGCGAACGGACTCTCATAGATTTGTTAACTTTATCGCCCATTTTAATCAAACGACTAAAAAAATGAAGAGAAATCTGCTTTTAATAGGGGGAATGATACTGTTGTTTATGGCAGGAGCGTGCCAGCAATCAGGGAATAAGAAAGGAGAAGACGGGAAATTTATAGGGGCACTACACCTTTCCAAAGCCCAGCCACAGCCCGGTGATGCTTTAAAATTGAGTTATCATCCCCAAGACTCGATGCTCGATAAGGCCGATTTTTCGAGTTACTATTATATCGTGATAGGAAAAGATATCTATGCCCATGACCTTAAGATGAAACCGGGAGACAGTTTGTGGAAAGCTTCGATAAATATCCCCGATTCGGCTACGGCCATAGGGTTTAATTTTAAGGAGAATGGCAAATCCATTACCAATAATAACAAGGGATTTGTTCAATATCTCTATACCGATAAAGGAGAAATAGTGCCGGGAAGCCGAGCCGGAGTAGCCTATTTTTACAAGGAATTTAAAGATGCCTTGGGACTGGAAATTGCTGTGGACAGTCTGCTTCAGATGATGCACAAAGATTTGAACGCTCACACAAAAATAGCATCGGTTTGGCTGCAACCTTATACCGCGATGTTGCTCAATAAAAATAAGGAGAAAGGACAAGCTTTTGCAGAAACTCAACTCGATGCCTATGCCGATCAGCAGGAGCTTTCTGCACAGGACTATCAAAACATATTGTATTTTCACAGTGTTTTAAAGCATCAATCTGTTTTGGATTCGATCAAAGGCGTGGCTATCGAAAAATATCCCAAGGGGAAATTGGCGCAACAGGAGTTTTTGGTAAAATTTAATGAGGCCCAAAGTTTAGCGGAGAAAAAGCAGCTCTTTGAAGCCTATCAAACGCAAATTGGGAAAGAAGGGCAATACCGAGATGCGATGCTCAACACCTTAGCGGGAAAAGCTTTGGCCCAAGATGATATCGCAAGTTTTAAAAAGTATAAATCTCAAATTTCTCATCCTTGGGAGATTGCTTCGGCGTATAATAATTTGGCTTGGAAACTGGCTGAGCAAGACAGCAGCCGCTTGGCACTTGCGGCCGATTTGGCCCAAAAAGCAGTTGCTTTGATCGATCCCCAAACCGCTGCAGAAGAAAAGCTACCCGCCATTCCCGAAAGTCGAATGACTGCTGTTTTTGAAAACGGATCGAGGAGCTATCGAGATACTTATGCTTTTGTTCTCACCAAACAAGGAAAGTTAAAAGAAGCCTTGCAACAACAAAAGCAAGCCTTGGGAACGGGAGAAAATCCGGAAATCAATGCGCGTTATATCCATTTGTTGATGGTCAATGAAAAGTATAAGCAAGCCGAAGAAAAAGCCGCTAAATTCATTAAGGAAGGGCAAGCTACAGCTTCTATAAAAGCGGATTTTAAAAAGGCTTATGTTAAAAACAACGGGTCGACAGAAGGGTTCGAACAGCGTTTGACCACTTTAGAAAAACAAGCTCATGAAAAAGCGTTGGCCGAAATTAAAGAGATGCGATTTGTCAAAGAGCTTCCCGATTTTGAGCTCGTTGACAAGGAAGGCAATGTGGTGAGCCTGTCTGATTTTAAAGGCAAAACCGTGGTTCTCGATTTCTGGGCTACCTGGTGCGGGCCTTGCCTTGCCTCTTTCCCGGGAATGCAAACCGCAGTTGAATATTATAAAGACAATCCTGAAGTGGAGATTTATTTTGTCAATACTTTTGAAAGGGGAGCCAAAGAAGCTCGACAAAAAAGAGTGGTGAATCTTATCGATAGACATGATTATTCTTTTGAAGTGTTGTATGATGTAGGAAAAAGCGGAGGGTTTCCTGTAGCTTCGGCTTTTGGCATTACCGGTATTCCCACCAAAATCATTATCGGCCCCAAAGGGAAATGGCGTTTTACCAAAGTAGGTTTTGGTGGAAGTTCGACCAAGCTGTTTGAAGAACTCAAAATAATGGTCGAATTGGCCCAAAAAGGATGAAAAAGCCCCTTGCTTGTTAATTTAATTGCGTACAGGGTGGGCATAATGAAAAATTAAACTAATTTTGCATAACCTTAGTGAAGAAAACTGTTTTTGAGATTTTATAAACCTATGATGATCATGAAAACCATTAAAAACCTTTTGCTTATTACTGTGTTGTTTGCATTGGTGTCCTGTCAAGGCCCTTATAATAAACCTCCTAAGAAGCCTTTAAAAATCGGACTTCGGGCAAAGGTTCTTAAGGCCAATGCTGCGGCAGAAAAAGCGGCTCAACCCGAACAAAAAAGTATGGTTGATGTTGCAACGCTCGATAATAAAGGGGTAGGCCCCATTAAGAGCGTAGAAATTTCTGAAGAAATCAATTCAGAGATGGTGGCAGCCGGAAAAGAAACTTTCAATACCCTCTGTATTGCTTGCCATAAAATGGACAGTCGATTTGTGGGCCCTGCTTTGGGTCACGTAGTCGAATTGCGCTCTCCCGAGTGGATCATGAATATGATCTTGGATCCGGCACAAATGCTTGCCGAAGATGAAGTGGCCAAGGCATTGTTGGAAGAATTTAAAGCGCCAATGGTAGATTTGGGACTCACCAAAGAACAAGCCCGTGAGATCTTGGAATACATGAGATCGTATAATAAAAATAATTAATTTACATTCCCATTTATTGGTTTACCGCCTGATAGTTGTTATAATTTTCGAGGGTGATATTTTTCCATGACTTCTCGAAGATGGGAGTGATTGGCATGTACATATATTTCAGTCGTTGTGATGCTTTCATGGCCCAGCATTTGCTGAATAGAGCGTAAATCGGCGCCATTTTCTAAAAGATGAGTGGCAAAGGAATGCCGAAAAGTGTGTGGACTTATTTTTTTGTCAATCCCTGCTTTTTTAGCGAGCTGACGGGTAATGGTGAAAATCATGGCACGCGTTAAGGGGTTGCCACGTCGATTGAGGTATAAGATATCTTCCTGTCCCGCGGCTATTTTTTGATGTATGCGAACGTCATCTTTATAAATGTTGATGTATTTTTGGGTGTATTCTCCAATAGGCACAAAACGCTGTTTATTCCCTTTCCCTGTGATTTTGATAAAGCCTTCTTCAAAAAATAAATCCGATAATTTTAGCGTAATAAGCTCGGAAACCCGTAAGCCGCAGCCGTAAAGAGTCTCGATAATGCTGCGATTGCGCTCGCCCTGGGGAGAAGTTAGGTCAACCGCATCAACCAGTTGATCAATTTCAGCAGTGGAGAGGGTGTCGGGAAGGCGTCGTCCTATTTTTGGAGACTCAATGAGTGCCATCGGATTGGAATCGCGATAATCTTCAAAAATTAAATACGCAAAAAAACTGCGCAAACCCGAAATAATTCTCGCCCGAGAACGCGGACTCAGAAACTTGGAAAGTTCATAGATGAATTGCCGTATTTCTTCTTCGGTAATCCGCTCGGGAGTGGGTTGAGGATCATAGTCGGCCAGAAAATTTACAAGTTTGCGCACATCCAAACTGTAATTCTCAATCGAATGAGCCGATAATCCTCGCTCGATACGCAAGTAATTTTGATAGTCTTTTAAAGCATTTTCCCAAGTCATTAAAGTGGGGTTTTGACAAGCCCAATTTAAGGAAAAAAGAAGTATCCTTGCCGTATTGGCCGGTAAAATCCTCTCCTCATTATAACATTAATTTAATATAATTGACATTTTAATTATTTATTTTAGTCGGTATGTAACTTAAAACCAGTCTTATGGCATTTGTTACCCTCGGGAAAGCTTCGCTCAAGCACAACTATCAATTCCTTGATAAGCTTTTTACGAGTCATGACATAGAATGGGCACCCGTGGCCAAAATGTTGTGTGGCAATAAAGTTTTTTTAGACTATTTGCTCACCTTGGGCGATAAACAAATTTGCGATGCTCGGTTGACCCATCTGCGGGCATTAAAAGAATTAGATTCAAATATAGAAACCATCTATATCAAACCACCCGCCAAAAAGAGTATTGCAGAAGTAGTAAAATATGCCGATGTCAGTTTTAATACTGAATTTATGACCATACAATGGTTGTCTGAGGAGGCCGAACGGCAGGATAAAGTTCATCGCATCATCATTATGATCGAGCTCGGTGACTTGCGCGAGGGAATCATGGGAGAATCTTTGATGTCGTTTTATCGGAAGGTTTTTGAATTGCCCAATATTGAAGTTTCCGGTATAGGCGCCAACCTGAATTGCCTGAGCGGTATTATGCCCAGTAAAGATAAACTGATTCAGCTCAGTTTGTACGCCCAGCTTATTGAAGCTAAATTTGGACGAAAAATAAAAAGCATCTCCGGAGGCTCTTCCGTTATGGTGCCCTTGTTACAAAAAGGATTTGTGCCCAAAGGGATCAATCATTTTAGGGTAGGAGAGACCTTATTTTTTGGTAAGAACCTCTTTGACGACTCAACCATAGAAGGAATGCGAGACGATGTGTTTATGTTGCATTCCCAGATCATTGAAATCACCGAAAAGCCGGTTACACCTTACGGAAGAATTCAAGAAAATCCTTCGGGAGAAAGTGCTGATATTGACGATGAGGAATTTGGAAGCACCCATAAGCGAGCAATCTTAGATATTGGCCTGCTCGATGTGTCTAAAATTGATTTTCTGACCCCGGTTGAGAAAAATATCGAATTTATCGGAGCCAGCTCTGATATGTTGGTTGTCGATGTCAGTCAAACCATAAAGGATCACCAAGTGGGCGATGTGGTTAGTTTTAAAATGAGCTATATGGGCGCGCTGCGGGTGATGAATTCTCGATATATCAAAAAACGCCTGGTCGATTAATAACTTTAGGGGTGCACTCCCAGTTCAATGACATAACCACTATTATTGCGGATATTGAGTACCTGCTGGTCTTCAAAGATCAGGTATTGCCCTTTGATGCCTTTCAAAACTCCGGAATAATCGGCTTTCTTTTTAAAGTGAAAGGACTTTACTTTTTTGGGGTATTGCAATACCGGAAATTGAATCTTGGTTTGGGGGGCTTGGTCTAAGAAATAGTCTTGGACTTCTTCCGGAACATATTTTTTTAAATCTTCCCGTACTTTTTTAAGCGCAATGTCTTTGCTTTTGTTTTTCAGCATATTACGCCAATTGGTTTTGTCAGATACGTGAGATTTTAAGGCCACTTCAGCCACCCCGGCCAAATAGCGATTAGGCACCTCTAAAATGGGAAGCGCTTCATGTGCGCCTTGGTCAATCCAGCGGGTGGGGACTTGTGTTTTGCGCGTAATTCCCACTTTTACATTGCTCGAATTGGCCAAGTAAACAATATGCGGTTGCAGCTGCACCTTTTTTTCAAAATCCAGATCTCGATCCTCTTGGTTTAAATGGGCGGTGCTGAGCTCAGGTTTCATAATCCATTCCCCGGCCATTGGAGATTTATAAAAACAATCATAACAAAAGCCCTGTCTAAAAATACGTTTGTCCTGACCACAGTTGAGGCATTGATATCCCTTGAATTTTAAATGAATTTTTTTGTCCAGTAACTGATTGACATGAATGATTTCACGGGGGAAATTTATATAGTATTGTACCTCCTCGGTCAGTTCGGTTCGCATTTTCTTTAGCACGCCTTCAAAGAGCATAGTTTGTGAAATTTTGGGTAAAACCTTTTAAAAATGTATTTTTGGAGTTAATTTTAGCTCCTTAATTCTCGCCCTAAATATACAGCTTAATGACGAATTCCATAGTCAATAATATTGCAACTTGGTTTTTAAAAAAACGATTGCACCAGATGGAGCTTTTTTTAAAGTATCCCAATGAAGTGCAATTGGAGTTGCTGCACCAGCTTGTTGAAAAAGCCAAAAACACGGAAGTAGGGAAGCGTTACGACTTTAAATCCATCAATTCTTATCGGGATTTTTCGGAACGTATTCCGGTTCAAACTTACGAAGAAATTTATGAAGATATCGAGCGCTGTAGAAAAGGCGAACGGAATATTTTTTGGCCTAAACCCATTAAGTGGTTTGCCAAATCCAGCGGTACCACCAATGCCAAGAGCAAATTTATTCCGGTGAGTGAAGACTCTCTTGAGGATTGTCATTATGCGGGAAGCAAGGATTTGCTGTGTTTATATTTCAACAATAATCCAAATTCGCAGCTGTTTACCGGAAAGAGTTTGCGCTTGGGCGGAAGTAAGGAAAACTATTTTGAACACGGTACCATTCACGGCGATCTGTCTTCTATTTTGATTGATAATATGCCGTTTTGGGCTCGGTTTAGCAGTACGCCCAACAATCAAGTTTCCCTGATGGCAGACTGGGAAGAAAAAATAACGGCCATCATCGAAAATTCTGTTCAGGAAGATGTAACCAGTTTGGCTGGTGTTCCTTCTTGGATGCTTACCTTGATGAATGAGGTGCTCAAAGCGACGGATAAGGAAAATCTACTGCAAATATGGCCCGATTTGGAGGTGTATTTTCACGGTGGGGTAAACTTTGAACCTTATGTGGCGCAGTTTAAAAAAATGATTCCTTCAGATGATTTTAGATATTATGAGGTGTACAATGCTTCGGAAGGCTTTTTTGCAGTTCAGGATCAAAACGACAGTAAAGAGTTGTTGCTGATGTTGGACTACGGAATTTTTTATGAATTTATTCCCATGGATACCTATGGTAGTGAGGCAGAGCAAGTAATCCCTTTAAGTGAAGTTGAACTCGGTAAGAATTATGCCGTTATCATCACTACCAACTCGGGATTGTGGCGATATAAAGTGGGGGATACGGTTCGTTTTACTTCCATTTCTCCTTATCGCATTAAGGTTACCGGTCGCACCAAAAGTTTTATCAATACATTTGGCGAAGAAGTGATTGTAGAGAACGCAGAGCAAGCCCTGAAGAAAGCCACCAACCTCACCCATTCTGAGATCGTAAATTATACCGCAGGGCCCATTTTTATGAAGGACAGGGAAAAGGGAGCCCATGAGTGGCTTATTGAATTTAAAACGCCGCCTCGCGATATAGAACTGTTTCGAGATTGTTTGGATAAAAGCATACAAGAGCTCAACAGCGACTATCACGCCAAGCGCAAAAACAATATGACCCTAAACAAGTTGAAAATCAATGTAGCCAAACCCAACTTGTTTTATACGTGGTCCAAAAAACAGGACAAGCTCGGCGGACAACACAAAATTCCGAGACTGGCCAACAATCGTCAATATATTGATGAACTTTTGGCGTTAAATGAAAATTTGTAGAGCTCGTGAAGCGCTTCTGCTCTTTCCCAATGCTTTTGCTTATCTTCGCATGCTGTGAAACCTATCGCACAAATAAAAGAACCCATTGCGTTTGAGATGGAACTTTTTGAGAAAAAGTTCAGGTTATCGATGTCTACAAAGGTGGCTTTACTCAATCGCATTACCCATTATGTAGTAAATCGCAAGGGGAAACAAATGCGACCCATGTTTGTTTTTTTGGTTGCAAAGATGGTTTCAGGAGGCGAGGTCAAAGATCGCACTTATCGCGGAGCGTCTGTAATTGAATTGATACACACCGCCACTTTGGTGCATGATGACGTGGTGGACGACAGCAACAAACGACGCGGTTTTTTTTCGGTCAATGCCCTATGGAAAAATAAAATTGCTGTGTTGGTGGGCGATTATCTGTTGTCTAAAGGTTTGCTCTTGTCTATTGACAATAGTGATTTTGACTTGCTTCGGATAATTTCGGTGGCCGTGCGCGAAATGAGTGAAGGCGAGCTCTTGCAAATTGAGAAAGCCCGTCAACTCGATATTACCGAAGCAGTTTATTATGAAGTGATTCGTAAGAAAACGGCCACCTTGATTGCTGCTTGTTGCAGTATGGGCGCTGCTTCGGTCAAACCCGACTCCAAAGATGTAGAAACCATGCGTAAGTTTGGGGAGTTGATCGGCATGGCTTTTCAAATTAAAGATGATTTATTTGATTATGGAGCCGAGAAAATCGGAAAGCCTACCGGAATCGATATCAAAGAACGAAAAATGACGCTGCCCCTGATTTATACCCTGAACAACTGCTCTAAAAAAGAACGCCGATGGTTGATTAATTCGGTTAAAAACCACCATAAAAATAAGAAAAGGGTGCGAGAAATTATTCAGTTTGTCAAAGATTCTGGCGGTTTGGATTATGCAGTGAAACAGATGAAAAGCTTTCAGCAACAAGCGTTTGAGGTGTTGGCGCCCTATCCGGATTCGGCCTATAAAGAGTCGTTGAAGTTTATGATGGAATACGTCATCGACCGCAAAAAATGAGACAAACAGGCGATTGATTAATGAGATGTGTTTTAATTTTTTTACATTATTTTTGAATCCTTAAGGCAATTCATATCTGATAACGGTATAAAAAACAGGCTGATTAATGGCAAACAGAAAAATAAATAACATCAGGAGGAAGCTGATGCGCGGGATAACCAAGGGGTTAGGGAAAGCTAAATCTGCAGAGCAATTGACGCCTGAAAATGCAGAAGTCAAAAATATTTTGGTCTCTCGCCCCAATCATCGACTCGGAAACTTGTTGATGATTACCCCTTTGCTGCAGGAATTGCAAACCACCTTTCCGGAGGCTAAAGTTGATTTGTTTGTCAAAGGCGGATTGCCTTTGGTTTTGTTTAAGCGCTTTAAAAATGTAGACACCATTATTAGCCTGCCCAAAGAACATTTTAAGCAGTTGGGAAGCTATATAATCAGCTGGTTTAAACTCAAACGAAAGAAATATGACTTGGTCATCAATGTGGTAGAAGGCTCTTCTTCAGGAAGGCTTTCCACCAGTTTGGCCCGTGGAACATTTAAAATAGGGGAGGAAGAGGCCGATCATCAACATAGGAGTAAGGATTATAAGCACATGGCTAAGAATGCGGTGTACAGGTTGCGAGAATATATGACCGAAGGCGGGTTTCCGGAAGTGCACCGACCCGTTCCTTCTTTAAGCCTGATGCTGAATGCGCAGGAAATGGGGCAAAGCAAAACGGTATTGAACAAAATTGTTTCAGATGCCACGGCAAAAACGATTGGGATTTTCACTTATGCAACCGGCGGTAAACGTCACTCCAAAGCATGGTGGATTTCTTTTTATAACAGCTTACAAAAGCAATTTCCCTCCTATAATATTGTGGAGATTCTACCCAAAGAGAATGTTTCTCAGATCGATTTTAAAGCCCCTACTTATTACAGTCGTGATATTCGCGAAATCTGTGCTTTTATAGCCAATACCGAAATCTTTATCGGTGCTGACAGCGGAATGATGCATCTGGCAGTGGCTTCAAAAACCCCGGTAATCGGATTGTTTTCGGTGACAGATGCCGGTAAATATGAACCTTACGGCTCGGGAAGTATGGCGGTAAATACCAAAGCCGTCTCCCAAGCAGAAATCATACAAAAAGCGAAGGAGATATTGAGAGAATCTCATAACGCATAAAATAAAAAAGGAGCAACATCCGTGATGCTACTCCTTTTTGAGGATAAGGAAAATTTGGATTATACCGCTTTTTTCTTACGGGGAAGATTCTCTTTAAGCTGCCCTAATTTATCTTCCAATCCCGTTTTTAATTCACCGCTTTTCTGGTTGACCTTGTTCATGTATTCACCACCGGTTTTGGCGATGGCTTCACGGGTTTCTTTTCCTTTTTTAGGTGCAAACAGAAGACCTAAAGTGGCTCCGACTGCTGCTCCCGATAATGCGCTGATGATAATGTTTTTTGAACTCATAACTTAATTTTTTTAATTTACTTGCAAAAATAGGAGCTATCTTTGTGATAAACAAAATAAGAGCGTTAATCAATCTCTAAAATTTGGCTAATGAACGGGGTTAGGTCATTAGGCTCGATTTTGGAAACCTCCTTTTCTTTTTTATGGCGTCGAGAAAATGGCTTTGCGTTTTTTTCTAAGGCCAATCCATACAATTCCGGCAATCAAGAGGAGTTCTCCTAAAATAAACAACCACCACATAAAATTTTCGGGTCGATAGGGATGTACTGCATCGGGTGCAAAGTTTTCCAAGTTTTGGATGGGGTCGAGACAAAAAGAGGCAATGACAATCAAACTGCCCATCACAAACCAAAGCCAGGTGCGTGCTTTGATACTAAACCGACGATATTTTCGCTCTTTATAAAGAATTACCGTTGCCAATAGGATCATGGTAAGCGATAAAATGATGGGGCAAATTACCGGTCCAACCCAAGGAACGGGTAATAGAAACAGGATATCCGGCGTGAATAAATTGGCAGGCCAGTTTATGATCCACTTTAAAAACAGGTAATAAAAAATGTCCCAAATCCCAAATGACATCAGGAAGAAGGACATTTTTTGCAATTTGGTTTTGCCGCTTAAAACACCTATTCCCACCAGCATAATCAAGGTGGCCGCTTCACGACCTGTTTCTGTAATAAAATCTTGTGCTTCAATGGGAGACAGTGGAAACCCAAAACCTGCGGGATAATAAATTTCCCGCAGGTAAATTACTACTGCAGCTTCTAAATAGCCCATTGCAATACTGAATAAAATCACCCACAGTATCCGTTGTGCAGATAAAGATTTGGATGATTCAAAGGGCATGATTTCCGAGTTTACGGATTGGTATTAAAAGCAGTATTTGTTTTCTTCAATCAGGCTTGCTGCAATTTTGTTTTTAAGTTCAGAAACATTGGGGTAATTGTGATATTTGGTGAAGCGTTTCAATCCGGTCAACAGCATTTTTTGTTCGTCGCCTGAAGCAAAGGAAATAATAGCTTCTCTCGCTTTCTGCTTAGAGATTTCTACCGCTTGATACAGGTTGAGTCGGCACATGGCAATTTGATCTTCCCACTTTTCTTCTCCCTGCTTCTTTGCCAATTTTTCGGTACGCAGGATGGCAGATTCGGCTCTAAAAATTTGAATCATTACATCGGCGGCATTCATCAAGATGTTTTGATGTTTTTCCAGTTCAGTGGTGTATTTTTGAACGGCACTTCCGGCAACCATCAGGAAAACCTTTTTTAGTTGTGCTACGAGTTGTTTTTCCTCGGCAAATAATGCTGAGAAATCCGGGGTTTCAAAAGAGGGAATAGAAGTGAGCTCGTCTTGCACCCCTTTAGCTGCTGAAAGTAAATCCAACTCGCCTTTCATCGCTTTTTGAAGCAGCATACCCACAGCGTGCATTCGGTTAATTTCGTTGGTTCCTTCATAGATACGCGGAATTCGAGCATCTCGCCAGGCGGCTTCCATGGGAGTGTCTTTGGAGAATCCCATACCGCCATAAATTTGAATGCCTTCATCAGCACAAGTTTGAATGTTTTCTGAAACACATACCTTTAGGAAGGAACACTCAACGGCATACTCTTTTACCCCCTCTAATTTGGCTTCTTCGGGTGACATGCCGTCTTTTTGAAGGGCTTCAATTTTGTTGTCAATCATTTTAGACAAACGATAAACAGCCGATTCATCGGCGTAGGCCGCGGTACTCCTTTCTGCCAATTTGGACTTAATGGCTTCAAAACTCGATATTTTGGTGTTGAATTGTTTGCGTTCATTGGCATATTGAACAGCTTGCGTAATCACGCGACGTTGTGAGTCTAAGCAGGCACCGGCAAGGGTGATTCGTCCCATGTTGAGAATGTACATGGCAATTTTAAAACCCTCGCCGCGTTTAGCCAGCATATTTTCAACGGGAACTTTGGTGTCGTTAAAGAATACTTGGCGGGTAGAAGAAGAGTGGATTCCGAGTTTCTTTTCTTCTGCTCCCAAACTGATGCCGTTGGGATTGTCTTTGTCATACTCTACAATGAAAGCAGAGAGATTTTTGTCGTCTCCAATGCGGGCAAAAACGGTAAATACCTTGGCAAATCCGGCGTTGGAAATCCACATTTTTTGTCCGTTAAGCAGGTAGTGTTTTCCATCTTCAGTGCGTTTGGCGCTTGTTTTCCCCGAGTTGGCATCACTTCCTGCTCCGGGCTCGGTCAAGGCATAGGCGCCAATCCATTCTCCGGTAGCCAGCTTGGGAAGGTATTTTTCTTTTTGTGCTTCGGTGCCGTACAAAGCGATTGGCAGGGTGCCGATTCCGGTATGTGCACCAAAGGCCGTAGCAAAGGATCCGGTGATGCCGGACACGCGCTCACAAACTAAAATGGCGGAAACGAAATCCATTCCGAGGCCTTCATACTGCTCCGGTAAAGAGACGCTGAGAAAACCGAGCTCTCCTGCTTTTTTTAACACGCTTTCGGTTAATTCATAATCGTGGGTCTCAAAACGATCTTTATGGGGAAGAATTTCGCGATCGACAAATTCTTTAATCGAATCGTTCATCATTTTTTGTTCCTCATTAAAATCTTCCGGTGAAAAAACATGCTCACAGGGGGTTTCAGCGATGATGAATTCGCCTCCTTTTAAATTTTTATCACTCATAATGTTTTGGGTTAATTTTGGTTTGTTAAGTAAAGATAAGGATAATTTGCCGAATGCCTTTTTAAGGGAAAGCTAATTAACAGACCACAGCTGTATGGTAAATTAGGGGCTGCAGTCTGTTTAAATACACCGAGAAATACTTTCTCAAGCGTTGGCAATTTATCTTTTTTGTTAATGAATTATTTTTTATGCCTTACCGGTGAGAGTAGGCTGTAAGTTTTAATAAAATCAAGCAGCGCTTAAAAGACTTCATAAACTCCGGCAGCGCCTTGTCCTGTACCTACACACATGGTTACCAAGGCATATTTGTCTTTGAGTTTGCGCCGTCTCATTTCGTTGAAAATTTGAACAGAGAGTTTGGCGCCAGTACAGCCCAAGGGGTGACCTAAAGCGATGGCTCCTCCGTTGACATTGACGATATCTTCGTTCAAACCGAGCTCCCGGATAACTGCAATAGACTGTGAGGCAAAAGCCTCATTGAGTTCGACCAGTTCAATGTCCTTCAGGCTTAATCCGGCTTGTTTAAGGGCTTTTGGGACGGCGTAAACCGGGCCTATTCCCATTACTTTGGGTTCTACCCCCACCGGGGCATAGCTAACCAGTCGCGCTTCGGGTTCGAGCTTGAGTTCTTTCATCATTTTTTCGCTCATGACCAGTGTAAAAGCGGCTCCGTCGCTCATTTGCGAAGAGTTTCCGGCAGTGACGCATCCTCCTTGTGCAAACACCGGCCTGAGTTTGCTCAATACGTCAAGAGAAGTGTCTTTACGCGGTCCTTCATCTTCTTTGACGGTGTAGTCTCGTTCGGCTTTTTTCCCGTTTTTATCGACATAAGTTTCGTTGATTTTTATGGGAACAATTTCACTCTCAAATCGGTTTTCTTCCTGCGCTTTGATTGCTTTTTGATGAGAATGGTAAGAAAACTTGTCCTGGTCTTCTCGCGAAATTTTATATCGCTTGGCCACTTCCTCTGCGGTGAGTCCCATTCCCCAGTAATAATCTTTGTGCCCTGCTTTGGCCAACTGATAACCGGGGACCGGTTTGTAGCCTCCCATAGGGATGTAGCTCATGCTTTCGACTCCGCCGGCAATAATACAATCGGCCATGCCGCTTTGAATTTTGGCTACGGCAATGGAAATGGTTTCGAGCCCTGAAGAGCAATACCGATTGACGGTCATGCCGGGAACATCTTCTCGTTGAAGTCCCATTAAAGAAATGAGTCGCCCTACGTTTAGTCCCTGTTCAGCTTCGGGCATAGCATTGCCGACAATCACGTCATCGATGCGCTTTTTGTCCAATTCGGGAACTTGATCGATGAGGTGTTGAATGGTTTCGGCCGCCAGTTCATCGGGGCGTTTAAAACGAAACTTCCCCCTTGGTGCTTTACCAACGGCGGTTCTGTATCCTTTTACAATATATGCTGTTTGGTTTTTCATGGTATTCATTTGTTGTGATAGACCTTATTGTTGTTTTGGTCTGACTAATCGATATTCAATAAATCAACTGTGGATGTTGTATATCCAAGTTTAATTTCTCAAGGGTTTGTTAGTTTTGATCATGTGCTCCAGCCTTTCAAGTGTTTTTCGTTCTCCACATAGAGAAAGGAAGGCTTCGCGCTCCAGATCTAAGAGATATTGCTCGCTCACCATAGTGTGTTCAGACAAATCTCCTCCCGACATGACATAGGCCAGTTTGTTGACGATGTGGTTGTCATATTCACTGATATATTTCCCGGCTTTCATTTGGTCGGTGCCTACCAAGAGTGCTCCCAAGGCCTGTTTGCCCAGTACCTTAATATCGTTTTGCGGAATGGGTTGTGCATATCCGTTTTCGGCCATTAATTTGGCATGCTGCTTGGCAATGGCTAATTGTCGGCTTTTGTCAACCACGACAATGTCCTTTCCTTCTTCTAAAATATGGGTGTCATAAGCCTCATAGGCAGAAGTGGAAACCTTGGCCATTCCAATGCTGATGAGGTGTTGTTGCAGGCGGTTGAGCTCTACATCTCCTTTTTTGAATGTGGCGGCCGCGCGTTTGGTCATTTCTTTGGTGCCGCCGCCTCCGGGGATTAGCCCTACGCCAACTTCCACTAAGCCAATATAGGTTTCGGCAGCAGCCACTACTTTGTCGGCGTGTAAAGACAATTCACAACCGCCGCCTAAAGTCATGGCATGTGGGGCAGAAACCACGGGAATAGAGGAGTAGCGCATCCGCATAGAGGTTTTTTGGAAATATTGAACGGCTTGATTAAGTTCAAAATATTCTTGCTCGGCTGCCATCATAAAAATCAATCCGATATTGGCGCCCAAGGAGAAATTTTTTCCTTCGTTGTAGAGCACCAATCCGTCATATTCTTTTTCAGCGATGTCCAACACCTTGTTAAGCCCGTCCAATACGTCTCCACCAATAGTGTTGGCTTTGCTTCTAAACTCTACATTCAGAATGCCGTCTCCCAAGTCTTGGGCAATGAGGCCTTTGTTTTTGAAAACTTCTTTTGTTTTTCTGATGTTATCGAGAATAATTCTGTTTTCCTGTCCCGGGATTTTCAGCTGATCTTTTTGCTTGAGGTCATAATAACAGGTTGCTCCTTCTTTGACGGTGTAAAATTGGGTATGCCCGTTTTTAAGCATTTCGGCAACCCAATCGGCCACCTCAAAGCCCTCAGATTGGATCAATTTTATGCCTTCTTCAACGCCCAGGGCATTCCATACTTGGAAAGGGCCGTGTTCCCAGCCAAATCCTGCACGCATGGCATCGTCAATTTTGTATAGTTCATCAGAGATTTCGGGAATACGAAGAGCGGCATAGGCAAATAGTCCTGCAAAATTCTTGCGGTAAAATTCACCTGCTTTTCCTTTGTCGTTTAAGAGGATTTGGTATCGGTTGTCGAGCTCTTCAATAGATTTGGTCTTCTCTAAAACCCCAAAAGAGGCCTTTTGACGATCTCGGTATTCCAGGGTTTCCAAATCTAAACTTTTGATTTCACTGGATTTGTCCCGATGTTTTATTTTTTTGTAAAACCCTTGTCCGGTTTTACTGCCCAACCATTTTTTTTCCACCATGGTATTGATGAAATCGGGGAGTTTAAATACTTGGTGCTGCTCGTCGTCGGGAAGGTTGTGATAAAGTCCGTCAGCCACGTGGGTCAAGGTGTCTAAGCCTACTACGTCTACGGTTCGAAAGGTAGCCGATTTTTGTCGTCCAATCACCGGCCCGGTGAGCTTGTCAACCTCTTCAATGGTGAGACCCATTTCTTTGACTTGGTGGAAAAGGCTCATGATGCTATAAATTCCTATACGGTTTCCAACAAAAGCGGGGGTGTCTTTGGCCAATACCACCTTTTTGCCTAAGTGTTTTTCACCATACTCTTTTAGGAAGTCCAATACGGCATCAGTAGTATGAGGGCCGGGGATGACTTCGAGCAACGCCAAATAACGCGGCGGATTGAAAAAGTGGGTGCCACAAAAGTGCTTTTGGAAATCTTCACTTCTTTCTTTGGTCATCAAATGAATAGGGATGCCCGAGGTGTTGGAAGTGATGAGCGTTCCTTTTTTACGGTGTTTTTCAACCTGCTCAAAAACGCTGTTCTTAATTTTTAGATTTTCGGTAACCACCTCGATAATCCAATCGCTGTCAGCAATTTTGTCGATGTCGTCTTCAAGGTTCCCCGTGTGGATTCTGCGGACAAAATCTTTGTGATAAATGGGGGAAGGTTTTGATTTGATAGATTTTTGTAAAGCGCTGTCAACAATCCTGTTGCGCACTTTTTTGTCCTCAAGGCTCAAGCCTTTGGCTTTTTCTTTATCGGTTAACTCCTGCGGGACAATATCGAGAAGTAATACTTGAACGCCAATATTGGCAAAGTGACAAGCAATGGCGCTTCCCATAATGCCTGAGCCAATAATAGTTACGTTTTTGATGCGTCTTTTCATGTAAAATAACTTTATAATGTTTAGCTGAGGGAAAGAAATCAGCCTTCAAAACTTTGAAGAGCTAAATGTAGTCAATTTTATGAAAAAGCTAACCTGCTTTACTAACTTTTTAACAGCCCGGGTTTAATCGACATGTTGCTTATGTTTGTGTGAAAGGCTTTGTCTATACGGCTTATCACAAGATTGTCGGTTTGTGCGGGCTTGTTTTAAGTGAACTTGATTTCTTTTTGCGTCGAGGGCTTGTGGAGGATCCGTCTGAAAGTCTTATTTTCGCCACAGACTAAGGAAGCTGCAAATGTCAAAAATTATTATTGCCATAGACGGTTATTCTTCTACCGGGAAAAGCACAGTGGCCAAACAATTGGCTCGGGCCTTGAATTATGTTTATGTAGATACCGGCGCCATGTATCGAGCCATAACACTATTTGCCTTGGAGAAAGGTTTTTTAAACCGTGATGGTTTTGACAAAGCGGGATTGTTGGCCCAGTTGGATGCGGTGCAATTGAATTTCCACTTTAATTCGAAATTGGGGTATAGTGAAATGTACTTAAACGGCCGTAATGTGGAACGGGAGATTCGCAGCATGCGGGTATCTGAATATGTTAGCCGGATAGCAAAAATTCCTGAAGTTCGTTCCCAAATGGTGCAACAGCAACGTAACTGGGGACAAGAGCGAGGTCTTGTGATGGATGGTCGCGATATTGGAACCGTTGTTTTTCCCGATGCCGAGCTCAAATTGTTTATGACCGCTTCTGCACATACGCGGGCCGAAAGGCGTTATAAAGAATTGAAAGAAAAAGGAGAGGAGGTTGATTTTGAAACAGTGCTGAAAAACATTGAACAGCGCGATAAAATGGATTCCGGTCGGAAGGATTCTCCACTGCGCAAAGCGGAGGATGCGATTGAAATTGACAATTCAAAACTCAGCCTTGCCGAGCAATTTGAAAAAATTCTCCATTGGGCCAAAGAACGCATAGCGGCAAGTTGAGAATTTTAAAGACATGGTAAATAAAAACCTTTCAGTGTTAACAGCTGAAATATTAAATACAATTAACCCTTAAATCATTTAGATATTATGAAATCTTTTCTGCTAAGTATAATTTTTATTGGAGGTGTGATTTTTGGTGCACAGGCACAGGAATTTCACATGCCGCAATCGAGTCCGACGGTAACGGTAAATCAGGGGTTTTCTACCTCGTTTATCAAGCTAAAATACAGCAGGCCATCGGTAAAAGGACGAGATATTTTTGGCTCACTAATTCCGTTTGGTAAAGTGTGGCGAACCGGGGCCAATGCTTCGGCAAAAATTACTTTTGGTGAAGAAGTTCACATTGGCGAGAAAGCTCTTGCTGCCGGCACTTATTCGCTCTATACCATTCCCGGTGAAGAAAATTGGGTTGTTATTTTTAATAAAGAACTCAAGAATTGGGGGGCTGCCGGTTATGAAAAAAGTAAAGATGCCCTTCGGGTGGCAGTACCGGTTCAGCATATTGATCGCACACAGGAGACTTTCAGAATCAGTATAGAAAACATCACCAAAAACGCCGCAAATTTAGTCTTTGTGTGGGACAATACCCGTGTGTCAGTACCTTTTCAATCCTTCAACAAAGAAGAAATATTGGCTTATTTAAAAACGGCTTTACAAGGAGAAAACCCACCTTATGGAGATGCGGCTCAATATTATTACGCCATCAATTATAAAATTTATAAAGCACTGGGATACATTAAGTTGGCTATCAAGAAAAACCCCGAAGCTTATTATTTATATTCAGATAAGGCACAAATTTTGGAGAAGTTGGGACGGCATAAAGAAGCCGTGAAGGCTGCCAAGAAAGCGGCTGATATGGCCAAGAAGCATCCGGCTTTTTACTATGAATACCAAAAGAAATACGAAGATTTGAAGAGCAGGGATTGAAAATAAATCTTCTTATAAATCCATAATACTATGGTGTTTAAATTAAATAATCGTATTTTTGCACCCCTTTTTGCGAGCTGAGAAAAAGAAGAGGGCAATATTAAAACCTAAAATTAATTTCTTCTGTGTGTTATGGCTTGCGTTTTTTTTCAATAAGACACAGAATACAAACAACTTTCGGCTATGGCTGAAAAAGAAGAAAACAAAAAAGAAGTTCAAGAAAAAGAGGCTTCTAAAGAGCAAAAGATCTCCATGATGGAGATTGCCGGGATGGATGAGGAATCTCAACCTTCCTTAGCGGAAAAGCGGGAAAGTCCCGAGAAATTCCTCAAAGATTTCAATTGGCACAATTTTGAAGAAGGCATTGATCCTATTGCTGATGACAAATTGAATGAATTTGAAAAACTGGTAGAAGAGAATTTTGTCGATACCTTAGACAATGAAGTTGTAGAAGGAGAAGTGATCAACATTACCGATCGCGATGCCATCATTGACATCAATGCCAAAAGTGAAGGCGTTATTTCCTTGAACGAATTTCGTTATAACCCCGACTTGGCTGTAGGTGACAAAGTAGATGTTTATATCGATGTTCGCGAAGACGAATCCGGACAGTTGATTTTGTCTCACCGTAAAGCCCGTGTTATCAGGGCTTGGGAGCGTGTCAATAAAGCTTATGATGATGATACGATTGTCACCGGAACCATTATTTCACGCACCAAAGGCGGGATGATTGTCGATGTGTTTGGCATTGAGGCCTTCTTGCCGGGATCACAAATCGATGTAAAAGCCATTCGTGATTATGATGCTTATGTTGATAAAACCATGGAATTCAAAGTGGTCAAAATCAACAAAGAGTTTAAAAACGTGGTGGTCTCTCACAAAGCGCTTATTGAAGCCGATATTGAGAAACAGAAAAAAGAAATCATCGGTCAGCTGGAGAAAGGACAGGTATTGGAAGGAACAGTCAAAAACATTACTTCTTACGGAGTGTTTGTGGATCTTGGCGGTGTTGACGGATTGGTACACATCACTGATTTGTCATGGTCTCGTATCAACCACCCCAATGAGATTGTAGAACTCGACCAAAAACTGAACGTGGTTATTTTGGACTTTGACGAGGCCAAAACCCGTATTCAACTGGGCTTGAAACAGCTGAAAAAACATCCGTGGGAAGCCTTGAGTGACGACTTGAAAGTTGGCGATAACGTTAAAGGTAAAGTGGTTGTGATTGCCGATTACGGTGCATTTGTTGAAATTGAAGAAGGCGTTGAAGGCTTGATTCACGTTTCTGAAATGTCATGGAGTACACACTTGCGCTCAGCACAAGACTTTGTAGAAGTTGGCGATGAGGTAGAGGCACAAATCTTGACCTTGGATCGCGAAGAACGCAAAATGTCTCTGGGCATGAAACAGTTGACGCCTGATCCATGGACCGATATTACCTCAAAATATCCGGTGGGCTCCAAGCATACCGGAATCGTCCGTAACTTTACCAACTTTGGTGTTTTTGTAGAGTTGGAAGAAGGAATTGACGGATTGATTTACATCTCTGACCTCTCTTGGACCAAAAAAATCAAACACCCTTCAGAGTTTTGTCAACTTGAAGACAAACTCGAAGTGGTCGTACTTGAATTGGATGTCGAAGAACGCAAATTGAGTTTGGGTCACAAACAGACCAAAGACAATCCTTGGGACAAATATGAAGAGGAATTTGCAGTGGGAACCAAACACACCGCAAAAATTGATGAATTGATCGATAAGAAAGGAGGAGTCATTAAATTTAATGACGATATCTCTGCTTTCGTACCGAGACGTCACATGGAAAAAGAAGACGGTTCTCTCCTGGAAAAGGGAGAAGAAGCCGAATTTGTGGTCATTGAATTCAACAAAGAATTCAAACGCGTAGTAGCTTCTCACACTTCACTCTTTAAAGAAGAGGAGGCTAAAATCGTGAAGCAAGCGGCCAAAAGAGCTAAGCAACGCAAAGAGGAAAGTAAAACTACCCTTGGCGATGCCAACGCTGATTTGCAAGCGCTAAAAGACAAAATGGAAAATGAAGGAGAATAAATAAAATTCCTTTTTTCAAATTTTGTAATAATTATAAAAAGCCCTTCCGATCGGAAGGGCTTTTCTATTTTTGCTATGCATGTTCATTATCCATAGGGTTAATAGCATTAGATAGCGGTTGAGGTGCTGCAGTACCGATAAGTCGTTATCGGGTTAAAGGGCAGGAGCAACAAAAATAACGACGAGTAGGATAATGAGAATTAAACCCATATTACAGACGAGTTTATCAAGGTTTTTTTTGGTAAAGAACCGGATAATTTCTCCCATTAACACCAGTGCGACAATAACCGCAGCAGCAAAGAACCCGGCATTCCAAGCACGCTCGAGATGTTTAGGGTCAGCACTGACCGTTGTGATAATGAAATAGATAACAGAAGCGATGACAGGGAAGATGAGTAGCCTGATGAGGCTGTGTTTGATTAACCCTTTGTGTAGTTTCATAGAACAAACAATATTACTAAAGACGTGATTTACGAACCAATGCTACCTCACGCCGGGCAAAAATAGGCAAATGTCTGTGGTTGCGGAAATTTTTAATGAAGATTTGACGTATTGTTGAACCGCCCGGCGGTGCGTTTTTTCTGTTCATTACGGAGGAAGCCTGACAGATAGAGTCGCGCGATCGTGCGCCTTTACGGGTAGATCGTGTGATTTACCATTATTATTAGGAGTGCATTTTTAACATCAACAATCACCATATAAAAAAAAGAGTATTTCTAACATTGTGTTGACTGTTTGTTTTTTTGTTAAAAAATATAACACATGAAACCTAAATGTTATCTCAACTTGCTGAGGAAGATTGTTTGTAGATTATTGACAGTTAGCTTGTTATCTTCTGTTTAGAAAAGAGGTGAAAGTAGTGCTAAACTAATGTAATTCCATTTTTATAACCCGATTCAAAGCCCTATTTTTGTGCGATTTTAAATTCATATAGATTTATTATGAGCCCATTTATGATTAAGGCCCTGCAGCTGCTTTTAAGTCTGTCTATTCTCATTGTCTTGCACGAGGGAGGGCACTATTTGGCGGCAAAACTCTTCCATACCAAGGTGGAGAAATTCTTTCTCTTCTTTGACGTAAAGTTTGCCTTGTTTAAAAAGAAGATTGGGGATACCGTATATGGAATTGGTTGGTTGCCGCTTGGCGGATATGTGAAAATTGCCGGAATGATTGATGAAAGCATGGACAAAGAGCAGATGAAAAAACCACCGGAGCCGTGGGAGTTTCGCAGTAAACCTGCTTGGCAACGCTTGATCATCATGTTGGGCGGAGTGACCGTAAACATGATTTTGGGTTTTGTTATTTTTATGATGATCCTGTTTGTTTACGGTAAAGACTATGTGTCTCAAGACGGATTGCCACAAGGTTTTGCCGTTTCTCAACACATGGAAAGCTTGGGTTTTCAGGACGGAGACCAGGTGTTGGCCATTAATGGGGAGCCCCTGAAAAATGTGTTGGATGTCAATAAATACCTCATGGTGCGAGAGGTGCACCACATCACCACCAAACATGCTGATGGCACCGTAGAGCAAATCGCTATTCCTGAGGATATTGGCACTACTTTGTTTAAAGCGGGGGAGATGCACGCTTTTACGCCCATGCCGACAAAGGTTTTGGACAGTGTGCTTCCCAATTCTCCGGCAGCAAAAGCAGGCTTAAAACCGGGAGATGAAATTGTGGCGGTCAATGGGCAACCTTTGGAAAGTTATATGCAGCTGAATGTAATCAAGGAAAAAAATCCGGGGGAGGAGTTGACACTCGGCGTACTTTATAACGGACACAAGCGTACGGTGAAAGTAACTCCCAATGAAGAAAACCACATCGGGGTTTATGCCAAAATAAATATAGATGTCGCTCATAAAAACTACGGGTTTTTGGAAAGTATTCAAAAGGGCTTCAGTTATACCTATTGGACTTTGCACGATTATGTGGCACAATTTAGCTACGTGTTCACCAAAAAAGGAGTGTCAAAATTGGGCGGATTTGGAACCATCGGCAGCTTATTTGGGGCCCAGTGGAATTGGATGGATTTTTGGCAAACCACGGCCTTTATTTCTATTATTTTGGCCTTTATGAATATCCTGCCCATTCCTGCTCTTGACGGAGGACACGTCATGTTTTTGCTGTATGAAATGATCACCGGCCGCAAGCCCAACGAAAAATTCCTCGAGGTGGCGCAAACCGTGGGAATCATTATTCTGTTAGCCTTGGTTTTATACGCAAATGGGAATGATGTGTATCGCTACTTTTTTAAATAAAAAAATTGAAATAAATCCTTTTGGCGATTCAAAAAAACAATTATATTTGCAGCCGTTATTTAATGAAAAAATTCCTCAGTAGCTCAGTTGGTTAGAGCACCTGACTGTTAATCAGGTTGTCGACAGTTCGAGTCTGTCCTGAGGAGCTTTAAAAATCAAGCCCGATATCCCATCGGGTTTTTTTATTGGCCATGTTCTATCTGTACATTCTTTATTCCAAATCTGCCGACAAATATTATGTTGGCTCCTCCATTGACCCTTGGAAACGCTTAGAGAAGCACAATTCTGTGCCCTTCAACACCTTTACCTCAAAACACCGTCCCTGGGAATTGGCAGCGGTTTTTGAAGCGGGCAAAACCCGGGGGGAGGCCGAAAAGATGGAATATTTTGTCAAGCGGCAAAAAAGCAGGGAGCTGATCGAAAAACTGGTCACCTCAGGATTTCGGCCAAGGGGAAAGTTAGCTCAGTTGGTCAGAGTCCCGCACGTGCGGGATTAATCAGGTTGTCTCCCGTACGTACGAGACTGAGGAGCTTTAAAAATCAAGCCCGATATCCCATCGGGTTTTTTTATTGGCCATGTTCTATCTGTACATTCTTTATTCCAAATCTGCCGACAAATATTATGTTGGCTCCTCCATTGACCCTTGGAAACGCTTAGAGAAGCACAATTCTGTGCCCTTCAACACCTTTACCTCAAAACACCGTCCCTGGGAATTGGCAGCGGTTTTTGAAGCGGGCAAAACCCGGGGGGAGGCCGAAAAGATGGAATATTTTGTCAAGCGGCAAAAAAGCAGGGAGCTGATCGAAAAACTGGTCACCTCAGGATTTCGGCCAAGGGGAAAGTTAGCTCAGTTGGTCAGAGTCCCGCACGTGCGGGATTAATCAGGTTGTCGACAGTTCGAGTCTGTCCTGAGGAGCTTTAAAAATCAAGCACTTACAGCAATGTAGGTGCTTTTTTATTTTAGATGGGCAAACATTTCCACAAGTTATGAGCCGCTTTAGTCATCCATAAAGGAAATTAAGCAAGGTTTTTTACCCAGCTTACTTTGTGTTTTATATTTTTGCTATTCGTTAAAGGTAAAACTTCCCCGTCTTTGGGATTTGCTACGGCAGCCCTGGGAGTTTTACCTTTATTTATAAAAATTATCTCCGGTTAGGATTGAAGTTTTGTATTTTTACCCTCCTTCAATTTTCAAATATGACTTCACAAGAATACATTCAAGCCCTAAATCGTTTATATCGAGCAGGAAACGCCACCGAACATACCTATCGAGGAACTTTAGCTCAACTCATAGAGAGTTTACTTCCTCATATTTTGGTTACCAATGAACCGAAACGCTACAAGTTCGGCGCGCCGGATTATATTTTGACAAAAAAAGACATTCCTGTTGGTTTTATTGAAGCCAAAGATATTGGAGATAAAGATTTATACGGAAAAAAGAAAACCGGACATAAAGAACAGTTTGACCGCTACAAAGCCTCGTTGGACAACATTGTTTTTACAGACTATTTGACTTTTGTGTTTTATCGAGAGCGTGAATTGATAACAGAAATTGCCATCGGTGAAATAAGGGAAAGTGGTATTCATCCTCTTGAAGAGAATTTTGAAAAGTTTGAAAACCTCATTAAGGATTTTACCGAACACGTTATACAAAGCATCAAAAACCCCAAACGATTAGCAGAAATGATGGCAGGAAAGGCACGTTTGCTTTTTGATGTATTGAACAAGTCTTTGACCGGTGATGAAGAAAACCACGAAGACAGTACGCTAAAAGACCAGATGAAAGCATTTCGTGATATACTAATTCACGATATAACTCCCTCCGGTTTTGCCGATGTTTATGCTCAAACTATTGTCTATGGCTTGTTTGCTGCACGGTTACATGACCCTACGATTAAGAATTTCAGCCGACAGGAAGCGGCGGAACTCATCCCGAAATCCAATCCGTTTTTAAGACGGCTGTTTGGCTATGTAGCTGGCCCCGATATAGACGACCGCATTAAATGGATTGTCGATAATTTAGTGAAAGTCTTTTTACATTGTAATGTGGAGAAGTTATTGCGCAACTATGGGAAAGCTACACAAACCGATGACCCGATTATTCATTTCTATGAAACCTTTTTGAGTAAATACAACCCTAAATTGCGTAAATCACGTGGCGTTTGGTACACCCCGGGGGCGGTGGTTAATTTTATTGTCCGTGCAGTAGATGATATACTCAAAACTGAATTTGGTCTTTCCAAAGGTTTGACCGATACGAGCAAGACCAAGATAAAAGTAAATACCGACAATATAGACAAGCGTTCTTCTACGGGTTATAAGCAAATTGAAAAGGAAGTGCATAGGGTGCAAATTCTCGACCCCGCCACGGGAACCGGAACATTTTTGGCAGAAGTGGTCAAACAGGTTTTTAAACAATTTAAAGGTCAACAAGGGATTTGGGGCAATTATGTAAAAGAACATTTATTACCTCGCTTAAACGGTTTTGAGCTATTAATGGCCAGTTATGCCATGGCTCATCTTAAATTAGATTTACTCTTAAAAGAAACCGGATATAAACACGATGACAACCAGCGTTTCCGTGTGTTTTTGACCAATAGCTTGGAAGAACACCATAAAGATACCGATACCCTCTTTGCCAACTGGTTAAGTGCAGAAGCCAATGAAGCCAACCGGGTAAAACGTGATACTCCGGTGATGTGTGTTATTGGAAATCCTCCATATTCAGGCATCTCATCAAATAAAGGGAAATGGATAAAAGATTTGATTGAAGATTATAAATATGTTGATGGAGAACATTTTAAAGAACGTAAACATTGGCTGAATGATGATTATGTAAAGTTTATCCGGTACGGACAGCATTATATTGAAAAAAATGGAAACGGGGTTTTGGCATTTATTAACCCCCACGGTTTTTTGGACAATCCCACCTTTCGGGGAATGCGGTGGAACCTGCTCAAAGCCTTTGATAAAATCTATACCATAGACCTTCACGGCAATAGCAAGAAAAAGGAAACAGCGCCAGATGGAAGTGCAGATATCAATGTTTTTGATATTCAACAAGGTGTTTCAATTAATATATTCGTTAAAACAGGTAAAAAGAAAATCAACGACTTAGGTAAGGTTTTTCATTACGACCTTTATGGAAAACGTAGTTTTAAATATGATTTCCTAAATGATAACTCTATCAAGTCTATTGATTTTAATGAGCTATCAAATGTTAAACCAAACTATTTTTTTGTGCCAAAAGATTTTAAGGCTCAAAAAGCTTATGATGAAGGTTTTTCAGTAAACAAATTATTTCCCAAAAATAGTGTTGGTTTTGTAACTGCTAATGACAGCTTAAATATATCATTAAGTGAAAATGAACAAAAAGGAAAGATTGATGAAATTTTAAATATGGATGAGACTTCTTGGCGGCAAAAATATAATAGACCAAAGGATGCTCAATCATGGAAGTATAAATGGGCAAAAGAGGATGCTGAAAAAAACCAAACAAAAGCTTTAACTAAAGTAAGTTATCGTCCTTTTGATGTTCGATATACCTTATATACAGGTAATTCAGGAGGTCTTTATGCAAGACCTACTTTTGAAACAATGCAGCATTTTTTAAAAGGTGAAAATATAGGGTTGGCTTTATGCAAACAATTTAAAACGGGCGACCAATATGTGCATTCTTTCATCACTAATAAAATGATTGAAAGTTCTTTTGTTTCCAATAAAACAAGTGAAATAACATCTACTTTTCCTCTTTATCTTTATCCCGAAAAAAACAGTCTACAAAGTTTAGATGCGGAAGAAAAAAAACGTACCCCAAACCTCAATATGGATATTGTCAAGGAAATTGAGCAAAGTTTGGAGTTGAGTTTTGTCCCGGAACGGGAAAACGGTAATCTTTGTTTTGCTCAAAACAATGATGAGCTTCAAGATGACTACAAACAGGTTTTTGCGCCCATAGACCTCCTCGATTATATTTATGCGGTGCTACATTCGCCAAGCTACCGGGAAAAATACAAAGAGTTTCTAAAAATTGACTTCCCCCGTGTGCCTTACCCTAAAAGTGCCGCGGTTTTTTGGCGGTTGGTTAAATTGGGTGGGGAACTACGACAAATTCATCTTTTGGAAGCCCCGGTGGTTAACGATTTTATTACAGAATATCCTGTACCCGGGAATAATATCATTTCCCGAAAAATAACCAAGCGAAGCCCCGGTTTTGAACTGACCCATAAGGAGGAAAAGATAGGTCGGGTTTGGATTAATGATGAACAATACTTTGACAAGGTACCGGAAACGGCTTGGAATTTTTATATCGGTGGTTACCAACCCGCTCAAAAATGGCTCAAAGACCGTAAAAACCGTACTTTGGAATTTGACGACATCCTGCATTATCAAAAAATAATCGTGGCACTTACGGAGACGGACAGGTTGATGAAAGAGATTGATGAGCTGGATACGGATTGGGGTTAAAGTAAAGTACTCCCCATTTCCTGGACCAATATCAGGCAAACCTAAGTTCGTTTGTAACGATTTTACCACAAATAAATATTTCTCCTGTCTTTGCCCCATTATGCAGCTCCGGCGAGAAAACAGTTCCGGTAATTCCCCAATGAACGGGAAACTTCAGGTCGCCACCTAATATTTCCTGACTTCCACAGTGGGACCCCCAACTCAAAAATTAAAAATTTCGGCAATTTTTCTCTGTTCTTCAGTCAAGATTAGAGGCTTTTTATAAAATTCCTTGTCGTCTGATGTGTTTGATAAAAGCATCGAGGAGGGCAAAGACGTGGTTTTTTTCTGGAGTTGTTGGATATCGAGCACTCGGTCAATAAGGTTTTTATCCAAAAGCAAATTCTTTGATGATGTCTTTTTTAATGATAAATATAATATTCAATCAAGCTATTTATGCTATATTTGTATATTATAATAATCATTATGTTTTCAGTAGTAACGATAAAACAGGTGCAAAACAATATCGGGCAGTGGTGTAAAACCCTGCGCAAAAGGGAAGGAATTACGCAACAAGAGTTGGCTGATCAATTGGTTTTATCACGATTGACGATTTCCAAACTGGAACGGGGCGAGAATTTTACCATTGATACCTTTTTAAAGGTGTTGCAGCACTTTGATCAATTGTCCACTTTAAATGATTTTGTCACCGATCAATCTGATCTTCCGGAATCCTTATATTAATTGTTTGTATGATGGCTGAAAGTCAAGTTATTAGTGTATGGTTCAAAGGAAGCGAAATCGGCAAAATCGGTTATGAAGCCCATCGGCGAAAATCCACTTTTCAATACCATCCCGAATTCTTAAAACAATCCCCTTTCCCCTCTTTATTTCCTTATGGTGTTCGGAAAATCAAAAATGCGCAGGTCTTCTCGGGATATGAAGGAGATACATTTCGGAGCCTTCCCCCGTTTATCGCCGATTCATTGCCTGACTTTTTTGGAAATATGGTTTTTAAGGAATGGATGGAAGCAAGGTATCAAAAAGGAATGCAAATTAGCCCATTGGAACAATTAACCTATGTCGGTAATCGCGGAATGGGAGCGTTGGAATACAACCCATGCAACCTTTATCGAAGGCTGTAAACGTCAATCTTGATAAAATTACCGAGGTGGCGAAAAAGGTTTTAAAAGTAAAATCCGCTGTAGAAGAAACAGGGCTCAACGAAGAAGGCTTGTTCAATATTTTCAAATTGGGCACTTCAGCCGGTGGGGCAAGACCCAAAATTTTGGTTTCTCAACATCGACATTCGGGAAAATTAATTCCCGGAGACTTGGAAATTTCAGAAGATTATACCCATTATATCGTTAAGTTAGGGGTTGATGATGAAGGCTATCCCAAAGAGAAAATAGAATATGTGTATTACCAAATGGCGACCTCGGCAGGCATTGAGATGATGCCTTCAAAATTAATTGATGACCGGCATTTCGCCACCGAGCGATTTGATCGTCAAGATGGAGAAAAGAAGCATATATTAACGGATTCCGGAATGACGGGGTGGGATTTTAAAAAACCGGAACATTCCAATTACGAAAACCTGTTTAATTTGCTGGTGGATTTGAAATTACCGCACAAGGCTGTTCAACAATTGTTTAGGCGAATGGTGTTCAATGTTGTGTTTGCTAATACAGATGATCACCTTAAAAATTTCAGTTTTATTTTTGATGATACCCAAAACAAATGGAATTTGGCACCGGCTTACGATTTGACCTTCGCCGTAAATCCATTGTTGAATTTTAAACACCTCAATCGGGCTTGCTCCCTTCGGGGAAAACGGCACCATATTACTAAAAAAGATGTTTTGGATCTTGCCCATCAATTTTCGATTGGAAATCCGAAGGGGATCCTACGGGAAGTAATGAAGGAAAGTAGGAATTTTGAATCCCTATGTCAAGCCCAAAATATTCCTCCCAAAATCATTCAAGCCGTCAAGGCCAATTTTGTGTTTTAGGAAGCGGAAAAGTGAGGTGATAATCTATTTTTTCTGGTAAACTCTTGATGTTTATAACTCCTGCTACCGCTCGTTTGTAACGAGTGATTTTTATCCCAATCGGTCAATCGGTCAGGAATAACCCTTACGGAATCCCCTGTAGTTCCATGCGGTTTCATTAAATTCGGCATAAAGTTGAATTCCCGGGCAACCATTTGCCCACAAATTACGTCTTTATAAGTAGAAGCCCTAAACAAGTGAAAGTCATTCCGCTTTATAACAATGAGAAAAGGCTGATTAAAAAGGCCCTAAAAAAAGATCCTAAGGCGCAAAAAACGCTTTATGAGCTGCATGCGCCCAAGATGTTGAGCGTTTGTCGGGTGTATATAAAGGACCTTCACTTTGCAGAAGATGTGATGCTCAAAGGTTTTTTCAAGGTGTTTAAAAACCTGAAAAGCTTTAAACATAAAGGAAGTTTTGAAGGTTGGATTAGGAGGATTATGGTGCGTGAAGCCATTGATTTTCTCCGCAGTCAAAAACAGCTGGATTACTCTTCTCAGATAGAAGAAGACTTGAAGCCGGAATCAACTTTGGGTTTTGGCACATTTGAAACCGATTATATCCAAAGACTAATCGACCGTTTGCCACAGGGCTATAAGATAGTTTTTGTTCTGTATGCTGTGGAAGGCTATAAGCATCGGGAAATTGCGGAGATGCTTGGTATTGCTGAGGGCACCTCCAAATCGCAATTGGCCAAAGCCCGCAAAATGCTTCAAAATCAACTGAACGACAAAGACGGAAAGCGATGGAAATGAAAGATTTAGAAAATAAAATTAAGCAAGACTTGGAGAAAAGGCGTATTTCCCCGTCGAAAGCGGCTTGGAGTCGCCTTGAAGATCGCCTGGAAAGCTCAGAGCGGCAAACCAAGCCTTTGTACTGGTGGCTTGGAATTGCAGCGGCCTTTCTTATAGGCTTGCTGTTGTCGGGGTGGTTTTTCTCTTTTAATACGATCAAGAGCCGGCAGTCTAAAGTGAGTAACGCACAAAAACAGCAAGTTCCTTTTGAGGTCGGAAATTCATTGCCGTCAATTCCGGCGCCTATTTCTATCAAAACAAAGTTGAGAAGGACAGATACTGTTGAAAAGCCACCAAAAAATTACCGCACAACTCCGCTGGTCGATATGGATTCCTCTCCGGTGAGAGAAAAACCTTATATCCCGGCTAAAAATCAAACCGAACCCTTGCTGGTGCAGGAGGCTCGAGAAAAATCATCTGAAGAAAAATTAAAAGATGCCATTGTTGGGATTGCCAATAAGGTGGCAAACAAAGAGGACACCCACGAAGTGACCGATGCCGAAATTGAGAGCTTGTTGCGAGAAGCCCAGTTGCAAATCCGTGCCCAAGAAGCTTTTAAAGAGGCTGAAAATGAAGTAGACGCCATGGCGCTGCTCAAAACGGTGGAAGAAGAACTGGATCGGTCTTTCCGTGAAAAGGTTTTTGATGCCATTCATACCGGATTACGCAAAGCCAAAACCATGATGGCCAGTCGTGAACGATGAAATTAAATACCGTACAACTGTATAATAACCTCCCTTCCTGAATCCAAAGTAAAGTTTGGGAAGACTACTAAACATTAATCCTATGCAATACAAAACCCTTTTTATAACGATGTTACTGAGCATTTTTGCTTTACCGTTTTTATCGGCTCAAATCCATATTGATCTTAATAAGGATCCGGTTAACCTCAATATTAAAAAGCTGAAAGCCCAGAAAGAAAGGATCAGGGTCAAAGAGAAAGAAAAGCTAAAAGCCGAGGTCAAAGCCATTCATCAGGCATTGGAAAAAGGGAAAATAACTGAGGCTGAAGCAGAAAGCAAGAAGAAGGATGCTGCCGAAAAACGCGCACAAAATATTGAGGATCAGCTCAATATTATTTCTTCTAATATTGACTTGCTTACCCGAAATAGAAATGATCCCTATTATAAAAATATGAAATACTTATCGGTTAAGGCAGATACGACGGAGCATAAAAAAAAGGAAAAGACAAACGTTAATCGAACCTACTCCGGATTAGTCATGGCTTTTGGGCTCAACAATGCCATAGGGCCAAAACAATCGATCAATGAGGCTCCTTATAAAATTGGGGGCAGTCGGTTTTTTCAAATCGGTTGGCAATTCACAACGGTGCTCACCAACAGTGGATTTTTACGAGTCAATTATGGATTGATGTTTCAGTTTAATGGATTAAAACCAACCGATGACCGTTATTTTGTGCGTCAGGGCGATCAGGTGGAACTTCAGAATTTTCCATACGATCTCAATAAGGCCAAATTGCGTTTTGACAATTTGGTGATACCGGTACATTTTGAAATTGGACCGACCGACAAAGATTATAATGCCGATGAATTTAAATTGGGGCTTGGCGGATATGCGGGACTCAATCTCAAAACCATGCAGAAACTAAAATTTAAAGAAAATGGCCACCGATATAAAGAAAAGAGAATCAACAGCTACAACACAACCAATTTTATCTATGGGCTGAGTGCTTATGTGGGGTATGATTGGCTGTCGTTGTATGTGAAATATGATTTGAATCCCATCTTTAACGACAATCCGGTTGAGGAGCACAATGTAGCTATTGGCTTACGGTTGTCATATTAAACAATAATGATGATGAAAAAAGTGAGTTTATTTTTGGTTTTTACCCTTGGGATGATTGTATCCTTACAAGCCCAAGAGCAAAATAAGTCCCGAGAAAAAAGCAAAGCCGAACAGAAGATTTCGGAATTGATTTCAAAAAAGCAAGCGGTTCGAGATCGGGAAAAATATAAGTTAAAAACGAGGGTAAAAGCCATTGAAGACCGTTTAAAAGCCGGAGAGATCACTCCTGAACAGGCAAATGCCCTCAAAAAAGAAGCGGCCATAAAACGGGCACACAATATTGAGGATAAATTGGATTTAATCGACCTTAACATCAGTCTGATAGAACGCAATCAGGACAGCACTGACAATACAATGGCCTATATCAATGTTGGAAATTTGCTGACCCGTAAAAAAGTGCCCATCGATTCTGTTCCCGCCCTTACCCACGGCAGCTGGGGGATTCTTTTGGGATATGGAAGCTTAGCGAGCAAAACCGGAAAGTCTGAGGTATTGGGAGGCGGTTTCACCTTTGGAACTTATGTGCACTTGAATACGGTGCTTTCCCGAGAAAATCCGCGATGGCATTTGGATTACGGAGTCGATATGGAAGCTTCGTTCTTGTCTGTAAAAGGCAATAATATTCTGGTGGATCAGCAAGATAAAACCATAGTGCAAAAATTTCCACATGCGCTTGAAAAATCCCGATTCAGTGTGTTGAATATAATTTTCCCCGTCCATTTGGAATACGGAAAATCTCCCATAAAATATAATGAGGAGCGGGCCTACTACGACAGCCGTCAATGGCGGGTAGGTTTAGGCGGCTTTGCAGGGTTTAAAGCCTACTCAACTCTTGATTATGAATACGATTTGAATGGGAAGTTTGACAAAGTGTCTCATCACCGCAGTTACAATACCGACAATTTTCTCTATGGCATTAGTGTTTATTTGCGCTACCACGGCATTCGGGTTTATGGGCGGTATTATCTCAATGAGCTGTTCAAATCTGCCGAACTCAATGGCCATATAATTGTCGCAGGCGTGGCATTAGGGCTTTAAAAGTTGGTTGAATGAAGAAGGATCAATCAAATTATTTGTAGCTTTGAGAAAGGATCAAGTTTTTATTTTGATTTAACGAAGGCTTAGTCTTAAAACTGTGATTCATTGCACAATAAGCCTTATTTTTGAAGTTTTAAAACCCCGTGTATTATGAAGATTGAAATATGGTCTGATATTGCTTGTCCGTTTTGTTATATCGGAAAAGCTCATTTAGAAAAAGCCTTGGCAAATTTTGGTCAGGAAAATATTGAAGTCACGTATAGAAGTTATCAACTGGATCCCGATTATCACCATAAAGAAGGCGATACGGCAAAGTCTGTTTTGGCTCATAAAAAAGGGATGGCTGAAGCACAAATTCGGCAAATGACCGAACAAATCACCAAAATGGGCGAACAAGCCGGGGTGGACATGAACTTTGAAACCAATCTACCCGCCAATACCTTTGATGCCCATCGTTTGATTCATTTGGCGACCCGGGAAAATCGACAACAAGAAATGCTTACTGCTTTGTTTAAGGCTCATTTTACGATGGGGAAAAATATAGAAGACAAAGCCGTATTAAAAGATTTGGCAATAAGGGTAGGGTTGGCAAAGGAGTCGGTCGAGCAGCTGTTGGATTCAGATGATTTTGCCTATGCGGTTCAGCAAGATATTATGGCAGCGCGCAATATAGGGGTGCAAGGGGTGCCTTTTTTCGTGTTTAATCAAAAGTATGCCCTGTCCGGGGCACAACCGGTGAGCACTTTTGAAGACGTTCTTGAAAAAAGCTTCCGAGAGTGGCGCAAAGACAATCCGGCCTTTGAGGATTTAAGTACCGATAAAGCAGCAAAATGTGAGGATGGAAGCTGTGAAATCTAATAATAAATCTGATTTTCCCCCCTCTTCTCACCTTCCAATCTCCCCCAAGAGATTATCGAATCTCTACGCGAATTCCTTTGCTGTGCGCACTCAATTCGGGGGCATACATATTCTGCAGAATGGTAATTCCATTGGAGAAGCTGCCGGCGTTATTGGCGCGTAAGTCATACTCAAATACGTAGGTGCCTTTGGGCATATAGGCGATAAAGAAATTCGTGGCCGCGTCGCGAGTGCTTTCGTAGTAGCCCAAACCTCCTTGGTATTGGTAGCGAGAAATCACATTGACCGGTTCAAACCCACTGGCGCGCATATCCTTGAGATGAACAAACTGTAAATTGCGATCGCTTTGTATTTTTAAACGTACCGTTATCAGGTCTCCTACACGAATAGGACTTCCCGGACGAATTCGTTTTAAGACCGGCCCTTCCGCTGTGTTTTTCTTTAAAAACAGTTCTTTGTGGATTTGGAGTCCGGTATTGGCAGGGGTGATTTTGTCTAAATCTTCAAAATATTGCCAATACAAAGCGCCCCATGAAATTCCGGGGGAGGTTTTTTTAAGCTTAACTGTTCCCATCTCCGGCTCAATTGCTGAAGCAGACCAGCTGGTTTTTACATATCCGGTACCGGTTTGTATTGCTTGATCTGCTCGGTCAAAATTTAAGGGTTTTCCGCCTATTTCTACGCTTACGCCGCCTTGGGTGTTTATCCAGTCTTTTCCGGTGCTCATCAACGCATAAACGGCTTCCGTTGTTGCGCGAACAGAGGCCCATTGATGGGTTTGACGATTGCGCAACAACCACACTTTCATACTTTCTACACTTTGGGGGTCTGATAAAATGCGGTCAAAAGCTTCAATGAGCAAGGCTTGGGTTTCTATGGGAGCCGCAGCCCATATCCAGCCGGCTCGATTGGCTTTCCAATACATGCCCATTTGCTCGCTGACAACGGCATGATCCTTTACCGATTGTAAAAGTTCTACCGCATTGTGGTGTTTGCCGTAACGTTCAAAAATTAAAGCGGCCAAGGCTTTGGAGGATAAGGGTAAATCAAACTTACGGGTTTCTAATTCCGTTAAAATATCATCGCGAAGCTGTTTTGCTTTTTGGGGCAAAGGAAAAGAGTGGAGAAACATGCTGCGGGCATAAAGATATTGCAAAGCTCCATAAGTATTGATTTTATAATGCTCGTTGTCGTGTTTCAATACATATTCTTTAACCGCTTCTTGGTCGAGGTAGTTGATGGCTTTGGTCAAAACTTGATGCAATTCTCCATCGAGGTTTTGCGCTAAATCAATGCCCATTGCCTTGAGGTGCCCCAATCCCGAAACGATATAAGTGGTGACATACCGGTTGTCGTCTCCGCCCGGGAACCAAGGGAATCCGCCTTGCGGAGATTGTTTTTCGGCAAGCTTTCGAAAGGCGGTTTTCAATTCATTTTGCATTCGGGTCAAATCAAAAAGCAGCGCAATTCTTTTCATCTGCACCTGTTCGCTTTCTGCCTCGCGAACCCAGGGAGTTTCAGCCAGTAATAAGGCTTTGAGCTCTTGGTTTTGTGCTAATTTAGAGGTGAGTTGTCCCTTTTGTTGCCAATCTTTAAAAACCGCTTTGATTTTGGGATTGCTGTTGATTAGTTTTTGGGAAATCAAATTGCCGTACAACCAACCAAAATCAGCGATGGAGTTGTGGTAGTTTGGGGCGCGTAAATAGGGAAGAGAAAAGATGGCATACCATATCGGATTTTGCGTCATCTCAAAGGTGAGTTTGAAATTTTTTAAACTTTTGGAAGTATTGTCTTGCAGCTTGTCCAGCGTGAAGGTTTTTTCCTGTCCCTCACGCACAAAGATGGGCAGGGTTTCGGTGACCAATTTTCGATTGCTCAACACCGGTAATGCATTCTCTACGCCATCTGAAAAGTTTCCGGCTGAGGCAATGACCCGGTACACCACGGCTTGGTGGGTCTCGGGGATCTGAATTTGCCAGCTCACTTCCGTGCTTCCGGTTTTGTCAATCCGGAAAGAACGAAGATTATCAGTGTTGCCAAATAGGCTGTCAATAGGTTGCATGGTAAAAGCGTCAAACAGCAAGAGTTGGGCTTCTCCTTCTAAATGGTGATTGGAAAGATTGCTGATTTTTGAAGAAAAACGAATCGTGTCGCCCATGCGTAAAAATCGCGGTGGGTTGGGCCTGACCATCAGCTCTTTTTGGGTGATGATTTCTTTTTGCAAATAACCGGTACGCATATCCTTGGTGTGGGCAGTAACCATAAATTTCCAGGTGGTCAAACTCTCCGGAACGGTAAATTGAATCTTGACATTTCCTTCTTTATCGGTCAATAGATGCGGATAGAAAAAGGCCGTTTCCTGGAGGGCGCGACGGGGAACTATCTTTTGAGCAGTTTCCTGAGGTTGCTCGCGAGACTCGTCTGTTTTGGCGGCTGCATTTTCCCTCAAATCAGATGCGGCATTTTTTTGTTGTATCTTGTCTTCTCGAACGCTTTCGAGCATTATAGGGGCGTATAGCGGAGGGGAAGGGATGCGACCTTTCGAGCGGTAAGTCCTGTAATATGATTGGGGATAGCTAAAGCTGCGATAAAATCCAAACCAATTCAACCGGTCAAATTGAAGGGGTGCTTTAAAGCTGCCAAAAGAAAAATAGCGATACACCAGTTGGCGAAAGTTTCTTGTCCCAAAATTCCGTCTAAAATCCCAATCATCAATTCGGTGATGGATTTGAGGTGCAGATAGCGTAAAATGAATGTTGTTGGCACTGAATTGGTCTAAAGAAGCATCATACATGGTGGCCAAGAGCTCAGCCAAAATGCGATCCTTTTCAGAGCCGCTGATGCTGAGTGTCCAGGTTTCTTGTGCTCCCGGTTTAAGCTTGCTGCGGAAGCTTTGAAGACTGAGTTTGAGACGGGGATTTTCTCTTGGTACTTCTGCCACTAAAGTTCCGGATTGAGCCGTATTGAACTTCCCAAAATAATAATGTACAAATATTTTTCCCCGGTAATTTGCCTCAATAGGGAAGGTGAATTTTTTTGTTTTTTGTCCGATTTTGAGGCGTTGGGAATCGACAATATCTCCATTGATCTCTACCTGCAGCAAAACCTCAGCCTGCTGAGCTGCGGAGGCTACTTGAACCTCCACCAAATCCCCGGGGCGATATTTATCTTGGGTCAGGTGAATGCTAAATAATTCATTGTCAACGGGTTTATTTTCGTCTTTGCGATAAAGGTAGACCAGTCTTTCTTGAGAAATGGTATCCTGATGGTCTACCATAAAAGCTTTTAACCGATAATAACCTGAAGCCCATTTTTCAGGCTCAACCGCAACAGACTTTGATTTTTGGGTGTCAAAAGTTTGCCGGAATACTGTTTTTCCTTTTTTCCAGTTCTTTTTGAGGTTTTCATTGGCATAAGCTTCGTGCGGGAAATAGCGAATAAAAGTAGCCTTGTCATAGAGTTCATAGTCGGTTTGAGGAAAAGGAGAATCTCTTAAGACCCGTTTTGGTGCTACAATTTTGGTCAGACTGATTTTTCCTGTTGCCGGAACAAATTTGCCGTTGAGGTTTTGGGTTTGAATGGGAAAGGAATCCAGTTCGGCAATTGCTATTTTTTCGGGAACGGGAAGGCTTAGGGTATATCGTAGATCCCCAATTACCAAGGTTTGATGGGCAGTATGCGTTTCTCCATTGAGATCGGTTACCGCCACTTCAACGGTATAGCGATAGGTGCGCGGATGCTGGCTTTGATCTTCCTCAGCCCAAGAATTTTGACGGGGTTCGGTTTCGGGCTTGGCTATAAATTCGATTGTAAACCGGCCGGAAGCTTGGGTAGTACTCTTTCCGTGGGTAATTTCTTCCTTTTGTGGATGCAGCGGAAAATAGGGGCGTCTCCACCATGGCCAATAAGGGTACACGGCTTGGCGATAGACGCGATAGCTTACTTGGGCGCTGTTTAGGGGCGCTCCGGTATAAGATTTGGCTTCTCCGTGAATCGCCACTTTCTTTTCAAGCTGATAAGTGCTGTCGGGTTCTTCAAAAATCACCTCAAATTTTGGACGTTTATATTCTTCTACTCGAAAAGAATAGCGGGTGCGGTAATAAGTAGGTTTTGTGCTAAAAGAACTGGCCAAATAATATTCACCGGTCAAACCCGAAGTGGGCAGGATATATTTTCCGGAAACCGAGCCAAATGCGTTTGTTTTCATTCGTTGTGAACGCACCACTTTTCCATTGGGATTAATTAGTTTTATGGTCAAGAACTTTTCAGCACTAACGCGGCGTTTTCCCTTTGGCGATTGGGTGTAGGCCACTGCTTTAAAATACAGCGGCTGCCCGGGGCGGTATATTTTTCGATCTGTAAAAAATTGGGTATGCCTTGTCGTTTCTTCCTCGGAGGTATTTCGACGGCGATAGGAGTAATTGACAAAATAAACGGCATCGCCTTCTACTTGATATTGCAGCTGTCGAGTGGCGCCGGGTTGAAAGTGAGCAATCCCAAATGCATCGGTTTTTAAGGGGTTCATTTTGGTGCGATGGCCGTTGCGTACGCTAAAGACATTTATCTTTTTATGCGGAATAAAAGCACCGGTCTCTCGATTGGTCAACAACAGATTGTTATGCCGAAAAGCAAGGGCATAAGGGGAGACCTTGAGCTGAACATAAGAGAGCTTGGCACTATCGGATTCCAGATTAAAATGCGCTTCATTGGAAGTAAAGATCAAATAATGCCCGGCCGAGAGTTTGGGCAGTTTACCCAGGGTAGTCCGATTTTGATAATCTCGGAATAGATTCAGCTGCAGATCAAATTTCTTAACAGCAGTAAGTTGATGAAAAATCTGTTGTAAGATTTGTTGTTTTTCTTGCTTATGATCGGCATAACGCAGCTTTCTGATGAGATCAGCAGCCGACTCTCGATAGGAAAAAACCCGAAAATATAAGTGATTCAAGTTTCTATAGGTAATTGACATTGGCGTGGGGCGGTCGGGAGAGATATATTCGCCAATTTGTATTTGAAAATAGGGCAATTTTATTTTGTTTTGGATGGCTCTTGCAGCAGTAGCGGGCTTTGAACCGGGGAATTCCTGTGAGATTAATTCACTATAGTGAAGAGCAGCCTCAGCCCATTTTTTCCGAAGGGATTTTTTTTCAGGGTTTCCCTCTTCAAAACGGTGGCGATAAAAATTGGCAATCTTCAGGTAGATAAAAGGCGTATATGCATTATCGGGATAGGTCTTAGCCAAGTTGAGAAGTTTCTTTTCGAATGCGCTTTTTTCCAGTTCCTTTTGCTTTAATTCGAGCAGTTTCAATTTGTTATAAGCCACCGCTGCTGTATCATTTTGCTCTTGATGAAAGGTGATGAGTTGGGCCAATAGATCTTTTGCTTTTTCTTGACCGTTTTCAGGGTTTATTTTTCTTCCGTAACGGGTAGAAAAGTAAGTGAGGGCACGATGGGCGATGAAATCGTATAAAGTGGGCCGTAAAAAAGTGGTTTCTTCTTCCCGTTTTAATAGATATGCCCAGTCATGAATGGGCGTTTGCCGGAGTTGTTTTGCAGAAGAGAGGGATTCTTGGTAAAGCGCCGTGATCTGGTCTCGAAATTGAGGCGCGGACCAATACCGGAAATCGGAACTCAATTTTTGGGCAGTGGTGGTTCTGTCTGCTATTTTTCGAGAATTCTGTTGATAATACCATTGGTATATTTCAGCGAGCATCGATTGCATAATGGCTTGTCCCGGCGCTTTAATTGATTTTATTTCAGCCTCAAAATCCCGAACAACATCCCGTTGTATGTTTTCGCTATCTGCAGTGGAGATGATAATCTTGGCGCGATAAATAAAAGCCTTAATCCGCTGCGGGGTATTTTCTTCCTTTTTGGCCTGTTTGTAAATGGTCTCTATTTTTGGCAGCAGACTTTTAAATTGACCTTTTTCTTGTTCCAACTGTTCAATTTTTTGCCAATGAGCGGCATAATCAAAATGATCTTGTGCAAAAATTAGGCTGAAAGAAAACAGAAAAAAGACCGGAATAAGCTTTTTCATGGCAAATGAGATTGAAATTTTAAACACAGATGCAAAACGAGTGCCAAAGGTGACGGGGTGATTAATACCACCCTCCTCAAAAAAATCATAACGACCTCCAATCCCCGATCGGTTATGGGGATTTACCCAAATGGATTTATGAGAAAGCGGAATAAAATTTGTGATACGCTCTGAGCGATTTTGTATGTATAATTGGTATTAAACATAAAAACTCCGCGTTCTAAGGCCGTATGCTGAAAAAGTTCAGCTTACTCCACGAGCAATCCGGCGCGTTTGAGCAGGGCTTTTGCGTCGGGTTCTTTTCCGCGAAAGCGCTTGTAAAGTACCATGGGATCTTCCGTTCCTCCTTTGGTGAGAATGTGATCCATAAATTTGGTGGCGATGTCTCGGTTAAAAATTCCGTGCTCCTTAAAGTAGGCAAAAGCATCAGCATCGAGAACTTCAGCCCATTTGTAGGAGTAATATCCGGCCGAATAACCTCCCTGAAAAATATGACCAAAAGCGGTACTCATACAATTTTCGGGAATATCGGGGAAAAGCGCGGTGGGTTCAAAGGCTTTCACCTCGTGTTGTTTCACATCGCTAATTTCGGTAGGATCAATTCCGTGCCAAGCCATGTCCAGCAAACCAAAACTCAGTTGACGAACGGTGGCCATGCCTTCCTGAAAATTAGCAGCCTTTTTGATGTTCTCAACATAGGCTTGCGGAATGGCTTCCCCGGTTTCATAGTGTTTGGCAAAAAGCGCTAAGCATTCTTGTTCATAGCACCAGTTTTCCATCACCTGACTGGGCAGTTCCACAAAATCCCAATACACATTGGGGCTGCACAAACTGGGGTAGGTGGTGTTGGCCATCATGGCATGTAGGGCATGTCCAAATTCGTGAAACAAGGTGGTGACCTCCTGAAAGGTGAGTAAAGCCGGTTTGTCGGCAGTGGGTCTGGAAAAATTGCAAACAATAGAAACTTGGGGGCGTTCGTTTTTTCCGTCCTTGATTTTCTGCTCTTTATAAGTAGTCATCCAGGCGCCGTTGCGCTTGCCTTCTCGGGGATGAAAATCGCCATAAAACAAGGCGAGTTCCGTTTTATTTTTGTCGTAAACCTGATAGGTTTTTACTTCTTCATGATATTTGTCGATGTCATTGATTTCCTTGAAGGTGAGGCCATATAACTTGTTGGCCACCGTAAATGCCCCGTAGAGCACCTGATTCAATTCAAAGTAGGGTTTGAGTTTTTCATCGTCGAGATCAAAACGTTTTTGCTTGAGTTTTTCGGCATAATAGGCTTTGTCCCATTTTTCTAAATGGTCGATGCCGTCTTCTTCTTTGGCAAAGGCCTCGAGTTGTTCAAACTCTTTGTCGGCGGCGGGTTTTGCTTTGGCCAAAAGGTCGTGAAGAAAGTCATTTACAGTTTCCGGAGTTTTGGCCATGCGCTCTGCTAAAGTGAAGTCGGCGTGGTTTTTAAATCCAAGCAATTGTGCGCGTTGATAGCGCAATTTTGCAATTTGCAAAACGATGTCTTCATTGTTGTGTTCATTGTCTTGAAATCCTTTAGCCCCTTGAGCAAGGGCCATTTTCTTGCGCAAGCCTCGGTGACGTACATATTTCATAAAAGGCAGGTAGCTCGGGAAGTGCAAGGTGAACAGGAATCCCGTTTTACCTTTTGATTTTGCCAAAGCTGCCGCTGTATCTTTTGCTCCTTTGGGCAGGCCTTCGATTTGCTGCTCATCGGTGATGTGCAATTCAAAAGCATTGGTTTCTGCCAGTACATTTTCGCCAAAATCCAAAGAGCGCTTGGCCAATTGCTCGTCAATGTTACGAAGTTTTTCTTTTTGTTCCTCCGATAAGTTGGCTCCGTTTCGGGTAAAAGCTTTGTAGTGCTTGTCTAATAAGGTTTTTTGCTCTTCAGACAAGTCGAGCGATTTTCGTTGCTCATAAACCGATTTGACCCGTTTAAAAAGCTTTTCGTTTAAGGTGAGGTCGTTTTGAAACTTGGTGAGCCATGGCGATACTTCTTGAGCAATTTGTTGGATCTCCGGATTGGTTTCTGCCGAATTCAAATTAAAAAAAATAGAAGCCACCCTACCGAGTTTTTCGCCGGCATAATCCAGGGCTTCAATTGTATTATGAAAGTCAGGTGCGGCAGAATTCTCAACAATGGCATCAATTTCAGCCTGTGCTTTTTGAAGCGATGTCTTAAAAGCCGGTTTGAAATGTTCGTTTTTTAGGTTAGAAAAAGGAGGAGTGCTAAAGGCTTGAAGTAAGGGATTATCGGTGTTCATTTTTGATGCTGTTTTTTAAGAAGGACAAAGGTACAAAGGCTTTGAGAATTGCCCTTCTTTTTTGAAGGCTGTTTGTCGAGATTCCTGCGATCCCATATTTTAGTGATGTTCCCACGGTGGTGACAATAATTTTGGAAGGATAGTATTACCGGTTTTAAAAATGATAATCTTGTGATTGGCGATCAAATTTAATTCTACTTTGATAGATTAAAAAAAAAATCCGACAAGCCTCTGTTTTTCGAGGCTTTTTACCCCTGCCCCTTATATGTTTGTTTTTATTAAAATAAGTCAAAAAAATCATTCATATTTGGTGGGAAGGAGGAACGGCCCTTGGTACAATGATACCGCCCTTTAGTTTCTCCTCCATCAAGTTGAATTCGTCAGCACACTCCCCCATAGGCGTCCGCGGGGTGGGGGTAGGACTTGGTTTTACCAAAGACGAAATAGGCCCTTCAGACCAAAGTAGAATCACCGCAGTATTTTCCTACACCCTTCCGATAAATGAGCAGGGGACAAAATTGGCTTTTGGCGTACAAGGCGGTCTCTCTCTTTTAGATGTAAATCCGGCCGAATTAAACATTTACAATCCGAATGATTATGACCTTCAACTCAATCATTTTGCTGCGCCGGTATTTGGAGTAGGGCTGTTTTTATACGATAAAAAATGGTACGTAGGCTTGTCCGCTCCCAGTATATTGCAAACAAAATACTATGACGAAGTACAAGTATCCACCGCCACCGAACGGGTGCATTATTACCTGACCGGAGGCTATGTATTCGATTTAAACCCCAACCTGAAGTTTAAGCCGGCAGCCATGCTGAAAGGAACTGTTGGCGCTCCCTTGTCGGTAGATGTATCCGCCAATTTTTTACTGTATAATAAATTGACCCTTGGCGCTGCCTATCGCTGGGATGCCGCCGTGAGCGCAATTGCCGGTTTTCAAATCAACCGCAATTTGATGATAGGCTATGCCTATGATTACAGCACTACAGAATTGGGACATTATAACAATGGTTCACATGAAATATTTTTAAGGTTTGAATTGGGTACTAAGGTAGCACCCAAGGTCAATCCGCGTTTCTTTTAACCTCTTAATTAGATAGTGATGAAAAGCAATACAATACGGTTTTTATTTATAGCGCTCTTTTTTTGTGGTTGGCACATGAACTATGCCCAGGAACGCCTTGTGAATAAAGCAGCCGATAAATATGAAAGTCTAAACTACATCAATGCACAAGAAGTGTATTTAAAGGTGGCAGAAAAAGGATTTGAATCTTCAGAGCTGTTTGCAAAACTCGGCAATAGCTACTATTTTAATGCGGAGTATGAGCAAGCCGCTCATTGGTATGGACGTTTATTCTCCTTTCAAGCCGAACAAGAAGAAGCGCTTTTGTATTTGCGTTATGCACAAGCCCTAAAAGCAACACACCAGCCGGAAAAAGCAGCAGATTACTATCAAAAATTCCAAACCAAAAGCGGAAAAGAAATAGGGGCGATTCCCATAGATTATGCAAAGCTTATCGAGGAGAATTCCGGTCGTTATGAAGTTCAACTACTTCAAAAAATAGCAAGCCCCCATCAAATTACTTATGGCCATGCGATAAAGGATAGTGCACTGGTTTATACCTCTACACATGAGCAGGTCGCTTCATTTTTCAATCGCATCGATGCTTGGGACGGTCTGAGTTATATGGTTTTATACAAAGCCGATATTGATAGCCTCAACCGCATTATAGGAACACCTCAGCAAATGGGAGGGATATTTGACAGTAAGTTTCACGATGCTTCTGCGGTATTTACCGACGACGGTAAAACCGTATATTTTACCCGAAGCAATATGAGTGCCGAAGATAAAGAAGAAGCACAATACTTAAAAATATACCGTTCAACCTATGAAGATGAAGAATGGCAAGAGCCGGTAGAGCTGTCCATCAACGGCAATAGTTTTTCAACAGCACACCCGGCCTTGAGTCCCGATGAAACGAAGCTGTACTTTGCCTCTGACCGACCGGGCGGATTTGGCCAATCCGATTTGTATGTGGTCAATATTCGAATGGATGGAAGTTTGGACGAGCCTCAAAATTTGGGGTCAGCAATCAACACGCCCGGACGAGAAACCTTTCCCTTTGTTAGCCAAGACCACGAACTTTATTTCTCCTCTGACGGCTATTTTGGTTTGGGGGGACTCGACGTGTTTTATATCAAAATAAATGACGATGGCACTTATGGTCATTTGCTCAATGTAGGGAAACCGGTGAATTCTTATGCCGATGACTTCTCTTTTGGAATAAATGAGGAGACCCAATATGGTTTTTTCAGTTCCAATCGGGAAACCACTAAAGATACCGGATTTGTCAAGTCAAATATCTATTCGTTTAAAGAAATCGAACCGATTAAGGATTTGTACAAAGCGATTATAGAAGGCCATGTCACCGATAAACATACGGGCGAACCTATTGCCGGAGTCACTATCACCCTGCGCAATCAAGAAAGTGGAGAAGTTTATGCTACCGTCACTACCGATGAGGAAGGCTATTATAAGGTTGAGACCAATAAATTTGAGGTCTATCGCGTTCGAGCGGAGAAAGCGGAATACGATACTGCGGAGAAATTATCAGAAGCCGGTTTAGCCCGTCAGGAGATCAACTTCGAGTTGCAACGCAATGTAGCTATATTGACGCCGGGCACCGATTTGGCAAAAGCCTTGAATATTCCGATTATTCACTTTGACTTCGATAAGTCAAACATTCGTCCGGATGCCCAAGTACAGCTTGCCAAAGTAATTGCGGTGATGAAAAAACACCCCTTGTTAAAGATTCAAATCCGTTCACACACCGACTCACGCGGTAGTGATGCCTATAACGAAGCTTTGTCGGATCGCCGAGCAAAATCGACACGAGACTATATGATAGCCCATGGAATATCTCCTGATCGCCTGACCGCAAAGGGCTTTGGGGAATATCGTTTGGTCAATGAGTGCAGCAACGGAGTCCCATGTACCGAAGCACAACACCAAGCCAATCGCCGCTCTGAGTTTATTGTGGTGGAGTAAAGCATAATAATCAACTGTCAATGAAATTAAGTTCATGGCAGTACCATCCGGTTCTATGGGGGGACTGGGTGGTTTTTTTTCCTCCTATGAATATCAATTAAGCTATAAATTGGGGACCCAATATTTATATCTAAATTCCAAATCTCTGTGTTAAAAAAAAACAATAAAAGTCAGTTCGAACGCGGTTGGGACCTCATTACTTCTCGACTGCAATTAAATCGATAGGTTTAGGAGTTTTGACTTGAATCCGCCTTCTATAAAAAAAACAATTTTAAAGTTTGGAGGGAATGTAGTAAACCTATAATTTTGCACGCTTTTTCAGGAAAAATTTATACTTAAAAAAGTGTGCTATGAATATAGATTTTAAAGAGATTTTTACCGCCGGAATGATTCTGTTTGCCATTATTGATATCATGGGCAGCATCCCTATTATTGTGGATTTGAGGCAAAAAGTAGGCAAGATTCAGAGTGAGAAAGCTTCCCTTGTGGCGGCGGTGATTATGATTGCATTTTTGTTTGTGGGGGAAAGTATACTTAACCTAATCGGGATCGATGTCAATTCCTTTGCGGTAGCCGGTGCTTTTATTCTATTTTTCCTCGCCCTTGAAATGATATTGGGAATCCAAATTTACAAAGAAGATTCGCCACAAACGGCATCCATCGTTCCATTGGCTTTCCCGTTGATTGCCGGGGCAGGAACCATGACTTCACTTTTGGCCTTGCGAGCAGAGTATGAGATTATAAATATCATCATCGCCATTATGATCAATATTTTGATTGTCTATACTGTCTTAAAAAACTCCGGACGGATTGAACGTTTATTGGGAAATCAAGGAATTAGTGTGATACGTAAAATTTTTGGTGTAATTTTGTTGGCTATTGCAGTAAAACTGTTTGCAGAGAATATTCAAAATTTGTTTTAGAATGAAGTATTTTATTTATGTCATGCTGATATTGGCTTTGGGAATGTTGATTTTCAACTTATTCCATGTCAATTATGACAATATTTTTGGACAAAACAGCCTGGGGGCCGTAATTGGCATCCTGGCCAGTTTGTGTGTGATTGTTATGATGTTGATTCTGATGACCTCTCGCAAGATTCGCGATAAATCAAATGACCAATAATTTGCTATTGCTACAATTTTTCGGCATATAAGTGCAATACCTTTAAAATCATCGGATCTCGTTGGGCCATGATTTGCATATAAGCATTGGTGCCAAATAACTGCTTGGCCATGCAGGCTTTTAAATATTCTTTTAGCAGGGCTTCATAGGTATGAGGCTTGAAGGGAAAATGGAAATCTCCCAAATAAGTTTTAAACGCTTCAACAAACTCATCGTCAATGTGAACTTCGTCTTGAAATGCTGCCCAGCTCAGATTGTTGTAATAAGTTCGATTGGCATTCATTTTCTCAAAAACAAAACGATCCATAACACCTCGATAAAGTAAATAATCTAAACTCTCGCGTTTATAACTCAAGTCTTTGGGGATAAATACATCGGGAATAATTCCACCGCCGCCATACACTACTTTGCCGCCCGGGGTGATATATTTTAAAGAATCGATGATGGGAATGCTATCCTTATGGGTCAGCTCTCCGTCTTTGTATCTGCGTATAAAATCGTGATAATAGTATTGTCGATCTTCCTGTTTGTAAGGTCGTTGGATAGAGCGCCCGGTAGGAGTGTAATAGCGAGCTACTGTGAGCCTGACCACACTGCCGTCGCCCAAAGGCATTTGTTGTTGCACCAACCCTTTTCCGTAGGAACGCCGACCGACAATGGTGCCTACATCATTGTCTTGTAAAGCACCGGCCACCACTTCACTTGCCGAAGCGGTATTTTGGTTAATCAATACATACACTTTGGTCTCCTCAAAATCTCCACCGGCGGTTGCAAAAGTTTTTTTCACCGTTCCTTCACGATTTTTAGTAAAAACAATCAAACGCTTGTTTTTAATAAACTCATCGGCCACTCGGATGGCTTCGGCTAAATATCCGCCGCCATTGTCACGAAGATCTAAGGTGAGCCCTACGGCTCCCTGCGCTTCCAATTTTGTGATGGCTTGTTTAAATTCGGAATAAGTGGTTTCCGAAAAACGCTTTATCTTGAGATAACCCAAGCTGTCGTTAAGCATAAATGCTGCAGTTACACTCTTGACCGGAACGAGCTGACGAGTGAGGTTGATGGCTAACAAACGATTCTGCCCCGGGCGGCTGATTTTTAAATGAACAGTTGAATTGGATTGGCCTTGTAATTGTGCTTGAATCAAATTGGTGCTGATGTGTTTTCCAAAAAGAGGCTTCCCGTTGGCATAAAGGATTTGATCGCCGGGTTTGATTCCTGCCTTTTCAGCCGGACTGTTGGGAATAATGCGAAGAACAGATAAGGTGTCATGATTCATGAAAAACTGAATACCGAGACCGATAAAGCCTCCATGCATTTTCCGTTTGATATTTTGAAGTTTGTTTTTAGAAATGTAAACCGAGTGCGGATCGAGGCTTTTTAAGATGTCTCGAATGGCCATATTCACAATGCTGTCGGTATTGACGTCCTCAATATAGTCGTGATTAATATAGTCAATTAGCTGTTCCAGCTTGGCCCGGCTGCCCGTTTGATCTTCCGACCGATCATTGGGAAAATTGAGTAATGAGCCAATAAGAATGCCTACCGCACAGGCCGCACCAATAATTAAAGGAAGGTATTTTTTAGTGTGCTTTTTCAACTTGCTGATAGGTCAGTGATTTGTACAATGTCGACTCCGGCTTTTTCTAAAAATTTTAGTCCGGTATCGTCCTTATAGCTGTTTTGATAAACCAAGCGTTTTATCCCTGCTTGATGGATGAGTTTACTGCATTCGCGGCAGGGCGACAGGGTGATGTAAAGCGTAGCCCCTACACAGGATTGGGTAGAACCGGCCACTTTTAAAATGGCATTGGCCTCGGCGTGCAATACATACCATTTGGTCTTGCCGGCCTCGTCTTCACAAATATTCTCAAATCCTGTTGGCGTTCCATTATACCCGTCTGATATAATCATTCGGTCTTTTACAATGATAGCTCCCACCTGTTTTCGTTCACAATAAGACAGTTTTCCCCATTCACGGGCGATGCGCAAATAAGCTTTGTCAAACTGAAGCTGCTTTTCTTTGGTATACGACATGGGCAATTCTATAATGACGCAAATTTACCAATTATACACTAATTTACTCCGCTTTGGGGCACAGCATTTTATTGTCCGGAAAATGATCGTAAAAAGATTGTTTTATAGTCATTTAAAACCTTATTGTGATAAAGGTTGATAGGCTGTTGATAAAAATATTAGGGAGTTCTTGATTATTGTGAAAATTAACTTAACTTTGTTGTATGCGAATTACAGCCCACATAATATCTTTGCTCTACCGGTATGAATGCGTTGTCATTCCTGAATTTGGAGCTTTTTTGACCCAACGTAAACCTGCGCAGATTCACCAAACTACGCATGCATTCTATCCGCCCAAAAAATCCATTTCCTTTAATCGTCAACTCAAAGACAATGACGGGGTGTTGGCAAATTATATCGCTAAAGTCGAGGGGATTTCTTATCAGCAGAGCTTGTCTAAGATTCATGACTTTGTCGATAACATGAATGAATCGCTGGAATCGCATGGGCAAATTCATTTTGATAAAATAGGTACTTTTTATACCCGAGACGGCAAGATCTTGTTTCAAGCTTTTCTGCAGACCAATTATTTATTAGAAGCTTTTGGTACAGATTCATATACTGCGGAAGAGATTGTTCGTGAGAAAACGATGAGGGTTTCTGCGGAAGAAAGAGTCAGTGTGCTGCAGGCTCCCCAAAATGAGCAAGAAGAAGGATCTGCAAAAGAAATTCACCCTGAAGCCGATAAAGATAAAAAGAAAAAGCCGGTGTATTGGCGTTATGCGGCGGTGGGGCTGCTCGCCATTGGATTGGGCGGTTTCTTGACCGCAAACTGGTATTCTTCTGAAATTGAAGCACACAACTTGGCTGCCCAAAAGCAAGCCGAGCAACAAATTGAAAAGCGTATACAACAAGCCACTTTTGTCATGGAAAATCCATTGCCCGAAGTGATTTTTAAAGTAACTACCGAGCGAGGGAAATATCATATTGTGGCTGGCGCTTTCCGTCAAAAAGAAAATGCTCAGGATAAACTGAATCAACTCAAAAAGCAGGGCTTTGCTCATGCTGCTTATATTGGTGCCAATAAATATGGTTTGCATCAAGTAGTGTATGACAGCTATAAAGATCGCGGAAAAGCCGTTGCTGAACTTTACAAGATTAAACGCCAAGACAATTCTTCAGCTTGGTTATTGGTTCAGGATTTGTAATATTTTCACAGCTGTATAGCGTATATTTGCGTAAAAAATAATATGGAACCCAGATATCCAAGTGAATCTACTGCGGTGGTCACTGATTTAGTATTACCCGGAGAAACCAATCCGATCAACAATATGTTTGGTGGTGATCTTCTCGCCCGTATGGACCGCGTGGCCAGTATTGCTGCTCGGCGTCACAGCAGGCGAGTGGTGGTGACAGCATCGGTGAACAATGTAGGCTTTAAAAACCCTGTTCCGGTGGGTAGTGTAATTACACTGGAAGCAAAAATCTCCCGAGCTTTTAAAAGTTCAATGGAGGTGGTTATTGATGTATGGATTGAAGATCGGGAGAGTGGGGAGCGCACCCTGGCCAATGATGCCATTTATACTTTTGTGGCCGTCAATGAGCAAGGCAGACCCGTGGAAGTTCCCCCTATTGAACCACAGACCCAACAGGAAAAAGAACGCTATGAGGCAGCCTTGCGTCGTAAACAACTCAGTTTGGTTTTGGCCGGTAAGATGGCACCCCAAGACGCCACCGAACTGAAGGCTATCTTTTTTGATGAAGCCAAAAAGTAGGACGCCATTGATTTCTGTGTTTATAGGGAAATCGAAATCGTATAAACCTGTGTCAATCCCCTATTTATCTTGTGAATGCAGTAGATTATGCGGAGGCGACCTTAAAAACAGCCTAATCTTTCTGTTAAAATTACAAATCTCTGCATTTCGGCTTCGTGGTTATCGAGCGAAGTCGAGATGCTCAATACAGGCTAAGTACTCGGCATAGCTATGGTTATGCCTGTTTTGTTTGCTATGCATGTTCATTATCTATAGGGTTAAAGTCCCGAGCGAGCTTATTTGGCGAGAATCGTTAGTTGAGGGCAAGGGTGTCTGCCGTGAGGCAGAATCTGAAAGAAGCCTAAAACAAAAGTCGGTACTAACGAACAGAAACTGCATACTAAGGCTTACCCGGCGGGTGATGTGGCAATAGACACAGACGCCCAAAAGTCGTCCGTAATCCGGGGTAGTAAATGCAGTAGTATTGACAGGAAGATAATGAGCTTAACATAGGAGGTCTTTCACCCGAGAGGGCTGAAGAAGTCAGCAGAGGCCATAGTACCGATGTAACTATTGGGTAACGCCAATACAGGGAAGGGCTGAATTTCCAATTAAGGAGTCCCGCACGTGCGGGACAAATTGTAACAACCATGTTGAAGCCAGAAAAATACGAAAACTCTCAGATGGGTCTTTTTGACGAATGGGAGTGTAGCCAGATGGTGAAAGGTACTGACGTATTCAGTACTGACAGCGGTTTGGTACGGTGTGAGTGGTTGTCAAGGTGCAGAAAAGAACGAGCCTTAACCCAAGATTTGATGAGTGAGATAGCGGACTTGCCAAATCTTGATACCGCATTGCGGAAAGTAATCAGTAACAAGGGAAGTGCAGGCATTGACGGAATGAGCGTTGGAGAACTCAAGAAAAGGTTTTCTAAACACTACGGAGAACTTCAACACCAGTTGATGACAAGTACTTATCAAGTTACAGCAGTTAAAGAGGTATTAATACCTAAACCGAACGGCGGTAAGCGCCAACTCGGTATTCCCACGGTCAAAGACCGCTTGGTACAACAAGCGATAAACCAAGTGCTATCAACACGCTATGACCCCACATTCTCAGACCACAGCTACGGATTTCGTCCGAAGCGCAATGCCCAACAGGCACTACGCAAAGCAGGCGACTATGTGGCAAAAGGCAAGAATTGGGTAGTCGATATGGACTTGGCGGAATTCTTTGACGAGGTAAACCACGACCGTTTGTTGTGGCAATTAAGCACTCGCATTGGAGACCAGAGTGTACTTAAACTGATAGGGAAATTTCTTCGAGCAGGAATGCTAAGCGGAGGGATGACCAGTCAACGGGTAAAAGGAACGCCGCAAGGTAGTCCGTTATCTCCTTTATTGTCTAATATAGTTTTAGATGAACTGGACAAGGAGTTAGAACGAAGAGGGCACAGTTTTGTGCGCTACGCCGATGACATTATAATAATGGTTGGAAGCGAACTGGCGTCAGGACGAGTAATGAAAAGCCTTTCAGAATTTATCGAAAATCGAATGCGATTAAAGATAAACCAAGAAAAGAGCAAAATCATTCGTCCTCACGAACTTAATTTCCTTGGGCATAGCATTTTAAAGGACGGGAGTTTAGGGTTGAGCCGCAAGAGCGAACAACGCTTTAGGGCAAAGTTAAAACAGCTTACCAAACGCAACAGAGGCATAAGCTTTGAGCAGATGATAAGCGAGCTAAACCCCGTATTGCGACGTTGGTTCAACTATTTCAAATATGCAAAGATGAAAAGCCGTCTTTACAATTTGGAAGCTTGGCTACGCCGAAGATTAAGATGTTATCGTTTAAAACAATGCAAACGGGCGTTGGGCATAGCAAGGTTATTGACCAAACTGGGCGTTCCTTGGAACCGAAGCTGGACAACGGCAGGCAGTTCCAAAGGCTGGTTCCGATTATCAATGACCTACGCAGCCCACGAGGGAATGAACCTTAAATGGTTTAAGAAAACGGGATTATACAGCTTAACAGCGAATTACGGTTAACCATTGAGAAAACCGCCCAATACGAGAGACGTACGTTGGGTGGTGTGAGAGGACAGCAAAGTTAGGAGTAATTACCTACCTTTGCTTCCTACTCGATTTATGGTATTAAATCAAAAAGAGGTAGTATCCCAAAAAGTGTGTAAAGTTTATCTCTGATTCAATGCAAATTTAGACATTATTTTTAATTTCATTTCTTTTGAAGAATAAAGGCTTGTGTAGCGGAGGCGTAGCCGAAGCGGAACAAGCCTTTATTCTTCCCATTTAAATTTATGAGACTCCAAGTTGAGTTTAGGAACCTTCCTTTCATAAGCTCTTTTATCTCGCGCCACCGCACCCAAAAGCAGCAAAGTAGATTCAGGGTTAGGCAAAGCTCCTCTCATCCTTGTAGTTCGTTTAAAATCCCGATTAAGCCGCTCTATCCAGTTAGTGGTCTTTATCATTGAACGGATACGGTAATCGTAACCGATATAGGTAAAATATAAATCGATGCGTGGGTTATGCTTTTGTCGGTTAAAATAGGGGTAATACTTTCCCCATTTGTTACAAAAGCCAGTAAAACGCGCCTTTGCCTCCTCTTTAGTATCCCGACGATCATCAGTTCGAAATACGTCTTTAAAATCTTCTGCAAGCTCTTTTTTATGCTTAGGCTTTACTTCTTTGAGATAGTTGCGAAGAAGGTGAACAGTACAAAGCTGAACATCTATTTGCGGAAAGCATTTCCAAACCGCATCTTCTATACCGGTTAAAGCATCAGAGACCACTAAATCAAACTTCTTGATACCTCGCTTTTTGAGCTGCTCAAAAATAGCTATCCATTGAGAACTGCCTTCTGTGGGGAAGTTAAATACCCCTAATACTTCTCGAGTCCGATCAGAGCGGACGCCTAATATTGTATAGTAAGCTTCTTTGCTTACGCTGTCTACCCGGCGAGTAGAGATAAATGTGGCATCAATATAAATGATTGGGTAATAATCCTCTAACGGCCTTTCAAGCCAGATCTTTATTTCTTCTCTTGCACCATCAAACATGCGACTAACCTGGCTGGTGCTGTAATGTTTTCCATAGAGTTGATCAAAGATGTCGCCTACTTGATCGGTGGTCAAGCCTGATTTATAGAGGTTAAATGCCAATGTTCTTGCTTCCTCTTGTTGATTCTTTAAAAGTCCAAGTATTACCGGGTAAAAGCCTCCTGAACGGGTACGAGGAACGCGTAGCTCAAGCATCTTTTTATCGCCGAAAGCCTTGCGAGAGCGATAGCCATTGCTGTAATCCGCATGTACCTTTTTATGCTCTGAACGCTCCATTTTCATAAGCGTTTCAAGGGTTAGTTTTAAAACGGTATTTAATCCTTCTTCTTTTTCTAGCAGACTTTCAAAAATTTCATTAATTTGGGGTTGTGTAAAACGCATATTTCTTGATTTTTTGTGATTATTAAATCAAAGATAATCATTGTGCGTTTTATATACTTTTTAACCTGAGTTCGATTATTAAAACATGGCTAATTGACTGGTAGTGTTCACACTATGTTTTATGGATGGTTTTTTAGGCAGAAAACTATAAGCAATAATTCCTCCCAGTAAGTTGGTTAGAAAATTAGTTGGTGAACGATGGCGTGAATGTTCTATCTGGCAAATGTTCTTCAGTTCATCATTGACTGTTTCAATAACCGATCTTTTGCGAAGATTGATCTTATCACTGATTTCCATTAAACTGTTCTTCATGTTGTTACGGATATGGGTAATCAGGTGGATACCGTCCACAAACAAAAGCTGGGTCAGCTTCTTGGAAATATACCCTTTATCGCCGTAGAGCTTTCCAAATATCTTTCTCAGAAAGCCCTCATTTTTAAGAGGCTCTCGATCATCTACATTGGCTTGGGTCACGGCAAAAGTAAGAATTTCTCCCTTATCGTTAATAACGATATGAAGCTTAAACCCATAGAACCATCCCATAGTTGATTTCCCAACTTTAGCCAAATCTTTGAATACTTTATTGCGCTTTATCCTTTTATTTTACACACTCTTATGGGAGTCGAATCCACAAACGATATTCCAGTGCAGCTCCCCAGGCAGCAGGTCTTGGCAAATATAGTCATCGGCATTAAGCTGCTTTGCATCAGTTCGGTGAAGCGGTTATAGGAAACGGTCCTTGGGAATTCCTTTTGCATATGCTTTTGAACATAGTAGATATAGAAATGCTTGAAACATCGAAATCCGCTCAGATGGAAGAGGATAGTGATGGTGATCACCTCGCTCTGATTCATTGTAGGAGGTCTTTTAGGAGGGTTTTTACGCCCTAAAAGGAAAGGTTTGGTGGTTTTGTCGAATTCTTGGCAAAACTCGTCTACAAGACAATAAATTTCCGTAATTTTATCGAAGTTAATCATAGGGGGATTGTTGTTATTTAGCTGTTTGTCAATGCTTTAAATATACAACAATCCTCTTTTTATTACCACTTTTTTACCCCAAAATATTAATCGAACTCAGGTTTTTAGGACCGTATCAAAGAGTAATCTTTTAACGCAATAAAAAACCGCCTTGATGGTGTCATGGAGACAAGACAGTACAGGGCGGTTTGGGGTTGAAGTGTTGTTTTGTTTATAGCTTCATTTCCGGGATATCACCTTCAATAATTAAATTGCCTTCGGTGGCTTCTTTAATTTCGTCTACAGAAACTCCCGGAGCGCGTTCCAATAACTTAAATCCTTCCTCTACGATTTCCAAAACGGCCATATCGGTAACAATGAATTTCACACACTGTACGCCGGTTAGGGGTAGGGAGCAGGTTTTGAGGAGTTTAGATTTTCCGTGTTTACTTTTGTGGCGCATGGCAACGATAATGTTTTTGGCAGAGCCGACCAAATCCATGGCGCCTCCCATGCCTTTAACCATTTTTCCGGGAATTTTCCAGCTGGCGATATCGCCGTTTTGTGCTACTTCCATGGCACCGAGAATGGTCAAATCAATATGTTGACCGCGGATCATGCCAAAACTGGTGGCAGAGTCAAAGAAACTGGCCCCGGGAAGGGCGGTGATGGTCTGTTTTCCGGCATTGATTAAATCGGGGTCTTCCTGACCTTTGATGGGGAAAGGACCCATCCCGAGGATGCCGTTTTCACTTTGAAATTCTACTTCAATATCGTCACGGACAAAGTTGGCTACCAATGTAGGAATACCTATCCCCAAGTTGACGTAGTACCCGTCCTTGACTTCTTTTGCAATGCGTTGTGCAATTCCTTTTTTATCTAACATAATATTTTTTTAAATGGGTTATTAAGAAATAAACCAATGGGTTGTATAACTTTAAGCTTCCCTTACGGTCAGTTGCTCGATGCGTTTTTCATAATTTTTCCCTTGGAAAATACGCTGAACGAAGATACCGGGGATGTGAATGTGATTGGGATCCAATTCACCGGGTTTCACCAATTCCTCCACCTCAACTACGGTGGTTTTGGCGGCCCCACACATGGGGGCATTAAAGTTGCGAGCAGTACCGTTAAAGACCAAATTGCCGTTGGTGTCGCCTTTCCAGGCTTTAATAAAGGCAAAATCGGCTTTAAAAGCACGCTCCATCACATACATTTTACCGTCAAAATTGCGGGTTTCTTTTCCCAAAGATACTTCTGTACCGTAACCGGCCGGGGTATAAATGGCTGGAAATCCTTGTTGTGCCGCTTGGCATTTGGCTGCCAAGGTGCCTTGCGGGGTCAGGACGACTTCCATTTCGCCACTGAGCATTTGGCGCTCAAACTCCGCATTTTCTCCCACATAGGAAGCGATCATTTTTTTAATCTGCTTTTGCTTCAGCAGGAGTCCCAATCCAAAATCATCGACTCCCGCATTGTTTGAGATACAAGTTAAATCCTGAACATTGCGTTTGACGAGTTCGGAGATGCTATTTTCGGGAATGCCACAGAGACCAAAACCTCCCAGCATTAAAGTCATGCCGTCTTGGACACCGGCTAAGGCTTCCTCAACATTTGAAACCGTTTTTGTAATCATAACTGATAAATTTTGTTTAAAAATATAAAAATAAATACTTTGAACCAACCATTTAGCAGGCTTATGCAAAAATGAAAATTTTTATAGCCTAAAAGTAATACCTAAAATTAATTCAATTGCAAGTGCTTTAGAGCGTCATCGGACTGCTCTTGTGCTTTACTGTCTTCTTCATAGCTGTCACAATCCACCGTGATGCTCAGATTTTCGGGGCGTTCAAATTCTTTTTTGGAGACGCTCAAAGTGGTATCGGCATATACCTTTTTCATGTACACCGCCCAAATGGGGAGTGCCATCGTGGCGCCCTGACCGTAAGCAATATTGCCAAAGTGAACAGAGCGAACATTGCCCCCCACCCATACGCCGGTACATAAATTGGGAACCATGCCCATAAACCAACCGTCACTTTGGTTTTGGGTGGTGCCGGTTTTTCCGGCAATGGGATTGTCAAACCCATAGGGATATCCGGTCATGACACTTTCATACAATTTGGTGTGCGGTTCCCAGGTCCTGATCAATCGTTGACCAGTACCGTTTTGGGTTACGCCTTCCATTAATTTTGTCGTTACATAAGCACTTTCGGCATTCATGGCGTCCCGGGTAATTGGTTTGTTTTGGTAGAGAAGGGTGCCGTCTTTATCGGTAATTCGGTTGATGAAATAGGGTTTGATATACACTCCTTTATTGGCAAAGGTGCTAAAAGCTCCCACCATTTCATAAACACTCATGTCTACCGTTCCCAACGAAATGGCAGGAAGAGCAGGCATGCCTTCGGTGTCCACTCCCAATCGCTCGAGCAAGTCCAGTACGGGTTGTGGGCCGGTTTTGTCAATTAATCGCGCAGCAACGGTGTTTAAGGAAACAGCCAGTGCTTTCTCTAAAGTAACCAGCCCGCCATATTCATTTCCGGCATTTTTGGGAGTCCAGTCTTCTAAAATTCCATAACTGCCTTTGGGAATGGTGTAGGGACTGTTGGGAATTTTTTTACAAGGAGAGTAGTGCAATTGCTCGATGGCCGTGGCATATACAAAAGGTTTGAATGCCGACCCCACTTGTCGCTCTGCTTGCATGACATGGTCATATTTAAAATACCTGAAATCGATCCCGCCTACCCAGGCTTTAATAGCACCTGTTTGTGGGTTCATCGACATCAGTCCGGCGTTTAAAAAGGACTTGTAGTAGTAGATAGAATCCAGCGGAGTCATTACAGTGTCTATGCTGTAATCTTCATTCCAGGCAAAAACCTCCATTTTTCGTTTTTTGTGAAAGGAGGCCAAGATAGAATCTTCGGGGATGCCGTTGCTTTTCATGATTTTCCAACGGTGGCTGTTGTGAATGGCACTGGTGATGATGGCGTCAATTTGCGCTTTTGTGAGCCTTCGAAAAGGAGCAGTGGGGTTGTGTTCATTTTGTTCAAAAAAGGCAGCTTGCAAATCGGTCATATGCGCTTCCACTGCTTTTTCTGCGTATTGTTGCATTTTGGAATTCAGGGTGGTGTAAACCTTTAATCCGTCTGTATAAATATTGTAATAGCTGCCGTCGGGTTTGGGGTTTTCTTTTACCCAGTCTTTGAGGTATTGTCGCAAGTGCGCTCTAAAATAAGTGGCAATTCCGGAAAGGTGGCTTTGGGGGTGATATTTAATGGCTAAAGGTAGGCTTTTTAAGGAGTCGGCTACTTCTTCGGTAAGATAACCGGCCTTTTCCATTTGATTGAGTACTACATTCCTGCGGTTGGTCACGCCCACCGGGTTTTGTAGCGGATTGTATAAAGCCGAATTTTTAAACATTCCTACCAAAGTAGCGGCTTCCTGCGTTTTCAAATCGATGGGTTTTTCGCCATAATAAATGTGTGCGGCAGATTTGATGCCCACTGCATTGTTGACAAAATCATAGATGTTGTAATACATGGCGATGATTTCGTTCTTGGTATAGTTTTTTTCCAAGCGCACGGCAATAATCCATTCCTGAATTTTCTGAATAATTCTGACAAGCGTATTGGGGGCGCCGCCTCGGTGAAACAATTGCTTGGCCAATTGTTGGGTGATGGTACTCGCTCCGCCATTGGTACCCAAATAGGCAATGGCGCGCAAGGTTCCCCAAGCGTCAATGCCCGAGTGTTCGTAATAACGGATGTCTTCAGTGGCAATAAGCGCATTGATCGAGTGTTTGGACAGTTGGTCAAAGCTCACCGTGGTTCGGTTGTTGATATAGTATTTTCCAATCACCTCTCCGTCTGAAGAGATGATTTCAGTGGCTAAGGTGGTTTCAGGGTTTTCCAACTGTTCAAAGGTGGGCATTTTCCCAAAGACATTCCAGGAGGCCAAGAGGAATAGAAGAATGACCCCTAAAAGTCCGAGGACATATACACTCCAAAAAATAAAAATCCATCGGCCTTTTGAGATGCCTTTTTTCTTCTTCTTTTTTTTGTTTGCTGATTTACTCACTTTCGTTCAAATTTATTTGCTGGGGTTGTTCTATTCTTAATCCGACTTCCGTGATGCCTTGCAGGTTTTCGATTCCCTCTTTTTCTCCTTTCTCACGCATGGCCTGACGGATGCTGAGGGTGTAGGTTCCTTTTTCGCGGAGATGTACTTTTTTCTTGTACCACAATTTTGAGGTTTTTACTTTGCCATAGCCCACTCCCATCCATGAACCGTCGGGGTGCGCCATCATGTATTGCAAGGTGTCTTGAATTACTTTTCCATGCGGAAACTTCATCTTGGTAATCAAGTAAAGGTTGCTGTATGGATAAGCATCTGTATTGCGTATGTTTATAAATAGGTTATAGGCCTGTGTGCTATCCAATCCCGAGACTTTGAAGGTGATGATTGAATCACGGTTCCAATGCCCGGGCAGGCTTTGATAACGGTCATAAACCCTGTTTTGGTCACAACTCATCAAACAGAGGGCCAAAGCCAATGAAAGCAAGATAAATCTACCCATTCCTTTTTGAACGTTTTCGTTTTTTTCGTTTTTTTCTGCGTTTAGGTTTGTCAAAACGCGTTAAACTGTCTTGTCCCACCACATTGCCAAAATCAATCTTGTCTTCTTCTTCGGTTTCCAATTGGGCTGAGAATTCTTCCAAACTGCTAACCGGTTTTCCCGATTGGGCAGCCTTGATGATGTGATGTGCCTGTTTGGTTGTTAGTTGATGCCAATTCATCCAATCGTTTTCATAGGCATACCAAAGGGTGCCTTTAAAAATATCCATCTTTTGACAAACTGCTTTTCCCTTTTGGGTTTCCAGTTTAATTTCCTTCTTCGGAAAATCTTTTAGGGCATCCAAATAAGAATCCAGTTCAAAATTTAAGCAACATTTTAATTTACCACATTGTCCGGCCAATTTTTTAGGGTTTAGAGACAGTTGTTGATAGCGTGCTGCTTTGGTAGAAACCGATCTAAAATCGGTGAGCCAGGTAGAACAGCACAATTCGCGTCCACAGGAACCAATTCCGCCTAAACGGGCGGCTTCTTGCCGTAATCCTATTTGTCGCATCTCGATGCGGGTCCTGAATTCGCGAGCAAATTCTTTAATGAGCTGTCTGAAATCAACCCGTTTATCGGCCGTGTAATAAAACCTTGCCTTGGAACCGTCTCCCTGAAATTCTACATCGCTAATTTTCATTTTCAGGTTGAGCTTTAAAGCAATTTCACGAGCTCTGATCATGATATCGTGTTCTCGTTTGCGGGCATCTTGCCAAATGTCAATGTCTTTTTGGGTGGCCTTTCGGTAAATTTTGTTCAGCTCTTTGCTGTAGGGATCAATATGTTTCTTGCGCATTTGCACCTTGACCAGTTCTCCGGTTAGGGAAACTTGCCCCACATCGTGTCCGCGTGCAGCTTGGGTGGCTACTACATCGCCCATACTCAAGCTCAAGTCCTCGGTGTTGCGATAGAATTCTTTACGACCGTTTTTAAAACGAACTTCCACTCCGTTGAATTTTTCCTGCCCGTTGGGCAAATCCATATTGGAGAGCCAATCAAAAACATTTAGTTTGTTACAACTGCCCGAGCTGCAAGAGCCACTACTACAGCCGCCGGATCCGTTTGACCCGGTGGTACATCCTTCACATCCCATATACTCAATATATCTTGAAATAAATCCGTCTTTGTTTTTTTGATGAAATCCCACCTCTTTCTGAAGATGAGGAGTTTTAATCTGCTTTCACTTTATTAAAGCGAAAGAACTGACGGTTTATTGTTTATTATTTGTTCTGTTTTAAAAGCGTAAAGATATTAATTATTTAGAGGTTATCCCGACTCAAAAATAATTTTTAGCCCTATAAGCTTATGGATCGGCCTTTAATTTTTAGCCGTTTTTTAATGAATTAATACCTGTATCAAGGAGAATATCAGCTTTTATTAGTTCTACTTTGACACATTTATCTGATTGAACAACAGCATAAGTTGGTTCATGAAATTTTGTTTCATCTAAGAGCTAAACCCCCTTGTTTTCCCCTGACCCTCCTCCTGCGGCGGACGCGGTAAAGGGAATCAAGGGTGTTTTTCGAGGATTCTCCCTTTAGGATCGGGGTAAAAAGCCAAAAAATAGAGGTTTGTCGGATTTTTTTAATCTGTCAAAGTAGAATTAGGATTTATACTTTAAGGATTTAGACCGTCCCTTTTTAAATTTTTTATTGCTGTTCTTCTTTCCTTTGCGCAAGCGTTTTTGTTCTTCAAGAGGCAGACTATGGATATGTTTGCATTCTTCTGAACAACAGCCGTCCATTTTTTGCGCACAGGCATCACATTGAATAAACAGCAGGTGGCAGGCGTCATTGGCGCAATTGGTATGCGTGTCACAGGCTTTTCCGCATTGGTGACAACGGGCAATGACATCATCCGAAATCCTTTCGCCGAGTCGGTGGTCAAAGACAAAATTCTTACCGATAAATTTATTTTCCATTCCCGATGCTTTCACCTGTCGGGCATATTCAATAATACCTCCCTTGAGTTGAAATACGTTTTTAAAGCCTTTGTGCTTGTAATAGGCACTGGCTTTTTCGCAGCGAATACCGCCGGTGCAGTACATGACCAGGTTTTTGTCTTCCTTAAATTCTTCCAGGTCTTTTTCAATAATGGGAAGGGATTCTCGAAAAGTATCTACATTCGGCGTGATGGCACCTTTGAAGTGCCCCACTTCACTTTCATAGTGATTGCGCATATCCACTAAAATAGTGTCCGGATCATTGAGTAGCGCATTGAATTCTTTGGCGTTGAGATGTTTTCCTTTTTGGGTGACGTCAAAAGTATCGTCGTTTAAGCCGTCGGCCACAATTTTGGGGCGGACTTTGATTTTTAATTTTAAAAAAGATTTGGTGTCATGTTCAATAGCAATATTTAAATGCACGCCGTTGAGGAAAGGAATCTCGTCAATAAATTTTTTAAAGTCCTTAAAATAATCTGCCGGAACCGAGAGCTGCGCATTGATGCCTTCATGGGCTACATAAATGCGGCCGAGGACATTTAGTGCGTCCCAGGCGACAAAAAGATGGTTTCTAAAAAGTTGAGGGTTACCAATTTTGGCGTATTGATAAAACGAGAGCGTCAACCGTTTTTGTCCGGCTTCATCCAGCAAAGCGGAGCGCTCCTCGGCACTTAGTTTGTTGTACAGTTGCATGCTATACGATTTTTAAGTTGAGGAATTTTTTTGCAAAGATAAGAAAATGGAATGTTTTTAAGTGTCAAGTGTGGTTCAAAATAAGGTCTTACAATAAATGTAACGCTCACATTACTAAAGGAGTAAGCTTTTTCGTTTCATTAACAGAAAAAACCGTGAATTAGCCATAGATTTGAAAGAATTGAAATAATAGACTTATGAAAATAGCTGATCTACTTGTCGAAATGTTATACAATGCCGGGGTGCGTCGTGTTTATGCGGTTACCGGTGATAGTTTGAATCCCGTTAATGATGCAGTACGCCGCGACGGGCGTTTGCAGTGGATTCATGTGCGCCATGAAGAAGCCGGGGCTTATGCCGCTTCCATGGAAGCCGAACTTAACGGAATAGGTTGTTGTATGGGTAGTAGTGGTCCCGGGCATGTACACTTGATTAATGGATTGTATGATGCCAATAAAAGTGGGAATCCGGTTATTGCTATTGCTACCACGGTGACTACTGATAAACTGGGACTGGAAAACTTTCAGGAGACCAATGTAACCAAGCTTTTTGACGATTGTAGTAAATATTGTTTTATGGCCAATACACCGGAACAGGCGGCACACGGATTTCAAACAGCCATTCAGCATGCGATTGAAGATCGCGGGGTCGGTGTGGTTGGTCTTCCCGGAGATGTTGCGGCGGCTCAATTGGAAAAGAATGTCAATACGACCAAAAATTTTTACACCCGACCGCGTATAATTCCCAATGATGAAGAAATTGCCGAACTGGCTGAACTAATCAATGCAAACAAAAAAGTAGTTTTATACTGCGGACACGGCTGCAAAGATGCGCAAGCAGAAGTGTATGAACTCTGTGAGAAGCTCAATGCGCCTATGGCTTACAGCTATCGCGGGAAGATATTTTTTGACAAGGAAGACAATGATTATGCGGTAGGGATGAATGGGCTTTTGGGTAACAAATCGGGTTTTAAAGCCATGAAAGAATCCAATTTGTTGTTGATGCTGGGAACCGATTTCCCTTATTCCGAATTTTTACCCGAAAAGAATACCATTGTTCAGGTAGATGTAAAAGCGGCTCGTCTCGGTCGTCGTGCTCGAGTAGATTATGGCTATCAAGGTGATATTAAAGAAACCCTTACCGCACTTATGCCGAAGCTTACGGCCAAGGAAGATGATGTGTATTTAAAAGAAATGCGCAAGCTCCACAAGGAAATCACAAATGATTATGAAAGCTATATCAAAGGAAAGAGCGAAGCTGATAAAATACATCCTGAATATGTGGCTTCCATCATTGATGAATTGGCAGACAATGACGCTGTTTTTACGGTAGATACCGGGATGTCGGCGGTTTGGGCAGCGCGTTATTTGAAAGGAAAGAAAAATCGATATCTCACCGGCTCTTTTAATCATGGTTCTATGGCCAATGCCATGCCGATGGCCATGGGCGCGGGTTTGGCTTGCCCCGATCGTCAAGTAATAGCCTTTAGTGGCGATGGCGGTATCAATATGCTGCTCGGTGACTTAATGACCATCAGTCAATATGAAATTCCGGTTAAAATTGTGATTTTTGAAAACCAGACGTTGGGAATGGTCAGACTCGAAATGCAAGTAGCGGGATATCCTGATTGAGAAACTGATATGGTAAACCCTGACTTTAAAAAGCTGGCTGAGGCCATGAGCATTAAAGCTTGGGATGTGCGAGAGTGCAATAAGGTACAGGGAGCTTTAGAAGAGGCATTTGCTTATGACGGTCCGGCTTTGGTGGCGGTACATACCGATCCTGATGCGCTGGCCATGCCGCCCGATGTTACTTTTGAACAAGTCAAAGGCTTCGCCACAACTATGGGAAAATTAATCCTTAACGGACGTGCCGCAGAAATGGTGGATACCGCCAAATCGGATATGAAATATTTACGGGAATTGTTGTAAATCATAAACTTTTTCCAAAGTTCCAAACCTTGGAAAAGGTTTGGAAAGAAAGTTTTAGCCTTTATCAGTCAGGACGCGCATAAAAACTTATATTTGCACCTTATAGCAATTGGATATTTGATTTGAAAAATACCCTATGAAACACTTTCGAAACTTTTGTATCATCGCCCATATTGATCATGGCAAAAGCACCTTGGCCGATCGGCTGTTAGACGCTACCCAATCGGTAAGCGCTCGTGAAAAGCAATCGCAGATGCTCGATACGATGGATTTGGAGCGTGAACGCGGAATTACCATTAAAAGCCACGCTATTCAAATGAAATATCCTTATGAAGGGGAAGAATATACGCTCAATTTGATCGATACACCGGGTCACGTAGATTTTTCTTATGAAGTCTCTCGATCGTTGGCGGCTTGCGAAGGTGCTTTATTGGTCGTAGACGCCGCTCAGGGGATTCAAGCACAAACCATTTCTAATCTTTACCTCGCTTTAGAAAATGACTTGGAAATTATTCCGGTGCTCAACAAGATTGATTTACCAAGCGCCAATATAGAAGAAGCTACCGATGATTTGGTAGATCTAATTGGCTGTGACGAATCTGAAATCATCCCGGCCAGTGCCAAAACAGGGCTTGGGATTGAAGAAATTCTAAAAGCAGTAATCGATCGTGTTCCTGCTCCTGAAGGAAAAACCGATTCTCCCTTGCGGGCCATGATTTTTGATTCGGTATACAATCCTTTTCGCGGAGTAGAAACCTATTTTCGCGTTTTTGACGGCAGTATTCGAAAAGGGCAGCACATTAAATTTGTCAATACCGATAAAAATTATACCGCCGATGAAGTGGGCACTTTAAAACTGAAACAAGTTCCCAAAAAGGAAATCAAAACCGGAGATGTCGGCTACTTGATTACCGGTATTAAAGATGCCCGAGAAGTAAAAGTGGGAGATACCATTACCGACGCAGAAAGCCCAACTACTGAAGCGGTTTCGGGTTTTGAGAATGTAAAACCAATGGTATTTGCCGGTATTTATCCCGTCAATACCGATGATTATGAAGAGTTGCGCAATGCGATGGAAAAACTTCAACTCAATGATGCTTCCATGGTTTTTATTCCGGAAAGCTCTGCAGCATTAGGGTTTGGATTTCGTTGCGGCTTTTTAGGAATGCTGCACCTCGAGATTGTGCAAGAGCGATTGGAACGAGAATTTGATATGAATGTGATCACTACGGTGCCCAACGTTTCTTATCATGCTTATACTCGAAAAGAACCTGAAAAACCTATAGAAGTCAACAATCCTTCAGACTTGCCCGACCCGTCTGCAATAGACCGGGTGGAAGAACCTTATATTGAGGCCAGCATCATTACCAAAGCAGACTATATCGGCCCGGTGATGGAACTGTGTATTGCCAAACGTGGAGAGATTATCAATCAAGTATATTTGACCACCCAACGAGTAGAACTGAGCTTTAAGCTACCCTTGGCTGAGATTGTCTTTGATTTTTATGATCGGTTAAAATCAGTTTCTCGCGGGTATGCCTCTTTTGATTATGCGCCCATAGGAATGCGAAAATCCAAGTTGGTGAAAGTGGATATTTTGCTTAATGGAGATCCTGTAGATGCACTTTCCGCTTTGCTGCATCAAGAAAATGCCTATGAGATTGGCAAAAAGATGTGTAAAAAATTAAAGGAACTCATTCCGCGTCAGCAGTTTGATATCCCTATTCAGGCGGCTATTGGTTCAAAAATCATTGCTCGAGAAACTGTAAAAGCCTTGCGTAAAGACGTAACTGCCAAATGTTATGGCGGTGACATTTCCCGAAAACGAAAGCTGCTGGAAAAACAGAAGCAGGGTAAGAAACGCATGCGTCAGGTGGGCAGTGTCGAAATTCCTCAAGAAGCCTTTATGGCAGTGTTGAAATTGGATGACGATTAATAATAATTTCTTATCAAATCCATAGGAGACTTGTTGGTTAATAGAATCACCAGGGAGCCGATTAATATTACTTTAAGACCTTAGCCACCCTTGTGGAACCAATATAAGAGGCAATAAATCCCAGTACCATGATGGTGACAAAAACAACGGCTATGTTTTTGACCTTGAGCTTAACCGGATAAGGAAGCACATCGGTAATCATTACGAAACCGTATTGCAGTTGCAGTAAAACAGCAATAATGCCTACAGACAGTCCGATAATCCCTCCGATAAAAGTGAGTAAGGCCCCTTGCAAAAAGAAAATACGCCGGATACTGCGGATTCCTGCTCCCAGATTGTAGAGGGTTTTGATGTTGTCTCGCTTGTCTAAAATAGCCATGACAATAGCACCTCCCACATTGAATAGGGCAATGATCAATACCAGGGTAAAAATAAGATAAACGGCCAGGTTTTCCGTATTCAGCATTTTATAGAGTTCGTCATTGAGCTGAATCCTGTTTTTAACCAAAACCTGTCCGTCAAAAATGGCTTTAACCTCTTTTTTTACTTGATCTTCATCAGCACCGGGAGTGAGTTTAAGTCCAATGCCATACACTTCATCAGGCTTGAGATCGAGTAGGTTTTGAGCCAGGGGAAAAGGAGCATACACATATTTTCCGTTGAGCTCATCATTGATATTATAAATGCCCACAACTATGGTGCTGGCAGAATTGAAAGCTTTTCTGGGGTTGGAGATGATTCCGGTTCCGGGTTCGGGAACCAGCAGTTTTAAGACATCCCCATAACCACTGATGCCTAAGGACAGTTTTCTGGAAATTTCACTGCCAATGACCACTTGGTTTTGCGTTTGGTCAAACCAACGCCCTACAATCAGCTTTTCTTTGGTGGAGGTTACTTTGTTAAAACGGGCATCCACCCCTTTGATGAAAGCCGGAATATTGCGGTTGCGGTATTGCAGCAAAACCCGCTCTTCAATAACTCGAGTATAGGCCCGAACCGAAGGAAGTGCCTCTATTCTTTTGAGTTTGGCAGTATCGGCCACAAAGGTCTTCCCGGAATCGGGCAAGATTTTAAGATCCGGATCTATATCATTGGTGAACTGAACGCTGAACGCTTTGAGTCCGGAGAAGCCCGACAGCACAATAAATAGCGCTAAAGCTCCTGCAAAAACACCTATGCCGGCAATAATCGTAATGATGTTGATGGCGTTGTTTTTGCTTTTGGAAGCCAGATAGCGTTTGGCAATATAGAATGGGAAATTCACCTACAGTTTTTTACGTTTGTCCAATAAGTCGGGGTTTTTAATCGGGTCTTTATGACCTTTTAAGGCCTCATCAATGCCTTGCTTATATTCCAGAGAATCATCGATGTAAAGGTTGAGCTCAGGCATTTTCCGCAATTGATGCCGGGTGCGCTGTGCCAAAAGGTGTTTGAGGTGCGATTGGTGTTGTTGAAGATTATTCATAACCGTTTCGGCCTTTTCATCGGGAAAAATACTTAGATAAGCCTTTGCGATAGACAAATCGGTAGTTACCCGCACCTTTGAAACCGATACGATAATATGAGAGCGAGCGTTTTTTCTCAACTCTTGCTGAATGATGTCGGTCAAATCCTGCTGCAGTAATTTGCCGATTTTTTTTTGTCTGTTGGTTTCTTGTTCCATAACAGGTCAAAAGTACGTTTTTTTAATGAAAATCTCGAATGCGTAGCGATTTTGGTGTCAAAATCGGTTGTCTAAGTAAATCAAAAAAATGCGTCTGCTAAACGATAGAATAAAAAAGAACGCCCGTTGGGCGCTCTTTGTTGAAAGTTGATTCTGTTTGTGTCTTAATCCAAATCGAATATGTCAATTAATATTTTTTGAAACTCTTCTTGTAAGCTTTGATCCCTGCTGATGGCCATAGCAATTTGCTGATAACGGTCTAAACTCAAATTACTTTTTTTGATGACCAAGGTCTGTTCTTTTTGAAATTCAGGAGCCATTTTTTGGAATTTAGAATCAATATGCTCTTTTTTCTTGAGTTCGATATCGCTGATGTTGAGGTTGGCTTGTGGATTATTTTCGGCAGTCTTGAGCTCTCGGTAACGCGAAACCGTCAAGCCTTCTTCCTTAATAATGCTGACCATTTCTTGCTGATTCTTGCGATGTGTTTCCATTACCTGTTTGTAAACCGTAGCAAACTCCTGCAATTCAGAGGAGTTAACTTCAATCTTTTGCGTTTGCTCTTGTTGTTGAGCGGCAGTTTGGGCAAAGCCGGAAATACCACTCATTAGGGCGATAAAGAAAAGGAGTGTGTAAGTTTTGTTTCGTTTAAACATCATCGTTTTTTTTGGATTCCTATTTTAATTGAACGTCAATTTTGACAAGAGATTACAAAAATAAGGATTTTTTTCTGATTTTACCGTTACAAATCAGTGTCATGGGACTAAAAAACACAAATTATAAAACTTATAGCGGCAAAAACGGCTAAATCATTGGCTTTGTGGTTGATGTTAATAAAAATCAAATGGGGAATTTGGTATTATCTCTATGCTACATGATATAACGGATAAGAGATGGGGCTGTTTGCCGTGGTTGGTGGTGTGGAAAGCGATGCCGGGGAACAGGTACGAAAGTTTACGTATTATATCTTTAAAAGATCGCTCTTCTGATTGTGGTGTTGAGCAGAAATATAGCGGGTGATTGTCTCCATTGTTTTGGTCGTCTGTTTTTGGAGTGAAATTGATGAATAATAAATTTGGCGTATAAGTTTGGATTATCTATTTTTGGCGCAAATTTTAATGCAGTATTTTCCGGGTCCCGTAGCTCAGCTGGTTAGAGCATTTGACTCATAATCAAAGGGTCCTTGGTTCGAGCCCAAGCGGGACCACCTTTGTAGAACCTCAACTAACTCACTCTGAATTGGTTGGGGTTTTATTTTTGGGTATGATATAGGGGGCAATAAAGAAATTTTGCTTACTCATTTTCCTTCACTTTTTTCAATTTCACTTCAAAAGTAGAGCCTTTGCCTTGTTCGCTTTTTAAGACTCTTATCTTGCCTTCATGATAGTCTTCTATAATGCGTTTGGCCAGGGAAAGTCCAAGTCCCCACCCTCTTTTTTTAGAGGTTTCTCCGGGTTTGAAAATGCGTTTAAAATCTTTTTTGGCAATTCCTTTTCCGGTGTCTGACAAGTGTAGGTAAGCCCATTTTTCGTCTTCGGTAATTTCCATTTTTATTTCTCCTTTTCCACGAACGGCATCGGCGGCGTTTTTGACCAAATTTTCAAGCGTCCAACCCAAAAGCTGTTGATTGAGCCTGACTTTGATTTCACGATCCGGTTTTTTTAAGGAGAATTGAATCAGTTTCGAGCTCCGTTGTTTGAGATAGCTAAAAGCATTGGAAGAAGTGCTCACCAAATCTCCGGTTTTTAGCGTAGGAATGGAACCAATTTTAGAAAAACGGTCGGTAATGGTGTTGAGTCGTTCAATGTCTTTGCCCATTTCTTCAATATAATCAGAATTGACCTGCTCGGTTTTTAGCAATTCAACCCAACCGACAAGAGAAGAAAGCGGAGTGCCAATTTGGTGGGCGGTTTCTTTGGCTAATCCTGCCCACAGTTTGTTTTGCTCATTTGATTTTGAGATGGTATAGAAGTAATACAGCACCAAGAGTATTATCACGAAAAAGAGGGCCACCAAAATGGGGAAATATTTGGTTTTAGTGATGATGTTTGAGTTTCCGTAATATACAATGCTGTACAGCTTGTCATGGTACATTACTTTGATGGGTTGGTATTGCAGCTTGAATTGCTCGGTAAGTGATTGTAACTCTCGTTGGGTTAATGAATCCTGTTTGCTGATGTTACGCCCTTCATAAGTGTCATCTTGCACGGCGTATAAAATCATGGGGGTTGAGGTGTTTTTCTGGATAATAGAAAGTAAAATGGGGTTGAAACTATCTTCGGGATTGTCATTTTTCATCAAGGCCGTATAGGCTTGTGCCCATATTTCCATCTTTTTTTGTTCCTCTTTTTTCAACTGTTCAAAAAACAGCATGATATTCCATGAGAAGAAGCCTAAACTGGCAATTACTGCAATGATGATGCCCAAACGGAAATATTTTTTTTTCTGACCGAAGACCATAGTGTTGTTTTTAGGGATGGTGACAGACGCCATTTTGCGCCCTGTCATTAGTAAGCAATTTAAACGACCTCAATATAAGCTTTTTTAAAAACTCAAGTTCTGTTCAAAGCATTTTTCATTCCTGTAGGAATAATTATCTTTGTAGAAATTTAAAACAAGAACCATGTATTCACTTCAGCCCGGCGATATCCCGATTAAAAAATTTTATGGATTAATGGTGAGCTCAGTGGGGCCTCGACCCATTGCTTTGGCCAGCACCATAGATAAAGAAGGAAATCCCAATTTGTCGCCTTTTAGTTGCTTTAATTTTTTTGGTTCCAATCCGCCTATTCTCGTTTTTTCTCCCATGCGCAGAATGGCCAATTCGGAAACCAAGCACACTTTGCACAATGTGGAGGCCACCAAAGAGGTGGTGATTAATGTGGTTAATTATGACATTGTACAACAAACTTCACTGGCGAGTACCAGTTATGGTGATGGAGTCAATGAATTTGAAAAAACCGGCTTGACCATGCTGGATTCAGACTTGATTAAGCCCAAGCGCGTGGCCGAATCGCCGGTTCATTATGAGTGTAAGGTAAGTGATATTATTTATACCGGAAAAGAAGGAGGTGCAGCCAATTTGGTCATCTGTGAGGTGGTGAAAATGCACATTAATGAAGCGGTGATGTTTGCCGATAATAAAATTGATCAGCACAAATTGGATCAGGTAGCCAGAATGGGAGGCGATTGGTACACGCGAGCAAAAGATGGAATGTTTAAATGCCCTAAACCCATGATGGACCATATTGGAATGGGGGTTGATGAACTGCCCGAAACCATTAGAAACAGTACAGTGCTCACCGGTAATGATTTGGGGAAATTGGGCAATACCCTTGCGGTGCCTGAATTGGAAACCGTGGAAGAATTTGTCAAATCAAAAGACTTGGCCGCTCTTATAAGCCGTAAACCGGTGGAAGAGATACACCGCCTTGCACAAGATTATCTGAAGAAAAACGAGGTAGAAGAAGCGTGGTGCATTTTATTAGCTAAAACATTAAAAACAACTTAATTATGGAAGTCCAAGGAAGGATTAAAAAGATTTTTGATACAAAAGAATACGGAAGCAACGGCTTTCAAAAACGTCAGCTGGTGATTACTACGGAAGAACAATATCCACAGCATTTACTGATAGATTTTGTGCAATCCAAGACCAGTATGCTCGATGCTTATAAAGAAGGGCAGTTGGTCAAAGTGAGTATTGACCTGCGAGGCCGCGAGTGGATTAGCCCGGATGGAGAGGCTAAATATTTCAACTCTCTCAACGGATGGCGCATTGAAGCGGTTCAACCTCCACAAAATCAAGGGGCAAACACACCACCGCCACCGCCGGAAAATGATTTTGAGCCGGTAAGCAATGATTTTGAGGAGGACGAACACGATGATTTGCCGTTTTAATACCAATTTTACTTATTAAATATTAGGCTATTTTGTAAGTATAACGAGTGTAAAATAAAACGTCTTAATGAATAATATTACCCGGTTTATTTGTTGTGTAAACAGAGAGCCGGGTTATTTGTTTAAAGTGAGCCCAGAAGCGGGATAAAGATTATAGTAGATAGGTTTAGTTCATTTTGTTTGAAGCGTCATCATATCGATTCCCCCATCCGGAAGAAGCCGATGAGCAAGGACTGGTGGCCGTAGGCGGCGATCTCTCTACGGGATGCTTGTTGACGGCTTATTACGCCGGAATATTTCCGTGGTATGACGAATCTCAACCTTTGCTTTGGTGGTCTCCCGATCCGCGGATGGTTTTGTTTCCCGAAAAACTTCATATTTCCAAAAGTATGCGTCCGTTGTTTAATCAAAGGAGGTTTAAGGTAACCTATAATCGCGACTTTAGTAAGGTGATACAAAGTTGTGCTGAGGTTTATCGCGCGGGCCAGGGAGGAACCTGGATTACCGCTGAAATGATTGATGCCTATATAAAGCTTCATCAACTGGGATATGCTCAGTCGGTAGAAGTATGGGAAAAGGATAAAATTGTAGGAGGGTTGTATGGAATATACCTAAAGGATAAGCGTATTTTTTGTGGGGAAAGCATGTTTGCCAAGGTGAGTAATGCCTCCAAATATGGATTTATTACCTTGGTTAAAAAATTACGGAAAGAAGGGGTGAGGCTTATCGACTGCCAAGTCTATACCCAGCACCTTCAGCGCCTTGGAGCAGAAGAAATCCCCCGATCGGAGTTTTTGAGATACCTTTAGCAAAACATTTCATTAAAGGATCCCTTTGTTTTTTATATCGTTGTATTCGGGTGGAATGGATTTATAATTCGATGTCAAGACCGGTATAAAAAAACAAATCGGTTTGTGGATTGTGAAAATAATCTTCATACTGATACTCTACACTTAAAGAAAGCTCAATATTATGGGTGAGCTGGTGCTCAACGGCAATTTCAAAACGCTGATCTACTTCCGGAGCAGCTCCTTGCGCCAGGCTGAGTAGGGCTTCGGTTTGTAATTCCAATTCCCATTCTCCCACCGGCTCTTTGCTGCCCAAGGGAATTTCTATTCCAAAACGATAGCGACTTCGATAAGTGACCACTTCTCGGATGCGTTGTTCAAAGCGAAATCTATGGCCAAATTCCAGCAGTCCCCGTTTTTTTGAAATGTTGTATTGCTCCGTAAACCGCAGTTCGTTGTGCTCGGTATCGTCAAAAGCATTGGAAAAGAAATATTTAACTCCCAATCCTGCCTTTCCTTGTGAACCGGTACGGTATGAAGTAAAATGGGTCAGCGCGAGATGCCGGGTTTCGTAGTTGTATTCTTCTTGGGTATAGAACCTTTGTCGCCAGTTGGTTCCAAAACTAAAACTCCAAGGAGTAGCCGTTTTTATTTCTACAGAAAAGGAGGGCTGATAATAACTTTCAAAATCTTCTTGAGCAAAAGAGACAAATGGAATTAAAGCCAATAAATAAAACGGGGTTTTGAAATATTTTTTCATAAGAGGAGGCGAGGATTTGTTTAGGAGAGCGTTTTCTGACGGAAACAAGTTTCTTCGTGATCGTTGATTAAGCCATTGGCTTGTAGGAATGAATAAATAATCGTGGAGCCTACAAATTTGAATCCGCGTTTTTTTAGGTCTTTGCTTACCCGGTCACTCAACGAGTTGGTTGGGGGCATTTTTTGATAGTCTTTTACTTGATGTTGAACAGGTTTGTGGTTTACAAATCTCCAGATATACTCACTAAAACTGCCAAACTCCTGTTGAATTTCTATGAATTTTTGGGCGTTGTTTACTGCGGCATTTATTTTGAGCTTATTGCGAATGATTCCTTTATTCTGCCTTAGCTTGTCAGTTTTTTCAGATGAATATCGGGCGACTTTTTGAGGGGAAAAACCATCAAAAGCACGCCTAAAATTTTCTCGTTTTCGCAAAATGGTAATCCAACTTAATCCGGCTTGGAAAGTTTCTAAGATTAAAAATTCAAAAAATACCTGATCGTCATAATTAGGAACGCCCCATTCATTGTCATGATAGGCTTCATAAAGCTCGTCGCCTTCACACCAAGCACATCGTTTTTTTATCATAGATTTAATAAAATAAAGGGGTAAAGATAGGGCTTATATGGCCAACTTTGCAAAAAATCAATGTTATGGCTACATTAATAAATCGCATTAAAAAGGGACTTGATGATTCTTATTCTTATGCAGCTTATGAAAACCTTATCGAGGACTTGCTCAAGGCAGGGAAATCGACTACCAAAGGCGGTGATGAGCAGCTTGTAGAATACTCCAAATTGGGGTTGCAGCGAATGAAACGCTGGGATAAAAAGCTGAATTTGACTGCTGAGGTGAAAGAAAAGGTCAAGGCTTATTCCAAAAAGCGCATTTGGTTGGTACTGGCCGAAGGCTGGTGTGGTGACGCTGCTCATAGTGTGCCGGTTATTCATAAAGTTGCCGCACTCAATGAGCATATTGATTTGCGCATCGTACTACGAGAAGCGCATCCCGATTTGATGAATGATTTCTTGACCAATGGCGGTAAGTCCATTCCTAAACTGGTGAGTTATGATCCGGAAAATGAATCAGTAGAAGCTACTTGGGGTCCTCGTCCGGCCGGAGCTGCTGAGATTTTTGCAGCGTATAAAGCAGCGGGCTTTGAGGTAATGGAACCCAAGCTACAGGCTTGGTATAATAAAGATAAAGGGCAAAGTACAGCGCAGGAGTTGATGGCTCTGTTGAAATAGGTTCTACCACTAATACCGTAATGACAATTAATATAGACCCGCTTCAGCTTCTGGCTTCGCTGCCCTATTTAATTGTAAACATACGGCATGACAGATTAGAGGAATCAATTTTTAGTCTATAAAAATTTTCATTTTCGTATAATTTAATGAGATTTATAAATTAACGCCCCGGCAAGAAGGGATTAAAAAAAACCGTTCGAAAAAAGATCGAACGGTTTCCCAAAACACGTATGAAAATAGATTGGTTGGTTAGGTGTTTTGTTTAAATTGGTTGGTTAGCTGTGGATTGGTTAGTTTAGATATTAAATTTAATACCGGCGGCAATCACAAGTTGACCGCCATCAATGATGACATATTTTAACTCGGCAAAAGGTAAAATACTGCTGCCGATATGAAAGTTGGCACCGGCACCCAAATTCAAGCCAAACCGGCCATCACTAACTGACTCAGTTTTTATAGTTTCACCAAACATACCGCCAAAGCTAATCGAGGGAACGGATACAATGGTATAGTTGAGCCCTGCCAGACCGTAAAAATCTATATTATCCTGCATAAAGTAATAATTGACATTGGCACTAATTTCGTACCATTTAACTTTAAAATCCCCTTCTCCTTTGGGGAAGAAATAAATAAATGAAGGAGAGATGCTCAGCTTATCCAAAACGCCAAATTCTGCGTTGACCCCAATTCCCGGATTTTCAATTTCTGTTCCATAAGCTAACATGGCACCAATACGGGTGTCTATTTGTGCATTGGCAGCTTTAGGGAGTAGAAAGAGCGAAAATAAAGCTATTCCGATAATGATGAGTTTGAACTGTTTCATAATAGATTGATTTTAAAGTTGATGAATAATTGTTGTTAGTTGTTTTTATTATAAAGCGGCCTTGGTACCATTGAAACGGATATTTATAACAAATTACCCTTTTTTACTTAACACAAGAAAACTTAGTCACATTTACTAATTCATATAAAGATTCCGTGTTCGGTATCAAGACCGCTTATTTTTTAAAATTGCATGGCTGCATAAGCTTTGGTGTCAAATGCATGATCTACCTTTTCGATGTTGACGCATTCCATGGTAATACTTTCTTTTCCGTTTTTTTTGTCGACGGTTTTCATATACATCATCATTCCGTTTTGGGCATCTGCAAAATATTTTCGCAAGACAGATGGGGTTTCCCGTTTTTTGGAAGCGTTGAGAATGTTTTGAAAGCCGATGTTAATTTCGTCGGTATAATACATGGTAAATTGCCATTCGTCATTTTCGATGCGTTTCCCGTGACAATTGTAGCCCAGGAAGCTCTTGTCCGGCAATTTGGTTACCGTATATTCAGAATTGGTGTAAGGGTTATTGGCCCATTCATTACTTTGGTCCAGATCAATACCTGTAGCTGAGTACATTTTGTTCCCTCGGGAGCTGAAAAAACTATATGCAGTTTCTTTTCCATAATCAAAGATCATAAAAACCTGCATGCCATTTTGTTTTATCTCCATACCGGCATAATCACTGTTTTGATCAAAATAGTAAGAAAGAGTTTGATTAATTTGAGAGGTGCTGATTTTCATATCACAGCGATAGCTAAAATCATAATCTCTTGAAGGTCTGGGTAAATCAGCAGTTTTTTTGCGGGCTTTTTTGGGAGCTGAAAAAATGCTTTCCATACCTTGGCCAACTTCTTTTGAAGTTTTGTCGGCTGACTTGTTGAGTACGGTATTTTCTGCAGCATCTCCTATTTTATCACCCAATTTTTTGAAAAACTGGGCATGAGCAGGGGTATAGCTCAATAGAAAGAAGCTGATGAATGCTGAAATAAAAATGAAGCGTTTCATAACTCAAATTTTATAGTTTCTTTTAAATGTTTTTAAACCATTCCGCATAATATTTTCCAAGTACAGGCAAAGGTTTAGCCTTTTTGTTGACTGCATTTAGAATGCCCATAATCCACATAACGATAATCAAAATACTTCCGACAAGGGAAACCAACCAACCCAAAATGGGAATGGCTCCAACAATACTGAGGGCAATACCGGTTACACACAAACCAATGACCTGCCGAATGTGAAAGGCAGCAAAAGCATTCTTTTTATCGTTGTTCATGATAAAAGCGATGATTAAACCAATGAACGTGAGGTATGAAATAATGGCAATTGATTTACCGTCATTAATTTCCTCTTCACTATAAGTAACTTGTTCAAATTGTTCTGCTTGCTCTGCGTGTGCCATAATTGAAAATTTTTGCGGTTGAAATCAGGACAAATATGCAGTAAAATAAAGGTTGCGTGCAATAGCAAATAAGTAAAGGGCGGATATGAATGAGTAAATGAGCCATTTGAATTAGTTTTCGTTCAAAAGGAGGCTTTTTGATCAATACTAACTCATATGGGCGTTTTACTCATTGGAAACGGGGCTATACTCATTTTGGGGGCTGTGTTTTAAAAATAAAGATTAAATTAACGGCTTTTAAAAGGAAAGAATTAAAGTGCTTTGTTTTTCATGAGAATCCTATGGCTCATAAATAATGTTGAACTAATAATGAAAGCTTCAATTGAAGCCGGACTATTGTTTTGTGGCGCTATCGGGCTGCTTTGTTTCTTTATTTTGTTGATTTATCTTAAATCAAAGGTAAAGGTTTACCTATATTACTTTCTGTTTCTCTTCTTTACGTTTTTGATGGCGATCTTTAGTTTGGGGAATACAACTTTGTTGAATGTCCTTTTTCATTGGTCAGATGTTGACGTTGCTGTTGAGTTGATGACGATGTTGGCCTTTTCTGCCTATTGTTTCTTCTCTTTGAAACTATTAAGAGTGAAGGCACAAGATGAAAGGCTGTATAAATTGGTTTACGGATTGGCTATCTTAGCCGGCCTTTATGGGGTTGCTTATTGTTTTGTTCGGCCCGAACTGCCCGAATTGCGGATGCAATTTTTTATAGGCTCCCGCTTCGTGATTCTGTTGTTGTGTGCTATAGCTATTTTCTGGAAACTCATTAAGATACATTCTCCGGTAAAGCATTATTACTTGATTGGTAGTGGATGGTATTTTTTTGGGGCTTTATTGGCCATTCTAAGAGACACCACTTCAGCATTGTTTTTTGATGAATTTTATGATTATGCTGCGATGGTATATTTTCAATCCGGAATATTTCTGGAAGTTATTTGTTTTACCTTGGCACTGAGCTACCTTATTTTTAAGTATTATGAGGATCGGCAACAAGAATATCTCAAAACCAATGCCTTGGCAATTTACGAAAAAGAAAAAGCTCAAGCTGAGGCCTTGGCCTGGCGAATACAGCTCAATCCTCATTTTTTGTTCAACTATCTGAATGTGTTGAAATATTATATTCAAATCAACCAGAATAAAAAAGCCATTGCTTATTTGATGAGGTTTAGCCGATTTATTCGACAAATAACTGAACTCGACCGGAAAGAGGCTATTTCCTTAAATAAAGAATTGGATTTGACCAAACAATACATCGAGTTGGAGGGGATTCGTTATAACAACAACATCACTTGTAAAATACATATAGATAAAAACATAGCGATAAGTGAAGTTAAAGTTCCTCCCATGTTGTTACAGCCTTTGGTAGAAGAGTTGGTATGGGATCAAAGAGAGGGGGGAGACTGCCCCGATCGTGAAATATCCATCCATATTCACCGGACGAGACAAGTAATTTTTGTTGTTGTTGAAGAAGAAAATCAAAGCGATGAACAATTGCCGCTATCGTCTTCCTTGAAAGCTCAAAATGGGGTGGGGAAAAATATCACTGCCGAGCGTATTGAATTGTTCAATAAAAAATATAAGAAAAAAATAAAGCTCGATGTCGTTGATCGTTCAGAGCTTATACGTCGAAACAAACGCTCCCAAATGATTATTCAAATTGGGATGGGAGTAAAATAAAAGTTAATTTTGTAAATTAAAAGCAATCGAAAGTACTGTAAATGTTAAATAATTATACTAAACCGGCATTAAATGTACACCGCTTCTTGATGAGCGGGCTTATGCTTGTGTTTCTTTTGTTCTTATGCGCTCCTGCTGCATTCTCTCAACAAGACCGAATAGCCGAATTAAGAGCACAGTTGAAGGGAGCTCAGCATGATTCCCTCAAAGTGGAGCTGTTAATGGATTTGTCACGCCGATTACAATACCAAGAATCTCCCCGCGAGACGGAGTATGAATGCGCACAAAAAGCCATTGATCTTGCATTAGAAATTAAGGATACCTTGCTCTACGCCCGTGCGTTGGATAATTTGGGTTTGTTGTACCGATACGGCGGAAATTATGGCCAATCCATTCCACTTCATATTAAAGCTTATAAGCTGGTTGCTGATAAAGATAATGTAAGACCGCTTTATAAAATGATATTTGCCAATAATGCAGGAGTAGCTTTGCGATATCATCAACAATATGCCCTATCGGTAGCGTACTACCTAAATGCCTTAAAAATAGCCGAGCGTGAACATGATTTGAAAAATATAGCCATTTCCAGTAATGGGATGGGAAATGCGCTTTCCAATATCCCAGGAAAAGAGGCGGAGGCTATGACATATTTAAAGCGGGCCTTAAGAGCGGAACGAGAAAGAGGGAATAAGCGAGGAATAGCCATGGATTTGCTTTCTATTAGTGGTCATTATATTAACAAGGGAGATTTTGAAAATGCCTTTCTCTACCTCGATTCGCTTTATGCCAATAATAAATCGAGGGGAGATGAATATGGAATCGCCATTACTTATCAATTTTATGGCAATGCCTATTTAGCGGAGGGGAAGCAACTGGATAAAGCTGAAACCTATTATAGGAAAGCTTTAAGTCAATTCAAAGCCATGGAAAACTTTGGCAGGGTGGCCGAATTGCTTAAGAAAATAGGTAATCTTCATTATAAAAATGGAGAATCACAACAGGCATTCCAGTACTATTTGCAGTCATTACAGGTGGCCGATAGTTTGAATAACAAACGACTAATTTCAGAAAATGCCTATGCCCTATCCCGCATCAAACAACAACAAAACGACTATGCCGGCGCTTTGTCTTATTATAAAAAAGCAAATAACTATGAAGATAGTGTAGCCCTAATTGAACAAAAAGTAAAGATAGCGGCTTTGACCAATCAATATGAGTTGGAAAAAAAAGAAAACAAGATTACTAATTTGGAGCTGGTGAATCAATTAAATGAGAAACGAGTGGAGGTGCAGCAGCAAAAAATAAAGAATCATAAGATGTATTTTGGTATCCTTATTTCGGTATTATTTGGGGTGCTGTTTTTTATCTACTTGCAGTATAAAACCGTAAAGGCTAAAAGAAAAGCGGTAGATTTACTGCATGAGAAACGCGAAGAACTGTTAAAATCAGAATATGAGAAAAACATTGCTCAGGCCGAAATGTTGGCTTCCCGAGCACAGCTCAATCCGCACTTCTTGTCCAATTGTATGACCGGAGTTCATCTTTTTCTGCAAAAAGGAGAGGTTAAAAAAGCAGATGAGTATTTGATTGTGCTCAGCCGTTTTTTGAGAATGCTCCTTGAGATTTCACGTAGCGAGACCATTTCTCTTGAAGAGGAGTTCGAATTGATTAAATATTATGTAACCTTAGAAGAAAAACGTTTTGGAGAGGGGTTTGTATTTGAAATAGAGGCACTGCCTTCCAAAGAAATGAAAGCAATTGATATTCCTCCTTTGCTTTTACAGCCTTTTGTAGAAAATGCCATTTGGCACGGATTGATGCCCTCGGAAAAAACAGTAAAGAAACTGCGTATAGAAATGTGTCAACAGGCCGGTAATATTCAAATTGCCATAGAAGACAATGGAGTAGGCAGGAGCCAATCTACAGCTTGTCATGCCAAAGAGTCTCAACAGAACAAAAAGAGCATGGGCATGCAGATTACTCGTGATCGCATCCGGCAGTTTAATAGCAGCTATAACAAAAAAATTGATTTTGAAATTTTAGATTTAAAGGAAGATTATACCGGTAAAAAACTGGGCACCAAAGTGGTGATAAGCATAAAAGGAAACGACCAGAAAAATTAAAAAACTAAAGATTATGAAAGTAGCTATTGTTGATGATGAAGTACATTGCATCGAAAGTTTGGTTATTCATTTGAATGATTTATTTCCGGATGCAGAAATTGTGTATAAGAGTAATAATGTGCGTGAAGCTGCCACTCAGTTGGGGAAACTGGACATCGAATTACTTTTCTTAGATGTCGAAATGCCGGGACTTAATGGCTTTCAGCTGTTAGAGCAGTTTCCCAATCGAAAATTTGATGTGATTTTTGCCACAGCCTATAGTCAATATGCTGTTGAAGCTTTCAAAGCCAAGGCCATTAATTATTTACTCAAGCCGATTGACGAAAAAGAACTCAAAGAGGTTATAAAAGAATGGAAGGAAGATAAAGCTCAGGCAAAAGATTCGAAAGGCCAACTCAATCAGTTGTTGAGTTATCTTAAAAAAGAAGGGGCGTTGAAAAGTAAAATTGCCGTTCCCATTTCGGATGGATTTGAATTTGTCGAAATCGACAATATTATGTATTGTCAGAGTCAGAGCAATTATACGATCCTGACCCTTTCGAATGGAAATGAATTGATGATTAGCAAAACTTTGAAAGGAGTGGAAGCTACCTTACAGCCCTTCTTTTTTATCCGAATTCATCAATCATTTTTGGTCAATCCCAATCATATAAAAAGCTTTCACCGCAAGGAAGGAGGGAGCATAACCATGCAAGACGATAAGAAGATACCGGTGAGTTCTAAAAAAAGAAAAATGTTAATCGATTTGTTTGAGGCTATTCAAAAGCAATGAAAATTGACGGGAATACCGGAAACTCAAATTGAGGGGTGAAAAATAAAATTCTAACCCCTATCGCGGAATTACTTACTCCCTATAAGACTTTAAATTCAGGTTAACTGAAAATACACAACTAATCAATTTTGAGAAAAGCCGCCTTCCTGTAAGGCGGCTTTTCTTATGAATACTTTCTGCATTTGCACTATATGCGCTGTGTAGAATAATGAGGCGCTTGATGTGGCGATGCTTTAGCAGGATTTTTCTCTTCGCGAGGAATCAAATTGGGGCGCATGCTTTTAAACCCTTTCATGAATTGCTCCTGTAAAGCACGCATTTGCTGCAGCATGTGTTGGTGCATTTGTTGAAGGTTGACAAAATTTTGATCAAAAAAGGAATGCCCGAGCGAATCCAAATCAAAGTTCTGAGGAATACCCATCTGTTTAAAATTAAACCTGATGTCGCTTCTAAAACGACTTAATAGACTGTCCATCTTAGCTTGAGGGACGGGTTTGCCGTTGATGGTGGCATAGCGGTAGGTATAAGTAGAGTCCTTTCGAATGAGATTTCCGTTCGCGTCAAATTGCTTGTGAACGGTCCAATGACCATGAGGGGTTTTTACACTGGTGGTTTTTCCGGCACGAGTTCCTTCTTTCTTTTGTTGCGCCTGACAAGCCAAAACAGCTAAAAAGGCCAGGCTTAAAAACACAATTCTTTTCATAAGGCTAAGGTTTTATGATTCAAGAATACCTCTACAAAATAAATGCCTTATGCTGTTTTTTACTATTAAAAATATCAGAAAATATTCTTTATAAATGCCAACGAAAATCAAATTGATTCTTTTGGATATACGGCGCTAAAAGTGGCGTCAAAGCGGAGAATATGAGTCTTACAGGCGTTTTAATTTCTCCAGCTTAGCCTCCCATATTTTCAGTTGTTGTTTGTGGCGTTCTATGTTTTTATAAGCCTCTTTCATCAAGGGATTATCTTTGTCGGCATTGCTGAAAAATTCAAGATTGGTTTCGAGTTGTCGCACCTCGTCCTTGGTGCTGTTTATCTTCTTGCGCAAAAATGCAGCTTCCTTATAAATCTTGTTCTCATCGTCTGCATTTTCTAAACGCTGCAGACGATTTTCATATTTCAGCATTTCGGTTTCCTTGCGGTTCATATCAAGCTGATCAAAGAGCTTATCCAAGGCTTTGTTGAATTGCTTTTCAATGTGTTTTTTGTTTTTGGGAACTGCACCTATAGTTTTCCAAGTTTCTATTTGGGCCTTAATCTTTGGCAGGTCTTCTTCTCGATTTCCTTTGAGTTCCATGGATTTTACCGCCTCTAATAGTTTCTTCTTCTCCTCAAAAGCCTCTAAAGCTACTTTGTTTTTTTCGTCTTGTCGCTCGTGTAAACGGTCAAAATAATGATTACAGGCTTTTTTGAAACGCTTCCATATTTTGTCACTCTTGCGACGTTCTACAAAACCGATTTTCTTCCAATCGGCCTGAATCTTTTTCATCAATGGGGTAACGCTTTCAAAATCATCGCTGTTTTGATGGGTTTCTGCAACCTCAATCAGCTCCATTTTCTTGCGGAGGTTCTCTTTTTGATCTTTCTTACGCTGTTTGTAAAATTCGTTTTTCCGGTGATTAAATTCTCGAGAGGCTGTTTTGAAAGCTTGCCATATTTCCTTGTTGTGTTTTCGGGGTACTCTTCCTGCATTAAAAAACTTGTCTCGCAAAGCTTTATGGGCTTTGATTTGTTTTTGTGCCTGATGATGAGATTTGATGGGCTTGTCTTGTAAGGCCTCTATGTCAGCAATAATTTGTCGTTTGGTCTCAAGGTGTTCTTCTCGTTTTTTGTCGCGCTCCTCATAATAAGCCCTGCGATTTTCGTGGATTTTCTTGGTGGCCGCACTAAATTTCTCCCAAATGGGTTCGCGGTATTGCTGAGCGACCGGTCCTACCTCTTCTTTCCACATGCGGTGTAGGTTCTGCAGCTCTCTAAAAGCTCGGTTGATATTGGTTTCCTCGATCAACTCTTCGGCACGGGCTATCATTTTGAGCTTTTGTTCCAGGTTGTGCTTGTAATCCATCTCCCTAAACTCGCGATCTAAGTGTAGGAATTCATAAAAACGCTCTACGTGATAGTGATAAGTATTCCAAGTGTCTTTATAGTCTGCGCGAGGCACCGGACCTGCTTTGCGCCAGCGGTCTTGAAGCTGTCTGAATTTACGGAAATTGGCGTTCATGTCGTTGCCCGCTCCGGTCATTGCTTTGAGTGCTTCAATAATCCCTAAGCGGCGTTCCAGGTTTTCTTGTAGGTTTTTACGAACTTGCTTATAGTAGTCATCTCGGCTTTCTTTGTATTGAAAATAGAGTTTGTTAAATTTCTTTTCCGCAGGCGTGGAATAAGAAAAATCGATGATGTTGCCTCCGTCATTGAGGAATTTCTCTTTCTTTTCTTTGTGTTCTTCGCCAAATTTTAAGTCAAACTCCGCCTTGATTTCCCTAACATGCTGACGAATTTTTTTGACCGGATGATTTTTTAAAAGGCGCTCCAATTCTTCAGAAAGCGCATCGAGATTCATCTCGTCATAGGGTTTCATTGGAATTTCCTCGGTGGTGTCTTCGTTTTCCTCATCCTCGTCTTCTTCTTCCTCGTTTTGAGCGGAGGTTACCGCGTTGTCGGTTGCAGATTGTGATTCAGCGTTTTCTTGAGGTAGAGGTGCTGAAGATTCGGTCTCAGTTGAGGACTGCTGTGGAGCAGAAGAATTTTCTGCAGTCTTCTTGGGAGTAGCGGTCTCATTTGTGGATTGGGAGTCTTGCGTTCCTTTTATATTTTCGGCATCTTCCGGAGATTGATCTGCCGATTTAGGAGTTGATTCAAGGTCACCATCAGCTTCGACCGGCGTGTCGTTTTCTCCATTGTTAGCGAGGGCATCTTCCTGAGTTGTTTGGCTTTGAATTTTTGTTTTTGCGTCAGATTCCGACTTTTTGCCGGAAGTTTCTTCTTGGTTTGTATTGTGGGAAAGATCTTTTTCTGATTGTTCTGCTTTGTGCAATTGTTGCGCTCCTTGAGGGGCATTTTTGTTTTCTGATGAGGCCGGTGCTGCCTGAAAATCTTTGTTTTGTTTGTTTTTTTCTTCAGCCATGGTGTTCGTTTTTCCGCGTCTTGAACTCAAAACTGTCACGACGGGTTGGGTTCGTTATTAATGATGTTGAAAGATAGGAAGTATACTGATACCTGCAAAAGAAAATCGAGAGATAATTTTAAGCCGATTTAATTAAAAATTAAGATACCCCCTGGTCAGTTATGCTTCTTGCCATATTTCCCAACTGCGCTCGGCCTGATACTCCAGCATTTTTTGGCCATTAAAGATCTTGCAATTTTCCCGTTGTCCTTTGGCTAAAAACTGAGTCATTGGCGGATTGTAAGTCAAGTCAAACAACAAATGCTTCGGCCCGAGATGGTGATAAGGAATTTGGGGCGACTCTTTAGTGTTTGGGAAAGTGCCTAAAGGCGTGCAATTGATAATGAGGTGATGCGTGGTGATGATTTCTTCAGAAAGCTCTTTATAAGCCAATTGTCCTTTGGAAGGAGTTCGGGAAATCATTTTAAAAGCAATTCCTAAAGATCGCAAGGCATGAGCGACTGCCTTGGCCGCGCCGCCGGTGCCCAATATTAAGGCCTGGTCGTGTTGTTTTTCCAACAAGGGAAAAAGCGATTTCATAAATCCAAAACTGTCGGTGTTGTAGCCAATGCGTTTTTTCTTTTTTAGTACAATGGTGTTGACTGCTCCAATGGTTTTGGCCTGGGGATCGATCTCGTCTAAAAAAGCCATAATTTTTTCTTTGTAAGGCGCAGTAACATTAAGGCCTTTTAGATTTTTTTCTTGGGCAATCAGGGATTGAAAATCGGTGATTTCTTGGAGTTCAAAATTTTTATATGCGGCCTCAATATGCTCTCGTTCAAACTTTTCCGTAAAATATCTTTCTGAAAAAGAATGAGACACAGGGTTTCCAATGAGTCCGTATGTGGTCATGTTTATCGCTTTAAATTCAAACTTCCTCAAAAATAAGAAAAATAGATGGCCAGCTCCAATAATTTTACAAATAATACAGAAGAAGACCCAAATTCCACGGCAACTTTTATCTTTGTGGAAAATAAAGCATTTTCTGATGCTTACAAATTCACATCAAATGAAACTAAACCTTACAAAACCCATCTGTTTTTTCGATCTGGAAACCACCGGTGTTAATGTAGTGAAAGACCGCATCGTGGAAATTTCGATTCTAAAAATTTATCCGAATGGCAATAAAGAAAGCCATACCTGGCGTGTCAATCCGGAATGCCCCATTCCTCAAGAAGCCTCTGAAATTCATGGTATCTATGATGAAGATGTTGCCGATGAACCTACGTTTAAAGAACGATCAATCCAAATTTATGACCTGATTAAGGGATGTGATTTGGCGGGTTTCAACAGCAATAGGTTTGATATCCCCTTGTTGGCCGAAGCCTTGTTGCGCGCCGAAGTGGATTTTAGTTTTAAAAATGCTTCTTTTGTCGATGTGCAGACCATCTTTCATAAAAAAGAAAAACGAACCCTTGAAGCAGCTTATAAGTTCTATTGCAATAAAAACTTAGAAGACGCGCATAGCGCCGAAGCTGATACCAATGCTACTTATGAGGTGTTGGAATCGCAATTGGAGCGTTATCCCGATTTGGAAAATGACATCAAATGGCTGGCCGATTTCAGTAAGCACAAAAAAAAGGCCGATTTTGCCGGATTTATCGTTTATGACAAAGAAGGACGAGAAACTTTTTCTTTTGGAAAACACAAAGGGAAGACTTTGGAAGAAATTCTCGACAAGGAACCCGGATATTTTGGATGGATGGAAAATGCACAATTCCCTTTATATACCAAAAAGGTGCTGACCGAAGTGAAATTGCGCAAACTCAATGAAAAGCTCAATTAGATGAAAATTTTTTGTGTTGGTCGCAATTATGCAGCCCATGTGGAAGAACTGCAAAATGAACGTCCGTCAGAACCGGTGATTTTTGCCAAACCTGAGACTGCTCGATTAAGAGCGCATGAAGATTTTTATATCCCCGAGTTTTCAACGGAAGTGCATTATGAGGTAGAGCTGTTGGTGAAAATTAAGAAAGTAGGGAAATACATCCAACCCAAATTTGCACATAAATACTATAATGAAATAGGACTGGGGATTGACTTCACCGCACGAGACCTGCAGCGACAGCTCAAAGCTAAGGGACTTCCGTGGGAAAAAGCCAAAGGTTTTGACGGCTCAGCTGTGATGGGAACCACCTGGTTGGATACTTCAATGATAAAGGATTTGAATCAGCTTCATTTTTCGTTGTATAAAAATGGAGTACAAGTGCAAAGTGGAAACACCGCTTTGATGTTGTGGAAGATTGATGAACTCATTGCCGAAATCTCTAAGTATTTTACCTTAAAAATCGGAGATGTGATTTTTACCGGAACTCCATCAGGGGTGGGAGCGGTAGAGATAGGTGATATTTTGGAAGGATTTATTGAGGATGAATTGATTTTTAAGAAGAAGGTGAAATGACAGCAGAACTGATTACCATAGGAGATGAAATTTTGATCGGGCAAATCGTCAACTCCAACGCAGCTTTTGTCGGAAAGGAATTGACCAAAATAGGGGTTGAATTGACGCAAGTCAAAACCATCAGAGATCGAGCCTCAGAAATTTTGGCAGCCTTTGAATCGGCACAAGCACGCGCCGACATTGTATTGGTCACCGGAGGACTCGGCCCTACTAATGATGATGTAACTAAAAAATGCTTGCTTGATTTTTTTAAAGATGAGCTTGTGGTCGATAAAGAGAGTCTTGCCCATATTGAGCAGCTGTTTCATCAAATAGGGGAACCACTTTTACCGGCCAATATCAGTCAAGCCCAAATTCCTTCTAAAGCTGAGGTCCTAAAAAATAGATATGGTACTGCTCCGGGGATGTGGTTTGCGGAAAAGGAAACCATATTTGTTGCTATGCCCGGTGTTCCTTATGAAATGAAAGCCATTTTGACAAAGGAAGTCATTCCTCGGCTCAAGTCTCAATTCTCACTTCCGGTAATTTTGCAGCAAACCATACTTACCTATGGGGTGGGGGAGAGTCGTGTAGCCGACCGATTGAGTGACTGGGAGCGCGAGCTGCCTCAAAATATGAGTTTGGCTTATTTGCCCAGTCCCGGACGGGTGCGATTGAGGTTAACCCTCAAAGGAGAGAAGGAGTCGCTTTTACAAAGGCAAATGCAGGAACAACTTGAAAAGCTGCAGCCGCTTATTGGGGATATTATCGGAGGTGTGGAAGGCGTTTATACTCCGGCAAAAGAAATAGTCCAAAAATTGACTGCTGCTCATCAAAGTTTGGCAACGGCTGAAAGCTGTACCGGCGGTCGAATAGCTTCAGCGTTTATCGAAATTCCGGGGGCATCGGCCTATTTTAAAGGAGGATTGGTGCCTTATGCGGCCGCCGTAAAAACGAATGTTTTGGGGGTGCAACAAAATACAATCGACAAGCATTCTACGGTGAGTGCTCAGGTGGCTGTAGAGATGGCACGACAAGCCCAAAAAATATTTCAAACCGATTTTGCCTTGGCGACAACGGGTAATGCCGGCCCCACAAAAGGCGATAGCGATGCCGATATAGGAACCGTGTTTATTGCCCTTGCCCGGAAAGAAAAAGTTGAGGTTCAAGAATTTAATTTCGGGAGCAATCGTGAAAAAATAACCGGGAAAGCCGTGAACAAAGCCTTGGAGATGCTGAAAAACAAATTGCGATAGCTCGTCTTCTTCGTAAAGGGAAGGTAAAATGAGAATTAAATCGCTGTTGATGAAGAATGTAAAGCCTGAATGGGAAGTTGAATAAGAAATATTGGAACAGCCCATGAAAATATTTCTATAAAAATCCGTTCACTTTCAAAAAAATCATTAGTTTTGCCACCCGATTTATATACACGAAAAGAATTGAATCATGGCGAAAGTTTGTGAACTTACCGGAAAGAAAGCGATGTCAGGTAATAATGTATCGCACGCAATGAACAAGACGCGACGCAAATTTAATGTAAATTTGGTCAAAAAACGCTTCTACCTTCCGGAAGAGGATCGTTGGATTACCTTAAGGGTATCGACTAAAGCGTTGAAAAATATCAACAAAAATGGCATTACAGCGGTAGTTAAAAAAGCCCGTGAAAAAGGCTACTTAAAGAAATAAGAAACCGTTAAAATCATATTGAGATGGCAAAGAAAGGCAATAGAAAACAAGTGATCTTAGAATGTACGGAGCAAAAGAAGACGGATGTTCCCGGAATCTCCCGATACATTACTACAAAAAATAAAAGAAATACGCCGGACCGATTGAAATTGAAAAAATACAATCCCTACCTGCGTAAAATGACTGTTCATAAAGAAATAAAATAATAGATTATGGCTAAGAAAGCAATGTCGCGTGTTCAAACCGGTTCAAAACGGTTAACCAAAGCCGTCAAGATGGTCAAATCATCAAAGTCGGGCGCTTATGTATTTAAAGAAAAGATCTTGCATCCTGATGATGTAAACGATTATTTGAAAAATTAATAATCGACATTATATTTTAGCTTTGCAGCTGAGCCGTTTCATCTTTTGAGATTCGAAACGGCTTTTTGTTTGTATATTTCCTCTGTGAAAACTTGTAATTAGTGTCAAGAGAACATACAAATTGCAAGTTCTCATTGAGAAAGTTCAAGATTTTTTTCATTGTGTTTTGTAAAATTTCAATGGAAAAATTTTATGTACTTTTGTCAAAAGTGTGTGTGGACTCATACCAATTTTATTTAGTATGTATAATTGGTATCAATTCTCGGTTAAACGAAGAGTGAAGGGAGGGTTTGCTATAATCTCCCTATTTTTAGGGGCTAAAATGTTTATCCTTAAAATTATAAAAGGCTATGGGTTTATTTAAAAAGATATTTTCAAAAGAGAAAAAAGAAACACTGGATAAAGGCTTGGAGAAATCCAATAAAAGTTTCTTTGGCAAGCTTGGAAAGGCTGTAGCCGGAAAGTCTAAGGTTGACGAGGAGGTGCTCGACGATTTGGAAGAAGTGTTGGTCACCAGTGATGTAGGAGTGAAGACTACCATTAAGATTATCGATCGTATTGAAGCCCGTGTGGCTCGCGATAAATACTTGGGAACGGCAGAACTCGACAAAATCTTGCGCGAGGAAATTGCCGGTTTACTCAGTGAGTCCGGTTCAGGCGATCAATCCATGTTTGCTTTGCCCGATAAAAAACCTTATGTCATTATGGTCGTTGGGGTCAATGGGGTGGGTAAAACCACAACCATAGGAAAGCTGGCTCATCAGTTTAAAGGGCAAGGCAAAGAAGTGGTTTTGGGAGCAGCTGACACCTTTAGGGCGGCAGCTATTGAACAACTCGAAATTTGGTCTGAACGGGTAGGCACGCCCATTGTCAAGCAAAAAATGGGTAGCGATCCGGCTTCCGTGGCTTTTGACACCTTGCAAAGTGCCGTAAAACGCAATGCCGATGTAGTACTGATCGATACTGCAGGTCGATTGCACAACAAGGTGAATTTGATGAACGAATTGACCAAAGTCAAGCGCGTGATGCAAAAGCTTATTCCCGATGCCCCACATGAGGTGCTGTTGGTTCTTGATGGCTCTACCGGACAGAATGCTTTTGAACAGGCCAAGCAGTTTACCAAAGCTACAAAAGTGAGCTCTTTGGCGGTGACCAAGTTGGATGGAACGGCCAAGGGCGGTGTTGTTATTGGAATCAGCGATCAGTTTCAAATCCCGGTTAAGTATATAGGGGTGGGCGAAGGAATCGAAGATTTGCAAATTTTCAATAAGATGGAATTTGTAGATTCTTTCTTTAAACAATAGACCTGTCCTTTGCAGGGCGCGGTTTGCGCAATACATCCTCCTTCGCTTTTTTGGGAGGCTCAGGTTGACGAAGTAGGCCAATGCACGCTAAAATATCCTTAAAATAGTTGTGGGATGTGTGGATAAGTCGTATATTTGGACGAACTATTTGTATAACTTTAAAGATAAACTATGAAAAAAATTACTCTTTTGGTTGCTGCTTTCCTCTTTGCGGCTACAGCAACTTTTGCACAATCAACTACACAAACCACTTCTTTTGAAACCAGTGAAGGTTATCAATTGGGGACGATTAACGGACAAAATGGATGGGCTGTTGATACCTCATCACATGAATCAATGTTTGTCGTTACGGATGCACAGGCTTCAGACGGAACAAATTCTTTGCAATTGGCGAGCGGTTCTGAACCGGCACTTGCAGGTTATTCTACAGCCAGTGTAGACTCCACAGGGGTGAAGACTATCTCTTTAGATTTCTATGTTGGATCGACTGCAGCAAACCCAACTAATGCAATTATGCGTTTCCGTGTAGGTACTGGATTAGGTTTTCCGGGATCTATTGTAGGTATTGCTAACGATACAATTTATGTTGGAGTAATAGGTATTGATTTGGGGCTCAATCAAGTCGCTGGTTTTTTCCTTTTTGGAGATAAAATGGCTATCCCTTCATTCGATGGTTGGAATACCCTTGAAGCTAAAGTAGATTTGGATGCGCAAACAATAAGCTACTCGGTTAATGGGCAGTCTTTGATTGCTGATGCTCCTTATGGAGTGCTCGTGCTTCAAAATGGTGCTCAACAAGGTATTCAACCAACTAACAAAATTACGAACTTTTCCTTTGTCAACTTTGGAGGTCGTGACCACCAATATATAGACAACATCACTTATGGTGATGATATGGGTGTAGAAGACGTTGAAATGCTCAGCTTTAGCCACTATGTTAACCAAGGCCAATTGCACTTGAACAGCCAATCTCAAATTGGTCAAGTAGCGATTTACAACCTCTTGGGACAGCAAGTGAGCACACAAAATGTTAATGCTACTTCAGGTAGCGTTAGCTTGGCTGGATTGAGTACTGGTGTTTACATTGCGAAAGTAGCGGTAAACGGCCACAGCAAATCTTTTAAATTTGTAAAAAAATAAGACAACGGGAAAATATTTCCCACTTATTGAGTTAAATACAGAAAAACCGGTAGGCTTCAACTTACCGGTTTTTTGTGTTTAATAAAAAGAGGGCTTATGGGGGTAGTGGCCCTAATTGATAAGCATGATCAATAGGGTAGAAGTAGCTTCCTAAAAATAAAAAAACCACGCAAAAGCGTGGTTTTTTACTTGGTGGTGACCTCGGCAGGATTCAAACCTGCAACCTCCTGAGCCGTAATCAGGGACTCTATTCAGTTGAGCTACGAGGCCTTTTTAACGGCTGCAAATATAGTTATATTTCTTGATTGCTCAAGTTTATTTCAACTTTTTTTGAACCCGTGAAAAAGCAAACGGCTTTTATGCGATGCTCATGTTCTATGCCCATTTAATTGAAGGATTTAAATAGTCGCTCCTTAACAAGCCTGGTAACTCTAGAGTTATTCGGGAGGTGAGGTTAGTTTGTGGAGGGTGGGAATTTTTTAAACAGTTTTTTAAGGGCTTTGTGGAGGCGCTCTTGTCGTTCTTGGGGTTTGAGTTTGCGGCTGAGTTGAACATCAACCACGCCTTGCCAAACCAGGAGGTTTTTTGAGGTGTCGATGAGTTCTACGCTGAGGTGTAAAAAATGTTTGGTGGACTTAATCGGTATCCCTCCGGCAATATTTCCACCAGCATGGGAGCCATAGGTACCGATGCCGATACCAATACTGTTGTGGTGAGTTTCTCGATAAAACGTTCCATAAAAATTAACCTTCAATTCCGGATTTGAGTTTTGGCGGAACCCCTTTTCGGATAAAATATTCGTTAAACTGGCGGAGATTCGTCTTTCATCAAGCGGACTCAATCCGGTTTCCATATCCTCATAAAAAGCAAAAGACTGATAAGTGTCAAAATTGGCATGCGTGTCATAATCGACGGCGGTAGTAATGCTTTTACAGGCGGATACCCCTATGAAACTCAAACAAAAAAGTATAAAAACCGGATTTATCCTTTTCATCGGTGTGATTTTTAGCGATTAATCAATGCCTTGTGGATCCTTATTCAGCAATCGCCACAGCTTGTCTTTAAGGGCCTGCAAGCCCAGTTGACTGACCGAAGAGATGAAGGTGTAGTCAATGGAGAGCCCCTTAAAATCTTCCGCTAATTGCTGTTCCATTTCGGTTTTTAATTCCTCGTCGAGCAAATCGGATTTTGAGATCGCAATCAATCGGTCTTTGTCCAGCAATTGGGGGTTGTAGCGGCGAAGTTCATCCAATAGAATTTCATATTCTTTTTTGATATCTCGGGTGTCACTGGGAATTAAAAACAGTAAGGTTGAATTCCGTTCGATATGTCGTAAAAAGCGATATCCCAAACCTTTTCCTTCTGCTGCGCCTTCGATGATCCCGGGGATGTCTGCCATGACAAAAGTTTGTTGTTGACGATTTTTAACGATACCTAAATTGGGCTTTAGTGTCGTAAATTCGTAGTTGGCGATCTTTGGTTTGGCCGCTGTTATGGTTGCCAAGAGTGTAGATTTTCCTGCATTGGGAAACCCGACCAAGCCCACATCGGCCAGGAGTTTTAGTTCCAACGTGATTTCTTTTTCCTCTCCGGGCAATCCGGGTTGGGCATAACGAGGAGTTTGTCGGGTGGCAGATTTGAAGTGGCAATTTCCTAAACCTCCTTTTCCTCCTTTTGCAATGATAATTTCTTGCTGGTCTGCCGTGATTTCATCAAGATATTCTTGGGTATTGGTATCGCGAATGACGGTTCCCAGCGGAACTTCGAGAATCACATTTTCTCCATCCGCTCCTGAGCGCTGTTGCTTGCCGCCATTGCTTCCGTGTTCTGCACGAATATGGCGTTTGAAGTTAAATTCATACAAGGTCCACAAGTCTTTGTTGCCTTTGAGGATAATATCTCCTCCTTTTCCACCGTCGCCGCCGTCAGGTCCTCCTTTTTCTACAAATTTTTCTCGACGCAAATGTGAAGATCCCTGTCCGCCTTTTCCGGACCTTACCTGAAGCTTGACATAATCTATGAAATTTCCTGCTTTCATCAGAAAAATGTTAGGGATTAAAAAAGGACTAAACAGAGCAGAGGCTAACGAGAATTACAGTTGCTCAATCACCGTGCTCAATCGATTGGTGATTTCCTGAACGCTGCCCACTCCGTCAATTTTGTACAACTTGTCGTCTCTTTGATAATAAGACTTTACAATGTCGGTTTGTTCATAGTAAACCTTGATGCGCTCTCGGATGATATGCTCATTGGCATCGTCTTTACGGCCTGAGGTTTTTCCGCGATCAAGGAGGCGTTTTACCAAAATTTCATCATCAACCTCTAAAGTGAGCATTGCATTTACTTGAGTATTCTTACTGTTTAAAAAATCGTCTAATGCTTCGGCTTGAGCTGTGGTGCGTGGAAAACCGTCAAAAATGAATCCTTTGGCGTCTTTATTTTTTTCAACTTCCGATTTTAGCAGGTCTATGGTAACCGCATCAGGAACCAGTTGTCCTTGGTCTATATAGGATTTAGCCAATTTCCCCAACTCGGTTTCGTTTTTGATATTGTGTCGAAAAACATCACCGGTTGAGATGTGAATGAGATTGTATTTTTCTTCAAGACGCTTGGCTTGCGTGCCTTTTCCGGCGCCGGGTGAACCAAACAAAACCAAATTTATCATCGGTGTAATTGCTTTATAATATTCCATGCCCTACATAAAAAAAGGTCAGTAATCAATAAGGGCTGCGTTGAATACAGTGGGTTATAAAAATTGATAAATAATTTATACCGGCCCACTCTGTGCAGCAAGGGATTGTTGTTTGAACAGTGTTTTTTCAATACGAAGATTCAGAAGTTGCCTTCTTTTTCTTGGTGTTTGAGACGAACTGCTGAAAATGTGTTGATCTCTACTTGAAACAACAATCTTCTAAGAGCAGGGGTTAGTTGTTATAAATGACCTTGATATCGATTCGCAAATATAATGGAAATAGTGTGAAATGCTTGGTGTTTTCAGGTAGAAAGATATACTTTTGCGTGAACTTATGAGATTGTTTTTGACTTATGATTAATTATTTCTCTTCCGATTTTAAACTGGGAATCCTCGGTGGCGGACAGCTGGGCAAGATGTTGCTGTACGAAACCCGAAAGTATGATGTGCAAACCTTTGTCATGGATCCCAACCCTGAAGCTCCTTGTAAAATTGCCTGTAATCACTTTGAAGAAGGGGATTTGATGGATTATGATACCGTGGTCAATTTTGGCAGTCAGGTGGATGTGTTGACCATTGAAATTGAAAATGTAAACGTTGAAGCTTTAGCAGCTTTGGAAGAGAAGGGGAAGAAGGTTTTCCCATCCAGTGATACCTTGCGAACGATTAGGGATAAAGGGGTTCAAAAGAAGTTTTATGATGCCCATCAAATTCCGACCGCGGAGTTTAAAAATTATACTTCTCGATCGGCTTTATTGCAAGATGTGGATCAAGGTCATCGGAAGCTCCCCTTTGTCTGGAAGAGTCGTACCGGAGGATATGACGGAAGAGGTGTGGCTGTAATTCGGAAAAAGGAAGACCTGCAAGCCTTGCCTGATGCCGCTTGTTTGGCTGAAGAACTGGTTCCCTTTAAGCATGAACTGGCAGTAATTGTGGCTCGAAATCCTGACGGACAAGTCAAAACTTTTCCGGTGGTTGAAATGGAGTTTCATCCGGAAGCCAATCAGGTAGAATATGTGATTTGCCCGGCACGAATTGAAGATACAGTTGCCCAAAAAGCCAAGGAAGTTGCTCGAAAGGTGTCAGAAGCCTTTCAACATGTGGGTTTACTGGCGGTGGAAATGTTTCAAACCCAAGCCGATGAAATTTTGGTTAACGAAGTGGCACCGAGACCCCATAACAGTGGGCATTACAGTATTGAAGCGGCCTATACCAATCAGTTTGAACAGCATTTGCGTGCCATTTTAAATCTTCCGTTAGGAAATACCGATAGTAAAGTAGGAGGAGTGATGGTCAATTTGGTAGGCGATGAGCACCATCGCGGTTCGGTATATTATAAAAATATGGATAGGATTATGAACCTGCCCGGCGTTACTCCACATATTTACGGTAAAAAAGAAACGCGCCCTTTTCGCAAAATGGGACATGTGACTATTGTGAATGAAAATATTGCCAAAGCAAGGGCAATTGCAGAGCAGGTTAAAGCAACTATTAAAGTGGTCAGCTGAAAAATGCCTACTTTTGCCTATATCTAATTCCACCTGACTATGGTCTTGATTTATATACAACACATAAGCCCTCGGGTTACTTACATTTTTCATCAAGTCTTAGGTCGGATTTTAAACCTTGATATCAAATTTACTTCCAAAGTGGAGGAGTTTATCGCTCATGACGGCGTTAAGTTGTCTTATGGCAAACAGCGAATGGGAAATGAGTTTTTTGTAAAATCAGCCGGACTCCTACATGATTTAGGAATTAATGAAGAAGAGGTTTATGTGAAAAAATGGGGAGAAATTCCTTGCTTTTTTCGAGTGAATAAAGAAAGCGATATCCCTTTTGATATTTTTTCAGCCTCTTTCTATATGCTTTCCCGTTATGAAGAATACCTGCCTCACGTAAAAGACCAAAGAGGACGTTACCCGGCCACAGAGAGTTTGGCTTTTAAAAAAGACTTCCTCAAACTGCCGGTGGTCGATTTGTGGGCTTATAAATTTAGGAAAGCCCTGCAACAACACTTCCCGCGAAAGGAATTTCCGGAGCGACAGTTTAAAATAAAAAATATCCTTGCCGTGGCTCAGGCCTACAAATACCAAAAAAAGGGAATCATGCGTAATATAGGCGGCGGAGTGACCGATTTGTTTAAACTCTATTTTAAATCGTTCTATGAACGGATACGCGCCTTGTCTTACTGGTCCAAAGATCCCTATGATATTTATGATGTACTCATACAATTCAGTAAACAACACCAAATTAAATGGGAGTTTCTATTCCAATTGAGTGATTATTCGGAGCAGAATAAGAATATTAGTTACAATAAAGTGTCTTATCAGACCTTGATAAAGTCGATGGGAGATTACGGGAAATTGGGCCTGCTGATCGGACAAGGAGCCTTGTCGGATTTGAGCGAATTGAAGAAGGAAAAAAAACGATGGGAGCAGATTGTAAAACGCGATTTGAAACGGGTGCTAAGTCCGTCATACGGGCTCAATTTGCCCCAGCTGTATAACAATTGCGATACCTTGGAAATTGAAGGGGATTATTCAATGTGTTTTCCCGATAAAATTGGTTTTAGGGCCGGCACTTGTACGCCGTTTTTGTTTTATGACCTCAATCTCGAACGAAGCTCACCTTTGGTGCTTTATCCCACTGCTTTTAACAGCCGGGCCTTTGAACCCTTATCGTTTTTTGAAGTCAAAACCGTTCTTGAACGTTTGAAAAAAACGGTTAAAAGCGTGAATGGTAGCTTGGTTATGGTGTACAATAATTTTGATTTTATTGAGGGACGTTCAAATGAAAAGTTTTTCCAGCTGTTGGAGCTGCTTAATGAAGGAGAAATGAGTAAATAGCTTGAGAGTCAGACGCTATTTTTATTGCGGATGAAGGACTGCACAGGGCAATCTTAAAGGATTTAAATGACCGTATCGCAAAATGTTGTCTTGTGGCATTATATTTGACCGAGGATAAGCGCCTTGTCTCTTGAAATAAAAAGGCCGTTATTAATCAAATTTTGCTTTTATGAAGAAAGAAATAAGCGTGTTGTTAATGCTGATAGCTTTGTTGTTGTTTTCGCAAGGACAAGCCCAATCTATTGATAAGCTGAATCATTATAAATATGTGGTCATTCCCATGCAGTTTTCCTTTCAGAACAAGGAAAATCAATATTTGCTGAGTTCGCGTCTGAACCATTTGTTTCAACTTCAGGGATTTAATACCTTGATGAAGGATGCGAAATATCCTTCTGATTTGGCTTTTAATCGCTGTTTGGCTTTGTATGTAGACGTCAAGAATCCCACCCAAGGCTTTATGTCAACCCATACTGAATTGCAAGTGATCCTGAGAAATTGTTATAACGAGGTGGTTTACAAGACCAAAATGGGAAAAAGCCGTTATAAGCATAAGAAAAAGGCTTACAAGGAGGCGCTTGAGCATGCCTTCGATTCTTTTTCAGGCTTTTATTATCGGTACAATGAGGAAGGACATATCGAGCATATTGACAAAAAGAGACCAGAGGAGAAAGCGCAAGTGGCCCCCGCGCCTGAACCTTTGGCCGGCATTATCAAAAATACCTATGAGCGCAACGGAGTGATTTATGAAGTGGTTAAAATAGAGGCCGGTTTCCTTATCCGCAGTCAACAGCAGCAAGAACGAGTGGCTTTTATGGTGCCCACCGAGAAGAACAGCATCCTCTACAGCTCAAAAACGGTGAACGGTACGGCTACACTCGCACCGAATGGAAATATTGTGGTAGAATATTTTGATCGGAAGGCAGGAAAGACACGAAAATTGATTTATCAAAAACAATGATATTTGCTGACGGATAAAGATGGGGCTTTTGCTGTTCCGAACAACCCTTAAGGGTTATAGACCTCACTGGCCTTGGTAGTAGCCTGATTTATCGAGAAGAAATTTACTATTCCTTTCTATGGCCGGACGTTGCGTCCCAAAGTTATCTTTTTTATGTGGCGACCTGCAGGCGTTCTTGGAATTTGGTATTAATTAATATCCATACTTTTCCTTCCATCTGATTTTGAGGAATTTTTGTAAAGCCTTTTCTCGTTTGTTATTACCCGGTTCAAAAAATTTAGTAGCTTTTATTTCTTCCGGTAAAAATTCGACTGCTGCAAAATTTTGGTCATAATGATGCGCATATTTGTAGTTTTCACCGTATCCCAAATCTTTCATCAGTTTGGTGGGCGCATTCCGTATGGGAAGCGGAACCGATAAATTTCCGGTTTGCTTGACCAGTTTTTGTGCTTCATTAATGGCTTTATAACTCGAATTGCTTTTGGGAGAGGTGGCCAAGTACAGGGTACATTGACTTAGGATGATTCGAGATTCGGGGAAGCCAATTGTATTAACCGCCTGGAAGGTATTATTGGCCATCACCAGCGCGGTAGGATTGGCTAATCCAATGTCTTCACTGGCCAAAATTAAAAGACGCCGGGCAATGAACTTCACATCTTCCCCGCCTTCTATCATTCGCGCCAGCCAGTACACAGCGGCATTGGGATCACTGCCTCTGATAGATTTGATATAGGCCGAGATGATGTCATAATGCTGATCGCCGGCTTTGTCATAACGCACGGTGTTTTGTTGAATCTTTTTTTCCACCATATCATTGGTGATGATAATTTCCTCGGTATTTTCCGAATTGACGATAAGCTCAAACATGTTGAGTAATTTTCGCGCATCGCCGCCACTCAGTCTCAGCAGGCTATCCGTTTCTTTAAGCCGGATATTTTTTTGCGCCATGATTTCGTCTTCCGTTAAAGCTCGATCCAATAGCTGTAATAAATCGGATCGACTAAAAGGGTTTAGGGTATAAACCTGACAACGCGATAATAAAGCAGGAATTACTTCAAAGCTGGGGTTCTCGGTAGTGGCACCAATCAAGGTTACCCATCCTTTTTCAACCGCTCCGAGCAGTGAGTCTTGTTGAGATTTGCTGAAGCGATGGATTTCATCAATAAAAAGAATGGGATTGCGGGGGGTGAAAAGTCCATCTTGCTGCTTGGCTTTATTAATGACGTTGCGCACGTCTTTTACCCCGCTGCTCACAGCACTAAGCGTGAAAAATGGACGTTGCGTTTCCTTGGCGATAATGTGAGCCAGGGTGGTTTTGCCCACTCCGGGGGGTCCCCAAAAAATCAGGGAAGGCACTGTGCCGTTCTCCAATTGGTTGCGCAGGGAACCTTGGGTTCCGAGAAGGTGCTTTTGACTGAGGTATCCCGCTAAAGTATCGGGTCGTAATCGTTCGGCTAATGGTTTATTCATCATAGTACAAAATTAAGCTTTGTCAATGACATATCTTCAGGTTTTGCGTTTTGGTCGATAATTTGATTAATGCTAACTTATACCGTAATAACAATTAATATAGACCAGCTTCAGCTCCTGGCTTTGCTGTTCTATTTAATTGTAAACATACGGCATGACAAATTAAAGGAATCAATTTTTAGGTTATAAAAATTTTCATTTTCGTATTAACTGGGAGAAGTATCTCCTATTTTTATCCTTAAATTTAAAAATGATAAATCAATTAAAATGCGGTCTGCCAAAAAGCTTGTTCTAAAAACATCGACCCTTGTTGTTCCACTGCTTATTGTGTTGGTGATTTGGGCGGTACTCTGGTCTGAGTTGACCTTTCACTTTAGTGTGAGTGATTGGGGGATACGCCCGCGTACTTTGATAGGGCTTCGGGGAATTGTTTTTGGCCCCTTTATTCACGGCGGAGTGATGCATGCTTTAAGCAATACTTTGCCCATGCTCTTTCTGATGGTGGCACTGTTCTATTTTTATGAAGGGATCGCTTGGAAGGTGCTAATCTACGGCACCTTGCTGACAGGTTTTTTAACTTGGCTAATCGCTCGGGGAGGAGCTACGCATATTGGCGCCAGCGGAGTGGTCTATTTGATGTTTAGCTTCTTGTTTTTTAAAGGAATTTGGTCTAAAAACTATCGTTTGATTGCTTTGAGCCTGGTGATTGTGTTTATTTATGGCGGACTCATTTGGGGAATGGTTCCCATGGATCCCAAAATATCTTGGGAGGGACATTTGTCCGGCTTTGTCAGCGGGATTCTATTTTCCCTGCTCTTTATAAAATACGATATCGAAACCCATTATGTTGAGCCTACCCCTACGGTCATATCGCCACAAGAAGCCGAATTTCTCAGTCACTTTGATGAGGACGGAAACTTTGTGCCGGCTTCAGAACGCACACAAACTGAAGAAGGGGATAATTCTCTAAACATACGGGTGGAATACTGTTTTAAGCCTACAGAAAGAGAAACCAAAGACCGTTGATTTTAAGTTTGATCCGGATAAACCTGACAGGTTTCCAAAACCTGTCAGGTTTATATTCTTTGCTCATCAAGGAGTATATGGGGGATACGGGGAGGATTTGGATCACAAGGGCAACAACATCCAGTTGCGCTTCCCTTCTTTCATCTGTTTAAATTGATCTTTGCCTGACCGCTTCATACAGGAATAAAGCAGCCGCTACAGATACGTTGAGAGATTCTGTTTGACCGAGGATGGGGAGCTGGGCTTCTACATCACTTAGTTTTAATATGGATTTGGAAATCCCCATTCCCTCACTGCCCATAATGATAGCAGTTGCCGGGGTTAGATTGACATCATAGAGCGTGTGTTTGCTCTTTTCATTGGCGCTCACCATTTGTACATCATAGGTTTTAAGAAAGAAAATCGCATCTTTAAGATGGTTGGTTTTGCAAATGGGAATGTTGAAAATGGCACCCGCCGAAGTTTTTACGGTGAGTTCATTAATTGCTGCACTGCCTTGTTTAGGGATGATGATTCCGTTGGCTCCGGCACATTCTGCAGTTCGAATAATAGCGCCAAAATTTCGTACATCCGAAACACTGTCACACAAAAGGAATAGGGGGTTTTGGGTAGCTTGAAAGGCTTGTTCTACCATGTCTTCAAGAGCACAGAATTGAATGGGAGCTATCTTGGCGGCAATACCCTGGTGATTGCCGGGAGCTATTTTGTCCAGCTTTTGAACAGGGACTCGAGAGAGCCCTATTTTCTGTTTCTTGGCTTTTGCCTGGATGATGCTGAGGGCTTTACTTTCAAGGTCCTTTTGGATAAATATTTTATCGAGACCCTGTTGACTGTCCAGCGCTTCTTCTATACTGTGGATTCCAAAAATAATGTTTTTCATTGATTTAAAATTTAAACATAAATATCGGATTAATTTGTAGGTCTTTTGGGTGTAATACGGAAGTGAGGTTCAAAATAGACGAATCTTTCTGTTAAACTTACAAATTTCTGCGTTAATCCCGCACGTGCGAGACACCATAACTACAGCTATGGCTGTGCCTGTGTCTGCCGACGAGGCAGGCTTTTTGCCTTGACCTTTGAAATTTTAACGACAAAATATTTAGTCTATTTCAAAAATCACTTCCGTATAAGTTTCTTTTTTCAGGGGCTTATCCCGGAAAATTCATGAGATTTATTTTAAGCGGATTTAAGGTGGTATGCTGAGTTTACCGAAGTGCGTCAAATCCTGCAGCTGTACTTGCGTACCGCAAAGGGTTTGCAGCGTAAAAGACGTCAAAATAAATCCAAGCAGTATGAACTATCCATAGCCCAAATTTGAGTCTTTATATTTTGTCTATTTACATCATTAATTCCCTGATAATATGCAAATTATTTAGTTGTTACTCTATTTGCGGTGAATTTTTCGGGTTATGGAGGCCTAAGATAAAGATTAAAAAAATCCCGCTATAATATTTAGCGGGATTTGTTATTAATGCTACAAAGCAACTCTTAATTGTTTTGCGCTTGACCTTCTTGAGCGTTGTTATCTTCGCTTAAGGTTATCGTGACTTCAACATCAAAGGCAGCCGTAAATAGAGCTTCCTGTAAAGTTAAATGAAACGTTTGTGTAGCCGGGTCATAAGTCCCTGTTCCACCGGGGAACATTCCCGGGTCGTCGGCATCGCTTTTAACGGTTACCGTGTTGTCTTCGTGAATAACAAGGTAAACCGGATAAGGGAAACCACTTTGATTACCACCGGTAGCGGCGGATACGAAGTTCCCCCAAATATTAGGAGAGTAATATTCGCAGTGATCCACTACGGTTCTTACTTTATTGATTTTGGCTTCAAAATCGTTAAAGTCTGTTTCTCCCAATTCAGGAATAGCAGTACTCCCCATATAGTCGCCCAAAAATTGATCTGAATTGGGACAAGTGGTGGGAGTAGCTCCAAACTTTCCACTATTGGGATTGTTGTGTTCACATGATGATGTCATGAAGCCTGCAACGATAAACAAGGCCAGTATTAAGATTCTATTTTTCATATTTACTATTTTAATTGACTTGAGTTAATTTAAAGGAGGCCAAACCGCTTCCACCACAGTCATTGGTGAGGTCTTCATTATAGTTAATGACATAAGTGGTTTGCTCGTTTTCCTTATCGTAGGTGGTGTTTTGGTCGTTTGGAGCCGGGCCATAAAAAATTCCATTTGTACACTTTACACTAATATCGGTCTTCTGGAAGATGAACTGTCCACAAACCAAGTTGATGGCAAACTTTGTGGGAGGACCATAACCTACTAAAGGAGTTGTCGTAAACACTCTTTGTGTTGGGCTATCTCCAATGGATAGGGTAACGACTTCTTCTGCGAAGTTGTCAGTACTATTACTGGGGCCTAAGGATTGTGTAACATTGGTCAGCATATAATCCCCCACCAAAAAGTCTTCCGGTATCGGGCAAACTTCGTATTGTGTCAAGGTGGTGATGGTGTTTTCCATAACAATATCGCCTGACGGGTTGGGATTAGAGAGTTCAAGGGTGATGATTTCTACCGGCGAAATCTCCACAAGCCCGTTGTCTTCTCCATAAACTTCAAGGATGCCAATATACTTTCCGGCCGGAATGGTAACCGTAGTGGGTACCGAATATGTGGCCGGGTTAGCAGTAGTTTGCCCATCATCATGCAATATAGTTACATTAAAAGTTCGGTCAGCATCGCTTATGGTGCTGGCTTGAACTTGGATCTCCATGGTAGTACTGCTGTCTCTCGGAACTTCAAAATTATAGGCGGCATTGCCAAAACGAACCAAGGTTTGGCTGCCGGCACTTCCATCATATATAGGTCGGTTCTTATCGTCAGAACAGGATATGAGGGTAAGGGTTGCGATTGCTAAAAGCATTAATCTTATCGACAATTTCATTTTTTTATGTTTTTTACTAATTAATAGCCTGGGTTTTGTTGAATCTTACTGTTGGCGTTCAATTCGGCTTGAGGAATTGGGAAAACCCAACGGTGATCGTTTTTGGGGAGGTCACATTGTAAAGCGCTAAAGGAATTACAATCAACCGCCAATCGGGTGACTCCTTGATTGGTAACATCTCTGAAACGTTTTAGATCCAAATAACGGTGAGCTTCAAAAGCCAATTCGAGTCTGCGTTGTTCCAAAATCGTAATCAAGGCATCGTTTTGCCCGGAAAAAGAAACGGTGGGTGCTCCACTGGTATATCGCAGGCTTAGCAATTCATTGATGCTGGATTGTGCTCCGGAAATATCACCGCTTCGGGCTTGCGCCTCAGCTTTGATGAGCAACATTTCGGCGCTTCTGATGATTTTGTCATCATTGGTCAATAAACTGCGGCTTGAACCGGGATATTTGTAAATCAACAGAATGTTTCTGGGGTCGTTTTGTCCAAAATACAGAGAACCCAAAAGGTTGCCATTCGGATTAAAGGGATCCGGCTCTACGGGCTTAACGACAACATTAAACCTAACGTCAGCAGCGTTACCTTGATAAAACTGATTGAACAGTTCGTTAGAAACTTCATAAATGGGATCACCATCACGATCTACTTGGTTGAAGTAAAAAATACTTGCAATTTCTCCATCGTTAGTGGTGTAACGTCTCTTATAGATTACGCCGGCATTGCTTTGATCGGTAAAGATATTGGGGTATTCAGTAGCGTCAGCTACAGGAACTTGAGCCAAAATGGTGTTGACCGTATCGATAACTTGGTTCATGATGGCCGGGTCGTCTTGACCGTGGAACAACATTAACCTTGCCCGCATGGCTTGGAAAGCGGTTTTAGACATATAAGCGGCGCCTAAATCGGTGCTCCCCATGAGGCTTTCAGCTTTATCCAAATCGGCGTGGATAAAGTTGACCACTTCCCCAACAGTATTTCGTGTAGGTTCGATGTCGAGATTCTCAGGGACAAAGTCCATGATGGGAACCGATAATGCATTGTCATCGGTATAGCTTTCAGAAAAGTACTGATAAAGATCCAAATGACATAGCGCACGGATTCCATACAATTGGCCGGCAATAATATCGGCGGCTTGTTGTTCTTCAACGGTGGCGTATTCCAATTCATGATAAGCATCCAATACGCGGTTGGCAAAGTTGATGGTAGCATAACGATTTACCCAAATTCCGGTTGGAGAGCCGGAAGTGGGGTTGAGTCGGTAGTTATACAAACCTTGTCCGCCACCGGTATTGTCGGTTCCTCGTTTAATGTTGTCGGTAAAGACAGCATTAAAGAAAATCGCATCAAACCGTGAATAGTTTCCATACACGGAATTGAGCCCTTTTTGCAGATCTTCGACACTTTCAAAGGTCGTTTCTGGGACCAAGGTGCCGGGCTGTTCTATAGATGTCGCATCTTCACAAGCGCTAAAAAGCCCAAGTAAGATGATGACCGAAATTAATTTAAGTGTTGTTTTCATAGTTGTTTCGTTATTAAAATTTAAGGTCAAGTCCGAGGGTGTAGGTTTTTACACTTGGATAACGTGAAATTTCTATCCCGGTATAACCACTCTCAGGGTCATATCCCGGATAGCTGGTAAATGTAATTAGGTTTTGTCCTTGGATATAGAGTTGAACAGAAGTAAACGGCAAGCGTTTCAACTGGTCTCTGTCAAAGGTATAAGACAAGCTTACGCTGCGCAAGCGCAAGTATGAGGCATCAAAGATATAACGGTCGGTTTTCCCATAATCTGAGATGTCATATTGCCCGTTAAGTCTTGGTACACTGGTGATTTGCCCTACTTGATTCCAAGCGTTCAACAAGGATGTTGGGCTATTGTTGTTGATATAACTTGAGGGATCTTCTAACAGAGAAAGGTCATTGCTAAAACGCCATACATCGGCTTTATATACCCAGTCTTGGCTCAATGCAAAACCTTTATAACTGACAACGGCGCCAAATCCACCTTTAAAAGTTGGGTAGATAAACTTGTCTTCAAAGACGCGGTCGGCATTGTCAATGTTTTCAGTAAGGTTTCCGTTCTTGTCATAAAAGAGCGGGTGACCATTGGAAGGGTTTACGCCAGCATATCTTACCGTGTAATATTCTCCTAAGCTCTCTCCTTCTTTTAGGGCGGTTAACCCACCGTTAAAGACCAAACCATTTTCGTCGGTTCCGGCCAATTCCAAGAGTTCACTTTTGTTGTAAGCACTGTTGGCGTACAATGAAATTCGCCAGTCTGCGGTACTCAGCAGGTTGTATTTTACGAATACTTCTACCCCTCTGTTGATCAAGCTGCCGATATTGGCGTTGATTGCAGTGGTGGCGTTAACAGCAGAAATGGGCTTGCTTTGGTAAAGATCCACGGTTTTTCGGGTGTAGTAATCAATTTTACCGTGAAGTTTGTCTTTCCAAATTCCAAAATCAAGCCCGATGTCCATTGATTTAATGGTTTCCCATCGCAGGGTAGGATTGGCAATATTGGCCGGCACATAGCCACTGGAGTTGAAATAGCCATCGTTGGAGGTGTATAGGTTTCTAAACAGATCCAATCCTCCGTAATAAGAACCGGTGATGGTTTGGTTACCGGTGGTACCGTAACCGGCACGCAATTTCAACATGTTGATGGCGCTGCCGTCCATAAAGCTCTCTTCATCGATATTCCAACGTCCGGAAACCGACCAGAAAGTACCCCATTTGTTTTCGTCAACAAATCGTACAGAGGCATCGCGACGGATACTTCCGGAGAATCCGAATCGTCCGTCAAAGTCATAGTCAGCTGTGGCAAAATAGGAGAACATTCCTATAGAGATATTGGTCAAGTTTAAATTAGTTCGCTGCGCATAAATCATTTGTGGATCTCCACTACCTAAGCTTTCAAAAACCTGTAGTTGGAAAGCCGCATCGGTTCCAATCAATTTGGGATCCAAACCTCTGGTGTTATAGCCCAATCCGTTAAGATAGGAGCGGTTGTACTCTGTAAAGAGGTTGACATTTAAGGTGTGCTTGTTCCAAGAATTGTTGTAGTTCAGGTTGGATCGGGTCACAAAGCGGAAGTCGCGCTGGTAGGATTCGCTTTGGATACCGCCATAATTTGCGCGGATATCAACTTGGAATGGTCCTAATAGCGATAATGGGTGGGTGATTCCGGTATAACGGGTCTCCATCAGGTTGGCTCCGATACTCACCCCGGCGGTTAAGTTTTTGGCAAAATTCCAATCTGCTCGGAAGTTACCGATAATATTAAAACGCTCGTAGTGTTGGGTGTTCATCGCTCCACTATTCAAAAGCACAATGGGGGAGTTGATAGGAGTAATAGCGCTTGCATCTCCGGGTTCCAACCCACCATCTTGGGTGATGCTGCCGTCCGGGTCATAAGGGTTCACTAAAGGAGAACCGGTCAAAGCGTTCATAAAGGGGTCAAAATAAGTATAGTATTGACTAAAGTTTGGGTTAAAATCAGACTTCGTGAAGTTTGTATTTAAAGTGGTGCTGTAGGTGAACTTGTCATTACTTGATTTGCCATGAAGTTTGTTTCTAAATCCAAAACGCTGAAGTCCGGAAGGCCCAAATACCCCATCTTGATTCAAGTAAGAAAGAGTAGTACTGGTGGCCATGTTTTCAGAACCCGCAGAGATGGTAATGTCTTGACGACTGGTTCGTGCCGGATTAAAGTAAACATCGGCCCAATCGGTATTGATATGCTTGGCATAATTGGCAATCTCAGCATCGGTCATATTTTTGTGAAGCCCGGGAAGATCAGGAACGCCCAATTCATTGTCTATGAGGAAATGTAATTTTTCCTTTGAATTCATCATTTCTAAATTTAAAGGCATAAGCGTTGAGAATCCATATTGGGAATGGAAACTAAACGAAAGGTTTTTGTTGTATTGCCCTCCTTTTGTGGTCACTACAATCACCCCGTTTGCTCCACGGTTACCATAAACAGCAATCGCATTAGGCCCTTTCAAGACGTTGACGCTTTCCACTTCGTTGGGGCCGAGCATATTAAAGCTTCTTTGATTGGCAGGAACACCATCGATAATATACAAAGGTGTGATTTTACCGTTGATAGAGCCAACTCCACGCAGGATTACAGTACTTCCTGAACCCGGACGACCACTGTTGCTACCAATGTTCAACCCCGGAACTTTTCCTTGCAAGGCATCAATCAAAGATGCACTGGGTTGATTTTCAATGTCTTCAGCGGTAATGGTGGTAACCGATTTGGTACTTTTTGCTTTGGTTTGGGTTTCATAACCGGTGGAAATCATTACGGTTTCCAGGGTTTCTCCCTGCTCCAGTACCACATTAATGGTGGTTTGCATACCCACTTTTACCGTTTTGTCGGCAAAACCCACAAAGGAGAACTTTAGGGTTGCTCCGGGTTCTACAGTAAGGCTGTAATGCCCGTTAAAATCGGTTTGGGTGCCCGAATCGGTACCCACAACGGATATGTTTACGCCGGGTAATGCCATTCCATTGGCATCTTTCACAGTCCCGGAAATCTGTTTTTCTTGCGCAAAGGATATTTGCACAACCAACGCCAACAATAGCGTTAGGATTCCTCTTAACTTTGTTTTCATGTTATGTCTATTTGAATTAGCCAACGCCAAAAATCCTAATTAATAGTTAATAATGCAACCTTTTTAGGGGTTAATTTTTATTTTTTTCTGGCGATGCCGTTTTTTCATAAGTTTAAAACTTAGCAGTCAGGCTAATATGTACTTTGGTGTTTTTAAATCTAAAACTCTGTTCGTTTGTTTTGCTGTTGGCAAAAGCCACTTTCAATAATCCGGCTTTGGTCTGCATGCCCAGCCCAAAACCTATTCCATATATATTGTTGTTTCGGCTTAATCGGGCATTTTGCACATAGGCATAATCCATGATGCTGTGAAGATAAAGATCGGCCGATAAGAGATAGCGATATTCGGTTTGAATACTGCTGTAAAATGAAGCCCGCAAACTGTTTTCTTCAATACCCCTGATGCTGTTAATGCCGCCAAACTTGAACAGCTCGTTGTCGATGTAATTCTCAGAAAATAAAACAGCGGTATGGTTGGATACATAGAAACTGTTGCGCTGGTCTATGCTGAAAATATGCTGTCCGGTAAAACTTACTTGTTGTTGCTTGCTTTGGGCTGCTTCGGTATTGCGCTTTCCGAACCCCGTGCTGAGCGTGATTTTGGTTTTAAAAGGAAAGAGCGCTCGCCTTTCGTTTCTGTGAAGGTATTGCGCCCCCATCATAAAAAAGCCGGATTCGTAATCTTGGTTGAAGTGCCCTGAGATGAGATTGTCGAGCAATACATTGGAGCTTGTTTTTTTGTAACCGGCTTCTACGGCAATCCGTGGACTTAGTCTATAGGTCAATTTGGCGGTTTGGCTGTTGGTAGTGTATGTAGAGTCTTGTCGAAAGAGATCCAAGTTTAAATGCGCCCCAAAAGGGGTGGAAAACAGGAAAGGGAGTTTCAGGTCGGCGTTGAAATGTTGTTGCCCGGTGCCGTCATTTTTGTAGTGAATGGAAAAAGATTCCCCAAAATTCAAATTGTTGACCAGGCGCAGCGACAGGTCTCCGTTCAATTGTAATTTTTGGGTCTCTTCATCGGTTGAGAAACCTAAAAAGCCTTCAAAGTGGTTGCTGTTTTCTTTTTTTAAGTACAGATAGATGGAGGTGGCGTCTTCTGTAAACAGCACCTCCGGTTTTCTATCCGAACTGGCAAATTGCAGGTTTTGTAGGTGGGTAATGCTTTCATTCAATTCTGATTTACTGAAAAGCTCTCCCTTTTTGATTCCGATGTAATAAGGAATAAAGGCACGCGGAAATTTTTGGTACCCTTTGATGATGACGCTGTCAATATGACGCAGTTGCGTGTGGTGAACCTTGAGCCTGGCCGTTAACCGGTTGTCGGAAGTGGATTTGATGTGGATGAGTTGAACGCTGTTAAAAGGCTTTCCGCGGTTGGCAAGGTGATTGTTAAGCCGTTTTAATACTGCTTTTGTGTTTTTTAACGAGATGATAAAATAGGAAGACGTAAGTGTCGAACTGATGTTTTTTAAGGTTTTTGGGTTGAATGTATTGGGAGGATAATAGATTTTAAGGGTTTTATATTGTTGATGTAACCGAAGGCGGAGTATAAAGAGGGAATCGTTTTTCCTTTTTAGCGGGTGGAGCTCAGCATTGATATAGCCCATGTTTTGCAGGCGCTTAAAAAAATCTTCTCCTTCTTCTTTTAAAGAATTATAAGAAGCGTGTTTTTGTTGATAGCCTATGGAGTCGATAATTCTCATTTCTGCCGAGTCTTTACTCTGAATCTTTAAGCGGAGCTCTTGTCCATTTGCACAGGTGCAACCTATACCTATATATAATAGGGTAAAAAACAAGTATGTTGAGTAGTTATTCAAAACAATGGAATCCGGAATATTCGTCTAAGATGGCAATTATCTTATTTTTGTCGGAAAAAACTGAGAGATATTTGAAAAAAAAATAACGAACGTTTGATAACTTGAAATATATTTATACATTTGCAAACCCTAAAAATAGGGTTTATTTATTTAATGATATTAGTGTAAGATAGATTATGCCTACAATTTCACAATTAGTAAGAAAAGGACGATCAAGGACTGTTAAGAAGAGTAAATCTGCGGCCCTGGATTCCTGCCCCCAAAAGCGCGGGGTTTGCACACGTGTTTATACCACTACCCCTAAAAAGCCAAATTCTGCCATGCGGAAAGTGGCCAGGGTACGTTTGACCAACAACAAAGAGGTCAACGCTTATATCCCCGGAGAAGGTCACAATCTTCAAGAACACTCTATTGTGTTGGTAAGAGGAGGCCGTGTTAAAGACTTGCCCGGAGTGCGATATCACATTGTTCGTGGTGCATTGGATACCGCCGGGGTGGAAGATCGAACCCAACGCCGTTCTAAATATGGCGCAAAACGACCTAAGAAATAAAAAAAGCCTTGGCCGTCCGAAAAAAAATCGGATAAGTGGGCGCTACAATTAATTATTTATTGAGAAGCAATGAGAAAAAGACAAGTAAAAAAACGAGCACTCCTACCGGATCCTAAATTTAACGATCAGCTCGTCACGAGATTTGTTAACATGATGATGCTACACGGTAAAAAATCATTGTCATTCAAGATTTTTTATGACATGATCGATATCGTAGAAGAACGAAAAGAAGACGATGAAAAAACAGCGCTCGAGGTATGGAAAGAAGCACTTTCCAATATCATGCCCCACGTAGAGGTGAGAAGCCGACGTGTGGGAGGGGCCACTTTTCAGATTCCAACCCAAATAGCCCCGGACCGAAAAGTGTCTACGGCCATGAAGTGGTTGATAAAATTTGCCCGACAACGCAACGAAAAATCTATGGCCAACAAATTGGCAGCCGAGGTCTTAGCTGCAGCCAAAGAAGAAGGAGCAGCAGTGAAAAAACGTGTGGACACCCACCGTATGGCTGAAGCTAATAAAGCATTTTCTCACTTTAGATTCTAAAAACAATGGCACAACGCGACTTAAAATTTACGAGAAATATTGGTATCGCCGCTCATATTGATGCGGGAAAAACCACCACCACTGAACGTATTCTGTATTATACCGGTATCAATCATAAAATTGGAGAAACCCACGACGGTGCTTCTACCATGGACTGGATGGAGCAGGAGCAAGAGCGTGGAATTACCATTACCTCTGCAGCTACGCATTGTAAATGGATGTATAACGACAAAGAATACCAAATCAATATTATTGATACTCCGGGGCACGTTGACTTTACGGTAGAAGTAGAGCGGTCCTTGCGGGTGCTCGACGGAATGATTGCCTTGTTTAGTGCGGCTGATGGGGTGGAGCCTCAATCTGAAACCGTATGGCGACAGGCTGATAAATATCGCGTTCCTCGTATTGGATTTGTCAATAAAATGGACCGCGAGGGCGCCAACTTCTTCGGCGTTTGCAAGCAAATTAAAGAAATGTTGAACGGTAACCCCGTAGCGCTGCAGGTGCCCATTGGCGATGGTATGGATTTTAAAGGAGTGGTCGATTTGATCGACAACAAAGCCATTATTTGGAATGAAGAAGACATGGGGATGACCTATGAAGAAGTCGATATTCCCGAAGATTTGGCAGAAGAAGTGTCAGAAAAACGAGCCGAACTGGTAGAAGCCGTAGCCGAATATGACGAAGAATTGATGGAGAAGTTTTTTGAAGATGAAGACTCTATTACTCCTGATGAAATTATTAAGGCTTTGCGTGAAGCAACTATTGATATGTCCATTATTCCCATGTTCTGTGGTTCCTCTTTTAAAAATAAAGGAGTGCAGGCATTGTTAGACGGAGTAATGCGTTACTTGCCTTCACCGGTAGAAGTGGAAGCCATTGAAGGAATAAACCCAAAAACAGAAGAAAAGGAAACCCGAGAGCCTGATGTAAAATCTCCATTTGCCGCCTTGGCATTTAAAATTGCCACCGATCCTTATGTAGGACGTTTGGCCTTCTTTAGAACATATTCCGGTTTCCTCGATGCAGGTTCTTATATCTGGAACAATCGCTCAGGAAAAAAAGAACGAATTTCGAGAATGTATCAAATGCACTCCAACAAACAAGAGCCTATTGAAAGAATTCAGGCCGGAGATATTGGAGCAGCAGTAGGATTTAAAGATATTAAAACCGGTGATACCCTCACCGATATGGATCACCCCATCGTGTTGGAATCCATGACTTTCCCCGATCCTGTGATCGGGATTGCGGTAGAGCCCAAAACAAAAGCCGATGTTGATAAATTAGGCGCGGCTTTGGGTAAATTAGCAGAAGAAGACCCTACCTTTCAGGTTAAAACCGATGAAGTTTCCGGGCAAACCATTATCTCGGGAATGGGCGAATTGCATATCGAGGTCTTGGTAGACCGTTTGAAACGTGAATTTAAAGTAGAGGTCAATCAAGGAGAACCTCGCGTAGAATATAAAGAAGCGGTAACCAAAACGACTTCACATCGCGAAGTTTATAAAAAACAAACCGGTGGACGCGGTAAATTTGCCGATATCAGCTTTGAAATGGGACCGGTGGACGATGATTTTGAAGAGAAAGGAATTCAGTTTGAAAATAAAATTAAAGGAGGAAATATTCCCAAAGAATTTATTCCTTCCGTTCAAAAAGGTTTTGAGCAAGCCATGCAAGACGGGCCTTTGGCCGGATTCCAAATGGACACCTTAAAAGTGACCTTGAAAGACGGTTCTTTCCACCCGGTTGACTCTGATCAACTCTCCTTTGAGGTAGCGGCCAAGCTCGGATTTAAAGCTTGTGCCAAAGCTGCAGGAGCCGTGGTATTAGAGCCCATTATGAAAATTGAAGTGATTACCCCGGAAGAAAATATGGGGGATATTGTTGGAGACTTGAACCGTCGTCGCGGACAAGTCAATAACATGGCTGACCGTTCCGGTGCCAAATCTATAAAAGCCGAGGTGCCTTTGTCCGAAATGTTTGGCTATGTAACCACTTTGCGTACCCTGTCTTCAGGACGGGCTACTTCAACGATGGAATTTTCACACTATGCCGAAACACCATCCAACATTCAAGACGAAATTATTAAAGCCGAAATTGGTACTAACGAATAAGAGCAAATGATATGAGTCAAAAAATTCGTATAAAACTAAAATCCTACGATCACAACTTGGTAGACAAGTCTTCCGAGAAGATTGTAAAAACGGTAAAAACTACCGGAGCCGTTGTCACCGGACCTATTCCGCTGCCAACCAAGAAGAAAATATTTACCGTTTTGCGTTCACCGCACGTCAACAAAAAAGCGCGGGAACAATTTGAGCTCGATGCTTATAAGCGCTTGCTCGATATTTACAGCTCCTCTTCAAAAACCATTGACGCTTTAATGAAATTGGAGTTGCCGAGCGGAGTTGAAGTAGAAATTAAAGTCTGATCATTAATCGGACCTCGATTTAAGTAATCTAATAATTAATTTAATATAAACTAAAGTAATGTCTGGGTTAATAGGAAAAAAAATCGGAATGACCAGCCTTTATGACGAGAATGGCAAAAATATGCCATGCACGGTAATTCAAGCTGGCCCTTGCGTTATTACCCAAGTCAGAACCGAAGAGGTTGACGGGTATAATGCCCTTCAATTGGGTTTCGATGACAAAAAAGACAAGCATACTTCCAAAGCTGCCAAAGGGCACTTTAAGAAAGCCGGAACCAATGCGAAGCGAAAAGTTGTCGAATTTCAAGGATTTGAAGGAGAATATAAATTGGGAGACCAAATTAATATTGAACACTTTGAAGAGGGAGAATATGTAGATGTTTCCGGAATTTCTAAAGGAAAAGGTTTTCAAGGTGTAGTCAAGCGCTATGGCTTTAGCGGTTCTTCAAGAACACACGGCCAACAGAGCATGTTGAGAGCTCCGGGATCTGTTGGAGAATTCTCTGATCCTTCACGAGTCTTTAAAGGCATGCGTATGGGCGGCCAAACTGGAGGCAAAAAAGTAAAAGTTCAAAACCTAAAAGTATTGAAATTGGATACGGATAAAAACCTGATTATTGTAAAAGGTTGTGTTCCGGGTCATAAAAATGCTTACGTAACTATTGAGAAGTGATGAAATTAAGTGTATTAGATATATCAGGTAAGGAAACCGGTAAGCAAGTGACGCTTTCTGATGCTGTTTTTGGTATTGAACCCAATGAGCACGTTATGTATTTAGACGTTAAGCAACACTTGGGCAATAAGCGACAAGGTACGCATAAAGCTAAAGAACGCGCTGAAATTTCCGGAAGTACGCGAAAGATAAAAAAACAGAAAGGAACCGGTACTGCTCGTGCGGGAAGTATCAAATCTCCTATTTTTAGAGGAGGAGGACGTGTGTTTGGTCCGCGACCACGCAGCTATCGCAGCAAGATGAATAAGAACATGAAGCGTTTGGCTAAGCGTTCTGCGTTGAGCCAAAAGGCAAAAGAAGATAAGCTGCTGATCCTCGATGAGATGAACTTTGATGTCCCTAAAACCCAAAAATATGTAGGGGTTTTGGAGGCCTTAAAAATTAGTGATAAAAAAACACTCTTCGTGTTGGACGAACCAAATAAAAATGTATATTTGTCCGCACGCAATTTTAAAAATTCTAAGGTCGTAACAGCCTCTGAATTAAATACTTACAGCATTCTTAATGCTGATAAAATTGTGTTTTTGGAGGGTTCGCTCGAAGGAATTGAATCAATTTTGAATAAATAAATGCCATGAGGATTTTAATAAAACCAATTATTACGGAAAAGGCGACCAAAGACAGCGAGTTAAACAATCGTTTTGCTTTTGCTGTTGATCACCGAGCCAACAAGCTTCAAATTAAAGCAGCCGTAGAAGAAGCTTATGGTATTTCAGTTGATAAAGTCCGCACCATGAATGTGGGCCCTAAAAGATCGACCCGTTATACCAAACAAGGTATTTTGGAAGGAAGCACCAATGGCTATAAAAAAGCTATTGTGCAAGTTGCAGAAGGCGACACCATCGATTTATATAGTAATATTTAAAGTCAAGTCATGTCGGTAAAGAAATTAAAACCAACAACACCAGGGAGACGTTTTCGCGTTGTGAACGGTTATGACGCCATAACCACCAGCAAACCGGAAAAGAGCCTCTTGACCCCTATAAAGAAAACCGGAGGACGCAATCATTCTGGTAAAATGACGATGCGAAATCGCGGTGGCGGTCATAAAAGACGCTATCGAATTATCGATTTCAAAAGAGATAAGAACGATCAGCCGGCAACGGTAAAAACCATTGAATATGATCCTAACCGGTCGGCCTTTATCGCCTTGGTGGAGTATGAAGACAAGGAAAAACGATATATTCTTGCGCCAAACGGATTGAAAGTAGGACAAACAATCGTCTCATCAGACAAAGCTTTGCCTACCAATACAGGAAACTCAATGCCGCTTTCCGAAATTCCTTTCGGAACCGTCATTTCCTGTGTAGAGCTCAATCCCGGACAAGGAGCACATTTGGTGCGCAGTGCCGGTACCTTTGCACAGCTGTTGGCGAGAGAAGGAAAATATGTGAGTGTAAAACTGCCTTCCGGAGAAATTAGAATGATTTTGGGAACCTGTCGTGCCACCGTTGGCGCCGTTTCCAATAGTGATCATACGCTGCTTGTTTCCGGAAAAGCCGGTCGCAGCCGCTGGTTGGGCCGTCGCCCGCGAACTCGTCCGGTAGCGATGAACCCGGTAGATCACCCCATGGGTGGTGGAGAAGGCCGCGCCTCAGGTGGACACCCTCGTTCACGAAAAGGATTGCCTGCTAAAGGTTACAAAACCCGCGCTTTGAAAAAAGCCAGTAATAAATTTATTGTAGAACGCAGAAAGCGTAAGAACAGAAACAAATAGACTATATGGCACGTTCATTAAAAAAAGGACCTTTTGTCTACTATAAGTTAGAGAGGAAAATTGCCCGAAGTGTTGATTCAGGAAAGAAAAATGTTATCAAAACCTGGTCGCGCTCCTCTATGATTACCCCTGATTTTGTAGGACAAACTATTGGGGTTCATAACGGAAAACAATTTATCCCGGTTTACGTAACCGAAAATATGGTAGGGCACAAGTTGGGCGAGTTTGCACCAACGCGTTCTTTCAGAGGTCACACAAGTGCTAAAGATAAAGCAAAAAGATAATTATTTATGGGAGCTCATAAAAGAGAAAGAGCGGAAAAGCTCAAGGCTAAAAAAAGGGACATGGCGTTTGCCAAGTTGAACAACTGCCCTATCGCGCCAAGAAAGATGAGAAAGGTGGCCGACCTTGTCCGTGGAAAAGACATTGAAGAAGCGCTTACTGTTTTGAAGTTTAACCCTAAGCAGAGCGCTGAGCACCTTGAGAAACTTTTGTTGTCGGCCATTGCCAACTGGCAAAATAAAAACGAAGAAGCCGATATTGAAGCAGCCGGACTTTATATTAAAGAAATACGCGTGGATGGCGCCGGAATGCTTAAGCGTTTACGTCCAAGAGCACAAGGACGAGCCAACCAAATCAGGAAACGATCTAACCACGTTACCCTTGTTTTAGGGGAAAAAACTTTTGAAAGCTAAATAAAGCATGGGACAGAAAACGAATCCAATAGGAAACAGACTCGGTATCATCAAAGGTTGGGAATCCAACTGGTATGGAGGAGAGGATTATGGCGATAAGATTGCCGAAGACAAGAAAGTACGCGACTATATTTATGCGCGTTTGGTCAAAGCCAGTGTCTCTCGCATTATCATTGAGCGCACCCTCAAGCTAATGACCGTTACCATCACCACGGCACGCCCGGGGATTATTATCGGTAAAGGAGGGCAAGAGGTTGACAAACTCAAAGAAGAGCTGAAGCAGTTGACCCAGAAAGAGGTGCAAATCAATATTTTTGAAATCAAACGCCCGGAGATGGATGCACATTTGGTGGCTGCCAGTATTGCCCGCCAAATTGAAAGCAGAATTTCTTACCGACGGGCTTCAAAAATGGCCATCTCTGCTGCCATGCGATTGAATGCAGAAGGAATTAAAGTAGAAGTTTCGGGTCGCTTAAACGGTGCCGAAATGGCAAGAACCGAGTCTTTTAAAGAAGGACGCATCCCATTGTCTACTTTCCGTGCCGATATCGATTACGCTTTGGTCGAGGCACAAACCAGCTATGGCCGCCTTGGAATTAAGGTGTGGATCATGAAAGGTGAGGTTTATGGGAAACGTGAACTCTCTCCGTTGGTCGGCCTTTCCAAAAATAGCGGAAAAAGAGGTAAGCGCTCAAAACGCAGAAAGAAGAGACGTTGATAAAAATTTCATAAAACTTTTGAAAGCATGTTACAGCCCAAAAGAACAAAATATAGAAAGCAACAAAAAGGCCGCATGAAAGGCATAGCCGGAAGAGGCCATCGCTTGTCTAACGGTACCTTTGGCATCAAAACACTGGATGCTCATTTTATAACCGCCCGACAAATTGAAGCGGCCAGGATTGCCGCCACCCGATACATGAAGCGTGACGGATCTTTGTGGCTTCGAATTTTTCCCGACAAGCCCATTACCAAAAAACCATTGGAGGTGCGAATGGGAAAAGGAAAAGGGAATGTTGAATACTGGGTTGCCCCGGTAAAACCCGGCCGCATGTTGATTGAAATTGGCGGGGTTCCTCAAGAAGTGGCTCGAGAAGCCTTGAGATTAGCAGCACAAAAACTCCCGGTAAGAACAAAGTTTATTGTAGCCAGGGACTATCAAGAATAAGAAACAATGGAACAGTCAGAAATAAAAAATTTAACAGATTCCGAACTGCAGGAAGAAATAGATAAGGACAGAGCGGCTTATACCGACTTAAAAATGGCTCATGCCGTATCTCCCTTAGAAAACACTTCACAGTTGGAAGCTTTAAGAAGGACAATTGCACGTTTGAATACCGAGATGTCCAAAAGACAGAAAAATTAATCCTTTTGACAGCAATGGAAAAAAGAAATTTACGTAAGGAGAGAGTAGGCGTGGTGACCAGTAATAAGATGGAAAAATCCATCGTGGTTTCCGAGGTGAAAAAATCTCGCCATCCAATGTATGGTAAGTTCGTTTTGAAAACAAAAAAGTATGTCGTTCACGATGAAAAGAACGACTGCAATGAAGGGGATACCGTCCGAATTATGGAAACGCGCCCATTGAGTAAATCCAAGCGCTGGCGTCTCGTTGAAATTATTGAAAGAGCAAAATAATTATGGTACAACAAGAATCAAAACTTAGAGTTGCTGACAATACAGGCGCAAAAGAAGTATTGACAATACGCGTCTTGGGCGGAACCAGAAAACGCTATGCTTCAGTAGGCGATAAAATTGTAGTCAGTACAAAAATGGCCACTCCGGGCGGTCAAATTAAAAAGGGAGAAATCTCTACAGCCGTAGTGGTACGAACCAAAAAAGAGGTTCGTCGCAAAGATGGCTCTTATATCCGCTTTGATGATAATGCTTGTGTCCTGTTGGACGCCAATGGAGAAATGCGCGGAACGCGTGTATTTGGCCCGGTTGCCCGAGAATTGCGCAACAAAAAATTTATGAAAATTGTTTCACTTGCACCAGAAGTGCTTTAAGAATAAACAAATGGCAAAGTTGAAGATAAAAAACGGAGATCAGGTACAGGTTATTGCCGGAGAATACAAAAACCGCGAAGGTCGGGTGATTGCTGTATTGCCCCAAAAAAATAAAGCCATTGTGGAAGGCCTGAATATGGTTAAGAAGCATCAAAAACCAAGTGCCGAAAACCCACAAGGAGGTATTGTGGAAAGGGAAGCCCCTATTCATATTTCCAACCTGGCTCTGCTTGATAAAAATGGCAAACCTACCCGAGTGGGCTACCGCATGGAAGGAGATCAAAAAGTAAGATTTGCCAAAACTACTAACGAAGTTATTTAGTCGTAAGAATTATGAGTTACGTACCCAAATTAAAGAAAGAATATAACGATAAGGTAAAGCCGACTTTAACCGAGGCCTTTAGTTACCAAAACCAAATGGAGGTGCCTAAATTATCCAAAATTGTTTTGAGTAAAGGTGTAGGGGAAGCAGTGGCTGATAAAAAATTAATTGATCAGGCTGTTGACGAATTGACCAAAATTACCGGTCAAAAAGCCGTTCCTACCGTTTCTAAAAAAGACGTGGCGGCTTTTAAATTGCGTAAAGGCATGCCCATAGGTGCCAAAGTTACTTTGCACGGCACCTATATGTATGAATTCCTCGATCGCTTGATTACCATGGCATTGCCGCGAGTTCGTGACTTTGACGGTATCAGCACTAAAGGTTTTGACGGTCGCGGAAATTATAATATGGGAGTTACCGAACAAATTATTTTCCCGGAAATCGATATCGATAAAGTTAAGCGAATTACCGGTATGGATATCACTTTTGTGACCACTGCCAAAACCGATAGAGAAGCAAAAGCATTGTTGAAAGAATTGGGATTACCATTTAAAAAGAATTAAATTATGGCAAAAGAATCAATGAAGGCCCGTGAGGTCAAACGCCAAAGATTGGTTGATAAATATGCTGAAAAACGCCGTCAGCTAAAAGCAGAAGGCGATTATGAAGCTTTGCAAAGACTACCTAAAAATTCGAGCCCGGTACGCTTGCACAATCGGTGCAAATTAACCGGCCGGCCCAAAGGCTATATGCGACAGTTTGGCATTTCACGTGTTAAATTCAGGGAATTGGCCAACAAAGGATTGATCCCGGGAGTTAAAAAAGCCAGTTGGTAATTTAATAAGTAAAAAAATTAGACGAAATGGTTACAGATCCTATTGCAGATTATTTGACACGATTAAGAAATGCGCTGGCAGCCGGTCATCGTGTAGTAAGTATCCCGGCTTCCAATATCAAAAAGGAAATCACTAAGATCCTATATGATCAAGGCTATATTTTAAGCTACAAGTTTTACTCGGAGCGAGAAAATTTTGAAAGCATTAAAATAGCTCTGAAATATGATAAACACACCAATGCATCCGTAATTAAAGAATTACAACGCATTAGTAAGCCCGGGCTGCGAAAATATGTCAAAGGCAAAGAGATGCCCCGGATTTTAAATGGCTTGGGAATTGCCATCGTATCAACTTCCCGTGGTGTAATGACCAATAAACAAGCGAGAAAAGAAAACGTTGGTGGCGAATTACTTTGCTACATTCACTAACTTTTAAAAGTAAAACCCATGTCAAGAATAGGAAAAAGCCCAGTAAATATCCCGGAAGGAGTGACGGTGGAAATCAAAGACGATTTGGTGACCGTAAAAGGGAAGCTTGGGGAATTGACAGATAAGTTTCCCGGCATTTCCATAAAAGAAGAAGATGGGCAAATTATTTTGGAGCGCCCCTCTGAGAAAAAAGCCGTCAAATCTAAGCACGGTCTATATCGTGCTTTGATTCAAAACATGATTGACGGAGTGGTCGAGGGCTACACCAAAGAGTTAGAACTGGTTGGTGTGGGCTATCGCGCTTCCAGCCAAGGACAAAAATTAGATCTCACTCTTGGTTTTTCTCACAATATCGTGATGTTGCTCCCCAAGGAAATTAAAGTGGAGACCATCTCTGAAAAAGGACAAAACCCACGTATAAAATTGACTTCTCACGACAAACAACTCGTGGGGCAAGTGGCAGCAAAAATCCGTTCATACCGTAAACCTGAACCCTATAAAGGAAAAGGAATCAAGTATGTCGGTGAATATATTAGAAGAAAAGCAGGTAAATCAGCATAATATTACGCGGTTATGGCAGTTTCAAAACTTAAACGAAGAAAAAGAATTAAACGAGGTATTCGCAAACATTTATCCGGTACTTCTGAACGTCCCCGTCTTTCGGTTTTCAGAAGTAATAAAGAGATCTATGCCCAACTCATCGATGACGAAGCTTCCAAAACTTTGGTAGCAGCTTCATCAAGAGATAAGGGTGTTGATGCCAAAGGAACAAAAACAGAAATCGCCGCCTTGGTCGGAAAAAGCTTAGCGGAGAAAGCCGTAAAAGCCGGTTACGAAAAAGTGGCATTTGATAGAAATGGTTATTTGTACCACGGAAGAGTAAAAGCATTGGCGGACGGTGCACGTGAAGGAGGCCTTAAATTTTAAGAAATCAAAGTAAAGATATGTATAAGGATTATAAAAACGTAGAATTTGTCAAACCGAGCGGACTTGATTTAAAAGACCAACTTGTCGGTGTGCAACGCGTAGCGAAAGTGACCAAAGGGGGTCGTACCTTTGGATTTACTGCAATTGTTGTGGTGGGCAATGAAAATGGTGTTATTGGACACGGCCTTGGAAAATCAAAGGAAGTGGCCAGTGCTATTGCTAAGGGTATTGACGATGCTAAAAAGAATTTGATAAGAATCCCATTGCATAAAGGAAGTGTTCCTCATGCACAAAAAGGAAAATACAGTGGCGCCCGAGTTCATTTAATTCCGGCCGCTGAAGGTACCGGGGTTATTGCCGGTGGTCCTGTACGTGCCGTTGTGGAATTGGCCGGAATTAAAGACTTGTTATCCAAAAGTCAAGGCTCTTCCAATCCGCACAACGTGGTGAAAGCTACTTTTGACGCCTTACTCAGAATGAGAAGCGCTGAAACCGTAGCCCGACAAAGAGGCATTTCATTGGATAAAGTGTTTAATGGTTAAAACTGAAAAAATGGCAAAATTAAAAGTTACACAAATACGAAGTACCATTGGCGCTACCAAAAAGCAAAAAGGCACTATGCAAGCCTTGGGATTAACCCGTATGCGCCAAAGCGTAGAGCATGAAGACACCCCCAATATCAACGGGATGATCAATAAAGTTAAACATTTGATTTCTGTAGAAGAAGCTTAATATAGACCGATATGGAATTACATAATTTAAAACCGGCTAAAGGGTCGATTAAAACAAATACAAAGAGACGCGGTCGTGGAGTTACCTCCGGAAAAGGACGTACTTCCGGACGCGGCCACAAAGGCGCACAATCCCGTTCGGGCTATTCTAAAAAAATTGGTTTTGAAGGAGGACAAATGCCCCTCCAACGCCGTGTGCCCAAATACGGATTTCGCAATATCAATCATGTAGAATACCAAGCCATAAACTTGGATACCCTACAAGGATTGGTTGATGACAAAAAAATTAAAGACGAAGTAAATGTAGAAGCCCTCATTGAATTGGGACTGGTTGGAAAATCTGATTTAGTCAAAATTTTGGGTCGCGGAACACTTAAAGCAAAACTGAAAGTTACCGCACATAAATTTTCTGCATCTGCTAAATCAGCAATCGAAGAAGCAGGAGGTGAAGCTGTAATATTTTAAACTCCCCCTTTTTGATGAAGAAATTTATTGACAAAATAAAGAGCATCTGGCAAATTGAAGACCTGAGAAATCGATTGCTATTGACACTTGGCCTCATTGCCGTTTATCGGTTTGGGGCGCAAATTGTTCTTCCCGGCGTAGATGCAGCACAATTGGCTAATTTGGCAGATCAAACCAGTGGCGGCCTCTTGGGGCTGCTTAATGCATTTACCGGGGGTGCCTTTTCAAATGCCTCCATCTTTGCCTTGGGAATTATGCCCTATATCTCTGCTTCCATTGTGGTGCAGTTGATGGGAATTGCGGTGCCCTACCTCCAAAAGCTCCAAACCGAAGGAGAAAGCGGACGTAAAAAAATAGACCAAATTACCCGTTGGTTAACCATCGGGATCACCTTGGTTCAAGGACCGGGTTATATTTATAACCTCTTCCGTACCCTTCCGGCAAGTGCCTTTATGATGGATCAAACGATGTTTGTAGTTTCTTCGGTAATTATCCTTACCGCAGGCTGTATTTTTGCCATGTGGATGGGAGAGCGCATTACAGAAAAAGGTGTGGGGAACGGAATCTCCATATTGATTATGGTGGGAATTATTGCTCGTATGCCCATGGCATTCGTTCAGGAATTCACTTCAAGGTTTACGGAATCAGGAGGGATGGTGATGATTTTGATCGAGTTGGCCATCTGGTTTGCTGTAATCTTGGCCTGTGTATACCTGGTGATGGCCATTCGAAAAGTACCCGTGCAATATGCCCGACGCAGTGCCGGCGGAGGCTATGAAAGAAGCCGCGGAGCACGACAATTTATTCCGCTTAAATTAAATGCCTCGGGAGTAATGCCCATTATTTTTGCACAAGCTATTATGTTTGTGCCGGCTGCCGTTGCCGGTTTATCCGACTCGAGTATCGCAGTAGCTATCAAGACCGCTTTTTCCGATATCTTCGGATTTTGGTACCGATTGGTTTTCTTCTTGTTGGTAATTGTCTTTACCTACTTCTATACAGCCATTACGGTGCCTACCAATAAAATGGCAGACGATTTGAAACGCAGTGGCGGATTTGTACCCGGAATCAGACCCGGTACCGATACCGACAATTTTTTAGACCGTATCATGTCACAAATTACTTTGCCCGGATCTATATTCTTGGCCTTCATTGCCGTTTTACCCGCATTGGTGGTGCACATTGATGTGCAACAAGGCTGGGCACTGTTCTATGGAGGTACTTCCCTGCTTATTATTGTGGGAGTGGCCATTGACACGATACAACAAATAGACTCATATTTATTGAACCGTCATTATGACGGACTCATAAAAACAGGTAAAAACAGAAAAGCAGTTGCTTAATTATGGCTAAACAGAAAGCGATAGAACAAGATGGAACGATTGTCGAAGCATTGTCAAATGCAATGTTTCGTGTGGAATTAGAAAATGGCCACGTGGTTACGGCTCATATCTCCGGTAAAATGCGTATGCACTATATCAAACTTTTGCCCGGAGACAAAGTGAAACTGGAAATGAGTCCCTACGATTTGACCAAAGGGAGAATTACTTATCGCTATTAATAATTTGAAAGTAGGCCGGAAGCTGAAAAAATTTTATTAGTTTTGCAAATCCTTAATCAGCGGATAATATTCAAAAAATTTAATTATGAAAGTTAGAGCTTCAATCAAAAAGAGACATCCCGACGATAAAATCGTACGTCGGAAAGGACGTCTTTATGTGATTAATAAGAAGAACCCAAGATACAAACAAAGACAAGGTTAATATGGCAAGAATAGCAGGGGTAGATATACCTAACCAAAAACGAGGCGTTATTTCCTTGACCTATATATATGGGATTGGAAAAAGTCGGGCTAAAGAAATTTTAGAACAAGCCCAAGTAGATGAGAATACAAAAGTAGGCGATTGGTCTGATGAAGAAGCCAGTCGAGTGCGCAATGTGGTAGGAAACTACACCATAGAGGGACAGTTGCGTTCACAAACCCAAATGAACATCAAGCGACTTATGGATATTGGTTGTTATCGTGGTATTCGTCACCGTTCGGGATTGCCCTTGCGAGGACAAAAGACCAAAAACAACTCGCGTACTCGTAAAGGAAGACGCAAAACGGTTGCCAACAAGAAAAAAATAACCAAGTAAAGATTTAGATTATGGCGAAGGTAAAATCTAATAAGAAGAAAAAAATTCACGTAGAGCCTTTTGGAGAGGCTCATATCTCGAGCTCATTCAACAATGCCATCGTAACCTTGACCAACAAGAACGGCGATGTGATTTCTTGGTCTTCTGCCGGGAAAATGGGATTCCGTGGAAGTAAGAAAAACACCCCTTACGCTGCGCAAACTGCCGCGGAAGATGCTGCTAAAGTAGCTTATGAAGCGGGTTTGAGAAAGGTAAAAGCCTATATTAAAGGGCCGGGTAATGGTCGGGAATCTGCCGTGAGAAGTTTGCACAACTCCGGAATTGAAGTGACCGAAATCATTGATATTACCCCCATGCCTCACAATGGCTGCCGTCCTCCTAAACGTCGACGTGTATAATTCATATTTTAAAATAACTCAGATTATCGAAGGATGAAATGCCTTAATTCATAATCACAAATCAAAAGCAAATGGCAAGATATACAGGTCCAAAATCCAAAATAGCCCGTAAATTCGGAGAGCCTATTTATGGTGAAGACAAATCATTTGAAAAGAAAAAATACCCTCCGGGTCAACACGGAAACCAAAGACGACGAGGAAAGAAATCGGAATATGCGCTGCAATTGGCCGAAAAGCAAAAAGCCAAATATACCTACGGGATTTTGGAGCGCCAATTTCGCAATATCTTTAAAGAAGCCAACCGCCGTGACGGCGTAACCGGTTTAACGCTCTTGCAATTGTGTGAAGGACGTTTGGACAATGTAGTATACAGATTGGGGCTTTCTCCCTCTCGCCGTGGAGCACGTCAACTCGTGTCGCACAAACATATTGTGGTTAACGGCAGAATTGTAAATACGCCCTCTTATCAGTTAGACGTCAATGACGTGGTAGGCGTTCGTGAGAAGTCAAAATCATTGGCTTCGATCAATGATTCCTTAGCAAATAACAGGCAAGTACATGAATGGTTGTCATGGAACCCCGAAAAGAAAGAAGGGACCATCGTTTCTGTTCCGGTTCGTGAACAGATTACGGAAAACATTAATACACAGCTTATTGTAGAGTTGTATTCTAAATAATCCTTAATTGAGAGAATAATACTATGGCAATATTAGATTTTCAAAGGCCTGATAAAGTTGTTATGATTGATTCTTCGGAATTTGAAGGCAAATTCGAATTCCGACCCCTCGAGCCCGGTTATGGGCTTACCGTAGGGAACGCCCTAAGGCGTGTGCTGTTGTCATCACTTGAAGGCTTCGCCATCTCTTCAGTCCGTATTGAAGGTGTGGAACATGAGTTTTCTACCATATCCGGAGTTGTAGAGGATGTGACTGAAATCATTCTAAATTTGAAGCAAGTCCGTTTGAAAAGACAAATTGACGATGTAGAAGATGAAACGGTCACACTCTCATTCAAAGGAAAAGAGAAAATGACCGCCGGCGATATACAGAAGTCCATTTCCGGATTTCAAGTACTCAATCCCGATTTGGTCATCTGCAACTTAGACAAAAAAGTAGAGATCAATATGGAGCTGACCATTGAAAAAGGACGCGGCTACGTCTCTGCTGAAGAAAATAAAAAAGATGAAGTGCCCTTGGGAACCATCTTTACGGATTCCATCTTTACCCCAATCAAAAATGTCAAGTATGGCGTTGAAGATTATCGTGTGGGACAAAAAACCGACTATGAGAAATTGGTTTTTGAAATCCGTACCGATGGCAGTATCCACCCTCAAGACGCATTGACTGAAGCTGCAAAAATCCTTATCCAGCATTTTATGCTCTTTTCTGATGAGCGTATTACCCTGGAGGCCGATGAAGTTTCGCCTAAAGACACCTATGATGAGGAGTCCTTGCACATGCGTCAATTACTCAAAACCAAATTAATCGACCTCGATTTGTCTGTACGCGCATTGAACTGTCTCAAAGCAGCTGAAGTCGAGAATCTGGGAGAATTGGTGGCACACAATAAGAGTGATTTGATGAAATTCCGAAACTTCGGTAAAAAATCCTTGAGCGAGCTGGAAGAATTGGTAGGCGGAAAAGGGCTTGAGTTTGGAATGGATCTTTCTAAGTATAAATTGGATAAAGATTAGTATCCGGGAAATGAGTTGAATTTTCCAACACTTAATATTTTGTTTTTAAAATGAGACACGGAAAAAAAATAAATAGCCTTTCAAGAACGGCGGCGCATAGAAAATCAATGTTTGCCAATATGGCCAGTTCTTTGATTGAGCACAAGCGAATTAACACGACCACAGCCAAAGCCAAGGCATTGAGAAAGTTTGTCGAGCCCCTGATTACCAAATCCAAGACCGACACCACTCATAATCGCCGATTGGTCTTTGCAAAACTTCGTAACAAACATGCAGTAAGCGAGCTCTTCCGTGAAATTGCCCCTAAAGTAGGAGAGCGACCGGGAGGATATACACGCATCATTAAACTCGGGAATCGTCACGGTGATAATGCCGAAATGGCCATGATTGAGCTGGTTGATTACAACGAAGAGTATGATTTGAGCAAAGGCAAGAAAAAGAAGAAAACACGTCGTAGCCGTAGAGGCAAAGGCAGTGGTTCTAAGAACAAGTCTAAGCAGCAAGATGCTTCTGCTGAAAACAAATCTGATAAATCTGAAAAAACGGCTCAAGTCGATCAGGATCAGGAAGCAAAAGCAGCGGAAAGCAAGAATGCGGCAGTGGAGGAAAAAGAAACCGAAGCGCCAAAAAAAGCAGAACCTAAAGCCGAAGAACAGCAAGAAAACAAGGCTGATGCTACTGCTGAAAAAGAGGAAGCAAAAGACGATAACTCCGAAGAAACCTCTAAGGATAACGACGCTGATGAAAAGGCTTAAATTCTACACAAACAGAATTTGAATTATATTAGGATAGGCATTTAGTTGTCTATCCTTTTTTTTTACACTGATTTTAAATACTATAAAACAAGGTAACATGGCAGGGAAATATCAATTTAGAAAAAAAGCAATTGTTTTGCTGGAAGACGGAACCATTTTTTATGGGAAGGCCGTTGGCAATTCAGAAGGATCCTCTTTTGGAGAAATCTGCTTTAATACCGGAATGACCGGATATCAAGAAACTTTTACCGATCCGAGTTATTACGGGCAAATTTTGGTGACCACCAATGCACACATCGGAAACTATGGCAGCCTGGCTGAGGAAATGGAATCCGACCGAATCCAAATTTCAGGATTGGTGTGCAAAAGCTTTAGCTATCACTATTCCCGGAAACAAGCCGACCAAAGCTTGGAGCAATTTCTCGAAACACAAAACTTGATTGCTATTGCCGATGTAGACACTCGGGCATTGGTGACTTATATCAGAGAAAAGGGTACTATGAATGCGGCCATCTCTACCGAGGTGGATAAAATTGATGAATTGAAGAAAAAACTTGCCCAAGTTCCAAGTATGGACGGGCTGGAGCTCTCCTCAAAAGTTTCCACTTCAGAGCCTTATTATTTTGGAGATGAGAATGCAAAAATTAAAGTGTCGGCCATTGATTTTGGGATCAAGAAAAGTATTTTGAGTAACCTGGCCAATCGCGGATGCTATATTAAGGTGTTTCCCCACAATGCCTCCTATGAAGAGGTGAAAGCTTGGAACCCGGATGCTTACTTCTTGTCCAATGGCCCCGGCGATCCACAGGAAGCTCGAGAATCACTGGAAACTGCTCGGCAACTCATCGGGCAAGACAAACCCGTTTACGGAATTTGCTTTGGACACCAACTGATGGCTATGGTCAATGGCGGGAAAACCTATAAAATGGACATCGGTCACCGCGGGATCAATCATCCGGTAAAAAATATGATCACCGGAAAAGGGGAAATCACCTCCCAAAATCATGGGTTTGCCGTGGAAATGGACAGTCTGAAGGATAATCCAAATGTTGAAATCACTCATATTCACTTAAACGATCATACCTTGGCCGGTTTTAGGGTGAAAGACAAACCCTGTTTCTCGGTTCAATACCATCCCGAAGCAGGCGCCGGGCCACACGATGCCTCCTATTTGTTTGATCAGTTTATAGATAGTATAAAAAATCAAAATTAAGTATTCCCTCCCACTCATTCCGGAAATCTGTATATTTACAAACGCATAACAAACCGACAGGGCAACTGTGGGTTTGTTGTGCAGGCCGGAGTCGTTCGCAAACCGGAATTCAGAAGTCCATTGAGATTTTAATGAACCACGAATAATGTAAAATTGAGGAGAAATATCCTCCTGACTTTAAAACTTTAATCTAACTTAACCAAAGAGTTTATGAATTAGCCCAAAGGGTTTAAATTTATCCTATAAATGACCTCAATATTGGAGCTGATTTGTAGATTTTTTGGTAACAATAAAAACTTGTTATCATGAGCCTTATTAAAAATGTTTTTGCCCGTCAAATTTTTGATTCGAGAGGCAATCCTACTGTTGAAGTTGATGTTGTGACTGAAAATAATGTTTTGGGTCGCGCTGCGGTGCCTTCCGGAGCTTCTACCGGCCAATATGAAGCCGTCGAATTGCGGGATGGCGGAAAGCACTATATGGGTAAAGGAGTGACCGATGCTGTTAAGCATGTTCACACTTTTGTAGCCGAAAACTTTATAGGTCAGTCTGTTTTTAATCAGGAGGCCTTAGATAAAAAACTGATTGAAGTGGATGGAACGCCCAATAAATCTCACCTTGGTGCCAATGCCATGTTGGGTGCTTCCTTGGCCGTGGCCAAAGCAGCAGCCAAAGAATTGAAAATGCCGCTGTATCGTTATTTAGGAGGAGTAGGCGCCAAAACGCTGCCGGTCCCCATGATGAACATCATTAACGGAGGGTCGCATTCTGATGCTCCTATTGCTTTTCAAGAGTTTATGATTGTTCCGGTGCAAGCTGCTACTTTCACCGAAGCCATGAAAATGGGAACTGAAATTTTTCATCACCTAAAAAAGGTGTTGCACGAGCGAAATCTCGGCACCGCAGTGGGCGATGAAGGTGGATTTGCTCCCAATTTAAACGGAGTGGAAGATGCCATAGAAACCATTGGAAAGGCTGTAGAAAATGCCGGATATGAGTTTGGTAAAGCCGTAAAAATTGCTTTGGATTGTGCTTCCTCCGAATTCTTTGAAGAAGGTCAATATGACTATCGCAAGTTTGAGGGAGAACAAGGCGTGGTACGCTCAGCAGAAGAGCAGGTTGAATACTTGGCCGAATTGGTGAAAAAATATCCCATTATCTCCATAGAAGACGGAATGGATGAAGACGACTGGGAAGGCTGGCAACTGTTGACCCAAAAAATAGGCGATAAGGTGCAATTGGTGGGCGATGACTTGTTTGTGACCAATGTAACGCGATTGCAAAAAGGGATTGATCGAGGGATTGGAAATTCCATTTTAATCAAAGTCAATCAAATCGGCACCTTGTCTGAAACTATTGCAGCCGTTGACTTGGCACATAAAGCCGGTTATACTGCGGTTATCTCTCACCGATCGGGAGAAACCGAGGATACCACCATCGCCGATCTTGCCGTGGCTTTGAATACCGGACAAATCAAAACCGGATCTCTTTCCAGGAGTGATCGCTTGGCAAAGTATAATCAATTGTTGAGAATTGAAGAGCAACTGAGCTCCGTTGCGCATTACCCGGGATTGGAGGCCTTTAAGTTTTTCACAGGAACGGCAGAATAATATTTTTGTATTCCATTTTGCTTTTCCTTTTCTTCCTGGCTATGCCATAAAAAAACTTTATCCAAAACGAAGACAGAAGCAAGAGTTGGTCTATACGAATTGTCATTACGGTATAAGCTCACTCCTTAACCCGAAAATTCACCGCAAATTGAGGGATAATTAAATAGTTTGCATATTGTCAAGGGATTAACGATGTAAATAGACAAAATATAAAGGCTCAAATTTGGGCTATGGAGAATTCATGTTGCTTGGATTTATGGGGCTCAAATATAGTTCAAAGCTATGCACTTTCAGTGCATCAACTTTAGCTTCTAAAAATTTTAAGCTACAAATGGTACGAATTTTCACAAAACAATTCGTGTGAATTTGTGTCATTCGTGGCTACTTTAAAATTGGACTTTCAATCCATAATGGTTTATTTTGACGTCTTTATTTCGATGACACTCAATACAGGTTTCGTTGCAAACCCTTTGCAGTCCCGTAGGTACGGGACAGCTGCAGGATTTGACGCACTTCGGTAAACTCAGCATACCCCCCTCAAATCCGCCTAAAATAAATCTCATGAATTTTCCGGGTTAAGACAGAATTAAGGTAGATTAAGTCTTAAAATTCCGCTTAATTCCGTAATTTAGCAATTCTTAAAAAACAACAGATTAGAATGGCAGAAAAAGCGATTTTAGAATTACAAGGAAAAAAATATGAATTACCGATAACCATCGGTACGGAGAATGAAGTAGGAATCAAAATAAAATCTTTGCGAGGGGCTACCAATGGAGCAATCACCTTGGATCCGGGATATAAGAACACCGGTTCTTGTGAAAGTGCCATCACCTATCTCAACGGAGAGGAAAGCGTTTTGCGTTATCGCGGGTATGCGATTGAAGATTTGGCAGAAAATGCCAGTTTCCTTGAGGTGGCTTACCTGTTGATTTTTGGAGAATTGCCTACCCAGCAAGAGGTTGACAAACTTTATAAAGACATTAAAGCACAGTCTACGGTAGATGAAGAGATGAAGAAGATCTTAGACGGTTTTCCAAAGTCAGCGCACCCCATGGGCGTACTGTCTTCACTGACCAGTGCATTAATTGCCTTCAATCCCAATTCGGTCAATGTAGATTCTTCTGAGGATATGTACAATGCCATCATTAAGTTGTTGGCCAAATTCCCGGTGCTGGTGGCCTGGGCCTATCGAAAACGAAGTGGTCAGCCTTTGGACTACGGGGATACCTCCTTAAATTATGTCGATAATTTGTTGAAAATGATGTTTAAAAAACCCAATGAACATTATGATATCGATCCCGATATTTCGGCGGCACTCAACAAATTATTAATCTTGCATGCCGATCACGAACAAAATTGCTCGGCCTCAACCGTGCGAATTGTAGGATCGTCACATGCCGGGCTCTTTGCTTCTATTTCTGCCGGGATTTCGGCCTTGTGGGGGCCTTTGCATGGCGGCGCAAATCAGGCAGTTATTGAAATGCTTGAAAATATAAAAGCCGATGGAGGGGATACCCAAAAATACTTGGCCAAAGCCAAAGACAAAAGCGACCCTTTCAGGTTGATGGGCTTTGGGCATCGCGTATATAAAAACTTTGATCCACGAGCCAAAATTATTAAAAAATCGGCCGATGATGTGCTCAGCAAACTCGGCGTTGATGATCCGGTGCTGGATATTGCCAAAGGCTTGGAAAAAGAAGCCTTGCAAGATGATTATTTTGTCAAGCGAAAACTGTATCCCAATGTAGACTTCTATTCCGGAATTATTTATCGCGCGCTCGGCATTCCTACCGAAATGTTTACGGTGATGTTTGCCATGGGGCGCTTGCCCGGTTGGATTGCTCAATGGCGTGAAATGCGCTTAAACAAAGAGCCTATCGGTCGCCCGCGACAAATTTATGTCGGTGAAACCCATAGAGAATTTAAAGAAATCGAAAAGCGATAAATTATATTGATAAAGCATTTCCTAACCCCCCCCAAATGTTTTGGAGTTTATACCAATTTGATTTGTTAAGTAGCCTGAAGATTTATAGGATAAATTTTAACGTATAGATTTGAAATTTAGACATAAATATTGGGCTGCTTTGTAGGTCTAATTGGTGTTACTTTATTTTGGAACCCAAACTTTAAAACCATGCTTAGCCTGCACGTAACGGATGAAACCTCTCGCTTAAAAGCTGTTGTTTTGGGACGAGCCGATAGCCAAGGAGAGCTCCCAAAGCTGGAAGAAACCTATGATCCCAAATCTGCGGAACATATCAAAGCCGGCACCTACCCTAAAGAAGATCAGATGGTTGAAGAGATGAGCGCCGTAGAGAAAGTATTCCAAAAATATGACGTTCAAGTATACCGACCGGAATTGATTGAAAATTATAATCAGATTTTTGCGCGCGATATCGGCTTTGTTATTGAGGATAAATTCATCAAAGCCAATATCCTGCCCAATCGCGAAAAAGAATTGGATGCTCTTCACGAAGTGTTGGCGCAAATCGACCCCGGTAAAATTGTTCAATTTCCTGAGGAAGTCCACGTGGAAGGAGGAGATGTAATGCCTTATCACGACTATATTTTTGTAGGCACCTATCGCGGCCAAGATTATCCCGATTATATTACGGCGAGAACCAATACAAAAGCAGTCGAAGCTTTGCAAGATTTATTTCCCGATAAAATTGTCAAGTCTTTTAACTTGCGCAAGTCTAACACTGATGCCAAAAACAATGCCTTGCACCTGGATTGTTGCTTTCAACCTGTGGGGAAAGACTTGGCCATTATTCATAAAAACGGATTCTTGGAAGAAAAAGAATACAACTGGCTCATCCATAATTTTGGTCCCGAAAAAGTGTTTGAAATTACCAAAGAAGAAATGTATCACATGAACAGCAATATCTTTTCCATTGCCGAAGATGTGGTCATTTCAGAGCGAAATTTCACCCGTTTAAACAGTTGGCTTCGTCAAAATGGCATTACCGTAGAAGAAGTACCCTATGCCGAAATCGCCAAACAAGAGGGCCTTCTACGCTGCTCCACCTTGCCTTTGATTAGGGAATGAAAAGAGAAATCCTGAATAAATACCTCCCGACGTTTATCGTTTTTGTCGTCTCGCTGTAGGAATGAGATAAACTATGAATTTGTTCTGGATGTAATAGACCTGATTTGGTAGATATCGAGCGCATTTTGTCTCATTAGTTTCATAATGGGTCAAGATGCTTTTCATTAACTTTTTTTTATATTCGCTTAAATAAAATTTTTTAAGAATGTTTAAACTCCTACGCATAGTTGCATTTTCGATTATTCTTTTTTCATTTTCTCGGGTAGCTGCACAATCCTATAAGGCCATGCCCTATAGCCAAAAGGTGTTAGATACTACAGTGATTCGTCTTTATTATCAATTTAACTACGCTAAAGATCCGGACCACAAATCGGATAAATCAATGGCTATGACGGTTTTAGAGGTGGGCAACCAATACCTAAAATTCACAGATTATTTCCGAAGACGTGCTGATTCCGTTTCCCGAGCCTATTATAAAAAGGTGCATTATTCTGAGCAAGAGCTGGAAGCACTGATGCAGTTATTAGATAAAGTTCGCTATGATAATACTGTTGTGATGAATCTCAAGACCGGAAAAATGATCTATCAGGGTCGAATTCAGAGCCTCTATCAATATTCCAAGAAGACCCCGCAACTCGATTGGAAGCTTTTGGACAGTACCAAGAAGATAAAGAACAGGTTCACCGTACAAAAAGCCATCACGACTTATGGAGGTAGAGACTGGGTGGCTTGGTTTAACATAGAAGGCAAGCAACCCTATCCTTATGGTCCCTATATTTTTAAGGGTTTGCCCGGGTTGATATTTGAGGTGTACGATACAGAAGACAACTTTCATTTTACTTTGGTAGGAGGGGATAATCAAAAGAAGGTAGCCCTCTACCTTCGAAATGAAGATCGGATTAAAAAAACAACCGAAAAAAAATACCGTCGGCTCAACAAGGCCTACCACCGCCATCCCTCTGCCTTTATCAAAGCCAAAGCCTGGTCCAGTGATGGTACACCAATAGAAATTCCTGCAAAGCCCTACAACCCTATAGAAAGAGATTAAATGAAGGGATTGTTTTTGTTGGCCTTTTTCCTAACCGGCTTTTATTCCTCATTTTCACAAACCCAAATAAAGGGCGTGGTTACCGATTCCTTGTCTCATCCTATTCCCAGGGTAACGATACTTGTTTCCAAACCGACCTCCAATGTGGTGAAAGCTTATACTTTTTCCGATAAACAGGGGCGGTATCAGATAAGGTTTGCATTAGCCTCCGATTCTGTTCTTATCGAGGTGCAGGCCATGGGTTTTTCTTCGGTAAAAAGGAAAATAAGAAACACTTCTCAAACCATAGATTTCTCTTTGAATTCCCAGGCTATTGTCCTTGATGAAGTGATTGTAAAAGCACCAAAGCCTATTGTGCAGCGCGGCGATACACTTGTTTATAAGGTTTCAGCATTTACTCAGGTGCAAGATCGAAGCATAGGTGATGTCATCGAGCACATGCCCGGAGTTGAGGTAAAAAGCGATGGCGAAATTTATTATCAGGGAAAACCGATTAATAAATATTATGTCGAAGGCATGGATATGCTCGGAGGCCGCTACAGCATCATCAATGAAAACCTGCCGGGATATGAAGTGGCCGAGGTGCAAATCCTGAAACATCACCAATCGGTAAAGGTCTTGGACAGCGTGACTTTTTCAGAACAAGCCGCAATCAACCTCAAACTCAAAAAAAAACATGTTTTCACGGGGCAGGCCAAAGTGGGGGGTGGAGCTTCTCCTTTTTTGTGGGATGTGAATATAACCCCTATGCTGTTTACGAAAGAATCCCAATTTTTGGGGAGCTATCAAACCAATAACACGGGACACTCTATTCAAAGTCAATTGGTTGATCACACCGGCGGAAGCAGTGTTAGTATGGGAGGCGGATTAGGAGCAAACTGGCTTCATATTCAGCGAGTTTCTGCTCCCGGTTTTCGAGCGCAGCGATGGTTGGACAACAATGCACACCTTGGTTCATTTAATTTTATTACAAAATTGAAGAAGGAGCAAACCCTGAAAGGTTTTGCCTCTTATTACAATGGATATTTACAGCAATACGGCACTGCAGAAACCCGATTTTTCACCCCCACCGATACGATAAGGCTTCAGGAAGAACAATACAATCAAACCTATAAAGAAAGCTTCCGTACGGGGCTTACTTTCGAGAAAAATGCAGCTAAAAATTATGTAAAGGATAAACTTATTTTTAGTGGAAGGTGGGATCAAGCGAGGGGGCAGCTTTTAAAAAATGGAGAAAATACCGTGCAAAACCGTTCCAATACCACTTACAAACTGGGGAATAGTTTAAAAATAATCACACCAATAGGGAATCAGTTGTTTCATATCCGTTCAAATATTGCGCTGAGCAAAACCCCTCAAAAACTACGGGTTTCCCCCGGGCAGTTTGTTGATCTGCTCAATAACGGAATCGACTATGACCGGAGTTTTCAAAATTTAGAGGTAAAAACTTTTTATGCTGCCCATTCCCTTGGCCTTACCAAAGAAATAGGGAAGTTTAATTTCCATTCAAAACTCGGGTTCGACTATCGTACCCAAAGGCTGACCAGCCAACTTTTTACCAGTACAAATAATTCCTTAGGGATTCCTTTTAAGAACGATCTCAAATGGAATCAGGCGGTTCTTTATTTCGATTTAAGAACCCGGTTTTATACCAATGGTTGGAAAATATCCCTTTCCACCCCATTAAGATTAAAGACTTATAGCCTCGAAGATGAAGGGCATAAAGAAAATAAGGAGATAAATAGGTTTCTTTTTGATCCCCGGCTCTCGATCACAAGATTTATAGGAGATCATTGGGAGTTGTCAGCCTCAGCAGGAACCGGACATTCCATAGGAAATATTCGTCGGTTTCACTATGGCTTCATAATGAGCGGTTACCGGAATATTGGACGCATAAATGCCGCTGTCCCCATAACTTCCAATCAACGCGTAGGGATAGGGGTTGAATATGAAAATCCACTGGCCGGTATCTTTGGCAATGCCGGAATTTCGTTTTCTCATCGCAAGAACAACCTGCTTTATAAGAGACAAATTTTACCTAATGGAACTACTGAAATAACAGCGGTCCAAAAAGATAATTTTGGAGGGGGCAAAGAAGCTTCGGGTGAATTGACTAAATTGTTTTGGGGGATTGAAACCAAGGTGACCTTCAAAGCCAGCTATGCTGTCAATAATTCGCAACTGAGATTGAATGGGGTACTTTCGGATATGCAGATCACGAAAAATACCTATAGTGTGGAGGTAGATCCCGCTTTTTCAGATTGGTTTAACCTTAAATATGCTGCCGGGATTGCCTTTTCGAACAGTGAAATTCACGGAGAGAAACAGCGACAGGTCAGCTCTCAGGTTCATCAGGCTGTGCTTAATTTTCATCTTTTCAATAAACACAATTTGGGAGTCGATCTTCAGTATTATAGAAATAATTATTCATCGGATAATGATCAGTTTTTTTCGGATGCTTTTTACCGCTTTTCTTTAAAGAAAAAGCATTTGGATTTTGAATTGATGCTTACCAATATTTTTAATACGGAGACCTATCAAACTACAAGCTTAAATAGGTTTGGGTATATCGAAACCAATTATCGACTCCGACCAAGACAGTTGTTGGTTCGGGTGCGATTTAGTTTTTAATACCGTATTCCAAGAGCATCTGCGGGTCGCTAATATAAAAGGCATAGCTCACAACAGCCGGACTTTAGAACCGATGAAAAGAGCGAGAAATTTAAAGGGCTAAAGTTGATAACTCAAAATAAATAAAATCGTTCGGGGCTGTATATAGGTGCGCCGGTCATAGACCATAAATTCATTAAAATAATGCGTTCGCTTATACTTGACGTCAAAAATATTATCTACCCTGATTTCAAAACCCCAGGCGCTGCCTTCTTTCCGGTAATATAGAGAAGCACTCCCAATTTGAAAGGATTGCGCTCGATCGGCAGTTTCGTCTTTGGTGTAGTTATAATTGTATTGAGCCTTAAAAATAAAACCGTTTAAGAAATAATAATTGAGGTGTATATAAGGACTAAAAGACCAATACTGATTTTCAAACTGCGTTGAACCGGAGCGGCGAAAAATTTGACGTGCACCGAGGGTAAAGTTGGGCAAATCCTCAAAGTTGGACCATACCCTGGGGGCAAAAGCATAGAGGGTAGCATGATAATCCCTTCTTTGGTGATTGATAAAGCGCGAATATTTGTTGAAATAAACTTGGCCACTCAATGACGCCCTGTAATGTCTCCAGCGCTTTGTGAAATTACCCCTAAAACGATAAGAATCTTCCGGGAGATCACTGTATATACTGGTGTTGATTTGGCTAATTCCTTCTAAGATGGTGGTGTGCTGAATATCTTTTTCTTGACGCTTGTAACTGGCGTGAAGGCGGTATATAATTCCATGTGCCAAATCATAATTTCGAAATTGAAGGGAGAGGCGGTGATACAATGCGTTTTCCAAATTTTCATTCCCGCGATAAAGGGTGTTAAAACCGGTGAGCCGCAGTCGGTTTGCAAATGACGAAGCCTCGGGGAAACTTGTTTCTAAACGGTAATTAAAACTCAGTTCTTTGGCTGTTGTTGGTTCAAATTTTATCTCTAATTCAGGAGCGAGTACGCCTTTTGTCGCATCGGTAATGCGCTGGTCAAATTGGTCAATCTGCCACAAATAATGATGGTAGACCAGTCCCGGTTTAAAGACTACTTTCCCGAGCATAAATTTGTATTGGAATCCGATGTACGGGTCGATGAGTTGAAACCCCAAGGCGTTGTCAAATCCCGCTGAGGCAAAACCGTTGATGGCTCCGTTTTGCAGTCGTTGATAATCGGTGCTGTTGTAGGTTTCATGGAAAAAATAAAGTCCAACCTTAGGATAAAGGTGATTGGTGCTGTTTAAAACCCAATAATGTTTAAAATTAAATCGACCGGTACTGGTGATGGCGTCATAATGATGTAGAAATTGATAAGTTTCTCCGTCTTGTACAGCGGGAATTCTATCGGCAAATACCGGGCGATCAAAATTCCAATGGGTCAGGCTGCGCGCTTCTTTATAGGTGTATTGGGCTCTTATCTCGGAGGTATGTTCATAAGTAGGTCGGGTGTTGTAACGAAAATATTGGCTGATTTCCAAGTGGTGAGGATCCCTTAAGGTGTGGGTATAATTGGTACTGTCGGCAAACCGAGAACGGATAAAACGGCCGAGGGTTCCATTAGACACATTAGCGACGACATCGTAGGCCAAATCTTTTCGGATGTCGGGCGTGTAACGGAGTCTAATTTTATTAAAATTGCTGAATCCCTTATGATTTGAAGTTGTCAAACGATTTTCAATCAGGTTGTTTTGGGTCAGATATTCGGTGTGATTGGTGATTTTAGACTCTGTTTCTTGCTGAGCAAGGATGGTGTAAGCGGTCAATCGAATAGCTTTATTAATTTGTTGACTCAGGTTGGCAGCACCAAAAAGGGTTTTGTTGTGCAGCACGGCATCACTGCCGGAAAATTTGCTGAGTCCTGAATTTCCGGAGCGGATGGGATTATCCATAAAAGCCATGGCCCCTCCTTTAAAACGCAAGACATCGTCCCAATCCAGCGGACTTTTGTTTACATTATTCAGACTTCCAATAAAGTTGATCGTGGTTTTCGGACTGTAATAAAATAGGGTGGGATGCAGATAATACCGCTCTTTATGACCACCGCCAATTTCACTTTCGCCAAATACAAAGTCTTTTTTGTCTTCTTTGAGTTTGATATTCATAGCCATGCGGTCACTGTCGCTTAAACCTTTCATAAAGGCCACTTCGTGATAGTCATCGAGGGCAACGACCTCTTCTACCGCATCAGCCGGAATGTTGTTGACTCCCAGTTTTACATCGCCGCCAAAAAACGGCTTTCCATCTACTAAAAGTTTGCTTACCTTTTTGCCATTAACCGTTACATTGCCTTCCCGATCTACTTCCACGCCGGGTAGTTTTTTTAGAATGCCGCGGAGCTTGCGCTCATCGCCATGCCTAAATTGATCCACCCGATAGGTGATGGTGTCTTCCTTGACAATCATGGCCATCTTGGCTTTGACCACCGCAGCCTCCAGAGCGGTGGCGCTTCGATGCAACAGGTAGTTTTTGACCGTGTGATCTGTAATGCGGATGCTGTCAATCAAAGGGGAAAAACCCAAAGAGGTAATTTCGATGGTGTACCACACTCCTTGGGTCAATTGGAGTTGATATTGTCCCTTTTCATTACTGATGGAAAAGGTGATTTCTCCCTCTTCTGTTTTGGGAGTGGCAATGACATTGGCATAGACCACCGCCTGACCGGTACTGTCTTGAAGTCGGCCTTCTAAATTTACTTTTTGCGCATATAAAACTGACGAACTTGCTATGAAAAACAAAATCAACAGACTGATTCCTCGTTTTTGTATCGGCCGAATGGCGGTACTGATCATAGCGGATTTAGATTTAATAATATTAAAATGAAATAACAATATTAAGACAATTTTATAAGAGAACAGTACGATTCAACTAATTTTTTAGTTTATATTTCATTTTATGAGTAAGTCGGTGGGTTTCTTTGCGGTATTCTTGTATGGTCAAGCGTTTTCCGTGGGCGGGCGGTTTGATGTTTTGTTCCCTTTTGCTGAGGTTGATTTTATCGGCATAAAAATACCAATGCCCTTGTTGGAGCCCAAGGATTAACCCGGGAAGCCCCGCGTAGTTCATGGGACCGAACTGAAAGGGAAGAGAAGGCGCAAACCAGGCCGTTATTTTTCCTTTTTTTAGGAAAGTGGCGTCAAATACCGCAGTGGCCTTTCGACAGAGATATCCCTGTATTTTTTTCGTTTCATCGGTAATATGCCATTGTATGCTGTCGATTTTTCGTTCGATCAGCCATTTCCTGTTGATATAATGCAATTGGTGCAGTTTAATGTTTTTAATCAAATGGGTATAAAAGATTCCATCGGCCCCAATGAACCGTGAACTAAAGGTCAAATCGATGCCGTTATCGTTTTTGAGGTAGGCAGGCGAGCTGAACAGTGCTTCTTTTTTAGTGAACTTCAGGGTATACGTCAGGTAGGGCAGCCCCTTATTGATTTTTTTGTTGAACCGTTTTATCGCCGACGCTTGCCGGGCAGTCGCGTTGACCTCTTCTAAAAACGCCTCGATATTATGGGCACTTTTAACCTTATAAATTACCGTTCCGGATTGGATTTGGGCATAGCCGAAATGTGTCAGTAGCGTGATGAATACAATATTTAGAAGGTATTTTTTTGAGCTGAATAGAGAAGCAGACCGCTCAGGCTGGGGCGGTGCTAAAAACTGTGTTCCGTTTAATTGCTTTGTCATTGATATGGTTTTTGCAGATATTATGGCATGCCTACCGTCTATACCTTTCTCTTCGTCTGTTGTAGTATTCTTGTTTCTCTGTCCAGTACTCTTTTTCAGTTACCACTTTCCCTTTATCAGGTCTTTTGAGGTTTGTTTTTTTGGAACTGAGTTTGATTTCGGAGGCATAAAAATAGAAGTTGTTTCTTTCTAACGCCAATACCAAACCGGGGAGACCGGCTGCTTCTAATGGCCCAAACTGAAAAGGCAAAGCCGGGCAGAACCAGGCGGTGAGGACAAGCTTTTTTATGCCGTTCAACTTGTAAGGAGCCGTGGCTTTTCTACAAAGGTATCCTTTTATTGTTTTGGTTTCCTTGCCAATCTTCCAATCCATACCGTCTAATTTTGAATGAACCAACCAGGTTTTTGTGGGAACACTGAATTGCAGTAGCTTAAGATTTTCCGAAATATTCCAGTAATAAATTCCGCTACTGGATATTCCCCTTGCTACCCCGTTAGGGTTTAAGCCGTTGTCGCTGGCCATTTGTAAATCTCTTTTAAAAACTGCCTCGTTGCGGTTAAATTTTAAAGTATAATGTAAATAAGGGGTGGTGGCTTTAATTTCTCCAAACCTTTTAAAAGTTATTCTTTTCCCGATTTCATCGAATCCGGTGGTGTCCACATAGCCTTGAATATTTTCAGGAGGCTCAACTTTATAGATGATTTTTCCCGATTGAAATTGGGCAAAACAAAGTTGAAAAGTAAGAAACAAGAAAAAACTTGTAATAAGAGCTTTCATCATAAAACAGTGTGTTAATAAACAAACCCTATCAAATATAATAGGACTTGTTGCATTCATTAACCTTCAATATAAATAGTTTTTAAGGTTTTAGCATTAGAGCCATTCTTTTCTTGGCAGGAAAGTAAATAGGAATAAAATGCCAAATTTCCTTCAGAAGGATTGCCTGTATGTCTTGCAATTTCATCACCATAAGCCATAGCCTTGTCAAAACACTCATCACAGGCTGAGCTTGCCATCCCACTTTTAGGGAGGGTGAAAATAATTGCAGAGAAAACACTTCCCAAAAAAGTAAAGATAAAAATAAAATTTTCATAATAAAAAATAGATTTAGGTTAAACAATGCCCAAATCTACACACACACAATCAATGTTAATTGTATGTTAAATGCCCTTTAGTCTGCTTAATCCGTTATTTGCATATTTCCAACAATTGTCGATTTAAACCTGACAGGTTTCCAAAACCTGTCAGGTTTCGTAGGGTGTTACTATCTTTTATTACTTTGGAAGAAAGAAACAATTAATATTGAATTAAATATATTACAAAAAAGCCCCTATCGCCCTGCTGCTTTCATTTTTAAGGCCATTGCTTTGTTGCGGTATTCTTTTTTTGTCACTATTGTTCCTTTAGTTGGCGCGGGAATAGTAATGCTGTTTTTGTTGAATTTAACGGCAGTGGCATAGAGGTAGTAGTGATTGATGGTGACAAGCCCCAGAATAAGTCCCGGCAGGCCTCTGAATTGCAGGGGGCCGAACTGAAAGGGAAGAGAAGGCGCAAACCAAGCCGTGACGTGTAGTTCTTTATGGTTTGCGGAATGAAGAACGGCAACGGCTTTTCGGCATTCATAACCCAAAATGTACTTGGTGTCAGGGGTGATTTGCCAGTCTAATTTCGGGTTTTTTAACAATAAGATTTCCTCTCCCAGAGAGCGTTGTTGGAGATTGATTCCTTTTTCTATATCAGTATAAAATAATCCTTCTGCGCCAAGGATGAGAGATGTACGATTTAAATCGATGCCGTTATCGTTTAGCATTGTCGGTTGACGATCAAAACGGGCTTTATTGAGGTTAAATTTGAGTTGGAAAGTTAAATGAGGCAGTCCAATTAAGATTTCTCTAAAGGCTTTTCTGGCAATACCTTTCCACTCGTCTTTAAGGTCTGAATTTTCCAAGCGCTCAGAGATACTCATGGTGCTTTTTACCTTGTAAGTAACCACTCCGGATTTTATTTGACCAAAGGTCAGGAGGGGAAACAGAAGGCTTATGAAAAGAATACAGCATGTTTTGCTCATAATAAGAGGCGTTTTTAAAGGTCATTCCGGTTGGGGGAAATGGCCTTTTGTATTTATAAAGTTATTTAAACCTGTCAGGTTTCGTAAGGTGTTACTATCTTTTATTACTTTGAGAGAAAGAAACACTTCCCAAAAACAGTAAAGATAATAAAAAATAAATTTAAGATAGACAATATCCGAACGTGCTATACATAGGCGCACACATAATAAAGTTTGATTCTCAGTCGAATAAATTACAAAAAAACTCCTATCGCCCTGCTGCTTTCATTTTTAAGGCCATTACTTTGTTGCGGTATCCTTTTTTTGTCACTATTGTTCCTTTAGTTGGCGCGGGAATAGTAATGCTGTTTTTGTTGAATTTGACGGCAGTGGCATAGTGGTAATAAGATCTTATAATTGAGAGTGATTTTCACGATATCGGCCTTTTAAAGGAAGTTTATGTACTCCTCTTTTTCTATTTGACTAAAAACTTTTAGTTTCGAAAAAAAATAAAACTTATTATGAGAAAAACAATTTTAGTACTTGCAAGTCTAATTATGGGATTTGGTCTCCAGGCACAAGAAGCTCACGAAACTGAGGAAACAGGTGGAGGAGAGTTTTTTGTCACTGGCGCTGTTGGTTTCTCTTCAGAGGAAACTCAAACGGAAAGCATCAATCGGTTTGAGTTTGCGCCAAGCCTTGGTTATTTTTTCACTGAACACGTTGCAGCGGGTATTCGTGTCGGCTACGAATCTGAAAAAGTAGAGTTTGCGAACCACACCGAAGAAACTTCTACGTTTATGATTGGCGCCTTTGGAAGATATTTTTTTACTCCGGAAAACAAATTCTCTTTTTATGGGGAGTTGGGTGCAAATTATTTATCGGAAGAAAATGATAACAATGGTTTTGAGGTGATACTCGCACCGGGAATTAGCTATGAACTGTCTGAACATATTGGACTGGAAGCCAGCTTTGGAATCCTCAGTTACAAAAGTGTCGGAGAGGCAGATGCTTTTGAAATTGGTGTGGATATGGAAAAGCTTAGGTTTGGAATTTTGTATGAATTCTAAGTCCGTTAGTCCGCTTGATCACCAATATTTAAACAGTTCATACGGAAACACACTCTACATCGATGTTTTATACGCGGTGTTGTACGTGTAAAGGCACAACATGAGCCATACAGCTTCGATTTAAACCTGACAGGTTTTCAAAACCTGTCAGGTTTCGTTTTGTATAAGACCAAAAAGACCTGCAGATTATGCCGGTTTACAGAACATTTTGGTATAATTCATCAATCCCTTTTGGCGTTATTTTTTAATAAAGCGTTTTGTGACCTTATGACGTCCTTGTTTAAAAATAACCATATACATTCCGCTGGTCAATTGAGATATGTTATATGCAAAGGAGCCTTTAGAAATCACCCCTTGATCAAGTATACGTCCGCTCAAATTCATGATTGTGAAATGCGTTTTCTCTTTTACTTTGAAATTCACAAGCGTATTGGAAACCGTGGGATATAGCATGACCGCTATTTTTTTAACGCTCCATTTCTCAACGGCTAAGGTATTTCCTACTAAAAAGGGATATCCGTCATTAATTGCTGGGTCAATATTCCAAATATTTCCCTGATTGACATTGAGGGAATCTACCAAGGCTTGGGTTTTCATTTCGGCAGTAGTTTTTCCGGTGATATCAACATTTAAGGACGAATTATTTAATCCTATTCCATTGGCCAGCCCGCTACTTTCTGTATCAAAATAGGTGTTGCTTACACTGGATGCTCCCTGAATAGCTCCTATGCTTCCACCAAAATTTCCGGCAGCCGATACGGTTCCTGTCGAGTAGCAGTTTTTGATGACGCCTGTCGTTTCAGGGAAGGCAAATAGGCCTCCGGCATAGGACCCACTGGCTATCACATCAGCTCGGGAATAACAGTTTTTTACTACATTATGCACATTAGGATCGGGAGGGAAATTCATGGTAGTGTAGCCGATTAATCCCCCTACAATATTACCTCCGGAAACCAATCCCGCTGAATATGATTCTTCTACTAAGGTAGAATCCCAGGTGGTCCCAACGAGACCGCCAAGCTGGTCACCTCCGTGGACTTCTCCCGAAAAAGAGCTCTGGCTGATGGAGGAGTTGGTCAATAAACCGCCGACGAGTCCACCGGCAATTCCGCCATACATGCCGTCTTCACAGTGCACATATCCGTTGGTTACATGGCAGTTTACAGCGGTGCTGTTGGTGGATAAATTGGCGACCAGCGCGCCCACCGTACTGTTTCCATACACCACCGCACTGTCAATTTTGAGGTCTTTGATATGCATAGAAATTACCGATCCAAATAAACCGGAAAAATCCTTATTGGGGCGATTGACCATTACATTGGAAATGGTGTGCCCTTGACCATTGACATCTCCCTTAAATGAATGGGCTATATCCGTTCCAACAGGCAGCCATAGATTACCGGAAAGATCAATATCTGCAGTGATATTAATGGTTTTTCCTTCAAAATCATTGCCATGAGAGACCATTACCGCAAGGCCGGCAAAACTGGAGGCATCTGAAATATCAAAACTGTTTTGTGAACTGTCATACCAAGTAGTATCCGCAGAATCAACCCATTTTGTCTGTGGGAAATTTTGCGCATAGACCCCTGATGAAAAGGTCAGTACAACAAACATCAAGCATAATTTTTTAAGCATGTTTTCTTCTTTATGTGTTAATGGGGAAAGTTAATCAATTAAAAGCGAGTAATGCACCACAAGCGGATTAAAAATCACTTGTGTTTATAAAGATTTTATGCCGGCAATGACGGGTTAACTTTAGCTGCTCCTGTCAAATTATGCGTAACACCGCGAGAACACGCAAATTAATCCACTTTTTTGATGCAGGTCAGCTGCTTATACACAGTGTTGCGTATATAAACACAACATGATTCCGATGGTTGAGCCATACAGTCTCGATTTAAACCTGACAGGTTTTCAAAACCTGTCAGGTTTCGTTTTTTCGTTTTGTATAGAGCCAAAAAGACCTACAGATTATGCCAATTTATAAATTACTTTGGCATTAGCCGATGTTTAGCTTTAATGCCTTCAGCGGAACAACAATTAATTTTCTTACCTTCGTACGCTCAAACTTTTTATAGCGCCCTGAAATTCTAATCGGTTTATGGATATTGTTATTATTGGCCCTGCATTTCCTTACCGGGGGGGTATTGCTTCCTTTGATGAACGCATGGCCTTTGAATTACAAAAAGCGGGGCATCAGGTCAGTATTTACACCTTTACCTTGCAATATCCTGCTTTTCTTTTTCCGGGGAAAACGCAGTATTCTGAAAAAACGCCTCCAAAAAACTTGAAGATTCATCGGAAAATAAACAGTGTCAATCCGTTTAACTGGTGGAAAGTAGGTAACGAACTAAGAGAATTAGCGCCGGATTTGGTGTTGGTGAAATTTTGGATCCCTTTTATTGGCGCCGGATTTGGTGCCTTGTTAAGACGAATTAAAAGGAATAAAAAAACCAAGATTATTGCGGTATTGGACAATATTGTTCCGCATGAAAAACGCATTGGCGATCAGGCCTTAACCCGTTATTTTATTAAGCCCGCAGATGCTTTTCTCTCTTTGTCCAAAACTGTGGAAAACGAGTTGGCTTTTTTTGATACCGATAAACCCAGGGCGATCAATCCGCATCCGGTTTATGACAACTTTGGCGCCTTGCATCCGCGGGAGGAGGCCGCTCAGTTTTTAAACCTAAATCCGCAGGGAAAATACATGCTGTTCTTCGGATTGATTCGCGATTACAAAGGCTTGGATTGGTTGCTCAAGGCTTTTCAAAAAACTCGAGCCAAGGCAAGCGTCAAACTGCTTATTGCCGGAGAGTTTTATGCCGATCAAAAACGATATGAAAAACTCATTGATAAACTGGGACTGCGTTCACAGGTTGTCCTTTTTGACCATTACATCAAAGAGGAGGAGGTGGCTTATTTCTTTAGTTTGGCCAATGTGGTGGTGCAGCCTTATAAAACAGCCACCCAAAGTGGAATTACCCAAATTGCTTATCACTTCAATTGCCCGATGATTGTCACGGATGTAGGCGGACTTCCGGAAATTGTTCCCAACGGGAAAATTGGTTATGTAGCGGCTCCCAATATTGAAGCCATTGCCCAAGCCATCGACAAGTATTTTGCGGAGGACGCGGAGGCTGCTTTCAGGGCTAATTTTGCCGAGGAGAAAAAAAAGTATTCCTGGTCGGCACTTAACAACACCATTCTATCCCTCTACAATCGGCTTCAGCATAAGTGAGCAGAATGCACCTTTTTACCCATCATAAGTTTCGTCTCTCGGCCACAGTCAGCCGAACCCCGGGCTTAATCTCCATTTTTTAGCACAATAGGAAGATTATAAACCGTCCTCACCGGTGTTCCTTTGTGTTCTCCGGGCTTAAATCGAGGGAATTTTTTTACAACTCGAATCGCTTCATTTTTCAAAGCCTCATTTCGTGCCCGGGCTCTAATATTTACTACCTTCCCGGTGGAATCAATTTCAAAGACGGTATAAATTCTCGCTGCTTTTATGGTGTCGGGCAGCGTTTGGGTCAATCCGATATTAAATTCCTCTGCCACAAGCTCATGAATTCGCTTCTCAAAATATTGTCGTGCGGCTTCATTATCGGAAAAAGAAGGAGAATTTAAAAACTCAGGCGCCACATCAATCGCCCTAAACGGTACCTTAATGACCGAAGGAGGTGCTGGAGGTGCCGGTGGGGTAGATTTGAGCGTGTTGGTGGTTTGGGTTTTCGAATTTTCACGGGTAGCATCTATATTTCCCTCCTCGCTGCAGGACACATAGGTCAACATTAGAAAAGCGAGCGGCAAAATGAGCAAGTATTTTAGTTTTGCTTTTGAACTCGATTGTACTTTATACAACATCATAATACGGTTTTTTAAAGGGTTTTGGTTAAAAAATGAACTGGTAAAAGAAAATTGATGCGTGCCAAAATGAGCATTCATCAAACTTTCTATATAGCTTTTTTTGGCATAGGTTCGGGTCGTTTTACGATCGGCTAAAAATTCATGTACTTCTACCAAATCGCGTTGAAGAACATAAACTATGGGATTGAACCACAGGAGGATGCGCAGGGTTTCACAATACAGCAAATCCCAGGAATGCTTTCCGGCAACATGGGCGCTTTCGTGCATAATAATAGAACGACGCTCATCGGCCGCAAGTTGATCGCCTATAAAAACATATCGGAAAAAGCTAAATGCCTGATTTGAATGGGGCAGTCGATATATTTTTTGCCCTTGTTCCACAGTAAATTGTGCCCGTTTTTTTAAAATTAGAAGCTTAAACAGTTTGAACAAAAAGATACCTAAGGCAGTCAACATCCCTATCACATATATTATTGCAGCAAGTTGAAACCACGTCCAAGTGGTCTCCGGAGCAACCGCAACCGATGACGGAAGGCGATCGGTGATTTGTATTGGTGACAAATAGGTGGTCAATACTTTGGGTACGCTTTCGCTTACTTCTTCAAATTTCAAAAAATTAAGCTGAAATAAAGGCAATAATAAACTCAGCGCGGGTAGGGCCAATAAATATATCCGATTGACCTTAAAAAAAGTTTCGCGCCGAAAGCACAGGCGATAAAGCAGCCAAAAGGCGACAAAAAATAGAAGACTGTTGATGAGGTAGCTTAGCATAATTATTCGTTTTTGTCTATTTCCTTTAAAATCTCTTCCAAATCTTGTAAACCCATATCATTCTTCTTTACAAAAAACGAAAGCATGCTTTTTACCGATCCGCCAAAATAATTGTCTTTGAGTTTGGTCATGGTAAATTGTGTATAGGCTGCCTTTGATACCAGCGGGAAATAAAAATGCCCTCGTCCTACTTTTTCATAATCGACAAAGCCTTTATTTTGTAAAATGCGAACGATGGTTGATACCGTATTGTAGGCCGGCTTAGGATTGGGCATCTCTGCTATCAAACCGCTTACGTTACTCTTCTTCAATCGCCAAAGCAATTGCATGATCTCTTCCTCTGCTTTTGTAAGTGTTTTCATTTTTAATGTTATTTGATAGGACAAATATAAACTAAATTATTCGTTTAAACTAATTATTTAGTTATTATTTTAATGTAATGATACCGATTGAGCGGTCGGTTTGAAGACTTTAACATCGACAAAAATATCAGAGTAGCCTTAAAAACAGGTTAAAGAGGAGGAGGGGAACAGGATATTTTTATATGTTTAAGCTCAATTTTAAATCATCTTCCATGGACATTACAGCATTGGCCGATCAAATTTATGAGGCACATACTTCCAAAACGGCGATTCCTCCTATTCGTAGTGCTTTTGGCGCTAAGGATATAGAAGCTGCTTATCAGATTCAAGAATACAATATTGATCGTCAGCTCAAGGCCGGACAGCAGGTTGTCGGTAAAAAAATAGGGTTGACTTCCAGGAAGGTTCAGGCTCAGCTCGGAGTCGATCAACCGGATTTTGGAATCTTGCTCGACAGCATGCAAATTGAAAATGGCGCTGTGTTGCCTTATACTGAGTTGTTGCAGCCCAAAGCCGAAGCCGAAGTGGCTTTTGTTTTAAAAAGGGATTTGGTTTCAGAATATATCGAAATGGAAGACATTATTCAGGCCATTGACTATGTGGTTCCGGCTATCGAAATTGTGGGCAGCCGCATTCAGAACTGGGACATCCAAATCACCGACACCATTGCTGACAACGCTTCTTCAAGTCACTTTGTATTGGGCGATAACAGGGTGGATTTAGCCGATATTGATTTGGAAGCCTGTGCTATGGAACTTCGAATAAACGGTCAAGTTCAATCACAAGGCAATGGCAAAGCCTGTTTGGGCAATCCTTTAAATGCCGTATTGTGGTTGGCCAAAAAGATGCAACAACTCGGGCAAGCTTTACTTGCGGAAGAGGTAATTCTCTCCGGGGCACTCGGTCCTATGGTAGTTATTGAACCGGGCGATCAAGTGGAGGCTCAAATTGAAGGCCTCGGGGGCGTTCAGTTTGCGGTAGGGAAATAATGAAGTCGTCTGCATTAACGCTCATAAATACCATCTATTTCCATTTCTCCCGAGATGCTCATTTCTTCAGAGACCCACTCGGCATTCTCACCAAGGTAAACAGTCTTGAACTCTGCTTCAAATGTCATGTTAAAGTTGACACCCGGGAAATAAGAAACCGGAGGATCTTGCTCAATTTCAACAATGGAAAGACTTGTTATCGTTCCGGAAGTACTGTTAAGGTTCTTAGCGTTGGAAATGTTTGTTGTATCTAAAAATGTGATATTTATGTAAGAAGGACCGTCTGATTCGTCTAACAAATGACCGACCGGGAGAGGAGTTCCATCGGCAGCTATTGCAATTTCACATACTACGGATATAATGTGGTAATCCCCCTGATTAATTGTATCTTCAAAGGCCGTAGATATGATGGCGTATGGATTATTGTTGTGCTGACCTACAGGATAGTATTCTGCCTTCATAATAAAGGGGTCGGTCAAAAAGCTTCCCGAAATATCTTGTCCATCATATAGACTTCCGCCCGAAATGTGAAATGCATAATTATTGGTTCCCACTTCCGGAGTGGTTGTTTCCGGGTTTTCTTCATTCAAATCGGGCGTAGCAGAATTGTCATCGCTACTGCAACTAAGTAGTGTCAAGCTAAAAAATAATGGCAAAAAGAACTGCTTGAAGAGGTTTGATAAAGTTTTCATTTTTAAGGTTGGTTAGGTTATACATAAAATATTTTTTAAAGATAACACTTTTAAATCAAATTAAAAATAGGAGGTCTTGACGGAACTTTGTTATTTGGCAAAACCCTGCTTCCACAAAACTGCTTTCTCTCGGAAAGTAGGGGGAGTAATTGTGAATCAATATTCAGGCGGCTTTAAACAATTTGAGAAAAATTTCGGTTAAGATGGTATTGGGACTGTACCATGAACAAAGACCGTTGAAGACATTAATGGCAAAAAAGACAATTAGTATCCAGAAGAGAAACGGGACAAATCGTTTAAATAGCTTAAAACTCAAAAGAGCAATAATTACAACGTGCAAAATCACAAAAACAATGTTCGAAAGAGTTGAAGAGGCCTCAATCAGCCCATTTGAAAAAAATAAAGTGATCATATCAGAAAAACAGACGAAATAGACAAAGCTGGCACCCACAATTTTACCTATAAAAGGCAGCTTGTCCCGGCGTAGTAAAAAATACAGGACAATACCGCAAATAACAAGGGGGACTACCTCAGCTATAACAAGATTGGTGGGGCCGAAAAAAGTCAACGGAACAGTAGAAGCGGCAGAAAAAATCGCTATGGCTAAAATATTAAGGATAAAAGCCAAAATTAGTTCTCTTCCTTTGCTTTTTAATGATTTCATTTATGTTTGAATTATTGAATTCAAGTAGTCAATGTAACAAAAAACAGTTTTTGCGTCTTGATGCCTGAACCTCATTACCTCCACAAAATAGCCTTTCCGTCAAAGGCAAGCCGATAAGTTTGGTTGCTGTGGGAAAAATCTAATACAAAAGGGGAGGCGAAGGCCTTGTCTTTGGTGGGGAACCAGGTGGGTTTTTGACGGTTGTCGATGGTGATGAGCAGCCCCTCATCATCTCCAATGGGACAAAATTTTTCAAAGTCTCCAAAGTACTGTGGCAGCCCTGTTTTTTGATAAATATTGTCATAAGCCGCCCGAACGTTCTGTGTGGCCAGGCCAATTTCAGCAATTCCTCGGATATCCTTTTTTGAAAACCCTTTATTATTGGTTTGGTATAGGTGTCGCCGAGAAATAAACTCTAAAACATTGTGATCGGCATCATAAAAATAAATGGACTTGGCATTCCAACTGCTGAAATCAATGATTTCTTGTTTCCCCATTTTTAAAATATCGACCTTTTTCTTGAGCCAAGTCAATGCCGGGTTCTCTTTTTCGGCTGAGAGGTGGAAGGCAATGTGATAGGGGGTAAATCCGGGGTTTTCACTAATTTCTAAAACGGAATCTCCTACTTGAACTTCTATTTTTCTGGCAGAAAGGCTTTTAACCGGCAGGTTTAAGATTTGTGCATAAAACACCTTTTGCCGTGCGATGTTTTTGGCTTCGATATATAAACGATCAAAATGCATTAAACTTTATTTTTTAATCAGTCCTTCAGACACCATTTTGTCATAAATCTATCCATTTGCTTGTATAAAGATAGCGTATTATCGACAATAAGAATCAGGTTTTGGTGAAAACTAATAAATTTTCATTGTACGGGTTATAATGGTTGTCCCCGGTCTTTTTTTAAGTAAATGACCGTCATCGTGGGCGCACCTACTATAGAAGAGCGGTTAAAGCAATGGCTCTTCATTAATTTTTCACCACGACAAGCTTTCAATGGCGATGTGTTTCTCTCAGTCGTCATACTTTTAAGATGCAAGTAGAACTTCTCCAAAACCCTCCTTCGGCCTTACCTGGTATTAAGTTTTGAAATACAGGGTTTTATAATTTTAACAGGAAGATTACCTGTTTTCAAGATTACTTCCGTATGCGTAGGGTTTGGAGGAGTGAAGGCTTAAAAAATGATTTCCTTTTTATGGATTATATGAATCCGGCACGGAATAAAATTCTTAAAATTTACTTACAATATTTTTAAAAAGTCAAAAAAATAGCGTGTAGATTTTAAATAGTTTATATTTTTACGAAAAATCTAAGCTAATGAATAATCATATCCTGTGGTTCGAAGAAATCGGTATGTCCGATGTAGAACGCGTTGGGGGGAAAAATGCCTCTTTGGGCGAAATGACCGGAAACCTGAGTAAATTGGGAGTTTCTGTTCCCGGTGGTTTTGCTACTACTGCTGAAGCTTATCAATCTTTTTTAAAAGACAGCGGTTTAGCAGATCGTATTCAAGAAGAGTTAAATACCTTGGATGTAGAAGATGTTGAAAAGCTCACTCATACCGGGGAGAAAATTAGAACTTGGATTACGGACACTCCTTTAACAGCTAAGCTCGAACAAGATATTACTTCGGCTTATAAAAAACTTTGTAAAGAAGCGGGCACTGATAATATTGCGGTAGCTGTTCGCTCTTCAGCAACCGCTGAAGACTTGCCGGAGGCCAGTTTTGCCGGTCAGCAGGAAACTTTCCTAAATGTGGTAGGCATTGATGAAGTGTTGGACAAAGTACGGGAGGTTTTTGCTTCTTTGTACAATGATCGGGCTATTGCCTATCGAGTGCACCACGGATTTAAACACGAAGACGTGTCTTTGTCAGCGGGAATACAGCTCATGGTACGTTCTGATGTCGGTGCCTCCGGAGTGTTGTTTACGCTGGATACAGAATCCGGTTTCCGCGATGTGGTATTTGTGACTTGCGGATATGGTTTGGGAGAGTTGATTGTTCAAGGAGCCGTTAACCCGGATGAATTTTATGTGTTTAAACCTACTTTGCGCGAAGGAAGACCCGCAATTTTGCGTCGTCAACTTGGATTGAAACAAGAGCGGATGGTGTATTCTGACAAGCCTGGAGAAAGCGTAAAAGCAGAAGAAACTCCGGAGGAACTTCGCAACCAGTTTTGTGTGAGTGATGAAGATGTCGAAGAATTGGCACGCCAAGCTTTAATCATTGAAGAGCACTATGGAAGACCCATGGATATTGAGTGGGGAAAAGACGGAAACACAGGAAAACTTTATATTCTTCAAGCACGCCCGGAAACGGTAAGATCCAGAGAACAGGTTAATAAGCGAGAGCGTTTTCAGCTTAATGAAAAAGGGAATGTGCTTGTTGAAGGGCGATCTATTGGTCAAAGAATAGGAGCGGGTAAAGCTCGCATAATTGAGTCGCTCGATAGCATGAAAGATTTTAAAGAGGGTGATGTTCTGGTGGCCGATATGACTGATCCTGATTGGGAGCCGATTATGAAAAGAGCATCAGCAATTGTGACTAATCGTGGAGGGCGTACTTGTCATGCCGCTATTATCGCTCGAGAATTGGGAGTTCCGGCAGTTGTTGGAACGAGAAATGCTTTAGGGACTATCCCAGATGGAATGGAAGTAACCGTATCATGTGCAGAAGGGGATACAGGGTTTATTTATCAAGGAATTTTGGATTTTGAATGTATTACGACTGAACTGGGCGATATGCCTGAGGCACCACTTAAGGTAATGATGAACGTAGCCAACCCTGATCGGGCGTTTGATTTTGGAATGTTGCCCAGTTACGGGATTGGACTTGCGCGTTTGGAAATGATTATCGCCAGTCACATTGGAGTGCATCCCAAGGCTTTGTTGGAGTTTGAGGATCAAAGCGAAGAGCTCAAGATGAAAATTGATAAAAAGATTGCAGGTTATAAAAGCCCGGTTTCTTTTTATGTAGATCGACTTACCGAGGGAATAGCAACTATTGCGGCTTCGGTTTATCCAAAACCCGTAATTGTACGGATGAGCGATTTTAAGTCGAATGAATATGCAAACCTATTGGGAGGAAGTCAATATGAACCCGATGAGGAAAACCCTATGATAGGTTTCCGTGGCGCCAGCCGATATGTGGATTCGAGTTTTTCCGAGGCATTTTCTCTGGAATGCAAAGCTGTGAAAAAAGTACGTGAAGCTATGGGGCTTGACAATGTATGGGTTATGATTCCATTTGTACGTACACTTGAAGAAGGTCAAAAAGTAATTGAGGTACTTAAAGATAATGGATTGGAACAAGGGGTTACACATGGAGGGGAAAATCCTCTTAAGGTTATCATGATGTGCGAAGTCCCTTCAAATGCTCTTCTTGCGGATGAGTTTTTGGATATTTTCGACGGTTTTTCCATTGGTTCCAATGATTTGACTCAATTGACATTAGGGCTCGACCGGGACTCAGATATAGTTGCTGAATCATTCGATGAGCGGAATCCTGCTGTAAAAAGATTACTTTCAATGGCTATTCAAACTGCCCGAAAACGAGGAAAGTACGTGGGTATTTGCGGCCAAGGGCCCTCAGATCATCCTGATCTTGCCGAATGGCTAATGGAACAGGAAATTGAATCGGTTTCACTTAATCCTGATACTGTTGTCGATACTTGGCTGCGACTCGCCGAGAAAAAAGGGGCTTGAACGTTTAAAATAATTTATACCAAATTCCAAAAGTGTCACAGGTCACTACCATAGAAATAGAAATAACTCTGGGGGTGAGTGCAACATCCGGGACTAAAATTCAATAGGAAACAATTAAAAAGTGCTTTTTATTCTCACTGAAACCCGGGAAATTCTCACTGAAACCCGGGAAATTCTCACTGAAACCCGGGAAATTCTCACTGAAACCGGCTAAATACTAACTGACAGGTAAAATAACCGATCACAATAGAGAAAGTCCTTATTTTTATTTCGTGAAAAATAAAAAAAGAGGGCGTCTCATGAAAAAATAGGAGCTACTTTTTAAAGAGAATCACTCAAAATCACAAAAGTATAAATGAATCTTCAAAAACACGTCTTTTTGTGAGGGCCTGGAAATGAGGCTTAGGGCTCGCGATTTGGGTGCCAAAAATTTATATGATATTCTGGAAGAACTGAATATAAAAGCCTTGGGAAAAAATTATTGTAGCAGTGAATAGCTAAATATTCCATCTTGAGATCATTTTGCATGATAGAACCCCTAAATAGGCTCGATATAAGTTAACAATTAAAACTCTACAATTATGAAAACTACAAAACAATTATTGACCCTGTTCAGCCTTCTGTTTATAGGAGTGATTGTCTTTACTTCTTGTGGCAGCAAGGATAAACCAAAACAGGAGAAGGAAAGTTACATGACCGCCCATGTAGCCATTGGCAATGGAATTGCATTTGATTTTAAGGGAGACCATGCTACCGGCATTTCTGCAGTGAAATCTAAGTTAGGGGTTGGTTTTTTAGATGCTGAAAAAGGCGTCTCCATTTACTTGGCCATTAACGCCCCTCAAGGAGGATTGAAAGAAGGAAGCTATTCTGTAGAAACCAAAGTTTCAGCTGAAACCGGAACTACGGCATCCTTAAAATTAAGTCCCGTAAATACGGATCTTTTTCCTGATAAATTTGATACCCGGACAAATTTGGATGATGACATTTGGAATGAAGGAACCGGTAATATTACCATTACTTCCCTTGACAAGAACTGGGTGGAAGGAACCTTCTCTGTGGTCGCCTACAGCAATGCAGGAGATGAAGCCCAAATTACAGAAGGAAAGTTTAGGATAAAGGTAGATTATAAGTTTTGACCATGGATCTTAAAGAGCAATCATTATGAAAAACTAAAAGCACCACTGCCTGACACGTTGGAAGGCTATGAAATCCGTTCCCTTGGTGCATTTTCGATGCGCTCCGTATCTTCAATAGCCAAGGGAATTTATAAGAGCGAGAATAATAACGGAGGTATTTCGGTGTTTGTTGGCGGTAGCTTTGTTGTTGAAATATCTGGAGATCAGGTGGTGGGGCATTACTGGAAAAGCACTTCAAAGAAAAAGTTGGAAACTTTGAGTGGATAGGGTTTTGGTTTACTGAAAATCAACACTTTATAGGGTGCGTTGTATTTTGTAAACCGTAAAAACAGCTTTAAAAAGCACATGATGCTATCTTAAACGCGCTGTCACATCAAATTTCATCGTTTTGTTCTTTTGTTTTTCGTCTTCTGAAAAAACGCTTAAAATTTTTCTTTATTTTTTGCCAATATTCTTTGCCCAATAAAGCAATAGTGATAAGAAATAAGACTTCGCCACTGACAAGTATTCCGGTAATAATAACCGCCTTATTTGGAAAGTCAAAAAAAGGAAGAACAGGCACAGCTATCCAGCATATTATCACAATGCCCAATAATATTAATCCGATTTTCTTTTTAATTTTCATGTCTCTTTTGATGCTGTCCCTAAAAAGTGTGTAAAACACACAATGTTTATCTTTGATTTAATCATCACAAAAAAGTATTTTACACAACTCCATGAAAAATCTACTTTAACCACTTCGGCGTGGCTTTAGGACTGAAATTTATCATTTGCTCGTATAAAGAGGGCATATTATCGGCAACGAGAATCAGGTCTTGGTTTTCTTTTTTAAGAATGCGCTTCTCGACCATTTTGTCAAAGAGCTGCAGCAAATCATCATAATAGCCGTCGACGTTTAGAATGCCAATGGGCTTTTGGTGCAGACCGAGCTGGCTCCAGGTCAAAACCTCAAAAAACTCGTCCATAGTGCCAAACCCGCCGGGAAGGATGACAAATCCGTCACTCAAATCGGTCATGATCTGTTTGCGTTCGTGCATGGTTTTCGTCGTAATAAGTTGATTCAAACCAAGGTGGACAATCTCTTTATGTTTTAAAAATTCGGGAATGACACCAATAGCATTTCCGCCATTTTCTAAAACACTTTCTACAACCAGTCCCATTATGCCTATTTTTCCCGCTCCGAAAACCAAGTCGATTTGTCCTTTGGCCAGAAATTGGCCTACTCGTCGGGCTTCGGATTTTATTTTTGGAGAATTGCCCGCACTGCTTCCACAATACACGGCCAGTTTTTTTAAGTTGTTTTCCATGGATTCAAAAATAATAACTTTTTAGCAGTATTCACTTTATTTTGATAACGGACAATCATTTTGACGCGCCGGCTATACGGAGCTAAAATATCATCTACTCTGCGAACTCCCTGTCATTTATTAAAATCTCCCTTCATGATCACCCGCGCCATTCGCCAATTATCAAAGATGTCTTTTTTAAAAGTATAATCAAAAAAGCCTTGTTGCTTAAAGAGTTCTTCCAAATCGGGCTTTACATACTGGTTGATTTCAAAGTAAATCCGGCCTTGTGGATGGAGCTGTGTCTTACTGAATGCAAGAATTTTTCGATAAAACAACAAGGCATCTTCATCGGTGACAAAAAGTGCTTGATGAGGTTCATAAGCAAGAACATTTTTACGCATTCGCGTTTTTTCAAGTTCACGAACATAAGGCGGATTGGAAACAATTACATCAAATTTTTGGGGCATCGAACGCGACTGAAGGATGTCTTTTTTTATAAATTTCACTTCCACCTCGTTAAGGCTTGCATTTTCTCGAGCAAGCTGTAATGCGCCTTCTGAAATATCTATTGCGGAAACCTGAACCCCACTTAAGGTTTTGGCCAAACTGATGGGAATACAGCCGCTGCCGGTGCCAATATCTAAGATTGAAACCGGATTGCCGGCAGGTCTTGATGTTTTCATATCCTCGACTATCCAGCGAACCAATTCTTCGGTTTCCGGACGAGGAATCAATACGTTGGGATTGACCTTAAAACGCAGTTCACAAAATTCGGTTTCTCCAAGAATGTACTGAATGGGTTCTTCTTTTTTTAAGCGAGACAAGGCATCGGTAAACTGTTCTTTTTGCGCAGTGTTCATCCTTTTTTGAGGGGCTAAAATCAAATCTACCATCGACCAGCCTATGATATGAGTTAGCAGCAATTTGAAGAAAGATTGTATTTCCTGCTCCGGATAGATAGAAGCTAATTGGGTTTTGAATTCGGCTTTAAAATCAACAATACGCATGTTTACTCAATCAAATTTGTATCTCAAAACTGCAGGTTTGGGGTACATAATCTCCAAAAATACGGGTTTTTTGGGGATTGTAATCCCTGAACAGGTATGTTTAAAATTGAGCCTTTCTAAAGTTCCAAACTTTGGAAAAGCTTAAAACCTATATTTTAAAAATTCTATTTTGTTTGATGCAGTATTGCTTATTTTTGTCTTATGGACATCCACAAAAAATATATGCAGCGCTGCCTGCAGTTGGCACAAAATGGCCTGGGCCGCACTTATCCCAATCCGTTGGTGGGCAGTGTGATTGTTTTGAACGACAAAATAATAGGAGAGGGCTGGCACCAAAAGGCCGGTAAGCCGCATGCCGAAGTCAATGCCCTCAACAGTATTCCTGCTGAAATCGATTTGAAAAAAGCGAGCCTATATGTCAACTTGGAACCCTGCAGTCATTATGGGAAAACACCTCCTTGCAGCGACCTGATTATCAAAAAAGGAATTAAAAAAGTGATCATCGGGACGTTGGATCCGAACCCGAAAGTGGCCGGGAAGGGAGTGGATAAAATGATTAAAGCGGGTATTGATGTGAAAATTGGCTGTTTAGAAAAAGAATGTAGCCGACTCAATGCTCGGTTTTTTACTTTCCAAAACCAGAAACGGCCTTATGTTATTTTAAAATGGGCGCAGACCCAGGACGGGTTCATCGCCCCTAAAGAGCAAGCTGCCGGGAAACCGGTTTGGATTACCAATCCGTATGCTAAGCAACTGGTGCACAAATGGCGCAGTGAAGAACAGGCCATTTTGGTGGGTAAAAACACGGCCCTTAAAGACAATCCACAGCTCAATACCCGACTGTGGGAAGGCAAAAGCCCGGTGCGTCTCCTCATCGATCGCCACCTTGAAAGTGAGAAACAGAATTTGCACCTGTTTGACCGACAATATAAAACCATCGTTTTTTGTGAGCATCCGAAGGAAGATGAGAAGAATATCATTTTTGAGTCCCTTGATTTTGATCGGGATCGCCTTCCACAGATTCTAAAAATACTGTACCGACACAATATACAATCTCTGATTGTAGAAGGCGGCCAAATTACCCTACAGCATTTTATCGATGCCGGATTGTGGGATGAGGCAAGGGTTTTTACGGGAATGGGATATTTTGAGAAAGGGGTTGCTGCCCCGGTGTTTAGTTATCATTCATTTGAAAAACATTGTATGAAAGATGATGTGTTGACCCTTTATTACAACAATTAACTGTTCTGGGAAATATAGGTGGTGTAAAAATGGGAAGACCATCAGGAAAACCTATGGCCTTTTTAGTTGAGCGTGTTTTATAAGGTTAGATCTACACGTTTTTGAACCAATCCACAAACAATTTCCCAAGGACCGGAACGGGTTTCTCCTTCCCGCCGATGGCATTCACCAAGCCGATAATCCATAAAACCAAGATGAAGATTCCGCCCAAGAAAGAGACAATCCATCCAAGGATGGGGAGCACGTTAATAATCATTAGGGCAATGCTGGTCAGGCACAATCCCAGAGATTGCCGGATATGGTAGGAGATATAAGTGTTTTTTTTGTCGTTGATGCTCACAAAAGCGATAATCAGGCCTATATATGTGATGTAGGCTACAATGGCCATGGATTTGCCTTTTTCAATGGCTTCAGGGGTCGAAATGGTTTCAACTTCGGGGTTTTCTGTGTTTGTCATTGTTTTGATTTTGATTAAATTTAATGTGTTGCTATCTGTAAAATCCCCCCTCACAAATCAGGACGATACAGTGGAGGGAAACGGAGACTTTTAAAAAATGAATAAATATATGGGCCGGGGAAAAGGAAAACCATCAATAAAGATTTTAAGCCCCCCATTATATTCAACATAGAGTTTTATTTTTTTATGAATTTTAGGTTCTGGTTTTCTCCATTTTTCCCTCTTACCCTGAGGATATAGAGTCCCGGTGAAAGTTTGGCAATAGGGATGGTAGTGGTATTGGAATGGATTACCTGCTGTTTTACCAAGCGTCCGGTTTCATTGTAAATCCTCAATTTTTCCCCGCTATGCAATCCTTTGATGTGCAAATTGTTTTGGGCGGGATTGGGATAAATGACCACTAAAGGCTTATCCATTAATGCGGGAACCGATAGCGGGTTGGCCGTTGAATCTGAAGAAGCTAGGGCGAAGGGGCCGAACTCGTTTAACACGGTGTTTGTGGCCACCAAACCCTGCGTCATGGTGCCGGCCACCCCGCCATTTCCTTCATTTTGCCACATATTTCCGGTCCAATGGGCCACCCGCAAGGCAGCGGTATCGGTGACCACACCGTTGGGGAGGTTGTATCCCAGATGAACCCGCACGGGATTATTTCCGATATTTCGGGTCAGTCTAAAATAGCAATGCTTATTGATTGTTTCGAGACTGGCTACTTTGGCTGAACGATTATAGCCATCGATGTTGGGATCGTGGCCTAAACATTGCGCGGTAAACCGGTCGGGCAACCAATTATTAGAAGAGGAAATGCCAATAGGGATATACTTTGTCTCAGTACCTACCGGAAATTTGAAGGGATTATGTCCAATTTCAGCCACAGGTCCTACCACTTTACTATTATCGGAAGCACCGGTATAATCACTACCACTTCTAAAAATCAAGGGTTTCCCCAAGCCACTTTGTATATTGCCATTTATAAAATGTACCGAGCCAAGAGCACTGGTAATTCCGACAGAATCGGCCAATATCACTTTGGCCCCCCCGGTTTTATTAATGGTAACAACATTCGAAAAGTTTATCGGCCTGTTACCTGTTTGACGAATAGTGCCATTATGCGAACCTTTGAAAATAGCACCATACAATGTAACGTCTCCCACCGTATCGAGGTTGAAATTGGCATCTTTGTAAAAATGACTATGAGTGAATAATCCCAAATAGAATTCACCTTGGGATAAATAGTTGATAGTGGCATCGCCCTTAAAAATACAATTATCGATATAGGTCGCAGAAAAGTCATCGGAGCTTTGGCTGGTCAACATAAAATTACCGCCAATGTAATTGTCTTCAATGCTCAGTATTCCTGCATTGGTGGTAGTATCAGCTATAGACACCTTTCCTAAAATATGGTTTTCTTTTATGTTTAAAGCCGAAAAGTCGCTGGCGTTGAAATTCTTGAAAGTCAGGCTGTTTACCATAAGGGTGTCGTACAACATATTACAGTCGCCTGAGGCCCCGTTAATCATGATGTCGCCGCCATCAGTAAGATTGGTGATTTGACCCATTTTGAACTGACCGGGTCGAACTGCTTTGTAATTGATATTGATCGTACCCGAAATAGTAGCCCCTTCATCTGAGGGGGAATTTATCCCATGAGAACCGATATAGGTATCTCCGCCTTTAAGATTGGTGTAAGAAAAATTACCGCCAATTGTAGTTTCACCCGATAAAAGACTGGTATAACCGCCACCGGTTCGGGTGACGGTATAATTGCCTTCAATGATGCTCGAGTAAAGTTCTGAAGTGTAGATGGTACCGCTGTCATGCGCCATTATACTCAGGTTTCCGGTAATATGGTTACCTGCTTCCTCAAGAGTTCCTATGCCGTTTTGAACAAAACTAAGGTTACCTTCGATTAAATTATCCTCTACGAATAAATCATTGTCACTTGTGGAAGTATCCGAAACAAAAACATTTCCGATAATATGGCAATGTTTAACTTGAAAACCATAGGCATTCCCTCGGTAATTGGTTGTATAGAGGCTATCCACTTTTAGGCTGTCGCCATAAATACTGCAAAATGCACCTACGTGATTTAGAAAAATACCGCCACCTGCTGTCTGATTAATCACATGGAGCAGTTCAAATTTTCCGGTATCTTCACCGTCATAATTAATAGAAATTGTGCCACCGATGACCGCGCCGATGTCGGCATTGGTGTTACCGATTTTTACATCCCCGCCATCCGGATTATAAAAAGAGAAATTACCATTAATGATGCTGGTGCCACCGAGGAATAAAGTGGCGTCACCGGAGGATATAAAATTAACCGTTAGATTTCCCTTGATGGTGTCGGCACCATTACCCAATAAGAGTTCATAATTTGAAGTGCTGCTGGAATCGTTGATGATAACATCCTTTAAGAAGGTAGAACTATTAAAGGACAAATCCTTGGAGCCGGTTTTATTGACGATTAAAGTATCTTTAAATAGTGCCCCATTAATGCTACTGGAACTTTGACCGCCAATTTTCAAGATAATATTCGAATTGAGGGAGTCGGAGTTGTAAATAGTGCTATAGGTGCTGACATCAAAAGAGCCGGATACGATAATGCTGTGCCCGTTGACATCCATCGACGTACCTTGATAAAAAGTCAGGCTTTCCAACTTTAAGTTGGAATCAAGTTTGGGATAGTAGGAGCTATTACTTTCCAATATGACCCAATCTGTAGAATCGGGGACAAGACCATAATCCCAATTGTTGGGGTCGTTCCAATTTCTGTTTGCGGAACCGTTCCAATAGTGTTGTGCATGAGCGGTAAAGGCCACGAATAAGAAGATCATCAGGCAAAAGGTAATTTTTTTCCGTTTCATAGTTCATTTGTTTTAAGGGTTTTCCCGAATGAAAAAGTCCCGTCGGGAGCTTTGACAATCCGTATGGACAAAGTTCAAGTCTTTTTGGGTGATCCACAATCCCTAAAACCCTCGACTTTTTCCTACGGGTTTTCCGGTATTTTTGATAATAATCCAAATTGGAAAGGCTTTTTTTGGGAATTATGTGTAGTTTTCCCTTTAAAATCACTTTTCTTATCTTCCATTCAGCCATCATGCGAAAGATTTGGCCGGTCATATTGCTTTTGTTTTTGGGTCCCCTGTTTACCCGGTCTGTTTTGGCGCAGGATAGGAGCGAGGCAAACCGCTATACCGATAGTTTGGAGGCTCAGGTCAAAACGGCCATAGCAGATACGGCCAAAGCCGAAATTTTAAATAAACTCACGGTATATTGGTCTCCCAAGGATTTTAATAAGGCGATTTCTTATGCCTATCGTTCCTTAAAAATCAGTGATGGAAATGTGTATTACACCGCTTTGGGCAATTTTTATTTGGGAGTGGCCTATTATCTCAAGACCCCCGCCAAAGCCAAAAAAAGATTTCAACGCACGATTCACCTTCTGGCCAAGGACTCGTCCAAACGGGCTTTATCTTTAAAAGGTAAAGCTTGGAAAAATTATGGGGCGGCCGATCAAAAGCTCACTGGTGACAATAAAACCCTGATGAAGGTTTTGCTTAAGCATTCCATCCCCTTGGCCAAGAAGGCGGGCGATGAGATTACGGAAGCCGAGGATTTGGCAGCCTTGGCCATGATTTATTCGAATCTATTGAATTATGGCAAAGCAATCACTTATTACAAGAAAGCCATTGAAATCGGGAAAGACGCATTACAGGAAAAACCGATGATCTTGACCAAATTTTATATCCGATTGGCCCAGAATTATCTGGAGGCCAAAAAATTCAAACACGTCCGCCTCTATTTGGACAGTGCCGAAGCCTTTTTGAAACACCGACCACACTCTATTTTTCAGGCCATTTATTTTAAAACACTTGGAATGTATTACGCTCATACCCACCACCTCAAGCAGGGGTTGGCCAATTTGGATACAGCTCTGGCCTTAGTTCGGCAGTTGAAGCTCCCCTATATGGCGGGAAGCATTATTTTTGAAAAATTCAGGATGTTCAAAACGGCCCGACAATACGATAAAGCCAAAAAGATGCTCTTAAAGGTACTTCAGAATACCTCTATGATTTCAAAGCCCCGAAACAGGCTGAGGATTTTCAAAAACTTATCCGAGACGGAAGCACAGCTCGGGCATTCGAAGGCAGCTTATAATTGGTTGAAGCAGTATGCAACCCTTGCCGACAGCCTGCATAAATCTGCAGTAAAATCCAAGATAGCAGCGTTAGAGGTGAAATATAAAACCGAGAAAAAGCAACGGAAGATCCTCGCTTTGAAAAATAAAAACAAAAAGCAACAGCTCATTCTTCAGGAAGAAAAGACACAGAACATTTTTTTGATTGCCGGCGCACTACTTTTATTACTAACCTGTGTAATTTTCCTCATCCTTTACCGGAACAAAAAAAAGGCAGCCCTTCAGGAATCGCGTCTTTATAAGCAACGACTGGAGCAGGAACGGCAGCAGAATCAATTGAAAGTTTACAATGCCATGATTAAAGGGGAAGAACAAGAGCGCCAACGCATGGCCCGCGATCTGCACGATGGTTTGGGTGGCTTGTTGTCGGGGGTCAAATTAAAATTGTCGGATATCGCAGACAAGAACAAACAGGATATGGAATTGTTTAGAGTCATTGACCAATTGGATGGTTCGGTTGAAGAGCTACGGCGGATTGCTCGGAATATGATGCCGGAAACCCTGCTGCGCTACGGGGTGGGAACAGCACTCGATGACCTTTGTGAATCTTTACAGACCAAACAAGTGAGCATTGATTTTCAAGCCTATCAATTGGATAATGATTTACCAAAAACTGTGCAAATCAGCCTTTATCGTATTGTTCAAGAACTGATTGCTAATGCTGTAAGGCACGGTTATGCTACCAACATTTTGGTACAGGTCAGCCAAAATGAAGGACGTATATTTATTACCGTTGAAGATGATGGGATGGGGTTTGACCCCAATAATCTGAAAAAAAATAAGGGAATTGGATTCTCCAATATCCAAAACCGCATTAATTTTCTCAACGGGAGTATCGATATAGATTCTACCCCCAAGGAGGGGACTACCGTTAACATTGAAGTGAACAGCCATGAATAAAGAAGCACAGATAAGCATTATTATTGTCGATGACCATCCGGTGGTTTCGGAAGGTTTGAACTCATTACTTCAAGAAAAAGAGCATATGAAAGTCGTGGGTACTTTCACCACAGGGGAGGCCACCCTTGATTTTTTAAAAGATCATTACCCCGAAGTCATCCTGTTGGATATTTCTCTGCCAGATGTCAATGGGGTGGATCTTTGCCGGGACATCAAAGAAAAATATCCAAATGTACGTGTGCTGGCCATCAGCAACCACAGTGAACGGAGCATCATTGCCCAAATGCTGCAAAGCGGGGCTTCGGGTTATCTGCTGAAGAATTCATCGGTGGAAGAGCTCACCCGGTCCATTGTAAACGCCGTTGAGGGCAATCCCTCTCTAAGTCCGGCCGTGCAGGCCATTCTGACCCAAGGCCAGGGTACGGTCTATAAAAGGCCCCGGCTGACCCGGCGTGAAAAAGAAGTCTTGAAATGGGTGGCCGAAGGGTTGACCACCGATCAGATTGCAGAGAAGCTTTATATCAGTCCCTTGACCGTTGAGACCCACCGCCGTAATCTGATGCATAAATTTGGAGTCAAAAATACAGCTGCTCTAATCAAAACGGCAGCAGAACAGGCGCTACTTTAAAGCAATGCTGTGAGATCTGGGGCTTTAGATTCTTGCATAGAGGACTTTGATATTTTCAAGCGAAACCCACACTTTCTTCATTGAAGTCCTTTCTCTGTTTCTACGGGTGCAATAATTGGTCAGGACAGATATGCCATCACTTTTGCAGAACAGCAATAGGTCATAAAAAGCCGTTTTAGAAATATATTGAAACAGCTGTATAAAGCCGCACAGCAACAAAATTCATTTGTCTACCCGGTTAGTAGGATTTTTTTGTAAAAAGCTGGTGATGTTTTGAACGGTAACTTGTGCTCTTCGTCGTAGCGCTTCCGCTGTTTTGTAGGCAATGTGTGGGGTGAGAATTGTATTGTCCAAGACCCGCAACTCATTGTCGGGAGCAAGTGGTTCTTGAGCGAAAACGTCGAGCCCGGCACCGGCAATTTCCTTGTTTTTTAGGGCGTTGATTAAGGCCGATTCATCCACAATTGGCCCTCGTGCGGTATTGATCAAAAATGCCGTCTTCTTCATTGCCCAAAACTCGTTTTTCCCTACGATGCCTGTCGTTTTATCATTGAGCGGCAAGTGTACGGAAATGACATCAGCTCTGGCAAAAAAGTCGGATTTTTCAGAAATGTATTCCCCTCCCAATGCTATAAATTCTTCTTTCTCAGACCGAGACCAACCTATAAGTTTGCAGCCGAAAGCCTTGAAGATGTGAGCCGTGGCCAGTCCTATTTTTCCGGTCCCCAAAATACCGACGGTCTTACCCGCTAATTCGAGACCGGGTTGAAGTTGCCATTTTTTAGCTTGTATATGATGATGAGCCGTGGGAATAGCTCGCAACAAAGCAATGGTATGTCCGATAGCCAGTTCAGCGACAGAATAGGTAGAATAATCCGGTACATTATAAACCGCAATATTTTTTTGTCGACAGGCGCTTAGGTCAACATGGTCAAAGCCCGTAAAAGCGACTGCCACCATTTTTAGGTTGGGATATTGATTGAGGACAGATTGATCAACTGTTTTTTTTATGGTAATCAAAACTTCTACTTGCTCTGCTAAAGCGTCTTCTGACTCCCAAATAAGCTCATAAGGCCATGCTGCTGAAGCCACCAGTTTTTCAAATTCATTTTTGGGAATTCCCAGGTCTTCGAGAAGGAGAAGTTGTTTTGTCATGGAAAAAAAATTAAAGTTGTAAGCTTAGATTAATAAATTGGAGAATAACGCAGGGATTTGAAATTTAGCTGTGAATATTGGATTAGTTTTATCAGCTGTCAGCTCCTTTACCAGCGTTCGATATAATTATTTCGTTTAGCAACAAATTCTTTAATGCGTCGCAAGAATTCTGTTGCAGACACTTTTTCACCGGTCAAGGGGTCGGGCAACTTGATATCCAAACCTCGAATTTTGGAAGCCATGGGGCCCAAAGGATTCTTTCTATATTTTTTATAGGCCTTAATAAACTGGTCTTTACTGAGTTTTTTATGCTTGTTGCTGCTGCTATTGACCAGATAAGCTTCTTTGAGTTTTGCTATGGAAATAACGCTAAAATGATAATCTTTTTGGCGGTCATAAAGTTCCAAAATCAAACCGGGCAAACCACTGAACACATAGGGGCCATCGCGCAAGGGTACGTCCATGGTGAACCAAGCAATCCAATCGCGTCCGCCAAAAGTAGTGGTGGCCTGATGCACTTGTCGATTGCCAATTTGTTTAACCTCCTCTCCAAATTCCCAAGACAAAGGAATCGCCGGTTCTTTGTAAATAAATCGGTTTCGAGAAACTTGGGAAGCTACCCACACTTCATTTTCCGAAAAATCTTTATATACAACGGGGGTAAATCCCGGAATTTCACGGTTTTTACTTTCTTCTCGCATCTCTTTGGCTTTGCGCATCATTGCTTGACGATTTCCTTGCAATTTTTTGAGCTCTTCCATCAGTGAATCTATCCTGATCATTGCCATGCTGGCATAGAAACTCACCTCAGGGCCGGTATAAAGATAATGGGTCTCTGTCGTTTTTTCAGTGCGGTTATTGCTGTCCAAAGCAAAAACTACTTTGTATTTGACCAGATAATCGGCTTGCCCTTTCACCACGGCTTGATCTTGGTTTTGTGCGCTCATTTTAAAAATGAGTAATAAGGCAATAGATAAAGTCAGTGTTTTTTTCATCATTATTGAAGTTCTAAAGGATTATTTTCTCGGGCTTGCTTTTTCCGCTTCCTTCGACGAATTTTGGTCGGATTCATTTCCCCATCTTCTCGTTCTATATGCATGGTAATGCCTCCCACGGTAATTAAATCGCCGCGTACATGACGAGCAGCTTTGGCTTTGAGTTTTTTAAATTTAGCTTTGGAAACCATTTTTGCTTCGGGGAGGGTCCAGGTCTTGGGTTCGTCGAGCTTTTGAATGGATTTTAATTGAAAGACGTATTCTTTTTCGGTATTGTAAAGCTTTACAATTAAACCGGGCAGGCCGGTGAACAAATACGGGCCGTCATGAATGGGGATCTGCAGGGTAAACCAAGCCACAAAATCACGGCCGCCAAAATGGGTAGTCGCTTTTTGTACGGTATAATCGAGAATGGTTTTAGTAGAATCCATAATTTGCCATTCCGGTTGAATCGGCTCGGTATAAAGGTAATCGTGGCGAGCGATGGCCTCAATGGTTTTGACTTTTCCGGAATTCAAATTTTTGTAGAAGGTTTTGTGGAAATCCGAGCTCCATTTCGGGCTAATGACCAAACTTCCCGAGCGGATCTGGCGTTCGATTTCGGCCTGAATTTTATCGGCCTTGGCCTTGCGGTAATTCATAAATACTCCATATTCCGAACCGGTATAGAGATACAGGGTTTCCGTGGACTTATCGTCTAAATGAAGGGAATCCATACTGAAAGTTACCTGATACTGCACCTCATATTGAGTTTCGTATGATTTTTGAGCCCATACAGCAGTATAGACAAACAGGCATAGCAATAAACTTAATGTGATTGTTCTCATAATTATTGAAGTTCGATGAAGTTATTCTTACGCTTTATACTCTCTTTAAAACGGCGTTTTAATTCCTGTTTAGAAATCTCTTGACCGTACAATTCAAAGTGGGCCTCTATAATTTTGCCATTATGAGAAGATGTAGATCCGGAAACTCCGGGCGTGTTGGACATCATATAGCCCAAGTCTGAAGAATACAGGAGTTTTTCTAACCATTTGGTTCTCATCTTTTTATATTTATCCTTGGTAATATGCGTGACCTCATCCGGTAAAGTCCAGGTTTTAGGGGGTTCCAATTTTTTAATGGATTTGAGGGTAAATATATATTCTTTTGGGAGGTCATACATTTTAACAATCAAGCCCGGCAGCCCCGAAAATAAATAGGGACCGTTGGGAATGGGAATCTGCAGGGTAAACCACGCCACATAATCTCGTCCGGCAAAGTGTAGGCTTGCTTTTTGAACCACATAACCATTGAGGGTTTGGGTGGAATCCATAATTTGCCAATCAAAATCAGTTTTGGGTTCTTCATAAATATAACGGTTATCGGCTATTTTAACCACGGTCTTGACGGTGCCGGTTTGTAGGTTCTTATAAAATTCCTTGTTAAGACTGGGATTTTGAGACGAGCCATGACTATAAGTGGCAGATACCGAAGCCGAACCTTGTTTTTTTCTGAGCTCTGTCATCCAGTTTTCAAACTCAATCACATCATAATTGGTGAACACCCCAAAATCGGCACTGGTGTATAAAAACAGGGTTTCTTTGGTTTTATCGGAAAGATGGGTAGAGTCCATGCTGTAGTTGGCCTCATATTGCACTTCATAAGTAGTTTGATGCTTCTTTTGTTGTGCCGAGCTCAACGACCAAACCAACGCACTTAAAATAAAGCTTAATCCAAAAGTTTTCATACTGTTTTTTATTTAATTCAACATATAATGCCGTGTGCTCCGTGCTTTACAACGGGAAACGCAGCTTTACCAAAAACTGTCTCGGGCGGAGTAGGTAATAGGATTCAGACAAAGTATAACTTCCAACCGAGAAGTTGCGATATTGCTTTTTATTGAAAATGTTAATCACAGAAAATTCAATGTCGATTTGCTTTTCTTTTGACAAGGTGAACCTATACATAAAATCTCCAAAGAAATTTTCTTGACTACTCCCGGCAAAAGTGTTTTTTAACCATTCCATCGAAAAATTGAGGGTGTGATTGTCAAATAAATATACATAAATTCCCAATTCATGGCTTTGGGAGTTGATTTCTCGTTCTGATTGAATAACATTTTTTGTTGTGTTCAACCCCAAGCTCGCGGTATATTCCACGGTCAGCCAATTTGTAAAATCTCCACTTAAATTTAAACTGTTATGCCAACCGGTATTGGTATTTTCAATCATATTTCCGTTAAACAAAATATCGTTTTTACTGTATGAATAATTGGTAGAAAGCTTAAAAGTGGTGCGCAAAGGCATGATAAATTTGCTGATGTTGGCATAAATAGAATTGCTCATCAATTGATGATTCATTGGTTTGGCCTCCATAATCAACGAACCGTCGGGCAAAGTTTTCAAACTGTTGATTTGGTCGTACTGCACTTTTGAACGGCCGTAACCTATTCGACCAAACCAACTGTTGATTGGATTGCGGTATTGAAGCCCCACGCGTCCTCGGGTAGATATTGCTTCTTTTAAAGGTACGTCTTGTCTGCCCAAATTGCGGTAGGAGCTCAGTAAATATCCCGAGTAAATATCATCCATAGGACCATAACCCTTGCTGTATCCGCCGCTGATGGTCGCTTTCCAGTAATCCCAAAATTCATAATATCCCCATAGGGAAGGATTGAAAACAAAAGGATTTTTTTCCCTCTCCACGCCGTTGATGTGGTTTTCAATTTTGTACTGTGTCAGCTCAAAAGGTAGACTGAGAAAGAGATTCAGATGATCACTTTTATAAGAAGCACCCACATTGAGGTAAGTGGACAGCTTTTGCCAGCGCATGGCATTTTTGAAATCGGGATTGTTTTTTACAAGCCCTTCTAAATATATTTTTGAATCCAATTCTTGTCGCGAAAAATCAATCCCGGGTTTAAAACTCAGACTTATTTTTCCCAAACGCTTGGTAAAACTTAAAGAATGATTGGCATAAAACCGGGTGTTCATTACGTGTTGTCTTACTTGATCAAGTGGATTGCCGGGTGACAATATATTGGCAAAAACTCCCGGTTGGAGGGTCAAATCTTGTGGAGATTCATTGTATCCAATATCAGAATCAAGCGTAATCAATTGTTTTCCCCAAGGAAAAATAATTTCAAATTTGTTGCTGATGCCGGTATAGGGTGCTTGCAAATGCTGGTTGCTAAGCAACTGATTTTGGTTGATATGTGACCAAGCCCTGTCCCATTGTCCGGAAAAACTCAATTTGTTTTTCAGAAAATTAGACTCCTTGTTTCGTTCCACAGACAAGCTGACATTCATGGACTGATTTCGGGCATGGCGGCGCTCCTCTCTGCTGATAAGCGTATCGCCTTGGGGCAAGAGATAAGTGGTTTCTCCGCCTCCTTCACGTCGAGTAAACCGGTTGATGTAATCGGCATTGATTCGATATTCAAAATCATTATCATCTTTAAAAAGCACATTGACAGATCCGGCATGCGCCTCATTATCACGCCAACGTTTAGCCGAAAATGAAGGCGTGCTCGGTCCGGCTACCGAAAGCCAGCTGTTTTTGCTGTCAGCACGATATCCATAGCGGAAGGCGGAAATAGAAAAGCTATTAAAATCTTCGGTAACATCTGTTCCCGTGTTATTGGTTTGATAGGTAACCAGTGCTTGAAAGTTTTTGGTGAAAAACATGGGAGTCAAGCTGCCGTACCACAAGCCCGGAGCTGCACCGCCGCCTGCTTCAAGATTGCCTGAGAGGGTTACGTCTTTTTTAAGGGTCAGGTTAATGGCGGCCTGGTCAGAAGGCACAATGCTGTCCAGCACCTTTAAAGGTTGATGGTTTTCCAAAATTTCTACTGATTCTACCTCGTCGGGTTGTAAATTATTGGCAATCATGTTGTACTGCCCGCCCATGAGGTCCAAACCTTCTACATAGAATTTGTTGATGGGCTTACCTTGGTAGTAAATTTCTCCCGAAGGTTTAATTTCAATACCCGGCATTTTGGCCAATACCTCCTTAATGCTTCGGTCTTTCATGCTCTTAAAGGCATCTACATCAAATATCAAGGTGTCTCCATGCTGTTTAATCGGGGGATTGCGAATAAAAACCTCTTCTAAACTCACCGATTTTTCGCTCAAATGAACCGGAATGGACTGTGCTTTAGCCAAAAGGGTTTGCTCAAATCGCTCATATCCCAACATGGATATTTTAAGGGTCAGGCTGTCGGCACGGGTGTGCACCAAGATTTTAAAATGGCCTTCTTCGTCTGAGATGTCATAGCCCAAAATAGAATTTTCTCCTGCCGGATAGACCACCACTGATGCGCTGCCAATGGGCGCTCCTGAGGTGCTGTCTTGAACGGTCCCGGTTAATTCGAACTGAGCAAAGCTCCAAAAGGGCAATAAAAAAAGAACTGAAAAAAATAAATATGAGCGCATAAAATGGGGGGCGTGTTGAGAGCGCTACGAATATAAAAAAAAATCTAATATCCTATATCCATATTCTATTATTTACGTCTCATGGGGGAATGGACATAACTCTGGTCTTCTGCGGACTAAAAAAAAACTAACGTATAAAAACCGGCTCGTTTTCCTTTTCGGTGTACTGTTCACTGTAAGTGTAATCCATATAATCAAAGCCTTTGAGGTCTTCTTGATGGCTTATCTGATGATCGAGGATGTAACGAACCATGGCGCCTCGGGCTTTTTTAGCGTAAAAACTGATGATCTTAAGCTTGCCGTTTTTAAAATCTTTGAACACCGGAGCAACAACAGGCGCCTTTAAGTTCTTTTGGTCAATGGCTTTAAAATATTCATTGCTGGCCAGATTGAGTAAGAGCTCATCGTCTGCCAATTCGTTATTGAGAGACCGGGTGATTTTTTCTGTCCAAAAATCATAAAGATTATCATATCCTTTTCCTTGCAGCTTTATTTTCATCTCTAAACGATAGGGCTGAATCAAATCCAGGGGTTTTAAAATGCCATACAAGCCCGAGATGATTCGAAGTTGATTTTGCAAATCCCCCAACTTTTCATCGGGCAGCGAATAAGCATCCAAGCCTTTGGCCACATCGCCATTATAGAGATAGACTGCGGGGCGGGTATTTTCTTGATTGGCTTCGTCAAAATTTTGATAGCGATGATAATTCAAATTGGCCAGTTTGTCGCTAATCCCCATTAAGTTGGAAAGTTCTTTTTTTGACAATCGAGCCAGCTTTCGGTTGAGTTGAACCGCTTCTTCCAAAAATTGGGGGTGGGTAGCGCGAGAAGTGGGCAGTTTGCGTTCTTCTTCTAATGATTTGGCGGGAGAAACAATGATTTTCATAACGACTTAGTTTAAGGCAAAAGATACAAAAATGAGGGGATGTTTCAGGCTTTAGTCGGTAAAAATACCTCGGCCATCATACAGCGAGCGCTGCCTCCGCCCAAGGTTTCGATGGTGGTCAGGTCGCTACTCAGGATGTTGCAATACTTTTCAATCTGATTGATCTGTTTGGGGGTCAAGCATTTTCGGGCTTCCTCGCTCATTACCAAATATTTGCCTTGCTTTCCCTGTACTTGCAGCATATTTCCCGCAAAGCGATTGAGTTGGGCTTCGGTCAATTCTACAATTTCTTTTCCATCTTCCTTTAGGCTGTCGGCTACCAATTTGCGTTCTTTTTTATCATCGATGCAGCTCAGGCAAATTACCGCAAAGTTCTCGGCCAGTCCCATCATCACATTGGTGTGGTAAATTTGTTTACGCGTTTCTTCCACCGTTTGATATGCCTTAAAGATAATGGGCGTATATTCAAATTCCTCACAAAATTCAATCAACAGGCCTTCATCGGCTCGGGGTGATAATGCACAATAGGCTTTTCGGTTTTGTCGATCCAAGATCAAGGCTCCGGTGCCTTCTAAAAAATATCCGTCGTTTTCCGCAGTGGTATAATCAACCAGGTTTTCAATGGAGAACCCTTCTTCCTCAAGTTTGACTAAGATGTCTTCTCGTCGTTCCGGGCGTCGATTTTCGGCAAACATGGGGTACAGCGCCACATTTCCGTTTTGATGAAAAGAAACCCAGTTGTTGGGGAAAATAGAATCCGGAGTTTTATGAGCTTTAATGTCGTCTACCACAATAACTTTAACGCCCACTTCGCGAAGTTTGGTGACAAAAGCATCAAATTCTGCTTGTGCTTTTTGGGTGATTTCTTCCGGACTTAAGGCCATGCCTTTTTGAAAGAAATTGTTGACTGCCGTTTGTTCGTTCATCCGATAATCTACCGGACGGACCATTAAAATGGTATCGGTAATCTGTCGTTTCATAAGCGATTCTTTTTTGCTTTCCTCTCAAGAAAAGTGTTAGGGTTAATGCGAGCGCAAAATTACAGCTATTCCATGGAGATTACAACTATGCGGAGGTGGAGTTGTTTTTTTAATAAAACAGCCCCTACCGAGTCCGGTTTTAGTCGCTCTTGTTTTCAGGTCGCTTGTTGACAGCTGGTTATTTCTCTAATAATTTGCTGATTTTCTCATCCAATACACTAAACATGTTTTTGTAATAGCCTATGTTGGCGTATTTTATCTTCCCGTCTTTGCCAATGATGTAGAGCGTGGGATAGGCTTTGATATTGTAGGCTTTGGGAATCTTTCTTGTCAATAATATTTTGTAATTAATAGGAAATCGTTGTAGAAAATTTTCAATGGTCTTTTTTTCATCAGATTTACTTTCTTTATCATTAATCCCGATGATTTGAATTTTGTCGCCGTATTTCTCTTTTAGCTTATTCAACTTTGGAATGGCTTTGATACAAGGCCCACAGGTGGTGTACCAAAAATCAATGATTGTTGGCTTATCAAAATTGACCTGGACTTTTTTAGAGTAATTGGGATAAAAAGTTCCTTTTAGTGAAGGCGCTTTAGCGCCGTTTTCCAACAAGGCATAATATTCGTCATTTGGCGGTTTATATTCTATAATCTTATAGGATTTCAAGTATTTTTCGGCTCTTTCCCTAAAAACTTTTGAATTATGAGAATTGAAATCAATGTTAGAAAACACCCATTCTTCAAATTGAGTACCTAAACTGCCTTTGATTATAAGCGTCATTTTTTCAATTGTTTTATTTGCTTTGTCGATGTGTAAGATTCGTTTGGCACCACTCGGATATTTAATGTGAACAATGGCTTTACTATTTAAGTCAGTATATGTTATTTTGTTTTCCTTATCTTTATAGATAGCCTTAAGTTTTTTAGGCTGTAAGAAAAAGGTTTTTATGAGCCCATTAGTCCAGTTTCCAGTTATAGCCCATTTTTCTTTTGCCGGATGATTGTATTTTACAGCAGTTCGGGCACTACCAACAAGGATTGTAAATATATTTTTTGAATTGTAATAGTTGACAATTTTTTGGATAGAATCAATTTCTTTTTGGGGCTTAGCCGTAAAGAGAAATTTCCCACCAAAGACAGAATCTTCTTGATTGCGCTGAATGAAAACGGAGGCTTTGATAGAGGACGTATCTTTAGTACTGGAAAATTTCATGCTATAATGCACGTCATAGGAGATGTTTTGATGAGCAGCGTAATTTTGATAAACCTCCTTGATTATTTTTTTGCCGGGAGACTGCGCAGACCCATAATAGGAGAAAAACAGTACAGAAAGAGTTAATAAAATTTTTTTGCTGATTGACATGTTCGGGGGACTGTACTTGCTTCGTTTCATAATAGAACAAATTTACATTTTAATTATTACAATTTTAATCTGTCCTAATTTTGGGGAAGCTTACAGATTGAATCCAAAATAATGTTAGCTTTACCATTGTAAAAATCTGAAGCGTAGTTATATTTTGCGTTAATTACTTTTTGACCATTAGAATTAAAGAAGCCATATTTCAATGTATCTTTTTTTCTATGAAGTAATCGGTCAACTAAATCGGTATAATAATTGTTTTGACTTCCTTGGATGTTTTCATATGTCCTAAGAAACTCAATTTTAAATACATCAATTGAAGTTTGCCCATAAATACTTGTAGATAGCAATAAAAAGAATAAAATAATTTTTCTCATCATTGATTTTTTAATGTTGCAAAACGGCTGGCATATTAGCGTTTGGGCGGGATTTCACCCCAAAATTTCAATCGAAGACCAATGTTCAAATATACGAAAAATGTTTAAACGAAGCCGTTTACCCCGCCTGACGCCAATATGTTTGTGTGCGCCTTGAGTGGTAAATATAGTTCTTTTAAAAGAAAGAGCGCGTTCCCAAGAGGAGAAAATCCTTGACGTGGGGGAGTGGCTCCGTAAGAATTATGGGGCAGGCTATCCCGAAGTGAAGTAAGTGGCAGGGCGGTCAGCCGTGAGGTCGGAGCTGAAAGTTTGTCTGCCTGGGGAGGATAAGCCAAACTACGTGGTTGGTACTGCCCCGTTCAACAAGCTCAACAGGGCTGTGAGCGGCTTAGTTCGCCAATAAATCGGCGGGGCCGCCTACTCGATTATCTGCTTTTTTTTACTTTAAATAGTGTTATTAAAATTTATATTTAAACATGTCAATTATAATTATTAACATTAACACAGAGACTCTAAAAGAAAAGAAACCGAAAATTAAAACGAAAAAGGCTTTTAAATAATTTTTTATTTTATTTCCGAAAAACTGTGCCATTGCCCAAGTAACATAAATAATTATGCTTAAGAACAATAATGACTTAATGTTACTATTCAAAACTATTTGATTTGCAAATATATTAAGGAGCAGTGTAATTGAATTCGAAAATAGAATGAACATACCTAATAAATAACAAAACAAAGTAAGTATTTCATAAAAATTGTATTTGGATTTTTTAAAAAACAGATAACCCCACAAACTAGAATAAAAACTTATGAAAAAGTATACATATCCTCTTTTTCCCTCAAACCATTTTGTTATTGTGATAGAGCTACTTTTTATGTTAATATTTAAGTAACTTACATCGAAAACCGCAAGATTTATGTATGTATTTTTAAATTCCAAAAAATCAAAAATTGTAATAGTCAAGCTATAAAGTATTGACATTAAAAAAAGAAAGACAATCGGCTTCATAAGTGAATTCCGGTCAACTAAAATATATCGTCTAATGCTTTTTCCGGGGTGAGTTATAAGTTTGACAATGGTATTAATTATTCCTTTTTCCAAGAAGAGAATATTTGCGATCTCACCTTTAACGTATTCAAAGTCAATTCTTTGTATTTTTGCAGAACGCCCACAATTGGAACAAATCGTTCCTTCAATAGGTTCGTTACAATTTTCACAATTCATTATTAATTTATTCGTGTTTGTTTTTTTAGAGTAATTGCAGATAACGGCTGGCGGCCTTATGCAGGATCGGAAAACGAAGTCGAAATTTTCGGTCAATCTCGACCCCGAGCAAAAGCCACTTTTAAAGTTTAAATTTAACCAAAATCTTTAATAAATGGCTTTTGCGTCCAATGAAAACCGATCATAAAATTTTAAACAATAACTGCCCTTGGGGCAAACTGTTTGTTACAGGCCCGGTTATATTCCATAATGTTATTCTAATCACCGATTCTATTTTCCAAGTCCATTCTCTCGTGCAGGATTCTAATAATCTTCACTTCATTCTTGTCTATCATTTCATAAAAGATGATGTGCTTTCCTGTTTTAAGTCCTAAAAGCTCCGTTTTTACTTCAAAATACTCTCTTCCGATTTCTGGGTTCTCTGCGATTTGCTTACAAGTTCTTATGAGTTGATTGTAATATCTTTCAGCTTGCTTTTTAGACCAAGCTTCGACGGTGTAATCCCAAATACCCAATAAATCTGAAGTAGCTTTATTTGTTAAGTGATATTTAGCCATTATTTTGTTTTCGGGATTTTAGTTCGTTTAGAAATTCATCAGCGTTGAAGTTTTCATTAATTCCGCTATCGATTCCTTCTTGGATTGCATTTCTCAGTGCACGTACTTTATTTTCACGTTCTTCCAATAATCGCAATCCTGCACGAACAACTTCGCTAGCATTTTTATAACGGCCTTCTTTTATTCGACTTTTGACAAAGCTTTCAAAATAATTTCCGAGTGATATTGATGTATTTCGTCCCATTTTATTCTTATTTATCTCGAAGTTACCATTTTTAGGTAATACAACAATATAATTTGGAAGATTTTTTGTCTTGTCCTGAAATACGTTGACCATTATTATTACACTTTTTCAAAGGTTT
>CAZPGY010000004.1:0-1971 GCA_964586655.1 uncultured Flavobacteriaceae bacterium
TAACAGGCAACACCGTAAAGTCATCTTTCTTTCCGGCTATTTGATTGAGTACCGTAGCCGAAAAGTTAGGATCGTTGCCTAGCGCCGCGGCCAACTCGTTTAGCGTGTCAAGCGCAGCCGGTGAGCTAGCGATTAAGTCTGCTATTTTCTGCTGAACGTATGTTTTTTTAGCAAAATTTTGTCCGTTTACCCAGCTTTCTGACGCTAGTCCGGCTATGTCAGAGGCTTCTAGTTTTTGCGCCAATTGAGTTGCAAGATTGAGTATGTTTTCAATCTTGATTTGCTCGATTTGTTTGAGTGGTAATTTATATTCGTTTCTACTGTTCATGTTTAGTTGAATTGAAAGGTTTCACCCTCTTTTGTTATAACCGTTTTAAACGGCAAATCGTCTTCGGATACTTGCTCGATCATCTCGGTAAGCACTTTACTTCCAGTGAAAAGGACGTGCATTTGATTATTGAACTCAATTTGAAGCGACAAACATCTTCTGCTGTTGCTATTCCTAAATTTAGATTCGTCAATCTTAAAGTTGTGAACGATAATTCCTTGATTAAGCACCTTCATCATCTTGATTTTGTCTTCCACAAATCGACCACGTTTAGGCTTGATATTAAAGTCGCTGAAACTATTCATTGATGTTTACTTTGTGGTTTGTGAATCCCGCGGCCTTTACGGCGGCTTGGATTTTCTTTTTATCAACCGGCAGTTCCAACCTCACTTGATCGTAATCGTAGTTGTCATAGCTGCCGTTTTCGGTGTATTCAACCCTGTGATCAACATTGAAGTTGTAATAGTAGGTGCCATCTCCCAAGTCTTTAATCGTTGGAGGGGCTGTGTTTGTTCGATTTGCTCTAACTTGTTGCATAATTTAGTTTTTTTAGTAGGTTTATTGAATTGCAGTGCTTTGCCCAGCCTTCGTATGACACTAGCGTACTTTTGTCTTTCCCTTGCGCCACCGCCCGGGCAAAGCGTTTTTTTATTCTTTTTCGCAAAAGGGTGTGGGTATGGAAAAACACATATCCCACAAAATCAATCCCGCGTTTTTCAACCGGAAATACTTGGTAATTTTCTTTGATCGTCAATTTCAACTCCGATGACAAATAGGATTTTATTTCTTTGAAAAGCTTGTGTAGTTCTTCCTTGGAATCGGAAAGAATTACAATATCATCCGCATATCGGTAGTAGTACTTCACGCCTTTTTTCTCCTTAATCCAATGGTCGAAATACGCCAAATACAGGTTTGCGAAATATTGGCTTAAGTAATTCCCTATCGGTACGCCCGCCGCGCTGTCAATGATTTCGTCAAGCAGCCAAAGCAGGTCGGCATCTTTTATTTTTTTCCGCAAAATTGACTTCAAAATGTCGTGGTCGATGCTCGGGTAATATTTTTTGATGTCGAGTTTCAAACAGTATTTTGTATTCTCCCGATCGGATTTTAAATCCGCTTTCAGCTTCTTGGCACAAGCGTGAATACCGCGGCCTTTTATGCAGCTGTATGTGTCGCGGGTCAATATTGACTTCCAAATAGGTTCAACCACGTTCATAATAGCATGGTGAACAATCCTATCTGGGAAATATGGCAAGCGGAATATTTGTCTTTTTTTTGGCTCTGTAATGAAAAACGTCTCATACTCTGAATTTTTGAACGTCTTGTTTTTCAAAGCCTTGTGCAAATTATTGATATTAGCCTCCCTATTGACATCGTGTTTTTTAACCCCATAGGATTTCCGTTTACCTTTTCTCGCTCGCTGATCGGCAAGATTAAGATTTTCAAGGCTAATTATCTTTTGATACAAGTTGTTTACTCGTTTCATTAATTTGCTTTTTTGAAAGCTCGTCTTCGCCAAGGTTACCAACGCGCTTTGTGTTATTCTTGTCATTTTTCGCCAAGTGGCGAGGTCTGCAAAAACTATAAGTTTTTGAAATAAGCTAAGGTGAGAGCCGATAGACGCAGACGCAGCCGAGGGAGCG
>CAZPGY010000004.1:2071-183176 GCA_964586655.1 uncultured Flavobacteriaceae bacterium
GAGAGCCGATAGACGCAGACGCAGCCGAGGGAGCGCTAATCGCCATCGCACAGAACGAACCCGCCGGAACGCCATGATACGCATGACCGCCGAAATAAACAGCCCTAAGAGCAACCTCATTTTGATTGTAGTTTTGATCAGTATAATAAGTGCTGCTCGAAGCTCCATCGTTGTCTTTTGGCAGTATTGTTCCCGGATACATTTCTTTGATATAGCCATTATCGGTAGGTCGAGTGCCAATTAATTTGTAACCTTTCACATCTGTGTCACTAATCAATTTACCCTTGGTTGTGTAATACTTGTTGTTAAGAATATTGACGCCATTAGTCCACTCCCATATATCGCCGTAGAAATTCTCAACCCCTCTATAACTGAACACTTTAATCTGTTCTGTTTGCCCGGCTGCCGGGTAATCGGTCAATTGAATGTCAACTTCTCCAGAAGTATTCCCCAACGAATTGGTTAAGCCACATTGAAAAAGAGGATAGCGTGAGTTGAAATCATTCCAAGATGAATAACTCGTAGTTGTCGCTCCGACTGACAATGCCGTTTGGTGATCGCGTGTACCATATTCCATCGTGATTAGCCACGCTATGCTGGCACGGGCTTGTAAATCCATGTCATACCAATTTGAACCGCGATTTTTAGCGTAATTCCTAAAATCAATCCGTGAAACATTTGTCACCGGCTTTCCTAATTGACTCTTAAATTGATTTTCGCTATCCCAAGCAGATTGATTATTACCGCCACGGTAATCGGCTGTCAAGTTATTCACCGAACTCAATTTATTGTTTGTCCGATTAATAGAGGCCTTATAGGCGGAAACATACATTTTCGGTACTTCCTCCGCTCCTTGAAAAGGCTTAATCGAAAACAGCACGCGTCTCACATCTCCAACAGCAGTGTGCTTCCTCCAATAGCGAGGAATTTCAACCATCACTTGTCCATCGGTACCATCGAGCACCGCAGAAGTGCCGTCTGCCTTTTTTTCGCTGTTATTTTCGTCAAGGTAATAAGCCACCTTACCATCGTCTTGAAGCACACAACGGCGCATTTGATTTTGAATAGGCAAACTGCTGTGCAGGGTCATATTACCAATTTTGGTAACTTCCGGTGCCGCGTGGTTTACATTCCACTCAATTCCGTGTATTTTCGAGTAATCGGTAGGGGTGACGTATTCAATTTGAACGTAATCCCTATCTTCTAACGTGTCAAGAATTTCAATAGCATTGTGCCATTGGTTGTATTGATCCAAAGCCAATCCCAAACCGTTAACTTTCACGGCCACTAAGCGGTGCATATCAAAATCTAGCGTAAACATTTGATCGTCTCCCTTGTGAAAGAAGAACAAATCTTGAACAGTTAAGTAAGCTTCTTTGTTTCTTAAGTAAGAATCCTTTGTTGCGTCAAGCTCCGCAGCATCGGTTTGCACATTCTTTTCCGCGCCTTGCTCAACCGTTTGGAGTTTTTGAACTTCGGTGGAATCCACAAGCTGCTTTCCATTTACCTTATCCACTTTTTTGCCTATCTCGGTATCAAATTGGCTTTTACGTACTAATTCCTTACTGGTCGTGGCATCTTTGTTGGATTTTGGCGTAGAAGAAAAGGTTTTTACACCGCCAATCGTTTCATTTCCGGTATCATGCACGACTTTGGAGTCCTCCGCATATTTTGACAAGTCAATCGAAAACACAAGCGAGCTCGACGTGTCGTAGAACTTCAACATATCATTCACAAGTTCACCGTTCACTACCGTGCCGGTAAGCAAAGAATTTGCGGAAATTCTTCCAATTTCAACGCCGTCTTGTTTGAAAACAATCTCCGGGTTACTTGGATTTGAATTGTCAATTGAAACCTGCAAGTTTCCCGCGGAAAGGCTTGTCAAGTCCACATTGCTCAATAGATTATTGTCGGCATCGAAAAGCTTTAGAATTCCACTCGCAAAAGAAATGCGGTTACCGAAGGTATCGACATAGGTTTTCTTGGCAAATCCCTCTTGTCGCCAATCTCCCCAGTTGTATGCCGTTTCCCCGTGTGCGGCTTTTGTTTTTTCTGCATTTGTATAATCATTAGTCGAAAGCCCTTTACCGGATACTTTGTCCACTTTTTTGCCCAATTCGGTATCGAATTGACTTTTGCGGATCAATTCTTTATTGCCCGAAGCCTCTTTATCACTTTCCGGGGCTTTTAGGAAGCTCTTTACCCCGTCAATGCTTTCGTTTCCTGTTTTGTGAACGACATTATTATCATTAGCCTTGGTAGCCATTTCCCGGTCAAATTGACTTTTGACAATCGGGTGCTGATCGGCGGTGGCTTCCTTCTCAATCGTAGGTGAGTTTTTAAAGTTTTTATGGTCATAAATCGTCTCATCTCCCTCTTTATGCACCACTTGGCTATCAATGGCCTTTTCGTTTATTTTCTTTAAATCCTCTCCTTTTTCGACTTGTCCTAAAGGTAGTTTATTTGTTGATTTCATAATGCTACTTTAAATAAATTATAGTAATGTTATCATTTGCTTCCAATGTGTCGAGTATTTCTATTTTCTCATTTTGGATGTCGGTATTAAATTGAAACGGAGCGAGTAACTGCCCGTTGACGTACACTGCTATCAATTCTTTGCAGCCTTGTAGAAAAAACTTTTGCGTGCCGGAAGTCCAGATATGGCTTTGTGATGTGTGTTTTACAGCCTTTATATCTCCCTCTCTAAACCAAACATTAAAACCGTATTTGTTACCAGGGATTAGTGTGCTTTCAATTTTTTTTAATTCCCATGCGTTAAATTTATTATTATCGATGTCGGGTTTCGTCAAATCAAAATACTCATCAACATCGTATAGAAAAATTCTTGAACCCTGTAGATATTCGTTCGTTTCCTCCTTCTTTTGATGAACAAAGTAAAAATTCCCGTCCGCCGTTTTCGCTATCGTAAACTCAGTCGTTGGAATAAATCCACGCAATAATGGTTCTGCGGTATCGGTGTAGAGATATTCTTCATAAATATTCTCCTTGGCTTTTACTTTTACCGAGGATAGTTCCTCTCCGAAAATATTTTTTAGTATTAAGGATCCGTCTTCGAGGAAAGTAAGTCTTGATCCCTGCGTTAGAAGCCTGTGCACATTGACGCTGAATAGCGGATTCTCTTTTGAATCTTTGTAGATTAGTTTATCTCCATCGAGCACTCCGGAAGCAATAAAATTGCCTCCGGTATCGATAGAACTAATGAGCTGATCTATTTCCTTAGTGGTGTAATAATCATTGAAAGCTTGTGAAATATCAGCAATAGATTGTTGAAGCTTAAAGATGTTTTGTCTGTTCTCTTCAATTTGTTGCTGATCAACACTGCCCTGCCCTTCAAAAGAATATACGACGGGAGTCAATGCCGTTATGAGATCGTTTGCGTTATTGTAGGTCGAATTATTAACCATGATGTCCGACACATGTGTCCGGGGCATCAAAATGTACTTGGAATCGTACACATTGAGAACCGACACATAGTTGTCATTGATTTTAAAAGGCACAAAAACTTTGTACATTTCAAAACCGTTGATCTGTAACTTACTTGATGATATATCTACAAATGTGTACTTCATTATGATATCTTCGATATTCTAAGATTGCTTTTAGCTCCTTTTTCACAGGCTATATTATTGCCCCAAAGTGGATAATCGGACTTGTTACGGTTGAGGAATTTGGCCACTTCAAGCCAATAGTTGTACGCGATATTTCTGTTCTTCGTGTACAAATTCCTTTTTTGGCCATCTCCGACAGGTTTGCTGTCCTGATTTGATTTCTCCACAAAACCAAATGCCGTATCGGTGAAGCTTCCAAACAGAATGTAACGCGAATAGGCATAGATTGACAGCACTTTTTTTAGCCCGGGGTTTTTATAGCTCTCGTTTACGTGCTGGTACATTCCTCCATTTAAGAGTTCGACATATTTTGGCGATTGAGGATCCTTTGAAATATCATAAAAGAGCTTATCGCCCAATAATGGACGTATGTCGAGAAATTCAGCATCTTCGATATAGGGGTTTATTTTATCGTTCCGGACGCCCCTCGAAATCTCCCGGCACTTCATTATATCACTCTTCGTTATTAGGCTCATTGGTATCGATTAATGGGATTATACTTAACTCTTTTGCCGCGTCCTGGAACCTCATCATAAGCTTATTGATAATTTGCTCCGTATTTATGCGGTCTTTCTCAGTTTGTTCTTGCACGAATATTTTAGCCTGACGAATGACTTCTCCTGACGCCGAAAACATATTGCCGTCCTTTTGCCTTACCAGTATTTGAGGCACTTTCATTGTAGCGCAGATATTGGCAGCCACGCTGTCCTCGGTGTGTGCGAAGAGTTTGTCGTTTATATTGCTCTCAATATTTTTTATGAGGAATTCATCTTCAATTTTGTCGCTTTCAAATTCCATCTCGACGTGTAGGACACCGCCTGAATTTTTTGTGCCGATGAATTTCTCTATTGTTTTCTTGAACTTGTCGCGCTCGGTTTCCTGCGCACGAAATTCATCTGGATCGCTGTCTTTTAGAATATCATCTACCAAGGGTTTTGTTACTACCAATGTCTTTCCGAAGAAGCCTTGCGTAAGTGATACGTGCTTGAAAATTGCGGCCTGCGCCTCGGATTGTGCGTCTTTGATGGCCGGGTGTAGGGGGGAAAGCGGGTAGGTGTATTTTCCTTTCTTGAAATATAAGATTTGCCCATTGTACTTTTTGATCCCGCCGGTTTTCTCAACCTGATATTTTACGATATCCTTATCGGGGTTAAAAACGTTTATCGCTTTTGCTTTTCTCGCTTTCTTACTATTCTGCCAATCCTTGCACAAGAGTATCTTTCCGTTGTAATCGTTGTCATCTTTTTTTCCAATACGACAGTCGATAAACGGCAAAACATCCATGTCTTTGATATCATAATTTGCATCATAATTGACATGGATGAATACGCCTTTGTGACGAGCTAGTGATTCAGCTATTTCTTGCAGGAATTGAAAAAGAGTGGTATGCTTTTCCTTGTGGACCAGCTTATTGTTCAGATCGTCTCCAAATCCTTTTCCGGTGATGAAATCAGCAACCGTACCGGCGCAACGTGAAGCCGTTACGCTGTCCTCAATTGTTTCCTCAATGAGTTCGGGATAATTATTGTCATCGCCATTTTTGTATATCTTGAGGCTTTTGTCAAATCTGAATGTTTGACGAAACAGTTCTATAAAAGTTGATCTCCTTATCATTACACTTCATCATTATCTTGATTTTGTGGTAATGATTTTTCTTTGTCCGCTTCCTCCTCACCATCCTTTTCGTTGAGGTCGATTATGGCTTGGGAAAGCTCCGCTTTATTCTGAAAATCTTCGGGGTTTTCAATCCCTAAATCACCAGCCTTTTCGTTGAGGTCTTTGCGGCTTAGGCTTTTCAACTCTTTTACCGGATCAACTTCTTCATTCGCGCTTTCCGGGATGACTTGAAATAAGTCTTCTCCTTTAGCGTGATTATCTATCAGCGCTTTGGCCATTTCATCAGTGATGTTTTGATTGTTGACCAGGTGCCGACTCCCAAATGAAAGTGGGATATTCTCATATTTCTTCTTTAAAAGGTAGCCGCTGTTATTTGAATCTTCTTTTTTTTTGTTTGACATGGTAAGGTGATTTATCATTTTTTGGTAATAGCCGTTCAGGCATTTCTGACACCCGGCATTAATATCTTCCGGGTTAAAGGTCTGTTGGTAATCGGAAAGGAATTGAGAAAGGTATCGGTTTCCTTTCTCATCCTTACCGTTGAATATCTCATTCTTATCAAACTTCAACCAATCTCTCATACTATCATGGCGTTCCGCCACCGTCTCCAGAACCTTGGGCGAATTTGTTGTTAAACGCCGTCAAAGTTGTAGAGTAGTCGGTGTCTAATACAATTCGGGGGGCTTCATCTTCTAATTCATTATCCTTATTAGATAGCGTGAACTGAATGGCAGCATCAGATTCTTTTGAGTTTTCAGTTTGTGCTGTGACATACATTCCGGTGTCCCAACCTAAAACTAGAAAGGCATCCTTTCGATCTGCGCCTTTGTATTTTTTGTTAACCACAGCAACATACTGCTCGCCCCTGGCAAGCTTAGACATTTCCAGTCTATTTTTTGCGGATGGGGTCATGATGACCCCGTTAAATGTATGCCGATAGCGGTCAATCGTCTCTTCGCTCGGCACGAACTCCCAGCTATAACCATTGAGTTGCTTCACGCCCTCAAGTAGGTATCCGGTAGTTTGCGCTTTCAAAACAATATCAGTGATGAGCATTCGATTAGTCTGATCGACAGTCGATGCTGAGAAGTCAATATCCTTTCGAGGAATCAAAACAACATCGGTTTCAATCCCTGATTTGGTGATATTATCACAATCATTGACAATGTCTGATGAAAGTGATTCTAAAAAGCAATTAGCCATTTCGTGTTATTTTTTCGTTCAACAATGTGATTAATAAGCCGCTACGGTCAAGTAGTCAAGCAAGTGCTTTGCATCCAAGGTCAAATCAAAGTCGATGTAGTTCGCTTTGTCCTTTTTCTCATACCAAGATTCGAGGTTGTCGAGGTCTTCGGTGGAGAGCGTTCCGACAGGTATATTTTCCTTGACCGTCAAGACTGCACGGTGTGGCAAGTTCCACTTAGTCCCGTTATCTTGGTAACTTCGGATGTTATTATCCCAGTCATATCGGACTTTGATAGGCACTCCTCGGTACATCCATTTTGTCGTGCCTTCCTTGGTTTCTTGAAGCGTGAAAGCAAGCGACTTGTCTTCAAGATGATCTTGGTAATTTTGGAAAAGCTCACGGGTTACCAATAACACAGGCTGCGCTCCATTCTCCATAGCTTGAAAGAATCGTGCATCCATTTTATTGTACATGTCACGGAAGATACCAAGGGCTTTATCTTTACCTAATGATTGCGCAGAGTAGCTTGCACCATCATTGGCTGCAATCTCTACGTAATTCTTGGCAGATGTAGGTATTTCTGCCATAATTTGTTTGAACAAGCCGTCAAAGGTATTGAAGTAACTGACATCTATGCCATCGGTGATTACTCCAGAGTTTGCGACATTGTCTGCCGCGGTATCTTCAAACCACACTTTACGATTCAGCATAGCTTCCATCGCTTGAGAAACTTTTGAGATAATCACGCCAAATTCCTCCGCACCAATGCGATCGAAAAAGTCAGGATTCATACGTTTGGCTTTTTGAAATAGCTTAAGCAAAGCGGGAACGTCCGCTGAACAATGCTTCAAGCGGTCGCCGATGTGTGCTGGATCCCACCACTTTTCTGTGAGCGGAATTGAGTTTCCATTCACCGGTCGGTCGCAACCTGTAATTTTCTTACCGATCAAACCGAGATTTCCTATAAATGGAATTTGGGTTTTGTGCTCTATTCCAGTAACGATGTCGTGAGTTTCGTTCAACGCACCTCCGGTGATCAGTACTTCAAAAATCGCTTGGGAAACTTGTGTTGCTTCCTCAGGATTCATTGTAAAATCTTGTAAATCTAAAATACCTGGCATTTTTAATGTTTTTTAATGATTAATAATTGGTTTTAGTCTTCGGTTTTCCAGACACTCCTGTTTTTGGACTTGCCTTTCCCTGTATTTCGGTTTCCTTCTTCGTGGTTAAAGCCGGATCCGATTGATTTTTTCACGTTCAGGATTTCTTCCTTTACGGTTTCAATCGCCTTTGCCTGAACTTTGGCTGACTTTTGAAGTGCTTTGTTCTCGGTTCTCAAGGTTTTGGCCGCTTTCTTTTCGGCTTTCAGTTCTTTTTTAAGCTGATTTACCTCTTTTTCGAGATTTTCAACTTCTTCTGAAGTGCCTTCTTCTCCCTCTTCGCCCCCTTCATCTTCTTTAGGCTTAATTTCGGTGAGTTCACCAGCCTCAAAAACGTAAATTTCACCATTTGGCATGGTGTATTCTCCGTCTGCTAGTGCATCATCAACTGTGGCAGTGTCTCCAACGGAAGGTTTTTCGTCTTCTTCCAGTTCCGTAAAGTCAATTTCAGTACCGTCAGAGTCTTGAACGATTTTATTTTGGGCATTAGAGCCTTTAAAAATGTTCTTGATGGAATTTAAAGCCTTATCCAACGAGGATTCAGCCTCCTTTTTTGTCATCTTTTTTTTAGACATTGGTTTTTGTTTATTAGAGTTATTAAAATTGAATTTGGCCACGGCTTTCATGACCGGCATTATTTCCGTAATAAACCCTTTGGAAAGGGCGGTCTCGGCAGACATAAAAGTTTCGTCTTTCATCAAGTCGAGTGCTTCGTCTTCTGTGAGTCCTGTTTTTTGTGAATAGAATTTTGCGATTTTTGCCTCAGCTTCTTTAAGGCTCTCTGCGTATTCTTGAATCTCATCACTATTTCCAAACGCCCCTCCCGATGCCAAGTGTACCATAAAGTCTGCGTTGCTTGTCATCTTTCTGACGTCACCGGCCAACGCAATGACTGTGGCAATGGAATAGCACATCCCTTCAATGATTGTGGTAACTGGTTTTCCAAGGCTTCGGATGTAATCGTGAATAGCAAACCCCTCGGTGATGTATCCGCCCGGGGAATGGATGTGGACTGTAATGTCCTCGGCACCTTTTTGAGCTTCATACTGTTCACGGATATCAGTCAAGGTTACTTCTCCCCAATCGGAGGCGTCCTTTGACTGCCAATAACCGATATCGCCGTAAATGTAAATATGCGCTGTTTCCACGTGAAATATTTTGAATTAAGTAATGTTTAGGTGTCAAATGTAATTTAATACATTACTATTCGATTGCAGGAATAGCTGCAAATAGTTTATCTTTGTCTTTATGGTATTCTTTATCGCTATCTTAATCGTAGTATCAGCAGCCTTAATCTACCTTTGGATAAAGTCTGTCAATGTTGTATTTGACCCGCTCATTAAAATTATCGACCGAAGAAAGAAAAGGTTGCCAAAAACTGACAACCCCTACATTAACGCACACCGCTTGAAGATTCACAACGACGCCCTTTATGATGAATATCTTGAATGGCTCGACAAACAAGGTGGTGATATCCCTTTTGAGAAATGGAAGACCGATGAGGAAAGGGCGTTTGAAAGAAAGCTTACCCCTTAGCTTTCCATCCTTTTGATAATAGCGTAAACCGATCGTTCGCTGATTCCAAACTCTTCGGCAGTATTCGTTTTGGCCTGCATCTTTGCACACTTCCCTTTCTTTCGCGTCAATCTGACAATTTCCGATTTATGAAACTCGTAGATAACTTTATAATCAACCCAATTAATCGGGACCACGCCCGACTTCAATAATTGATTGAAATAGGGTAGGGTTTCAAGTTGCTTGATTAGCGTGTAGGTTTTCATTTCTATTATATAATTTTAAAGCATTAACCTATATAATTTTTAGCAAAAGTTGTATTACCATTTCCCGATTGGGCAGTGCTCATTTTTAGCCCTTATTTTCGTTGAAAGAGGGCAGTTGCATTTTCCGCATTTCAACCCCTGCACTTCTTTTAGCTCGAAGTCTTTCATAAGCTTTTCATAAGTACCAACCGTAGCGTGCTCGCACTCCTTGCATATTTCAGCTCTTCGCCTATCTTCATCGGTCGCATCTTCGTTGTAGAACCTTTTCCAGCCTTGCAATATGTTATAAATTCGCGCCATCTACTACTCTATTATAATCAACTACACTTCCAACTATATCTTTCACGTCTGTCACCGGCCGTGGAAGTAATCTATTTGCTTGTGATACTTCTCGACCAATGGACTGTGCTATTTTATCATAATCAATTTCCATCGTTCTATCCATCATCGGAGCCGTTGTAGTCAATGTTGATGACCAGACAAATCCGCCTCCGGCCAGGTAATTATCCGATGAGGTTGAATTGCCTCGGTACTCATCATTGAAACCTTTGAACATCATCGCAGCTCGTCTATTCATCACTCCTATCAATTCTCCTTCCTCCGCTTCAAACTGTGTACCGTCTTCACCGTAGAATTGCGTGCCACCAGAGTGATGTCTTTTACCGCCGACATCAAACAAAGCTCCCTTTTCCGCTTTTGGAATGTCCGGCTTTTTTGTAGATACAATTTTCTGAACACTCTTAAGACCGGAAGCCACAGCAGCAGCAGCGGCAATAGCCCCTAATGCTGGACCCACAATAGGTATGCCGGCCATAGCCTTAAAAGCAGCGGTAGCCGATTGATAAGTGTCTATCGTAGTTTGAGCAACTGCCATAGCTTTACCGGCTGCACTTTGCTTACCCATAATAGTTGCCATATTGGCAAATGTCTTGGAGGCTAGGTTCAATTTATTTGATTCGACCTGTGCCCTTATCTGTTCTTCTATTTGAGCATATTTCTGTTGAATCAATGCAAGACTAGCGCCTTTCTCCCTCGCCACTTGTAGCTCTTGCTGCTTCTTCATGTTCATATAATGCAACTGCAGCTGCAAATCATACTGCATTCGCTGTTGCTGTATGGCGCGTTTGTTTTCAATGTTAACTGCTTCGGCTTCGGCCTGTTGCTGTTTATATTGATTTTGCAACTCGGTTTTCTTTGCCCTGAACTGGGCGTTTATGTTGGCAATGGCCTGGTTGTATTCCTGCTGCGAAATTTTGCCCTCATCAAGTCTCTTGGCTTGGTAGGCCTTTTCTGCATCTGCTATTCTTTCGAGACGGTTTATTTCTTGAGCCACCAGCTGATCATTGAGCAATTGATTGTTTTCTAATCGGGACTGATGATTGGATTTGAAAACCTTCAATTCTTTTTGAGCATACTCAACGGTGAGGTTTTTCTGTTTTTCGAGGTACTCGTTTTTGGTTTTCAAAACGGCCAATTCATATTCGGCCTGTTTTAATTCCCCGGCGTCGAGCTGTCGTTTTAGAATACCAAGTTTTTTGTCGCGTATTTTTTTAGCGAATTCAAGACTCTCCTTGAGGGAGTCGGCCTTGCCTTTATTTTCCTCAATGAATATTTTCAGCCTTGTTTCGCTTTCTTCGAGGGCGGCTTCCGTGGCTTCTTTAGCTGCCTCCATCTGTTCTTTTCTTGCTTCCTTTTGCTTTTGCCTGTATTCGTCAATCAAGGAGTTCATCGAATTTTGATTTTCAGTCTGTTTTTCGAGTGACTTTTCCTGAAGATCATATAGTTCGACCACTTCATCCCGGAAGGCCTTCATATCTTTGATGGTAGCAGTGTCGATTCCGATCTCGCTAAGTTTTACTCCTTCCTTTCCTATCTGTTTTATCTTTTCCCTCACTTCATCGGTCACCTTGGCATAACCCAACATTGCCGCTACTTTCTTTTCTTGATTGGCTACTTCTTCTTTGAGAAGTCCTTGCTCTATTTTCGCAAACTTCTTTGAAGCTGCTATACGGTCTTCTATGCTGGCCGAGGTGTCCTCTATTGTTTTTTTTATTTGATTCAATCTTGCATTTGCAGCTGCTCTTCTAATATCGAGGTTTATAGATGCCTTTTTTACGTGGTGCAATACATTTTCAAGCTTTACGGCCAGTTTAGTCTCTCTTGCTATTTCATCTCCCATACCTTTAAATGCGCTTGTCATTTGATCAATTCCCTCCGAGAAATTACCGGAAAGAAAGCTGACAATAGCAGCGCCAAATTTTGCAAAACGATCGATGATAACATCGAACGCTGCTTTTAGGTAAGCCAATGCTTGATTTACAAAATTAATTCCCTGCTCGGTTGACGTAAAATAGGCTACCAAGCTACCAAGCGCTACTACAATGGCGCCAATCCCTGTCGATATTAATGCTATGCGAAATAGTTTTAAGGCCGCGCTGGCCATATTAGTACCTATTGCTGCTGCTTTTTGTGCAGTTGAAAAACCTATCGTCCCGGCAGTCGCGGCTACATAGTTTTTTTTGATGCCTGCGATTTGCTCATTTACAGCCCCTATAACGGGGTTTATAAAAGCCATAGCTGTTCCCGCAGCTTCTTGTGCTTGCATTAGGATATCGCTTTGTTGAGCTGCACCTCCAAGTGCGTCCTTATAATTACCCACGTTCCTAGTGTTATCTCCAGTTTGGCTTTCGAGTTCTTTCAGGCTTTCTGTGAGCTCGGTCTTTTTCTTAGCCAATTTGTCCGCCTCTTTGGAATTGACACCGTATAAATCTGCCTGTTTCGCCCATTCCTTGGAAATGACCGACAGCGCATTCCTGCCCTGCTCTATGGTTTTGATTTCATTCCCCTGAAGATCGATTAACTTTCCAAGTTCCCGTTGTGAGGAATTGTACTGCTTCCTGACATTCTTATATTGCGCCTCCATTTCAACAAACTCTTTGGTATTTTCATCTCCAGCTTCTTTTAGTTTGTTGAGCTTAGTTTTGAGTTGTAAGGATTCTTCCTTAAGATCTTTCGAGGCTTTTATTGCCTGGTCCACATCGATATCGAGTTCGAATATTTTTATTTTTTCCGCCATGTTGAATTAGTTTTTAATGGAAAAAGCCATAATCTCAATTCGTATGGATTGTTGTCCTCCACTTACTTCTCTGAGTGCCACTTTAATTTGCGTTGAGCTGTATTGATACTTAATAATTGGCGCGCAAATATCATTCTGAGCATTTAAGTCATTATCGTTTGTTACCAGATTGACTATCAATTTTTTTTTCGATATGCTTTGATCAAAACCTATCGTAATCACCGAATCGTGACTGGTTAGATGATTGAAGCTTGTTGAGGTGATAATCCCTTCATTATTCCCGTTCATGTTTCCATTCTGTGAGCCGACGTCAAAATATTGCGTAGCTCCCCAAAGCGGAGGCACATTAGCGGTATTCGCTAATTTTTGCTCCAAGGTCATGTTATCCTCATAGATAACATTTTTAAGCTTATCATCTTTCAGGTTGAAGTTTGAATCGCGGTAATCGCGTAAGACCTCGCGAACATAACGTGCGATTATCTCTTTATTCGCATTATCGTAAATTTTACTATTGACAGTCGATTCTAAACTATTTCTTGTTTTCTGTGCCATATTTTAAATATTAAAGTCGTTACTGAAATCGTCGCTAAATTCTCCGAGGCGCTCGATAGTCCTTATTCTTATAAGTTCTACCGAGGTTAGTTTACCTGCGTTGAAATTTTTTATTTTGTTGAGATAGAAAATACCACCAAGCTGTTTTATATATTTTAGTTTAAAAAAATCAAGCCTGTTAATATCAATGCTGTTGAGATACATTTGCACGACATATTTTTTACCGTATGTTATCATATTTGAAAATGAAGCATAGCGCATCGGCAGGACATAATTGAAATCGAGTTTTTCAAATCTCATAAACGGCACGATACCGGTAAAAACATTCTGACCATTGACGTCGAACTCTTTGTATTTCAAATTAACATTTTCTTTTTCTATAACAAAAAAGAAAGGCTTTGTTTTATTAGGCTTCACCTTTTTTAAATTCCCCTCGTTGTCCGTTTCTATCTTGTACAAGTCACAAAACCTAAGCTGTTTATCATTGATAACAACACTTGATCTATCAGGAGCTTTGAATAGACGCTCGACTAAATTGTTTTCGCTATCCAAAGTCTGGTCATCAACTTTGATCACCCCATCTGCATAGCTATCGTTATCTTGAATGTACTTGTATTTGAACCTATTGTTTTTAGCATAGTCGCCTATTTTCGTTAGCTCCTTTTCTACGGAGTGAAACTTACTTGACCAATCTTCCATTATCTCATTTTGCGGCGGCATGTAGTTAGCGTAGAGTGTGAAAGGATTCAGAAGCTCTTCAAAGCTTATAAACTCATAAACATTTCCTTTTTTTCTATACATCAGCCCGAAGTAGTTGACGATATCTTTGATGAAATCTTTCTGCTTGATCTTTGATAATTGAGAATTGAAGTTCACGTAGTTTACTGTATTATCGAACCACATGTTTAAATCTATGTCGTATGCGTAATAGTAATGATCTTCTTTGGCCTCGGCCACAATTTTTATCAGAATCTCATCCCCCTGCCTTAAGTACAATTTATACGTTTCACCAAATTGCGTTTGACCGTCAGGGAAGTCATCATTAATGTTAAGTACGTCTTCGCCGTTTCTCTCGATATACAGCCCGAGTGATTCAGTGATATTGTTATACATAAACCCAGATATGTCAAATTTGTAAAAACCTTCTTTTTTGATCCGTATCCGAGATTTAGCATAAGCAGCCCCAAAGGAATCGGTTATATGTAGATTCTCTGGGTCAAATATGGATTGGAATTTGACGTAATCAATTACGGGACCTTCAATGTTTACGACAGTGATTTCCTGACCTGTGTATGGAATAACTACTCTTCCGTTGAACTCTTCAGAGCCCTGTGCGTCAATCGTTAACTTTAATTCGGGATTGATGCTTTCCTCCGGTTTCTCTAACCCCTCGCTAATGGTAAAAGCGAGTTTATCCCATTGCTCGTTATTGAATGGATTATAATCATCTCTATTTCCCCGGCCTGTATATCGCCAATGAAAGCCGTTTTCCTGAAAAATTTTATTCCAAACGTATTTTACAAATAAAGATGGTACCTGGTAATCTAAAACTACCGTATCTCCATCAGTGTATCCATAATCAGCAACAGCATATACGTAAGGTTTATTGCCATCAAAAGAATCAATCCAATTATCGATGTTTAACTCGTGGCTTAATGTGCTAAAATCGAGCTCTGCAAGTGTCCTGTCTTTAATTTTCTCGAACAGATCGATGTTTTCACTGTAAACATAAAGATTAAATGTATCGGAAGTATCTTTTAGATATCCAAGACCCTTGTTAACAGTAGGTATTCCATCGCGGTAAATGGTCACTTCGTGCTTTCTGTAAGGAAACATTGAAGTTACGCCAATTAAGCCATGTCCACTTAGTATTGATTTATTTCTCTCTGTCCTTGGCAGCTTGAATGTATTAGTGTATGACGTTTGCCGGTCTTTTATTTCAAAGAAATCATTAATCTGCTTTGTTTCGGAGATTTTAGTGTCTTGAAACACGTCCATTTTATTGCCATCTATGTATATTTCAACTTGCATAACTTTGAATGTATTGGCTCGGCATTTCTATTTCTATTTTAAGCTCGCGTTTGTTCAGCTTATTGTTGATCTCCATTTTGGCATCGCTTACTTTCACTTCCTTGAAGTCGTCAATACTAAGCTGTTGATAAGGATTGTTGTTCAGCAGATATACTTTTGGGCTTCTTAAAATTGTTTCCACAATTAGCTGTTGATCCACACTGAGCATTCCTGTTTTTAATTCCCTGGTCACATTCACTTGTTTGGAAATCACTGTATAGTTACGAGTAGCATCACGCAAGTTTGAGAGATCTTTGTTTATCAGTTTGTTGTTCTTCGATTCCGTTGTCTCTATTTCCACCGGATTGAATTTCCAGTAAGACCAGCCCCCATTTGGATTGAACCACTTTAGATAAGTGCCGCAACTAAATGATTTTTTTTCAAGCATCAGCGTGAGGTAAATATCTGAATCAATTATAAATTCAAGTTCATTGATGTGATTAGTCATCAAAGGCATGACGTCTTGAAATCCCATGTCATTAACCCCGTTTGAAACGTAAATGCGGTTGACTCCTTTCTTTAAGGCTATCGCAGTATCAATTAGTGTTCGGCTATTACGAATAGTGATTGTTCTATCTGCGTTTGAATAGAGTGAAAAATCAAAAGGGGATTCTTCCCAAAACGTGGCATAGGCTGTTTGGTCGGTATATGGTAAAAGTATTTTTAGCTTCTTTTGAACGTAATGATTAATTCCGGGGTTAACAAGTTGGTAAACTGACTTCAACAGCTTTAGGGTCTTTGTCGTCTCTTCCGTTCCGCCATTTCGCAATACCACTTTGAATTTAACGTCCTTCTCAGCATAGAGCGATAGGTCTTGATAATTAAATATATTACCATTTGGAATAGCAATCGAGTCTTTGAAGTTTCCTCGGTTCATTACCATAGCTATTACCTGCTTGAGGTCGATGTAAAAACGATTATTGATGGGAGATAATTCTATTAAGACACCATCAACCTCAACAATTGCCCGTGCTGTTTGTAGTGTTGGTAGATTTCCTATGTAAAAGCTTCCCGGAAGTTGACCCACAAATTGAGCGGGTCCTGAAATTTCTATATCAATAGCAGGATTAATATTATTTGAAGTGAATTCAAATATAATATTATTGTATGCGTTTAGAACTTCTGCTTGCGGTTGTGATGTAAAATGAATTGCCATTATGCTGCCATTTTTTTGAAGACGCTTTCAATTTCACTCACAAATCCATTGATGTGAAATTCACTAACGTCATCTATTATCATTTGAATTCTCTCGGGGGTGATGACTGAGGATACCAAATCAGTTCCTCCCTGTTGAAAATATTTTGTCCCTTCCTGTCCTATCTTCCGGGCGATGAGGAAGGCCAAGCTGCTGATACTTATGTTCCCTCTCACACTGCTCATTATTCCCTTATCTTCAATCCATTTCTTTATGGCCGACACGGGAGGCATCCGCCCAGGCTTACGCCCATCGACCAACTGCTCCGTGTAATGCTGACCGCGGATAATCCCTTTTAGACGATTAACGTCTGCCTCCAATGTTTCAGCCCATTTACCGGACGCCCTCATCCCAAGCTTTTCATACTTGGCGATTAAATCTTCTTTGATCGCATCGAAGTGGCTCTTCATTATGTCTTCCTGTTCACTCATAGCCTTTGACATTAAAGGTAATCATTAATCCATCCGCATTCCAGTCAAATTGATTGATAAGTTCTATTGACTTCCATTTATCAATGTCGAAATCGCAGATAAATGAATTTCTCATTTTGCTGAAAACAACATCAATAAGCGGGTCGATATACTTCTGCTTTCTCGAATCGTAGTCGTCATCCAAATCAGATTTTGTCAAGATCATAAAGCTTCCTGAATAAGTGATTGAATTACCATTTCCCTCTCTTACGATTGGGTCGCAGAACAACATGGTTTCCCCAACGCCGAATCCCTCAAGGCTATCCGCGATGAAGTTAGTTGCATCGGTTAGGTTTTGATAATCGCGTCGAGCATAGATAAACCTCCATCCCTTGTCGCTTGCGTAATTATTGAGTGCCGTCGAAAAGTCCATAATATCAATTTCTTTGTTCCCGTTTTAGTTGGTGATATCGTTTCATCACCTCACCGGATATTTTGGTATGAAGTATCAATGAGAAGACAGTAGCGTACGTCCAGCGCTCTATCTCCTGTGGAGACTTCCCAAAATCCTTGCCCAGTTTTATGAGTGTGTTCAGTTCCTTAAATATATTCAACCTTTCAGCTCCGGCCATATCCATTGTTCTGTCAGGCTCTGTTTTTAATAACTTTTTTTCTTTCTCCACGAGCTTTGCCATTTCATCTTTTATGTGATTAAGCGCATACAAGTAATCAATTACATTGGCGTTTTCATACTTGTTTTTTTTGACGCCAAATACCGTCTTGAACATTTCGGCCATTCCATCGTAGGAAGGTTTCATCATCGTCCGCTTCATCCCGGACACCTGACCAAATTCCAATTGCTGCAAGTTCTTTGCTTTGCGGTTAAGGAACTTAGGTTTTGACTTCATAAAGGATTGCAATCTGACATACCCCTCGAAATCTGATGACCGGTATAACTGTTTAACCGTTATGTTTTCTAAATCAAATATCATACTATTGCTCTTGTGGTTGATTTTCCTTTTTTCAATTGATACACACAATAGCCGTCCGCATCGGTTATGTGGTCAAAGCCACTTTCTTTGTCGGGTGAGCCGTTCTTGTAAGGCAATTGCTCATAAGCTTCAGTGAGCTCCGGACAGGCATTTGTATTGATATAATTTGTGGTGATGCCTTTGGAATTCTTGAACGATCCATTCACAACCGTGATGCGGTCGCGGACCGTCGGGTTTGATTTCCCAACGCGCACCTTGAAGCGTGCCTTTTTTAAGAGCTTTATATCGCTTTCCCCTGCTGTGTTTCTCGCTTTCCCTGACGCATCAGGATAGACGATTATTCTTTTTTTTGGGTACTTCATTTTAATCGTATCAATCATATCGGCTGTGTCGTAAGCTCCTGTAATCTCGTCCACGGCCGTTGAAATCAAACCGTAACTCGACGTGTCAAGAACCCTGACCGTTGCGCTCATATTAGTGATGTTGAAGTCCATACCGATATGGAGTGTTGTGTCTGTTTTTTCAATCATTCGGTCGGAGTGTGAGGCCTTTCTATCGAATGCGTGATAAACGGTACCAGAAGTTAGATTTACAAATTCGCCGCTGAGATAGGCCAGTAATTCCTGTTCGTTGTAGATATCCTCAAGTGTTGATATGTAGCTTTCAGGTAAGAAAGGGTTGTCCTTTGTTTTTGCTCGGATCAATTTCCTGTTATCCTTGTTATTTTTAACAAAGAAATCATACATGTATTTGAAGCCTTCCGGCGTGGATACCATATCAATGCAATTAGGTGACCCATCCCATAACGGCACGCGATTACGGGCTACTATTTTTACCATTGCATTACGCATCTTCTTCTTAGATAGAATGTCAGCCTCATCAATCAGGGAGTACCCAACTTCGTAACCAACTATCGTTTCAATTTTATCCATCGACCTCATCACAATTTTACCCAAAGGGGTGTGAAACTCTTTATCGGATCTATTCAGCGTGTGTTCAATTCCCATTTCGGCAAGTACTTCTTCAAAATTAGGAAAGGCAATGTCCTTGATTAGTGGATAAGTAGGAAGATAATAAGCCACATTGACGCCCGGGTAGTATTTTAATTTCTCAACCGTCTTCAAAGTACCGGCCTTTGATTTACCAGAACCAAATCCACCGACTATACCTGTGTGTACAGATGTTGAATTGATGAAATCAATCTGATGAGGTAACGCCTTTATGTCAACATAGTCTTTACTCATCTTTGGTCGCGTCTATGTAACGGGTTGGTTTAATTTCTGTTTTCATTTCGCCTTCAATATGATGTCTCATTGGCCGCTCGGTACCTTCTAATCTTATAATCATTTTTTCAATTCCTCCGAGGGAATTTAACCCTTTAGGTGTAATTCTGTATTTAGGATCTAAATCTCTCATCTTTTTTTTAAGCCGTGCTATCGTCGCAGCTCTTTTATCCTCAATACCTATGAGTTCATCTTCCCGCCAGTTTCCGTAAGCTTGCTTGAGATAGCGCTCTGCTTGTCGTCTGCTTAATTCCCACTTCTCTTTAATTTGACGAATAATCAAATTGTCATGAACACCATCGATAATCCATCCCTGCACCGCGAGTATCCGACGTTCTTTTTCGACTTTTGTTGTTCGTTTGCTTTTGGACATTATTTTTCTGGGTACATCCGTTTTATGACTTCAATGTGTCGTTTTAATTCAAATATTCTGTCACGTAGTTTAATACGCTCTCGCTCACGCATCACTCTTATCTTAGAGTCTTCTGATTCAATAGGTCCATCCTCATAAGACTTTAAAGCATCTTCATTGATGCCTTTTTCTTTTTCCAAATAGTCTAATATTTTATCTCTCATACTTATAAGCATTTTATACTTGTCATTTTTCATCGTTCAATTTTTTAAAGGTTAAACCATAAAATTACAGAATAACCTTTGAACCGGCACGGGAACCATAAGGCTCCCGTTATTTTTTCAGTGGTTTTAGTAAAGGCAAAACCATCTCAAAAAGTCCTTTCACAAGGCAAAAAATACAGCATAATCCTATTTAATTATGCTGTAATATTGGGTTGAATATCTTTCTTATCCAAGGCTTTATCTAAGTTAAGTTCCTTGAATTTCGTCTTTATGTTCTTCGGGTCGCCCTTGAAGAACACCAGTACATTTTGATGAATCTTGCCTACTTTTCGACCGCTGTTGAACTGTCGTCTTAGCCTGATGGCCATAGAGCCAATCGAGTTTATTAGAATCATCTCGTTGTAAAGCTCCATTCCCGCTTTTCTGAAAGCCTCTATCGTGTGGCTTACAAAGTTTCGATACATACCGTTTTTATCGCGGATATCGCCAACGACAAAGCAGGCGAAGGAATCATCTTTTAATTTTTTTACGGACTTGGTTATGATGCTTCGGTAAACCTTTAGGAATTCATCATAATCCATATTGCTCAAATCCTTTGGATCATCGCTGTATTGTTCTAAATCGTGGTATGGAGGGCAGGAAAAGATGAAATCAAACTTTGCTTCTTCTACAAAACTATCTATGACATCATTGGAATCTCCCACTTCCCAGTCAACCGTACCCGCCTCGTCCGATTTTAACTCTTCCCATTGTTTCTGGTTAGCTTTAACCTGATCTTCTCTTAAATCAATACCGAAATAATCGCGATCAAGTATTCCCGCCACTATTCCACGAACAGAACCACCAGCAAACGGATCTAATATCAATCCTTTTTCCGGGCAGAACCAACGGTACATCATCTCGGTTAATACCGGGTCGAATATTGATGCGCCCTCAAAAACATGCAGTCCGCGTTTCTTGGCTGTTTTTATAATTTCATCCCACGAGGGTTCGCGGTTCATTGCTTCTCTCATTTCATTTCGCAGGTTGTAAATCTGTGTTGACTGCCCGCTTTGTGAAATAAGCTCTACATCTTCTCGGGTGGCCTGTGAATCGAATCCGATACTTTTCCATTCTCTTTTTCGTTCAAGCCAATCCCCTGTCCTCGTGTCAAGAACACTAAAGGGAACAACGCCGAATGATTCTTTTAAACTTCCTGCGTCCGGGGTGTCTTGTCGCTCCGGGTCCATCAAATTTTTAAGCTGAATGTCGTCAAAGTCCGGTAAGTTTATTTCCGGCATATCCGGTAACTCAATATCGAATTCAGAAACGAAATCAAATAAGCCCTTCTCTGTTATTTGAGCATATTGAGAAGAATAAATCAAGACAAGTTCCGCAGCTTCCTTTTTGTCTTTGCAATCCATAAAAGTAGCCGGTAGCTCGTCCGGGACATCGACTCCTGATTCTTCAACTTTCAGCAAGTCAAGATAACGGTGTCGTCCATCCAAACAATATATATTTCCTCCATCCTCCCAAACCTTGAACGGGTCGGCAAATTGGTATTTAAGCAATGATTTTACAAGACGCTCATCGGATTGATCAATCCATTCCTTAAAATTTTCTTGTTGAATAAAAACAAGATTTCGCCAGCAAACATTCGCTGTCTTGATAACTCGAGATTGTAGTTTATTAACTTCCATTATACGACTCTATTCGACACAAAGTTAAGTGATTAGTAATATAAAACATTACTTTTTGATTATATTTTCTAAATCTTCTTGCAGATTGTTATAATTCAGCGCGGTGTATCGCAGTACTTTCCACCCCAATTTCACGGCCTCGTTATACTTTTCACAATCACCGGAGAACCCTTTTATTGTCGTGTGCCGAGACTTTTTGCTCATCAATCCCTCGTACTCGATAGCGCATTTCATTTCGGGGATAGCCCAATCAAACCGCCATTTACGGGTGGGATGAAATTTAAACTCTTCGGTGTAATCAGTTATTTTATTTTCGCGATGCAAAACCCAGAGTACGGTTTTGATCGTCTGTTTTTCTACTGAAATTTTAGAGGGTAATTTCCCTTTTACGTTCGTTTTTGGACTTTTTTTGTCCAAATTGTGCGATAAATTACTCTTTTCTAAATCTGATTTCGACCAATTCATGCAATATCAGTTACAGGTTTTAGAACATTCGTCCATTTAATTTTCCCAGCTCTCATGATAGTTTCTGCTTTTATTACATAACTTCCTTTAGCCCAATCTCCATTCATTCTTGGACTAAACCCTAATTTTTTTAATTGTTTTTTTTCGTTTCATAATTTATTTTTTAAAAAGGTAAATCTTCTTTATTTTCATTTGGTTTTTCAAAAGCTTGACTCGCATCCATTTTAGGAATATTGTTGTCAAATGGAACATCATCAAACCTATCATCAAGATCGAAGAATCGCATATACTTTAAACTGGCTCCAATTCTGATGCTTCCGGTATCCCCGTTTCTGAATTTTGCAATATTGATTTCCGCTTCGCCGGCAGTCGATCGGTTATCGTCGTAGTCCCAATTTTCAATGCCATAATATTCAGGTCGATAAAGGAACTGCACAATGTCGGCATCTTGCTCAATTGCTCCCGATTCCCTAAGGTCGGAAAGCAAGGGACGTTTCATCCCCCCTCTTGTTTCCACACTCCGGTTCAGTTGTGACAATGCCATTACCGGGATGTCGAGTTCTTTGGCAATACCTTTTAGGTTACGGCTAATTTCAGAAACTTCTTGTTCTCTAGTGCCACCTCTTACTTTGTGTGTCATTAGCTGCAAATAGTCGATGAAGATCATTTTAATACCGTTTTCTCTTTTCCACTTTGCGGCTTGAACCTTCAATTCCAAAGACGTCACTCCTTGCTGGTCATAAATGAAAACTGGAAGCTTTGAAAACCAATCCCTTGCTTCATTCATCTTCCTGATTTCGCTTTCATTCAATTTGTTCAGGGCTAATCTTTCGTTGGGAATGCTCAATTCATTGGACAGCATTCGAGCCACGAGTTCGGTATCTCCCATTTCGAGGGAAAAAATACCCACCGGGTAACCTTGCTTAGCCATTGAAAGTGCTTCATTGAGCATCAAAGCTGTCTTGCCCATACCCGGTCGAGCGGCAAGGATTATCAGGTTGGGATTTTGGTAACCATTTAGCCTGCGTTGGAGAATAGGTATTCCGGAAGGTATTCCTGACACTTTATCATCAGCCTTTCTAAATAGTTTGTCCACAATATCTCTCAAATTGTCCGGCTTCTTTTTCATCAGCCACTCTGTGGTGTCATCAAGACTTCGTTGAGCATTATCAAGCACATCGAAAATGTCGCTATCATCTTTGTAACCGTGTTTTTCAAGACTTCGTCCAAGCAGAATCGTTTTGCGCTTGACAAAGAATTGCATCAAAATACGGCAGTGATATTCCATGTGAGCTGCAGAAGAAACTTTTTGAGAAAGCTCTGCAATTTTATAATCTCCGCCTGCCTTCTCAAGCCTATTGGTTGACTTCAACTTGGAAGAAACTGTCAACAAATCCACACTTTCATTGGCACGGAATAAATCTACAATTGCCTCAAAAATAGCTTTGTGTTTGGGGTTGAAGAAAACGTTGACGCTTCGTAAAATTTCTATCATTTCGCCTACAGCAGAACTATCGATTAAAGCTGCTCCCAAAACGGCTTCTTCGACATCTATTGCTGACGGTATTTTCTGTATTTTCATTTTGCTTATTTAAATCGTTTCTAAGGAGCTTAATTTCGCTAAATGTACACAAGGGGAGTTTTAATTAGATTGTCGATAAAACCTATCTAATTTTAAACCTGTGATTATATCTAAACTTATTTAAACTCCTGTTTTGGCTTCCCGATGCTCATGTCGCCATCGGTTTGTTTTTTATACTTCGATTGGTTTTCAATCCAATTCCGGGCGTATTTTCCCAGTCTGGCGAAAAGTTTCTTAGCGGTATAGTCCAGATCTTCCTGGTCCACGGTGTCATTGAAATCTTCGACAAACTTTTTTTTGTTCTTGATTTTTGACGAATACCGCATTTGGAAATTGGTTTCAAATCTGGAGGGAAATTCATTTTTCAAAAAATCAAAAGCGCGAGCGGCGTTCTCTTTCTTTTTTTCTTTCTCTCTCTCTTTTACTTTACTTTCCTTTACTTTACTTTCCTTTAATGCATTGCGTTCGCTTTGCGTATGCAATGCGTTCGCATTACTTTTCTCATTATGAAGGGTTTGAGTTTTTTTGTTTTGCCATCTTTTGTTAGCTGCTCTTCTTGCTTTTTCTGACTTAGATTCTTTAAAATCCATTCGCTTTGATAAACTTTTAGAATAAAAATGCTTACCGTTATCGGTAAATATGAATAGCCCAAAATCCTCTACTACAGATTTTATTTTTTCAGCACCTACACGAAGATCAAAAGCTATGATGTTATAATTTTTGACACTCATGTAATTCGTGCTTTCTCTAAGCCTTTCTATAATGGCAAAAAAAATACCATATCCTTCCATTCCAAGCTTCATTCGCACGGCGATTAATTTCTCATCATTACGAGCGTTGCTGTCGTGGCTGAAATAATAGGCATCTTTTTTCATGTTATGTAATTTATAATATTACTAATTAATTATATAGCCTCGGGTAAATCTTGACCTTTAATCTCTGCATATTTTCGGTTGAGTAATTCCCAGTGTTTTCGATCTTTGAATTTTAAGTGCATAGTCTCTTTTTTGAAGTACTTGAATTCAAAGAAATCTTCATCGTCATACCACTTTCCCGTCTGCTGCTTCCCTTTCAAATAATCGTAAATCCGGATAGTTTTATCAAAATCTTTTCCAGTCAAATTACACATCACTTTGCGAAGGTCATTAAAGCGCTCTTGGTTGAATCTCGAGATTGAGTAATGTGTCCCAAATCCACAATCAATCATATTGCTCACGATGAATTTTTCGTTTATCATATAACCGCTGTTCGTTTTCCATCCGGGCACTTGAAATCTATTCTTATGCGTGTATCTTGTGTAATGATCTACTGCATCAACCAAGGCCTCGTTTAGGTTTTGTCCTCGTGTTTGAAAGATCATATCCATCATCACATAGATGTTCTTCATCGTAAACGGCACTTTCTCTTGTTGTGCAATAAATCGGTCGAGCTTCTCATTTACTTTGGAAGTCAGATATTTCTTTAGATTAAATTTATCAAACAGCTGATTCCAACTTTGTTTTTGAAGACGTCTTGCGTATTCGTGCTTTGAGATGAAAGTTTCACGACTTCCAAAGGTGCATTCCAGTTTCCTCACGTCTAACTGTTTTCCTATTTGATTAATCCGCTTTATTCTTTCCTCTATGCCTTCAAACTCCCGTAAGCTGGCCACGTAATTATTAACCACTGCCCGGACTTCATTGTAGCTTAAAAGACCTTCCTGCGTGTTGATTGGCTCATCTTCCTCGTCCATAAAGAACATATCGTAATCAAAATCTCCTGATGATTTTGGTTTGAACAGGCGCAACAAGCTGACATCTACATCAGTTGTTCTTTCGGAGTTTTGAAATACTTTTCCCAGCTCATTCGATTTTCCATTTTCGTTAACGATGTAATTGAGTTCTCTTCGTCCTCTCATATATCCGTTGCGCAGTGTTTCCGAGTTGCATAGAGCAACTATTTCACATCCGCCCGGGGCAATGTCCCAAGCGTGTAAAATATGTTTGTACGCGTTAGAAAATGGCGGGTTCATCACAATTAAATCAATGTGAGAAACGTCTGACTTTTTAGCATTGAGAAAGTCATTGCCCAGTAAAATAAATTTGTTAGCGGTTAGGATAGACCTCAATCTGCCCTCAACTTCATAGGCGTATTTCTCATTGCCATTAAGTTGAGAAACATAATTAAGGATAGCGCCCGATCCGGCAGAGGGGTCTAAAATTGTTTTGTTGGTTAGATCCACGCCGTGCATCATTTGCTGAATGACTTCGGGTGGAGTGGGGTAAAATTCTTTGTGAAACATAAATTATTGCTTTTTTAGGTTTTAAGGTTCTGTAAAATAAAAATCGTGATTCAGGCTTGGTCTTTTTTTGACCAGTCCTTTGTTGACCATTTCGTTCAATATAGGTTGAAGTTCTAACAAGTGAAAGCCATTGTGGCCATTACTTTGCTCTTGCTTTTTCTCTATTAAAAAAAGGAACATGCGCTGTAGTTTTTCTAACTCTTCCGGAGTGAATTCCATTGATCAGTACTTAGTGTCATGATTATCTGTTTTTAAAATATTTTCTGTCTTTATTACGGCGTCTTACTTTTAAAATGTAATCTACAGTAATAATAAACAAAACGATTGTCGCGATACAAGTTGTAATAGCCCCTATGAAGGCAAGTGTGAGTAAAATGAATTTGTACATTATTTAAGGTTGTTTTTTCGTTTCATATTAGTTTAAGCCCCGTCATAAACCTGACGGGGCGATGATTAATAATAAATTACAGTGGTGTGGTCTTCAATCTTGGCCACTTCTTCCTTGACCAATGATTTTCGCAATTCGTCTATTCTGTCCTGTCCTTCAACACTTTCTAAATAGCAATGAATTGCACCTTGGTTGACTTCCAAAATTACGGCCACTTCAATTTCTTCCGGTTCTTCGCCTTCTATCAACGGGAGGTTGAGGATAAATGAATCAGGGATATTGCTTTCCACCGTTTGCTTGTAAAGGATAGAACGGTTACCCTTTCGGTCATCAAGGTCTTCCATTTGTCCATTAATTCTGGCTTTAAGGTTGCGAAGGTTCTTATTGATCCGAGCGTGATCTGAATGGTTTTTAAAGATAGAACGCATCAAACGGAATCTATTGGCCAATTCTGTCGGTTCATAGGTTTTGTCTGTGTTGATTCCTAATTCAAGGAATCTTTTACCCAGCTCTACCTTTCCGGTTATGTGATAGTACCCAAAATGATTTTGTTCGTCTATGTAAAGACGGATTTCTCCTTCTGTTTCCGATACCTTGCAATGACTCTTATCCTTATTGTAAGTATCTGTCCGTTTTTTTATAAAACGACTTGGAGCTGATATTGTCCCATTTATTATTACAGGCTCTGGATTGCTTTGCTCAGGCGCTTCACCTTCCAAAATGGTTACTTTCACTTCTCTTCCTGTTTTTGCAGCTTCTTCAAAAGCTTTTGATTCTAAATCTTTCATTGCTTAATTTAATTTTTGATTTAACGTTTTTATTTTTTGTTGTTTTTCGCTAGGAAAAAGCGGACGTGAATCTACACAAATACCGTTTTCGTCGAATGAATACATCATTCGCGACTCTTGATCGTCAATATGATATAACACGCCCTCTCGGCGTTCGGTTTTAAATTTCAAAGCTTCAACGAATTCAGAATGATTTCTTTTTGGCTCCTTAAGCATCTCCTTGTAATTAGCTTTTACTTCTTTCAGCTCAGCTTCGAGCTTCGAAATTTTTATGCTAACTTTTGCCAGCTCATTCTTTTTAGCATTGAGCTCATTTTGATTGAGTGATTTGGTGTACTCTTCTTCCGTTTTAGAATAGCACACGGCATCGAGGTTATCCCGGACTTCTCTTTCCGGCATTCCTTCAAATTCTGGGGCGAAATAATCGCCGAGTTTAAATTGGTCCATTGTTTATTAATTTATGGTTATTAAAAAAGTTTTGGTTGTATAATTTCATTCTTCAATTCAATTAGTCTATTTTTCATCTTCCTGACCTCAGCCATTGAAAGGCATTTTCTCCAAGCTTCATTATTTTTCAATAGCCTATTCGCCACAGGCAGATTTTCCTGAATCACATATAAAATTGCATCTGCTCTTGATTCAAATACGCCCCATTTTCTTCCGGGGAAATAACCGTGGCCGAATATGTCTTGTCCACTAACCCAAAATCCGTCTTGTTTACCGATGTATATTTTCCCTTCTAAAACGTTTTCAGGATATAAATCTATCGTATCAAATTCTTCCTCTTTCAATACCTGATAATCCATCCAACGGTTTCCTAATAAATGTTTGTGGTCTATTCTTTTAATTACCATCTTGAAATAGTTCAAATTGTCTATCGTTATGAATCGTTCGCGCTTTATTTAATGCTCTTTTTGCTTCATCTATATTTTGATTGATATACCAGTCTCCCAATATTTCCATCTCACCTTTTTCTTGTAGAATTGCACGTTCAATACTTATTTTTGCGTAATCCAATCGGTCTATTAAATCTTGTCTCATAATTAGAATGGGGCTTTATTAAATTCGATTTTCATTCCGTTGCTGGCCACCGATACATTTTTTTGAGTAGCTTTTTTTACTTCTCGCTTAAACAAAGCTTCATCGCTATTGCTATCCGAAAGATGAATCAAAACAATGTTGTTCACATTCCTCAAATCATTTGCCTTTAAAAGCTCAATGGTGGTATTAATGCTCATGTGCGATTGAATGATTCGGCTTCTTAAAAATTCCATTTCAGAAAGATTGCGTTTGGCAATTCGAGAATCATAATTAGCCTCCACAATGATGTTATTTAGGTTCCTGAACGTGTACCCGCAATAGTTTGTGTCGGTCAAAAAGAGCACGTTCCCGCAGTCTTCGTGATAGATAAGGAAACCTACCGGCTCGGTAGCATCGTGATGAACGTCAAAGGGCAAAACATTGAACCACCCAATGGTTACCGGATTACGGTAGTCAAGAAATGGTTTCGCTCGATGATGATTTTGAAGCCCCTTGGCTTCTAAAGTTCCCTTGGATGCGTGCACGTTTATTCCGGCTTTCATCACGTTGCCCATACTTTTAGCGTGGTCTTTGTGTTCGTGCGTCACTAAACATCCGGCTACTTTTCCGAGGTTGAAATCAAGGCCTTGCTTTATCTCCTCGAATTTCACCCCACATTCAATCAACAGTGCTTCGTCCTTGTTTTCAAGTATGTAAGCATTGCCTTTGGATCCGGTGCCGATTACTTTTAGGTTCATTCTTTATCAGGAATTTTAATTTAGTGAACGGGTCGGAATCGAACCGACTTGCTATCGTGTAGTGAAGGCCACTTCCCCGCTCAAATTATCGGCTGATAAAGCCCAACCGATAAAGCTTGCTCGAACCTCTATATTAGAAGTCGGGGGCAGATGTTGCTGCTTGTCCTGGCTCTTTGATTTCTCCAGTTTCTTTATCGACCTTTGCCTCATCAAACCCTACCTCTTTTTTGTTTGCATTACGGTTCTTTACGATTTCATTTTTAACTTCTGCGTGATCAATATCAACAGTTGTTTCTCCATCATCAAGCTCACTTCCTGTGACTTGTTCATACAACCATTTACGAGCTTTTCGCTCTGCTTTACCGAAGATAGAGTCTGGCGTTGCGTATTTTCCTGCTTTTACCGGAAAGACTTGAGTTTGCTTTTTTCCTTCAGCATCTCCGATCTTCCAGGTAATCTTAGAAATCACATCTGCATACCCCTTTTTTTCACCTTGAATGTTGTGCTGAATTTGGTAACGTAGCCCTGGAACTTGATCAAGAAGGTGTTTGAATCCCTCTTTAGTGACATACATGTTATTGGCTATGATATTGAATTGGTTACCGGTGATTTGAAGCCCATTTAAGAGACCTTCGATAACAGCATCTTTTACAACATTTACCCCATATTGTTTATCGGTTCTGAAGCCCATTTTTTTGCCTTGCAAGGCCATAATAGGCTTCATAACATCCGCGGTCAAGGCGTTGTCAATTTGTTGAATAGCCGTTGACATTACGAAAGCACTTTGAAAGTTCTCAAAGTTCGTTTTCATGACGTTGGCGACTTGTTCATCAATTACATTAGACACGTTTGCTAATGCGTTTTCTTGATTGTTTTTCTGATTACTCATGTCTATTGATTTAGGATTAAAAAATTAATTATGCTTTTTCGAGTTCTTTTACTTTGCTCTTGACACGAAGGGTTTTATCTTTCTTCGACACGAAGAGGTTGATTATTTGCGATTCGCAATCAATCAGGTTCACCACACTCTCCCGATTGTCGATGAAGATAGGTGCGGTAACGCCATAGTGATTTGAAAGCGTGTTGATGATATCAATGCCGGCGTTGATTTTAGACGCGGTATTGGCATCTGAAAAGGGAACGCCGTTGATTAATGCCTTGCAGGTTTCCACCTCGGCACCGTTGACTTGAGTTTCAAATAGTTTGAACGACACGTAGTCGAAGCGTTTATTAATCGTGCTTTCCAATAGGTCGATTTTCGCCTTTGTGAACCGCTCTATTACATAAAGGTCTCGTTCAAGGTCAGATATGGTCTGTGCGGTTTGCTCTTCTTCTTTTGTCAGCTCTTCGATTCGCTTATCTGCTTTAATGATCTGCTTTTCTTCTTCCAGGGCAGCCTTGTTTTTATCGATTTCTTGATTGATTCCAATACGCCGTTTTTTTAAATCGTCAAATTCAGGGGGCGGGGTGTCTTCAAGTCCAGCTTTCAAAGCGGCTATATCTTGTTGAATAGCTTTTATCCTGGGGGCTGCGTCCGCTTCAACTTTTGACTTGATCTCATCTTTTGAAATCGACTTACCTGAAGATACCAACTCTTTTTTGAGAAATTCAAGCTCTCTTTTGGCAGCTTCCAGTACTTCGTCTCCCTTTTTAATTCTGCCTACGAGCTCTTCAATTTTTCCTTCACCATTTTTTAGCTCCTCTTTGAGGAATTTGCCTTCTTCGTTGATTTTTGCAAGGTTCTTTTGTTTGTGATCGTTGAAGTGCTTCTCGGCTTCGGCGGTGAGCACTTCAATTTTGTTACTGTCAAAAGTCCGGTGGCAGGTAGGGCAGGCGGTTTCTGATTTATCCATCTTAAACTCCTTGGAGTTTTCGTTGAACCATCTTCCCCGTAACTCTTCCATATCTGATTTAACGGAGACTAAGGAAGAATCGATGTTTTCTTTTTGTCGCTCAAATCGTTTTAGGGCTTCTTCATATTCTTTAACATCGTCTTTCTTGCGATCTATTTTTTTCTTGATGCGATCGGTATCCTCGTTTGCTTGGTCAAAAGCGCTTTTTACTTCTGCCTGTATCGCCGAGTTCAATTTTTTAATCTCGTATTCTTTTTCCGTGATGGAAAGACGGATGTCCGATTGACGTTTTAGCTCCATTTCCCTAAGTTTATTTTTGTCGGCGACCTGTGAATCGACTTCATCGAGCTTGGCTTTTAGCTCTGCTATATTCTTCTTGATTTTCGAATAGTCCATTGGTACCGGCTTCCCATTTTGCACCTCATCAATGCGCGTGGGAATGGTTTTGATTTCCTTTTTTGATTTCCGAATCGAAGACTTTATTTGCTGTGTGTACTCTTCGAGGGTCTTGTTCTCAATATTACCGAGTAAGGATTCAAAATCATCATCGCCCGCAGCTATTTCCTCATCGGTGATGGTTCCTGAAATTTCAATCAAGGCTTTTCTTTGGTCTTGCCATTTCAGCTCGTTAAAGGCCTTTGGATTGGTGATTAATTTGAAAACGTCCTCGTTGATGATTTCAGCAATCTTTTTTTCATAATCGCGCTTGGTCATTTCAACATCATTCCATACATAGAGGGTTTCGTTTCCGCTGAATTCCGCTTCGAGCGCCCCGCGTTTCTTCACCCATTTTTCCCGGAAGGTGCGCTTGAATTTGGTTTCCTTTCCATCGATTTCCAACGCAGCTTCAACAACGTGATCTATCTTCGGTATGACATTGTTGTTTTCGTCAAGCGTTTTGATTTCAAAGCTGGTGCGCCCGGTACTGTCTTTTCCGAACATCAGCCACGTGAAAGCGTCGAAAAGGGTTGTCTTACCCGTTCCATTTGAGCCATATATGCTTGTTTCTGCATTAAGATTTATCGATAGTAGTCTAATGCCTTTGAAGTTCTGAAGTGTTAGTGAGTTTAATTTAATCGTTTTCATTGCTTATAGTTTTAGAGGTTTGATTTGTAAATTTTGCCCATTGAAAGAATCCGTTCATAAAGTGTTGTTCTTCCAAATCGAGGTCTTGAATTCTTTTCCCGTTGACCGTCCATCGGCCGTTTTCCCTAATGATGTGCATTTTCATGATATCAATCTTTGAGGGTTGATATTCTTACTTGTTGAATAGCTTATCATTGCGTAAATGAGCCTTTCAAAAAGGCCACTTTTCCTTTTCTCGGCCAAATCCAATAGGTAATGGTAGAATGAGGCCAGTTCTTCATCGGTCTGCAGGCTGTTGTATATTTTCAGCTCGTCGATGAGTCCAAAATTTTGCAGTGGGTTTCCTAATTTTACTTTTTTTAAGTACATTTGTAATATGTTTTAATTGTTAATTGGAACATTCTCGATTATTGCTTATCGGGATTTGAGGTAAGGATCGCTTAGTTGCGGTCCTTTTTTTTTAGGTGATCCGGATAGGCTCTCTTCTTTCCCGAATCCAATAATTTTTTATAATTGTCAACGCCCTTACCAAAGGGGACACGTTTTTTTTTGGCCTTGGCCGGGGATTGCTCTCCGGCCTCGACGCCAAGGCTGTTGAATAAATCAACGGCCTGCTTCAAATGCTCCCGCAAGCATTCAAGTTCCTTTTTCGGTATGGTTACTGTTTTGTCCATATCAAACGGAGGTCAATCGTTTCACTTCTTTGTCGATGATCTTCCGGTAAGCTGAACAAATGCTCTTTAGCAGCTTTCTGTTCTCCGGTGTGTTGACGGTAGCGTTCCTGCCGTTCTTGATCTGCCATAGGTAGGAGATGCTCTTACCTATCTTTTCTGCTACTTTCACATTGCTTCCGGTTGGCGCAACATCATAGAGCCGTTTAAATTCTTCACGTAGTGTTTCCAGTCCGTTCTTTGCCATTTTTAAAGGGATTTGTTTTTTTTGTTATATATTTGTGTAAATCACTTGGACAAAGATATAAACAATGAAAGTATTATGCAAGTATAATGCAATTAATTATTTGTCTCCAAACATCGAGTTATGGACGGTATAGGCAAGAGACTTCGGTATATTATTGATAAAAAGGGGCTTACACCTTACAGAGTTTCTAAAAAAACAGGTGTAAGTCAATCTACACTAAGTAGAATACTCAATAAAAATTCCGCTCCTAACGAAAGTAATTTGAAAGCATTGGTCGATTTTTTGGAAGTAACTGAAGAATGGCTTTTGACTGGTGAGGAGTCATCTTCTGAGAAATCCGACATCACTAAACCAAATAATAATGACGATTTAAAAGACAAACTTATAGATTCCCTGGAATTAAATGTCAAGTCATTAAATGATCAAGTTGACACCCTTAAAAAGGAAATAAAGGGTTTGGAATCAGATAATACCAGACTAAAAAAAGAACTCGAACAAAAAACTAATCATCAACAATCTATTTCGCAACATCATTAATTAAATCATAATCATTATGGACAAGTTTATTATTTCAGCATTTGTAATTGCATTATTAGTAGGGTGCTCCGGTAAGAAAAAGAAAGCTGATACCCCAACGCGTAAGTCTGTACTAATAGGTATGGCCAAAAAGGAGACTTTGACACGGTTAAAATCCCCTTCCACAGCGGTCTTTATCGATTCCCTTTCATCGGTAATTAGATTGAAAGGAGAAAAGGGATTATCAAATTCGTATCGGGTATCGCTTAGTGTGGATGCTAAAAATTCTTTCGGTACCACATTAAGAGAAAGCTATATGCTCATTTATGAATACTCCGGGACCGATAGTTTAAGCAAAAAAAGCTATGAGCTTGAAAATTTTTATGACTGATGCAAAATCCTGTAGATGCCAGAATATTACGGTTAATTGATATCCTTAAATCAAAGGAGGTCATCAGATTTAACACTGACTTCTGTAGGACTATTGATCTTAGAAAACAAAATCTAACAAACATCAAGAATGAAATCAATCATTTCACTCCGGAGCATATCCGAAATATTGTCATCAAATATAAAGTAAACGCGAACTGGATATTCGGAGTGAGTGATCAGCTATTTAGAACGACTGAAACGATTCACAAACCCGTACACAAAAGGTAAAAAAATAACGACCAAACTTGCTTGTATAATCATTGAAAATCAATGGATTGCGATTTAAAGTGTTGAGGGTTTTCGAATCCCTCTTCCTCCGCAGAAATCCCTGTAAGTCTATGATTTACAGGGATTTATTTTTTCAGGTGTGAATTTAGGTATGAATAGGTGAAGATTTATGAAGATGGTTTCTATCTTTTTTTTGAGGAAGTTTTACTTCCACTGAAAAAATAGAGTAGTGCTTGATCTTAAAAAATTGGAGCAAATTCAACATTTTTCTAATCGTTCATCACCAGCTTTATAATTCCCAAAACCTTTTCTTTATCTGTGGGGTCACTTTGAGCGATTAATAAAGTCAAGGTGGTTAGAGTTTGTGGTGATATGTTTTCAATGCTTTCCAGTCCTGCTTTCTGCAACAGCCAAATAAAAGCAAAAGCACCACTGCGTTTGTTACCATCATTAAATGGATGGTTTTTTATTATAAAATACAGTAAATGAGCTGCTTTTTCCTCAAGGGTTGGATAGGCATCTTCGCCAAAAACCGATTGAAATACACTTCCAAAAACCCCTTCTAAACTTCCTTTATTTTTTTCTTGAGCAAAGAGTTCTGTGGCTCCTCCCTTTTTTATTAATTCTTGCTTTAGCTGATCCAAATCTTGTCTCAGGTCTTTAGCAGAGAGTTGGATTTCTTCTTTTGTTCCCTTTTGAGGAAACTCATTTTTATCATAACGGTCTAATGAAAACCAGGTTTGAGAGAAATTTTGGATAAGAGACAGTACATCCTTGGTGTCAAGGGCAGGATTATTTTGAGACAAGGTTTTTAAATCATCTAAAGTTTGTAAAAACTGTGCTTTGTTTTCAGATATTCTTTTTTGATTTATGGCATATCCTTTAATCAAATAATCTTTTAGTCGTTTAGTTGCCCATTGTCTAAATTCAATACCTCTTTTCGAATTCACCCTGTAACCAACAGATATTATGACATCTAAATTATAATGCGTGAGATTACGGGTTACCTGCCTTTTTCCTTCTTTTCGAACTGTTCGGAAATCCCGAACAGTTGCTTTTTCGTTTAATTCTTTAGACTGAAAGATATTTTTAATATGCTCACTTATATTCGCTTTACTGGATTGAAATAAATCAACCATTTGAGCTTGGGTAAGCCATACCGTATCATCTTCCAATTGTACTTTTAATTGGATGCTTTCATTAGGGTCGGTATAGATAATAATTTCACTCATAGTTTAAAATATGCTTATTCTACTATTGCACTAATAATATCCGCCTGGTCACTTTACAATGTTCACTTGGGCGGATTTTCTATTTTTATTGATTACAAAAATAATACAACCGCATCATTTAGTGTTTAATCTCATCACCTAGCCAAACGCCATATTTTTTCCAATGCTCATACCAAACAATCCATTCAGTAATCCAAGGGATCATTCTATATAAAGGAATAGTTTCCAAAAGTGGCTTATCTATTACAGGGTGATATAAGCATAATGAATTATCTCCATACAAATGGTTATCCCGCATATACTTAATAGATTTATCATTTATAAATATCCTGTCATACCTATATTTAAAAAAGGGAGAAAAAGAAAGAATAATCTCATATCTCTCCCCCTGTATATCCAAAACACCTTTCCCTTTAAGTTCTTTAGATTTTAAGTCAATATACAATTTTAACCATTCAAAATCTTTCTCAACAAAATACTTTTGAATACTTAAAAAAGTGAACCAATACTTTTGATTTTGCCTCTTAATATCTCCCTCCATAGTTATGATGAAATTCATTTTTAGAACCGCTTTTAGAATTTATCCGCCCTTTTTTGTCGGTGTAGGCCGTTTTTCCTAAAATTAAGCCACCCGCTTTAACTAAATCATCCTCTGAAAGGTGCGAAAATTTATTGTGCTGAGACTTCAAAGACTCTTTGTAAACTCCTTCACCAAAAAGTTTAATATAATCTTGGTGACTTTTTTCAAACGGGTTTTTGAGGCTTTCCCACTTACTATACAAATCTCTAATGAAATTATAAAAGCTTCTATAATGGCTATTAGTCCAAGAGTCTGTAAAATCCTCTTCAGGATTGACCGGATTTAGAATTTTAAAACGATTCCCCTCTTTAATCGCTTTATTATAATTTTCTTTTAGTTGAAAAAGAATATTATCAATGCTTTCATAGATAGAGTCATTTCCTTGATAATATTGAGCACATAAAGTGGTTAAAACAATACTTGAAACCCTATATTCTCTGTTAGCAAAATAAATATCTCGATATCTTTTTATTAGTTGAACGGCTCTCTGAAGCGGTGTCTTTAGATATAGTTCCTCTGGTAAATCTTCTGTTTCGACTTCTGCCTTAGTCAAAAAACCGGAGAATCTCTTTAAAACTGACTCTTCTCCTAATCTTGCTCTATTTTTAAACCAACCTGCAAATCCTTTAGGGTTTCCTGACGACCAAGATTTAAGCGTTTTCTCAGGTATTTTTATTGCTTGTCGCTCTAGTCGATCTGGCATACAAACTGGTAATATATCCATATGGAAATCGCTTTTATAATTGATTCTGACACAACGCTTTTTTATTTCCATCATAGGCTTATAAGTGCCGTTATTTGATAAAACTCGAACTAACGTTTCAAATATTTCAGATGGTGCATGGTTGTAATATGGATCATAAATATGAAGTACAATATCTAAATCAAAATCATCTCCATTAATTGGGCGAACAGTTGTTCCTATTCGCTTTGATCCTTGGGCATAAACATCAATTTTTAATTCTGAAAAAAAACTATCATCAGCCTCCAATACATCTGAAACAGCTTTGTATGCCATTTCCATCCGTTTAATTCTGTCAGGATTAAGTTGTAGTTCCTGAGCTATGCGTGCTAGTAACTCTTCTCTTTGTAATTTGTAATTTCCGAAAATATCCATATTGTTTAAAATTCTTGATTAATTATTAATTTCGTATGCTGGCCGATTCGCGCAATTTCTTTACCACTTCTCATATATTTTTCTCGTTCAATATCATCACAACTGACTATAGCGTAACCTTTCTCCAAATTACTCCCTTTTTGTGCCAGCTGAATCAAAGCTTTCTTTTGATCCTGATTTGGGATTAACTCAAAAACATCGAAGATTAAAACTTCGTAACAAGAGAAATGCGGACTCCAATTCAGGTTTTTAGAAAATCTACGGATATGTTTGTCTTGGATATTTCTAAATATTTCTGAATCTAAAATTCCAGGGGCAATTAACTCCTCTTCAAATTCTCTTCTTGGATTAGACTCACGTTCGTGGTTCTCTTCAAACCAATTCATAACATCGATACAGTATTTTCCTTTAACCATAAACCTGAGATCTTCTTCGCTATCATCATCTACGCCTAAGCCATTATTATGGTTGTCAGGCTTATAATTCCACCCATTGAACAAACTATCATCGCCTAACCGTTTATAAGCTCCTCCAACGGGCTGAAGTTGATTGGGTATTTTACGGTTAAGAACTAATAAATAATCATTTGTTCCTGGAATTTGAATTTTATATAATCCACTTATTGAAAACCGTATGTTCTCATTTTTAAATTTTCCAAATTTGGTCTTGCGTAATAGATTCAAATATTCTCTGTTTTCCCACGTAATTTTAATGCCCTTTGAGATAAAAGGCGATGCGGCTTGTAATAATAAACTCGACATAACTCGTTGTAATTAATTTACTATCTAACTTTTGGCCTAGACAGATTGCCTTGAAACTTTCTTTATTAACATAAATGAAGAACCGTGACATTGTGATAAATTTCGTATTTTGTCACGGATTTACATTTATTAGTTATAAAGATGACAATTGAGAAAGTCGAAGAAATTTTACTGATTATTTCCTATAAGGAAGATGATAAACAAGGTGCAGATAAGGCTTTCTGTCAATTATACTATGAGTATAGTCATTACCTTGGAAAAGTGATCGGAAATGCACTAAGAGGTATGGGTATATATGATGAAGAGCTTTTCGAAACTGTCAAAAACAATACATTTATAACAATCTATGAGAAACCTCTAAGTTTTTCCTCAAAAGGTGCAAAAAACGACAAAGGTTTTAAGGGGTGGATAGCGACTATTGCAAGAAATGAATTAAAACAACTCTTGGAAGAATACTTTCAAAAAGATAGTGAATTAACTCCTGAAATAAAAGAATCAATGATTGAAAGTATAGTCGTTCCAACAGAATTACAGGAAAGTATAAATCATAAAACCTTAAATGATGCAATGGCTAATCTATCGGAAAGGGATAGGCATATTTTAAGAACCTTATATTTGTATTATGAAGAAGGAAGAAAAACGCCTTCCAAAGTTTTGGATATGCTATGCAAATTGTATGATACCAAAAGACCTAATATAAGACAAATCAAAAGTAGAAGCGAAAAAAAAATAATAGAATACTTCGCCAAACGAACAAGTTTAAAGCCTCTAAAAAAATGAAAAACAACAAAAAACTTATTGATTTTTTTCAATCAGAAGGCTTGCTTTTCCCTACAACGGAAGAAGAAGTTGAAAAATTCGAACAATTATCTCTTGAATTAGATAAAGAACTATCTGATTGGGATGATCCTACTCAAATTATTAAAAGAGGTAGGCAAAATTTAAAACATCTAAATCTGGAAAATAATACTTCGTTAGAATCAGAAATTCAAGATTTAAAAATGGTTGCTCGAAAGGGGAATAAACTTCCAAAAGAAATTTTGGAGAGGATGAAAAAGAACCAGAAAAGAAATGAGAAAGGTAAATAATACCTCTTTAATAGAAATTAAAGAACTTGCAGAATATATTGCCTTAAGTTTCGACAACTCCGTAACTCCGTTAGAAAAAATCATAAAAGGTGAAAAAGTTTCACTCATTTATGATGACTATGGATCCAATTCTTTCGATGGAATGTCTGTGTATGATGAACAAGGATTCTACATTCATTTAAATGTAAGAAATGGAAATAAGCCAAATTCAACCCGAGGAAGGTTTACATTGGCACATGAATTGGGTCATTATTTTATAGATTCTCATAGAATTGGATTGAAATCCGGTCTTTTATCTCCCCATCCTACTATTATAAACGAAAGTTCCTACAATAGAATAGAACGGGAAGCTGATTATTTTGCTTCTTGTTTATTAATGCCAGAGAATCGATTCCAAAAAGAAATTTTCAAAAGAAAGTTTTCAATTGATTTAATCCAGAAATTAGCTAAAAAATTTTTAGTTAGTTTCACAGCTGCTGCGATTCGTTTTTCTCAATTAGGAAACCACCCAATTATGATTGTTTATGCAGAAAATGGACTTATAAAATGGAAAATCACGAGCGATGATTTCCCTTATAAATGGATCTTATTGGACGATAATCGAATCCCCAGTGATACAGTTCTTGGTGAATATTTTGAGTTAAATAATACCGATGACATAAAAAAGGAAGAGGAAGTCTATGCGGTAGATTGGTTTAACTATGTCAAAAAATATGACGTCGATAGAGTCTTTTATGAATATTGTCTCCCATACAAAAGTAAAGCAATTAGCGTAATATGGGAAGAATAATACACTTTGTCCTCTTCTATTTACTCTAGAACTTCCCCTTAAAAGTCTGATCCAATATACGGGTCTCTAATCTTCGAACTCATATAACTCAATTTTCAAATAATAATCTTTGTCCCTTTCTTTACACCTTGAATTAACGTCTTTAACAAGGTTCTTCTGAATTTCGTTTATGGAAGAAAAATCTCTTTCCCTTCTTGGTGTTTCTGAAAGGCAAAACATATACTCTTGCGCCTTTATATTTTCCTTTTCAAATTCAGCTGCAATCATAAACCATATATAATTTATATAGTTTTTGAGCAATAAGAATTCAAATTCATTTTTAGGCACTGTATATTCCGCAGAATCAGGAGAAATAAATTCTCCATTCTTTCTCCATGGATGACCGATAATATTATTTCTGAAGACCCTTAACTTCCACTTATTGATTTCTTTAAAAATAGGTTTTATTATATATCGAATTTGATTAATCCGCTCTTTATATTGGGGGATATTTTTACGGTTGAAGTATCCTTTATATTCTTCTTGAAAATTTTCTATCTCGAGGATCATATGAAACAGAAGAAAGTTATTTCCCTTATTACTTTTATATAATTCCCAAGTTTTATTTACAGTTTGGTGACACTTAAACAAAATGAATAAGCTTTGGTAAAGTCTTATATCATCTATTTTATATTTTGAATTATCCATTCTTAATCTTCAATTAAAGCTCCCCCTTAAAAGCCCGATCCAACAAACTACTTTTCAAAGCCTCCAAATTTTCTCGTTTTTGGGTATAATCCTTGACCAACCCATCAATCTCATCAAAAAGAGCGTCTAGCTTTTGAACGATTTTTTGTTGAGTTTTTATTGATGGAAACGGTATATCTAATGTTTTCCAGAAAGATTTTTTTGTTCGTGGCATTCTTGCACCTGAACAGCTTAGATTAATTTTTTGTACAATAGATTCCGATCGTAAGAAATAGCCAACAAACTCGTTTGTATACTTTTCGGAATCCGCAATGAATGGTATAATCTCTGTTGTTGCAATTCCATCAAAGTCTGCAATTAACACCTTGTTCAAATAAGGTCTTAATTTAGAATACAAAATATCTCCTTTTTTAAAAACTGCTTTATTACTTCGACTTTCCTCACCTTTCAAGGGTTTAAAATCTATAAGTTTTCCAGAGTAAGATTCAATATTCTCTAATCCTATAATATTGTATGTTTTTTTCGGCTCAGGTTTTAGTTTTTCTTTTCGCTCCGCAATAAATTTTAAAAAAGGAACTTTTCCGAAATCCCGATAGTTTATTTCCTCATCCAACACACTCAACTTTAAAGCTTCTGCCTGCTTAATATTTTGGTCGATTAAGGCTAATGAGGCATCGATTTCAGCAAACAAAGCGTCTAATTTGGAAACGATTCGGCGTTGTTCGGGGAATGGCGGGAGGGGGACACTTAATTCTTTTATGAAACTTAGCTTGACTCCTTTAACTGTAGCCCCTGTACCTGAATCCTCAATGAGTTTGGCATTCCATAAAAAATAATAGAATAAATAATTACGTTCAACTTTATCAGTTAAGATTAGACCTTTTAAATCTTGATTAATTGCAGTATCAATTTCATTATAAACCACTTTCCCTAAACCGACCCGTGTAGCAATTATGATATTTCCTTTAGGAATTATATTAGTAGAACTATTTTCAATAGCGGTTTCAGTTATTTTAAATTCCGTATCCAAAAGATAATGGTCATTTAAATCTCGTACTGAGGCCCAAGGTATACTGCCTTTATAATAGTTTTTATTTGATTTTGACGGTGTTCCGCCACCTATAATTGTGACAATATTTTTTAATTTTTGACACTTCCAATCCATTATCAATTGTCCATTATCAATTATCAATTCTTCTTTACCCATTGATCAAACTTTCTATTTCCTGTAAATGCTTTTTAATCTTTTCATCATTCGCCTTTAATTCTGCAATCAATTCTTTTGGGGATTGGTGTACCACTTCCACGATTTTGTTCGGGTTTTTGGCGCTGATATCGTATTCTTTAATGGCGCTTGCTTTTACCGTCCAATCGTTACAGTCGCCGCTTACTTTCTCAGCTGTTGCATTTCGTTTTTCGGGATGTTTGAACAAGTCCACAAACTCCTCTAAATGCTCATAAAGCAAAGGTTTGTTTTTGGTTAATTTATATGGAGGGTTCACTTCGTAATACCAAATTTCAGAAGTCGCTCCCTTACGGTCAAAAAAGAGAATATTCGTCTTTACCCCACTGTACGGCAAAAACACCCCACTCGGCAAACTGACAATGGTATGCACGTCAAAATTCTCCAACAAATCTTGTTTAATGGCTTTAAACGCATTGCTGGTTTGAAACAATACCCCTTCGGGAACGATAATCGCTGTACGGCCTTCCAACTTCAACATCTTCATAAAATGCTGCAAAAACAACATTTCGGTGGCATTGGTTTCCACAGGAAAGTTTTGCTGGATTTGTGATTTTTCCTTTCCGCCAAAAGGAGGATTGGCTAAAATAACATCGTGTCGGTCTTTTTCCTGAATATCGCGGATGTTGCTGGTCAGCGTATTGCCCTTATACACATTCGGGCTTTCGATGCCGTGCAGGATCAAGTTCATCATCCCCATGACATAGCCCAAGGAGGTTTTTTCTTGTCCATAAAAAGTTTCTTTCTGAATCAGCTCCATTTCGGAAGGGGAGTAGTAGGCTTTCTTTTCTTTCGAAGTCAAATATTCAAACGCTTCCACCAAGAAACCGCAACTTCCTGCCGCACCGTCATAAATGCTTTCGCCTACTTGCGGGTTCACGGTTTCCACCATGGCTTTGATCAATGATCTTGGCGTATAAAACTCGCCGGAGTTTCCCCCATCGGAACCCATTCCCTTGAGCAGGTTTTCATAAATCTGCGAGAGTTCAAAGAGTTCATCAGAGCTTTGAAAGTCCAAAGCATCGATGATGTCTAAAATTTCCCTCAAGGTGTGTCCGCTGACAATACGATTGTCGAGGTATTCAAAAATAGCCCCGATTTTATATTTCATTGTCGTGGGATCCGTCTCATTGATTTTGAAATCCTTGAGGTAGGGAAACAGTTTATTGTTGACCACTTCAATCAAATCATCGCCGGTCAAGGCGCGTTTCAGGTCGAGTTTTCCATTTTCATCTTTGGGGGCTGCCCAATTCTCCCAACGTAAATCTTCGCGAAGCAGAAATTTGTATTCCTTTCCTTCCAATTCAGCTTCATCAGCCTTATTGAGTTCGTAATCGTTAAGGAATTTCAGGAACAGGATCCAAGAGATTTGTTCGGTATAATGCATCGCCCCGCTAATCCCATCATCACGACGTAGGATATCGGTTATGCGGTCTATTTTGTTTTGAATTTCACTCATTATTGATTGTAATTTTTAAGTAGTTGTAAACGGAAACAATATCTTCTGAAATTTCTTCTTTTGGAATTAAGTTTATCAGGTCTTCAAGCATTACTTCATTAAATCCGGAATCATCATTATATAGAGGTCTAAGAACAGTTTTAAAGTCTCCAATTCTAAAGTCTGTAATACTATCTAAATTATCACCAATCTCATAACTTGGAAAAGTGTATAAACTATCAATTTCTGACTTACATTTTTTAAGATCGAATAGGGTTGGAGATAATAAATAGTTTTCGATTTCTCTTCTTTTCCAACTAAGCAAATGTGTTTTTGTTTGATTGCTATTAAACTTTTTTATTTCTTTAAAATCTCTGTCAATATTCACCGTTGAATCTGTTGATATTTCTGAGTCGGGGAGATTATCTTTATCGCATATGAGGAATATATTTTTAGTGATTATTTTCGTCTCTTCATTTTCTCTTTTAAACTCTTTAATGAACTCCAATTTTGCTCTACCAAATTTTTCACCTGTCCTATTGAAACTTGAGGATTTGGAAATGGGTAAAAATTTATCTAAAACTGGTTTTGCATCAACCCCAATTTTTTTGATGACTAATTTTCTAAAAATAGTCCAATCGTTAATGTTATCCATTAAAACGGGATATTCTACTCTTGATAATATTTTGAATTGATAGTTTTTTTCTCCAACTACATTATCCAGTCTTTTGGATAATTCTTTAAAAGGTATATTACTCTTAACTTCTCCATTTTCAACAAGTTTTAGGTTTTCAAAATTATTTTGTAAAATGGACTCAGATATATGAGTTGTAGTTAAAATTGTCCCTTCTGCTTCATGTAAAATATTCCACATTAATAGCAAATTTTCATAATAAAGATGAGAATCTGCTTCATCAAATAAAAATATTGTATCTGAACTGTCAAACAAATCTAATAAGGCATAAATAGATAATAATTGATACTCACCATCACTTAGATTGTAAAAATCCAATCCATTTTTAAACTTTAGACTAATGTCTTGTAAATTACAATTTGACAACCACCCATTTGTAGCTAAAGCCCAGAAACTAAAGGTTTTGTCTATGTCTTTATGAGTAAATACTTTAAATACCTTATCAGAATCAAAGACAAGTTTTCTCTTAACCAAATTATCGTTGTTTTGAAAATCAAAATCAATCTCAAAAACTTCTACTATCTTTTCAAGAGTTTCATGAAAATATGTCTTCCTTAGTAAGTTATCTTGAAATGAGTATCCTTGATCTTCGCTCTTTCCTAATTCCTCATCTTCAATTTCTTTCCGAATATTTTTTATATAGGCTTTTTTTATTCTAAATTTAAAATATAACCTACTTGAAATATCATCATTAAAATCATTAGTTTCAATATATCCTTCGTTCTTTAGATACTTTCTTACATAACCTTGTGGTTTAAAAATTGTAGCCCAAAATATGAGTAATCTTAACCAATTCGAATTAAAATAAAAAGATTGAATTTTAGCGTTGTTTTCTTTTAAGTATCTTTTATTTGTAGCTTTATGTTTATTGAATAAATTAGTAAATAATTCATTTTGTCCAGAACTAAAGGCTATTACACGGAGATTTTCATCTTCAATATATTTTTTAAATATAGCCTCCAGTATTGAAGATTTACCTGAACCATTTCCTCCAATGAGGGTAGTTACCCCTTTTGGAACATCAATTGATTGAATTCCCCCAGCTACTTTGCTATTAAATTCTAATGTAGTCATTCTTATACTGCTCTGTATATCTGTTTCTGCAAATCATAATAAGCATTGATAATATCATTGGTACTTCCAAATGCTTGTTTGGCATCTTTTGTCGTACCTAAATTAATGCGGATTAAATCGGCAAGTTTACCTCGGCTCAACTCCTCAATGCCATGTTCTTCATATACTTTTAGCACATATTCTAAAAACTCCCGTGCTTTTAAATTTTTATAAACGGTTAAGAACTCATTGTTTCTTACTCCGTTTGCGCGATCTCTCCTGGTTTTGATATCCGTACTAAAGGAAATATGTGCTAATACATCGAAAATATCCGTCTCCGGAGAGGCAACCATTTTTTGCATCGCCCGTAATTGCTCGCTATCAAAACCCAAACCACTTAATTTAACCAAGAGCTCTTTCCGTGTTTCCGGGTTTGCCCAAGCTTTTCGCAGTTGTTCTTCACTTTGATAGAGGTGCGGCAAATCCCCAACCAATTTTTCCAAAAACTGTTTTGCGGTCAATGGTTTTCCATTCTCATCGATATAGCGCGTTTCTACATCAATCACTTTTAGTTTTCTCCCATCGGAAAGTTCTATCAATAATTTTTCTTTTCTTTTTTCTTGCTCACCTTCTGTAGTTGGTTTTAAATAGTCATTTTCTTCCGGCTCATGAGCTTCGTTTTCTTCTGGAACTTCATTACTTTCAAGGTCGTCGTTCGCAACCATATCAGTTTCTCTAATATTGATTTTATCCTCCGGAATACCGTCCCATTCTTTGTCATAAAATTTATTAGTAGCACCTACAAAATCCAAAATCGTAAAGAAATCTTTTCCATCAAACAGACGTGTTCCTCTACCGATGATTTGTTTAAACTCCACCATAGAACCAATCGGCGAAGTCAATACAATATTTCGCACATTCCGCGCATCTACTCCTGTGGTCAACATCTGTGAAGAGGTTAGAATCACCGGAATATCTTTGGTGTTATCTTGAAATTTCTCCAAATACTGGCGTCCGATTGTTCCTTCATCAGAAGTGACTCGCACACAATACTCCGGATCCGTTACCTTTTTAAACTGATTGATACCATCTCGAATATTTAAAGCGTGCGATTGATTGGCACAAAAGACAATGGTTTTTTCCATTTTGCCAATATGCTTCAAGATAGATTTTGAGATGAGTTGTGTTCTTTTCGGTAAGGTAATTTTTCGTTCAAAGTCTTTTATTTCGTATAAATCTTGCTCTACCTCGCCTTGAACAACTCGATCCCCTTCAGTAAAAATATATTCATCGATATTGGTACGGATACGCTTCACCTTATAAGGGGTTAAGAATCCATCACTAATCCCATCATTAAGCGAATATTCGTAAATTGGTTTTCCAAAATATTTATAAGTATCAATGTTATCTTTTCGTTTAGGAGTAGCGGTCAAACCAACGTGAACCGCGCTGCTAAAGTGGTCTAAGATAGAGCGCCAGTTTCCTTCTTCATTGGCACTTCCCCGATGACACTCATCGATGATGATCAAATCAAAAAAATCTTTAGGATACTCCTTGTAATAGCCTCCCCAATCCTCACGTTCAGCTATGGCTTGGTATATGGCAAAGAAGATATAGGCGTTTGTCGGTACCTCACCGTTCCGCTTTCGAATTTCCTCTCCATTGATTTTAACCAAATCATTTTCATAATGATTGAAGGTATTAATGGCCTGGTCGGCCAATACATTTCGGTCTGCAAGAAACAAAATACGTGGCCGTCTGTTCTGGCCATCAACATTCCATTTACCTTGCAAAAGTTTATGGACAATCTGCAAGGCGATAAAGGTCTTTCCCGTTCCGGTGGCCAAGGTCAGAAGAATTCTTTTATTTCCATTGGCAATGTGTTCAATCGTACTGTTTACAGCAGCCTCTTGGTAATAACGAGGTTCAAATTTCTCTAACAGAAAAGGGATTTTATGAAGGTGTTCTTTTAAGGCTTTGTTTTTATCATAAATCCGATTGTACAATTCGGTAGGAGAGGGGAAGTTTTCAATATATTTTCCTTTTCCGGAGGAAAGCTGAAACTCGTATATTTTCTTTCCATTAGAGGAATACACGAAATCAATATTAAGTTTTTTTCCATAGTCAATTGCTTGTTGCAAGCCTTCGGTAGGGTGTGAAGTTGCTTTTTTGGCTTCGATAATAGCCAACTTTACATTGTTATAGCGCAACAGATAATCGGCAAATAAACGTTCCCCTCTTTTATTACCAATAAGTTTTCGTCCATCGGTAAAGTAATATTCCCGTGTAATATAAGAAGGGCTCCAGTCTTGCTCGGCTAATTTTGGATCTATAAAATTTGCCCGAGTATCTGCTTCAGAAATATTCTTAGCCATAGATTGGTTGTTTGTAGAAAAGGCTAAATATACAAAAATGTTAAAGAATTTAACAGGGCGAATATAGCTGAATATATGAGTAAGTAAAAATTAGATATAAACTTCTAAATTGTGATGTAGGTTTTATGTTGGTTTATATATAATAAAGCCTAATGATTTTCATTGTAGGGTAGGGAAGGTATTCTACTCCCCATTTGTTAGACAGAGTTAAGCCGGTTTAATTTATTTCTTCAACGTATAATATGTTCCTCTTCCCTTTCCATGGACCTCTATTAATTCAAATTTCAATAATTCCTTTAAAACTTGATAGGTTTTTGTATTTCCTGATTTTATGAGATTCGAAGCTTCCTTTCGCGTGATTTTTTGATTGTCCAATATATGCAATAATATTTTTTGTTGTTCAATTGACAATCGTTCGTAATCGTTCGTAATCGTTCGTAACCGTCCGTAATCGTCCGTAAACGGTCGCGAAGATGAATTATCGTCCGAGAAATCGGTTGTTTCTTGATCTTTTTTATAATTCGTCCGTAAAAAAGTGGCTCGAAAACTCATCCCGAGCTGTGTCCATTGAAATTTAATTTCAGGATATTCTTTCAATTCATCGGAAATCAGTTTGAGACCATTGCCCCATTGTTCAATGATGCCCAGTTTTTTAAATACCGGGGCCAAGATTTTATTACGAATATCGGATTGGCCGGATTCCATTTCATTAAAGTCAACCGTGGGCAATAAATTTCCCGGACTGGTAATTTCAACCTTATCATCAAAAATAGCTACCTTAATATCTTTTCCTGTCAGTGCATAATCGCGATGGATAATGGCGTTTCGAATGACTTCACGAAGGGCAATAATGGGATATTCCCAGCGGTCTTTACGGTAAACACCTTCATAACTTGAACCTTGCGAAATATGGCGTAATATAAATTGATAAGCCTCTTCGGCCTGTAAAGACAATGAGCTGTCAATGGTTTTCTGATCGATAAAATCCCCTGGAGTTTCTCCTTTAAACCGTGCACATTCAATTTTACTATAGGGAAACAGCTTGTCTTTCAAATCATCATCTGAAAGCAATATCAATGCATTTTTTGGGAAGTATTGATCGTGTTCTTTATGAATTAAATTCAGTTTATTCAAGACAGTAGTCGTTAACTCTTCTCCCGTAATTTCTTGAAACTGTTCTTTAAAACCACTTATCTCAAGGTTTTCAAGTTTTTTATCATATACTGCCACGGAATCAAAGGAAATATTACTTCGTTTCCGATACAACTCTTCTAACAACTCAGGCGTAGCCTTTCGATTGGAAGAGCCGACACGAATGTAGGTTCCGGCTACTTCTCCTTTATTTTTAAGATGATAGGGAGGATTATTCCCTTTAGCAATCTGAATAACAATGAGGTATTTTCCTTCTATATTTTGAAAAGAAATATCAGGTAGGATAGCCGGCTTACAATTATCGTGAATGAGGGAAGCTATTTTTTCTTCCATCGACACCAATTTCTCTTCCGGGATTCCAACTACTTTCCGCGGTTTATCCTTTACCCCAAGTATTAACACTCCTCCTGCATCATTGGCAAAAGCAATAACTGTTTTATTTAAGTCAGACTTTTTGGGCAAGCCTTCCTTAAATTCAATCGTCCGGCTTTCGGGTTGCTGTATGCGTTCACTTATTTTCATCGATTATTTTCTTCCTTATTTGACACGAGTAGTTCCCTTACATCGATATCCAAGAGTTCCGCTATCTTGTTTAAATCTTGAATACTGGGTTGCACCTCATTTGTGCACCATCGAGATATCGTTACCTGCCCTTTATCTAACTGCTCAGACAGCCACTTACTGGTCTTTTCTTTCTCGACCAAGATAATTTTCAAACGATTCAACCTCATTCTGATATATGTTATTATAATAAAAATATAAAACTAATCACTTTTCTCTATATAAGAAAATGAATTTCCATTATCTTTGCTGTAGAAAGAAAAAAATAATAAACGCGAAGCGTAAAGGCTATCGTTTTGGTAACAGAAAACTGGGAATTTTCTAAACATCCAAACTCGATAGGCTTACGCCCGTGCCGTATATCGGCGTGGGCTGTAAGTCTTATCTGGATGTTGGGTATCCCAGTACCTCTGTTACGGATTTGATGAGCAGTTCCACGCTTTTTTAATTCTTTAAGTATGGCACAGGACAAATATCTTTTTCAGACACCTATCGGTATAGAAGATGTAGATTCTTCTCTTCAAAATTTTTCCAATAAAGATCTTGACAAAATCTTTGAACTCTTTAACAACGGAGAGAAGATTACCAATATACGACATCAATTTTCCAAGATTAGTAATCAACGTTTTGAAGATCAATTACCATACGTCCTATCCGATGAGAAATGTGAAAAATGTGGTGGAGATGTTTATTATAAATACAGTAGAAGCAATCCATATAAGCCCCTCTACGTATATGCAAGGTTTTGCAGTAACTGTGGACACAATTTTGAACCGGATTGTTCTTGTGAATATTGCGAAAAGGAGTACAAGGACGTATGGATTAAATACCTGGACAAAAACTATAAAGCTCCTTTAAAACAGGACTCTTTGAGTATTTATGACGAAATGAATTTATTGTTGTTGACTCGATATTATTTGGATCGGGAAACGGGCTGTATTAAAATCTCTTCTTCAAGTTCCAACAATTATTATTCATACAATAATTACTCCTCTGTGCCCGATGAATTCAAGTCGGCAGTGTATAGTTTGATCAATCAACAGATATTAATCCCTTGTAAAGATTATAACCGTCACTTGGTGGAATTAAGAGATGATGATACAGCTACTGTCAATACCAGCTGGGTACCCAATGTTTATTGGGATTTAAATTTGATTGATAAGGATGAACCGCTAACCCTCATAGAGTTCTATAACCTTATAAAAGACAAAGAATACAGTATCAAGGAAAAGAGCTTGCTTTGGCGTGATATATACCGGGATGAAGTAACCCAATACATCATGCAGCAATCCTCAGAAGTACTGCGAATGGACATAGACGACCTTCTTTGTGATTATATTACGGATTTACTGATCGAGGATTACTCCATTTCTCAAGCTTTTGCTCAAATATACTATGCAATGAGCTCCTCACTTCGGTATCTCGTGAAGTACAAACCCACTAAGCAAAAAGTAACCTCCAATTTTCGAAACAACGTGATGCGCAATGCCAAACGCTTTAACGGTAAAATCGCCAAAAGTTTTAATCGTCCAAATTACATCGATTTGTCGTTGCTCAATGAGCTTGTCATAAGAACGGTTCTAAATGTAAAAGGCGATTATTTTTATACGAAAACCAAGGATGTTATTCCAGAATATATAAGTTTGTGCCCTGTTGAGAAAGAAGCATAACACCAAAAATTATAAATAAGTAAATCAATTCAATAATTTTTAAAACCAATTTTATCATGAAAAACACCAAATTATTTTTTCCTCTTTTGATTATTTCAATCTTTTTTATGTCTTGTAGCAAAGATTCAGACAACCCCGAACCCGGATCACAAGCCCAAGTAAAAGATATGAAGGCGGTCATCACCTATAAGGGAGGGGAAAAGGATTTTCTGGTTCTATTAGTTACAGCCGTTTCAATAGATGGTTATGTTTCGGAAGTAATCCTTAGCACTACAGGAAAGGAATATTCGACTTTAAATCTCAGTGAAGAAACCTTTGTCGAGCAAAACACCATTACCGTAAAATCTAAGGAAAAGGTTGCCTCGCTTATGTTTAATTTAGGGTTCGAAACAGAAATTCCCGATAATCAAAAGATACATATAAAGGTATATGCAGGAGGAAAGCTAGTCAGTGACCGAGTGATAAAGGAAAGCGAAAACTCTCAATATCAAATTTCTTACACTGTAAAAGCTACCGACAACCCCTTATAATAACTTTTAAAAACCCCAATAAAATGAAAAGGTTCATATTTTTAACACTATTGTTTTTGCCATTCGTAACCGTGGCACAGAAAGTTTCTGTTGATACAAGTCAAGCCTTGACCCAACAAATTAAGACCTATAAACAGCTGCAGAATCTGGTAAAAGTAAAAGAGGATGCCCTGATAGTCTCCGATACCATTTTAATCAAGGAAAACAGTAAAATAACAGTGAATGTGCCGGCCTATGGAAAGGACTTCCTTTTTCTCAAAAGAAAAAGGGGCTTCTTTAGTGCAAAGTTGATTGGGAAAGTAGCTGGAATCGTCAGTGATGGAGCTGTAGCAGTTGGATTGGCAAGCGATAACTTCAAGACCCTTGCCGGTGCCATCGAGGTAATGGAAAAGGCCAATGCGGTACAGTACGGAGCGGATGCCGTGGAAAAGGTCAGGAAGCTCACCCTCTCCAAAAAAGCAAAAAAGCTGGTGGGAAAGACCTTTACGGTTTCAAAATGGGAACGAAAGGGTCAAATGCACATCCTTATTGGCAAAATTGGAAGGAAAAAATACCAAATTCGTCTGGAGCCAGCTTATTTGACAGGGGAAATAAAACTCAATTAATTTTTTCCCTTTAGTAACCAACCGTCTCAAAAATATAATTTGGGGCGGTTTATTTTTCCTCAAGCCATATGGTAAACTCTTCTATTTGCTCCTTTTCTTTTATAAATTTCAATAGTTTGGTGTTATAATACTCTAATCGGTTGATTTCAGGTTCAAGCTGGTTTAATTCCTTTTGAGTACTAAACCCAAAATACATTCCGCCCACTGCTATGAGGAAAGCCACTCCCGTATAAATATAAAAGTGAATGAGTTTTTCTTTTCGTTTGGCGTTTATTTTTTCTAACCGATCTTCGCTTTTTTTCAATAGAGCATTAAGCTTATTGTTTTCACTTTGGAGGCTATCCAAAAAATCATATTTCCAATTTCTTAAAGGAGCCATGTCCAACTTGACTTTAGAATCCTTGATAGCCTCGATTTTAGAATTGATCATAGGCTCAAAGCCATACAATCCTTTAAGTTGTTCTTTTAGTTTTTCTAAATCCTCGAGAAAAACCTCCAGGGTGTCTTGAAGTTTTGGGGTATTTTTCATCTTTCCAGTCCTTTTCTACGTTTTTTTCGTTTCTTGCGTTTCTTGTTTACTGTGCTTAAATCTTCATCTACTTGATTACTATATCCACTGCTTCCCAATTTAAATGCGGTTTCAAATGATTTTATGAGTTGGGTCGAGTTTGAGGTTTGATTTTTAGGTACATTATCATGTTGGGGAGATTCATAGGGAATCCCGGTTTTCATTATTTTTGGCAAAGAAAGACTTCGGTGTACTTCACTGGCCTTAAAATCCTTTCCAGTGGCTAAATCTTTCATGCGCATACCTTGGACACGCCCGGATTTATTGATGGTTGGGGTTACTTTTACCCCAAGCTTTTCCATTATCGCAAAATAGACCTGCATGGATTTTGGCTTGTGTTTCATTACCCAATCATGTTTTTTCCGAATTTCTTTTTTCAGGCTTTTGTCAAAATTCGTTTGATGCTTTTGACTCTTTAGCTTATTGATCATTTTTTCTTTGGCCGATACTAAGCCATGACTTTTGGCCACACGATGAGCTGCCCATTGTGCTTTTTTGCCAATATGATGATCTGGAATAAGTTTTCCGTCTTCTTTCACCCGATTGGCTATGATATGAATGTGTTTATGAGCTTTCTCGGTATGAACAAAGGCAATGTACTGTTGCTTTTGTGGATCTATCTTTAGCTCGTTCATAAACTCCTTCGTGAGTGTTCTTAGCTCTGTATCGGATAATTTCTGTCCCTCATTCATTTCGGGGGAAAGCACCAAGGAAAAAGTACGGTTACGCGCACGTTGATTTAGGTCTTGGATAATGCGCATCTCTTTCATTATTTCTGTAGGTTTTTCTCCTGAAACCCCATTTCTCATTAATTCGTAGCCTTTGTCCTCTTGCATTACATAATTCCCGAGGGCCGATCCGCCCATACATGATCCTGCCATTCCTACCATACTATCCGATTATTGAAATTTTTCAATGTGTTCTCTAATTTCGCGAGAAGTATTTAACGACTCTTCTTTAACGCCTGTAACATCACCAAGTTTGAAGAGGTTGGAAATACGTCTAAAGCTATCCGCATATTTGGACAGGGTTTGATAGCATTCAATTTCTTCAGCACTCAATCTGCTTTTGATTTCTTTTTCAAAAGCTGAGCGACGTAAAAATTCGGAAGCAGAAATCCCTGCTTTTTTAGCTTTCTTTTGGATGATTCTTTTTTCGATTTTTGATAATCTGATTTTAATTTTTTCTGTTCTCATAACTTTAATTTTTTTAAAAATTTACTTTTGCGACCCTCCGGGAGTAAAAGCGAGATTGCCTTTTGGGTTTCAAACCAGCGAAGCGGTTTGTACCCACAAAGGCACATCTCGATACGTTTACCTCTGTTTCCCGTCCCACGGCCAAAGACAATTTCATATAAACTTTCATGCTTATTTCTAACTAAACCCTTTCTTGTATTGATTAATATTTTTTGTTTCTTCAAGGAAGAAATCTGCCAAATCATAACCGTTTTCTTTCTGTTTTTTGGTCGCTGTTTTCTCCAATAAATCTGAAATGGATATCTCGAATCCTTCCATTTTTAATTCAAGGCAAATCAATTCCCATTGCTCAAATGGAGATTTCCCTTTTGAGCTTATTCCGGTGTCGGGATAGAGGATGATTGTTTTGTTTTTTATCGGCAACAACTTTTTTTTATTCAATCCATTCAAACTCCCTGTTGCCATCCATATATATTTCGGATAAACCTCACTCATTACACAGGCTGTTTTTTCCGATTCTACAATGGCAATGGGTCTATTATTGTTTCTCGAAAGATGTAAACCAAAAAGACATTGTTCCAAATTGAACTTTTTAATCTTTTTTTGATATTTAAGGTAGCTGTGGACCCAATTAGGCGTTCCAAATCTTTTTCCATCTTTACCATAGCAAATAATCTTACCTCCGTGAACGTTTAACCTTTGGTCGATTTGCCAGAAAACGGTTCCATTCTGCCAGTAAGGAGCGTTTCCAATCCTGTATTTTCGGATGATCCTTTGAACAATATCCAGTTCAAACTGCTCCTTTAGAAATTGTATAAATTGGTTATCATCAATGGTTTTTAGGCTTTTCTCTACCGATGAATATTTATGGTAACTTGGAAGTTCATAGGTTTTTGGATGTAGAGGAATTATTTTTGGATTTTTTTTGCGAGAATACTTGTTAAAGTATCCACACTTTATTTCTCGATCACACCTCCCATATTCAAACGGCAAGTATTCATTTTTTTCAAAGTCTTTGTATCGGACAAACGTCTTTTTATGACAGTTTGGGCATCTGAATTTTTTTGAACTTTTGTCTAATTGGTATCTATACATAATCTATCATGTGTTGCATTCCTTGCATTCTTTACACTCTTCAGGAATAGCAAGGGATTTCATTATTTTTATCGTGCATTCTTCGTGCATTCTTTTTGCACTCTTACAAATTAAAGCTTGCACTCCTTGCACACTTTATGCACTCTTTTTAATGGTTAGTATTCTGTAAATCAATAATTTCAAGTCAAGAATGCACAGAATGCAAAGAATGCAAATCAGAAAATTCTTTTTTCATTAACTCCATAAGAAACCTTTCGAAAGAGCCCCTTATCTTTTATAAAATTTTTAAATCCTCTTTCACTCATCAAGTCATTTTCCAGAGCTATTTTTACTCCGTCTCCTGTTTTAAATTGTTCGGGGAGTAATTGGAATAATTTTTTTTGAATCTCATTTAATTCATCATAGTAGTTGGAGTTCATTTGCTCATGAACACGCATAGCATTTTCTTTGAAGTAATCATAGAGCTTAATTGCATCCTTAACTACATCGTATTCTATCTCTGGAGGAAGTCCATCTACTGAGAAATTCCGAAGAACATGTAGGAGGATACAGAACCGTAAAATATATTGTTCGAGCTTTACTATAGTTCCGCGTTCATGCTCAAATTCGAATTCGTCCTGATTCATGTTTTGCCAACTATGTAGGAATTTCCTAACTCTGGGCTCAAATTTTAAAATGTTTGGTTTTTCTAATTTCTCTGTATAATGGTAAATGTCTTTTATTCTTTCATTGTATTGGTCTAAGATGGCATGGTCAATCTCATTACTATTCCATTTTATTCTTACACATTTCTCTGGCCAGAAAAAAAGGAAACGATCGATAAAACCATTATTCATTTTTTGGCCTTTGAATGCTCTGCCAAGCATCTTTGGTTGAATGGAACCAACAATACTGATGTGCGAATCATCGATTCGAACCGTCTCTTTGGTAGTTCGGGTTACTTTTATTGGTTTTCCAGAAAAAGCGGATAAATATAGCTCTTCATCGTTCCCACCTCTATATTTATTGAGCCCATTGAAAAAAGCTCTGATTTCATCCACAAGAATACCTACTCCTTTTTCATTAATAGAATGGTTTTTTAATACTGCTTCAGAAGTGGAATCATTTATTAGATATTGTTTTAATTTAGGTTTTGGCAATTGATTACCTGATTCGGTTTCCCTTTCGTATTCAGTTACTAACATCTGATATTCTTCATAAAGTTCTTTTTCAATTTTTTGTATTGGTTTTTGCATAAAACTTAAGGCATGGCTTTTTCCATCCCCGGGTTTTCCGATAATGATAGAGTAGAGGTTTGCTCCTTCGAGCCAACCTGTTTTATGCTTAAGCTTGATTTTGTTTCCAATTGCAACTGACACTATAAAGAATAACGATGCCGCAGTATAATCCAGGGATAATCCTAAACTAGACTCCAGTTCACTAATCAAGTCGCGATAAAACATTGGAAGAACTTCAATTGGAAATTTGTTTTTCGGTTTATGTCGAGAATTAAAATCCCGTTCCAACCCTTTCAAAAGTCCGTTGTTTTCTGTATTTTTGTTCTGTTCAAATTTATGTAGGCCTCTACCATTTTCGCTGAATGGAGAGGCTTTTCTGTTTGTCTCCATTTCTTTATTGGTTTAGGCGTTATCTTCTGTATTTTAGTGATTTCGTGTCGTGAAGTGCATCCATCAAATCGAAATGCTGGATACGGTAGAACCTGCCGATTTTTTCAGCTTTGAGGTTTCCTTTTATTATATGGGAGCGGACAGTCTGGTAGTCAATTTTTAGGATTTGAGAAGCCTCTTTAATAGAGTAGTACTTCTTCTTGAGTTTCTCGTCAGGTTCATCTTGAATTGCTTGAAGTTTTTCTTCAATAGAACCCAACTTTTCCAGGATCGTCTGGAAAGGATTTGAGAGTTTTGTTTCGGTTTGCATATGATTTTGATTTTTGAATTCATATGCAATCACCAACTATTTTGTCGAAGTTTATCGAATTCGATAAAATTCGATAAACTTTAACATCATATGCCTAAATCTTTTGATAATTGGGATATGATATGATCTGTCGGTCTATCTTTTAATCTATAATCTTTAGCCCCTGAATAGGTGGAAGGCGATATCTTAATCCCTAAGGATTTCTCTAAAAGCTTTAATATCTGTTTGTTGCTTTCATTTTTGATTATTCCATCTGATTTTAATTGGCGCAATACAGCAGAAAGTGAAGATAATTTACTAGTCTTTATAGATTTATCAGTATTCAAAAAATACTCTTTCAAATAAGAGTAGAATATTTTATAATCTTCCTCCCGAAATAAAGATTTGAAGTTCTCTTTGTTCTCGACCTTCTTTTTTGTTTTGAGTCTTGTTTTTGATTTTTTTTCTGGTGGATTATTTGGGTGGAAGACCTCCTTATGATTGTTAATCACGGAATTATATATTGTTTCGAGGTTAAATTCTATATTAAGATTATTTTGTTGATTAATTTGTTTAAAATCATTTTGTTGATTGATTTGATTAAAATTAGTTATTTTATCATTAACGAGATTGTCAATGTTTATTCCATGATACCGGAATAAAAAATAAATGAAAAGAGTGTGTTTGGCTCCATTTAAAAAATTCTCCTCTAAAATAATGTAATTACTGGCTGTGTAGATCTTTTGTGCCTCTTCTTCAAATCTATTCAAACAGTATTCGATACGCTCATTAAAAGTTAAGTCTCTAATTGGATTAGTGGATTTAAAAGCTAAACCAGAAAGCGAATATTTAAAATAATGTGAGAAAAAGTCATCTGATTCTATATAGTCATCTAGATATCTTTGAACTTGAATTGGTGTCAATTCTTCTGTACGTTTGGACTCTTCTTTTACTTCCGCAATTACCCTCTTTAATATATCCGGAAAATCTTTATTCTTTCTTTTTCTAATTAGATACTTATAGGTTAGCATTGGAACTCCAAGCACATCTGTGAATGAAGCCAATGGTAGATATTTTAATTTGTAATTTTTCATTTTATTATTTTTTAATTAAAAATTTGATTCATATAATCCACTTTGTCTTCTTCGCTCGGTCTGTAATAATTATTAAAAACTTCCAAGCTCTTGTGTCCTGTAAAACTCATTATCACCTTATCCGGCACACGCTTATTTTTCATAATTGTAATAAAGCTTCTTCGAGCAGTATGTGAGCTGATACGTTGATAAAACAATGATTTAATTTCAACTAATTCATCACCGTACTTCATAGTTTTTTTAATTTCATCAGTGTATCCCATTTTCTTAAACACCTCCTTTATATACTTGTTCATCTTTTGATTGGAAATCCTTGGGAGATCATATTCGTATTTTTCGAGTATTTCTTTCGAAATAGGATTTAAGGGAATAGACAATCGTTTACTTTTACTTTTTAAATCTACCGCTCGAATAAATCCATTCTGAATATCATCCTTCGAAACCTTAGCGTAGTTACCAAAACGCATGCCAGTGGTGCAACCAAATACAAACAAATCACGAACACGTTCCAGCCGTTGTGATTTGCTCAAATCGTATTCATATATATCATTGACCTGATCCATGTTTAAAGCAACTTCATCCGTTCTAAATTTAGGTGGAGCTTTGAATTGAATGAAAGAATTATTAAAAGTATATTTTTTGTGAAGAGCCCAATAAAGAAAGGTTTTTAATAAGCCTACATTCCTGTTGAGAGTATTTGCTGAGTGATTTTTAACCTCAATGCTATATTTTATAAATCGGTTGTAAACTTTTTCATTGAAATTTGCCAAACTTAGTTTTATCTTACTGTCGACACTAAATTCTTTTAGTAGCTTATGATTATATCGATAACGTTTAAGCGTAGATTTTGAAATGGAATTCCCGGAATAATCATTTTCCCTATCTTCAAGAAACTCTTCATAGATTCTAAAAAAATCATCTCTCTTTTTAGTTTTTTTAAACTCCTCGTTGAACCTGAGCTTTACTCTTTTTATGGTAAGTTCTTCTCCAATGTTTTTATATTGATTGACTATTTCTTGAAATAGATCTGAATACCGATTGAGCTGCTTATTTATAGTTCTGTGGTTATTCCCAATTTTAGACCTACCTTTAAGTTTATTTGGTCGGTAATTCTCAAAATCCCATTCAGAAGGTTTTATCTTTTCTCCCGTCGAATAGACAAATTCTCTTTTCTCATTTCCAAAATACGATCGAAAATAAATTAAGGTTTCAGTTTCGGACTTAGGCTTCTTCAATTTGAAGGTGTAATTCATCAGGTGCTAATTTAGGTGCGAATATGTTCATATTTAAATACTAAAATTAATTAGATTCAGTTATACAAATATAGTATATTCTTTGAATTACAGAAAGTTATATGTAAACAGATATGTTCATTTAGTATAGGTTCGATAACCTCTTCCTCCGCCTACGCCCGTCGAAGCATCAGCGAAGACGGGCTTTTTCTTTATCCACCGTAGCTTTAGCGAAGGTGGATTTTTTACATCCGCCATAGCCTAGACGAAGAGGGTTAAGACTTCGGTGGATGAAGATCAATTTTTATAGGTAGTATCCCAAATAAGATAGTTATTTCGTAATTTACAGCACAGAACAATCTATCGTCAATAACTATGGAACTTTCTTATACTGTTTACATCTTAGAATGTGCTGATGGAAAATATTACACCGGATTTTCGAGAAATTTCACAAATCGGTTAAAAGCCCACCAGAATGGAGAAGTTAGTTTTACCAAAATGAGATTACCGGTAAAAACAGTATTCCTTTCAAAATTCTCCAATAAACAAAGAGCTTATGATTTCGAACGATATTTAAAATCGGGGTCCGGAAGAGCTTTTCGGAATAAACATTTAGTATGATAGGCTTTCAAATTTTTCACATTACCAGAAAATACCCCAAAGCGAAAGCCTGAAGCATTTTTTGTTTGTTGGTGCCCCCTTTGAGATCAACGCAGTTAATCCCTCTTTCTCCGAAGTTTTAGCTGATTGTCAATCAGTTACCTGAATTACAGCCGATTTTACAGCCAGTTTTGATGTAAAATCGGCTTTTTTTATGGCTATGAAGTTTAGTAAGATTCTATGCAATTTAATGATAGTTTGAAGTTACTAAGATAAACTTCAAATCACCGGTAAGTTAATTCCCAATTTGTAGACCTTGTAATACATCTCAATTGGATTTTCGTGTAGACTCTCTTTTATATTAGAAAGTTGGTAAGTTGAAAGCTCTTCTTTCTGGTTATCTAACTTGGGATATACAATCAAACAATCTATGATTTGCTCAGTATTTTGAAGCTTCAATTTTTTTCGAACCTTTTTCAGTCTTGCATATCCTGAAACTTGCCTGATATCGTCGTGAATCCTGCTTTTGTTGTAATAAGGTTTGTACTTGGTATCAATAACCATTTCCCCATTTTCCTTAGAAATCAAAAAGTCCAAAGCATTTCCATAGGTGCTAAATTGAAAGTTAATTTTATTTTGTTCAACTGGATTTGCTTTGAGCAGTTTGTAGTAAAAATACAGCTCGAACAAGCGTGGCATGTCAATCCAAAAGGGAGGAATTTCAGTTTTGGTTTCCGTGGTTCTGGTCAGGTTATAAGAAAATCTATTTAAAATATATTTTCCTGCCTCAAGGGCTTCTTCGTATTCCTTAAAAAATGGGTTAATCTGAACATGCTTTAACTCGTACGTTTCAATAGCTTCACCTACTTTCCGAAAAGCAGGGCGACAGTATTTTATGAGTTGTTGTACAGTACTCAAGTTATCCATAAAGAGATCTTTATGGATTTCTACATAGGAGGAACAAAACCTCAATACCTTTTTAAGGAACCGATTTTCAGTGGAATCAATTCCAAACTCTTGATATTCACAATAAGTAGTGGTCAGTTGGTTTTTGAATACGTTTTGTTTAATATGTTGGCCTACCAGGATTTTTCCTTTAATACGGTTTCTAAGGTTTTTTTGGATTTTGTAATAAGACTTCTTAAGGCCTTTTCTCACAATTGTCCGGAGTGATTGTAAAAACTGAACAATCAAAAAAGGCGTTAATCGATCGTACTCAGCTCCTTTTATTGAAATTGGCGGTGCATTCCAATCTATATAAACCAGATCATGTGCTTCTTTGGCTGATTTTTCAAGCGATAAAACATCCAAAAGCATTTTTAGGTAATCGATTTCCTGATAGTTTTCATATTTTAATCGATTGTCATCAATTTTAGTACCCGGACTTTCTTCAGCATTGTCTTCTTCTTTTTCTTCAATTACTTGCTCAAAGTAGTGGGTCAGAGCTGCATTCATTTTAGGCTCGACATAAATCGGAATTTTGTCTTTAACCAACCAATCCAGCCCCACATAATAATCAGCTTTAAGCTTATAAGCAGGAACACGGTCGTCACCTCTGTTAACTTGTTTCATCGAAAAACAGAATCTTTCCGTGTCAAAGAAAAAAGGCTTGGACTCTTTTTCTTTTAACAGACTAAAGATATCAGGACTTAGTAGGACTTTATCAGATTGTTTTTGTTGCTGACTTCTGTCCTCCTCAATTTGTTCGAGAATGAGTTCTTTATGTTCGGAAAGCTCGATCAATTTAACTTAGCATTAGGTTTAAGATCTTCAATATAGTCTTCGACGTCTTTACCTTCAATCTCTCCTTTCAAAACTCCGTCTCTAACATATTCTCGTAAGATTGGAATGACTTCATATTCCATTTTTAAATCGAATAGTTTTTGTAGTGATTGACCGTTCCCGACATCGTCTTTTCCAACAATAAAATAACTGTGACCTACCTGCACATCTTTCGCTTCAAACTCAGGGCTCACATTAGCATCTGTGAATAACTGAGTCACCTTTTTGTAGCTTTCTGTGTTGAAGTACATCTCTTCATTTTCCGCCAATTCTTTTGGGAGCATCTCTATAAAAGCAAATCTTCTCCGAATTGCATAATCAATGTGTCCAATACTCCGATCAGCGGTGTTCATCGTCCCTATGATGTAGAGGTTTGGTGGTAAAATCAATTCTTTGGAATCGTTGACATCATACATACTTTCCACGGGATCCCCACGGTATTCTAAGGCATAAATCAATTCCCCTAAAACAGAGGAGAGGTTAGCGCGGTTGATTTCGTCGATAACAAGAACAAAATTTTTAAGCTCACTTTCTTTTTTTGGAGGCTTGAATTCTTCTTTAAACTTCTTGTACATCTCAGCCACATTATGATAATAAGTAGCATGCTGCCTCGTCAAGGAGTTTAGTTCCTCACATTTATTGATCTTTTGTCTTGAGTCCAGCCCTAAATCAATGATTTTTTTTAGCTGAGAGAAGTTCATATTTAACCCAGAAGGATGCGCAGTCCAATTATCCCCTTTATATTTAAACCGTTCTTCTTCAACAGAAAAAATATAGATGTTGTCTGAAATATTAAGATGCCCGTTTCCCTCATCAATTTTTTCAATCACATGGTTGACAAAAGCTTTAAATTGATTGGGAGTGTCTGTGTTTTCCCTACTCACTCTATTTTCGAGTAAGTTATCTAATGCTTTCTTCGCAAATTCCCCTAAAACTTTATTTTCTGCTTTATACAAAATCCCATCGCCATCGGGGTTTGGTTTTGCAGTAATCCCTCTTACAAAATCTTCATAGGTATAACTCGGGTGAAACTGAATGAGTTTAAACTGTTCTGAATTTTCAAGCTCTTCCTTGTTTATTCCCAATAGTTGCTCTGCCATTATTTTTGCCTCCCGTGTTTTCCCGGTTCCCGGTGGGCCTTGGAGGATGATTTGTTTTTTGTATTTAAGCAGGTTAATCTTTGGGCTTAATTGTTTGGTATTATCTGATCCTGTTTCTTCCATATAGCTCATAACAACTTCATAATATTTTTTCCCTTTTTGTATTTCACTATCATAACGAGTGATATCCGTTAAGGTTTTCAACACTAAATTATGGTCAATTTTCCATTCCCCTTTCTTTTTCCAATCAACCTTCCGACAATGTTTAAAACTATTTCTTTCTTGATCAAAATAATATTTTGAAATCACCTCTCCATAGCCTAGTAAAACCTTTCTCCCTCTTTTGGCAATAATAATATCACCTACATTCATTTTGTTTACAAAGTCATCATTTGCCGAAATATCATTTTTTCTATCCCCTTTTTTATAATGTTCTTTATTCAAGTCCTCTTTTATAGCCGTACGATTTGGATATTCCCTAAGGTCTTTTAAGCCATCCCAACCTAACGCCATTATTCCATTATTATAGAACTCTTCCCATTTGGAAGCACTTTTACCCGGGGCATAAAGCCAGTATTGTTTATCATTTTCGTCTTGTGCCATTTTTAAAATGATTTTGAATTCTTCTTCAGTAGCACTAAAATTGGTTCCTTGATTTCCAACTTTAAGGTTTTTTAATTCATCAATTTCATTAATCAATTTACTAAGAATTGGTCGATCAACTAGATTATGTGTGATTTTAATCTCAGCTTTTAATGAGCTCTTATCTTCGTTTTTCCATAAATGGTCATCTCGCGATGCTGTCTTTTGATGTGGTTTTGATGTTACTTCAGCAAGTGCATAGCAACCTGATTTATTACCGGTTATCCATAATATTACTTTATCGCCAACCTTTATTTTATCTTTATGAGCACTTACTGTCCAGTTGGCTATAATTTCATTCCGTAATGCAGTTTCAAAGTCAAAAACTTTTGGATTGCCTTGGAAAACCCAATAATTAACACCCTTTCTTTCACTATTCCATTTCCGGGCTTCAAAGGATAACTCATAAAAAGGTAGCGTACTTTTAGCTTTAATTTTCTCAAGGAGGTCTATATACTCATTGTAAGTTTTGAATTTTGGGTTTAAACCTAAAACTTCTTTAATAAATGGTTTTGTTGGCCCGTTGATTGGAAAATATTTTTCTGGATTGATATAAAATAATACTTCTGTTAATTTAGTTTTCCCGGTATTTTGAATTTGAAGTATATCCTGAAAGTCATTATCTGTTATTGTATTTGATATTGCCCGTTTAAAAAATTCCCATAATCTTTTAACCTCATTATTTGTTCTTTTATATTGTTCAGGAAACAGCCATACCTTTTGTGCTTGTGAAGTGGGTACCCCACTTTTTCCCTTGGGAATTGTTAAGTCTAATTTTTTAGCTATTTTTTGTAAAAAGTCTAATCTCTTCTTGGCCCCATATTTATATATGTAGCAAAAGAAAGTAAAAGGGTCTATTTCATCCAATTCTGTATTATGACCACCTTCTTTAGACCTGTCGTTAAAAGGTCCAATACCAACAGATTTCAATAGTCGAATTAATTCAGTTTGAGAATTTTCCTTTGCACTTAGATATTTTGTTAACTCTTTGTGGGTATTTACCCACGAAAATTCATCTTTAACCATTTAATAATCCGTCTTTTATTATTAGTACTGTAGGCTTCCCATTTTTAGGACAATGCTAAATTAGAAAAAATTATTCGTTTGAGCGGGAATTCCCGCTCAAACGAATTTTTGCATAAACTTTGGGCGGCAGGTTATTCAGGCTGTCGTGAGGGCGATAATTGTTATAATCCTCCACCCATTTTGCCGTAATGTTCCTGACCTGGTCAATCGTCTCAAATATATAAGCATCCAAAACACCGCGCCGGAATGAACCGTTAAGCCGCTCTATATACGCGTTTTGTGTGGGTTTTCCGGGTTGAATGTATTGGAACACAATACCATAAGCTTTGCTCCAGTCTTTGGACATTTTAGCAATAAACTCGGGACCATTATCCATACGGATTTTATCGGGTTTTCCTTTTTTGTTGATTAAATGGTTTAAAACCCAGAGGGCACGACGACTAGGTAGGGTATAGCCCGATTCTATTGCAAACTTCCCATTTTTAGGACAATATTAAATTAGAATAATTTATCTGCTTTTATTTCTGCCTTAAAAACAATCATAACGGATTAATACATTGTTTTTCAATTGATTATATGAATTTGTTTTCAATTTTATTTTTGGTTTGTTTTTTATGGTGACGGTGCCATCGTCATCCATTATTTCAATAATCAAATGAATATGATTGGGCATAATGACCCATTCGCCGAATTGCAATCGTTTATTTATTATATTGGGGTATATTCAAAATTTCATCCTGTACAATTTTACCAGATTCGGATAAATGCATTTTTCCGTTAACAATTTTCCCCAACAGACATTCACGATTGATAACACAAATGGTAATAAAATAATATCCGGGCATTGAATAATCCCAATATCGGTGCCTATTCGATTCTACACGGTATTTATTTTTATATTTTGCCATTTCGTCCCCTATTCTTCCGGTATTTCAATTTTAGAAAGGTTCTCTTATCTCCCTATTCAACCGTTCTTCTTCCGCTAATTACCCTTCAAATTCTGCTTTAAGTCGGGTCATTCTTTAAAATCAAAGTCATCTTCTTTCTCCGGTAAGCCTACAACTCTTCCGAGGGGTTAAAACATAATTTAATTCGGCTACGGTTCAATTTTTTCTGATTTACAAAACCCAGGGACATCTTGACATTTCAGTTCGTAATCAGCTGTTGGTTCAGCTGCCAATTGCGTTTGCCAATCTTCTAATCTTACTTTTCCTTCACTTTTTTCTTAGTTTCCTTTTTAGCCATATATCAATTTATTTGTGATCATCCACACGGTGCAGCAATATACTCATGGAAGTAAAGAGTAGACTTCCCTCTACTTTTATCAATAAATATAATTTCCGTATTAATCAAAGCCCTTAAAACAATCAGTATTAAATATATGTAGAATTTCATTGCTGAAGAAATGTAATGAGCTCAGTGGGTTCTGCCACAAATCTAACGCAACAGCCTGAGCTATCGTTTGGTTCAGGGAAACCATTAATTTTCGAGGCAAGCAAAAACAATAGGATGATGTTTGCGCCGAGCTGGTGTGAGCGGTGCGTCTTATCGATTGATCGCCAATTTCATTCAATACCCGCCCATAAAACGATAAATTATGCTTATTCTTGGGAAAAGCCTGTCCTATGGAATTCCTACAAGCCGATCGAAATCGTCTTTATCGAGATGTCGAGTTTTTGACATCTATTTATCCGTATCGCAATTATAAAAACCTGGAAAGCCTAAGAAAAGCAGCCCGATACATCGAAAGCGAGTTTCAAAAGGCAGGCTTGTCCACCGACACCCAACAATGGCAAGCCAAAGGGAATACTTATGAAAACATCATCGCTTCTTTTCAACCCCATAAAAAGCAGCGTTTTATCGTGGGCGCGCATTATGATGTTTATAAAGATCAGCCCGGTGCCGATGACAATGCCAGCAGCGTAGCCGGCTTACTGGAATTGGGTCGCTTGCTTTCTCAACACCGCCCGCCTCTGGCGTATGGCATCGATCTGGTTTCTTTTTGCCTGGAGGAACCGCCTTTTTTCAAAAAGAAAACCATGGGCAGCTATGTGCATGCCCAATCTGTCTATGAACGCAAGCAGGAGGTTATCGGAATGGCAGCGCTGGAAATGATTGGTTATTACGACGAACAAAAAAATCATCATCCCGAAAACCCGGACAGAGCCGCTGACAACAAAAAATTACTGGTGGTATCGGGAATTAAAAAATTTGATGCGTTTAACAAAAAACTGTCCCGGCTCTTAAAGACCCCGCCGGGCATTATCGATTCTCGGCGACTGTCTTATGCGGATGATTATCTCAACAACGGTCCCTCCGATCACCGAAATTACTGGCCCTACAACTATCCGGCGGCCATGATTATCGGTACGGGGAAAACCGGAAATCCGCATTACCACAAACCCACGGACACCATAGAAACCCTCGATTTTAAAATGATGACCGAAGCGACAAACCGCATTGCTTATGCCGTTTCTCATTTTCAAGACGACTCCCCTTAGCAGGATAATTTTTCCGTAAATAGAAGGAGATGAATTTTATTAGGGATGCAAAACCGGAGTTGTACGGAAGCAATTATTTTAAATACAGACATTTTCGGGAATAGTCAATCACTGCGCGGCCTTTATCGAGCACATCAGCACCAATAATTCCGTGTACTCGATCCGCTTCATGATTGACCAAGGCCAAGTTGATGTGACTTAAATCCAACACCGCCAAATCAATTTTTCTCTTTTTCCAGTCTCCAATTTGCAGGCTGTTGTTTTCAGAAACTCGGGTCAACATATCGCTTGCTCCGGCGCCGGCAGCCATGATATCGCTCTCTTCCGAAAACAATCCAAAATGCTCGGCTTCTTCGTTGCCCACACAAGAATTGGAAGCTCCTGTATCTAAGATAAAACTACCTTCAATGCCATTGATCTGCGCCTTGAGTTCTAAATGCTGGGTTGCGGTAAGCTTCAATTTAATCCGTTTGTATTTTTTCTCTAATAAAAACTGTCGTAAACTTGGCATTCTTAATTTTTCGACAAAGATAAACGAAGAAAATCATTTAGATTTGTATTCTGCTAATTTGATAAAAAACAAAGCGCACAAGGCATGAATTTTATAGAAACACACACCCATCTCTACGCCAAAGCATTTGACGAAGACCGCAAAGAAGTGGTAGAACGCGCATTAGAAGCAGGAATTGATAAATTTTTCCTGCCGGCCATAGATTCATCCACCACACAGCGCATGCATGATTTGCAAGCGGCTTATCCCAAACACATGTATCTAATGACCGGATTGCACCCGGTGTCGGTTGATGAAAATTATCAAAAAGAATTGGCCCATGTTGAAAATGAATTGGACAAGTATCCCTTTTATGCCATAGGCGAAATAGGAATCGATCTGCATTGGGACACCACCCTATCTTTTCAGCAAGAAGCCTTTCGCCGACAAATTCATCTGGCCAAAAAATTTCATCTTCCCATTGTCATCCATTGTCGTGATGCTTTTGAAGAGGTCTTCGAAATTTTAGAATCGGAAAAAGGCGATGATTTATACGGTATTTTTCATTGCTTCACCGGAGATTTGTCGCAAGCCAAACGCGCACTCGCTTTGGGCATGAAATTGGGAATTGGCGGCATTGTCACTTTTAAAAACGGAAAGATCGATCAGTTTCTTCAACAAATTCCGCTAACAGAAATCGTCTTAGAAACCGATGCCCCTTATTTGGCGCCCACGCCATTTCGCGGCAAACGCAACGAGAGCAGCTACCTGATTAAGGTGGCCGAAAAATTGGCCTCCATCTATGAAGTGAGCTTGCCTGAAATAGCTCAACAAACAACAGCCAATGCAAAACGTATTTTTAATATAGATTAAATTCCATGGAGAAAAAATCTGACATATTACTCATTTATACCGGAGGGACTATTGGTATGATCAAAGACTTTGATACCGGGGCCCTCAAAGCTTTTGACTTTGACGATTTGTTGAAACACGTTCCGGAATTGAAATTACTCGAACATCATATTGACACCATCAGCTTTAAAACCCCAATCGATTCTTCCAATATAGAACTAAAGCATTTGAAGCAAATGGTCACCATGGTAGAAGACCACTATAATCAATATGACGGTTTTGTTATTTTGCACGGCAGTGACACCATGGCTTATTCGGCTTCTGCCCTGAGTTTTATGATTGAAAACCTGGATAAGCCCATCATTTTCACCGGTTCTCAACTGCCCATTGGCGATTTGAGAACCGATGCAAAGGAAAATTTGATTACTGCTATTCAGCTGGCCGGCCTAAAGCGCAACCAAAAAACGGTAATCACCGAAGTGGGCTTGTATTTTGAATACAAGCTATACCGCGGAAACCGCAGTAGCAAAATCAATTCAGAGCATTTTCAAGCTTTTGACTCTCCCAATTATCCGCCTTTGGCACGATCGGGGGTCAACCTCAACATTAATTACCCCTTACTCAAAAAGGCCAATCGCCGAAAAAAAACAAGCTTTCACAAAACCCTCAATAGAAATATTATTGTTTTAAAACTGTTTCCGGGCATCAGTGAAGAGCTGGTCCGGCAATTGCTCCACATCAAAGGACTGCAAGGCGTGATCATGGAAACCTATGGCAGCGGAAATGCCAACAATAAAGATTGGTTTATCAACCTTATAAAAGAAGCTATCGACCGCGGAATATATGTAGTCAACGTCACCCAATGTCAAGGTGGAGGCATCAGCATGGGAAAATATGAAACCAGCACCCGGCTTAAAAAAATAGGCATCATTTCAGGAAATGACCTAACCACAGAAGCAGCCATCACCAAAATGATGTATTTATTGGCAAAAGATTTATCCCCTAAAGTGTTCAAAACCATATATGAAACCTCCATACGAGGAGAACTCAGCTAAAAATATTAAGCTTTTTACTTGAGGGATTGATATTTTTTTTATTAATTAGCACCCATATTAAGCAGGAATAGAGAGGTGGCCGAGCGGTCGAAGGCGCACGCCTGGAAAGTGTGTATCCGCCCAGCGGCGGATCGAGGGTTCGAATCCCTTCCTCTCTGCGAGCCTATAAAATAATGTGATATATTAAACGTTAATACACCACTACGAATCAATTTTTATTCGATAATTGATACAAAAAAAACAAGCCTATCAATTATCATAAAAAGTAGTGCCTCCCATTTTAACGGGGCAATTACCGTTAATAAAACATTATTTTTTATATCTTTAACCCCAAAATTAACTAATTAAGACACGAAAGATGAAAAGACTATTTTCCATTTTGGGCCTTGCAACAGTTTTCTTGTTTGCAGGCTTTCACGTTCAAGCTGCAAACGCGGCTGCTTTGACTGTTCAACAGGATACTGCGATGACACAGGACAGCATGTCAGCCACTTCCGGTGACACTGCACAAGCTGCCACTCCCGTAGCCACACAAGACAACACCAGCAGCACTTCCAACACCGAGGAAACACAAACTGCTGCCGCCTCCTCAACTTCTGACTCCCTTAGCTTTAGTCAGCAGGTTAAAAAACGTTTTATTGAAGGAGGTCCTGTTTTTATGGGGTTGATTCTGTTGTGTTTAATCTTAGGATTGGCTGTTGCCATTGAACGTATTATATTTTTAAACCTTTCTTCAACCAACACCAAAAAACTTTCTCGACAAGTAGAAGACGCCCTCAATAACGGCGGTGTTGAAGAAGCCAAAGACCTGTGCCGAAACACACGCGGCCCGGTAGCCTCCATCTATTACCAAGGTTTGGATCGTACCGATGAAGGCCTTGATGCTGCCGAAAAAGCAGTCGTTGCCTATGGCGGTGTGCAAATGGGGCAAATGGAAAAGAACGTCTCTTGGGTAGCTTTGTTTATCTCTATTGCACCAATGCTTGGTTTCATGGGTACTGTATTTGGAATGATTACCGCATTTGACCGTATTGAGTCTGCCGGAACCATGGCACCCGCTTTGGTGGCCCACGGTATTAAAATTGCTTTGTTGACAACACTGTTTGGTTTGATTGTCGCAATTATTTTGCAGATCTTTTACAACTATATTATTGCAAAAATCGACAGTATTGTCAATGATATGGAGGACGCCTCTATCACTTTGATAGACATCCTTTACGACCACAAAAAGAACAAATAATAGTTTATACAAACAATTATGGGATTATATAAAATATTAAAATATCTGGCCGCACTAATAGGTGCAATTGGTATAGCCCTGTTTATATGGTTGATGGCCAAAGGACCGGATGCTGTTTCAAATTCTCCTGAACTGCAGGAGAGCATTCTCAATCCTTTTCTGTATATCACCTATTTTATATTGGGTTTAGCCATTGTTCTTATTTTGGTTTTCATGGTCGTTAGAATGTTGGGACACAGCATTAAAGGCACTTTAATAGGACTCGGAGGATTTATCCTGATATTTTTAGTCTCCTATTTCGCAGCAGGTTCTGAAGCAATAACCTATTCCAACGGAACCCATTTGTCTGCCTCCGGTGTAAAATGGATGAATACCGGGCTAAATATGCTGTACATATTGCTGGCATTGGCCATTTTATCCATGCTGTTTTCATCGGTCAAAAACTTAACCAGGAAATAAAAACATTATGGCAAGACGAAGTATACCGGAAGTCAATGCAGGTTCGATGGCAGATATTGCCTTCCTGCTCTTGGTATTCTTTTTGGTAACCACCACCATCGAAAGCGATAAAGGAATTACCAGAAAGCTACCGCCTATCCAGGAAAACCCATCAGAGGGTCTCCACAAGGAGCGGAATGTCTTCCTGGTTATCATCAATAAGAATGGAGATCTCTTGGTTGACGACCAGCGAATGGAATTGAAAGACCTTAGAGAAGCCACCTTAAACTTTATTGATAATGGCGCAGGAACGGGAGCAGATGCTTGTTCATACTGTCAAGGGAAAAAAGACCCCGCCTCTTCCGAAAACCCGCAAAAGGCACTCGTTTCTATTCAGTATGATCGACAAACCGATTATGGAGATTACATCGCAGTTCAAAATGAAGTCATGGCTGCTTTTAATCAATTGCGTAATCGAGTATCCAAAGGATTATACGGGGAAAGCTTTACCAGTTTGACCCAGAAATTTAAGAGCTCTACGGATAAAACCGAAAAGGAGGTGCTGAAAGAGAAGATCAAGAAAGTACGTCAACTTTATCCGCTTAATATTTCAGAGGCAAAACCTGAACAAGTTAATTAGAAAAACCTTATCATGGCAAAGTTCAATAAGAAAAAAGACGCCGGTGTTCCCGAAATATCTACAGCCTCCCTGCCGGATGTTGTATTTATGCTGCTGTTCTTTTTTATGGTGGCCACTACCATGCGCGACACCGAGTTGAAAGTACGCATCCACCTTCCCAAAGCCGATCAAGTAGAGAAGCTGGAAAATAAAAATGCGGTGATGTATATTTATGCCGGTGAACCCAGTCCGCGATATGCGGCTCGCTATGGAACGGCTCCGCGTATTCAATTGAATGATAAATTCGCTACCATAGAAGATGTACGACCATTTATCATGCAGGAAATCAATTCTAAAAACCCCTCTCTTCGCGATGAGTTGGTTACCTCTTTAAAAATTGACAAGGAAACCAATATGAGTTTGGTTTCTGAAATCAAATACCAATTGAGGCGTGCCGAAGCCTATCGAATTAACTACACCACCGAAGACGCCAATCCGGTTTCCGGAGCTTATTAAATTGTCAATCGGTCTATACTTACGCCCTTTTGGCAGTCAAGTATTAACAAATAAATGCAATGAAAAAGCAACTTTCCCTTTTCATGACGTTTATGGGAGCGTTGCTTTTTTCTTTGTCTTATGCCCAAGAAAACCTGCCGTCCAAAACCGAACAAAACACCGATTCTATTGTCGTTGGTCACTCGGGCCCCGATAAAGCTTATTTCGAAGACCAATTTTACCTCGGGCTTTCTTTAAATTTTATACTCAACCGACCTAAAGGCGTTAATCAACGCGGATTTTCAGGCGGTATTCAGCTGGGATATATCCGTGACATTCCCCTTAACGAAAGACGCAATATTGCCTTGGGAATTGGCCTGGGATGGGCGGTCAATACTTATGGTTCTAATTTACTAATCAGTGAGCGTGTAAAATCGGAAGAAGCCATCTTTCAAGTACTGGACGACAATTACAATTATGAAGCCAACAAATTTAATACCTACCTCATTCAAGTCCCTATCCGATTCCGTTGGCGAACCTCAAGCGCTACTTCTTATCGTTTTTGGCGAATCTATGGGGGATTAAACCTGGGGTATATTTATTATTTCCACTCCAAATTTGAGCAAACAGGCAATAACATTGCACAAACCCAAGTGAAAGAACTGAACCGTTTTCGGTATGAGGCCATCTTAATATTTGGCTACAACACCATCAACTTTATGATTTCCTATACCCTCAATCCGTTCTTTGACGGCCTCACCCTCGATCGACAAGCGGTTGACCTCTCTGCATTAAAAGTGGGACTGATGTTTTACATTCTGTGATGCTGCAAGGCACTGATAAAAAACAAAGCTTGCGGCAAAAAACCTACCCAAATTCCAAAGGCCAATTCACTAAACGCATATTTCTTTCTTGCCAATCTTGCGGAAAGCACCCAGCCAACCACAAAAGTCAACAAGGCAATAAGCACAATCATATTGAGTCGGAAAAACAAACTGATTCCAATCACAAAACCGTAAAGCCCCGAAATTCCCATACTGTGCAAACTGATTTTATATTGAGTGAATCCCACAATAAGCGCAATCCCTATAGACAAAATAAGTCCCATGAAATAATAAAACAATCCGGGCAAATGGTTTTTGATCACAAACATATTTACCCCCAGCAAGACTATCCCCACGAGCAACAATCCCAAACGTCGCTCTATGGAAGAAGCGTGGGCTTGAAAAACTTTGGGCTTGACAACCCGCAGGAAGTATATAAATATCAAAGGCACCAATGCTGAGAAAACCACAATGCTCAACACCTTGCTTTCCATAAAAACCAGGTCAAATTGACGCGGAATCAAGTAAAAGTATAGTACACTACCAAAAAACGGCATCCACAACGGATGAAACAAATAATTCCCCAAAGACAGGAATTTCTTCATGGCTGTTAATTCTATTATTTTACACCAAAAATCCACACACAAAGTAGACCAATATTCAGATAAAGATTCCAAATCTTTGGCCTATTGCACAAATCGATCTGGTATTAAATCGTTTTACGCAGGCGCGCTACCGGGATATCGAGCTGTTCTCTGTATTTGGCCACCGTTCTGCGAGCAATGGGATAGCCTTTTTCTTTTAAAACCCGAGCCAATTTTTCATCGGTTAATGGCTTTTTCTTATCCTCCTCTTCTACCGTTATTTCCAATATTTTTTTAATCTCCCGCGTTGATACTTCTTCCCCTTTGTCATTGGTCATCGATTCGGAAAAGAAGTTTTTGATCAAAAAAGTACCATAAGGAGTATCTACATACTTACTATTGGCCACTCGAGAAACCGTAGAGACGTCCATTTCAATTTCATCGGCTATATCTTTTAAAATCATAGGCCGCAAATCGCGCTCATCACCGGAGAGAAAATAGTCTTTCTGATAATTCATAATCGCGCTCATCGTCACCATTAAGGTTTCCTGACGCTGGCGAATGGCATCGATAAACCATTTTGCAGAATCGAGCTTTTGTTTAATAAACATAATGGCTCGCTTTTGCTCTTTACTTTTCTTCTTGGAAGCTTTATAACCTTTAAGCATTTGACGATACTGAGGCGACACGTGCATTTCGGGAGCATTTCGCCCATTGAGCGTCAACGCCAACTCGCCGTCCTTAATCTTGATGGTAAAATCGGGAATGACGTGTTCCACATTGTGATTACCATTAGAATAGGCTCCGCCGGGTTTGGGATTAAGCGCGCTAATTTCATCAATCACACTGCGCAATTCGTCTTCGGTGATATCAAATTTGGACAAGAGTTTGTCATAATGCCGTTTGGCAAAAGCGTCAAAAGACTCTTCCAAAATAGCAATACTCAATTCCACTTCCGGACTGGTCTTTTTTCGCCTTAACTGAATCAATAAACACTCTTGCAGCGACCGAGCGCCCACGCCGGCCGGATCCAAGTCTTGGACAATTTTAAGCAGCTTTTCTGCAGTTTCTACCGTAGTATAAATGTTTTGGGTGAAAGCCAAGTCATCCACAATATCTTCTAAAGAACGACGGATGTATCCACTATCGTCTACACTGCCCACCAAGAACTCGGTAATCTTGCGCTCTTCCTCTTCCATGCGATAGGTTTGCAACTGCTTTCGCAGCGACTCAGAGAAAGAAATTCCGGCGGCATAAGGAATTTGTTTTTCTTCGTCGTCCTTACTCCTATTGTTGGCGCGCAATTGATAACTGGGAATGTCATCATCACTCAAATAATCGTCAATGTCTATTTCCAATTCTTCCTCATCGCGTTCTTCCGGCTCTTCATTGCTAAATTCATCCTCAAACTCGCTGTCTTCAGACTTCTCTCGACCGCTATCCAAAGCAGGATTATCCTCAATTTCTTGCTTGAGGCGTTGCTCAAAAGCTTGTGTGGGCAGCTGAATCAACTTCATCAATTGAATTTGCTGCGGCGATAGCTTCTGGGTTTGCTTGAGTTTGAACTGTTGTTTTAACATAAACAGGCGTCTTGGCTTTCTACAAAAATAACAAAAAGGGATAAGACCTACTTAACAAAATCATGTTAAGCTTTTAGTTATACGAAAATGAAACATAAATTAGCCCAATATTTATGTCTAAATTCCAAATCTTTGGTCCATTTCATAAATGGATTTGGCATTATTCACGCAGCAGCTTGTTCAGTTTCTCCCATTCGGGCGTCAAGATCACTTCAATTCTTCTATTCTTAGCACGACCTTCGGCAGTAGCATTGGGAGCCACCGGTAAAAATTTACTCCGCCCTGCGGCAGTCAGCTGCTTAGGATTGATGCGGTTATTTTGCAACAGAATACGCACAACTGCCGTGGCGCGTTTGGCAGAAAGATCCCAGTTGTCTTTTAAACTTCCGCTTCCGCGATAGGGAACATCATCGGTATGCCCCACAATCAACACGTGAATATCAGGGTTTTGGGCAAGTACTTTTCCCAGCTGTTTTACCGCTTCCCTTCCACGGCTGTTTACCGTCCAGCTTCCTGAGCTGAACAAGAGTTTGTTTTCCATAGAAACATGTACTTTCCCGTTCTTGCGATACACCGTCAGTCCCTTGCCTTCAAAATCGGTCAAGGCTGCCGAAATTTCCTTCTTCAAGGATTTCATTTGGTTCTCTTTGGCCGCAATGATTCCTTCCAAACGCTCAATTTGCTGTTCGCGCGCTTTTAAATCTTTCTGCATCTTTTTTAAGCGTGTTTTTTCAGCATTCAAAGCCGCTTTTTTCTTTTCTATCTTTGCCAGAAGTGCCCTGTTTTGATCTGCATTCTCTGCCAAAGCCGACGAACTGTTGGCTTGCAAAGCATCATAAGAATCGGCTAAGGCCCGGTATTTTTCTTGAAGTGCTTTTTCTTTGCGCTGAAACGCTTGCTTGGCAATGACAAACTCCTGCTTCTTCGCCTCTAATTCTGCTATTTTATCAGACAAACGCGCTTGTTTCTCTTTATAATTTTCAAGCTGGCTTTTTAATTGACTATTCGCTTTTGACATCTCCGCATAATCATCCTTTAAGGCCTTGTATTCCTTAGCCGGAACACAGCTCAAAAAGCATAAAAACCCCAGAGAAACGACCAAAAAAACATACTTTTTCATTTTGTGATCTCTTTAATTCAAATCCAATTCTACCAAGACAGGACAATGGTCGCTGTGTTTGGCTTCTGATAAAATAACGGCTCGATTGATTTTTTCTTGTAAAGGGGTTGAAACTAAATGATAATCTAAACGCCATCCTTTGTTTCGTTCTCGCGCTCGCCCCCTATAGCTCCACCAGGAATAATGCACTTCTTCGGGGTGTTTGTAGCGAAAAGAATCAATAAAACCACGCTCCAAAAAACCGGATAGCCATTCGCGTTCCTCCGGCAAGAATCCCGACACTCTCTTTAAGCGCACCGGATCGTGAATATCAATGGGCTCATGACAAATGTTATAATCTCCACAGATGACCAAATGAGGATAGTCCTGCTTCAGCTGATCGACATATTCTTGAAAATCATCCATGTATTTAAATTTAAATTCCAATCGATCGGCAGAAGTTCCCGAAGGCAAATACAGACTCATCACGGAAACTCCGTCAAAATCGGCCCTCAAATTACGACCTTCCCGGTCCATATAATCAATCCCGGTTCCATAGGTTACCTGCTTAGGCTCTATCTTACTCAAAATGGCCACTCCGCTGTATCCTTTTTTCTCGGCCGGATACCAATAGCAGTATTTATAACCTATTTCGTGAAAGACACTTTCATCAAACTGATCGGGATTGGCTTTAATTTCCTGCAAACAAACCACATCGGGCTCGGCCTGCTGCAACCAATCTGTAAAATCTTTCCGCAATGCGGCGCGGATACCGTTGACATTATAAGAGACAATAACCATAAAATTGAATTTGTTCAAAAATAAGCTTTCTCCCTATGGGGCAAAAAATATTTCAAACCGGATTTTAAAAACTTTAAGTAAGTTCATAAACAACTTCTTCTTATTTTGCACCCATGAAAAAACAAATTATAGGACGTAGCGATATTGCCGATTTTCCGGCACTTTCTATACAGAACATCGAGGTGAAGATAGATACCGGCGCCTATACTTCCAGTATTCATTGTGAAGATATTACGGAAGAGAATCAGCAATTGAAATGCCGATTTTTGACCCCCAATCACCCTGAATATCAGGAAAATTTTTTTACATTTAAAAACTACAAGGTCAAAAAGGTCAAAAGCAGTAATGGAATTTCGGAGAAACGCTATATTATAGATGCCTCCATTCGGCTTTTTGGAAGGGTTTATAACATCGCCCTTTCTTTAAGTGATCGCAAAGACATGAAATTTCCGGTATTGTTAGGCCGAAAATTCCTTAAAGGAAAATTTATTGTAGATCCCACCCTTATAAATCAATCATACGACGCAGAAAATGAATATTAAAGTTTTATCCCGCAATAAAAACCTGTACTCAACCAAACGCCTAATCGAAGCCGGCAAGAAACGCGGGCACGATATGGAGGTAATCGATCATTTAAAATGTGACATTCTTATAGAAAAACGAAAACCGCATATTTATTACAAAGGCGATTACCTCAAAGACGTAGATGCCATTATCCCGCGCATTGGTGCTTCAGTTACTTTTTACGGAACTGCTGTGGTGCGTCAGTTTGAAATGATGGGCGTGTTTACCACCACTGATTCTGAAGCCTTGGTTCGCAGTCGGGACAAGTTGCGCAGCTTACAAAAGCTTTCTCGCGCCAAGATTGGTTTACCCAAAACGGTATTCACCAATTATTCCAACGAAGTAGACGGCATCATCAAACAGGTGGGCGGCACTCCTTTGGTGGTCAAATTATTGGAAGGCACCCAGGGTTTAGGAGTGGTTTTGGCGGAGACCAAAAATGCAGCCAAATCGGTTATTGAAGCTTTTAACGGCTTGCATGCCCGAGTGATTGTGCAAGAATTTATCAAGGAAGCACAAGGAGTAGATATTCGGGCTTTTGTGGTTGACGGTAAGGTTGTAGGCGCAATGAAACGCAAGGGAAAAGAGGGCGAATTTCGCTCCAACCTTCATCGCGGTGGCACCGCCGAAGTTGTTGAACTATCAGACGAGGAAGAAATGGCCGCCGAAAAAGCCACCAAAGCCATGGGATTGGGTATTGCCGGAGTCGACATGTTACAAAGCAGCCGCGGTCCTTTAATCTTAGAGGTAAATTCTTCTCCGGGGCTGGAAGGCATTGAAAAAGCTACCGGCAAAGACATTGCGCGAAGCATCATTCGTTATATCGAAAAAAACGCTTAATGCCATGCCCAAAATCGATCAAGACAACGTTCTTCACCTACTGGGAGCGCAAATAATGCCAGGGGCTTCAAGCATCCTCAACCTCAACAAAGCCAAGCTTTACACCCACACCGAAGTGGAAGTGCCCGTAATTGTAGAACGCGCCAAAAAACCCGGCCCCGTACTGTTGATCACCGCCGGCATCCACGGAGATGAACTGAACGGCGTAGAAGTGGTTCGCCAATTGATTTCCAGAAAAATCAACAAACCCAAAAGAGGAACCATTATCTGTATTCCTGTTATGAATGTATTTGGGTTTCTCAATATGGCTCGCGAATTTCCGGACGGTCGTGATCTAAACCGCATGTTTCCCGGCTCTAAAAAAGGTTCGCTCCCCAGTCGGTTTGCCCACCATTTTGTGCAGGAAATATTACCGGTTGCCAATCTGTGTTTAGACTTTCACACCGGAGCTTCCCAGCGCTTTAATGCCGCACAAATTCGCTTGAGCAAAGACAGTCCGGAGAGTTTGACCTATGCCAAAATCTTTAATGCTCCCTTTACGGTGTACTCCAAAGTCATCGCCAAATCATACCGCGCTACCTGCACCAAAAAGGGAATCCCGATTTTATTATTTGAAGGGGGGAAATCCTTAAACAACAACAAGAGAATTGCCCAATATGGAGTGGACGGCATCATTCGTATCCTCGACCACCTCAATATGTTACGCCCAAAATTTAGCTGTGAAGCGATAGAAAAAGAAACCGTTCTCATTCAAAAATCTCATTGGATGCGGGCAGGATACAGTGGTTTATTTCACAACAAAATAGAGGTAGGCAGCTTTGTACACAAAGGCGACATCATGGCTTCAATCACCGATCCTTATGGAAGTTTCAGCCGGAAAGTAAAAGCTTCTAATGATGGTTATATCATCAATGCCAACCAAGCTCCGATTGTCTATAAAGGCGATGCCATCTATCACCTGTCCAAATCAAAATAACGATGACCAAACAAGCCTTACGCAAAAAATATAAAGATCTTCGACGAGCACTTTCTCCAAAAGACATCGAAGAAAAGAGCCTGCATATTGCCAATCAAAGCCTTGCTTTGCCAATATGGGAAAAATCAGTGTATCATATTTTTTTGAGTATCGCAAAGCAAAATGAGGTAGATACGCAGTTTCTGATGCACATTTTGAGCGGAAGAGATAAAAATATTGTCGTAGGAAAGAGCGACTTTAAGACCTTGGAAATGAAACATTTTTTGCTAACAGACGATACCCCGTTAGCGGTCAATTCTCTCGGCATCCCGGAGCCTCAAAAGGGAATCGAAATCAGCCCACATCAAATTGAGGTGGTTTTTATTCCTTTATTAGCTTATGATCTACGCGGAAACAGGGTTGGATACGGCAAAGGTTTTTACGATCGATTCCTCGCCGCCTGCCCTCAAGAAACGCAAAAAATAGGTTTGTCTTTTTTTAAACCCGAGCAAGAAATTTCCGCTCCCAACCCGCATGATGTGCCGTTAGATTTTTGCGTTACCCCAACAGAAATTTATGAATTCTGATTTGCTGTTTCTGTTGTTTTATCATCTTCTTTAAACATTCTTTTATTAAAAAAGATCATCAACAGAAAGCCAATGGTGATGGAAGAGTCGGCAATATTAAAGACCGGTTCAAAAAAGGTGAAGTGTTCCCCACCCCAAAAGGGCAACCATTGGGGCAGGTAGCCTTGCCAAAGCGGAAAATAAAGCATGTCGACCACTTTTCCGTGAAACAGGCTGGCATAGCCGCCGGAATCGGGAAACAAAGCGGCCACTTGCCCATGACTGCCATTAAAGATAACGCCGTAAAAAATAGAATCGACAATATTTCCAAAAGCGCCGGCAAAAATTAACGCAATGCTAATCACCAGTAAACGCCCTCCTTTTTTCTTTATGGTACTCCACAGCCAATAGCCAATACCGACAATGGCCACCAAGCGGAAAATGGTCAGCAGAAGCTTGCCATATTCACCGGGAATCTCCGCTCCCCAAGCCATTCCTTCATTTTCAACAAATAAAATACGAAACCAATCAAACACCACAATCTGCTCGCCGAGCATAAAATGAGTTTTGATATAAAACTTAGTCACCTGATCAATGACCAGAATAATAAGAATAAGAAGTCCGGCTTTTTTTAGGGACATAATTCAAAATTTAAGGTGGCAAAAATACAGCTTTTATTGGATTTTCTCCGTCGGATAACGAACTGCTTTAGTCTGATATTTTATAAACAAGTCTAAATCTAAGGGGATCTCTACTGAGGTTTCTTTGTATATTTGCTCCAAACATCGCTTTCAATTCGAAGATTGCTTTATTAATCAAAGTCGGCGTGTCACAAAGAGCAAATTCACTCTTTTTTTATGACCGAGACGACTTAAAACCAAGAAATATTGAATTTTTCAAAATATCACGGTACGGGGAATGATTTCATTTTGATTGACAATCGCTCCGACAGTTTTCACAAAGACCACAAACGCATTGCCCACTATTGTCACCGTCGTTTTGGTATTGGTGCCGACGGCCTAATTTTACTTGAAAATCCACTGCATCCGAAAGCGGATTTTTCTATGGTATATTACAATGCCGATGGTGGAGAAAGCACGATGTGCGGCAATGGCGGACGCTGTATTGTCAAATTTGCACAATCCTTGGGAATCATTGACAACAAAGCCGTATTTACCGCTGTAGATGGGGAACACGAAGCGCATATTAAAGACGAAGTGGTGGCACTTAAAATGACCGACATCCATCGTTTTAAAAAACTGGATACGGCTTTTTATGTAGATTCCGGATCGCCTCATTATATTCGTTTTGTCGATCAGGTGGACCAAATGGATATTGCCAAAGAAGGGTATCGCATCAGAAACAGCAAAGCTTTTAAACAAGCCGGTGTGAATGTAAATTTTGTCGAAATGGGCGATGCTGTTCATCAAATAAGAACCTACGAACGCGGGGTAGAAGCCGAAACCTATTCCTGTGGCACCGGAGTTACAGCCGCAGCCATAGCCGTTTTTCTTTCTGACAACCAACGCGGAACCCATATAAAATTTGACACCTTAGGCGGATCACTTGCCGTGGATTTTGAACCCCATTCAGATAAATTTAAAAATATTTGGTTGACCGGCCCGGCAATGCATATTTTTGCAGGCACTATTTAAAGACAATTAACAAGACGCCATATTAGGCGGAGCTCTCAAATTTCAAGCTATGTACATCAAACGCATCCTTTTAATCATCGTCCTAATGGGACTGGTGGCCATGGGCATTTTTAGTTATTATGTGTACCAAACTATCTTTGCCGCCAACACGGCCTTTGAAGAGGATTATGTGTATGTATATATCGAAACCCACGACACCTATCAAGATGTTTTGAAGGAGATTTCTCCCTTGCTCGAGGATTCCAATGATTTTAATATTGTGGCCCATAAAAAAGGATACGACAAGGATGTAGATCCCGGACGATACAAGCTTTATAAAGGAATGAACAACAATCAGATTGTCAACACACTCCGGAGTCGCAACCTCCCGCTGTCGGTTACTTTCAACAACCAATCTCGTTTGCCCAATCTTGCCCATCGCATTTCAGAGCAAATTGAAGCAGACAGCTTGGGCTTGATGGAAGTGATGACGGATCGTGAATTTTTAAATAAGCATGGATTTACAACAGCCAATGCGCTGAATATGTACATTCCCAATACCTATGAATTTTACTGGAATACCTCCGATATTGAATTTCGAGAACGCATGTTGGAAGAATATCATCGGTTTTGGACTGATACGCGTTTAAAAAAGGCAACGCAAATAGGCTTAACCCCCAATCAGGTACAGGTATTGGCTTCCATCGTTCAAGAAGAAACTGCTCAAGTGGAGGAACGAAAACGCGTGGCCGGAGTTTATATGAATCGCATCAATCGCGGCATGAAACTACAAGCTGACCCTACCGTCCTATTTGCCATAAAAAAGAAGTCCAATAACTTTGACACCATCATCAAGCGCGTTTTGTATAAAGACTTGGAAATTCAGTCTCCCTACAACACCTATATACATACCGGTTTGCCTCCCGGACCTATTGCCATGCCCGATATCTCTTCTATTGAAGCGGTTCTCAACTATGAAAAACACGATTTCCTGTTTTTTGTGGCAGATCCTTCCCGACCGGGATATCACAAATTTGCCAAAACATTACGCCAGCACAATATCAACAAACAGGAGTATGTCCGCTGGCTCAATACCCAGGAAATTTACCGATAAGATTCTTATCTATTTCTTCAAGTTGCTTTAAAAAATTCCGATATATACCGAAAAAAACCTACTCCCGTTAAGACGGTAAAATCTTCCTTATTATAAAAGTTAATTTTCTGCCAATTATCGCCTGTCAATTTGTTAAACAGACTATTCGACCTCCTTAGAATCATAAAAAAGACGTATTTTTATAAGGCAAAAAAAGAAGCCTAATGAAATAAAACTACTTTAACCTTATTAAATCATTTTACCATGGCAAGGGCTATGTTTGAATATACCAAACAGGTATTGGAAAAAGTTAGTTTCGATGTTGCATTATTCACCAAAGAAGTAAAAAAGGCAAGTCGCACATTACTTCCATACGAATTGGAAGAACTCCGAGATTTCATTTTGGATTTAATAGAAGTCAATCCTTCACTTGAAGGCTCTTTAGTTTATCTGGAACGGCACTAAAAGCTCCCACACACTACCATTCCAAAATTACTGACGATTTTGCGGGCTTCTCCCTATTGGGAAACGCATCATCTTCGTTTTTTACCTTTCTATAGCAGCAATTTCCTGACAGATTTCTATCCTTGTGGGGTTGAACGTTCTTTTATCCATAAAGGGAATAGCTCTTTTTACACAACTAAAGGCGTAGCATTGAGAATTAGACCGTTGGGAATTTCAGACCCTCCCCCCCCATTCCTTATTGGTTTTTAGCTCCGAATATTACTCCCAAAGTCACTTCATACAACTAAAAGGTTATTCCGCTGATTTTTAATGCTTTAATCATTTTTAATTTCCCGCTCCTTTTTATCGGTTCTAAAGTTCGGCTGTTGTGAGCCGTCCTTTTTATGTTAGCAACCTGCAGACGCTCTTGGAATTTGGCGTCAAAATCAAACCCCCACTTTTCTTATTAAAAAAGCCCCCCAATTTGGAGGGCTTTTTACTTTTTTAGTGCTGGGATGAATCCTCAGAAATTATTCGACAATCAATTTTTTAGTAGCTGTTTTTCCATCCACGTTAAGTTTAACAAAATAGATGCCCGGCGTCAATTCGGAAATGTTCATTTGCTGATTTAACTGTGCGTTTCCTGTGATTTGTCGATGTGCCACTTGCCTTCCGGTAATATCAAAAACCGAAATTTCAATATGGTCTCCCGGTTTTTGCAAGCCTACTGTAAACTGATCTTTAGCCGGATTGGGATATAGGCTCACTCCTTTCAGCTGATGGGTGTTCACGCCCTGCGTGTTAGGGGCTATTCCGCTAACGGCAATACTAAAATCTTGCGGACCATCCAGCAATACAATTCCTTTATGACTTACATTAATAACATACTCTTCTCCCGCAATCGGGTTTTCAATTACAATCTGCTCGGTATTATCGACACTATTATCAGCATCGTTCAAGGCTTCTTTGGGGTTATTTGGGTTTAATCTCCAAGGGAAATACTCCGTACCGTTCGGACCGGTAACGCGCATGTCCAAGTCATTTACCAACACGCCCGGGTTGGATCCCAACGGCTGTTGGCTACCGGCCGGATCATTCCATACAATAGTTATTTTTAAAAGCTCACCTCCGTTAGCTTTTACTGTTTTGGTATAATTACCGCCGCCACTAAGAGATTTTTCTGCATACCAACCCCCGTTATCATTCTTACTGTCAATCATCAACTGGGCAGCTCCTTCCAAGTTCATCAATCCCCAACCATACATGGCATCCGGGCCGGGATTGGGACCGGTTTCAAGTGCTGTATTAAAAAGGATGGCCTTCACGGTAGCCGACAACAAATACTGACTGGTCAACTCATCACTCAACTGCTGTAACAAAAGCACACCGCCGGCTACACTGGGCGCGGCCATGGAAGTACCGCTGGAATAGCCGTAAGCATTTGTAGAAAGATTGCCTTGTCCGTCATGAGCTACACTGGACAACACTGCCACACCATCGGCAGCAATATCGGGTTTGATACGGTTGTCATTAGTAGGGCCCCAGCTACTAAACCCGCTCATGACTACAGAGGCCGGACCGGAGTAATGCGGGGCATATTTTACGGCGGCTACCACAATATCATTTTTGGCTGTTGTCATTTCTGCAGCCAGAATATTAAAACCACTGCCGTTGGGGCTATAACCCGCACCTCGATCATTGCCGGCAGCAGCCACGATGGTATAATAAGGTGCATTATGAGCAATTTGATCAACCTTACTGGAAGTATAACCGTAATGTCCTAAAATTTTCTGTATAAACTGTTGATCATTAAGTTTCGATAGATCCATACCGTAAGAATGGTTGGAAACCAAAAGCCCTCCGGCCGCTGCCGTAGTCATCTCACTTATATCGTTGCTCCACTCATAGGCATGAAGCTCTGCTTCATAAGCTATCCCTAAGGAAGCTGCGCCCGAGCCGATCAACAGCTCTTTTCCAACCATAATTCCTGCCACATGAGTAGGATGATCAGCATATTGCGAAGCCCCATCTTTATGGGTTACTTTGCCATTCAATAAGTCATGAGCGCCATAAACTTTTCCGCCGTCCCACTCACCGATAATCATTCCGTTACCGGTCAATTGAAGTCCTAATGAACCTCCCGGTCCAACATCATCAGCACCTATGGTTTCTCGAGACTCAACACTCAGGGTTGTTCGGTAAATCAGCTGACCATAGTCATTCATTCGGTATAAATAAGACTTGTGCCCGTTTTCATCCACCGCCACCAAAGGTAAATTGTGCGCCCTGGCATAATTAAATGCCTTTGTTCTTTGTTCATGAAAGGTGTTGCTAAAACGTTCTGCCATCGCATCCAACTTCTTCGAATTATAATGACTCACTATTTCTTTACTCTGTCGCGCATTTTGCCCCCAAGAGACATTAAATATCAAACCAACAGCCAAAAAGGTCAAAAGGTAATTATTCAACTTCATAATATGCTTTTAATAAATGAGCTTGCAATTTATACATTTCAATCAACTTGTCGATAAAATTAGCAAAAAAATCATAGCTAACTACAACCAATAGAATATATTTGTGTTTTGAATCACTGAAAAATAATAACTCTCATGAAATTTATAGTCTCGAGTTCATATCTCCTTCGGCAGTTGCAGATTTTGGGTGGCGTCATCAACAATAACAACACCCTTCCCATATTGGATAACTTTCTGTTTGAGCTCAACGAAAACAAGCTTAAAGTCTCTGCTTCTGACTTGGAAACTACCATGACGGCCGTTTTAGAGGTAGAATCAGAAGATACCGGAAACATAGCTGTACCGGCACGACTGCTGCTCGACACCTTAAAGACCTTTTCCGAGCAACCCCTTACTTTTGTGGCTGAAGCAGACAGCAATACGGTGGAACTGAGCTCCAGTCAAGGAAAATATGCCTTGGCATACGCCGACAGCGATGAATTCCCAAACACGGTAGAAATTGAAGATGCCAAGCAAACCAATATCGCGGGTGATATTTTATCTACTGCCATTACCAAAACCATTTTTGCGGCAGGAAATGACGATATGCGCCCGGCCATGAGTGGAGTCTTCTTCCAATTTTCTCCGGATGGAATCACACTTGTTGCCACAGACGCTCATAAATTGGTCAAGTATTCAAGGAGTGATTTATCGGCTCCTGAAGAGACCGAATTTATCATGCCGCAAAAGCCTTTGAACCTATTGAAAGGCATCTTAAGCGATCGCGAAATCGATGTTAACATCGAATACAATGATGCCAATGTCTGCTTTAGTTTTGAAGATTTTCAACTGGTCAGCCGCTTGATTGATGCTAAATACCCCAATTATGAAGCGGTAATTCCAAAAGAAAACCCCAATGTACTGCATATTGAGCGTCAACAATTTCTAAATTCCGTTAAAAGGGTTTCTATTTTCTCCAACAAAACCACCCACCAAGTAAAATTGGACTTAAAAGGAGCACAACTGACCATTTCTGCAGAAGATTTAGACTTTAGCAACAAAGCCAAAGAGCGATTGACTTGTGAATATAATGGCGATGATCTGGAGATTGGATTCAATTCTCGCTTCCTCAATGAAATGTTGAACAACTTAAACGCGGAGCATGTTGAATTGAAAATGAGCCTCCCCAATCGTGCCGGAATCCTGGAACCTGTTGAGGGCTTGGAAGAGGGCGAAAACATTTTAATGCTGGTCATGCCCGTTATGTTGGGAAGTTAAATCCGAACCATAGAACAACCCTTATCCCGAGAAGGCACTCATGTGCTAATCTCGGGTTTTTTTATTGGGTTTTCTACTTTGAACCTTCACCTCTACAAAAGATTAGCTTTATAAAAGAGTGCTGCAATTTCGGCACTTGAACCCGCCATATAATACCCCGATATAAAAAGCCGCTGAATTCCTTATTCTTTTTCATAACTTTACCTTTCTAAAGGAAATTTTACAGCGAATGACAAATTTGATGAATAAATATCTCCTCCTTTTTCTCTTGCTCTCCACGGTAAGCTGTGGACAAACTGTCAAAAAGGAAAATCCGGAAGATCCCGATATTGTCAATTCCCAACCGGTGGAAGTGCCTGTAAGCCCAGAAGGCTATCACACCGCCTATTTTGCCAGTGGTTGTTTTTGGTGCGCCGAATCTATTTTTAAAAGCGTCTTGGGCGTAGTCAAAGTCACCGCCGGTTATGCCGGAGGAGAAGGGAAAAACCCTACTTACCACACCTACAGTCAAATGGGATATGCCGAGACAGTGGCAGTCGTTTATGACCCGACCTATATTGATTTTAACACCTTGTTGACTGTGTATTTTGGCTCACAAAATCCGGTTCAACAAAATGGTCAGGGTCCCGATTTAGGGTCGGGTTACCGTTCTATTATTTTTTACCAAACCAAGCGTCAAAAAAAGATCATTCAGCAAAAAATAAAAGCCGTTCAGCAACAATATGCCCGCCCCATTGCTGCGGAAGTATTGCCTTTTCAAAAGTTTTGGAAAGCCGAGGACTATCATCAGAATTTTGAAGAAAAACACCCCAACAACCCTTATATCAAGCAGGTTTCCCTGCCTCGGCTGCACTTATTTCAAAAGCAATATCCTAAACTCTTAAAGACAAAAAGCGATTAAAATCGTGACACCAACTTCCGATCGGCATCCATTTTCAGGAAGATAAACAGCAAAATTGTAAATCCCCAAAGAGAAGACCCCCCATAACTCAAAAAAGGTAGGGGAATGCCCACTGTGGGTAAAATCCCGATTACCATTCCTATGTTTACAAAAAAGTGAATAAAGAATATCCCGGCCACTCCATATCCATAAACGCGGGCAAAGGTAGTTTTTTGCCGCTCTGCCAAAAAAATCAGTCGGCTGATAAATACCACAAAGGCGATGATTAAAAGGCCGCCCCCTATAAAGCCCCATTCTTCACCCACGGTACTAAAAATATAGTCGGTATGCTGTTCGGGGACAAAGTTTCCGGTGGTTTGCGTACCCTTGGTCCAGCCTTCACCGGTCCAGCCTCCACTGCCAATGGCGATAATACTTTGATGGGTATTGTAACCTATTCCATCCAAATCCTGTTTAAGTCCCAAAACCACATTAAATCGGTCGCGATGGTGTTGTTCAAAAACGTGGTAAAAAATATAGTTGACCGAAAACACAAAAAAAATCGACAACAAACCAAGCCCAATATAGCGGCCAAAATTCTTTTTTGTCTTGCTCAAAAATAAAACAGAACACACCAACAGCACCACTGCCAAAGACACCCAAATCACGCCAAACAGAAGGGTGAGGATAAAAAGGAAGATTGCACCAAACCCAAAGACCAAATAGCCGCCCGAGAGCCCTTCTCGATACAAGGGAAAAACAAAAGCGGCATATACCATTGCACTTCCCGGATCGGGCTGTGCCACAATGAGGAAAGCCGGAATAAAAATAATCAAGAATGCTCCCAATTGATGCCTAAATTTCTTTATATCAATCTGAATATCACTCAAGTATTTCCCCAAGGCAAGGGCGGTAGCTGCTTTGACAAATTCGGCGGGCTGGATACTGAAACTTCCAAAACTATACCAAGCAGTTTGCCCCGAAATTGTTGTTCCAAAGACAAACAAACCCAACAAAGCCAAGAGGGCAAAAATATAGATCAGGCTGGCATAGCGTTCATAAAACTTGGCTTCAATAACCAAAATCACAAATGCAACAATCAAGCTCAAAGCAATCCAAATGGCCTGCTTGGTATAATTTTCGTTCAAATCAAAGCCGTGAAAGACTTCGTGTTCTCCAATGGAGGCCGAGAAAATATTCATCCAACCAAATACAACCAAGCCCAGAAAGAGCAATATGGTCAACCAATCGGGTAACTGTCTTGACATGGCACTCATTGATAGTCACTTTTTAAGGAGTCCAATTCATAGCCATAGGCTTCTGCATAGACCTCTTCGAGTCCATGGGTTAAAATCCATTGTTCATTATCCTTTCGTTCCACTTTCCCTTTCAGGTATTTTGCCATCATCAAACCGGCAATTTTGGCAGAATATTTTGAGCCCCACTCTCCATTTGCCACAAAGACAGAGATGGCTATTTTCGGTTTTTTCATCGGTGCAAAAGCCACAAATAAGGAATGGGATTCCAATTCTTTCCGCTTCCCGTTTACCACAGAGAAATTTTCGGCTGTTCCCGTCTTTCCGCAAGTAACCACCCCCGGCACTCTCGAAAAACGTCCGGTTCCATATTCATATACCTGTCGCATTCCCTCAATCACGGGTTCAAAGTATTTTTCATCAACTCCCGTATAGTGTTTGGTGGTATATTTTTTATTCTTGATGGGCTTTCCTTCCACTTTTTTCAAAATATGCGGCGTATAAAACCATCCCCGGTTGGCAATGGCCGTCACCATATTGGCCAACTGAATCGGGGTTACCAAAACCTCTCCTTGTCCTATTCCGTTAGACAACGTATAAGAAGCGGCCCAATGGTACTTGGGATAATTGTATACTCGGTTGTAATAAGAAGCATCCGGAATAAATCCGGGACGGCCGACAGGCAGATCATATCCCAAGTAGTCATCAAAACCAAATTTGACCAAATTATCATGCCAAACATTCATTCCCTGCTGTGGTGTATCGTACTTATCAATCATCCGCCAATAGGCTTTTGCAAAAAAGGTATTGCACGAATAGGCAACAGCTCCTTCCACCGATAAAGGAGAAGGGTGTGCTTCGCAAGCCATGTGGGCACTTCTTCCATAATAAAATCCCCGATGACACGAAATTCCGGTATGAGGTGTAATGACCTGCTCTTCTAACGCAAGAGCTGCTTGCACGACTTTAAAAGTGGATCCCGGCGAAAATTGAGACAACAACGCCCGATCAAACAAGGGCTTTCTGATGGTATCGTACCACAACCGGTTAAAGTTTTCTGATCTCTCCCTACCTACCAGCAAACCGGGATCATAACTCGGTGCAGAGACCAAGCATAAAATTTCTCCGGTAGAAGGCTCAATAGCTACGATAGCTCCGCGTTTGTGCTGCATCAATTTTTCTCCATAAGCTTGAAGTTCCATATCCAGCGTCAGGGTCAAATTTTTCCCCTGCACCGGCAAGGTATCATATTTACCGTTTTTATAGGAGCCTATGGTAATATTAAACCGGTCTTTTTGAAGAAATTTCACTCCTTTCTCCCCTCTTAACAACTTTTCATATTGTTTTTCTACTCCGGATCGTCCGATCAGATCACCCGGTTCATAATAATCAATGGAACGAACTTCGGCACCGTTCACCTGTGAGAGATACCCCAACACATTGGCCGCTCCGTGTACATGATAATCGCGCATGTATCGCTTTTGAACATAAAATCCGGGGAAATTACGGGTCTTCTCCTGCAGGTATGCATAATTTTCTTTTGAAATATCTCCCACTACTATGGAAGGCAAACGCGAAGAATAGATTTTTGCTTTTTTAAGCTGATGTCTGAGTTGCTTAGGGGTAATATGCACCAATTTGGTGAGCATTAAGGTATCAAAAGCTTCTACTTTTCTCGGAATTACCATCAAGTCATAAGTAGGTTGATTTGACACCAAGAGTTTTCCGTTTCTATCGTAAATAAAACCGCGTTGCGGATAAATAAATTTCATTTCCACGGCATTCCGATGGGCAAGGGCGGCAAAAGAAGGATTGAGCACCTGCAAATAAAACAAACGGCCCAAAAAGAGAAGGCCGACAAGTCCTACTAATATAAGTAAAAGAAATTTGCGCATTTATTGTTTTACCCTTTGAAATAATCTGATAACGATCAGCATCAATATTATAGTAAATATACTTGAAAACAACGTGTTTTTCAAGGTTAAAATTATGTGGGAGAAGCTAAAAAATATCAACAAGAACAACACAAAATGATGAACCACCACCATCATGGCAATATACAAGAATCGTTCTTTAAAAGGGGTTTTATAAAACTTTACGGTTTGGTAGTCAAAACTCAGTCCGAAAGAAGCCCGCAGCATGACAGGTCTCAAGTAAGCAATCACCAGGCAGGCTGCCGCATTAATCCCGCCACTATCCAAAAAAATATCAATGGTCAGCCCCATGATAAAAGCCCAGAGAATCACCTTCCACTGCGAGAAACTCAAGGGCAAAAGCACAATAAACAACACATAGAGATATGGATTGATAAAGCCCAAGAAATTGACGTGATTCAGGATCAAAACCTGCACCAAGACCAAGGTCATAAAACGGACGATATTTGAGACCAGCTTATTATTCATTGGGCGCTAATAAACTATCTAATTCTGGAGCTGCATTATTTCTGATGACATATACATTACCTATACTGGTCATGTCGTTAAAGAGTTTTACCTCAATATGATAATAATTTTGATCATCGCTGAGTTTTACCTTTTTAACCGTTCCAATGGGCAGGCCTTTGGGAAATATCAAAGAGCGCCCTGAAGTGACAACGGTATCTCCTTTATGTACTTTGGCAATTTTGGGAATGTCTATGAGCTGAAGGAGGTGCGGATTTCTACCACGCCACCTCAGGGTTCCAAAATGTCCGGTACTTTTGAGTTTGGCGCTAATCGACAGGTTAGAATTCAAAATGGAAATGACCCTTGCATAATTGGCACTCACTTCTTCCACTACTCCAACAATTCCATTTCCGGAAATAACTCCCAGTTCACTGGAAATACTGTCTTTACGTCCGCTACCTATCAAGATATAATTATCGAGCTTGGTATAATTATTGGCAATAACCTTGGCTTTATAAACCCTAAATCGCTCACCAAATACGGTGGAATCGGTATAGGCAGAATCTGTGGTATGCTCCAAAGCATTTAACAGCTTTTGGTGCAATATTCTGTTTTCTTCAACCAGTCGTTTATTGTCTTCCTTGAGGTGAAAATAAGCATCAATATTATTGGCCCAAGAATACAAGCCTCCGGTTACTTCATTGGCCGAGCTAATAAACTTACTTTTTTGGTATGAATGTGTTTGAATGCTTAATAACAGGGAGATGCTGAGTAGAAACAAAAAGAGCAACGTATTTTTATAGCGAATGAAAAATTCAATAATTTTGTACATTGCCTAAACATTTCTATTTCTTCAAAACACTCTTATATGCTTCAATATTTTTAAGACATATTCCCGTTCCTCGCACTACTGCTCGCAGCGGATCTTCAGCAATAAAAACCGGAAGTTCTGTTTTTTGTGACAATCGTTTGTCGAGTCCTTTGAGCATAGAGCCTCCTCCGGCCATATAAATACCGGTATTGTAAATATCGGCAGCCAATTCAGGTGGGGTTTCAGAAAGGGTTTCCATCACACCATCTTCAATACGTAGGATTGATTTATCAAGGGCTTTGGCTATCTCTCTATAAGAAATTTCGACCTGCTTGGGCTTTCCGGTGAGCAGATCTCGGCCTTGCACCTGCATATTATCGGGGGGTACTTCTAAATCTTCGGTAGCAGCTCCAATTTGAATTTTTATTTTCTCGGCCGTGCGCTCACCAATATAGAGGTTGTGCTGGGTTCGCATATAATAAACAATATCACTGGTGAAGACATCACCGGCTACTTTCACCGATTTATCACACACAATACCGGCCAACGCAATAACCGCAATCTCAGTGGTTCCGCCACCAATATCGATAATCATATTTCCTTTGGGTTGGATAATATCAACTCCTATTCCGATGGCCGCAGCCATGGGTTCGTGAATCAAATAAACCTCCTTTCCGTTGACGCGTTCGGCACTTTCTTTAACCGCCCGCATCTCCACTTCAGTAATCCCGGAAGGAATACAGATAATCATGACCAAAGACGGCTTAAACAGTTTCTTTTTCAAAGCCGGTATTTCCCGAATAAACATGGTCAGCATTTGCTCACTGGCCTCAAAATCGGCAATCACTCCGTCTTTTAACGGGCGTATGGTCTGGATATTCTGATGGGTTTTCCCCTGCATCATTGCCGCTTCCAATCCGGCCGCAGTTATCTTCCCACTGGTTCGGTCGCGGGCTACAATAGAAGGGTTGTCTACCACCACTTTGTCTCTATGAATAATCAACGTATTGGCGGTTCCCAAGTCAATTGCTATTTCTTCGGTAAGAAAATCAAAAAAACCCATATTCTTTTTAAAAAATTAAGTGTTCAGTATAAACTGTATAATTTATAATTTAGTGTTTAAAATGTCTCCTTCCGGTAAATACCATCGGAATCTCATTTTCGTTGCAATAATCAATACTCAAGTTGTCCTTTTTGGACCCACCGGGCTGCAGTACCGCTTTAATACCGGCTTTATCGGCTATCTCCACACAATCGGGAAAGGGGAAAAAGGCATCGCTGGCCATCACGGCGCCCTCGAGGTTCATTTCAAAATTATGCGCCTTCTCTATGGCGTGCTTGAGCGCATCTACACGAGAGGTTTGCCCAGCACCACTGGCACAAAGCTGCCTGTTTTTCACCAAAACAATGGTATTGGACTTGGTGTGTTTCCCGATTTTTGAAGCAAATAACATATCGTCAATCTGACTTGGTGTGGGTTCGGACTTAGTAACGGTTTTAAGATCGGATTTCGTATCTGTCAAGTCATCTTTATCTTGAACCAAAACCCCATTGAGACAAGTGCGAATCAATTTATTGGAAAAATGAGTCTGTTTTTGCACGAGGATTCGTCGGTTCTTCTTGCCTTTCAGCGTTTTGAGTGCTTCTTCTTCATAACCCGGCGCAATAATCACCTCACAAAACAACTTATGAATTTCTTGAGCCGTTGCTTCATCAATAGTTTTATTACTGATTAAAATACCGCCAAAAGCAGAGAGAGGATCCCCGGCCAGTGCATCTCGATAAGCTTCCACCAAAGATTCGCGCTGTGCCAATCCACAAGCATTGTTGTGTTTTAAAATAGCAAATGTGGGCGGTTCATCTTGAAATTCACTCATCAAATTTACCGCTGCATCTACATCCAACAGATTGTTGTATGACAAGGCCTTGCCGTGAATCTTATCAAAAACCGCATCAAAATCACCATAAAAGCGTCCTTTTTGATGAGGGTTTTCTCCATAGCGAAGAGCTTTACTTTGAGCGATATCCATTTTAAAAACCGCTTCCTCTTCCTGAAAGTAATTGAAGATTGCGGTATCGTAATGCGAAGAGATATTAAACGCCTTGGCTGCAAAACGCTTGCGATCTTCGTGTTTAAACTCTCCCTTTCCGGCATTTAGCAATTGAAGGAATTCGGCATAATCTTCTTGAGAAGATACACACATCACATCTTTATAATTCTTGGCGGCTGCACGAATCAAGGAGATCCCTCCAATATCAATTTTTTCAATAATCTCTTGCTCCGAAGCTCCCGAAGCCACAGTTTTCTCAAAGGGATACAAATCTACAATCACAATATCGAGCTGAGGAATGGCATACTTTTGCATTTCCGCCCCGTCACCGGCATGACCTTTACGATTAAGAATCCCTCCAAAAACCTTGGGATGCAATGTCTTTACACGCCCTCCCAAAATCGAAGGGTAATCCGTCACCTCCTCTACCGGAACAACCGTAATGCCCAAATCGCGAATATATTTTTCTGTTCCGCCGGTGGAATAGATTTTGATATCCTGTTGGTGGAGTTCCTTTGCTATTTGGTCAATACCGTCTTTGTGAAAGACCGATATCAAAGCAGATTTTTGAACGCCTTTGTCACTCATAATCAGATTGTAAGTTTAAAGTTGCAAAAGTAATATTTTTGACAGACTTTATTACGCTTAAAGATTGTTATTTTCGAGGGAACTTACTTTGAAAAATCATTCCGGTAAAACCGTGACCTATGAGCAAAATATTATACTCGTTTTTTCTTTTTACCATCGCCATTCAGGCCTCTGCCCAAAGCTATAACCGGCTGCAACTGGGCCATTATTTTGACTCCTTAACCACAACCCATAAGGCAATGGGCAATGTGGCCATCCGCCAGCAATCCAAATTGACTTATACGCATAGTTTTGGCTATTCGAATGTACTGCTGCGAAAAAAGGCCAATCCGGAGACTCTTTACCGTTTAGGAGCGTCGCCAAAACTTTTTCTATCGGTCATGATTATGCAACTTGCAGAAGCGGGAAAGTTAGAACTGCACACGACAATCCACACGCTGATTCCCCGCTTGGAAAAACACCCTAAAGTCTCAATCGACACCCTCTTGACCGGGAAGGAAGTCTGGTCGACAACTGAATTGGAAACACGCCTGCCCTCCTCGTTTCAAAACACCAGTAGCACTTCACGGTCTTCAACTGCAGATCGGACAAACCTCAAGTTGCTGCGTCTGATCTTGAAAGAAGTGGAGCAACAGAAATTTTCTCAAATTTTTAAAACCCACATTCATCAAAAAGCAAAACTCAATCGAGCACAAGTATTGGAACAAATCAATTTTAGAAACAACGAAGCGCTGCCTTATGTATCAATGGTAGGAAATTGGAAACCGGCAAGCCCCACAAAAGGCCACCCCGAAATTGCCATTACTGCCAAGGAATTGGCTCGATTTATGGAAGCTTTATTTAAAGGAGGTTTGGTAAACACAAAGCACTTAGATCGCCTCAAAACAGGGGGTTACGGCCTTAATAAAATGTCCTTTCACCAAAAAACTGCCTATTGGTTTCAAACCAATTCCGGCGGGTTCCAAAGCATTGCCGCCTATTTTCCAAAGGACAATGTCAGCTTTGCCCTGTGCGTCAATGCTTCTCAAACAAACCTCAAGCATTTGTTCAATGACGTTATGAACCGTTATTACGGCTACCGTTAAAAGGAATGCTTATCCTTATCGCTCGTCCGTATTTAATACCAAAATGACAAATTAATTAGTCCAATCTTTCTATGAAAATTCCAAATCTCTGCGTTAATCCCGCACGTGCGGGACGTCGTAGCTTTGGCTATGACTGTGCTTTTTGCCTTGACCTTTGAGATTTTCATCACGAAATATTAGCACAATTAATAAATCACTTTGTTATAAAGCAATTCTTAATTATTGCTTCCGAGGTATTCCTTAATAATTCTATTGACCCGCTGCTCTTCTGCCAGATTTAAAAGCTTGAGATTAACCTCATAAACCAATCCGCTTCGCTGTGGGAAAGCAAATCCATAACCTTGCTTATAATATTCGGCATTCGACAAGTGCAGTGCCATGCCTTTATGACTGTCTTTATAATACAACAACTGTGGGCGATCATAGACCACTGCCTCAACTTTATGGTTCTCCAAAAGCTTCATGGCCTCATCCAAAGAAGCAACCGTCACCAGTTTTCCATTGTTTTCCTTGATAAAATTGACCGAAGTTGTTCCGGCTACGGTCGCTATTTTCTTATCGCTAATTTGTTCAATAGTATTGATGGTTGTGGTGCCGTTAAAGGCCAAGGTAAGTGCGCTTGCAATACCGGCCACCATGGAAGTGGCAAAGACAATGGCAATTACAATCCACGTACCGGCAAGAATTCTTCCAAACGCAGATCGCGGCGCCAAATCTCCATATCCTACGGTACTCATGGTCACGATGGCTAAATACATTCCCTGGCCAATTCCTTTGCCGGGTTTTTCAGAGAAATAATCCGGTGATTTTTTGCGTTCAGCCAACCAGAACAAAGCCCCCACAACGGCCAAGATAAATAAGAAACCGGCCACGGCGAGCAATAATTTGGGACTAAAAAAAGGTTTGATATGTGCCCATATTCCGCCTTGGTCTTCAAGCGAGGCAATGGACAAGCTCGAATTGTAATAGGGCTGTGAAAAACTTACATTTTTAGCCCGGGCAGCAGTGATACTGATGGGACCCACCACCATGTCTGCTTTCCCTCTTTGTATGGCTTGCAGGGCTTTCCCTATGGATTCATATCGTTTATATCGATAATGCCAACGGGCTTTAAAAGCCAGTTCTTCCCACAAAGCTACGGCGATGCCTTCCGGCTCCTTGGTCATTTTGTTTTCCATGACAAAGGGTTCATTTCCGGTAAGGGCCACCACCAAGGTGTCTTTTTCCGGATTAAAAGCCTCCGGAGATTCTTGAGCATAAGCCGGAGCAGTAATGCAGGCTATAAGTCCTAATAAAAATCCGTATAACATTTTGTTTGGCGTAAATTGAAACATAATTTTATCTTTTTTAAAGAGGGTTTGCATCTGTTTTATAGGCGCAAATATAAATATTATATTTATCTATAAAGGAAATGGACTATTACTCCTTTTATATTTCCGTATAATTGAGGTCATTATCTTAACATCAGCTCCCAATTATCGGGTTACTTTAAAAGAAACGCTGTCTCCCAGCTGAAGCCCCCATTTTTGGACCATTCCGGCATTGACCTCTAACACATACTGTGCAGGCGCCTCAGAAGGCAACAAGCTTTGATCTAAAGGCTGGGCATTTTCATTAAAATCCACAATTCTCCTCTCTGAACTGATATAGATTAAATCCAAGGGAATGTAGGTATTTTTCATATAAAAATTAGGGCGTGCGCGCTCCTGTTCATAGATAAAGAGCATTCCTTGATCGGTTTTCATTTCCTTGCGATACATCAATCCGGTTTGTTGTTCATAAGGGCTTATGGCTACTTCAATATTGATTTGCTGCACTTGTTGACCAGTGGTGTCATAGAAAGTCAGGCTTCCCTCTTTGGTAAAGGAAATTTCCTCAGTTTCAATAGCGGTACGACTTGAAGTATGCTGATCTTTACAGCTCATCCAAACCGTTGAAACCAGAAGAATAAGCATCAATTTGTTTACAATTTTCATGAGGTTTTTGTTTTGGGTTCTTTATGGTGTTTGGAACGGTAAATCAAATAGATTCCCAGTAAGATAAAAGGCAAGCTCAGCCATTGCCCGGTGCTCAACAACCAATCTGCGCGGTCTTGAACCAAGGTGGCTTTAAAAAATTCAACAAAAAATCGAGCGGCAAACAACAAGACCAAGAACCAGCCAAAAATATAGCCCCTCACCTTTCGTTTATCCGTTTTCCAATAGATATACCAAAGGATAAGAAACACGATAATATAGCAAGCTGCTTCATAGAGCTGTGCCGGATGTCGAGGAATTGCGGGACCGGGGAGCCCCACCTTGGCCGGGTAATCCTTAAAAATAATTCCAAAGTTCGAATGCGTGGGTTTACCAACAATTTCAGAATTAAAAAAATTGCCGATTCGAATGAACACCCCTCCACTGGCTACCGGAATTACAATGCGATCCATAATCCAAAGCATGGGTTTTTTCAAAATCTTTTTGCTGTATAAAAACATGGCGATGACAATACCAATGGCGGCTCCATGGCTGGCCAATCCTTGAAATCCGGTGAATCGAAAACTGGGCCTAAACTGAAAAGGGAGAAAAACCGACAAAGGTGCTTCGACAAACAATTCGGGCTGATAAAAAATAACATGCCCCAATCGTGCGCCAATCAAAGTACCCAACACCATATAGATAAAGAGCGAATCCAGTTTATCCAATTTGATATGGTCGTGCTTAAAAATGCTTTTCATGATGTACCATCCCAACACAAAGGCCACGAGATACATCAAACTATAATAGCGAAGGGTGTAAAAGCCAAGATCTATTCCAATCGACGGATCCCATACAATAGCAGAAGCGAGCATATTTTTATTTTTAAAGGGGTAAAGGTAATTATTTGAATGATTTTAGCGACCTCATCCTCATCTTTATCCACAAAATCGATTTGATTCTCTGAAACAAAGTACACCCCCGGTCTGTTTTTGAATCTTACAACATCGCGCGCCTCAAAATTTTATATCTCCTCATCCGCTTCCTCTGAAGCCAACTCGCGTATGAGTTCGCGGCGTTCTTTGAGGTGAATCTTTTTCTCTTTTAGCTCTTTAAGCTCTTGAAGAATAGCAGGCTCACTAAATCGATTGGGCTTAACGGTGTCGTTTTTAAGTACCGCATATTGCACGGTAAATTCTGCACCAAAAAACAAAATAAGACACGAGTAATAAATCCAAACCATGATTAATATCACCGAAGAGGCACCGCCAAAGACGGAAGCTGGATTACTGTATCCAAAATAAAAGCTCAGCGCATACTCAGCAATCAAAAAGAGGATGGTGGTAACCGAGGCACCCACCATAACCGTTTTCCAGCGAATTTTAATGTCAGGAAGTAATTTAAAAACCAGCGCAAAGAGAAAGCCTATAAAAAGATAAGAAAAGAGCAGGTTAAACAAATTGAGGATAAAAGCAGTGAGACTGGGAGCAAATTCACTGATATATCTGCCCAGTCCGGTTATTAAAGTGGTCAAAATCAAAGAGCTCACCATCAATAAGCCTATGACCAGCACCATTCCGAGGGAGATCAAGCGATCGAGTATCATCATTACTACATTGACTTTCTTTTCGCGGACACTCCAAATTTTATTCATGGCTTTCTTCAGCTGAAAAAAGGCACCCGTCGCTCCAAAAAGTAAAACCCCCACGCTGATGATTATAGCCGTGGTCGATCCTTCTTGTATGCTTACATTGCCAATAATTCTCTCAACCGTTCCGGCAGTTTCCGCTCCAATCACTTCCCCCAACTGCCCAATAATTTTGGCCTTTACGGTCGATTTTCCAAAAAAATATCCGCTTACGCTAATAATGATTACCAAAAGTGAAGGCAAAGAAAACAACGTATAATAAGCAATAACAGCACTTTGCTGAAAGGGCTCATTCTTCATCCATTGGTTGTAGGTAGCTATAAGAAGTCGGTAGTATTTCTTCATGTACTGTCGAATAATCAATGCGAAAAACCGCTATCCCAAAAGTACATAAAATTTACACATTACAAACTTCGTCACGCCACAAAGCCTAAATATGAGGGTTTTCTTGAAATGATTTTATAATCGCAAGTTTCAGCTCCGAAAATATCATCAATATTGTATGAAAAATATTGCGTTAATGAATTCGCTTTACAAATGTACCTTCTCGGCGTTGCTTTTCTTCTTGCAGCAAGGCCAACTCTCTTCCCGTTTGCCCTTTGACCGATGAATTTTCTTTGGCGCGTCTCATCAAATAAGGAATCACCTCCTCCACTTTTCCAAAAGGAGTGAATTTGGCCGCATTATAACCATTTAAAGCCAGGTTGAAGGTAATGTGATTGCTCATTCCATACAATTGACTAAACCATATCCTATCATCATTTTTATCGAGTCCTTTTTCATCAATGAGCTGCATGGCATAATAGGAGCTCACCTCATTATGCGTTCCGATGTAAATAGAAATATCATCCAAGTGCTGCATAGCATAAGAGAGCACCGTATTGTAGTTGACATCTGTAGCTTCTTTGTCTTCACAAATGGGGGTAGGATAGCCCATTTTTTGTGCACGGGCATTCTCTTTTTCCATATAAGCTCCCCGAACAATTTTCACCCCTATTTTAAAACCCTTCTTTTGACTGCGGTTGTGAAGGTCTTTTATGTATTGCAGTCGGTCCCAGCGATAGCACTGTATGGTAGTGAAAATAATAGGCATTCCCCGGTTATATTTTTCCATCATTTCTTCAATCAAATGATCGGCTGCCGTTTGAATCCAGGATTCTTCGGCATCCATCAACAGGCGCACTTTGAGATCATGGGCATTTTTACACAGCTTATCCACTCTGTTTTTTATGTTTTCCCACGCCTTTTGCTCTTCTGCATTTAAGGTTTCTTCGGCAGAGACCTTTTCCCATATTTCAAATTTTCCCATTCCCGTGGGTTTAAAAACGGTAAACGGAATCTCCTTATGGCGGGAAGCAAATTCGGTAATCTCCAAATTGTTCTGGAGCCCGTGTTCAAATTCTTCCTCTTCCTCCTTCCCTTCACTGGCGTAATCAAATACCGTAAACACATTCATCTCATACATTTTTTTGACCACCGGCATACAATCTTCTTGTGAAGTACCTCCACAAAACATCTCAAAAATGGTGCGCCTAATCAAGCCTTTGACGGGCAATTTCAACTTTAACGACACATTGGTCAGCCATATTCCCACCGAAACCAAAATCGGACGACTCATGGTTTTAAAAATAAATATGGCTTTTTTCAATTCCTCGTCGCTTTTCAAAGCAAAGGCACGCTTGGTGTTATTAAATATCTTTTTTTCCATTAAATTTGTAGTTTATATCATTGCAAAACAACAGGTGTCTAAAACATTTTGCCAGGCTTTACTATACCGTGTTTAGGCAATTCTTAATTCCTTTATTTATGTCTGATTTTTCGACCGATAAAAGTAAGCTTATTTTTGGTGAAAATGCCTACAAAATTTTAAACAAATATCTTGCGGAAAGCAATTTTTCCAAAGTTCTGATTCTCACTGATGAAAACACGCAAACGCTATGCCTTCCTCCCTTTCTTGAGCTATTTTCAAAAGAGATTCAGCCCGAGCTCATCGAGGTTTCCGGAGGGGAAGAAAATAAAGACATCGCCACCTGTCAACAACTTTGGGACACTTTGGCCGAGCTCGAAGCCGATCGGCAATCGCTTTTGATTAATCTCGGCGGTGGTATTATTACGGACATGGGCGGATTTGTAGCGGCCACCTATTTGCGCGGCATCCGTTTTATTAATGTGCCCACCACCTTGCTCGGCATGGTCGATGCTGCCATTGGCGGAAAAACGGGGGTTAATCGGGCGGGATTAAAAAATCAAATCGGCGTTTTTAGCTTTCCGGATTACACTTTAATTGATATTCGGTTTTTGGGCACCCTTGCTCAGCGACAACTCAAAAACGGCTTGGCCGAAATGCTCAAACACGGTCTTATTGCCCATAAAGATTATTGGAAAAAACTGAGTGATTTAAGTCGGCTTAACTTAAGTGACTTAGAAGATTTGATTATGACTTCTATCGATATAAAAAGTGCTATTGTCAAGGCAGACACCCGTGAAAGTGGCCTGCGTAAAAAGCTTAATTTTGGACACAGTCTCGGTCATGCTATCGAAAGCTATTGTCTGGAAAACCCTCATAAAAAAAACTTACTTCACGGGGAAGCCATCGCCATCGGCATGATTTTGGAAAGCTATCTATCCACTGTGACCGGCAGCCTTTCCACCATTGAACTCAAGGAAATCAAAAACGTTATCCGAACCACTTTCGAACAGGTTCATTTTTCAAAAACCGACCAAAGACAAATCATTAAATTGCTGAAATACGACAAAAAAAACAACCGTGGAAAAATCAATTTTGTACTCTTAAAAGAAATTGGACAAACCCAAATAGATTGCACGGTAAACGACGAAGCTATAATACAAGCTTTTGAATACTACGCCAAAGATTGAGAGAAATCAGAACCCGACCAAAATTGCGAAGGGCAATCAGTTTTAATCCTTTTAAAAATAAATTCATTTTAGCGTCAAATATTTACTATTTTAACGCAGATAAAAGCTTCTTCCCTTATTCTAAGCTTAAATTATTATAAACACAACTTATCACGATTAAATTGTGTGTTTTATAATGTTAATACTTATTTCATTAATTTAAGTAAATAATACTTCTTTATTTTTATATTATTTGTAATTTGCTCTTGTTTTATTCCTAACAACATACTACATGAGCAATACGAACAAAGGACACCTGAAAAGGGAAATTGGTATTATTGGATTATTATTTGCTGCCGTTGGCTCCATCATTGGTTCGGGTTGGCTATTTGGCGCCTTATATGCTGCCGAAAACGCGGGGCCGGCCTCCATTATCTCCTGGGGACTGGGAGCGATTTTAATGATCTTTATCGCGCTGGTATATGCCGAATTGGGAACAATGTTTCCCGTATCAGGAGGAGTGGTGCGCTATCCTCACTTTGCTTTTGGGTCTTTCGCCAGTTACTCCATCGGATGGATTACCTGGTTTGCCGCAGCCTCAACAACCTCCATCGAGGTGCTGGCTGCTATTCAATATGCCACCAATTATATCCCGTGGATGCAGACCATTAAAGACGGTTCAGCCGTTTTAACCGCACCGGGGTATTTGGTAGCGATTGGCTTACTGGCCATTTTTAGCCTGGTTAATTTCATTGGAATCCGTTGGTTTCAGAAGTTGAACAATGCCTTGGTATGGTGGAAAATTGCCATTGTTTTGGTAGTAATTGTAGCCTTCCTATTTGTCTCTTTCCACGGCGCTCACTTTAACAATCCTGATGCCGGAGGTTTTTTCCCTTTTGGCTGGGACGGGGTTTTTACCGCCATTTCCACCGCAGGGGTATGTTTCTCGTTTCTCGGATTTAGACAAGCCGTAGAATTGGCAGGAGAAAGCAAAAACCCTTCTAAGAATGTTCCCGTAGCCGTTATCGGATCCATTTTGATTACGGCTGTTCTATATGTGATGTTGCAAGTTGCCTTTATCGGTGGGCTTCCCAAAGGCGCCTTAATCGATGGATGGGCTCATATTGGTCGTAATTTTGCCGGAAACTTGAGTGAAGTGGCCGCCACCTTCGGGCCCTTAGCTGCCATTGCCAGTATCATGGGACTCTCTGTTATTGGGGTTTTACTCTACATCGATGCGTTTATTTCCCCGGCCGATACCGGCTTGATATACACCACGGTCACCTCCCGACTTTCTTATGCCATGGGACTTAACGGAAATGCCCCCAAATCTTTGGCCAAGGTAAACAAACACGGCGTTCCCTGGGTCAGTGTAATCTTGACCTTTGTGGCCGGTACACTCTTCTTCTTTTTATTCCCGGGATGGGAAAAAATTGTCGGCTTTGTAACGGCTGGTACTGTTTTGTCGTTCGGCTCCGGCCCGGTGGCGCTTTTGGCCATGCGAAAACAAGTTCCCAAACACATTCGCCCCTTTAAATTGCCCATGGTTTACCTGCTTTCTTATGTAGCCTTCTTTGCTGCCAATCTCATCGTATATTGGTCGGGATGGACTGATATATGGAAACTGATGCTGGCTGTAATCATTGGGTATGTTGTCCTCATTATACACGAGGCCGCTAATCACAAACACACGCCACCCTTGGAGTTCAAAAATGGGGCTTGGATTATCGTTTGGCTGGTAGGGCTAACACTCATCAGCTATCTCGGTTCCTATCCCAACCCCTACCCTGCAGAACAGTCAAGCCTGTCCGGGAGCACTATTATCAACCTGCGTCCTTCAGAAGACAAACCCAAAGAAACGGAAGTCAACGGATACCTCATTTTAATTGAAAATCAAGAGAATACACTCTCTCATTCTTCTGTAGATAAAAACCTTATTTTTCTGCTCGATACGACCGGACAAGGGCTACCTCATATCACAGGGGATTTGAAACTTCACCTAAAAAAGGGAGCTACCAAAGCCAAAGGCGAACTCACCGGATTGATCAAAGTCCATCTCAATCGAAAACAAATGGACAAAGCTGAAGTAATGGGAAACATTGAGCTTGAGCTCAAAAATCAGGTGATCTCCACACAAGCCGATTTTGTGATTGATTATTATGACGATCATACCATCACGCCCCAAATAAAAGGAGAAATCCTCGGGAAGCTCAAGAATGCTGCAAACCCCGGGCTGGCAAAAAAGGTGAAAATCAAGGTCGATAACACCAAAAAGATAGTTGCCAATACCGGAGTGATCCCTATTGGCTGGGACATTGTCATCTTTGCCCTCTTTTCGCTCTTTATTGTTTGGCTGGCCGAAAAATCAAGGCTTCCTTCCCAAAAAGCCCAAGACCATATTGAAGATCCCAACTTGCAAAAAGACATGGAAGGCGGACATAACTAAATCACCTTTTTTATCAAAGGCTTCCTCCTCCCTATAAATCAAAAATGTTTTTATAAGGATTTCCGGGAGTAACGAAGAATTCGCCATCTACATAGCGATAAGAGATTCCTATTTCGGCAATATTTTTTATATCCTCTTCCTCCAGTTGCAAAGCGGCACTTTCCAGGTTCATTTTAATATGCGTTTCGGAAGTGGATTTGGGAATCACGGCCATATTGCGCTGTTCGGCCCATTTAATCAACACCTGCCCCGGATTGCATTGGTGTTTTTTGGCAATATTTTGAATTGTTTGATTATTGATCAGGTCAGGTTCATCATCGGCTTTCATAGCAGGATGCCGATCGCCGCTACCCAGAGGAGAATAAGCAGTCATGTGGATTCCGTTTTCCTGACAATAATCCCGCAATTCCTCCTGTGGCAAATAAGGATGCACTTCTACTTGAAGCATTTCGGGCATTTCATCAGTTTTTGCCCGAAGATCTTCCAGTTTTTTAATACTGAAATTGGACACCCCGGCATGTTTAATCAAGCCTTGCCTTTTGGCCTCCAACATTGCTTCCCAAGTTTCAATCAGCGGCACTTCCTCCAAAGACAGATAGTCATTATCTGTTTGTGGGAAGTTGTCAATTTCAGGTTTAAAAGCCACCGGCCAATGGATGAGGTACAAATCGAGATAATCGAGTTGCAAGTCTTGTAACGTCTGTTTAAGCGCCGGAATGACATCAGCTTTTTTATGGGCATTGTTCCACAATTTTGAAGTAATCCAAACCTCTTCGCGTTTTATTTTTCCACTGTCGAAAACACTGGAAAAGGCTTTTCCCACTGCCCGTTCATTGGCATAGTTTTTTGCACAATCAATGTGACGAAACCCGTTTTCTAAGGCATATTTTACAGCCTTTTCTACTTCTTCCGGTTTCGACTTCCAAGTACCAAGACCTATGGCTTCAAGGGTGTCTCCGTTTTTAAATTGAAGCGTATTCATAAAATAATCAGTTTTTAGAGGTAATACCAAATCTTTGGCTTATTTCGTAAATGGAGTTTGTATAATATTAAAAAAACAGTTCTTATCCAAAAATTATCTTGGCATCATTGCGCACAAGCCCTGATTTTCAGGATTTATCAAGCATTGGGGAAATTTTCGACTACGTTCCCACTTGTCAAAAAGTTCGGTCGACAAACTATCCTTTACGCGAGCCCCTAAAACCAACTATTTTCTGCAAAAACAATTATTCCCAGAATTGATCTTCGGTATTTTCCACAAACTCCTGTTCCTCATACATCTTCTCAATATAAGCCAGCTGTTCTGCCGTGGCTTCCTTTTGAATACGGTTAAAGAGTTCGCGTTCCTCAAAGCGGATGTGCCGTTCGAGTTCCTCTTCTCCAAGACTCAATGCTATTTCGGGCCTTTTTTTATTCCCCAAGAAAAGCTTATCCAAACGTCGTCGATTGGAGATGGCTTTTTTGACCATAGGGTCTTCTTTGCCCAAAATGGGAAAAACATATTTTTCTTCGGCCTCAAAATGAGGCTGCAGGTATTTTTTATAAAACCAATCGGTATATTCTTTCATCCGATCAAAACTCACTCCTTTTGATATTCCCTGGCGGATTTTCCAGCACAATAAAAGTCCGTGATGATGCTCACGACTAAAGGTCTTTAACCCTTCACTTCTTTCCATTGTACACTATTTTTTTTGTTTTTATAATGACTCTAATACTGATTTTAAAACAACAGCTTGGTTGTGTTCTTCGTCTTTTGCACCAAACAACAAACAAAGCTGCTGCTTTTCTCTTATTTTCTCAATGCGCGCTAACTCCTCTTGCTGGGCTTTCAGTTCTTCTTTGTAACGGGCTGTGAATTCTTCAAAACGGTCGGTTTTGTGCCCAAACCATTTGCGCAAGGCTGTACTGGGCGCAATGTCTTTACACCATTCATTTAGCTGCGCTTTTTCTTTACTGACTCCGCGCGGCCAAATTCTGTCTACCAAGAGACGATAACCGTCGTTATCAGCTGCGTTCTCATAAACCCGTTTAGTGATGATCTTCTTCATTTTTTCTTTTTTTAATTCAAAAATTCCATGTGTCAATTCCCTTTTTGGGAAATCCGATTTAATTTTATCTACAACACAAACGGAGCGAGACTCAATTTCTCGGTTTTTTTGGATTCAGCGGCCGAATGGTCATTTCATTAATCAACATATTATCCGGGGTTTCCAATACGTGAATCACGGTATGGGCCAAGCTGTCGGGATCCAACATGTTCTCGTGGTTTTTAATACCTGAAGTCTTAAAAAATTCGGTATTAATCGATCCCGGATTCAGGCAAGTGACCTTAACTTCATCAAACCTCAATTCTTTAAACAAAGCTTCACTAAAGCCATTGATTCCGTACTTGGTCGTGCAATAAGCAGCAGCTTCTGAACGCCCCAAAGTCCCTAAAATGGAACCAATGTTGACAATATGTGTGCTTTCTGCTTTACGCTTCATCAAGGCAGCCACCGGAGCAGTAATAAAATACATTCCGTTTAAATTGGTTTCCACCATTTTTACCCAATATTCCGGCTCCATTTCATCAATTTTCTCAAACCCGCCCACACCGGCGTTGTTAATCAGAATATCCGGAATATTATTGAGATTGAAAGTATCATTCACCCAATCGGTAAGGGTTTCTCGGTGGGTCAAATCCATACGCACCGGATGAAATTTTTCGCCCAAATCTTCTTGCAGGCGAGACAATGCTTCTCGGTTTCGAGCCAGACCATAAACCTCAGCACCTTTATTTACCAAGGATTTGGCAATGGCGGCGCCCAAACCGCTACTGGCACCGGTTAGGATGGCTCTTTTATTCTCAAGTTGCATATTAAAATATTTTTAAGGATGGTTTATAAACGCTATAACCGATAAGCTTATCTGCCCATCGATCTAAAATCATCAAGCTCGGTATGATCCAACTTCATTGCGAAAAGGAATGGCCAGTCTGTTCCAACCATTAATGGCAATGATGCACATTTGCAAAGCCAAGAGTTCTTTGGGTTCAAACTGTTTTGAAACCCGCGCAAACAATTCATCAGATATTTCATGCCTTGCAATGAGCGTAATCGCTTCTGTCCACTCCAAAGCAGCGCGCTCACGGTCTGAAAAAAAGGGAGTTTCGCGCCATACGGAAACGGCATATAAACGCTGCTCGGTTTCGCCTTCTTTGCGCGCGTCTTTGGTGTGCATATCTACACAATAAGCACAGCCATTGAGTTGAGATGCGCGTAGTTTTACCAAATGGTAAAGCTTGTTTTCCAATCCGGAATTGGCCACATATTTTTCGAGTTCCTGCATGCCTTTCATGGCATCAGGATCTATTTTAAAATAATCTAATCGTTTTCCCATCGTCATTATTTTTTTAATGAATTAATCAGTTATTGCCCTTCCCCCAAGCCACTTTCTTCAGTCTTTGGCATAGCTCAATTTCCCTTTTATCACCTTGGCCGGAGAGGTATAGGGGTGCTTCATTTCTTGATGAAAACCCATGATATGTAAAACTTCCCAACCTTGAAGCTTGAGCTCATCAGCAATCAGCGATCGATGACAGCGCCACCAAACCGCTTCGGAACACATGATGGCTGTACGTTTTTGAACAGCCAGATCTTTAAGTCGCTGCAGACCTTCTTTAAATTCAGCGGTCTTCATATAATTGGCATAGGCCTCAAAAGACTTGTTGCGCCAAGCGGTATCTTCAGCATCAGGTAAACGCTTACGTCGACCGCCCAACTTTTCGAGGTGTTCATAAGATATGCGGTATTGTTGTAAGGATTCCCGCAAAGGTGCTTCATTGAATTGTGGAAATTTTCTCGAACCCGGCATACTTCTAACATCGACCAGCTGGTGAATATCAGAATCTCCCAACAAGTCGACCAGTTCAATCAAGGACCGGGTAGAATGTCCCACCGTCCATATTTTTTGTACTTTATTCCCGGAAGATTTCATCTTTCCCTACTTTATAATCAATTCGTCATCAACAGCTAATTCTTCCAAATATCTTTCAACTGCTTGCACCATCACCGGTGGACCGCACAGATAAAAATGCTTGTTTAAAGATTTTGCATGAGCTTTAATAAAGGATTTTGTAATATATCCTTGCGCATAAGCCTTTGTATTTTCATTCAAAATATTAATGAAATTATCACCCAACAAAGCGCGGAGTTCTTCTCTGAAAATAATATCCTGCGCAGTGTTATTGGCATAAATCAAGGTGTTGCCGGCCAATTTCCCTTTCCTCTTCAAATCGCGAAACATTGCGATAAAAGGAGTAATCCCAACCCCACCGGCAATAAAGGTTCCGGAGCCTTTAAAATGCAATCCTCCAACCGGCTTGCCTATCCTTAATTTATCTCCGGGTTTGAGGCTGAGAATTTTATTGATTACCAAATCTTGCTTCAGATTCATTTTTATTAAAAACTCCAGTTCTGTTTGACTCGGAGAGGAAGCAAAGGCAAAAAAACGTCCTTCATTACGCCATTTAAATTGGTCAATCCGAACTTCAGTGGCTTGCCCGGCTTTAAATTGATAGGCTTCAGGTTTGGTCGTATAAATATCCAGAACATTGTGGGTATGCCGCTCTATTTTGGTGATTTCAACCTGATAATCCGTCATATTAGCGTCTCAATTCTACTTAAATTAGCGTTTCTTATTGGGGTTTTGGAACGCTTTGCAAAATTAAAACCTAATCTTGAGGATAGAGAACAAAAAATCTTAATTATTTCTTATCCATCTCTTCCATAGCCATATTGGCATGGGAATAAGCGGCACCGGCACGCATTTCTGCAGCTACCCAAATGGCTTCCATAATTTCTTCCTTGCTCGCTCCTTTTCGCATGGCGATTGGCGTATGCGCTTTGATACAATAAGGACATTGGGTAACGTGTGCAACGGCAACGGCAATCAGTTGTTTGGTTTTTTCATCCAATACCCCTTCTTTAAAAACCGATCTACTGAATTTGCGCCAGGTTTCTATCTGTGCAGGAGCTAAATCGGCTTTTTTCTCGGCCATTTCGCGTGTCATTTTTGCATACATTCTATCGTGATTATCCATAATTATTTAGGTTTTTAATTCAGAGTTCGTTTAGCAATTTATTCTTCTGAAGGCTTCATAGGCCGTTCATCTATAGCCAAACGAATTCTAATCAGTTAAAACAAAAGGGACGCTCCCTTTTTTCTAAAATCTTTATTTTATTCCTTGCCTATTTCCAAAAACCGGCCTGGCAGGATTGCCAAGGTAAAAGCAGCCGCCGAGGCTGTAAAAACTGAAGCATTGAGCGGCGATTTGATTCCGGTAGTCAGGGTCATGGCAATGGCAAACAGCAAAAGCAAAATCCCGCTTAAATTGGCAAACAATTTAAGCTTCCAGCCCAGCAAAAGAGCAAGACCGAAAACGATTTCTGCTGCTGTAGCAATCAGGGCCGTCACTTGTGCCAATCTTTCAGTGAGAAAAGGCATCAACACTTGGGTACGCGTTACAAAATCAGCCCAATTTCCCCAAGCAATATTGCCGGGTGCGGTCAGTCCGTTCCACCAACCCAATCGGTCTGCTACAGCAGAGAGGAAGGCCGCAGAAAGCGCCAACCTCAAAAAGAGTTTGATGATTTTATTATTCATCACAACAAATTTATCACAAGGATTTTGCTCAAGACCTGCCGAACAACAAAGTCCGGCAGGTTATAAAATCAAAAAAAGATTAGGAATTCAAAGTGGCATCCAAGGTAATTTTGCAATTCAGCACTTTACTGATGGGGCAGTTATCCTTAGCAGCATTGGCAATTTTCATAAATTCCTCTTCAGTAATATTGGGCACTTTGGCTTGAAGGGTCAGGTGAGATTGCACAATTTCAAGTTTTTCCGGATCCATGGAGATTTCAGCCTGTGCTTTAATTTCGTCAGGGGTATAGTTGTGCTCCCCCAATATCAGGCTCAAGGCCATTGCAAAGCAACCGGCGTGTGAAGCGCCCAAAAGCTCATCGGGATTGGTGCCTTTTCCGTCTTCAAATCGGGTTTTAAAAGAATACTGTGTGTTGTCAAGAACTTGACTTTTGGTGGATATTTTTCCACTTCCTTCTTTTACTGAACCGTTCCAAACGGCATTAGCAATGTGTTTTTTCATTGTTATAGGGTTTTTAATTATTAATTTACAAATTTATTTCTCTACAATAATACCAAAAGCGATCAACTGATCTTCATATTTTTTAAAGGTAGCTCGCATGCCCTCTACTCGTTTTTTGAGTTTGGGATGCTTCATCAAATTAGCCTTTATTTTCATGGCTCCTTTAACGCCTTCATCTTTCACCATTCGCTTAGGATCAAGCAACTTCATGGGAGAGGTGAAAACCTCTTTTACGGTAAATCCTTCTTCCTTCAGCAGATTTTTCCATTCTTTCAGCGTCAACGGACGGGCATTGACCTTAATGCTCTTAGCCAAATTTTGTTGGATATCTTTTTTTATGGCCGGATCGAGGTCATCAGGTCGCAAACCGAGTTCGTGAATGGCATAAATCCCGCCGGGTTTAAGAATACGATAAGCTTCTCGAATAATTTCTGATTTTCGATGATCGGCTTGCATGGTCAACATGGCTTCACCGATTAGCTTATCGACAGAATTTTCAGTCAATCCGGTATCGGCAGCAGAAGAATTGACAATCTTCTGGGTGGGTAGTTTAACCTTTTTTTCCAGATTAGCCGCCGCTTCTTCATTGAGCTCTACTCCGGTATAATGCTGTGGTTTTTTCGCCCAGATCAACTCGGCCGTAATTCCAATTCCCGGGGCAAATTCAACAACCTTATCTTCGACATTCAGTTGAAGGCCATCAATTAATTTTTCCGTCAACTCAAGTCCACCCGGACGCAAAACTTTCTTTCCCATTTTTGCTAAAATCCAGTGTCCTTGCTCGGTATTGATTGTTTTATTTTTCATTATAAAATTTATTTATCGGCCGCGCCTTTAACGCGATCGGCAGAATCGGCTTTATTTAAACTCAGCCGTACAATACTGTCTTCCAGCGCAGTGAGATCATGAGGCACCTTTCCTTTTAACGTAATCAAGTCTCCACGAGACAACATGACGGTTTGGTCATCTAACCCAAAATCGATACTGCCTTCAAAAACCTCAACTACAATAGGAAAGGGAGCTTGATGGCGTTTCATTACTTGTCCTTTTTTAAAGGCAATCCTGATCTCTTTTCCATATTCGGTATTCAACAAAACCTGAATGGCCGGCCGACCTTCGTTATACTTGAGTTCTTTGGTAAGTGAAGCTGTTTTCATGATATTATTCGTGTTAGTTCCTAATTTAGAATGATTCAAAATTAAGGAAAATTATTGGGAAAACCTGTCAAATTCACATCTATTTTTAGTGGCATCTCTCTTGAGCAATATCCTTCTATACCTACTCGCAACATCTTTATTACCAATACATTATATTGAATTTCAAATACACTCACAGCACAGGAAAACACAGAAACAAACAAGGGTGGAAAATTCCACCCTTGTATTGTTCAATAAAAAAGGAAAAATTATTTATTCCTCTTTGAGAAAATCTCGCAAGACATATTGTAAAATACCTTCGTTGCGATAATATTCAATTTCAATATCAGAGTCTAATCGGACGATGGCTTTAAACTTGGTTTCTTCTCCTTTATCGTTAGTAGCCACCACGTCAATTTCTTTACGCGGTTCAAGTCCTTCAGCGATTCCCGAGAAATCAAAGGTTTCTGTACCGTCCAATCCTAAGGATTCTGCGGTCTCCCCATTTTTATATTGGAGCGGCATAACGCCCAGGTCCATCAAGTTACTGCGGTGAATACGCTCATAGCTTTCCGCCAATACGGCTTTGATACCGAGCAAATAGGTTCCTTTGGCCGCCCAATCGCGAGACGACCCACTTCCGTATTCTTTACCGGCCAAAACAACTAACGGGGTTTGGTCTTCCTTATATTTTTGAGCGGCATCATAGACCGTCATCTCTTCATCGGTGGGCAAGTATTTGGTATAACCTCCTTCTTTGTCCACCAATTTATTTTTGATACGGACATTGGCAAAAGTACCGCGGGTCATCACTTCATCGTTTCCGCGTCGAGAGCCATAAGAGTTAAAGTTTTTGGGCTCTACCCCTTTACTGATTAGATATTGTCCGGCAGCAGAAAACTTACTGAATCGACCGGCCGGTGAAATATGATCGGTAGTGATACTTTGCCCCAGAACCAACAAGGCTCGAGCTCCTTTGATGTCTTTAAGATCCTCCGGTTCTTCGGAAATATCTTTAAAGAACGGAATTTCTTTGATGTAGGTAGATTTCTCATCCCATTGATAGAGTTTATCATCCGGTACATCTAAGTTTCGCCAGATTTTATTTCCGGCAAATATTTCGCCATAATTTTTATCAAAATCACCGGGAGACAATACTTTCTCCATCAATTCATTGATTTCATCTCCGGAAGGCCAAATATCTTTGAGGTAAACCGGTTGCTGATTGCGGTCATAGCTAATGGGATCATTGACCAAGTCAATATCTACTCTACCGGCAATAGCGTAGGCAACCACCAGCATGGGTGACATTAAGAAATTCATTTTCACCTTGGGATGCACTCGCGCTTCAAAGTTACGGTTACCGGAAAGCACGGAGGTCAACACCATATTGTGCTCATCAATTGCTTCTTCAATTTTAGGCGGCAAGGGGCCCGAGTTTCCAATACAAGAAGTACAGCCATAACCGACCAGGTGGAACCCGAGGGCTTCGAGGTCTTCCATCAGGTCTGATTTCTTAAGATAATCCGTCACTACTTTAGAGCCCGGTGCCAAAGAGGTTTTGACCCAGGGTTTGGTATCGATCCCTTTAATTCGTGCATTTTTGGCCACCAGTCCGGCACCAATCATCACATAGGGATTGGAAGTATTGGTACAGGAAGTGATGGCTGCGATAGCGACAGACCCATCGTGTATTTCAAATTTTTCATAACCTCGATCAATCCAAACCGATTTCAATTTTGCCTCATCTTCCCGGGTTGGTGCCGGTGCCTCAGCGGTAGCCACTTGATTGGCTCCCTGTCCGCCTTCGTTGTTCCAGCGCGAAATGGGAGGCATGGCATATCTATCTTTGTCTTCTACATAATCGCGGTCAAACTCGGCTTTTAAAAGTTCTTCAAACTTGGGTTTCAAATCCTTCATTAAGATTTTATCTTGTGGACGTTTGGGACCGGCCACGGAAGGTTCAATTTTTGAAACATCGAGTTCTACCACTGAAGAATATTCAATTTTATCAGCATTTTCTCTCCACAGTTTATTGGCTTTGCAATATTTCTCCACCCGCTCAATTACTTCTTCAGAACGGTTGGTTTTTTTCATATAATCCAAGGTTTTATCATCGATGGGGAAATAGGTTACTGTACAACCAAATTCAGGCGACATATTTCCAATAGTTGCTCGATCGGGTACAGACAAGTGATCCAGGGCATCGCCATAGACTTCGACAAATTTTCCGACCACGCCGTGTTTTCTCAAGGTTTCGGCAATATTCAAAACCAAATCGGTTGCGGTGGTTCCTACGGGCAGTTTTCCGGTTAGTTTTAACCCGACTACCTGTGGCATGATAAAATAGATAGGTTGTCCCAAGAGGGCAGCTTCGGCTTCGATACCGCCAACTCCCCATCCCACAACGCCGATACCGTTAACCATGGGGGTGTGACTGTCGGTTCCTACCAAGGTATCCGGAAAAAGTTGTCCATCGCGTTTGATTACGCCTTTGGCCAAATATTCGAGATTAACTTGGTGACAAATTCCCATTCCCGGAGGCACAACGCTAAAGTTGTCAAAAGCTTTTTGGGCCCATTTCAGAAAAGTATAACGCTCAATATTTCGATTATACTCTTCTTCCATATTCTTTTGATAAGAATAATCGGTAGCAAAATAATCCACTTGTACGGAGTGGTCGATAATCAAATCCACCGGAACCAGGGGATTAATTTTATCGGCATCTTTATTTTTTCGGGCTGCCTCAGAACGCAGAGCAGCAATATCAACCACAGCCGGCACTCCGGTAAAGTCTTGCATTAAAATCCGTGCCGGTTTATAAGGAATATCCTGATTTTCGGTATCCGGTTTCCAATTCAACAACTTCTCGATATGTGCTTTGGTGACTGTAAAGTCATCGTAATTGCGCAAGGCGTTCTCTAATAAAATACGAATGGAAAAAGGAAGTTTTTCAATAGCATATCCTTGTTTTTCCAATTCGGTAAGACTAAAATATTCAAGATCTTCACCCTGAACATTTAAAGTCTTCTTCACTTGAAATGGGTCTTTAGACATAGTCTTGTTCTTTTTAAGGTTTATACATTCATTTTATTATCTTGAAGCGACCCAATTCACCCCGTACAAGGGAATGAAAATTATGCAGCCACTTCTTTTTCTTTTTGAACGGCTTTGGGGAACAATATGTTATTTTCCAAGTGAATGTGCTTGTGCAAATCGTCTTCAAACTCTTGCAAGAGCCCAAAGGTCACTTTATAAGTATTGCAGGCATCACTTGGCGGGGTATAATCATCGCTCAGTTCCGAAATCTTCTTAAAAGCATCTCCTTGATCATCGTGTTCATGAGTCATCATGTTTACGGGATTTTCCACAGATTTTCCGGTAGCTTCAAGTTTCTCGCCGTTTTCTTCTGCTTTTACAATTTTCTTGATGAAAGGAAAAAGGATCAACTCTTCCTTTTTCATATGAGCAGAAATTTCTCCGGAAATATCGTCAAAAATTTGTTTAATTTCAAGTAATTCAGGATGGCGTTGCCCGTGTACCTGCCCTATTTTTTCCAAATAAGGTTTGAGCACCTGAATTTGTTTTTCGGCATTGCGGTGGTGAGTTTTCACTATATAATCTGCCAACAAATCCAAGGGCCAAGTTTCAAAGTCAGTACTCCCTGAAGCTTTGCTTTCTTTCACTTGAGCAATCTCATCCAAGAGTTGTTTTTCTTCGAGGCCTTTTTCTTTGGCCACCTCTTGCACACTACGCCCTCCATTACAGCAAAAGTCTATTTTGTGATTTTTAAAAACTTGTGCTGTTCGATAATCTTCGGCTACGATTTGCCCTACTGATTTTCCTAATGTCGTTTCCATAATTATGTGTTTACAATTTACAAATTTTAATTGATATTCGTTTCTATTTCCTAATTTATTTAATTTTGAAATTTGATTTTAGATTCCAATCCCATGGTAACCACAGCTTGAAAATCTTTCTTAATCTCTAAACTGTGATCCATCTGAGCCGGCAAAACAAAAGTGGTTCCCGGTTTAAAATTATGATTGCCCTCCGGTGTTTTTAAAAGAGCTTCTCCTTCTTGAACAACAATCACCGCTTCCTGCGTGGCATGATGTGTTGGCATGACCATTCCGGCCTTGGCATTTACTTTTAAAACTTGAAAGGAAGCGCCCTTGGTTAAAGGAGTCATTTCTGGTTTATTCATTGTTTTCACGGTATTTTATTTTAGAGCGGTTCGACTTATTTTGAAACATTCTAAATACAAAAGTACATATTATTTTCTATTCAGGACACTTTTATCCGAAATAATCTAACGGGCAAAAAAAACTTGCGGTAATGCCGAAGCATTTCGCAAGTCTTTCAGTAAAATCAATGTGGCCTTAAGGGGTATTCTACTCCGGTTTTACGGTCAGGGTTCCATACATTCCGGCAAAAAAGTGTCCGGGGAAAGTGCACAAATACATATATTTACTTGGTCTGGTGGGAGCTCTAAAAGTCACTTCCACCGTTTGCCCGCGCGAAGCCATATCGGTATGGGCAATAACCTGATCTTCCCGGTCGGGGTCGATAAAATTATTGACGGCACTTTTTTCAGAGGCATCAACAAATGCCTGCACATTAACGGTTTGCTTAAGCAGCACCCAATTATGAGACATTTGTCGCGGTTTATAGTCTGTTACATTAGTCAGTCTGATGGTGATTAATTCTCCCGGGCTCACCACAATTTCTTCTTTACTGTAGGTCATATTGTTAAGTCCCTTTATCTCAATAACTCGGGGTTCTTCTTGAGAAAATCCGCTTACTGAATAAAAAAGGGCCGTTATCAACATCAGAACGCCAACAGTCTTGGGGATGGCTTTAATCGTTTTCATAGTTGTAGATTTAAAATGTTATGAGATAAATTAGCTTTATTATTTTATAGCCGTTGCACTAAAAAACACACAGCTCAAATTGTGTCTTTGGGTGTTATGATTGTTCCCTTTTGACATTCCATTCATATATTTTTTCCCGGTTTTTTAGCCCTGTTTAGGGCTTGGTCGTCACAAACGGATAAAACCTATAAGGGAAAACATGTTTTCCCTTATAGGCTCATCCATTTCATTAATCTTAAATTTCAACACCTTATTTCACAATGAGCATTCCTTTCATTCCGGCAATATAATGTCCGGGGAATGTACATACATAAGGATATGACCCGGCTTCTTTGGGAGCTTTAAAGGTCACCTTAACCGTCTCGCCTCCACCGGCCATTTCGGTCATGGCAATAATTTGATCCTTTTTAGATGGATCAATATAACCATCATCTCTAAATTTTGCACCCGCCATAGAAAATGCTTTGGCGTCTGCAGATTTTTTGATTAGGACAAAGTTGTGAGACATGGCTACTGCAGGCAATTTACTATTATTGACTAAAATCACGGTTATTTCTTCTCCGGGACTGGCCACAATTTCTTCAACAGTAAACTTCATTTGGTCGGTTCCTTCCATTTTAATGACCTGTTGTGCCATGGCATTGCTGGCCATAAAGAAAGTAAATACCATTGCCATTAAGAGTTGAATTTTTGAACTTGTTTTACACATTTTCATAACTGATTTATTTATGGTTACTGATTAAAAATTTTTATAGTTTCAAATTTGTTTAAGCGGTATAATATGGATCATAAATAGATTTATCGGGCGAGCCTTCCACGATAATATCACCGCCCATTCCTTTAGATTCCACCCGACTCAAAGCGTGATCTACCAAATGAATGGTAGAAGGAACCGGGAAGTCCAGCTCAAAGATGGCACAATCTCCGGGGGGCACCATCATGGTTTGCACATAGCGTTCGGGTTGATTCAGTATTGCGCCATCGCGCCAGGCTTTTGTAAAGACATTACCAATAGGGTGAAAGCTCGAGGCTAAATTAGGACCGCCATTGGCGAAAAAAATCCGCGCTGTTTCTCCTTTTTTCACCTTCATGGCTCCATAGCCACTTTCAGTCAGGGCGCCCTTTTGACCATTTAGTAATACGTAGGTAGGGTTCTCGGCTTTCATAGATTCGAAATCAAAATCTTGCAAGCCCGAAGCACCGGTCTCTCCTTTGATATAAATCTCATGTTGCCCAATATAAAATTCGTGATCCACTTCCGGCAAGCCTTCTTCTGGTTCGACAAAAATGATTCCAAACATACCGCTACTGATGTGTTGATCCATAGCCGGAACCGCACAGTGATACATAAAAGCACCGGGATACACAGCCTTAAATTTGATGGTTTGTGAGGAACCCGGCGTAACAAAAGTAGCTTCAGCACCTCCACCGGTTCCATACACGGCATGCAGGTCAATATTGTGCAGCATAAAGTTTTGCTTGGAAGACTTTAAGGTCAGAATTACCGTATCACCTTGCCTAACTCGAATAAAAGGAGATGGTATCTGTCCGCCAAAAGTCATGTAGTGAAATTGCGTTCCATCTTCAATCTCCCCAATCACCTCCTTGGCCTCCAGCTCTATTTCAACGGTCTTGGGCCGCCTTCTCTTAATGGGAGGGGGAATAGCTTTTGGATCTGCCGCCAAACGACTTGATTTTGTCAAAGTCAACAAACGGGATTTGGCAATGGATGCCGTGGGTCTTGCTTGAGCCTGCTGAACAGTTGGGAGTCCGAAAGCGGTTAACAGTCCGCCTCCTAACAAAGCTCCTCCAGCATCTCTTAAAAATTTCTTTCGCGTGTAATTCGCCGGTTTAGATTTTGGTTTCATAGACACTTCTCATTGGGTTAATGAATTCGATATAATGGTTTTTGTTAGCTATATATTACTGCTCAAATTAATCATTTTTCTTCAACCGTCTAAATCAATCCCCCTCTTTTTTGAATAGAGCCATGTTTTATTGTGTGTTCCCATTTTTATTATGAACTCATTTAAAAAACTGAAATTCAATGGATTTAGGCATAAAATGCACTGCTTTAAAATCAGTCTTAGCCTTTATTTGATGCTTTATCTGAGGAGGGACCACAAAGGCCTCTCCTTGTTTCAACACCTTATCCTCTCCTTCTATTCTTAAAATACATTCCCCTTCATGCACCAAGAGTATTGACTCTACACTCGCCAAGTGTTTTGGCAACACCTCTCCTGATTTTGCCTGCATCTGCTTGGCCAGCAACTCGCCACCCGTAGCGAGGGTCTTTACCTTTGGTTTTGTTACTTTTTCCATCATCCTAAGATTATTTTCCAAGTTTCACCAAGCGTCAAGCTCAATATTATAGCGCTTTGACTCAGGACAAATATAAGCTATTTTATATTTAGGACAAAATTATCCGAAATTATTTCATCTTATTTCGATAAACTTTAATAAATGCTTAACTTTGATTAAATTTTACACTATGACTTTTAATCCCACCGGTCTGTACACCGATCTTTATCAGCTGTCAATGGGGCAGTCCTATTATTTAAACAACACTTGGGAAACCCCGGTTAGCTTTGATTATTTTTTCAGAAAATCTCCTTTCAACGGAGGTTATGTAATTTTTGCCGGACTCGCCGATGTACTTCAACAATTAGAATCTTTGCATTTTCATGAAGAAGATATTACTTACCTTAAAGCAGCGGGATTCCACGAAGATTACCTCAAGTTTTTAAAAGACTTCAAATTTCGCGGTCACATTTATGCGCCTCCGGAGGGAGAAGTGGTTTTCCCTACCGCTCCGGTATTGCGAGTAGAGGGCACCATCCTCGAGGTGCAGCTTGTAGAGAGTTTGATTTTAAATTATTTAAATTTCGAATCGCTTATTGCCACCAAAGCTTCTCGAATTCGAGCAGCTGCCGGCGATAAAGTCCTAAGTGAGTTTGGGTTGCGTCGCAGTCAAGGACTTGGCAGCATTTTAGCCTCCCGCGCCTCGATTATCGGCGGGTTTGATGCCACCAGCAATGTGTATGCTGCCAAGGCTTATCAGCTGAAATGCGTAGGCACCATGGCGCATTCTTTTGTACAAATGCACCCAAATGAATTGACGGCATTTGAAAAGTTTGTCGAAACTAATCCCAACAACACCACTTTGTTGGTCGACACCTATGACAGTCTTCAACAGGGGATCCCCAACGCCATTAAGGTAGGAAAAGCCATGGCAGCACGCGGTCAACACTTGCAAGCCATTCGGCTCGATAGTGGCGACCTTGCCTTTTTAGCCCATCAAGCACGAAGGCTTTTGGATGAAGCCGGACTTTCAACGGTCAAGATTGTTGCTTCCAATCAATTGGATGAATATGTCATTCGAAGCTTGCGCCAACAAGAAGCTCCCATAGATATTTTTGGCGTAGGCACCAGCTTGGTAACGGCTCAGCCGGATGCTGCTTTGGATGGTGTTTTCAAATTGGCTGAAGCCAACCACCAACCGCGTATTAAAATATCCGAGAATATAAAAAAAACAACGCTTCCCGGACGGAAACAGGTGTATCGTATGTTTGCTAAAAATGGATTTTTTGCAGGCACTGATGCTATTGCCCAAGTAGAAGAAGGCACTCCCAGGCGAATCTCCTCTCCTTTTGATGCACACAAATCTAAATCTTGTGAAGGCCTGCGTGCCACTTCCCTTCTTCAACCGGTGATGACAGCAGGGAAAATCATTGAGCTGGAAACCAATATAAACAAGATCAAAACTTATGCCCAACAGCGTTTGGCCCTACTCCCCGATGCCTATAAACGCTTTGAAAATCCGCATATCTACAAGGTAGGCATCAGCGATAAGACTCGAGAAATCAGGGCGCAATTACGAAAGAAACACACCCTTAATTCATAAAAAACCTTAAACCATGAAAACGTTATTAATCATCGATGTGCAGCATGATTTTCTTCCCGGTGGAAGGCTTGAGGTTCCCCGAGGCGATAAGATTATTCCCCGCATCAACCAACTGATTGATGCTGTGGATTTGGTGGTTGCCACACAGGATTGGCATCCGAAAAATCATGTGAGTTTTGCCTCAAATCACCCCAACCACACTGCTTTCGAAACAATTCATATTGATGGCAATTCCCAAACCTTATGGCCCGATCACTGTGTACAGGGCAATCGTGGAGCACAATTTCCCGAAGCCCTAAAAACACATCCTATTGAAGCTATTTTTAGAAAAGGAACAAATCCTAAAATTGACAGTTACAGTGGCTTTTATGATAATGCCCACCTCAAAATCTACAGGATTGGCAGCCTATTTACGCGGAAAAGATATCGATGAACTCTACGTAACCGGTTTGGCCGGGGATGTTTGTGTGTATTACACGGTTTTAGACGGTCTTGAAGAAGGGTTCTCCGTCACTTTGGTCGACGATGCAGTTATGCCGCTTGATTCGTCGCGTTTTGAAAAACAACTGAAGCACTTACAAGCTAAAGGAGCACGTCTGCAGTCTACGGCTGAACTCATAAATCACATTGCATAAAAAAACCGGTCGGGATGTCCGGCCGGTCTAATTGGTATCAGCTCAATTTGGGCAATCAAAGCGATTTATTTCTTCCAGAGCTCAGGGAAAAACTTTCTTTGCTGATGCTCCGGATGGAGGTATTTTTTCCATTCTGAACCACCGGTAGCAGCTTTGGTTTCCCCTTTACTGTCTAAATAATGTGCCGCCGTTTCTAAATGCACCAAGGGCCAATCGACATTGTACATTCGATCAAATTTCAACATATTTTCTCTAAGTTCCTCTGAAGGATTGTCCAAGGTTTCAAACTTATCCTGTAAGGTTTGTCCCTGCATTTTTTTGGCCAAGGCGAGCAGTTCTTCTTCGTAGCGTTCTTCAAACTGACGCAGGGTCAAAGTCTTTTTACCGGTTTCTCGATCATATCCGGCATCCTTCCAATAGATATTATCAAAGTAATCTTCCAAAGTCGGATTTTCGGGCAAGCGTTTTTTGCCTTTCTCATTTACCAAGTTTTTAACCGGGGTGCAATAAAGTTCGACATATCTAAATTGAACGCTTTGAAATCCGCTGGCCGGAGTTAAGGTAGCTCTAAAGATATTGTAATCATCATAATCCATTCCGTTGCGCATGATATCAAAAGAACCAATCAGCATCTCCACATAGCGATCTACGCGTCCCAGTTTTTCAATCCATACCGCTTCATCCACTTCATCCATGGCTTGCATTTGTTTGACTTCATGCAACAACATTTTTTGGAAGAGTTCAATAACTTGATGATACATGACAAAAATCTCTTCGTCTTTATAATTGGTTCGAGGTCGTTGCAAGGAAAGCAAGGTATCCACTTGAATATAATCCCAATAATTAATGGGTTTGGCCTGAAGCAAGCCTTTCAAATGCGTTTCGGGATTCTCCCCCATCTTTTTATACTTTTCTTCAATAGCTTTAATTGTGTCTTCCATAATAATAAGTTTTCTTAATTGTAAAGTTAGCCCAACAAAAACAATCCGAATAGGATCAAGCAAACTACTTTAATCATTTCTCCACCTACGTAGTAAAAGTGTAAAAATGATTTGGGGAGTTCTTTTTTTGCCATAACCAGTTCAGCTCTTTTATTGAGTTGTGGCAACATCCAAAAGGACTGAAGCAGGATAATAAAAATGGCAACAAAGAGCGGTATACTTGCACTTGAGAACACCGGGAAGGAGGTCAGCACAAAACTCAAGAGGATTGTAAGAGCAAAGAACCACTCCACATAGTTAAGTGACCTAAACACCAGTCGTCCAATTCCGAGTCCGACACTGAGATCTACATTAGGGGCTTTAAACTTGACCCAAGATTCCATAAAACTAATGGCTCCTACAAATCCGAGCCATACAAATGTCGCTATAATTGCATAAGGCTGATCTATACTCAGATTTATCATCAGCTATCCATTTTTGCTTGTCTATTATACTCTATTTTCATCTGAAACATCTTTGCCATTTGAGAGGCTTGACGCTCCGCAATTTGCACTTTATCGCCTTCAAACTCAGTAACGAGGGTAAAATACCACAATTCTAACCATCGGTTAAAATGTTGACTTGAGACCGGTAAATCGGCATGTGGCCTAAAAGGGTATCCCCTGTAGGTGTGCTCTCCCAACAAGACAGTTTGCCAGAATCTTACCATTTTGGCCAGATGTTCAGGCCAACGTCCTTCGAGTTTTTCATTAAAGATGGGGCCAATCAAATCATCCTTTTGCACCCGGTCATAAAAATGATGCACCAGTTGTTTAACGTCTTCTATGTTTTCAATTTCCTTAGCCATACTTAGAAGGGGGAAACATAGTGATCGGGAGTCCAGTACATAATTAGGTAGAACAAGCCATAGGCGATAAAACTAATAATCAGCGCCCACACCCAGGCCGGAATAGGCTTGGGGTCTTCTGAACCCCTCAAGACGAAACGGTCGGTGGTTTCACTCCCGTAGGCATTGATCAAAACCGAGGTTTCAGTGTTGATGGTTTGGTTGGGTTTTAGCCCCAACACAGAGATATCGGGTCCATTTCTGACTTCAAAAGGAATGATTTTAATTCCTTCCATCATTCCTGAGGTTTTGGCCACTACTTTTAGTTCGTGTTTACCATCAGGAATTTTGGTGGTATCCAAAACGATTTCCACCGGGGGTTGAAATTCGCCAAAAGGCTTTTCCTCATCGTCCAAAAAGACCTTGACAACTCTACTGTCGTTAATTTCTTTAATTTGCTCAGAATCCTTCATCTAATACAATATTTTTAATGTGGTCCGGATTATCTTCCTCGGGTTTAAACATATATTTTAAAGTCAATATTAAGGTATATACCACCACGCCTACGGAAACCCATATGATGGTGTTTGCAATATATGCATCGGGTTTTGTAAATGGCGTATTGTGATGACTTGCTTGCGTAATGGGGGCTGCCTCCTGGGCCAAAGCACGACCGGTAAGCAACAAGAATCCACCTATCAAAAATACGATTTTTTTCATAATTCCCAATTTAAAAACTTATAAACCAAGCTCCTCTCTTACTTTTTTCACTTCTTCTGCTGAAACCGCGGGAGCATCATTGCCCCAACTTGAGCGTTCATAGGTCATAATAGCAGCCACTTCCTCGTCGGTCAGTTGGTCGGCCCAACCCGGCATTGCTGCATAATCAGGGTTCACATCCTGTCCTTCCAAAATAATCTTAATCATGTTGGTAGGATCTTCGGCATTCACCACCGGATTTCCGGCCAAAGGCGGGAATGCACCAGGCACTCCTTTACCATTTCCTTGGTGACAAGTGGCACAGGTATTGGCATATAAAGTTTTACCATTCGGTCCGCCAGCCGATCCACCGCCGCTGGTGCCGGGGGCACATTCTTCTCCACTGACTTCGGCGTATGGAATAAACTCGGGTACCTCCATCCCTTCGGGTAACTCGGGTTGCTTTAATGATTTTAAGTAGGCCACTAAAGCCAAAGCTTCATCGGTAGCAATCACTTCCTTTCCGGGTTTATTAAAAAATTCCTTAGGAATTCCTTTAACCACTACATCCGATTCGCGAACCATCATACTATCGACCTCTTTAAAAAGGTATTCATAAGAAGGCATGACAGATTCTTCCACCACAGCTCTGGGATTGTAGAGGTGGAGCAATTGCCAGGCTTGTGAGGGTTGGCGATTTCCAATATTAGTCAAATCGGGTCCGGTGCGCTCACTTCCTAAAAGTGAAGCCGTATTCAGCCAAATACCAGGTCTTTGCTTGCTGTAAGCAAAATCTTGAGGAATGGCCGGTCGCTTGCCCCACACGGCATCCATTTCAATATTTCGCACCTGTTGGGTATGGCAGGCGATACAACCCTCAGCCACATAGATGGCTTCACCGCGTTGTTCTGCTTGTGTCATCTTGGGTTGGTTGGGCAAAGGCTCATAGTTGTTCTGCATTTGGTAAGCAGGCACAATGGCGATTCCCACGGTAATCCCCAGATAAACAATAAACATGGTCCAAACTAAAGCTTTGTGATCGGTATTAAAATCAAACATTGTTTAAAGGGTTTTAGTGTTTAATTTCGCATTTCTAACTTCTACATTTTCATGCACTTTCTCTGTTGCTTTGTCCTTTTTAAACATATAGTAAAGGTTATAGGCAAAGATAAAGTGTGAGACCAGCATCAAGGAGCCTCCAACTGCCCGCCAGATCCAATGTGGTTTCATAAGGATCACAGACTGAATAAAGGGCTCTTTTTGCAACCAGCTCAGGCCTTGAAGTGTTCCTCCAATCATCAAGGGGAACATATAAGCAAAGAGTCCTATCAAGGCGAGCCAAAAGTGTCCTCCCACATAGAAGGACTTGGGCTCTTTTCCGGTTAATTTGGGGATGATGGTATAGATACAGCCCCAAAGGATAAAGCAAATAATGCCGTACATGGTCATGTGAGAGTGGGCCACATTAAAGTTGGTAAAGTGCCATACGTAGTTGGTATATCGAGTGGCCTGCAAACTTCCCTGCATTGAACCCACCCAGTAAAATATAATACCTACCAAGAGGAAAGGCAATACATAACTTTTAGAGATGTGACTCCAACGGCCACGCATGGTAAGCAAATAATTGGAAGTACCTGCGGTCACCGGAATAATCATTCCGATACTGAAGACAATTGCTACAGTCTGTAGCCACCAAGGCAAGGGGCTAAAGATAAAGTGGTGGGTTCCAATCATACTGTAAAACAGCATCTGGGTCCACAAAGCCAACACTCCTAAGGCATAAGAGTAAATGGGTTTGTTCAAGGTTGCCGGGAGATAATAATAAATGAGACCGAGAGAAAAGGTCATAAACCACATTCCTACTCCCTGGTGCATATAGTAACCGGCAATAACGGTCTCGCCCATTCCGTCTTGATAGAATGGAAGATAACCCACAATAGACAGTACAGCTGTCCAAATCAATGCTGCCAAGATAAACCAGTTGGAAATATAAATCTCCCTCACTTTTCTGTTGGCAACGGTTTTATAAAAGTTCCAAAAGGTAATGACCAAAGCGGTGATAAACATTCCGAATACCGGCCAAATATACTCGCGGTACTCCCCGCCTCCGTTGTTGATTCCGCCCATCAACATAAGGTTTCCGACAAATACCGTGGCATTAATCAGGATGAGTGCCCACCACGCCATTTTATAGCTGTGGATCCGGGTATTGGAAGTTCTTGCGATCACAAAGTAAGCCAATCCAATCATGGCCAATGAGGCCCATCCCCAGAAGACCGTATTGGTGTGCACCGGGCGCAGCCTTCCAAAAGAGAGCCAGGAGACATGATCCAAATCGGGCCAAACGAATTTTAGCCCCAGGAATTCTCCTACGGTAGTTCCAAACAGCAACCAAAAAGTAGCGGTACCCAAGTAGTAAAGAATTACTTTTTTGAGTTCGGGTGCTGTTTCAATACTGATTTTAGTCTTTTTCTTTTTGTCGTAAAAAGAAGGCTTGGGATTGTGGGCTACTTCTGTAATCAGGCCTTTTTCATCTTTGGCTTTGTTTTCGCCACCCAGCTCATAACCTGTTAATTTGTAATTCAAGGCCTCCTTGCGCTGTTCGAGAATGGCATCAATCTCATCACTTCTCAAGGAGATGATATCCTCATTAAACTGCAGATTCTTTTTAGCCAGCTTTTTACGCTTTATGCCGCCAATAACATTATTGATTTTCACCAGTGCAATAATGATGGTAACGGCCAAGATCAGTAAGATCAGGACCACTGTACCAATCACTCCGGTTCCCTCAAGCCATTCATCGGCCACGGGAGTAGCGGCAAAACTTGGCAAACTTGCAAAAGCCAGTGCCAAAAACATACATAATCGTCGTTTCGATTTCAGATAACTCATATTAAATTTAATCAGGACAGGTTAATTAATATTTTAAGAATGCGGTACCCTTGTCCACACTTGCGGCCATCTGGTTCACATTCATATTGGTTAACATATTTATCAAATCGTTTCTGATGTGTTTAAATTTATGATGAATAGGGCAAGGGTGCTCGGCATCACACTTAGGCAAACCCATACCGCATCCCACAATCAACTGGTCGCCATCAATAGCTTCCACAATTTGGATGAGCTTTATTTGTTCGACCTCTTCCTTTTCGATATAAAAACCGCCTTTAGGACCGGTAACAGAGTGTATAATTCCTGCCTTTGCCAGTTTTTGCAACACTTTAGCCGTAAATGCTTCGGGCGCCTTGATCCCCTTGGAAATTTCTTTTAACCGAGCGCGTTCGTCTTGCTCACATTTGGTGGCAACAAACAAAACCGCACGGATTCCATATTCACAAGCTTTTGAAAACATTTAGGCCAAAAATTTTCGACAAATATAGAGTAAGTTTATATTATGGACAAATTTATCCAAAATAAAAATATAACTTTCTTCAAATTTAAAATAATTCAAAAAAAATAATTTGCAATTACCTGACACTCAACGCGATGAATATTAATCCCTGACGCGTTCAGCCCATCCATGCCTCCCCGATTCTACCGGATAGTTTTTCAGAAAATAAAGAATTGAAGCAAGTGAATAAGGTCGATAAAAAAACCCTTTTTCTCTCGATGTGTTTTTTATTGGTTTTGAACAAATTCGGGCTTAATGGTCATGACCGGCATTTTGAGATGTCGAACCACTTTTTCGGTAGTTGATCCAAGGAAGATATAAGCCATCTTACTGCGTCCATGAGTAGCCATCACTACCAACTGCGCATTATCAACCGCATAATTAACAATAGCGGCGTGCGCAGAAACTCCTTTCTGGATTCTGATCATCAAGTCCACCTCTTCGCCAAAGTCGTTTTCAAGCCTGATGGTTTCTGATTTTGCAGAAGGCTCTCCTTTAAAGCTCAAGCTGTTGGCCTGGTTAGAGACATAGGCTTTCAGGCTCTCAAATATTTTTTCCTTAAGCTCTTGATTGGAATATTTATAGGCTTTGCCACCGGTGATATTGGCAGCCAAACCTTCTTCTTTAGAGACCCGCAACAAATGGATCTTTGCTTCGTTCTGTGCTGCCACCAATAAGGCCATTGGCAAAGCTTCCAGAGAAATCTTAGACCCATCTGTCGGCACCACTACAGCCTCAATAGCAGGATCATATCCTTTGTTGACTGTTAGAATGGGAGTATTGACCATGCGCACCAATTTTTCAGTCACGCTTCCGCGATTGAAAGTAGATTGATGGTACCCTCTTTTGGCCATTATAATCAAGTCATAACGCTCTGTTTTGGCGTGTTCTGCGATTGAGGTCCATGGACGGTCGTTATTTTTAATTATGGCCTTACCTCTATTTTCTTCTTCAAACAGGTTGGTGAGTTTTTCTTGGAGTCGCTCTTCTATTTGTTTTCGCAGCTTGGTATAAGCATCTTTATCCTCAAACACGTTACCCAAGGGGTCTTTACTGATATCATAGTATCTCGGGTTTTGAATTACGTGAATAAAATCTACCGTAGCGCCATACTTTTCGGCAGATTTTTTGACCATTTTATAAACTGAAGCTGCATTTTCGGAAAAATCGGTAGGAACAAGAATTCTTTTAATTTGAGCCATAATAAATTGATTGTTTTTATACTAAAACGCAATATAATTAAAAGTTTTCAATGAGTCTATTTTGACTTTCAATAATGCAAAACATTTTTGGTTTTCATCTTAAAAGCATAAATAACTCCAGCAAAATTCATTGATCAAGCATCAGTTGGCCTCTCGATATTGTGGTCTGTGTTGGTAGAGTTTCAGAAACAGATTGGTCGACATTCTGCGGGCATTAGCCCTGGCGCGTTCTGCTACTTCTCCTTCAAAATATTCGTCCAAGGTTTGATACCACAGATTGAGCCAGATACCAAAATGAGCCATTTCCACCGTATTGTCCATTTTTTCATCAACCGAGATATGAGCCAGCATTGGATTTCCATAATATTTCCTGGCAAAGAGCAAGCTGCTCTCCCAAAAGTCGGTTAATTTTTCAAGGTGTTCTTCCCAATCTTCTACAATTCCATTGAAAATGGGGCCCAAGGTTTCTTCTTTCCGAATCTTTGCATAGAAAGTTCGCACCAACACCGAAACATCATCCCGGCTTTCAATTTCCTTTTTAGTCCAATTTTCAGGAGTCATATCAAATTAATTACAAGAATTAACACACTGATAATGACGCTGATAATAAAGGTGTTTAAAACTATTTTTGTTTTTCTGTCTGACAAGATGGTAGCATTAAAGCCCATGCAACCACAAACCAACAAGGTAACTTCAAACATTTCGACAAAACCGTGTCCTTTATGCAAAACCAGCATGGCGGCACCTGCGCCAACGCAGCTTGAAATAAGCACGCCCAACATGGCGTACATTAAATATTGCTTCTCGAAAAGGTTGTACATTTTTTTGTAAAGACTCATACGCTCTTCCGTTTTTTTTATATTTAGATGCAAAGATAATGAATTTTATCATGTTCAATTCATGACTTGCCCTACAAAAATAATTTTACCCCATTGGTGTCCGGTAAATGGAAAATATATACTAAAAAAAGTAGCTGATAAAATGAGCCGGGATGCTGAAAACAAACACTCCCTTTTCCAGCATATAAACTACGATTACGAGGTCAGGCCAATGACCTATACCGCCATTCAGACCGAAAGGTTTGTCTAATCGCTCAGGAAGATCCTCAGGAACAAGAGCTCCCTTACCCTCTGTAAAGCCTGCTTTGGTTTTTAAAAGCAAAAACGGCTATTGATGTAGGAAAACTATAGCTATAAAACATTCCCTTATGCGCGATCTCGCACATATCACAAAGAAACTATAACTGTTTTTCTGATATTTATGTAAACTAAAGCCGTTCAGGCCTTATTTTTCATTGGCGCTTCAAAGCTCAACAAATAGTTTAGACAAGCATGCCCATAGATTATTTATACCGAAACCTAAACACCTTTTAAAAGACACACTTTTTTTTGGGGACAGCATCCAAAATAGCCCCCGTTCAGGACTTTAATCCTACAGATAATGAATATGCATAGCAAACACTAACCGCACAATTTTCATGGTGCGGTTAGTATTTATACGAAAAGCAATACGCTATTGTTTGATGATTTTATGCGATTCACGTGTGCCATTTTCATAAATCAGTCGCAAGAAATAACTACCAGCTGGTAGGTTTTGCAAGTCTAATTGTTTCTCCGAACCGAACGTTTTGACACGTTTCCCGGTAACGTCAAAGAGCGCGCTCTTTTCCAATTGACGAGTCGTTTCTAAGTTAATAGAAGAAGGTGTTGGATTAGGGTAAAGTCGTGTTTCTTGCGTAACTTTAACGAAATTATCGATACCTAATACTCCTTGGTCTGTCGCTTCAAAAACGATGTTATCAATTCCGATGTGTGATTCCATAATTGCAGTAAAGTCGAATACATTTGGAACTAATCCCGGCGTAATTGTTCCTGAAATGACCGGATTACTATCCGCTTGTGCCATTAGCTTACCCGTTTGAAAATTATAAGTTATGGTGATGTGGTACCACGTATTGTAGGCGGCAGAAGCAACTAAAGTAGTGTCAATATTTTCGGCAGATATAAAAACTACGCTATCTACTGCAGCAGTGCCAATAGAGGCAATTTGGTCAAAATTTTCGGTAGCAATCACAACCATGCCCAGACCGGTAGTAGAGCTATCGCCGGTGTAAAAATCAAAGCTCACTTCAAGAATATCATTACCACTATCACGCGTGCTCCAGTCACTATAATGTGTAACAAACATTCCGGAAGCATTGTTAGTAGTAGAACTAAGCTGAAGACTCTGCCCTTTATTCGCATCGATGGTGACAATTTGAGCCCAACTATCTTGTCCTCCCATCCGATCCCAATCGTTTTGGGAGGTAAAGTTTCCTGTGGAATAGGATTCAAAATCGTCACTCCAGAGTGTCTGCGCCGTTATTGATTGCATCAATAGAAAAATAAAAAGACTACAGAGAAAATAATTTTTTTTCATTACGTTTTCTTTAAGGGGGTTAAATGTTCCGTTAAGCCGCTAATATAACCCTTTTCTTTATAAGTAAAGGATATTGGGTACTTTTTGTGAGTTTAGAAGGGCTAAAATAAACAAGCTTAAAAAAACAGGAAAATACTGAAAACGACTTAAGACTTATTGGGATAACGCATTTCCAAATACTTACTGGTAAAACCGAGGTTTTCATAAAGATATCGGGCAGGATTGTCCGGTTCGACGTGCAGCGCAATTTCACCGGAAGCATATTCAAAGGCTTTGCGCATAATTTTTTTCCCAATGCCTTTGCCGCGAGATTTTTCATGAACGGCAATATACACCAAAATATTTTCAGGGATATATCCTTTCATTCCCGTTTCATTGACAAGCGTTAGTCCGGCAATCTCACCGTCTTCTCCGCGGTAGACCAAAGCAAAACCTCCCAAGGACTTCGACCCTTCTTTCAAGGCAAATTTTAAGCAATCCCCAATTTCGCTCTTGGAATCCCCATACTGATCTAAATGTTGAAATAAAAAACCCACGATTGCTGAACGCTCAGCAGTTGTGGGTTTGTTTTGTGAAGTATAAAGGCTAAAGCCTTGCATAATTATATCTCTTCTTTATCCCTGATGGATTGGATGTAAGCCGCTTTTTGAATTTTTTTGCGGTTGACTACTGAAGGTTTTGTATAATATCTCCTATCACGGAGTTCTTGCAATACTTTAGTGTTGCGGAATTTGCGCTTCATACGCTTCAAAGCGCGTTCAATTTTTTCGCCTTCCTTTACTTTTACAATCAGCATAGTGTAATATCTGTTTAAACTTTTAGTTTCGTCTTTTTATTTGAGGGTGCAAATATAAAAAACTATGATTAAAAAAGAACCAAAGTATTGTTTTTTATTTTTGAGCCCCAAAGCGCCTTCTTTTAACTACCGCTCGATCAAGAAGGCAAACTTGCTCTCCTTGCTACAAGCCGGCATAAACCTCACTTTTCTTTCTTTTACAAACTATACGTATAGCCTATATTGATTCGCCCCTCATTTTTCCCACTGCGTTTATTTCGCAATTCTATTTCTAAACCGATTTCATGACGTTTGGCAAACTCATATTCAAGTCCTATTCCGGTTTTCTGTCGGTGAAAAAGCAGCATGCTGTGTATGGGTTGCACATAATTTTCGGTATACAGTGACAACTCCCAGGCTTTGCTCAGTTTATAGGCGATCGTAATTTTATTTCGCACTGCATATTCCACCGGATTTTCTTCGAGATAATCCTCTTTTAATGATGAAAATTCTTGTTGACCCATAAGGCGGTATTCCAGCTCCCATCGATCTGAAAAATCATAATCAAAACTCGCATATAGGCGAATGTCATGGGCCGGTTTTTCATTTTCTTCAAGCCCATACCTATAGTCTATCCCGAGGTCGAGCCATGAATTGATTTTATATTCAATTTCAGCTCCCAGTTCCGATTTGTCATACTCCTTAAGATGCTCATCTATATAAGCATAATAGGTTCCGGTAAAAGACCAATCCTTGTGTTCATGTTTAAGCGAAAGACTGGGCCTTGCCTCCCATTCATCTACAATTTGCGCCTGAATTTGTTTTATCCCTATTAGAGAAAACGCAAGTAACACGATTGCAATTTTAATTTTATTCATATACAACGCTTTAGAGCCCCAAAAAAATGGGTTGAACTCGGTTAATGATGAGTTTTTTATACCAAAAGCCCATCGCCTCTTTTTGTTTTTGTTATTTAGTTCCTTTTACATTCACATTACGGTGAACTTCAATCAGGGATTTCTTTGTCTTCACTCCAATATGACGCGATCGATCTAAAGGATCTTCCTCCTCATAATAAAAAGCTTTGATTAGCGCAATATCCTGCATCAGGTCAATATTGGTAATATCAATTTTATGAATAGGCAAACCGGTGCGATTGCGAAGGTCGCTGAGGAGGGCTTTCCGCTTTTCGGGTTTGATAAGATCTATGCGTTCATAGGTAATATCCTTGGTCTTTACGGTTTTTTTGTGCTTCGACTTGTAATCCAAGATAAGAGGCAGCAAAATGATAAAGGCATTACCGATGACCAGTATAAAATAATCGTCTTGCACCGTAGCCAGTGAATTGAGCAATCCCATGGCCACACTAATAAACAGGTAGCCCATTTCCTTTACAGGCAAGGTGACCGTTCGATAGCGCATGATAGAAAAAATGGCAAACAACCCAAAAGCAAAGCCTATTTCTAAGTTGGCCCCACTCAATAGAAAGCAGATCAAAAAATTAATCAAATTAAAAACCACAAGAGTAAACAAAAAGTCTCGGTTTTTATGACGGGCAAAATAAATCCCCCGGGCAACAATAAGGATCGCTATAAAATCAATCAAAAACCGAATCCCGAACTCCTGAAAATCTAACAGGTGAGCAGCTTTACCGATTGACTCTGCCGCTTGTGCGGGGAGTGTGAAATTTAAAAATGATGGGGTTGAAATAAATGATAATAAAGTTTCCATGACTACTTGTTTTTATGCGTTTGTTTTTTAATTGATTTTTATGACACAGCTCTCCTTTGTGTTTGACTTCTGATTCCATCTATTTTATGAAGCAAAGGCTTAAATAAATTATGTTTTATATCGGGATACAGCTGAATAGTACCATATACATATTTACTAAAGCTGGTCGGATAAACTTTCATACTTCTAAGGGAAGCCACAATTCCTCCCAAAAGTGAAGTCTTGGATTGTTTTACTTCTACAATGGCAATATCGTCGACAAAAATTTCTTCAGTCGAAGCCTTAGCCTCTCGATAAGAAAGATTGATATCGATTGTACAGCGCTCGGTTCTGGCTTTGTTGGTAAACGTAATTCGGGTATATGAATTGGTTAATGTTGGCTTCAAAGGTGCATCGAGTGCTCTTGGAGAAATCTCATTTACCCTTTTAATTTGCTTTTCTGTCAAGTCATCGTTGGGTTTACGTAGTTTTTCCCTAAATTTTTTTGTTCGAGACTTGCTCTTCAGCTTAATCTCAAAAAAATGATTATTGCTCTCTATATAAGAACGCGTACGCACTTTTAACCGTCGCAACAGTTTGTTGTGATGGTCTTTAAAAAGCCGGTGTTTAGGAGTATCGAAATAGGTGGTTTTGTAATTGAAAGTACGGCGACCGTCAATTTCCAAAACAACGTAGGCTTGGTCTTTTAACAGTTGAATAATCTCAGGGAGTCTTTGGATGGAGATGACATATTTCATATCAATCCGATCTAAAAGTTTAACCTCTTCCAATCCCTTTAAAGATATTGGCTCAAAGCTTCTCAGCAAATCGTAAACATTGTTTCTTTCTTTTGACATCTCTTTTGTTTTTAGTTTAGGAAAGTGTATGAATGCGTTTATATATATAACCGTCAACTCTTCCCTTACCCTACTTCTTTTCTGAGTTTTTTTCGATAATCCTGCATTTTCCTCTGTTTTTCAATTCGTCGGTAAGGTTCCTTGGGCGTTAGGAGCAGATAGAATATACACAAGCAGGTTGTGCCAGTCTATAATTTGATTGGAAAGGGCAGGAGAAATGGAGGGTGAATTATCGGTTGTCCGTTTTTTTGATACAACCACAGCTTACCAAAAGTAATCACCGGGCCTCTGTTTTATAAAGGCGGGGGTTTATTATTCCCTTTCCTAATGGAATCTTCTTTCCTCAACCCACGCCCACAAAAAATATCGGTGAAAATAAAAAAACAAAAGCCCTGAATTTAAAAATTCAGGGCTTTTGTTTTTTTCTCGGCTCAACATTTTGAGCTGCGATCAAGAGGATTAATCATCATCTACATCAGATTCAAATCCATTGTCCTCGTCAATTTCCCATTCCATTTGATAAAGGTTGTTCTCGTCATACTGAGACAAGTCGACCACCGTTCCATCAGTATGGGTAAACCAGTTTTCCGGATTGATACTTACGGTGAGGGTTTGTGGAGAGCCATCACTGATATTCAAAGGAGGGTTAAGTGTCATTTCAATAGACACTTCTGCTTCTGCATAGGCCGTAAAGGGAACTTCCTCTCCTTGTGTAGGAGCAAAAACTCCTTCAATAACCATACTGGCATCTTCGGGCCAGTTTTGATAACCGGCATCAGCAATAGCTTGCAATACTGCTTCTTGTTCTGCTATTTCCTCCGGAGAATCATCCTCATCTGTATCGAGGTTGTCTATTTCAAAATCGAGTTTATCATAAACTCCCTCTTCAATGGCAGTAGTATTAATCTCCAAAACGTCCTGTCCGATAGGCAACTGTACAAAGGACATGCCCATTTCAAATTCTTCATTGACTTCATGTTGATCTTCACAATCTTCCTCGGCTTGTCCTTCAAGTCCTTCGCACGGATCATCGTCATCACCATCGTCAATGCGTTCCAACTCAAATTCATCTACCACAAAATAAACATCCGTGATTTTTAAAGTTCCATTAGAACCCTGGATAAACAAAGTATCCTCATTTTGCTGCATTTCATCTGCATTTGTTGCCGCATAGGCATTGGTCGTATGAGCATGCGCACTTGTCGCCTTAAACTGAAGGGTTACCGGTGCTTTATTGGCTTCCATATTGGGCATGGAACCAGAATCATCAGTACAACTTACAAAAATGAAAGCTGCTACCAAAAGCGCCATACTTAGTTTTGAAAAACTTTTCAGTTTTTGAATTTTACCTTTTTTCATGACTTTAAATTTTAATTTATTAAACATTCATGTGTCTGTACTTATATAACCAGTGAGTTTCCGTTTACCCTACCTTGAATCTGAAATAAATAAGTAAAAAAATCGATATTTATGCATACAGAATTATACTGCGCTCATTATCAGGATTATACACTTAGATGGAAAACTAAAATATTTTAATTCGATACCGGTATGCTGAATCGAGCTCAGTCTATTTGCTCATTGAAAGTTTTGCAATACCAAAATCTAAGGGCATCCGCGAGTTATTAATAGCTCACAATGGCCAAACCTCTATACCGATAGTGAATGATAAAGCCCCGCCAATTATTAGCACCACAAGATTTTAGTTATATAGAAAAGGGCACATTGATATGAGACAAATATCCGTTGAAGCGGGGATGGCGAACCTGAACTTCTTTTGTTTAATTCTTTTCAAAGGTCAACAAGCCGGATTCGTTTGCTTCGCCGCTCTCACTCAACCGCACAAGGTTTTGCGTGGCTTCCAGCACAATCCAGTCGTCATTTAAACCTTCAAAATTTTCATTTAAATCTGTATTGAAATTAAGAATAAGTTTTAATTGCCCTCCTTCTTCTTCAACCGTCCAAAAGCCATTTATAGTGTTGGCAGAACCCGTAGCCGTTACCGTACTGTTGGCCTGAAAGCTGTAGTTATAAGTCGCATAATCTGCAGTGAGATTTTCACCTTCTTCTTTAAATAAACTAACGTGCCAACTTCCGGTAATGAGCTTACTAATTAGCGCATTAACTGCTTCGTTACTTCCTTCAGCATTGGGATTTCTTTCAAAAGTAAGGTAATTTACACTGCCATCACTATCTATTATACGCAATTGAATCTTATCAGAAGAAGCGGCCATGATTTCCCAATCCTCCTCCAGTTTACCAAAAGGATCAGTGGTGCCAAAGGAAAGACTCAGTTTAGCGGTATCTCCCTGAATCAACGCCCAGCTTCCCGACACGGTATTGTTATTGTCAGCAGCTTCGGCGGTATGATCAGTAGCAAAAGAAAAACTGAATCCGTTAAAATCATCGGTTTCATCCAAATCATCAAAATAATAGGTAATATACCACGTATCTGACGTGAGATCTTCTACAAAGTCACCCTCCAAATCATCATCGTGGTCATCGAAGTCATCATCACAGTTGGCATTTTCCAAAATATGCTCCAATTCCTGATTGGAATCCACCTCAACTGTAGTTCCATCCTCTAAAATAGCGGTAATGGGGAAGTCGATACTGATAATATCTTCCTCTTCAAGGCCATAAAAAAGCAAATACAATTCTTGATCGCTTTCTATGATGAGGGTTCCGGTTTGCTCCTCATTAGTATTATAGGTAAACAGCGTAATGGGATATTCAAAATCCACACAAGCGATTCCCGATTCTTCTTGACAAGACTCAATAAGCTCTTCTAAATCTTCTTGATCTTCCAGGACTACTTCTGAAAAATCGTTTAGAATAACCGTGATGGGAAAAACAATCACCAAGGTATCCTGATCATTGGGGAATTCATCAAAAATAGCATAAATAAGACTGATATCTTCTTGGCTTGTCAGCACGATTTCCTGACCATTGACCATCACGGTTATCGGATATTTCACGGCTGAGCAGCTGTTTCCGTCAATAATATTGTCATAGCTCCCGGGGTTTTGCGACATTTCAATCAATAAATTAGAGAGCGAAGAGGACGAAGTAATCACTTCGTTTTGCTGTCCGGTTTGATCAATAAACTCCGATTCCTCTTTTTGACAGGCAGTAAACAGCAAACCAAAACATAGGACTATAAATAAATAGGTGTTGTTTTTAAACATGGCTTATATGGGGTTTGTATATAGATAACAACCAGAAGTGTAAATACCCTACCTCAAAAGTACATAAAAATTCTCTGCTGCAAATTTCCGCAGTACAGATTGTCATTTTTTCAAACAAACTTCTCAGCCATTTATTTTAGGATTAATGCCAAAAAGACCTGCAAATTAGGAGTTCAATATTTATACCAAAATGACAAATTAATTAGTCCAATCTTTCTATGAAAATTCCAAATCTCTGCGTTAATCCCGCACGTGCGGGACGTCGTAGCTTTGGCTATGACTGTGCTTTTTGCCTTGACCTTTGAAATTTTCATCACGAAATATTAGCACAATTAATAAATCACTTTGGTATTATACTTAAATTCTAATCCTTTTATCTCGGCAGACTCAACATTCGTCATAGTTATAGCGGTGTCCGTGCCTGTATCTGCGATATGAGACAGGTTTTTGCTTTGCATTTTAAAATTTGTTTTACCATTTGCAAGTAAAATTTATGTCAAAAAGAATACAAATTATAAATTCCCTTCAGGAAGTCCAAAAAAATTTTATGTACTTTTGAAAAAACCATTGCGAGCCATCGTATGAAGAAAAAACCAAGCATCTGCAACGAATCTACTTTCAATAAGGTGTATAAAAAGCACAGTGAAGACGTGTGGAGGTTTATTTTTTTTAAGTGTGGCAACCAAGAACAGGCCAACGACCTTGTTCAGGAAACTTTTGTCAAATTGTGGAAAAACTGCACTAAGGTACCGGTAGAAAAAGCAAAGTCATTTATGTTTACCGTTATCAACAATGCTTTTTTAAACGAAGTGGCACATCAAAAGGTGGTTCTAAAACACGCCCAACAAAAAAAGGCTGATATAGAGCACCAGTCACCGGAATTTTTGCTGGAAGAAAAGCAATTTCACCAAAAATTAAAAGACGCCATCGCCGACTTAAGTGAGGCCCAACGCACCGCCTTTTTATTGAATCGGATTGAAGGCAAGAAGTACAGAGAGATTGCAGAAATTTTGGATATTTCAGTGAAAGCAGTAGAAAAAAGAATGAGTATGGCGCTAAAATCACTTCGTAAAAAAATAGGAGAAGTTTGAGGTAGGGTAAAACAACTTAAAACTGTTTTATAAATGAACAAGTATATTTTGATTGGTTCTACGGGTCATTTTGGTGAATATAATCTAAATCCCATTTTATGCCCGTTAGAATCGAGGTCAATTAAAATGGAACTGAAAATGCATCATGTCAAATGGGTGATTTTGGAACAAGAAATCAATTCGCCCCTATTTTTAGAATAGATTATGGACAACAAACAACTATTGCACGCCTACCTAAACGGCACAGCCACCAAAGAACAGGTGAAGCAGTTAAAGTCTGTGCCGGAGTATGCCGATTATCTTAAAATTGCCGAGGCGGCAAAAGAGTTTGATACGCCTAATTTTGACCAAGAAGCCACCTTAAAAGCCATTCACAAACAGCTGGACGAGGAAACGCCCAAGGTCAAACGCCTCAAACCGTGGTCTACCCTGCTAAAAGTGGCTGCCGCTTTGGTCTTGATTTTTGCCGGATACTTGTACTACAACTCCCTAAACACCACTGTACAAACCGCCATAGCCGAGAAAGAACAAATCAAACTGCCCGATGGTTCTGAGGTCGTTTTAAATGCCGAATCTTCCCTAACCTACGATGAAAGCAAATGGGAGAATAACCGCCAATTAAAACTCAAAGGAGAAGCCTATTTTAAAGTTAAAAAAGGCAAGCGGTTTGCCGTAAATACAGCCTTGGGCACCATTAGTGTGCTTGGCACCCAGTTTAATGTTTTTGTCCGTAACGACATGCTAAAGGTTTTTTGCTATGAAGGCTTGGTAAGTGTAGCTTTTAATGACAGCCTTGTCAAATTGCCCGGCGGAAACGGCATTAAATTGATTAACGGGAAGGTAGTGGAAAGAATTCAAAGCAAAAAAACAAGCGCTCCGGCCTGGTTAACAAATGAAAGCAGTTTTGAAAATGCCAGATTAGCCACCGTTCTAAAAGAGCTTCAACGACAATACCCCATTACGATAAGCACTTCCAATAAAATATTGGATAAGCGGTTTTCGGGAAGTTTCCCCCATGACAATCTCGAATTGGCGCTCCGGCTCATCTGTGATCCGCTCAACCTGACTTATACCATTAATGAAGACCAGATAAGCATTCATGCAAACCAAGCCCCTTAAAGCTCCCTGTTCTTTTTTTATGATTTGTTTGCTCATTGGCTTTTCCGCTTTTGGGCAAACCGGGGGAAAACAACCTTTACTGGAGGTCATGCAGCAGTTGGAACAGACTTATAACATCCGTTTTTCCTATGTTCCCAAGCAGGTAGAAGGGGTTGTGGTTTCTATTCCCCAAGAAAGTAATGACCTTCAAACGGTTTTAAAGCAGCTCAATCGGCAAACCCAATTAAAGTTTACTTTATTAAAAAATCGGTATGTCACGGTGGTTGCTGCTTTAAAAGCATCCTACTGTGGAAGGATCATCGCTTGGGACAGTGGCAAAGCCTTAGCGGGTGCCTCCATTCACGTTTCAGACACTTCGCTTTCAACAATAAGTAATTCATCGGGCTTTTTTCACTTCTCTTCGGCGGTATCTCCAAAAACTCAAATCACCATCACTTATGTCGGCTATTTTCCGGTAAATATCTCGGTCGGCGAGTTGAGTGCATCATGTCCGGTCATTCTTATGCATCCCAAAGCCACAGAATTAAGCGAGGTAGTTATTAAAGCTTTCTTGGTCAAAGGAATCAGTAAGCAAGCCAATGGATCTGTACGGTTAAATATTGCTGATTTTGGTTTATTGCCCGGGCAGGTTGAAAATGATGTGTTGCAAATAGCACAAGCCCTGCCGGGAGTAGAAAGTGTGGATGAAACCATCTCCAACATCAACATCCGCGGAGGAGCCAACTTTGAAACACTCCTGCTTTGGAACGATATGAAAATCTATCAAAGCGGACATTTTTTTGGGCTCATTTCAGCTTTTAACCCCAACCTTACCGAGCAAGTTACCCTATACAAAAATGGAACGCCTCCCCGTTATGGCGAAAGCACTTCCGGGGTCATCGCCTTGAAATCAAAAGACGAGGTAGCAAAGGAGTTCTCCGGAGGTCTTGGTGTCAACCTCACCAATGCCAATGCTTTTGTTTCCATCCCGCTTTCAAAAAATGCCAGTTTGCAGCTCTCCGGACGACACTCCCTCTCTTTCCTTAAAACTCCGGTGTATAGTACTTATTCAAAGCGCATGTTTCAGCACACAAAAATTACCAATGTTCAAAACCCCAATCAGGAAACTCAAATTGGGACTCAGGTCGATTTTTCTTTTTACGATATTGGTGCCAATCTGCTGTGGGATTTTTCTGAAAAGGATAAGCTCCGAATCAATTTTATGACAATCGACAACCATTTGGAATTTACCGAAAGCATTGAAGATTATGGCTCAGAAACCAGTGAGTTAGGACAGCGCAGCATGGTGGGCGGGCTCTCCTGGGAACACACCTGGAATTCAAAAATAAAAACCACCGCCATGACTTATGCCACTCATTACCGGCTCAATGCACTCAACAAAGACCTTTTTACCACCCAAACTCAATATCAAGAAAATGAAATCCTGGAAACCGGATTAAAACTGGATTCTCGTTTTATTTTTTCCGAAAAAACCACACTCCAAGCAGGATATCAGTTTACAGAAACCGGCATTGCCAACACGCAGGACATCAACCTCCCTCGTTTTAGGGATTATAAAAAGGAAGTGATTCGCACCAACAGCTTATTTTCAAATTTGGTATACACGCCCAACCAAAACCAAACAAGGCTCAACATTGGGGCACGGATTTCCTTTTTCAATAAATTTGACAAGCCTTCCATAGAACCTCGGTTGAGCTTGCATCAAAAATTGGGTAGTGGATTTTCAGTAGATATACTGGGAGAAATGATGAGCCAAACGACCTCACAACGCATTGATTTTGAAAGCGATTTCCTGGGCATCGAAAAAAAACGCTGGATCTTGTCTGACAATCACCGTGTGCCCATCATCAAGAACAAACAGGTTTCATTGGGAGTCAATTATGACAAACACAACTGGTTGATTGGACTAAAGGGATTTTATAAAGAAGTCTCGGGAATCACCGCGGAAAGCCAAGCCTTTCAAAATCAGTTTCAGTATGTCAATGCCATCGGCAGTTATGCTGTTGATGGATTAGAATTTATCATCAATAAAAGGGCACGGAATTTTAGTGTATGGTTCAGCTATTTCTATATGCAAAATGATTATACTTTTGAAAACCTTACTCCCACCTCTTTCCCCAACAATATTGACATTCGGCATACGGCCACCTTGGCGGGAACCTATACGGTAAAGAATTTTAAATTTGCTGCCGGACTCAATTGGCACACCGGAATCCCTTACACCATCCCCGATCCAAATCAAAAAATTATTTTGGTAAATGGGCAAGAAACCATCAACTTTTCTACCCCCAACCAAAAACGCCTCCCTGATTATTACAGGTTTGATATTTCTGCCGAATACCTTTGGGAGCTGTCACCAAGCGTAAACGCAAAAATCAATATAGCGCTCCTTAATCTGTTGGACACCAAGAACACCTTAAACATTCATTACACACTGACCTCCGATAAAAAAGGAAACAGCCGCATCAACCGAGTAGAAAAAATTTCACTCGGATTTACCCCTAAACTTTCTTTGAAGCTCCTTTTTTAAACCCAATTTGATTTATAACCCGCTTGGGAACAAGAAATAAGAAAGTCGGCTCTCCTCTATATCAACCGATAAAAGAAAAGACAACTACTGACTTTCTTTCTTTTTCTCTTTCTTTCCTTTTTCTTCTTTTTTACCACCAAACAAATTATCAAGCAACCCTTTGGCCGCATCCTTAACAGCGTCTTCCGTTTTCTCCTTTTCTGTCTTTTCAGTAGCAGTAGAGTCGCTTGACGACGCATTCTTTTTCTTTTCATCGCCTCCAAAGAGATTGTCGAGCAGCTCTCCGGCTTTTTCCTTGGCTTTATCCTCCGCTTTATTCTTTAGTTCTTGCTTCTGTTCTTCAATAATTTTATTGGCTACTTTTTCTACCGCTCCTTTTAAATCTACTTTGATTTTAGGATGAGCAAAGCTTCCCATCACTTCAAGCGGCACCTCAATCTCGGTGTTTTCTAATTCGGCATTGGATAGCTTGGCCAAGACTCCACTAACATCATTTCCCAAATACTTGGCAGGAACCGTAAACTTTATGGCATAATCCATTTGGTTATCAAAGGTATGGCGACCGCCAATCTTAACCCCAATATCATGATTGATGTCAAAGTGATAGGGCTCGATGTTAATCCCTCCATCTTTAAAGGTGAAATGGGTAGTCAAATCTTTTAATTTGAGTTTGTCTACATTGATAAAATCCAGTTTGGCATTCAGGTTAGAAATCAAAGGCAATTGTCCTTTTTGAACTTTTGCATCGAGAATTTGCGCGAGTCCTTGTCCGGCCAAACTGGTGTAAATAGGCGTCAATTGCTCGGTTAAGTTTCCACTCAACTGAATGGATGTAGATAAATCTCCGACCAAAGCCTTGGCAATAGGCGCAAAATTCTTAAGCAAATCCATTTGAGAAAAAGACTGAACAATATTGATTTTGTTAAGCTTAAGGCTCATGTCAAACTCAGGAGTGTCATCCTTGGTAGCCACACTTCCTTCCAGGCCTATGCTTCCTCCAAATATATCGGCTTTAATATTTTGAAGCTTAGCCGTCTCATCTTCAATCACCAAGCGCCCTTTGGCATTGCTTAAAGTGAGGTTGTCATAAATCACTTTATCGGCATTAAAGTTTAGGGCAATATCCAAGAAAGAAGGAATTTTAATAGCCTCTTCCGAAGACGACAGGCTGTCTTGTTGAGGCTGTGCATCTGCTTCTTCTCCTTCCTCAGTATCGGAAACCATAAAATCATTGACCGAAAAGGTATTTGAAGTCAGCTCAAAATTACCTTTAATAGGTTGACCTTTAAACAAATACCCCATCAAGTTTTCCAATTTTCCGGTAAGGTGTGCATCGGTTTGCCCGGTGGTCATGTCAAACTGTTTTAAAACAATATTCCCGGGGGCAAAGCTGATGCCGGCCTTACTGATGTTGACAGGATTGGCCAATTCTTCAGAAGCATAACTGAAGTTGGAAATACTGGCTGTTCCTCGGCTTTTGACATTTTGATATTGTTCATTTTCAATATCACTCATCGCAAAAGAAGTTGTTAAATCAGCATTGAGGATTCCATCCAAATCCATATCCATATCTACGGGATAAGCTTGGTCTATATTGGCCAAGTTTAAGGTTCCGTTTGCCATTAAATCGACCTGCATATCTCCGGTCAAATTTTTAATTGCCCCGTGTGCGGTAAATACATCTTGATCAATCTTAAAAGACAATCGGTTGAGCTCGAGGTTCAGATCCTCCATCAATCCGGTTTTATCCAATAAAACGGCATCCAGGCTAATGTTTTCTACGCTTTTGGGCAAATCGGGATACTTAAACGAAGCATTCTTACTGGCCATAACAATCTTCATTTTCGGAATATGCTGATCGTCAATCACCCCATAAAGTCTTCCGTCTACACTAAAGTTACCGGTAGTTTCCACCCCTTCCAGGCTTTTAGAATAGGCTTCAGGAATCAGTTTAAGGAAGTTTTTAAAATCTGAAGAAGGAGTTTTAAAGGTGATATCCAGCTCCTGGTTGTTTTCATTGACCTTGACATAACCGTCAAAGGTAAGGGGCAACTGATTAATCAGGGCTTTATTCTCTTCAAAGCTGAACTTCATATTCTTGAGATCCATCTTGATATCAGCATCCAATTTAATGGAATTCTTATCCAGATAGTTTACTGAATCCATTGCAAAAGAGACCAAAGAAGAGGTTTGGGTATGCAGGGTAAAAGTTTCTTCCGAAAAATCACCGGTTCCTTCGTGATTAAAATCCTTAAGACGCAGGTACATTTCACTGCCTTGGTCCAGATAATTGATTCTGGAATCGGTAATTTGATAGTGTTCCACATCCAATGAGAATCCGCCCTCTTCTTCTGGCTGTGATGCTGTTTCCGGACTTTCTTTGGCAATATCATAATTGGCCACTCCTTCCTTGTTGACAACAATATTCACCAAAGCGTCGTCAATTCCCAGACTATTTATACTCAAAGGTTTGTCGCCACTCTTGAACAGCTGTGGAATCCCCATATCCAAATACAAAGTTTTAGCAGCCACCAGGGTATCGCCCTGAAAAGGCGCCTTGTTGACCACACTCAACCCCTCAATCTTTAAACGAGCATCCGGAAAACTGCTGATCAAACTCAAACTCAGGTCTGCCCATTCCACCTGGGCATTTATGTTTTCATTAATGGCTTTCTTGACCTGCTTTTCAATAGTATCCTTAAAAAGGAAAGGGGCCGCCACCAACAAAATGACCAATACCACAATGACAATACCGATAATTTTTAAGGCTCTTTTCATGAAGATGTGTTTTTTTTAAATTATTTCAAAAATTATTGAATGCTGCAATAACTTATAAATCTACAAAGGTCTAAAAAAATTGATAATCCTAAAGTGAAATAACCGCCGAAAGGATTCTTTTTTATAAACTTTAACGACATCACTTGCATTTTTCTTTAAAAACAAACTGATAAACAGCCTTTGCAATTTAACCTATCGTCTAAGTTTATCCCTTTGTGCAGCTCTATTCTCCCGTAATCCACTTATTTTTGCATCATTCTCAATCAACAGCAAAAATCAGTTTTAAGCCACAAAAAATTGAAGCATCCTGTCACTACATACCTTGGATTGGGCAGCAACCAAGGCAATCGTTTTCAGTTTCTACAGCAGGCAATAAATGCCATTTATGAACGCGTAGGGCCGGTCACACAGATTTCTCCGGCATATCAAACGCCGGCCTGGGGTTTTGATGGCGATGATTTTTTGAATGCCTGTATAGCGGTAACCACTTATTTATCGGCCGACAAGTTGTTGAAAACACTACAAGATATTGAGCAAGAAAATGGCCGCAAACGCTCTTCTCAAGGCTATATCAACCGCACCCTGGATTTGGATATTCTATTTTATGACGATCAAAAAGTCGAATCTCAAAATTTGTGTATCCCACACCCTAAAATTAGTGAACGACTTTTTGTCCTCCGCCCTTTTTGTGACATTGCCCCACATTTTGTTCATCCTGTCTTCAAAAAAGAACTCGGCAAGCTTCTGCAACAAACAGCAGATAAAGCTCCAATCCATCCTTTTCCCAAGGCCTTAAAAAAACCGGAAATTGCACTTACCAATCTTAACTTTTTAGCCATAGAAGGAAATATTGGCGCAGGAAAAACAAGTTTGGCGACTATGATTTCTCGAGAATTCAACGCCAAACTCATCACTGAGCGCTTTAAAGACAATCCGTTTCTCCCCAAATTCTATCGCGATCAGGCGCGTTATGCTTTTCCGTTGGAGATGTCTTTTTTAGCTGACCGATATCAACAACTGGCGGATGGAATTGCTCAATATGATTTGTTCAACGATTTTATTGTGGCAGATTACGACATTTTTAAGTCCATGATCTTTGCCCAAATCACCTTGCCGGAAGAAGAAATTCAGCTTTATCGAAAGCTCTTTCACATCATGTGTAAAGACCTGGTTAAGCCCGATTTGTATGTTTACTTATACCAAAATACAGAGCGCCTTCTGCAAAACATCAAAAATCGGGGGCGAGAATATGAACAAAAAATCCCTTCTGACTACCTAAACCGAATCAATCAGGGATATTTGGATTTCATCAAAACCCAACAACAACTCAAGGTAAAAATCATCGACATTTCGGGCATGGATTTTATCGATCGTCGAGAGGATTACCTCAAGCTTATCCGGAAAATTATTTCAAATTGATTCCCCTAATTTATCATGTCATATGTTTACAATTAAAGGCAGCAAAGTCGGTGGCTGAAGCCGGCCTATATTAATTGTCATTACGGCATCAGACACAAATACCAAACCTTTTAGAAGTCTAATCGGCATAAATATATCCCGCATCATACATCCGCTGACACCTCACCCAAAATAGACTTTACATGAAATGAATTATTCGGCATCAGCCCTAATTTTCGGATCATTTCGGCATTTCCAAACCGTTTTGAAAAGGGGCTTATATCAGCTTTCTCAACACTTAACGCGGCCTCTCGTCTTCACTCAATAATTCCCCGGCGGCCACTTCTTTCTCAACTTCTTCTTGATACAGCTTGTTGGCATTAGCATTAATGCTGACAAATAGCTCATTTTCAGACTTAGAGATAAGGTCTAAATAACGCTCATAATGTTTCAAGACATCAGCAATTAATTCATCTTTTTTAAAGAATTGCGTATCATAGCCTACACGATAGTCGCCAAAATAAGCTTCTGCGATATAGTCCATTCCCTCTATAGAATCAGGGATATTTTTCTCATGCGTGATATAATCGGGAACCCTTGTCGCTTTGGTTTTAATCCCGTAGAGAAAATCATTTATTTGTTTATACTCAATGACAAATTCAATTTGTTCGGGGTTACTGGCTTTTCTAATTTTCACTTTTATCCCCTGATTATCAAACTCCTCTTTCAATTCTTCAAACGCTTCACGTGCCGTAGTTTTAATAAACTTATCTACAGTTTTATCAGCGGTAAAACCCACCATTTGCTTTAATCGGTCTTTCCAAAATCCGCCGGACCACGATGCCGTATAAGCCGGATAATATTGGTCAAAATATGTTTTATCAATCATCAATGCTTTGGTTAAACTGACAATAAAGAGAAATATAATAATCGCAAATGGCACCGCTGTAATCAGCGTCATAGTTTGTAAAGCATCTAAGCCTCCGGCATTTAATAAGACCAAAGCCAGTAAAGCCAGTAAAAAACCCATCACAATTTTTTGCCATTTCGGAGAACGAGGAGAATCCTTGGTGGCGATGCTGTCCATGACCAATATTCCAGAATCAGCCGAAGTGACAAAGAAAATGATAATAATCAGTATAAATAAAACACTAAGCACCCCTGTTCCCGGGAGGTATTCCAAAAATTCAAAGGCTAAGGCATCTTGATTATTCACAAGTGCTCCCAAAGCACCATCGGAAATATTTCGGTCAATCCAAATTCCGGCATTCCCCATAATAGCAAACCATACGATATTAAACATAGCGGGAAGCAACAGTACTGCCGCAATATATTCTCGAATCGTCCGCCCTCGAGACACCTTTGCAATAAATAAGCCCACAAAAGGAGACCAAGAAATCCACCAAGCCCAGTATAGGATGGTCCAATTGTAAAACCAAGGCAGTTCTTCAGGGCTGTTGATATGGGTATTAAAGGTCATGCTAAAGAAATTACTGATATAATCTCCAACCCCTTGTGTAAAACTGCCAATAATATAAGTGGTGGGGCCAAATATCAACACAAAAAACATCAGGGCAATTACCCCTATCATATTGGCATTACTCAAATTCTTAATTCCTTTGTCTACCCCCGAAACGGCAGAAAATACCGAGCAGCCCACCAATATAACCACAATCAAAATCTGCCATTTAATATCGATCCCGGGGACGATGCCCATCTGCTCTAAACCGGCATTGACCTGAACAACACCAAATCCTAAGCTGGTAACAATTCCAAAAAACGTACTACAAAACGCAAAAACATCAATCACATTTCCCCATTTCCCGCCAATTTTATTCCCCAATAAGGGATAAAGACAACTCCGTAAGGACAATGGTAATTTGTAACGATATGAAAAATATGCTAAGCCCAAACCAACTAATGCGTAAATAGACCACGCATGCACTCCCCAGTGAAAAGAAGTTAACATCAGGGCATTACGCTGACGCTCAATCTCTCCTTTGTCTGCAAAAGCGTCTGCCAAATAGTGACTCATGGGCTCGGCGATACTAAAATACATCAAGCCGATTCCCATACCGGCCGCAAACAACATGGCAACCCAAGAAAAGAAAGAATGGTCAGGCCGACTGTTGTTGGGCCCCAGACGTGTATTTCCAAACTTGCTAAACATTAGGTATAAAAGGAAAACAATAAAAATAGTAACCCCCCAAACAAGAATCCAATTGAGTTTTTCAAATATAAAGTTCTTAACGACTTCCAAGACGCTTTCAGAAGCATCCGGAAAAAAGCCGGCAAATATGCTCACCAAAAGGATAAAAATAACGCTGGGGAGTGTAACTCCCTTAGACAAAGTAGTCTTAAAAGAACTTGATTTAGCCATAAATTAAAATGTTTGTTTTTTAAAATTATAACCTTCGATATTTTATAGCTCTTTGCTAAAAATAATATGCTGATTGGGACTTCAATGAAAAATCGGGATATGTCGTTTTCAACTATACGCAATATCCTGAATATGCCCAAATTTAGAGGACTACAGGTCTGTTTACTGACATCTACCTGCAGTATTAAATTTGAAATTGACGAATATATAAGATGAGATATGGAAAGTCGAATTTTAACGCGATTTAACATTTTCTCATGGTCACTGAAAAGGAAATCAGGAGGAATACGCTATCAGGGTCGGTTTCCATTGCCGGATTATACCATACACGACACAGCATAACAAAAAAATCCCGAAATCATTACAATCTCGGGATGCTGTATCATCAATATTCATCAAATTTTAAAATCGATCTCTTATTAAATCAACTTCTCCATTGGCGGATAATGTAAAATGTGAAACGCATTAAACGCTTTCAAACGTCTTATAGAAAAGAGTAACCTACGGCCACTGTCACCACTTTATTGTGTCCTAAACTGTTGGCCACATCGGTAAATCCAAAATGGTAACGCGCCGAAAGACGCAATCCGAAAGGAAGATCCAATCCGGCACCTACTGCCCCGGAAAGGTCAAAAGATTCGGCTTCGAGCTGATCGCTAATCCCTTCAAGTGTCAGTTCGTCATTGACGACAAAACCAAACTGAGGCCCCGCTTGAAGATTCAAGGTTTCTCCTATGATATAAAACTTAAACATGACCGGGACATTGATATAATCCAAATTAAATTTTCCTATATCAAGTTTAGCTCCCTGCTGTGAATACAACAGCTCGGGCTGGATGGTAAATTTGTTGAAATTTATTCCCAGAAAAACACCACCGACAAACCCGGTTTTGTTCTCTGCATGGTCGATCTCCGATATACTGGCGAAGTTTGCTCCGAGTTTCACCCCCAAGTCAACTCCCTGCGCTTTAACAGTTTGCGAATTTAATGCGAAACATAAAACGGCTGCGATAACAAATAATTTTTTCATAACATTACATTTTGATTCAAGCAAATATAAGGTTTTAAAAAAGAAAAAAGAAGCCGCATTGCATAAACTCGCTCTTTCCTTCTCTTCCCCCGACGAAAACAACTTTCCCATTCAACCTGCCCATTGTATTGTTTTCATATTCCTAAAACTTTAAAACTGTTCAGCCTGAAAAATCCTATCTTTGCAAGACAAAACAAAATATCTTGCATACAGAAAAGCCCGATTTTAAGCCTTGGTTAAATGCGTTAAGCCCCTCTTCTCCTTTGGTTATCGCAGGGCCTTGTAGTGCCGAAACGGAAGCACAAGTATTGGAAACGGCCACCCGATTAAAGCACACCAAAACTCGGGTTATGCGCGCCGGTATCTGGAAACCCCGAACACGTCCGGGAAATTTTGAAGGCGTAGGAGCCTTGGGCTTAAAGTGGCTGCAAAAAGCCAAAGCCCAAACCGGTTTGTTAATGGCAACCGAAGTGGCCAACCCCATTCATGTTGAATTGGCTTTAAAACACGATATTGACGTGCTGTGGATTGGAGCCCGCACCACGGTTTCTCCTTTTAATGTGCAAGAAATCGCAGAAGCACTGAAAGGCACAGACAAAATTGTGCTGATTAAAAATCCGGTGAATCCCGATTTGGGATTATGGCTGGGGGCTGTAGAACGGTTTTATAAACAAGGACTTAAAAAATTGGGCGTAATACACCGAGGATTTTCAAACTATAACGAATCTACCTACCGCAACACGCCGGAATGGCAAATCCCCATCGACCTCAAGAATCGGTTGCCTCACATTCCTTTGCTTATAGATCCTTCTCATATTGCGGGCAAACGACAGTTTATTTTTGAATTGTGTCAAACCGCAATGAACTTAAACTATGACGGCATCATGGTGGAAACCCACCCTCACCCCGATGAAGCTTGGAGCGATGCGGCACAACAAATTACTCCGCAAAAGCTGGCAGCCCTCATCACACAGTTGCGGATTCCGAAAAAGCGGTCAGAGAATGCCGAATTCAAAGGCGCTTTATCCTCCTTGCGCCAAGACCTTGATTTCTTAGATCGACAATTGATAGACACCCTGGCAAAAAGAATGAAGATTGCCGACAATATCGGAGGGATTAAAAAACAGCACAATGTGGCCATCCTGCAAAACGAACGCTGGAATAAGGTCTTAAAGAAAATGAATGAAAACGGGCAACCCCAAGGTTTGAGCAAAGATTTTATTCTAAAAATTTTCAAAGCCATTCACCAAGAATCTATTGATCATCAGAAAAAATAGCTTTAGCTAAAAAATAAAATTTATGAAAGGGATTGTATATAAGTCTACGGGCAGCTGGTACTTTGTAAAAGACCAAAGCGGCAAGCTATATCCCTGTCGGATTAAGGGGAAATTCAGACTCAAAGGCATCAAAAGCACCAATCCTATTGCGGTGGGCGACAGGGTTCGCTTTAAGATAGAAAACCAAGGAGATGAAGCCACCGGAGTGATTACCAAAATCGAGGATCGCCAAAATTACATCATCCGAAAATCGGTTAACCTGTCTAAACAAACGCATATCATTGCGGCCAATATCGACACGGCTTTTCTTATGATTTCACTCAAAAACCCTCCCACCTCCACCGTATTTATCGACCGATTTCTGGCTACCGCCGAGGCTTATCGCATCAATAGCGTTTTACTTTTTCACAAGACCGATATTTATGAGGAAACAGAATTAGACGACATCCGATTTTTGGCCCATCTGTACCGAAGTATTGGATATACCTGTATTGGCACTTCCGCCAAAACCGGAAAAAACATTGAAAAAGTCCGCGAATTGATGCAAGGAAAAGTATCACTCTTTTCGGGACACAGCGGAGTAGGCAAATCAACCATCATCAATAAGCTGGCTCCACATTTAGACCTAAAAACAGCACAAATTTCAGCCCAACATGCCTTGGGGCAACACACCACTACTTTTGCCGAGATGTTTGAGGTGAATGCAGAAACACACATCATTGACACCCCGGGAATCAAAGGTTTTGGATTGGTCAATATGGAAAAGGAAGAAGTTGGAGACTATTTTCCCGAATTCTTGGCGCTAAAACAAGATTGTAAATTCAACAATTGTCTACACCTTAGCGAACCGGGTTGCGCTGTGAAGAATGCTTTGGAAAACAATAAAATTTTTTGGTCGCGATATGAATCTTATTTACAAATTTTACAAAGTGAAGACGATACCTACCGACCAGATATTCACCACCAAAACAAAACCTAATGCGAGCAGTTGTTCAAAGAGTAAAGGAAGCCGCAGTTAAAATTGATGGCCACACCCAAGGAAAAATAAAACAAGGACTCCTAATTTTATTAGGCATAGAAGAAGCAGACAGTACAGCAGATATCGAATGGCTTTGCCGTAAAATTGTGAAGTTGCGTATTTTTGCCGACGAGCACAAACCCATGAATATCTCTTTAAAGGACATTGGCGGTGAAGCCTTAATCGTCAGCCAATTTACACTTCACGCCAGTACCAAAAAAGGAAACCGACCGAGTTTTACCAAAGCCGGAAAACCCGAAATGGCTCAACCTCTTTATCAACAATTTATCATCGAATTCGAAAAGCATTTGGGGCAACCGGTGCAAACCGGAAAATTTGGCGCCGACATGCAAGTCTCTTTGTGCAATGACGGTCCGGTGACTATTATTATCGACTCTAAAAATCGAGAGTAAGTAATATTTTCCCTTATTTTGAATTTTATAAAAACAAAAGACATGGATTTAAACAACGCACAAAAAGCCGTAGACGACTGGATCAAAACCCACGGTGTTCGCTATTTTAACGAGCTGACCAATATGGCGCAACTCACTGAAGAAGTGGGAGAAGTAGCGCGTATCATTGCTCGTCGTTATGGCGAACAAAGTGAAAAAGAAAGCGATAAACACAAAGATTTGGGAGAAGAATTGGCCGATGTTATTTTTGTTACTTTGTGCTTGGCTAATCAAACCGGTATTGATTTACAAGAGGCTTTTGATAAAAAATTAGCTTTAAAAACCAAACGCGATCACGATCGTCATCACCAAAACAAAAAACTAAAATGAGCTTTAAAAAAATTATCTCTACCAAAAACTTTTGGACTTCAGTTTTAATCTTTGCCGGTATTTTCGTCGTGTTGTACAACATCATCCGCGTAATATTAGAATTTGATTTTAATTTTGGGGCCTACTTCAGTTTTCATTTTGAACCCGATCACCTATTCAATTTTATCCTTTCCAACCTTATAGGAGGGTTTATCTATGGCTTTGTCGTGGTTTACTTTAAATATTGGCGTCACTATAAAGAAAAATCTTAAGCTCAAGCCACTTCTCATGTACTACGCCCTCAAATGCAACCAACAAAACCCTAAAGCCCATTTGAAGCTTCCCGGCTCAAAGAGTGAAACCAACCGACTCCTCATCCTTCAGGCTTTGCTCTCCGGTTTAGAGATTGAAAACCTCTCTGACAGTGACGACAGTCGGCTATTAAAAAAGGCACTGGCTTCAGAACGCTCCGGCAATCCGGTCATCGATATTGGACATGCCGGCACGGCCATGCGCTTCTTGACAGCCTATTTTGCTTTTAAGCCCGGTAAACGAAAATTAACAGGGAGCCGGCGCATGCAAAGCCGCCCCATAGCTCCCTTAGTGGAAGCCCTAAGAAATATGGGGGCAGATATTCAGTACGAGAAAAAAGAAGGCTACCCGCCCTTGCTGATTCAAGGAGGGAAAGCACAAGCCCATCAAATTGAAATCAAAGCCGATATCAGCAGTCAGTTTATTTCGGCTTTGCTGCTGATTGCCCCCACCTTACCCAAGGGCCTGCAAATCCATCTCAAAGGAAAAATCCTATCGCGTCCCTATATTGAAATGACGCTGCAATTGCTCGGGCAACTCGGAATCAAATCTACATTTTTAGGAAATACACTTCAGGTTTTCCCCGCCGAGAAAGTCCCCTCCAAAACTTTTTTTGTCGAGTCGGACTGGAGTGCTGCTTCTTATTTTTACAGTTTGGCTGCCTTGTCGACCTCAGCCGACTTTACCCTGCAAATTTTTAGAGAAAAAAGTCTTCAAGGAGATATAAAAACAGCCCAAATTTATGAGCAATTTGGAGTAACTACTCATTTTGAAGACGCACATATTCGGGTACAGAAAAAGAAAAATGCAACAATCCCCTCAGCTTTCAAAGCAGATTTAACCCCTTATCCCGATTTGGCACAAACCATAGCCGTAAGCTGTTTAGGACTGCAAATTCCGTGTATGCTCACCGGCTTAGACAACCTAAGACTTAAAGAAACCGACCGGTTACAAGCCTTAAAAAACGAGCTGCTCAAATTTGGCGCCGAAGTCCGTATAGACGCCAACACCTTACAACTCACTCCCCCTTCTCGATTGGCGACAGCAGTTCAGGTAAACACTTATGAAGACCACCGCATGGCCATGAGTTTTGCACCTCTGGCCATAAAAACCTCATTATCTATCGAAAACCCATCAGTAGTCAGCAAATCCTTTCCCATGTTTTGGCAGCAACTACTAAAATGCGGTATTGAGCCGGTCAAAAGCCTTGAACAAAGGAACTAAAAAAATAAATCGGGTTTTCCTTGACAACCCCTATCTCGAGATTGTATATTTGCAATCTTAAATTTTTCATTTATGGGAATGAAACTCTCGCAGTTCGATTTTGATCTGCCCAAAGAACTCTTAGCCGAATATCCATCTGAAAACCGCGATGAAGCCAGACTTATGGTAGTTCACCGCGATACCGGCAAGATAGAACACAAACTTTTTAAAGACCTCATTGATTACTTTGATGCCGAAGATGTCTTGGTCCTGAACAATACCAAGGTCTTTCCGGCGCGCTTATTTGGCCACAAAGAGAAAACCGGCGCCCGCATTGAAGTCTTTTTACTGCGTGAGTTAAACCCGGAAACCCGTTTATGGGATGTCTTGGTGGACCCGGCAAGAAAGATCCGAATCGGCAACAAACTCTTTTTTGGAGAAGATGGTGAACTCATGGCAGAAGTTATCGACAACACCACCTCACGAGGACGCACCCTTCGCTTCCTATTTGACGGGCCGTATGATGAATTTAGAAAAAAATTGCACGAGTTGGGACAAACCCCCTTACCCAAATATATCAAAAGAGATATTGAACCGGAAGACGCCGAGCGCTACCAAACCATTTATGCCAAAAAAGAAGGCGCCGTAGCTGCGCCTACTGCCGGACTACACTTCTCAAAACACCTGTTGAAACGCCTCGAAATTAAAAGCGTCAACCTTACCGAAATCACCCTGCATGTGGGATTGGGCACTTTTGCTCCGGTAGAAGTAGAAGACTTATCCAAACATAAGATGCACAGCGAAGAGGGAGAGATTACCCAAAAAACTGCTGATTTGGTAAACCGGGCAAAGAAAAACAAACGCAAGGTTTGCGCAATCGGCACCACCGCAATGCGTACCATGGAAAGTGCCGTATCTTCCAACGGCGAATTAAATACATTTAAAGGATGGACGCATAAATTTATTTTCCCTCCTTATGATTTCAGCATTGCCAACTGTATGGTCACCAACTTTCACACCCCAAAATCAACGCTTTTGATGATGATTTCAGCGTTTATGGGACACGATTTGATGAAGGAGGTTTACCAAGAAGCCATCAAAGAAAAATATAAATTCTATACCTATGGAGATGCCATGCTGATTTTATAATCTTCATGTCATTGACTTTCATTTGAAAAAAGGCTGCCTGAAAAAGTAGTCTTTTTCTATTTACACAAACAAGAAATCACTTGTTCCCCCACTTCAAATCTAATTCCATACCTTTGTAAACATGAAAAAAGGGAAGCGAGACATCCGGGCTTTAAGCAAAGAACAATTGCGTGATTTCTTCATCACTATCGACGACCGAGCTTTTCGAGGAGATCAGGTATATGAATGGCTCTGGTCTAAGGGAGTCCATGATTTTGACAGCATGACCAACCTCTCCAAGGAAACCCGTCAAATGCTGAAGGAGCATTTTGTTATCAATCACATTGAAGTAGATCAGATGCAAAGAAGCGATGACGGAACCCTCAAAAATGCAGTCAAGCTTCACGATGGCAATACGGTAGAATCAGTACTTATTCCTACTGACACCCGAAGCACGGCCTGCGTTTCCTCACAAGTAGGCTGCAGCTTAAACTGTAAATTTTGCGCCACGGCTAAACTAAAACGAATGCGCAACCTCAATCCCGACGAAATTTACGACCAAGTCTTGGTTATTGACCAAGAAAGCCGACTCTATTACAACCGTCCTCTGTCTAATATTGTATTTATGGGGATGGGAGAACCCTTGATGAATTACAACAATGTTTTAAAAGCCATCGACAAAATCACTTCTCCCGACGGGCTGAATATGTCGCCAAAAAGAATCACCCTTTCCACTTCAGGCATTCCAAAAATGATTAAGAAACTGGCCGACCGGGAGGTGAAATTCAACTTGGCTGTTTCCTTACACTCCGCTCGCGATGAAATCAGGACCCAAGTCATGCCTTTTAATAAAACTTTCCCCTTGGCCGACTTAAAAGAAGCTTTGATTTATTGGTATGCCAAAACCAAAAAACGTGTTACCTATGAATATCTTATTTGGGAGGGCATCAATGACCAGCAAGAAGATATTGACGCACTTTTAGATTTCTGCAGCGCCATCCCCTGCAAAGTAAACATTATAGAATACAACCCCATTGATGATGGTATTTTTCAACAAGCCGACAAAAAAGTTACCGACCAATATCAAGATATCTTGGAAGCTAACGGAATAACTGTGACTGTCAGACGTTCACGCGGGAAAGACATCGACGCCGCCTGCGGCCAACTGGCCAATAAATCAAATGATAAAAGACCATCTTTAAAATAACTTTATTAACAATTTAGCTAACAAAACATCAACAACAAAAGGGGCGAGCCACACAAAACGCATAAACTTATAGAAACAAAAAAAATCGGGTTTTCTTTTGTTAAATGTAAAACAGCCGTATATTTGCATCCGAAACCAAACATAAAAATTTACGAATTATGAAAAAGTTATCACTATTGGTAATGTCAATGCTTATCGCATTTGCTGCTCAAGCTCAAGAGCAAGAGAGTGATGCCAACAGCAATTCAGACTACCACAATTACAATCATTGGTCTATAGAACTACAAGGTGGCTTTACAAAACCTGCCCGCCCCATGGCTGCAGGATACTTTACGAGCACACCCGCCCCATGGGCAGCAGACTTAGGTGTGCGTTATATGATTAATGAAAAATTTGGTTTTAAAGCAAATTTTGGATACAACAGCTTTTCTGAAGCTGATGGCTCCAATGCTTTTGACACGCACATGATGCGAGCTTCCTTGCAAGGCGTTATCAATGCTGGTAACCTCTTAGGATTCAGAGACTGGACCAACACCTTCAACTTCTTAGTTCATGGAGGTATGGGCTATGCCAATTTAGACGGTGATGCCATGCCGAGCAACGACCAAATGGGTTATTTTGTAGCAGGTATTACCCCACAAATCCGCTTGGGAAATCACGTTGCGTTAACTGCAGACTTTTCTGCTTTCGCAAACTTTAGACAAGGCCGCACGTTTGACGGTACCAATGCCTCTAATACCAGAGGTTTTAACGGATACTACCTCAACGGAACTATTGGATTGACCATCTACCTTGGTGGTGCTGAAAAACATGCCGACTGGTATGCTGCCGAGGCTGTTACTGCCAACCGATTGGATAAAATTGAAAAGGATTTGGCCGGCATCAAAAATGACATGAAAGACACCGATCGAGATGGCGTTCCTGACTATTTGGATCAAGAAGCCAACACACCTTCTGGTGTAGCAGTTAATTCCAAAGGACAAGCTGTCGATCAAAATGGAAACGGCATTCCTGATCAATTAGAGGATTCCTTAGACGCTCGCATCAAAGAAGTAAGCGGAGAAAACCAAGGTCAAGACTCAGGTCTTATTGCTGACTTGTTGAACAAGGGATACGTAAACGTTTACTTTAAGTTCAACAGCACTGAACCTGCTGTATACTCCTTGGACGCTATCAACTACTTAATCAAGTACATGAACAGCCATTCCTCTGCTCAAGCTGAGCTTATCGGATATGCTGACGCCATTGGTGATGCTCAATATAACCAAGAGCTCTCTATGAAGCGCGCTCAAAAAGTAAAAGACATTTTGGTCGCTTCAGGTGTTGATGCCAACCGATTGACTGTTACCGGTGGTGGCGAAGATGATTCTGTTGAAAAGTCTTCTTCTGCTGCTCGTCAGTTGGTACGTCGTGTAACTTTCAAATTGAAATAATCACGCGATTATCAAACCGTAAACATTTAAAAAGGCTGTCATTTGGCAGCCTTTTTTTTGGTTTATACCAAAACCTATGCTTTCCTACACCAGTATCTTTATCAATTGACAACTACCAAAAAGCAAAGTATTTCACAGGGCTGTATTAATTGAATTATTTTTATATATTAGTGCAATGGATAATTCGAAGATGAGCACAACAGAGGAGAACAAAGCGATTGCACGAGAGTACAAAGAATTACTCCGTGTAAGCTACCGCAATTTGAGTGATTCGGACAAGAAATTGATTCGAGAAGCTTTTGATTTGGCTTTGGACGCTCATAAAAACCAACGCCGGAAATCCGGAGAAGCCTATATCTTTCACCCGATAGCCGTTGCCAAAATTGTCGCTTCCGAAATTGGTTTAGACGCCACCTCCATCGCAGCTGCTTTATTGCACGATGTGGTAGAAGACACTGAATATACCTTGACAGATATCGAGCGTATGTTTGGAGAAACCATTGCTCGAATTGTTGACGGCTTAACCAAAATCAGCAACTTGGGGCATGAGCAAAACATGTCTCTACAAGCCGAAAACTTCAGGAAAATGTTGCTGACCCTCAACGAAGACGTTCGCGTTATCTTGATCAAAATTGGCGACCGATTGCACAATATGCGCACCATGGACGCCATGCCCAACTATAAGCAAATCAAAATTGCCTCGGAAACTTTATATATCTATGCCCCTTTGGCCCATCGCATCGGATTGTATAAGATCAAAACCGAACTGGAAGACCTCAGCTTGAAATATACTGAACCCGAAGTTTATCGAGATATCGACCAAAAGATGTCGGAAACTGAGGAAGATCGAAATGCTTATATTCAAGCTTTCACCAAGATTATTTCCGGGGCGCTCGACAAGGAAAATATGGATTATGTCATCAAAGGCAGAACCAAATCCATTTATTCCATCAGAAAAAAAATTCAGGCACAAAACATTACCTTTGATGAGGTTTATGACAAATTTGCTATTCGCATTATATATCAATGCAGGCCTTCCGCAGAAAAGTTTTTGGCCTGGAAGATTTACTCCATTGTCACCGATTATTTTCGCCCCAATCCCACGCGTTTACGCGACTGGATTTCTGCCCCTAAATCCACCGGATATGAGGCCCTTCACATTACGGTAATGGGCCCCGGAGGACGTTGGGTTGAAATACAAATTCGCAGTGAACGCATGCACGAGATTGCCGAAAAAGGATATGCTGCTCATTACAAATACAAACACGGTGAAGAGCAAGAAGACAAAAACTTAGACGAATGGCTCAACAAGCTGCAAGATGCAATAGAAAACCAAGAAACCAGCGCCATCGACTTTGTGGAGCAATTCAAACTCAATCTCTATTCTAAAGAAATCTTTGTATTCACTCCTGAAGGCGATCTGAAATCTTTACCTAAAGACGCTTCCCCTTTAGACTTTGCTTTTGCCATTCACACCGAAGTAGGACTTCAAACCCGGGGCGCCAAAGTAAACGGGAAACTGGTCCCCTTAAGTCACGAATTAAAAAGTGGCGATCAAATTGAAATCATCACTTCAGAAAATGTCAAACCTACCGTCAAATGGCTGGACTATGCCACAACGGGAAGAGCAAGGTCAAAGATTAAAAGCGCGCTCAAAGCCAAGAAAAAGGAACAAGCCAAACAAGGAGAAGAAATTCTAAAGCGCAAGCTCAAAGCCCAAAAAATCCCTTTCAACGACAAAACCATCGGCAATATGGTCAAGTTCTTTGATATTCAAGACAGCCTTGACTTGTTCTATCGCATTAAGATCGGCAGTATTGACAACACAGACATCAAAGAATTTTCAGCTTCGCGCAACAACGCCTTGATGTCATTGTTTAAAAAGAAAATCAGAAAACCAAGCCCCAAAAAGCCTTCAAAAACCGAGCAGAAAGTGACCCCTAACTACAACCAGCTGGTTTTTGGTGATGATGAGGAAGTGCTGGATTATAAGCTGGCCCAATGCTGCCATCCCATTCCCGGTGACGATGTTTTTGGGTTTCTAACCATCAATGAAGGCATCAAAGTACACAAAAAGAACTGTCCCAATGCCATTCAGTTACAAAGCAATTATGCCTATCGCATCCTAAAAGCCAAATGGGTAGATGCCAGTCAAGAGGAATTTAAAGCCATCATCAAGCTAAGCGGATTGGACAATTTAGGCTTGGTGAGCAGTGTCACCAACGAGATTTCCAAAAACTTACATGTCGATATGGAATCGATTAACTTCAAAAGCAACGAAAGTGTTTTTGAAGGAGAAATAGCAGTAAAAGTGAAAAACAAAAGCATCCTGACCAAACTTATCAATCACCTTAAAGAAATAGAAGGAATTGACAAAGTAACACGGGAATAAACATTAAATTTGCCAGGCTATGACAAATACAAAGAATAGTACCGACCATCAAACTGTGGTAAAAAATGTATTCACCAAATTTTTGGAGGAAAACGGCCATCGAAAAACCCCCGAGCGATTTGCCATCCTGCAAGAAGTTTATGAACACGAAGAGCATTTTGATATCGAATCCCTGTATATCATCATGAAAAATAAAAACTACAGGGTGAGCCGAGCCACCTTATACAACACCATAGAACTGCTGTTGGAGTGTGGATTGGTACGCAAGCATCAGTTTGGTCAAAACCAGGCTCAATATGAAAAATCTTATTTCGATCAACAACACGATCATGTTATTTTAACAGACACCGGCAAAGTCATTGAATTTTGTGATCCGAGAATCGAAACTATAAAAAAGACCATAGAAGAAGTTTTTGATTTGGAAATTACCAATCATTCACTTTATTTTTACGGCACTAAAAAAGACAAACCCAAAGAATAATTATATGGCAGTAGACTTGCTCCTCGGCCTGCAATGGGGCGACGAAGGAAAAGGAAAAATTGTTGATGTCCTCACCAAGGACTACGACATTATTGCACGTTTTCAAGGCGGCCCTAATGCGGGGCACACCTTAGAATTTGACGGTATTAAACACATTTTACGCACCATCCCTTCGGGGATTTTTCATCCCACTGCCATGAATATAGTTGGCAATGGAGTGGTCATTGATCCGGTGGTGTTTAAACAAGAATTGGAAAGCCTGAATCAATTTGATCTCGATTACAAATCCAAGATCTTACTTTCAAAACGCGCACACCTCATCCTTCCCACCCATCGCCTCCTCGATGCCGCCTCAGAAGCTTCAAAAGGCAAAGCAAAGATTGGCTCAACCCTCAAAGGAATCGGCCCCACCTATATGGACAAAACCGGGCGTAACGGATTCCGCATCGGAGATCTGGAAGACAAAGACTGGAAAGACAAATATCACAAGCTTGCCCGTAAACACGAAACGCTGATCTCTCATTATGAAGTAGATATCCAATACAATTTACAGGAGATGGAAGAAGCGTTTTTTGAAGGGGTGGAAGCCTTGAGAGAACTGCGCTTTATAGATTCTGAAAATTACCTTCATGAAGCCCAACTCCAAGACAAAATGATTTTGGCCGAAGGAGCGCAAGGATCACTCTTAGACATTGATTTTGGAACCTACCCTTTTGTAACTTCCAGCAACACCACAGCAGCCGGTGCTTGCATCGGACTGGGAGTGGCACCCAATAAAATCAATGAGGTTTTTGGAATTTTTAAAGCCTATACCACCCGAGTGGGCAACGGCCCCTTTCCTACAGAGCTCTTTGATGAAACCGGAAAGAGAATGGCCAAAAACGGCAATGAATTCGGAGCCGTTACCAAACGCCCAAGACGCTGTGGCTGGCTCGATTTGGTCGCTTTAAAATATGCCATCAACATCAGCGGAGTCACCCAGCTTTGCATGATGAAAGGCGATGTGTTGAGCGGATTTGACCAGCTTAAAGTCTGTACCGCATACACCTATAAAGGCGAAAAAATCGATCACTTCCCTTTTTCCATCACCGATCAAGACGTCAAACCTGTTTACACCACGCTTAAAGGCTGGAAGGAAGATTTGACTACAATGACAACCACCGCAGAATTTCCGCAAGCTTTTGTCGATTACATTCAGTTTGTAGAAGATTTTGTCGGCGTACCAATTAAGGTAATATCCGTCGGCCCTGACCGGAAACAAACCATTGCAAGATAGTTGACAGCTGTCATTTGAAGTAGGATCCCGAAAAAAATATCCTTTTGAACAGACTTGTGTTTTTCATCGGCATCGTTTTATTGAACATCAGTTGGGGCTATGCGCAAAATGAAAAACCGACCAAGATTCGCTATACCAGTGAGCGCACCCTGAAAAATGAAGAAAAATATCCGGGCGCGCTCATCATGTTCAAGGTCAATCAACAAGTGATCTTCAGACATGAAGGAATCAAAGTGTGGTGCGATCAGGCTATTTTCTACAAGAAGGACAATTTTTTTCGAGCCCTGGGGCATGTTAAAATGATTCAAGGCGACAGCCTCACACTCACCGGTGATTATGCTGAATACAACGGCACGACAGAATTTGCTTTCATCAGCGGAACGGTTCATCTCGAAACCAAAACGACAACCCTGAGCACCGACAGTCTATTTTTTGATCGCAAGAGACAACAGGCTTTTTATCGCAGCGGCGGTGTGGTGCGAGACACTTCCAGCACGATTACCAGTCAAATAGGACGTTACTATTTGAATCAAAAGAAGTATTCCTTTTTTACGGACGTCGTGGTCACCAATAAAAATTATGTCATCCACTCCGACCATATTGATTTTTACACCCAATCGGGGCAAGCTTTTCTCTACGGCCCCACTACCATAACCGGAGACCAAAGCAAAGTATATTGTGAACGTGGTTTTTATGACACCCATCAAGATTATGGTTATTTTGTCAAGAATTCGACGGTTTACTACAAAAACCGCAAACTGGAAGGAGACAGTATTTATTTTAATCGAGCCACCCACTTTGCTTCGGCCACAAACAACATCAAAATAACCGATACTATCAATAAATCTACGGCATGGGGCCACTATGCCGAAGTGTATCAAGAGCAAGATTCGGTTTTTATCACCAAACGGGCTTTGGTGGCCAGAGCACAGGGAAAAGACAGCATTTACATCCACAGCGACACCCTTATGGTTACCGGCAAACCCGAACACCGTGTGGTAAAGGGTTTTTACGATGTCCGAATTTATAAAAGTAACCTCAATGGAAGATGCGATTCGGTCATCATGCGGGAAGAGACCGGAATCACCAAAATGATTGGTAATCCGGTGCTGTTCTCAGCTCAGAAACAACTTACCGGAGACACCATAGAGTTATTTTCTAATACCCAAACCCATAAATTGGATTCCCTCAGTGTGTATTATCACGCTTTTCTCATTCAAAAGGACTCCATTAAAGGTTTTAATCAGGTTAAAGGAAAAATGATGTACGGTTTGTTTGAAGACAACGAATTGTCAGAAGCGCATTTTATCAAGAATACGGAAACGATATTCTACCTCCGCAACAACGATGGTGGATTGATCGGAATCGACAAAGAGGTCTCCTCCTCCATTAAAATCACTTTTAAAAACAATGAAATCCGTACCATCCAGTACCTCAACAAACCGGAAGGAATTTTATACAAACCCAGCAATTTTCCACAAAACGCCCGTAAACTCAAGGGATTCAATTGGCGAGGCGAGGAGCGTATCCTAAGCAAAGCCGGACTCTTTGAGGGGGAGCCTCCTTTAGATCTCCCCAAAATCAAAGGCATTCCCCTCCCCGACATCGATCACTTCTTTGAAGACCTTAACCAAAGAAAAGATGCCGGCCCGCTTTTAAACGAGGAATCAAATTTGTCGCCCGAACTATTGCAAAATTACCGCAAGGATCGCTTGCAGCCGACAACAAAGAAACGCCAGATTAAAACCGATACGCGCTTACCCACCAAACCGCTTAAAAAAATCAAGCCCAAAGAAGAGCAACATTAAAGGGAGTATTTCGTTTTTTTGCCTTGACCTTTGAAATTTTATTCCGAATCTTTGGCTTACTTCATAAACGGATTTGGCATTTACCATATTTCACTAAACATTTCATAGGCAAGATAAAGGGTGACCCATTTTTGTTCTCCTGAAGAAACCAAATAGCGCTTTCTCAATTTGAAATACATCTTTTTATTTTCCCAGTGCATCGATAAAATCTCGGCATTGTACATCGCATTAAAAGATTTCCAATGGTCGGAATGAACCTTTATCACCTCCCGGGTTTCAGCATTTACTTTAAACTTACATGCCAAACCAATATCTCGTAGGCAAGTACTGACGCCGGCTCCGGAACCCGAGTACTCAGAAGTAGGAACATAAAAAATAATTTCTGAATAAGTTGCCGTATGAGAAAGCTTACAGGAATAAGAATCCAGATCGTACGACATATTACAATAGATCACCTCCTTATAAAGATCGGCATGAGGCACGCCGTCGTGGTTAAGGTCGATGGGCGGATCAACCTCTACCGAGAGCAAGCTGTACCGCCCGCTCACCAGTTCATAAAACTCTTCTTCTAAAGCCTGACTCCGATCGACCTCCTCCTGCTCACAGGAAAGCAGGACTAAACAAACAAGAAAGAATATTATTTTTTTCATCTCTATAAATGTTTTTATAATTATTGAACTTTTATGGGAACCAAAGAAAAGGAACATCTTCCCGTGGTGTAACGCTTATACCTATAATATTTATACTCAATTTCGATCCACAATGGAAATCCCGATGAAGACAAATAACTTTCTTCGTCTATAATTATATTTTCTCCAAAGTTAATTACTGCCTCTTTTAGATCATTTGAACTTTTGGTGTATTTCCAACTAACACTTTTAGACTTTGTTGTTTGAGCAGACCCACCAAACTCAAGTCCAACCTTTTTTATTTCTGCGTCAAAAGTAAAATTAGTATTGTAAGTAGATTTGTTTGATTTTGTTTTAGTTACAACTACGTTCAAATCCTGTTCTTCAAAATCAATTCTCCATTCATTACTGTAATTATGTAATCGCCAAGGAAGTATTTCCAAATTAAGCGGTTTCATTTTTTTACCCAAATCGGTTATATAATATAGTGTCATAAAAAATTGATTATCTTGCCCATAATTAATATCAAATAATTCGGATGGATAGGCGAAAAAACCCTTTTCTAATGGTGATTCATCGACATCATACAATATGTTGACATTAAATTCAAAATCTCCGTCCGTCCAAAAACTGGCAGCTTCACCGTTTACAGTAAGGTTAACAGGTTCTAATAAAGGATCAGATAAATTACTACTAACCAAAGGTGGCTGAGCAATATAATTTAAGGCACTCATAGGATCACCTTCAAGACCAAAATTTTTGATAAACTCACTATAGTTACTAATATAAGGGCCTATTGAATTGTTTTGGCTTAAAGTGTAATATAAATAATCTCGTTGCCATCCAATATTTTGATGTTTCCCATTTACTTCCCATGCCTCAACAAGATAGTTGGGTGTTAAATCACCTATCATAGATACAGTAGGATCCAAATTATTAAAAACCTTTGAAGAAAATTTAAATTTAAATCCACTGGTAGAAATATATTCGCGGTTAGCGTTTGAATAGTATCCGGAAAAACCAGGTACAGTTATTCGTTCGCATTCCTTTATGACCACCACTGGAAATCCCGGAATAGCATTTTCATCCAACAAATAACTTTGTCCTTTGCTATTTATAATGGGTGTTTTTTCATTACTCAGTAACCTAATAGCTATTAAGGGAATCTCGGTAGATGTATTCCAAGTCTCTGCAGAGAAAGAATTATTAGGCAATGAAGGGATAAATATAGTTAATGCTCCAATTTTTTGTTCTATTTCGACTAATGCTGCTTCATTTTCAAAATATGGGAGTAATAATTGCCTAAACGTAGAACCGCCAACAGTTTTATCTTTCACATAGTTATAAAGCACATCATAATCTCCATCAAACTTCTTTAAGGCCTCTTCTTTTATGAATTCTCGAAGATCCTCATTTTGAATCATAGCTTGGTGTAATGCCAAAGCAAATTCTTTTTTTAGAAAATAATTATCATTTTCCATCCTTTTATCTGAAAAGGTCTTTTTATTATGACTTTCTCCTTTTTTATTTGTTGAAAATTTAAGCCTATCGGGCTGACAACCTGTAAATAATAGAAAACAGATTATTAGCAAAAAAGAGGGAGCGAATAAACGTTTTTTCAACGCAAAAAGATTATCATTATAGAAATAAGGGGGGGGGGATTGTTTAAAATTAACTGAATTAAAAAGCTTCATCATGAATGTTGTTTTGATTATATTAACAAAGATAACAAAAAATTATAATTTTCAAAATACAATAAAAGCTTGCAGGGGCAAAACAAGGTAGAAATGCAGTTGGGTTTTATCAGCAACGCCCGTATAAAAAGTAAAAACCCTGTAAACAATTGGCGAACAATTATTCACAGGGCAAAAAAAGTGGTGCCTCCAAGAATCGAACTAGGGACACACGGATTTTCAGTCCGTTGCTCTACCAACTGAGCTAAGGCACCTTTTTTGAGATGGGCAAATATAATCGCATTTTAATAAATCCCAAAACAAATTTATAAAAAAAGCATTTTTGTATCTTCGCCTTTTCAAATCTGTCTATGAACCTTATTATTGACATTGGCAACACCCGGGCTAAGCTGGCTGTTTTTGACCGGCAAAAACTCATAAGCTCCCGGGTTTGTCACAAAGAAGAATTGCTCTTCGTTCAAAAAAAGATAATGGCCGAGTTCCCCGAGATAACAGACGGAATATTGGCCAATGTAGCAGCTCCACAATATGGCTATCAAGGTGCCATGGCAGGCTTATCAGGCAAAAAAATCATCCTTTCTTCCGACACCCCGGTTCCTTTTAAAAACACCTATCAATCTCCCAAAACTTTGGGATTGGACCGCATTGCTTTAGCGGCCGCAGCGGTTTCCTGTTACCCTCGACAAAACAGCTTGGTGATTGATGCCGGCACCTGTGTGACTTATGACCTAATTGAAGCAACAGGAATATATAAAGGGGGCGCCATTTCGCCGGGACTCAATATGCGGTTTAGGGCTTTAAATAATTTTACGGCCAACTTACCGTTATTAAGGTCAGAAGATTTGAAGGATATAAAAAGCCTGACAGGACGCAACACCACAGAAAGTTTACAAAACGGCGTTAAACAAGGATTATGTTATGAAATTGATGGATTTATCAATCATTTTCAACAGCAATATCAGGATTTAACAGTTATTTTAACAGGTGGAGATAGCGATATCTTGTCTAAAAGTTTAAAAAATAGCATCTTTGCGGCTAAAAATTTCCTCTTAGTAGGGCTCAACTCCATTTTAGAACACAACAAAAATTGATGATAAAACGAATTTTTACAGTGCTCGCGATACTCAGCGCACTCATCGCCAAAGGACAAGACCAAACGTCTTCTCCTTATTCTTATTTTGGCATAGGTTTACCGGTTTTTAACAGCACTGCCGAACAGCGCGCCATGGAAGGGCTCTCCATTTTGGGAAATCGCACCCATTTCAATCTGCAGAACCCTGCCGCTTTAGGAGCCTTAGAGTTTACCACTTTTACCGTTGGCGCCACCCAAAAATTTACTACGGTTCAAACCAATAGCGCCAGTGAAAAAGTGAGAAACACCTCTTTTGACTATATTGCGCTGGGCGTTCCGGCGGGAAAACTCAATTTTGGGTTTGGTATTATCCCCTACTCTTCGGTGGGATATAAATTTAAAAACCAATCCCCCACTTCCTTTTCTCAATTTATGGGGCGGGGCGGTTTAAACAAGCTGTTTCTCTCTTTTGGCTACCGCCTTAAAGAAGGGCTGCGCATTGGCGTGGAAGGCAGTTATAATTTTGGAAACATTCAAAACAAAAACATCCTGTTTCAAAACGGCATTCAGTATGGAACACTGGAAAAAAACCGATCCAATTTGAACGGATTCCGGGTTAAATTTGGAGCACAATACGAAGTTGAACTAAGTGAAAAGCTCGAACTTAAAACCTCGGTGAGCTATGCGCCGGCTTCTTTGCTCAATTCAGAGAACAGCCGCCATCTGTCTACCATCAGCCTACTTTCTTCAGGAGACAAAATCGAGGTTTCTACCCATGACATCCATTTGCCGGACACAAAATTTGACTTGCCCTCCGATTTGCGGATGGGAGTCGGCGTGGGAGAAACACACCAATGGTTTGTAGGAGCCGAGTATCAAAAAATAGGTGCTACTCAATACAAAAACACTTCATTTACCACTAACAACGTACAGTTTACCGAGGCTACCATTTACCGGATTGGTGGGTATTACACCCCCAAATACAACGACATCATGCATTATTTTAACCGCATCACCTTCAGGGCCGGATTTCGTTATCAGGAGAGTGGTTTGCGGATCAATAATAAAAACATTGAGGAGTTTGGCATATCTTTTGGATTAGGATTACCAGCCGGTCAATATTTGAGCAACCTCAATATCGGTGTCGAATACGGACAGCGAGGAACCACTGCTGCCGGTTTGGTCAAGGAAGATTTTATTAATATTTTTATTGGAATCTCCCTTAATGACAAGTGGTTTAGAGAAAAGAAATATCATTAAAAACTAACGATTAATATTCATTGTTATGAAAACTAAAAGCCTATTTGCTTTATTAACCGCCTTTATCGTTTTTGGCAGTTTAAGTGCACAAAATTCAACCGATCAACAATCCAATGTCGATTGTCAACGTGCACTTTCTATGTTTTATCAAAGTGCAAAAATCAAACAATATGATGCGGCAAGACCGTATTATAAGAAGATTATCAACAATTGTCCCGACATTCACCTCGCGGTATATCAGTATGGGAACAGAATGTTTAAATACTATATCGACAAGACAGAAGATGCCGCCAAGAAAAAAAGCTTGGCTGAAAAGCTTATCCAAAACAAGAAATATCGTTTAAAATATTTTCCGGATAAGACCAATGCCGCCGATACTTATAGAAGCATTGCGCAAGTAATGGTCAACAACGACATCGGCACGACCGAAGAGCAATACAAACTCTTTGACAAATCTTGGAATATGGACCAGGAATCTTTTACCGATCCCAAATCTCTTTATTCCTATTTTTCATTGCTCATCGATTTGCAGGACGCAGGAAAGCGAAATTTGCAAGATGTTTTTAAGAAATATGACGAGGTGATGCACAAGATTCATAAAGAAGAAGCCATGCGCGCCAAACAAGAGCAAGACTTGCGTCAGAAAAAACAGGAAACCGGCAGTTTAAGCGCTGAAGAGTCACGCAAATTAAACAATGCCAAAATATTTTTGAAAAATTATATGCTCATCAAAAACAGCATAGAAACCAAAGTGGGAACCCGTGCAGATTGTGAAAACCTCGTTCCGTTATATAAAAAGCAATTTGAGGCGCATAAAACTGATGTAGAATGGCTAAAAATTGCCGCCAAACGCCTATCGACCAAAAGCTGTACTGAGGGCGACCTTTTCTTTAAAGTCACCAAGGCCCTTAACAAAGCAGAACCTTCTGCAGAGTCTGCTAAATATTTGGGAAGATTGGCCGAATTTAAAGGAAATACTTCCGAAGCCATCAAATATTACAAGCAGTCTATTGAACTGGAGGACAGCGATTTAGAGCAAGCCCGCATCTACTATCACATTGCCAATATTTATAAAGATCGCGGCAGTTTTTCATCGGCCCGAAGCTATTATCGCAAAGCCTTGGCCAACAATGCCTCAATGGGGATCGCCTACTTGAAGATTGCCAATATGTATGCAAACAGTGTAAACAGCTGTGGAGAAAGCGTTTTTGAAAAGCGCGCTGTTTATTGGCTGGCCGCCGATTATGCAGCCCGCGCCGGTCAAGTAGATCCCTCAATCAAGTCTACTGCCGATCAAACCGCAGCCGCTTACAATGGTCGTGCCCCTTCAAAATCCGATATCTTTAAAGCCGGAAAAGCAGGGCAAACCATTTCTATTGGCTGCTGGATCAACGAATCCGTAACCGTCCCCTCTTTTTAATTTAAAATGATTGCATTCGGTAAATTTAGCATCAAAAGCATTGTCGTATTTTCCCTTGCGGCAATGCTTTATTCTTGTCAAAACCGAATTGAAGATGTGCGACAAATGAACCGAAAAGATTTTGCCCCGCAAGTTCAAGAACGCGGGGTAAATTTAATTTATACCGACAGCGGAAAGGTGGCCCTCAAACTCCGCAGTCCGCTCATGTTAGATTATGGGCAATTGGATTTTCCCTATCGAGAATTCCCCAAAGGTGTTCATGTCACTTTCTTTGGTGATCAACACAAAAAAAACACGGTAGATGCCGATTATGCCATTGTTTATCCCAAAACCAATTTAATCGATTTGCGTGGGCATGTCAAGATTGTAACCGCCGACAGCACCATTCTCAAGTCAGCACAATTGTATTGGGACCGTGAAAGAAAATGGGTCTTTACAGACACCGATTTTACCATCAAAATGGAGAACGGAACCCTAAATAAAGGGAAAGGATTTGATTCTAACGAGAAATTCAGTAATTTTATCTCGCGTTCCAACACCGGAACCCACTATATTGAAGACCAAGAACCATGAAAAAATACATGAAAATAACCGAGTATATCTATCTCGGTGTCGCCATTTTTTTGACCGAAGAAGCCATACGAACTTGGGGAAGCGAAGGTTCAAATTCCTATGTATTACTGGCTTTGGGAGTTTTGGCCTTGCTCATGTATTTCTTTAAACGATGGTATCGTAAGAAAATAGAACGGGAAAACTCCAATTGATGACCACCTCAATCCTTATTATCATAATCACGCTGGTGCTCTCTGCCTTTTTTGAAGGGATGGAAATCGCTTTTGTCTCTTCCAACAAGGTACATATTGAAATTGAGAAAAAACAAGGCGGCATCATTTCTTCTGCGCTGGAAAAAATCACCCGAAAACCTTCTAAATTCATCACCACGCTGTTAATCGGGAACAATATCGCCGTGGTAATCTACGGTTTTTATATGGGTTCGTTTTTGATGAAGTTATTAACCCCTGAACAGCCCTTAGACAGCTCCTTTTTAAATTATTGGTTAACCGATGGCGGTGCACTCATCACCCAAACCCTCATTTCAACCCTGGTTATTCTGATTACCTCACAGTTTTTGCCCAAAGTCTTCTTTCAAATTTATGCCAATTCAATTTTAAAAATATTTGCCCTTCCTACCTATCTGTTTTATATGGTTTTTCATCCCATATCTACCGCAGTCATGTGGATTTCAGACAGCATTCTCAAATTGTTTTTTAAAACGAAAGGCGATGAAGTACAAGAAGCTTTTACCAAAGTAGAACTGAGTAATTATATTTCTGAACAAATGGAAACCGTAACCGATGAAGGAGAAGTAGACTCCGAGGTGCTCATCTTTAAAAATGCCCTTGAATTTCCGGATTTAAAATCTCGGGAAGTCATGATCCCACGAACAGAAATAGTAGCAGTAGACCTTACTGAATCTCCAAAAAACCTTAGAGAAAAGTTTATTGCAACCGGCTTGTCCAAAATTTTAGTGTACAAAGAGAGCAATGACAACATCGTTGGCTACATCCACTCTTTTGAACTGTTTAAAAAACCCAAGGACCTCAATGCCGTCCTATTACCTCCCATCTACGTCCCTGAAACCATGCCGGCCAAAGATGTCTTGAACAAACTTATAAAAAAACGAAAAAGCATTGCGGTAGTCATTGATGAATATGGAGGCACCAGTGGCATGATGACCATCGAAGACATTGTGGAAGAATTGTTTGGCGAAATAGAAGACGAACACGACTCCTCCTTATTGGTCGATGAAAAAATAAACGACCACACCTTTAAATTTTCAGCCCGAGCTGAAATTGATTACATCAACGAAACCTACAACCTCGAGTTACCCAAAAGTGAGAACTATGAAACCTTGGGCGGACTCATTGTTCATTTGACAGAACACATTCCCGAGAAAGGCAATATCATCCAACTTGAAGCCTATCAGCTCAAAATTCTCGAAGTTTCAGACACAAAAATTGAGTTGGTTCGCTTAGAAATTTTGAACCAAAATGATTGATGAATGCGCCCCAAAGATTTATGGGATATTTTGTCCGCGGAAAACAGCATTAAATCGAGCGCCCGCAAGACCCCAAATCCTTTCCGGTAGCTCGAAATAATACCATATTCCAAGAACGTCGCAAGCCACTAACACAAAAGGGACAACTTTAAGACGCAACGCCCAACCATAGAAAAAGAATGATAGATTTTTCCCCGACAAATCAAACTATCATTAAGCCAAGTAAGCACTCAGGGGTGTTTTCAATATGAGATTCGGCTATTCTTGAAAACAGTATTGTCAAGCCTTTTATTTTATCATATTAAAGTTTTATAATTTCATTAAATACCTTATTTTCGCGCTCTATATTTATATAAATCGTAGCACACAATGTCTGTATTAAACAATATCAGAAAACACGGCATATTCTTAATTCTTATTATTGCTTTAGCTCTTTTTGCCTTCATTTTATCCAGTGTAATTGAAAACGGAGGTTTCTCCTCAGGAAAGGAAGAAAGAACTATAGGCGTCATTAACGGAGAGGATATCAGCAGAGTTGAATTTTCCAATCGCTTGCAGAATGCACAACAAAATGCACGTCGCGACCTCACCACTATTCAAGCAGTAAATATGGTTTGGCAAAACTTGGTCAACCAGACGCTCATCCAGCAGCAAGTTGAAAAACTGGGACTTGAAGTAGGCGACCAACAGATCAACAATGTGCTGGCCGTTCAATTTAGTCGCAACCCGAACTTTTTGACCAATGGACAGTTCGACATCAACAAATTGAGGAGCTATGTTCAGCAACTCAAAGCGGTGGCCCCCATGCAATATCAACAATGGGTTGCCAACGAACAACAGTTTGTCGAGCAAGCCAAGACCAACGTCTATTTCAATCTTATTGCGGCCGGAATTGGGGCTACAGAAGCAGATGCCGAGATGGCTTATAAATTAAAAAACACCAGTTTTGACCTCAATTATGTCAAGGTTCCTTATAGTGCCGTAAACGGTGATCAAATTCAGGTGACCGACAGCGATATTCAAAACTACATCAACCAGCACAAAGAACAATATACTTCCAAAGGATCACGCGATATTCGCTACGTTCTTTTTGAAGAAAAAGCTTCTCCCGAAGACTTAGAGGCTATTAAGCAAGATTTGGTCAAGCTCCTAAACGACCACAAAACCTTGAACAAAGCCGCCAATGTCAAACAAACTGTAAAAGGTTTTAAAAACACTACGGATTATGCCGAGTATTTGATGGAGCATTCTGATATTCCTTTTAAAGATTATTATGTTTTAAAATCAGAACTCCCTGAAACTTATGCCGACACTTTATCTCACTTGAATGAAGGAGCGGTATTTGGCCCATACCGGGAAAACGGATTTTGGAAATATGCCAAGCTGATTGACAGCAAGCAAATGCCTGATTCGGTAAAAATAAAACACATCTTAATCACTTATCAGGGAGCCACTGGCGGACAAAACAGCGTACGCAGCGAAGAAGAAGCCCAACAATTGGCCGACAGCATTCTCAAGCTGGTGCAAAACAATCCCGATCAGTTTGCTGAATTGGCTCAGCAATATTCTGACGACCCCAACTCCGGTATGGACGGTGGAGAATTGGGCTGGCTGGCTCACCCGCTTCAACCCAATCCGCTCAGCAAATTTGCTTTCAACCACAAAGCCGGAGAAATGGGAATCGCACAAACCGATTTTGGATTTCATGTCATTTCCATTGAAGACATCAAAAACGAACAAAAAGCACTCAAACTGGCCGTCTTAGGGAAACAAATTGAACCTTCCAGCGAAACCCTAAACAACCTGTTCAATGAAACCACCAAGTTTCAAATGGCCGTTCAAGGGGAAGGCGATTTTGCAAAAGTTGCCGCGGAAAAAGGCTATGAGGTACGCACGGTAAAAGGTCTTCAGCCTTTAGACGAATTTATCACCGGAATTGGTGCGCACCGAAAAATTGTAGAATGGGCTTTCCAACAAAACACCCAACCCGGCAGCATTAAGCGATTTGGAATCGGTCGCGGCTACATAGTCGTGCAACTTACAGCCAAGACCACTAAAGGGCTGGCCAGTGTGGCAGAAGCCAAAGACGAGGTGAAACCCATCTTACTCAAAAAGAAAAAAACACAGTATCTCAAAGAAAACTTGAACGCCGGCGACTTAAATTCGATTGCTTCCAAGTATAACACCTCCGTGGAGTCTAAAAGCGCCATCAGCTTCGATGATGCGCTCAGCGAGGGATTGCAACCCAAAGTAGTGGCATACGCTTTTGGATTGAAAGAAGGCGAACTCAGCCAACCCATACAAGGGGAAGACGGGATCTATATTTTAAAAGTAAACAGCGTTTATAAACCGGGAGCGCTGGATTCTTACAACCAATCCATCTTAGAGGAAACTCAACAAAACATGCAAATGGCCGGTCAACAGATTGTAGAAACGCTTAAAAACAAAGCCGAAATCGTCGATCGACGTGCAAATTTTTATTAATCTAAAATAAGCTTATCCTAAATCATCAGGAGTCGTCTCGTCTCGACTACGAACAGCGCAGTACGTTTATATAATCGCCTGTTTTTAGGATGCTATAAGCGCAAGCCCACTTGAAGTAACTATTATTCACCAGGTTTTAAAATACCCTTGTTTTGCCCCAGCCTTCCTCCTGTGACGGACGCGGTAAAAAAGGTAGCCAAGGGTATTTCAGGTCTTTCATCCTTTAAAAAAGAGGGGAAAAAGCTGAAATAGCTCTGTTTTTGTAATGGTTGAATAGTTTACCTCTTGGAGTGATTTTTTTCGGATACACGGAGCTAATACCAAAATGACAAATTAATTAGCCCAATCTTTCTATGAAAATTTCAAATCTCTGCGTTAATCCCGCACGTGCGGGACGTCGTATCTTTGGCTATGACTGTGCTTTTTGCCTTGACCTTTGAAATTTTCATCACGAAATATTAGCGCAATTAATAAATCACTTTGGTATAAAAACTGGCGTCGGGAGACCCATAAAAAACCTTACTCCTTTTAAGGAAAGAGGCACTTCCTATCAATTCACACAAATTAGCATCAGTATTAAAAGCTCCATCCCTATCGATAGAAATTCATTTCATCTAAATATTTCCAAGCCTGGTGAGGAATGAGTGGAGCAACATTTTTACCTTGCTTGATGCTTTTGCGAATAAAACTTGCCGAAATCTGCATAATGGGAGCTTCCACGCGAGTTACTTTTGGATGCTCAAGTAACGCAATAGGCCGGTCATCTCGACTGATGCGCGGATATACAAAAATGTGATAGCGCTCCAGAAGCACCTCGCTGTTTTTCCATTTGGGCAGGCTTCTGAGGTTGTCCTCCCCCATGATTAAAGAAAATTCCTTATCAGGATATTTCTCTTCGAGATAAGCCAAGGTATTGACCGTATAATTGGGTTGTGGCAAGTCAAATTCTATGCGACTGGGTTTGAGCTTGGGATAGGATTCAGTGGCTTCAAAAACCAACTGATAGCGGTGGTAATCCTCCAACAAGCTTTTCTTCTTTTTAAAGGGATTGTGCGGGGTAACGACAAACCAGACCTCTTCCAAAGGCGAGAATTCTGCAAAGTGATTGGCAATCACCAAATGCCCGATATGAACGGGGTTAAAAGTTCCAAAATAAAGTCCGATCTTTTTCATCTCCTCTTTTTTAGCCCACAATATTGACAATTTTCCCCGGCACGACAATCACCCGTTTTGGCGTTCTTCCGTTGAGGCGATCTTGCGTGCGATCATCAGCCATTACAGCCGCTTCAATTTCATCTTTAGACAATTCTAATGACAACTCCATCGTAAACCGCGTTTTACCGTTAAAAGAGATGGGGTATTTTTTCTGCGTCTCTTTGACGTGTTTTTCATCAAAGACAGGGTAGGCTGCTACCGAAATACTGTTTTTATGCCCCAGCGCTTCCCAAAGTTCTTCCGCTATATGTGGGGCAAAAGGAGCCACCAAAACGGCCAAAGGTTCTAATACTTCGCGACTGTTACATTTTTGTTTTTGCAGTTCATTCACACAAATCATGAAGTTAGAAACACAGGTATTAAAGTTAAACCCTTCTATATCTGCCGTAACTTTCTGAATGGTTTGATGCAAAGTCTTTAAACTCTCTTTAGAAGCCGGTTCTTCCGATATCGCAAAGACCTCCTCCCCTCCGGCTTCGGAGGGGTGATAAAGTCTCCACAATTTCTTCAAAAACCCGTGCACTCCACTCAATCCGGCAGTACTCCAGGGCTTGGCTTGGTCAAGAGGACCGAGAAACATCTCATAGAGCCGCAAAGTATCAGCTCCATATTCTTTGCAAATATCATCCGGATTGACCACGTTGTACTTGGATTTGGACATTTTTTCCACCTCGCGACCAACGATATATTTACCGTTTTCCTCCAATATAAATTCAGCCTCTTCAAATTCCGGACGCCAGTTTTTAAAAGCTTCAACATCGAGCTCTTGGTCGGTATTAACAAAAGAAACCGGCGCGTGAATAGGCTGTACATTTTTATTGTCTACCAGGTTCTTAGAAATGAATTTATTTTTTCCCTCAAGCCGGTACACCAAGGCGCTTTCTCCTAAAATCATTCCTTGGTTAATCAATTTTTTAAAAGGCTCTTCCACCGGTGCAAGACCGCGATCTTTGAGGAATTTGGTCCAGAAACGGGCATAGAGCAGGTGTCCTGTAGCATGCTCGCTTCCCCCAAAATAAAGATCTACATTTTGCCAGTAATTCATAGCTTCTTCAGTGGCAAAAGTTTCGGTTCGTTTTGCCGCTTCCATATAGCGAAAGAAATACCACGAACTTCCGGCCCATCCCGGCATGGTATTGAGCTCGAGGGGAAATACCCTTTGGTGGTCGATATGCTTATTGCTCACCACCTTCTCTGCTTGGGTGTCCCAAGCCCAAACCTCAGCACGTCCTAAAGGAGGGGCTCCGCTTGCCGTGGGCAAGTATTTTTCAATTTCGGGCAGTTGTAGAGGCAAACACGCATCAGGAATCAGTTGAGGCAGTCCATTTTTGTAATATACCGGAAAAGGCTCGCCCCAATAACGTTGTCGACTGAACACAGCATCACGCAAACGGTAGTTAATTTTGCGTCGTCCGGATCCTTTTTCTTCCAAACGCTCAATCACGGCCGTGCTTGCTTTATTTGATGGCATCCCACTAATAAAATCACTGTTTTCAATAAAGACGTGTTTCCCTTTTTCTTCAAAAGGCAAATCGGCAGCCGTCTTCCCTTTAAAGATATTTTTGATGGGGATTTTGAAATGTTCGGCAAAGTTATAATCGCGTTCATCTCCACCGGGCACTGCCATCACGGCTCCTGTACCGTAACCCGACAACACATAATCTCCCACCCAAATGGGAATGGGGTCGCCACTTAACGGATGCTCGGCATAAGCGCCGGTAAACACGCCGGTAATGGATTTAACATCGGCCATGCGCTCGCGTTCACTGCGTTTTGTCGCAGCTTTGACATAAGCTTCCACCGCTTTCTTCTGCACAGGAGTAGTAAGCTGTGACACCAATTCATGCTCCGGTGCCAAGGTCAAGTAAGTTACCCCAAAAATGGTATCGGGACGAGTAGAGAAAACCTTGATCGTTTTGCCCTTACCTGAATTTTCTTCTAAGGAGTCAACTTTTTCAGAGGCTGCATCTTGCGCAAAAGGCAATACGGCAAATTCAATCTCTGCGCCCACTGATTTTCCGATCCAATTGCGTTGGGTTTCTTTGAGACTGTCGGTCCAGTCAACATCATCCAATCCTTGCAACAAACGCTCGGCATAGGCGGTGATGCGCATACTCCACTGCTTCATTTTCTTGCGTTCCACCGGATAACCGCCGCGTTCTGAAACACCGTTGACAATTTCGTCATTGGCCAATACAGTGCCCAAACCCGGACACCAATTGACTTCGGTTTCGGCCAAATAAGTCAACCGATATTTTAAAAGAATTCCTTCTTGTTTTTGGGTAGAAAAATCTTTCCATTCCGCTGCGGTAAAGTTTTCTACATCCTCATCACAAGCTGCATCGATGGCAGCATTCCCTTCTGTAGAGAAAATTTTTATCAGCTCCTCAATTTTACGGGCTTTATCAGCTTTGTAATCATACCAACTTTCAAAAATCTGTTTAAAAATCCACTGGGTCCAGCGGTAATAATCGGGATTGGAGGTACGAACTTCGCGACTCCAATCAAAAGAAAAGCCAATTTTGTCAAGCTGCTCGCGATAGCGTTTGATATTGGTTTTTGTGGTGATGGCCGGATGCTGTCCGGTTTGAATGGCATATTGTTCTGCCGGCAATCCAAAAGAATCATAGCCCATGGGATGCAGCACATTGTAGCCCTGATGACGTTTGTAGCGAGAAAGAATATCACTGGCAATATAACCCAAGGGGTGCCCCACGTGCAGGCCTGCTCCGGAGGGATAGGGAAACATGTCTAAAATATAATATTTAGGCTTAATTGCTGTAGCCTCCTTTGCTTGTGTTGCCGAAGGGTTTTGGGCTTTAAAAGTCTGATGTTCGGCCCAGTATTTTTGCCACTTCTCTTCAATTGCATTAAAATGATAACTCATGTCCCCGTTTTATTTTAGGCAGTGATACAACTTATGGATTGGAGGGACAAAAATACCATTTATTGTAAGAATACAATAGCATTTAATTCTCAAGCTGTTAGAAAAATCTCCTGTTGCCTAAAGCAACATGTAAGCTTCCCCAAAAGGCAGCGCACTAATGCTGCCGAATATCTCCTAAATTATTTATTGATAACTCCACAGATGACAGGCAAGTGGCGGTTCCCCCGTAAGAAAACGGGGCAGGCTGTCCTCCGCCCCAGGCGGATCATTGTTCGTCCTACGGACGCAACGAAACCTTAGTTGTTGTTGTCTGACGGCTTCACGGATTGTCTTGGATTATTTATTCCGTTTTATTTTTGTAGAACTTTGTCTTGTATCAAATATATCAGTTATTCTAACTTGTTGTTTTTCTTTGTTTATCGTATAGATAAGTTTATAATTCGATTCTACAATGTATCTATATTCGAGTTTTCTATTGGTAAATGCAGGTTCCCGTTGTCCAATTTCAGGACTATGTTTTAAGCTATCCGGTGCAATTATGATTCTTGATATGATTCAATTTGCAATATTTAAACTTTCGGTTTTGTTGTAGTAGAATTTATGGATTTCGTCAATCTGTTTTTCGGCAAAATCCGACCAAATAATTTCGTATTTCACAAACCAAATTTTTTGAGCATTTCTGAAGTCGTTTTATAACGCCCATTTTCAAAATCCTTTTCAGATTGGTCGATGCGATGGTTTAATTCTTCAATTGTAAATGGCTCCAATTTTCTTTCGTTTTCCGCTTGTGCAATTTTCAATAGCTCTTCAAAGCGTAAAAGCATATCTTCATCCTTAATACTCAGAAATTTTTGCACAAATTTTATTTTACGAGTTTGAATATCCATTTTACTTTGCTTTAGTATCAAATAAAATCATTTTCTGACATTTGGGTCCAACTTTATCACTTTAAAATATTTTTCGCTGTCAGACAATCGGGGTCACACAGGGGAATTTCACCCCTGCGTTCCCACGGAATCGTACGTGAAAGTCTCCCTTCATACGGCTCTTCATGCCTGCCCCGTTTTTTTTTCGGGGTTAATAATCACTAAAGATATAGATCTCTATGGACTTACCGACAACCAATGTGCAAACAGCCCGGGACTTTCTTTGTATTTGGTTCGCAGGTATTTTACCGCTTCCCGTTTATACAAACCTTTCTCCCACTTAACCCATTTCAGCAATCTTTGGTTCAGTCGCCACCGTACTGTTCGTAAGGCATCTTTTCTGAACTTGTGGTAATAATTGACAATCCAATCCAACAGGGCGTTTCATTGTTGGCTCTGCGAGCCCAACGGAACGATAGTTGTTAGGCGATCGGCAAATTTCACGTTACTTTTCATTAGCTAAGGTTAGAATTTTTTCAATTAGACCGTTACTTAGCCATATTCCTTTGTCTTTTAATTCGTAGAGTAGGGGTTTGAGTTCAGGTAGCAATCCTGATTTTTTGGCTTTGAGTAAAATCCCGAGTGTTCCGGTTACTTTTAGCTTAGCGTGTTTTGCGTGGTACCTACCCAAAGTTTCATCTAAAATTATCAAATCCGCTCCTAATTCGGAGGATAAAATAATGGTTTCTGCTTCGCCTTTGTCCAAATCCAAGAAATACGACAAGGATTTTTCATCTTTTATTTTCTTTATTTTTATCCACTCGATTTTGGAAAAATCAGCGTAGTATTCTTTGTTTTTCCCTGCTTCTATTTCATTGAAGACTTCCTGTGGAATAATAATCTCTTCATACAAGTCTTTAAGAATATGAAGTTTGTCAATTTTTAGAAGTGAAATTATCGGGGTTGTGTTCGATACGACTTTAGGCATTTTCTAAATCTTCATTTAAATTGTTCGTATCCAAAAAACTGACTTTATACTTTGCCAATAGCTCTAAAAAATCTACTCTTGAGATTCGTAAAACTTTAGCAGCTGTACCTGAAGAAACTTTCCCCAACTCAAATAGTTTTACAAGGGCCGAAACTTTTATTTCTTTCCCAAAATCATTTTTGTTCATCCGCATCGAGTTTGCCAAATACTCGGGATAGTCTATTGATATTATTTCAGCCATTTTGTTTTGTTTTATAATTCAAATTTACAAAAAATTCGGCTATAAATGTTCGTTTAGGTTTTATTTGGGTTTTCTCGACTGCTGACGCCTAACGTGTGCCCAGCTTGGCGTTCGGGCGGTTTTTTTACCAAAAAGCGCGAACCGAAGATGCTACGTTATTTTTATAAAAATCGTTCAACCGAAGCTATTTACCCCGCCTGACGCCAAACTGGCTGTTATATGCATTTTAGTTTTTATAATATTTTGTCTTTTTATAGATTAATTGCGGGTGTTTTATTTCAATTAATGTTTTTAAAGCTTCATTTTTATCTTTTTGGTTCTCAAAATAATTTTTACAAATCAGATATCCCAAATAATATCCCATAGACCTTGGATATTTTGATTCATCGCTCCAAAACCATTTTGAAAAATTTTCAGATGATTTTATATCCGTTGTAAAGTCCTTCCAAATCTGCTTTTTATTTAGTTGCTCATAATTTATCATTTCTTGCGTAACGCCTGCGCCTCCAATTAGGCTTTCTTCCCCGCAAAAGTATTCAGTTAAGAAAACAGCAGCTCCTTCGGCTATAGCTTGATTCAAGATTGAATTATCATTAGGATTATCTTTTTGAAGTGTATGTATATTTTCGTGAAAGACAATATATCCCAACTCCTTATAACCTTTCACTTCATCTTGTAACCAAGAATAATTTTGAGGAAATTCACTATAATTGGTAGAGTCAGTTTGTACAGAAGCTTCTAATCCAATGAAAACTGTATTAGGGTATATCATTTGTCCTTGGGTATTAAAGAATCCGATGGAAAAATAAGTAGGCGAAAAATCTGCTTCGGGGTAAATTTCTATCAGTTCATTAAAATATTTAGAATAATCTTTTATATGGTCTCTTACATTTAAAAAATTAGCCTTTTGAGATCGGAAATATTTCGGGAAAGAGCTAATTATTTTATAATATTCCTCAGAAATGTCTCGATTATTAAATTTCTTTTCGTGGTTCAAATAATCTTTTAACCCCTTAGATGCTTTGTCTAAATATTCTGATTTTAAAATCTTTAGTGTATCACTATGTGAATTTGCTCCATTAAGGAGAGAAAGCATCGTATAAAAATTTTCTATATCTGCGGTAACAAAATCCGGGGTGAAAATTTTCTTTTTTGAGTTTTCACAAGAAAGAAAAAGGGTTGTGATTATGAATAAAATAAAATATTTTCTCAAGATTTGTAATGTCTTGTCCTGAAATACGTTGACCATTATTATTACACTTTTTCAAAGGTTT
>CAZPGY010000005.1:0-72247 GCA_964586655.1 uncultured Flavobacteriaceae bacterium
TGTTTTTGATGTTTACTATTCAATTTTTAGTCAACCTATTTTAGGACGGGACACTTCATAAAATGACGCACAACGTCTTGCGCATTGATGCTGGGCGAGGGGTAAATCTTTATTTTAAAATTTACAACTACTCGTGCATTGAAACTCATATTTTACAGCAAATCAGCTAACTCGTCTGGCTTCACCCAAATATACACAATCTCCTTAACGATGCAAATAAAATCTTAAAACGCGAAATTCACTTAAATACAACAATCGATGGTGTAGGGTTGATAGGAATTAGCCTGAGAATCATATTTTATTTGTAACTTTCCCAAGAAGAAAGTCTACAGCATGTCGCTTAAGAAATTAAAACTGGCCCATATTCTATTTCTCGATATCGAAACGGTACCGGAAAAGGCTTCCTATGAGGAATTGGGAGCGACCAAACAGGCTTTGTGGGAGCACAAAACTCGCTATAAACGCAAAGATGAAATTACGGCTGAAGCTTATTATGATCACGCAGGGATTTGGGCAGAATTTGGTAAAATTGTGTGTATCTCCGTAGGCTTTTTTTCTTTTAAAGACCAAACGCGGTCTTTTCGAATCAAGAGTTATTTTGGCGAAGAAAAAGAACTGCTTCAAGAGTTTAAAGAGTTGTTGTCGACTTATTTTGCTAATCCCAATCGACTGCTCTGTGCCCACAATGGAATTGAATTTGACTTTCCTTATATTGCCAGAAGAATGTTGATTCATCAAATGGAACTGCCCGATCAGTTGGATTTGTTTGGTAAAAAACCTTGGGAAGTGCCTCATTTGGATACACTGGAGTTGTGGAAATTTGGAGATTATAAACATTATACTTCTTTAAAATTGCTGACGCATATCCTCGGCATAGCTTCTCCAAAAGATGATATTGACGGCAGTCAGGTGCGCTCGGTATATTTTGAAGAAAAGAATATTGATCGGATTGTCGAGTATTGTGAGAAAGATGTGATTGCCGTGGCACAAATTATCCTGCGTCTGCGGCAGGAAGCTTTGTTGGAAGACCGTGAAATCGTAAGCGTTACTTGATCAAATTAGCGTTTATTTCGCTTTAGCTTCTTGAGGTTCATCATGACAACAGCCAGTAAAATTAGGACAATCCCAATCCACTGCAGTAAATCGACGTGTTCGTGAAGGATGAAATAGGCCATGCCTACTGCTATGGGCAATTCCAATGCAGTGATGATCGAGCCTATTCCGAGATTGACTTTTGGCATGCCTGCCGTTAGGCACAAAGGAGGAAGAGCAGTTCCGAAGACGGCCAAGATCAGTCCCCATTTTAAAATCACTTTAGGGTGAAATTCGGTGAGCACAAAAGGCAGACATACTGCGGCCACCACCACAAAACCACCCACAGCCATCCATTTACTCCGACTCAGATTGGGCATTTCCAGTGCTATGCGGTTGGAAGCAAAAATGGTAATGCTGTAGGAAAGGGCAGCCAAAAAACCAAGAGAAATCCCGCGCCAGTCGAGTTTAATTTGCTGTTCTAACAGGTTGGTAGCCAGTACCGTGCCGCCCAGTACAATAACAATAGCCAATATTTTGAGTCGATCGGGTTTAATCTTATTAAAAACAGCATCGAGTACAACTCCAACCCACACACTCTGCATCAGCAGCACAATGGCCACTGAAACAGAAATGTATTGAATGGAGAAATAGTACACCAAACTGGTCACCCCCAAAGAACAACCGGCCAAGACCAAATTGCGGATGTTTTTGGCCGTGGGTTTTGCCCGCTTTGTCTTTGCTCTTTTTTGTGTGTAGAGATAATCGATTAGGATCAGTCCAAGGAGCCCGATGCAATATTGAACAAAGGCAAGCTCAAAAGTGGTGAAGCCTTCCCGGTTGGCTATTTTGACAAAAGTGGTCAACATGCCATAACTGGCTGCGCCCAAAGCGACAAATATTCCACCTTTAAGAGCTGTGTTCTTCAACTTTAGCATAGGCTTATTCTAAAATTGTGCAAGTTGAGGTTTTTTGTGGATAAAAAAAAGTAACCACAAGATCCATCTGTCCTTCTCTTACCGGAAAAAGATTTAACTGGGCTTACTTTAAACGAATTGATGGTCAGCAAATTTTATGGCTACTTCGTCAAGCGTATCAAAAACATCTTGTGGGTCATCGCTGGTCACCATTTTAATGCGATAGGGCTTGAAATTTGGAATTCCTTTGAAATATTGTGAATAATGTCTTCTGGTTTCCAATACGCCGAGTCTTTCTCCCTTCCAGTCGATGGAGGTTTGTAAGTGACGACGGGCGGCCTCAACACGTTCTGCCATATTGGGTTTGGCCATTTTTTTGCCGGTTTTCATAAAGTGTTTTACCTCGCGAAAAAACCACGGATTCCCAATGCTGGCACGCCCAATCATGGCGCCGTCTAAGCCGTATTTGTCTCGCATTTCTACCGCACGTTCGGGAGAATTGACATCGCCATTACCAAAAACGGGAATGTGCATACGGGGATTGTTTTTAACTGCTGCCAAATATTCCCAATTGGCTTGGCCTTTATATTTTTGACTTCGGGTGCGGCCGTGAATGGCAATGGATTTAATACCGACATCCTGCAGGCGTTCGGCTACTTCTACAATCTTAATGGAATCTTCATCCCAACCCAAGCGCGTTTTTACGGTCACCGGTAAATGGGTGTGTTTGACCATGGCTTCCGTGAGGCTAACCATCTTGTCTATATCTTTCAAAATACCGGCACCAGCACCTTTGGAAACCACTTTTGTCACCGGACAGCCATAATTGATGTCGATGATATCGGGTTGGGTTCTTTCAAGAATCTCTACCGATTCAAGCATGGCCTCTAAATTGGCACCAAAAACCTGAATCCCCACCGGGCGTTCCTGCTCATAGATATCGAGCTTAATAGTGCTCTTTGCCGCATCGCGAATCAAACCTTCGGAAGAAACGAATTCAGTGTACACCACATCGGCGCCTTGTTCTTTACAAAGCATACGAAATGGCGGGTCGCTTACGTCTTCCATGGGGGCGAGTAGCAAAGGGAATTCGCCAACGTCTATATTTCCTATTTTAGCCAAGGGCAATAATTTTTGACAAAATTATACATTTTCGTCTTCATCAAATGAGGATTATGGATTTAATACGAAGATTGTTGAATAATACGGGAATGACATCAAAAATAGCCTAATCTTCCTGTTAAAATTACAAATCTCTGCACGGCCTGTGCTGAGGGATAGATTTGGGAGGTGGCATTCGACAAAAGCTTCAAAAAATCTTGTTCAACAAAAGCTCTACGTTGATGAGTAGAATACTGAATACTCCTGAAACGATGATAAATTTGAGGAGGTTGTGCAAAAGGGTGTAATGCATTTTAGATTGTGATTTCCAGAGGAACACCAAAAAAACAATTAATAAGATTAGTCCGAGGATAAAATAATAGTGCATATATCCCACCTCCATTTGTCGAGAAAAAAGCAGAATGGCGGTAGGAATCAACGTTAAAATGCAGGCCATGGTGGCAATGGTTTTTGTGGTTGTTACGCCATATACCACCGGCAGGGTATGGTAATTTTGCGCAAAATCACCGCGGAGATTCTCTAAGTCTTTGACCAGTTCGCGCATGAGTAAAATCAGGAAAAGATAAGTAGCGTGCACAAAAATAATCAGGTCAAAATTTTTGTAATAGATAAAGACTGCGAAAAAGGGAGTAATCGCCAGCATAGCGGCAATAATATTGCCGATTAAAGGTATTTTTTTGAGTTTATGAGAATAGAGCCAAAGGCCAAAAATGTAGGCAGAGAAAAAAATAACGGCTCTAAAAGAAACCGCACTGGCCAGGATGATGGCTAAGAAATTCAGGATAAAATATACACTGAGTTTGGTTTGCTGGCTGAGGTAATTGTCGAGTAAAGTCTTTTGGGGTCGATTGATTAAGTCTTTATCTGCATCATAAAAGTTATTGATGATGTAACCCGAGGCAATGGATAGGGCCGAAGCGAGGACAATTAGAAACAGATGCGCATCAAAAAGGACGCTGTGTATGGGTTTTTGGGGCGCAAAGATATAGGTGGCCGCTAAATATTGTGCCAAAACGAGTACGGCAATATTATAGCCTCGTACCACAGAAAACAAACTCGCCAGTTTGAGCAGAAAAAGTTTGTTTTTTCTTGAAGTCATGAGTAGTACAGGTTTATAAACTACAGACAGCGTTTATTTTGCCGATGCCTTTAAGATAGGAATAGAAAACGGCGGCACCCCATCAAAAGGTGTAGACCACTTCCAAATTGTAGTCTTTTAAGGCTTTTTTTGCCTTTTTTAAATCCTGAGTAAACCCGAGAATATAGCCTCCTCCGCCAGATCCACATAGTTTAAGATAATAGGCGTTGGTCTCGATTCCCTTTTGCCAAAGATCGTGAAATTGCTTCGGGATCATGGGCTTGAAGTTGGTCAATACGACATTGGAAAGTTTTTTGAGGTTGCCAAACAAAGACTTGACATCGCCTTTTAGAAAGTCGTCTATGCAAGCGTCGGTATGTTTGACAAACTTATCTTTTAGCATTTTGCGAAAGCCTTCATTTTTCATGTTTTCCATAAACAGGTTAACCAAAGGCGCTGTTTCTCCAACGCTTCCACTGTCTAAGAGAAAAACCCCACCGGTTCCTTTTTCTGATTGTGCCGGGATGCCGGCCATTTCAATATGTTCTTCTTTTGAATTGATGAGTAGGGGTAAGCTCAAATAACTGTTGAGCGGATCTAAACCTGAGGACTTTCCGTGGAAGAAAGATTCCATTTCTGCAAAAATGGTTTTTAATCGGGTCAGCTTGTCTCGGGTCAGATTTTCCAAAATGGTGATTTTGTTTCGGGCATAACGGTCATAAACTGCAGCCACCAATGCGCCGCTACTGCCAATGCCGTAGCCTTGTGGGATGCTGCTGTCAAAATACAGGCCTTTTTCAATATCGGCTCGTAGGGCATCGAGGTCGAAAGAAACCCGGATTTTTGAAGTCTGCTCCATTTCTGCCAAATAATCGGCAAAATGAAGAAGGTTGGCATTAGATTTTTTGTTCTCGTTGGAGAGGCGGGAATCGATTTTTAGCGCTCCTTTGTAAAAATTATAAGGGATGGATAAACCTTTGGAGTCTTTAATGATTCCATACTCGCCAAATAGTAAGATTTTAGAGTAAAAGAGCGGTCCTTTCATGGTTTTTAAGAATTAAGTGCCGTATGAATAACGTATAAAATTTCAATTATTGGTTTGTAATCAATAGTTGGGCTTTGAAATGCCCCCCTTTTTCAATAAAGTTCTACTGTTATTTTAGTGAAAATGATTATTTTTCGTTTCCCTCCAAACCCTAAAGGGAGCTGAAAAACAGTCATAATAGCTGTTTTAAAATCCATTTTGCCCCTTTTTAGGGCCGGGGTCAATAAAAATGGATTTTAAATCTTCCATTAAAACAGTACCTTCAATAATCTATTTGCTGCCCCAAAAACCTACAAATTAGCCTGATATTGAGGATTAAATTCCAAATCTCTTCGTTAATCCCGCACGTGCGGGACGTCATAGCTATGGCCATACCTGCGCCTGTGTCTGCCGACGAGGCAGGTTTTTTGCCTTGTCCCTTGAAATTTATCCTAAAAATATTTAGACCAATTTATAAATTATTTTGGTATAAACTGTATTTCAAGTGAATACAAATTGCAAATTACGGAATTTTTATTGGAAACGAAGATGAATTCGAGAAATATAAAAAAGCGGGAGAAAATTGATTGGGCATTCCGGATTTTGGGAGGGAGACTGTCCGATTATTCCTTCCGCACGCGACGCAGGTCCAATAAGTTTTGTGGATTGGTGCCCAGTCCTTTTACATCCTTTCGGATGAAACGTACGACTTCATCATAATACAGCGGAATGACTACGGCATTGCTCATGATAATGGAATCCATTTTTCGGTAAAGAGGCAAGCGTTTTTTTAGATAGGGGATACGCAAGGATTTCTCGTATAGGCGATCGTATAATGCCGATTTAAAATGTGTGTAGTTGGGGCCGTTTGGGGTAAAATTTTTACTGTAAAATAGGGAGAGATAATTTTGTGCATCGGGATAATCGGCAATCCAACTGGCTCTGAACACCTGCAATTGGCCGGCTGCGCGTTTTTGACGCAATGTGGACGGAGGCATCACATTGATGTCTACCGCAATGCCAATTTTTTGCCATTCGCGTTGTATAAACTCACAAAAACTGAGGTATTGTGAATTGGTGGCAATGCTGATATGAGGCTGTTTCCCGTGGTGATTTTTCACATAGGTTTTGACCAGTCGTTCTGCTTTTTTGGGCTGATAGGTATAATATTCCCTTTGGGCAAATCCGGGCATTCCTTTGGGGATAAATCCGTGCGTGGCAGGTAAACCGATTCCATTGCGAAGATAGGTAATCATTTGTCGTCGATTAAAGCCATAATTAAGGGCTTTCCGCAAAGTTTTGGATTGTACTTCAGGGCTGCTGCCATCAATATAGATCCCCAGATACTCCATATTGAAATAGGGGGCTTTTTTGAGTTTAATTTCATCTCGATAAGTGGGTTGTAACACGCCTGTAGGGGTCAGTAGCTCGTCCTTATAAGAAGCATCCAGTCCGCTCATAAAATCTAAATTTCCCAAGGCAAACTGCATAAACTCGCTTTGTTTTTCGGGAAGAAAGGTAATGGCCACGGCTTCGAGATAGGGCAAGGAGCGTCCTTTTTCATCCTTTTCAAAGTACAGCTCGTTTTTGCGGAATACCAATTTTTCATTGGGTTCCCAACGTTTGAATTTAAACGGCCCGGTGCCAATTGGGTTTTCACGAAAGTTTAATTTTTTCATTTCTGTCGGAACCACGGAGCAATAGGTCATGGAAAGCAATCCGAGAAAAGCGGGGAAAGGTTTTTTTAAACTGATTTGAACGGTGGAATCATTCAGGGCTTTTATGGTTTTGACGTCTCGCATTACCCAGCTTCCGGGAGAGGCAATGTCAGGATCGGTAAGCCGGTGCAGGCTAAAAACTACATCCTTGGCATTCATCAGCCTGGTGGAATCTTTTCCAAAGACGGCATTTTTGTGAAAGTAAACATCTGTTCGCAGATGAAAGGTATAGGTTGATCCGTCATCTGTGATTTCCCAAGATTGAGCCAGAAGCGGCTTGATATTCATGCTGTCATCGAGTTCAACCAAGGTGTTGTAAAGCTGGTTGTCGGGCCAGATATTCCGCTGGGCTCGGGCAAAAGCTGGGTCGAGAGAAGATACATTGGTATGCTCATTATAGCGGAAGACCAATTTTTCTTGTGCCGGGGTCAGGCCTTCTTGGCATGCGGTAAGAAAGCCTATTCCCAGAAAGAGAAGGAGGTATTTCACGCTATTGTTGAACCGGTTTTTGTAATGTAATCCCGAATGCTGGTTCATATTGCGACTTGCAGATTATTAGAAAACAAATATAAATAACTGAGTTGTGGCAAACCGGCAGAAATGGATTAAAATGGGGTGGTGGATTTTTATGATGTCAAATGAGTAGTTTGGAATAAGCCCCCGGATTTAGGATATAAAAAAAGGGCTGCCGAAGCAACCCTTTTTCTTACTTAAAAAATTAAGCTTATTAATATCCCGGATTTTGAACAGCTTCGGGATTGGCGTCCAATTCACGTTGTGGGATGGGCAGGGCAAATTTATTGTTTCCGGCCGGTACCAAACCGTGATTGTTTGGCGTTGTAGGGTCTACTTCAGGAATGTCCTGACCTGATCGAGCCAAGTCAAAGAAACGGAATCCTTCAAACATGAGTTCTTTTCTTCGCTCTTTGAGGATGTTTTCCATATTGGCCACCGTGTAGGGCTGCGCATTTCTGTTGTTCGGAATTTTGTTTAACATGGTCAAAGCCATCCCGGGATTGGTTCCCAATAGTGCTTCGGCATAGTTAAGGACAACCTCCGCATAGCGGATCATTTTGATATTGTCAATTCCCAATTCGGTTCCCATGTGAGGATATTTTCCCATATTTCTAAGGGCACCGTTGGCATCGACGGCAATCATAGCTGAAGAGGCCCTGACATCGGTACTGTCAAAGCCGGCGTCGGCAATGAGGTTGTCATAGCATTGAATGTCACCATAAGCATCACCTCTGTAGATATAGGCAATACAATCACTTCCGTTATTATCGGTAGCAGATTGTGCCAATTCAAAGATGGAAGCTTGTCCGGGCGAAAGCATGCTCCAATAGTTGACATACTCACTGGCCGGGGTAACTGAATAATTGCCAATAATAGCCTGAGCGGCATCCCTAACCTTATCGTAGTCTTTAAAATAAGTACCTACTCGCGTGATGAGTGCATAAGCCGCATCCAAGGTCAAGTTGGTTTTGTTGTGAGCATACTGTGAGTTTGCTCCTTGTGTCAAATAATCGATTGCAGTTTGCAAATCGTTATAGATCTTGGTTTTGTTTTCTTCTACGGTACCGCGAGGAATTTGTACTTCGTCCCCCTTAAATTCAGTTACGTAAGAAATACCAAGATTGTTTCCACCATTGATGTATTGCTGACCATAAAGTCTGAGCAAATCAAAGTGAACCATGGCACGAGCAGCATAAGCCTCTCCGAGGATATGCAGTTTATCTGCTTCATTTCCTTGAATCTCGTCTATATTACTGTTGATAATAATATTGGGATAAGAAATGGCGGTGTACATATAACGAAATAAATCTCGTACTTCCGCATCGTCAGCAATCAGGTTCATGCTGGAAAAGTCGGTGAATCGACCACTGTGGCCGTTTGAATATACATTGTCGGCACGAACTTCACCGGCAATGATGTAATTACGCCCCATATAACGATAATCGGTCATGGTGGAGTAAGAAGCATTCATCAACTGCCGCATGGTTTGAACCGTAGTAATATTGGTGTCTGACTCATCGGCCAGCGTCGGTTCCAGTGAGCAAGAGGTTAATGTCCCCAGGACAATAACAAGTCCTATTATGATGTATTTTCTCATTGTTTAAAATTTTAGATTAACGTTAAATAGAATAGTTTTGATGGCAGGTGTAGTTAAGTTGGTGTACCCGTCTAATGAGATTTCCGGATCAAACTGGAGACGGTCATCTTTTACCCAAGTAAACAAGTTGGTTCCTCGTACACTTAAGGTCAATCCGTCCAAGCCAATTTTCTTAACCACCTCAGGGTTAAAGCTGTAGCCAAATCCTAAGCTGCGTAGTCTCATGTAATCGCCATCATACAACCAGCGTGTTGAAGCTGCAGTAGCGTTAGATACGCTGTTGTTGGCATAATCAAAGCGGGGAGCTGTTGCAGAAACATCTCCCGGATGAGTCCAAGCGCCTTCAACTGTACTTGCAGCAACGTTGAACAATCGGGAATAAACTCCGGAAGAGCGGGTGTAGCTAGCCCAGCGTTCCATCACTTGATTTCCTCCCGAGAAGTATAAGGTAGCTTCCAAGAAGAAGTTTTTATAGTCAAATCGCGTAGAGATAGATCCGTGATAAGTGGGCAAGGGGCTGGTGCCTTGGTATACTTTTTTGGCCTGAGAGTAATCACTGGTAGTGGCATCGCTTTGTGTGCGATCGATGTACCACAGCGGCAATCCGTTATCCGGATCAATTCCGGCCCATTCTCTCATGTGCCATTCGCGGAAGGCATGTCCTTTTTGAATAACCTGACTTCCGGTGACGTCTTGTGCATCCTCAGGAATATCGGTGATCTCGTTGGATACGGTTGAGAAAACAACCCCCATGTTCCATTTGAAATCAGGCGTTTGAATGAGGGTTCCATCCAATTGCATTTCAAAACCGGTATTTTTCATCTCTCCTACGTTTCTAAGTACAACAGCATCCAAATACTGTGCACTTAAGGGTAAAGGAGTGTTCAGCAACATATCGGTAGTCAAGTTGTTGTAATATCCTAAAGAACCGGTTAAGCGACGGTTAAATAGAGCAAAGTTAAGTCCTACGTCAAAACGTTTTCCGATTTCCCAAGTAGCCTCTGTTCCATAACCGACGACAAAAGCAGCCGGGTTACCTCTATACGTTCCATAGCCCAAAAGTGCTTGGTATTCGTTTCTACCGATTCCGGCATTACCGACAATACCATAACTTGTTCTTAAGCGCAGTACATCAACAAAGTCAACATCGGTCATGAAGTTTTCTTCGTGAAGGTTCCAGCCCAGACCTACGGAGTAGAAGCTTCCCCATTTGTCACTGAAACGGGAATCTCCTTGGTAAGAGTAGGTGGCATTAATCAAGTAACGCTGGTCGAAGTTGTAGTTCAACATCCCTACATAACGCATGCTCATACGGTCTGAGAAAGTGCTGATGGCTTGCCAATTTGCGGAAGAAGCACTCAAATTTTTCAGATTTGCATTGGGGAAATTTTCACCAGATCCATACAAATAGCTGTTTTTATATTTTGAGAATTCCTGTACCACGGCAACGTCAAAGTTGTGTTTGTCGTTTAGGGTAAAACGATAGTCCAACATGTTTTGAGTGGTGTAGGTATAAAGTCGCATAGAGCTTTCTTCTGCAGCTCCTTCTGTAGTTTCTCCCGGTCCGTGGATAGGGTTGAAATAAAGTTTGTAATAAGTCAACGAATAATCCAAAGCCAATTTGGTAGAAAAGGTCAGGTCTTCAATAATTTCATATTTTAAGCTGGTATTGACCAACCCACGGGTAACATCGTTAGAAGTCAAGTTGTGGGTTTGCGAGTACAAGGGGTTGTATAACCCACCTGAATAAGCAGTAAAATCGTCAATATTGTAGCTTCCGTCATCTTCATAAGGAACGGCCCAAGAAGAAAGGAAGTAGCGAGCCAAGTTGGGGTTGGCAAAATAAGCATCGCCTTCACGAATACCGTTTTGACGGGCATTGGCTGCCATAGCTGAAATGTGAAAGTCCAATTTGTCGGTCAGTTCGGTATTGTAATTGACACTTCCGGTTAATCGGCGATAGTCTGAACCAATAACAGTACCTTCAGTCTCGTTAAATCCTATGCTGGCGTGCAATTGAGATTTTTCGGTTCCTTGAGAAACCCCAATACTGATATTGTTGGTTACAGCGTCCTTGTTGCTAATGGCATCGCGCCAGTTGGTATTGGGTTTGCCCAGGTCTATCCAGTGCTGAATTTCATTGCCGATATTAGCGGTGTACCAGTCGACGATTTTATCTTTAGAGGGAATTAATCCGGCCCCAAATTGTCCGGATCCATAGGTGTTCCACAGTCCTCGTTTTACGGCGTCAAAACGCTGCTGAGCGCTGGCCATTTCTAAACCGTCTGTGGCTTGGTTTTGAACCCCGGTTGAGTAATTAACCGTAAATTGTGCATCACCACCGGTGCGGCTTCCTGATTTGGTTGTAATCAAAATAACTCCGTTGGCTCCTTCAGCACCATAAGGGGCTACTGCCGAAGCATCTTTTAATACGGTGATACTTTTGATGTCAGAAGGGTTGATTAAGGAAAGGATATTCATACTGGTAGAATTATCGTTTCCGGATACGTTTCCGGAGTTTACCGGAACCCCATCTATTACATAAAGCGGCGCATTGCTGGCATTAATCGAGTTGATTCCGCGAATGCGAATTTGCGGAGAAGAACCCGGAACCCCTGAAGAGGTGTGCAGGGTCAAACCGGATACCTTTCCTTGAAGTGCTTTGGTGGCTCCTACATAAGGTGATTTTTCAATCTCCTCGGAGCCCACAGTAACCACACTTGCCGTAGTTTCGTTTCGAGTCATTTCACGACCAAAAGCCGTTACGACTACCTTGTCCAAGGTTTGTGCGCTTTCTTCTAAGGCTACATCGATAACATCAGAAGTGCCGACAACCTTAGATACGGTTTTGAAACCAATATAACTAAAAACAAGGGTTTGCCCTGTTTCTGCTTCAAGGGTGTAATGCCCTTCAAAATTGGTCATCGTTCCGGAATCGGTTCCTTTAATGATAATGTTGACCCCCGGAATAGGAAGGCCATTAGCATCTGTGACTGTTCCTGTAATCGTTTTGCTCTGTGCAAAAGCGACTTGCATAAACATTACCGATAATAGTAATGTAAAGTAAGTTTTAATGTTTCTTTTCATGTGACTATGAAATTTGAATTAGCTTGACAAATATTGGAAAAATTTATTTCCTACAAAAATATGTTAAGATGAATTTGTACGTATAGCCCGGTAAAAAGAAATAAATATGCACCGCTATAGTAAAGACGTGGAGCTTAAAGTATTAAATTAATGAGCTGAACAACAATAAACTAATTAATCGATTGAGCCGGTTTTCAACGGTTTGATGCCTGGCGCTAAAAGTAGAATGTTAAAATTTCTGACGGAGTTTGTATGGGGACTGAAATCAGGAAAATTTTATGGAATTTCCCCCTTGTAGACGGATAATTTGATGAATTCAACAAGAAAATCGGGATTCATTGAACCCCGATTTTTCAAATCAAACTGAAACAGTATGCTTATTTTAGGCTAATTCAAAATCAATTTCTTAGTAGCAGTATGCGTTCCATCGGTGAATTTTAGCAGATAAACACCCGAAGCCAGTTTTGACAAATCCAGTTGGTGATGATAAAGCCCGTTAGACTTCCATTCCCTGCTCATCAACAGCCGTCCTGTAACAGCATAAAGCGCCAGGTGAACAGATTCGCCTTGATGGGTTTCATACAATATATTGATCGTACGTTTATGAGTCGGATTGGGGTAAATGCTGAAAGAATTATTGCGGTCAAAATTCTCTACCTCCATTTCATTTGTAATGTTGTCGACTACAAAACTAAGGTCTCCGGTTGCTGAACCTTCATAGCTTATAAAGTGAAAACGGTAGACCGCTCCGTCTTCATCTTTCAGATAATAATATTTGTTCGGAACAATTTCGTATTCGAAATTTTGATTTAAAGTTTTCCAATCATATCCGATGGCGTTGATGTTGGTGAGAAAGTCAAGATTGGCGGTGTCGGTTATGGCGCCGCTTGCATTTTCCGCAACTGAGATATTAGGATTGTGGAGCACCCCAAGCACGGGATACAAAGTGTCCTGAACGGGGGTGTAGTATTTTTGGAAGACTACATCCCAAGCATCCAATGCCGGTGCTGCATTGACAGATTGGTTGGTGGACAGATTGTAATAATTGAACAACTGGTTGGGATTGTTGCTGTTGGGAAGATTGACTTGTTGAGCGTTGATCCAAGTGTTGGTTGTTTCATCCCAAGTGGCATATTTAAAGGTATAGCCGCTCCAAAAATCAACAATCATAAATTTTTTATAAGTGTCGTCAGGATATTTTAAGACAAAACTGACCGTACCGGTTACGTGATGATTGGTCGCATTGTATTCGCCCCAGCCATAGGTAGCTGTTCCTCGATCAAAAGCACCGACATTCCATGCTGTATCGCTGTTATAAAGACGAGTCCAGCTGGAGAGGTTTGCCGGATTGATGCTGTCATAATCTGCCGGATTGTTTGCGGCTTCATACACTTCAATTCCTGAGGCGGTATTGATGCGGGTGCCCAGTGAAAAAGCGCCCGTGCGCATAAAAGAGACTTCCCAGGCATCGGCGTCAAACGCTTGGGCTGTTTGGGTAGAGAAGTCATAATAAATCGCTTTGGCATAATCGGGTTGCAGCGAAAGGTTTATGGTGTCTTGCGCATTTGCAGAGAACCCCAATAGCGTAATAATTAGAAATAAGTTAAAAGTTTTCATAACGAGATGATTTATGGTTAAGTGTATTGGTTATTGAAGAAGTTCGTATTTAAATTCAGGGTGTCCGCGAAGTCCGTTTTCGTTTTGAAGAGCGGTCATTTTTAGCTTGTAATAATTGCCCTCAGGATCTTTAATGACATAAAAAATATCGGTAAAAACCTGTCGATCCGGAGGGGTGGTTTTGCGCCAACTGCTTCCAATAATTTGCTGATCGGCCACAAATTTGCTGTCATCAACATCGGTCAAGGCAAATGTTTCGTAGCTGAAGTCATCGGTTGAAACCCGATAGGCTCTTGTGCCACCAAGATTGTTGATTGATATATAGTCGGCATAACCGTAAGCGGTTTTTCCGCCGCCGGGCAAATCCTCAATTTCCGTTTTCACGGTAAAACTTAAGTCCCAAGCTGTTTGTGCAGGTTCTACTTGGACAATACTTTCGGTTTTAAAACTGAAAAAAGTGAAATTATACCCTCCTGTTTTAGGAATGATAATCTCTTGATGAGTAGGGTCGTTCAAGTGAGCATATTGCAACACATAATTGCCATTACTTTGTAGGATTCTAATTTTCATAAATCCGCGTTCCTCCCCTGCAATGGCTACGCTTCCCGGGTTGGGGATGGCTGAGCCGATTTCGTATCCCAGTTTTAGAAGATAAACAGGATTGGTGCTATTGTCGGTTGAGACGGCTTCTATGGCCGTGCCTTCAAGCTTTCCGCTGGGATGGTCTACATAAGCATCAGAACCTTGAACTAAGAAGTCCATTTTAGGTTTTAGTTCGCTTACATCGGCTGATGTGACCAAATCAATATCAGTGGCAGACAAAGGGGCCGCAAACATATACATCGAGCTGTTGAGTTTGACCCTGAACTTGTCTCCGGTATAAAAGCCTAAATCCCAAGTATCCCGACTTATCGGGTGTTGGTGTTGGCGACTCAGGTCTATATATACCTGATAAGGTTCATTGGGGCCGCCAACCTCAGGTTGGATAGTGCCACCAAGAGCAGCCGTAGGGATCAGCGAAATACTCATCAGGGTATTGCCCTGGGTAAAGGCTTCCATATTTTTCATCTCCACGTCAACTATTGAAAACTTGATGATTTCAGAAGTTCCGAGGGACACAGGAGCCTGTTTTTTTAGGCTAAAAGTCGTGGACGATTGTCCTCTTTCAATGGGTATCGTGAGTGTCCCTTCTTCTGCGGGAGGAGTGCATACAAAATCAGATCCATAAAGAAATTGGTCGCTCGAAAAAGTGAGGGTCACCTGTCCGTTATGCGGTGCTTTTCGCGAGAATACAAGCTCAATATTGAGAATAGAGTCCTGCGTCGAGAAACTGGCAGAAGGACTTTTAAAAGCCACTACAAAATCATTGTACTCCGGCATTTCATTATCACTACAGCTGCTTAGCACGAGGCCGGAACACAGCAACAATCCTATAAATCGTATTAAATTTTTCATGGTTTAAAAATTGAGGCGATATAAAAGCTTTACAAAATAGGAGCGACCATAACCGAGCAATAGCGAATTGCTTCCTGCAGCATGCCCCGATCCCGAAGAATAAGATTTAATTTGGGTCACATTGAGCAAATTGCGGGCGCCCAGGGTGATTTCAAATCTGTTTTGATAAAATGATTTTCGAATGGAAGCATTTAACCAAGAGTAAGCCTCCTGCTCTTCCTTGTGAATCTGTGTGTTTCCATTGTTGTCGATACTGCTGACAAACAATTGTTCCGGCCCGTTGTATTTGTAAAAGGCAGAAATATGCGTGTTCCATTCCGGAATTTGATACGATAATCGGGCATTGACCTGAAGGGCGTACAAATAGTCGTCATTATAATTTTGGGCGCTGTTTAAAATCTTTGATTCCCCTGAAAAAGCAAGCCCTAATCCCGCTGAAAATCTTTGGTAGTCAAATTGGTTTCTAAGTGCCACTCCCCAGGTGCGGTAGCGGTCAATATTGTTGTATTGATAGGACAAAGGGGATTGATTTACAATAATCAAATCGATTTTGTCGTCTACGTCGAGATACCAAGCGGATAGTTTGGGCTTATAAATAAGGGTGTAGTCACGAAGGAAAAATGATTTTTTGAGGTGCAGGAAAACAGAGCGTCCTTTTTCGGGTTTTAGGGCTTCATTTCCTCGGATATCGTGATTGGAATCTACCATATAAAAATAGAGCTGCTCGAAATTGGGGATTTTTGGAGAGCTTCCCAAGATGGCACGCAGGCGATAGCCATTTTTAAAACGATATTTACCGCTGAAGGAAAGGGCGTATTGATCGCTAAAATTATTTGAGTTGATCCATCGGATGCCCGGACGGAGGGATAGACGCTTGGCCACTTCAATTTCGGCCGACCCAAAAAAGCTATAGGTATTGATTTGATGGGTTTGCGTATTGGTCTGAACATTTTGCATAGACAATCCCGTAGCCGAACCTTCATCAATATTGACTACATAGCCCAGCTCAAAGTCAACTCCTTCATTTTTTAAGAAATTGCTCAAAGTCCCGCGAGAGAAATACCCTTTGCGCGTATTGTAGTCAAAGCGCTTGCGATGCGTTTTCGCTCCGGTTTTCAGATGGTAAGTATAGGCGGCTTTGTTGCGCTGTTGCTGTTGATAAGACAAAGAAATACTGTAATTCATTTGTTGAAGTAGGCGTCCCGAAAGATTGAGGTGGTTGTAGATTCGGTCTGTCCGGAAAATGGCGTCATTTGCTGTAGGATTAACTGTTTGCGTGGCATTGTTGGGATTTAAAAATACATCGTGGGCATATTTATTGGTCTTTTCATGGAAATATTCAAATTTGTAAAAGGCCCTAAAGTCTTTGTGGTGATAGTTGATGAGTGCTTTTACATCGTTTTGTTCCTTGGGAAGCCATTCAAAGCCCCGTCGATTGTCGTTGCCGTCTTGAGGGTTGAAATAGTATTTTCCTTGTTTGTTCCCTAAATAGCCTTGAAAATCATTGTGCATATAAGAAGCGCTGGCATACCAGTGATCCGAGAAATTGTGGCTGATCGAAAGCGATTGAAGATGCTGTCCTTGATCAAACCAACTGTATTCGTCTCCTATGCTTTCCTCCTGAATGAAAGGAGTGATTTCCCAGGCGTGTTTACTTTTTTTCTCGGTGATGATGTTGATGACGCCGGTGACCGCATTGGCACCGTATTGTACGCCCATAGATCCTTCAACAATCTCGATTTGTTTGATGTCGTCCAGATTAATTTGTGAAATGTCTATTGCATTGCCAAAGCCTTGATCGCCCACCACCGGGATGCCATCAACCAAAATTTTGATGTATTCAGAGCCAAAGCCAAACTGCTCAATGCCTGCCCGACCTTGCCCCGAATTGGGAATTATCGTGAGATTTAAAGTCTGATTGAGCACGTCATCCAAAGTGTTTCCTGCCATGTTTTTGATCTCTTTTTGCGTCAGTACCTGCACCTCAAAAACAGATTCATCGACAGACTGCGGATTGTATTGCCCGGTGATGACCACCGGATTCATTTGCTGTATCTGGTCAAGCAATAGTGAGTCCTTGTCGTGCTGTTCTTGCGCAAACAAGACAGAAGAAATGAAAATACTGATCAATAAAAAGGGGAATCGAGGACTCATATTTTCATGCCTGTTATAAGGGTTAAAGATCTTTATTTAGACCGATTAAAAATAAATAATTCGGTGCAATAATAGCGCATTACCCCGGCATTCGACTTACGTTATTTGGAAAAAAAAGTATGTTTGAGGGAATTTATACCAATTTGATTTATAGGTTAGTCGTTCATGCACGGTCGCGATCTCACGTATATTGTAAAGAAGTATAACATGATTCTGACGGTTTAGCACCGGATACTGCGCCTCCAGCTGCCTACTGAATGTCAGTAACCTGTGAATCCTCTTCGAATTTGGGATTACCCCTGTGTTAAGCGTGATCGCCTCTTGGGGTTTTGATTTTTTTTCAGGCGATATTCTGATTCACGTTATGCCGGTTTGTCTTGCTGTTTAGTAGGGGTTTAAACGCCTTGTTTTTCAATCCTTAAAGCTGATTTCCTAAGGCCTATTAAGAATCTATCTTAATTTTTACAGAACTTATTTAGACCCATTAAAAATAATTTATATATTTGCTGCCGCGTAAAGTGATTGATACACAACATACTACGCAAAAAGTATCAAAAAGATACGCCAGAGGGAATGTAAGTTTTCCAATATGATATGTATAAATGAATTGACACCGCTCAAGGAAAAACAATCCGGTTTTTCTGCTGCTTTTTCTTCAAAAAGGAGAGGGTTTTATGATCGTCGGATGAAAGTGACCCACAACCGCTGTTCGGGTACTGCGCAAATCATTGGAGTAGATAAAATTAGTTTAAACGAGCTTGAAGTAGTGCTGGAAGAAGAGAAAACGCTACACTTTGAAGTCCGGGAAGACTGTGTGCTTTTGGTTTTTGTGTTTGAAGGAGCTTTTATGGCATCTTCAACATTTTTTAAACAATTGTGTTGGACTCCGGGGGCACACAATGCGGCTGTAATGCCTTGCGGGAAGGGAAAAGTGGAATGTAAACCCGGGAAATATAAGGTGTTTTACAGTACTATTCCACTCCCGTTTTTTAAATCTAATTTTTCTGAAATCCCTCATTCTTTCCAAAAGTTTCACGATGAGATGGAGCAAGGGAATTTTTCCCTATTGCGCAAGGAGAACGGAATTATTAATCACCGGATATACCGCATTGTTGAAGATATTTTTCATAAAGAATGCGAAGAAGGGGTCAAAAAGATTTTTATAAAAGCCAAGTTGTTCGAATTGTTGTCCATACAACTGGAACAATTATGCACGGTTTGCTCTCCCGTTCCTCCGGTAAAAAAGGAAGATGCAGAGAAAATGTATCGGGTTCGAGATTTTATCCTTGCTCATCTCAACGAGTATCATTCGTTAAAAAATCTGGCCAAGAGAGCAGGAACCAATGAATATACCCTGAAAAAGGAGTTTAAAGAACTTTTTGGAACCACTGTTTTTGAGTTTTGGCATGAGGTGAAAATGGAAAAAGCCCAAAAGCTGATTCAGGAAAATGAAAAAAGCATCAAACAGATTTCAGAAATCATAGGCTATAAAAATCCACAGCACTTCAGTACAGCCTTTAAAAAGGAGTTTGGAATGCCGCCCAGCGTACTAAGGAAAAACATGACTAAGAACAATATTAATTAAAACCAGAAATAATGAATACACAGATCGACACTCCTGTATCCACAGAAAAAGGAGCCCAAACAACTAAAGAATTAGAACGCGAGCTCATCAAATCTATGCAAGGAAATTATCGGGTGAGTTTTAAATTTGCCGAGACCTTTGCTCCGGACAAAGATTATGCTTATCACGATCGCCATTTTTCTTCGGCCAAGGAAGTGGTATTATTGCTTGAAGACCGCGAAGATAAAATTTCTTTACAGCACATTTTGTATGTCGGGAAACACTTGATTAAACACTGGCGACAGGATTGGCATTATGAAAATCGTGAACTTCTACAGCTGGTGAAAGATCACGATTGGAAGAAAATAACACTTACTCCTGAGCAAGCCAAAGGCACTTGGACGCAAAAAGTGTATCAAGTTGATGATGCCCCCCGCTATGAAGGATACGGCACATGGGTGCATGTAGACGGGCGTCATTACTGGGAAAGTACTGCAGATGCCGCACTGCCAAGACGAGAAATCTCTACCGAAGGACGCACCGATTACAACATACTGAGACGTCATTCTCATATCGAAATCTTTGAGGATGGACACTGGATACTCGAGCAGGATAACGAAAAAATCAGACGTGATCCCGATTTGAGCGAAACCTTGATCTGTAAAGAAAAAGGTATGGAAACCTTGGAACCTAAAAACTATGACGCTTCGAAAGTAAAGGACTTTTGGAACGATCAAAAAGCATTTTGGGCGAATGTCCGTGAAGTTTGGGCCGAAATAAGAGCCCATCAAGACCGTATCAACATTCCTAAAGACGAAGATCTTTATACGGCACAATTTGAATTGGCAAAACAGTTTTCCGGAGAAGCCTACGTGGCAGAAAAAGCAGACAAGGCCATTCGTGAATTATTGGCAAAACACGTGGAGGACTTTGCCGGATGATCATCGCTGTTTTGCATAGCATAAAGCAACGAATGAGTACTTGCTGATACCAAACGGATTCTTGGAGCTCTCTTTCAGTAATTAGGGCGGAGCTCCTATTCTTATTCGTGAATTTCTGCGGGTCGATTAATCGAAAATTCAACTTAATAAAATGACGATGAACAAAAATGTAAAAATGATCCTTTCTCTTGTTTTATTGGCCTTGTTTTTTGCCGGTTGTCAAAACCATAACAAGCAATCAGAGAAAGATCAAGAAACAAGTGCAACACCAGAGCGCATTATTTCTCTGGACGGCGCCATAACCGCTATAATTGCCGATTTAGGTCGAGCCGATGAGCTGGTCGGACGGGACGTGACCAGTACCTATCCGTCAAAAATAACAGATACAATTAAAGATCTCGGGCATGTTCGCTCTTTGAGTATGGAGGCTATTATGGCCTTGCATCCCACTTTAATTTTGGCGTCATCGGGAGATATGAATCCTAAATTGGCCCAGAAAATTGAAGATTCCGGAATTCAATTTAAATTATTTGAACAGGAATATTCAATAGCGGGTACAAAAAACCTCATTAAAGAAGTGGCTGATTTTATTGGAAGCAGCTCTACCATCCAACCGCTATTGGATAAAATAGACAAGGAGTTGGCGCAAGTAAAAACCTTTGAAAATAAACCCAAAGTCTTGTTTATTTACGCTCGAGGCGCCGGAACCATGATGGTTGCGGGGCAGGGAACTTCCATGGGAAAAATGATCAGCCTTGCCGGTGGGATTAACGCGGCAGCAGCCCTTGACAATTTTAAACCCCTAACCACCGAAGCCTTGCTCAATATCAATCCGGATGTTATTTTGCTGTTTCATTCGGGTCTTGAAAGTTTGGGCGGAATTGAAGGATTGTTAAAAGTCCCCGGAGTGATGGAAACCAATGCGGGACAAAACAGAGCTGTAATTACCATGAAAGGCGGATTGATTTCTAATTTTGGTCCTCGAGTGGGAAAAGCGGCACATCAACTGAACCGTTTGCTGTCAAAATATGCAAAATAAACTGCCGCTTTATCTCTTTGTAAGCCTCTTGTTGTTGCTCGTTGTAGTGACTGTAGCTTTATACCTTGGCGTGTATGACTTTCAAAGTGATTCTCTTTGGCAAGTGCTTAAAAATGGGATTTTTGGCGGGCAACTCGATTCAGGGGATTACTATGTGCTTTTTCAACTGCGTTTACCGCGTATTGTCATGGCCATTTTAATAGGGAGTGGCCTGGCCGTTTCCGGAACCTGTTTACAAGGCATGTTTAAAAACCCGTTGGCTACGCCCAACTTGATTGGCGTTACTTCCGGCGCTTCTTTGTTTGCCGCTGTCGCTATTGTTTTAGGAAGCAGCATTCGCGCTGTTCTCCCCGAAGTATTGCATTATTCTTTGATCAGTATCATGGCTTTTTTGGGCGCGGTGATTACGATGGCGTTTGTGTATCGCATGTCTACCACGAGAGGGCGCACCAATGTGGTGGTCATGTTACTGGCCGGGGTGGCCATTGCTGCTTTGGCCGGAGCGGTTACAGGCTTGCTTACCTATCTTACAGAAGAGGAGGAACTGCGGGATTTGACTTTTTGGATGCTCGGAAGCCTTGGTGGTGCCAATTGGATGAAAAATGCCATCTTGGCGGTGGTCATCGTGGTCGCTTATTTTTTCTTGATTAATAAAGGTAAATCTCTGAATGCTATGATGCTCGGAGAGCAAGATGCCGCACACCTTGGAATCTCGGTAGAAAGTATAAAACGACAGATTATCGTCTTAACCGCCCTGATTGTTGGTGCCAGTGTGGCTTTTGCCGGAGCCATCGGGTTTGTGGGGCTTATCGTTCCTTATATTTTGAGGCTTATTTTTAAATCGGATTATCATATTATTCTCCCGCTCTCTGCTGTCGTGGGCAGTATTTTACTGTTGTGTGCCGACACCTTCAGCCGTACCATTGTAGCGCCTTCCGAAATGCCGATTGGAGTGGTCACCGCTTTTATAGGGGCACCGATTTTTATTGCGATACTGATTCGATTTAAACAATCGCTATGATTAATTTTACTTTTAGAGATTTGAAATTTAAATATTGGATTATTTTGTAGATCCAATTGGTATAAAATGGATTTGGCATGAAACCTTCAAAATTAAAAATGTTATGATTACCGCTAAAAAATTGTCCTTTGCTCATCGTGATTTCCAGATCCTCAAAGGAATTGACGTTTCGATAAAGCCGGGAGAACTGCTGATTATCATCGGTCCCAACGGAGCCGGTAAATCTACTTTGTTGAGCATGTTGGCTAATGAAAATGCGGGAAAAGAAGATGTAATTTATTTTAAACAGAAAAAATTTGAGGAGTGGAATCCGCGCATTTTGGCTCGACATAAAGCCAAATTCTCACAAGAACACAATGCCGATATCGGGCTGGCCGTAAAGGATATTGTCCTGATGGGGCGTTATCCTTATTTTAAATCCGTGCCCCATCAAACCGATTGGCAGGCGGTGAATCAAATGATGAATAAAACGGAGGTGTTTGAGCTAAAAGACCGCAAGTACAATTCTTTGTCCGGCGGCGAAAAACAACGGGTGCATTTGGCACGGGTTCTGGCGCAATTGCAGAATGAAGTGAGCCCTAAACTGGCCTTTTTTGACGAACCCTTGAACAATTTGGATATCAAATATCAGTATCAAATTTTAAATACCGTTCAAGAGTTTACCCGACAAGGAAATTCGGCAATATTGGTTTTGCATGATTTGAATCTCACCGCTGAATTTGCCGATAAAGTGTTATTGCTCAAAAAAGGAAAAGCCGTTAAATACGGAGTGCCGGAAGATATTTTTACCGAAGAAATCATTAAAAAAGCCTATGATTTCCCCTGCGCTGTATGCGCCAATCCTGTAACCCGGTGCCCCATGATTATTTTTGGAAATGCGGTAAAAGAATGCCCGGTTGTGAATTGATCGTATAAATCTCAAATAAAAAATTAGCTATTTTTGCCCTATGAAAAAATTATTTGGACTTCTGTTGATATTGTTTAGCTGTTTTAATTTGCAGGCGCAAACGCTTAACGCTTATCAAATCTATAACAAAGCCGGTGAAAAAGTTAGTTTTGCTCAGATGATTGATCGACTCAGTGAGCAAGAAGTGATTTTGTTTGGCGAATTACACAACAATGCCATCATTCACTGGCTGGAATTAAGAGTCGAGAAAGCCCTGTATCAAAGAGTAGGAAATCGATTGGTTATAGGTGCTGAAATGTTTGAACGAGATAATCAACAAGCACTCAATTCCTATTTGTCGAGCGATTTTAATGGCGAACAGCTCAAAGATTCGGCGCGTTTGTGGGCCAATTTTAAAACTGATTATAAGCCTTTGCTCGATTTTGCCCGAGACAGCGGTTTGACTTTTATTGCAACGAATGTTCCGCGTCGTTATGCCCGAATGGTAGCGCATCACGGGATGGACACCTTAAGGGAATTGCCCAAAGAAGACCGCTTCTATATTGCCGAAATTCCTATTAAAATTGACATGAAAACGCCCGGTTATAAGGAAATGAAAGGGATTTTTAAAAAACACGATATGAAGGATGCCGAGATCATGAATTTCATCAGCGCCCAAGCGGTAAAGGATGCTACCATGGCCGAGTCTATCCTTCAACACCAAAAACGGAAACAACTTTTTCTACATTTTAACGGAAACTATCATAGCAAGGCTTACGGTGGCATTTACTGGTATTTGAAAAAACGTAAAAACTGGTTAGAAAATCTGAAAATTGCCGTAATCACCGTGACAGCTTCGACTCAAAAAGATTTACCGCTCCCCAAAGAACTTGTCCCCACAGATTTTATTATTGTGGTTCCTGCCGATATGACCAAAACTTATTGAGTGGGTTTATGATTTTGGATTTGGCATTTTCCTAAGGGTCAAAATCTGCTCGGCATGGCCAAAACTTCCTTTCTCATCATGCAAGACAGCGCTGGTCAGTCCAATGCCATCGACGCCAAATTGCTGCTGTACATCCATGCCCAGCCAGGTTCCCTCCGGCATGCGGTATAAATGAAGCTGAAGGTCTAAATTGGGAAACATATAGTCAAACTCTTCCCGGCGTACGACTACTCCATTCATCGTATCGACCAAACCCATTAATTTGACAAAAGCACTGGGAGTTTGCCCTTCCACCATGGCTAAAGGACTGGAAATCCACACCTGTCCCTTGCCCGGCCGATGCTTTCCCTTTTTGATGTGCTGAGAAATGGATTGGATATAGCCCCCTCCCCAAATGCTCATGCCGTTCCAATAAGGCAAATCGGCTGCTTTTGGCATGGAAGCATCTTCTATTCCCTTTACGGGGCGAGTGTCTTCTGTGAGCATTCGCCAAGCACGGGCTACAATACAAATCCGGCCATTAGCTTCAAACTTAGACTCTATCAATTCAATGGTGCGCCCCGGACGTATGCATTGGGTCGTAATTTTAAAATCTGTCAGGTAGATCATTCCGTAAATGTCTAAACTGATGCGTCCGAAACGCATGTCTTCACGAATTTGGAAGCGTTCCAATTCGGCGCAAATGACGCCGGTAGCCGGCCCCATGTGTTGCTCTTTTTCATTCCAAGCCCCTTGTGCATGCTTTGATGGGCGATAATAGGCCACCTGCTTTCCGCCTTCTAATTCCTCCCTTTTTAATAGCTGATAATAAGCCGCCATATCCGTTTAAAATTTTGGATAAAAATACATAAAATTTACGGGTTGTAAATTTTATCAAAAGGGGGATGCGGTTTTTGCTTAACGAGTAAATCGTGTACGCGATTCACAAGCGCAGCCTATGATTAAATCGATAACTCATTAATCGATTCGCTATTAAAGAAAAAAAAATGGCTGAAGAAGTGTAAATTCGGATAAAATGGTCTTTAATTTAAAAAGTATGATGTAGCTTTGTTCTATTGCTACTTGTAAACATAATAGAGGTCATTTATAAACCGGATTGAGAGTGGAAATATTTATAGCTGATTTTTGTGAAAATGTCTGTTTTCTCATTCTGCAGAAAAAGTGACAGCTGAGGTGGTTTCCCCCTCTAAAATGGCGAATTCCCTCTGTTTTAATTTGTCGGAGTAGCACTAAATTCATAAAATTAAATACTCATGTCAAAAGAACCACAATTATTGGACGGCACTAAGATCGGTCCTCATGAAAACAAGCACCAAATCATTTTTAACCAATACGAGGCCTTGGAAAAAGGAGCGGCCTTTGTTTTAAGAAATGGTCACGATCCGGTGCCCCTGTATTATCAAATGACCAGTATTTATGGCGAAGGCACCTTTAGCTGGGAATACCAAAAGAAAGGACCGGATGTTTTTGAAATTCTGATTACCAAAAAATAAGCGCCATGCGCACTGATGATCCTGAATTTTGGAACTTGATGTTTTCACAGGAGGAATATGCTTTTGGGGAAAAGCCCAATTCATATTTAAAGGAAAAATTGAAAACGACGGTTCCCGGAAAGATATTACTTCCCGCAGAAGGCGAAGGGCGAAATGCCGTGTATTGCGCCACCAACGGTTGGGAAGTTTCGGCTTTTGACCTCAGCTATAAAGGGAAGGAAAAAGCAGAGGCTTTGGCGCATAAGCACAAGGTGGATATTGATTTCCAAGTGGGTGATTTGTCTGAAATGACTTATCCTAAATCTTCTTTTGATGCTTTAGGTCTTATTTTTGCTCACTTTATGCCCAATCAAAGAAGGGCCTATCACCGACAGTTGAGTCAATATGTAAAATCCGGCGGAATTCTAATCCTGGAAGGCCATGCGAGAGCCGGAGACACGGTAGATATGCGTTTCGATCTGTCAGCATTGAAAACAGATTTTGAAGGCTTTAAATTTTTTGAAGGCGAAACAAAGCTGGTAGAATTGCATGAAGGACAAATGATTAAAGGAAAGACCCGTGTAGTTCGACTCTTTGGCCAAAAGCTTTAATCGATTTTTGTTGAGCTTTTCGGAAGATAATGATGCTGATGACGGCTTTGGCTTTATGCAAATACAAGGTATCGAATTCCGCAGCTATAGAAGGCTGCGGCAAGGGGTTCGCAACACAGCAAACGCGAGAAGATAAAGTCAAACATTCATTTAATTATTCTTGTTTATGAATCACCATCTGTTACTTGTCATTCACTTGATTTGCGCCACCATATGGGTTGGTGGGCATCTGTATTTGGTGGTGTCGATATTGCCCGGTGTGCTCAAAAGAAAAGATGCTAAGCGCTTGCTGTCTTTCGAAAAAAGCTTCGAACCCTTGGGTATTCCGGCTTTGTTATTGTTAGTGATTACCGGTTTGTGGATGGCAATTCAATTTGGGGTGGGCTTTACCGATTTACTGCACTTTACAAACCCGATTGAGCGAACAATTTCACTTAAGCTGCTCCTACTAGCGGCCACGGTTTTGCTGGCCTTAAGTGCCCAAATCAGGGTGCTTCCCAAACTGCGTAAAGCCCCCGATAGGCTTCCGGAAATGGCTTTACACGCTATTGGCGTTACCGCCTTGGGGATTGCCATGCTGGTTTTGGGTTCCTTTGTGCGTTATGGCGGAATATAAGTTTTGATGATACGATATTCCTAAAAAGCGCCTGAAACTTAACAACTTCTGTTGATTTGTGCGGTATAGGTTTACAATATTTCCAAAAAGCATTAGTTTTATCAACCGATGCGAAACCTTATCATTTTATGGTGTTTATGTGCTCCTGTTGTGCTATTGGCACAAGAGAAGACCTCGCTGTATATGACCAAAACCGTAGCTGTTAAGGATAGTATACGACTGGATTCTGTAAGTATCAATCCCTATGGCTTCTGGGCACTCAGCCCACAGGGAGACACCCTTTCCTTAATGAAATATCACGTCGATTATGCCAAAGCCCTGCTTTTTCCCGGAGATAGCTTAATTGCTTCCACCGATTCGATTCAGGTTCGTTATCGTCATTATCCGAAGTATATGACCCAAAAGTATTATCAATTCGATCTGAGCCGAGTGGTGTCTAACCAATATGATAAATCCGGATTGTACACCTTGGGGAAAAGTCGTCGCTCAGATCAGTACAAACCCTTTGACGGCTTAAACACTACCGGAAGCATTTCCAGAGGGATTACTGCAGGAACCAATCAAAGTGCCGTGTTGGACTCTAAATTGGACCTGCAGATTATGGGCAAAATCAACGACAAAGTAAGCGTAAGGGCTTCGATTCAGGATGCCGGGATTCCCCTGCAGCAATATGGTTATTCTAAAAACCTCAATCAGTTTGATCGGGTTTTTGTTGAGCTCTATGGCAAACATTGGCGAGTTCGTGGTGGGGATGTAGATTTGGTACAGGAGCGATCATATTTTGGTAATTTTCATAAAAAAGTACAAGGCTTATCCGTGGCAGCCACCCTGAATCCTGAAGGTCATCCAACTCGGGTCTATGCAGCCGGTGCCCTGGTGCGCGGGGTTTTTACCCGAAATGAATTCCAAGGAATGGAGGGCAATCAGGGGCCTTACAAACTCACCGGTCCCAATGGAGAGCTATTTGCCTTGGTGGTTTCGGGCAGTGAAACAGTGTATGTTAACGGAATCCGTTTAAAACGCGGAGAAAACGCTGATTATACAATTAATTATAATGCGGGGGAAATTCGATTTAACCCTACTTTCCCCATTACTTCCAATATGCGAATTGTGGTGGAGTTTCAATATGCCGATCGCAATTATTCACGGGTAGTGGCCATGGGAGGTGCTGAGCATCAGGGGGAGAATTGGGAGATTGGCGGATTTGTATATTCAGAAAGTGATTTGCGAAATCAGCCCTTGCAACAAAGCCTTTCCGATGAGCAAAAGCAAGTGTTGGCGGCAGCTGGTGATGATTCGCAACAAATGATAGCGCCCAGCGCCGTGCCTGCCGATTTTTCAGAAAATAAAGTACTGTATAAAAAAGACACCCTCAACGGCCAAGAGATTTTTGTATATTCCAACAACCCTGATGAACAGTTGTATGCGGTAAAATTCAGCCTGGTGGGGGCGCATCGTGGAAATTATGTGCTTGCTGACGAAACTGCTATTATGGATATTTATGAATACGTTCCCCCAATCAATGGGATTCCTCAGGGGAAATATGCGCCGGTAACCCGATTGTTTGCTCCTACTAAGTTGCAAATAGGAGTGATTAATGGTGGCTATCACCCTTCTGAAAAAACCGATGTCGATTTTGAATTGGCGGTGAGTTCGTATGATCAAAATACATTCTCTACTCATGACGATGCTGATAACGAAGGCTTTGCCGGTCATGTCAAAGCCCGACAAGAATTGATTAATTTTTCCGATTCGGCCAAGATTGAGGCTTTTGCCAAGCTTGATTTTGTGCAAAATAATTTTAAAAGCATAGAACCTTTATATAACGTAGAATTTGAGCGTGATTGGAATCTGATTGACCGATTGGGAGACGAAATATTGCTTAATGCCGGAATAAATTATACCCATCTGGAAACCGGATTTGCCCATTATCAAATCCAAAAGCTCGATTTTTCAGAAAATTTTAGGGGAACACGGCATGTGCTAAATTCGCAGCTGCAATTTGGAGACTTGTCTACCGACTTGAGTGCGAGTTATTTGAAAAGCGATGGATTGTATTACGACTCCGAATTCTCTCGACTCTATGCCCGTGGAGTCTATAGCTTTTCTCCTTTTTGGACGGGGATAAATTTTAACTATGAATTCAATAAACAATGGGCAGACTCTACCCGGCAGCTAACCCCTTTAAGCCAAAAATTTCGCAGCTATGGCGCCTTTGTCGGCATAGGTGACAGTACATCGGTGTATGCAGAAATCGGTTATATGCACCGCGTGAGCGACAGCCTCCGCGGACCGGGATTACAGCGGGTTAATGTGTCGGATAATTATTATATCAAATCCCAGTTGGTCAATTCGGAACAGGCTCATCTCTTTGTATATATCAATTATAGAAACCTTAAAAACACTGATCAAGATCGGGGAAACGAACAATCCTTAAACTCCAGAATCGTATATCATCAGTCTTTGTTTAATCGAGTGATTAACCTCAATACGGTTTACGAAACGAGCAGTGGCAATTTGCCCCGGCAAGAATTTACGTATGTGGAGGTAGAGCCGGGAAAAGGACGTTATACTTGGCGAGATTATAACCAAAATGGCGTGCAAGAACTCAATGAATTTGAAGTATCGCCCTATCCCGATCAGGCTAAATATGTACGGGTGTTGTTGCCCAATCGCATTTTTATAAAGACGAGTCGCAATAAGTTTAGTCAAATTCTTACCCTCAACTTCGCCCAGTTGGATAACGGAGAAACAGCCCCTTCTTGGTGGTCTCATTTTTACAACCAGTTGTCTTATTTGATAGACCGGAAAGTGAAACGAGGGGAGCACAATTTCAGCTTGAACCCTTTTCAATCCGGTGGTGCAGAATTAGAAGTGCACCAAAACTTTAGAAACAGTTTGTATTTTAACCGAGGGCAACAACATTTTACGACTTCTTATACGTTTATTTCGGCTAAAAACAAAAATCTTTTTGCTTTCGGACTGCAGGAAAACATACTGAAGAGTCATCAGTTAGATTTTACCCACAAACTTGAGGAACACTGGCTTTTTAATTTGAATAATCAATTGAATTATACTGAGAGTGCTTCCGAAAATTTTCAAAATCGGGCGTATCGCATTAAAGGATGGCTCACCAATCCTAAAATATCGTATCTGCTGAGCCCCAATACGCGTTTTGAAGTGCATTATCAGTACAACCGACAACAAAACCAAATGGGAGAAAAAGAGCAGTTGAAGCAACAAAAGTTGGGAATTTCCTTCAGTTTCTCCAATCGACAGAAGTATGCTGTTCGTGGGGAATTCAATTATATCTATAACGATTTTACCGGCAATTCCTTTTCCCCGGTGGCTTATGAAATGTTGGCGGGTTTACAACCCGAAAAAAACTATACCTGGCAGGTGTTTTTTCAAAAGAAAATTACAGATTACCTCGATTTAAACCTCGCTTATCGAGGGCGAAAGAGCGAAGGTGCTCCCGCTGTTCACACCGGAAGCGTACAGTTAAAGGCCTATTTTTAGTCCGATTGTTTTTATAATCCTAATAAATATTGATCTATGTTAGAGGTCACTTTGATATTACCTTCTCCCCCTTCTTTGTGCGAACCCTCGTAAAAGGAGCTGAAAAAGCAAGGGTCATATTTTTCATTCAATTTGTGCCAGGACCGTTTGTGTGGTCGGTGGGGTGCTTATAATTTCCGATCGGAATGATACAGTTTGGCCACATCGGGATCTACTTGATAATGTACGTCCAAAGCTTTCCATTTTCCGGAAGCTTGGTCTTTAAACCAAACAAAAACCGGCTTGGTTTTGGTAGCTTCATCATAGACAATATTGGTATTGGGAAATTGTTTCTCGCCGGTCCATTGCTTACTACTGTCTATTTGACCGGTTTTTAAAGCGTTCCAAAGCCCCACTTTCTTGTCCAAATCCCAAACATATCTCGGTTTGGTGTTGGTTTTGTGTAAAATAACATGGGTGGTTGTAAAGTGCTTGCCGTCCCATTTTAGGAAAAAATCAATGTCATATTTATTTCCATCCTTGGCTGTAAATACAGCACAATTGTAGTATTGGTTATTGCCCAAAGCACATTTTACTCGGCGGATGTCGGTGGCGCCGGTGAGATAAAGGGTGCGGTTGGTTTGGGAATCATATATTTTGAAGTATCCCTCCTTTTGTTGTTGCTCGATATAGCCTTTGGTGTAATCAAAAATCTTTTGTGCGGTGGGCTCAGTAGATTTTTTGGCCTGTCCACAGGAGGTCAGCGGAAGGATTAGGAAGGCGAATAGAATAAATGGTATGATTTTAAAACTTGCTCTTTTCATATCGTGTTGTTTTAGAATAAAAGCTTTTTGTAGAGACAAAATTAAGAGATTTTAATTTATTGACCGGATTTTGTGTGTAATAATGAATCTACGGTATGGTTAAAATGTTGAATCCATTCGGCTTGATGAACCGGATCACTCGGTGCCATTCCGCCGGCGTGAATTTTGGCAATATCTCCATTACGATCCAAAAAGATTAGCGTGGGAAAACTGACAAAATTTTTGAGCTGCGGCAATACTTTTTCCATCAGGTTGGGCGTGCGTAACGGCACTTCGGTAATCAATAGGGGATAAGGAATCGCTAATCCTTTTTTAAAAGTCATAGCACTCTTTACCGCTTCTGCATAGTCACCTGAACGTTCAAAACAAAGCGCAATAATACGCACCCCTCGATCTTTGTTTTTTGAATACCAATTGGTCAAATATCGCGTTTCTTCCCAGCAATTGATACACCAGGAACCCATGAGCTGCACCAAAACGACTTTGTCTTCAAATTGTTTATCGTCAATAGAAATGGTATCTCCTTTTAAATTGCGAAAAGCAAACTCCAAATGTCTTTCTCCGGGGTCGTAAGTAGTGATTTTGGTAGGATTGCTCAAACTGACTTTGGGATCTTTAAGGGCAACCCATTTTTTCTTTCCGTCGGTGCCCGAGTAATAAGTGCCTACTATTTTTTGATTTGATTTTATGGCTCCGGCTAATTTCACCCGATGAGCAGCATCAAAAGAAGTAAGAATAACCGAATCTCCGCTGATTACGCCTTCTAAAAAACGATCGTGATGAAAGTGTGCCACCATGGTGCCGGTTACATGGTGGTCATTTTGTTTGAGCAAACCTACGGCCAAGAGAGAATCTTTGGAAACCGGATTGATAAAATAGACTCGCCACCGGCCGCTGATATCAAAAGCGGTAGGTTTGGGATCTTTTAGAATACGATAATCGGTATGGGGTTGAGCCCTAAAGTCAAAAACCGGATCTTCCTTGGGGAAATGTTGTATCCATTTTCCGCTTAAACTCCCGTCTTCGCTGAGTTTTAACTTAAAGTCAGAAAGAAAATACTTGGTGCTGATCAAGACCGAATCCCCTTTATAACGAATGTGGTCTCCCTCAAATTTTTGATTGCTGTTGCGCAGCAAGAACAGGCTCCCCTGATGCTTGACTTCAAAATTAAACGGAATTTCAACGCCGTCCGATCGGGTTAAAACACCGCGCCAAACACCATCTTGCAGTGTGTTTTCGGAGGTTTTGGCGGGCGTAGAGTTTGTTTTCTTCGGATGGTTGCAGCTCAGGCTAACTAAAGCGAAGGCAAGGAGTATAATTGAAATTTTGTTCACGATAACGGGGTATAAATAGGCCCGTAAATTTATAAATTTCTATAGGAAAGCCCGAAAACCATGACGGTTTATTAAAGTTTTTTTTACAACTCCTCATTTGCGGCCTGCCAACGCGCCTAAAGCTATAGACACTCTCTTATTGCCATCCTCCGCCAAGGGCCTGATATAAATTGACAATGCTGATCAATTGATTGACGCGGGCATTGACAATTTGCAAGTTTGAACCCAAAGCACTTTCCTGTGCTCGCAGCACTTCGAGATAGGTAAAGTTGGCATAACCATTGACCAATAGTACCTGTGCGTCCTCAACGGCTTGTTGCAGTAATTTGTGTTCCTCTTGTTTGATTTCAATTTTTTGAGTCGCTGCTTGATAGGCATATAAAGCGTCCGAAACCTCTTTGCTAGCCTGGATCAAAGTGCCCCTAAAGTTGAGTAGAGCTTGTTCTTGTTGCACCTGCGCTACTTCAAATTGGGTTTGAATTATACGGTGATTGAGGATGGGAGCCGCCAGTCCGCCAATAAAATTAGCAAACAAAGAATTTAAACTGAACCAATCTTCCAACTCAACAGCTTCCAGTCCGCCACTGGCGCTAATGGTGAGAGAAGGGTAGAAATTGGCCCGCGCCACATTGGTCATTTCAAAAGCCCGACGATAGTTCATTTCAGCTGCAATTACATCCGGACGGTTGTGGAGCAGTTGCATGGGTACCCCCACTTTCAGATCGGTAGAAATTTTTTGTTCGGCAAGGCTTGTGCGCTCAATTTGATGAGGCTCTTCTCCCATAAGTATGCACAGGGTGTTTTCCAGCAATCGGGCTTGTTTTTCCAAATCGATTAAGATGGCTTTGGCGTCCAAATATTGTGCTTTGGTTTGGGCTACGGAGACCGAAGTTACCATACCGCTCCCTGCTTTTTTCAGCGCCAAGGTTGTTTCCCAACTGTTTTTGCGGGTGGCAATGGTTTTTTGGGTGATGGCAATTTGTTTGTCAATGGCCAAAAGTTGGTAATAGGTAGTTGCCACACCGGCAATTAAATTGGTTCTTACGGCTCGATGAGCAGCTACGGTTTGTAGGTAAGAAGCTCGATAAGCTCTTTTTTGGCTGGTGATTTTTCCCCATATATCCGCTTCCCAAGAAAGTTGTACAGAGAGGTCGTATAAATTGAAGTAATCTTTTCCTGTTGCGTTGACCATTGCGCCTTGTTGTCCGTTTTCAGAGGGGAAACTTCCTGTATATTGGGCACCTGCCGACAAGGTAGGCAAGAAGGCGGCTTTCCCTTGTTTGAGGTAAGCTTCTGCTGCTTTAATTTGTGCCAAGGCAATGCGAATGTCCACATTGTTTTCCAAGGCTTTGTCAATATACTTTTGCAGTAAGGGGTCTGTAAACAGGGTTTCCCAAGGAATATTGGCCATACTGAGGCTGTCTTGGGCAAGGCTGTCTGTGCGGTAATAATCCTGGTTGACCACATCGGGTTGTTCGTAGTCTTTGGCTACAAAACAAGACTGCAGCAGCAGTAATGCCAATGGGATTCCTATAAATTTATAATAGCTTCTCATATTTTATTTTTCTTCAAAATTGTTAGGCTCTTCAAGTTGTTTGACTGCTTCGGGTACTCCGGTTACTTTTTCTTGCAGCCATTGGAAGAAAATATAAAGTGTAGGGATGACAAAGACTCCGGTAAGGGTCCCAATTAGCAGTCCGCCAACGGCGCCGGTACCGATTGACCGGTTTCCGGCGGCACCCACTCCGGTGGCCAATACCAAAGGCATTAGCCCGAGAATAAAGGCAAAAGAAGTCATCAAAATGGGGCGCAAACGGGCTTTGGCACCATCGATGGCCGAATCAAAGATGCTTTCTCCCTGGCGGCGTCGCTGGATGGCAAATTCCACTACCAAGATTGCGTTTTTCGCCAATAATCCGATCAACATAATCAAAGCAATCTGGAAGTAAATATTACTTTTTAAACCCAGCATCATCGTACTAAAATAAGCGCCAAAAATTCCCAATGGCACACTGAGCAAGATGGCAAAGGGGAGCAGGTAACTCTCATATTGTGCCGACAAAAGGAAATAAACAAACACAACCACCAGTATAAAAATGATAAGGGTTTGCCCCGAAGCCTTAACTTCTTCCCGGGTCAGACCGGAATAAGCAATATCATAGTTGGACGGCAGGGTTTCGGCCACTTCCTCAATGGCATTAATGGCGTCACCCGAACTGTATCCCGGGCTGGCTGCGCCGGTGATGGTGGCAGAGTTAAACAGGTTAAACCGAGTTACTGATTGTGGTCCATAGGTGCGTTCCAATGTGACAAATTGAGTAATGGGCGACATTTCTCCGCTTCTGGTGCGGACATACATTTGGTTTAAATCGGCTTTGTCAACCCGGTCATTGGGCAGGGCTTGGATATATACCCTGAATTGCTTTCCAAATTTGACAAAATCGGAGGCATAAATCCCTCCAATATACCCTTGCAGCGTACGCAAAATGGCATTAACACTCACGCCGGCTTCTTCTGCAACAGGAACATTAATTTCTAATTTATACTGTGGATAGTTGGTGCTAAATGCCGAAGCTGCGTATTGAATTTCAGGGCGTTGGGTCAATTTTCGAGCAAAGGCCTGATTTTGTTGATCCAGTTCTTTAAAACTGCCTCCGGACTTGTCTAAGAGGTTGACGGTAAATCCTGCTGAAGCACCATAACCCGGGATACTCGGTGGAGCAAAAAAGAGTACACGTGCTCCTCCCGGAAGGGTGCTGGCTGCTCTGAAGAGTTTTTTAGTAATGGCGTCAACCGATAAAGAATCGGCTTCGCGTTCACTCCAGTCTTTAAGTTTGACGAAGCCCAATCCGTTGTTGCTTCCCGAACCGTTGAGCATACTGTAACCGGCCACAAGGGTGACGGCTTTGACACCGGGAATGTTTTTGATTTTTTCGGCAAGGATATCTTCAATTTTGGTGGTTCGGTCCATGGAAACCCCCGGTGGCAAGTGAATATCGGTAAAAATAATTCCCCGATCTTCTTTTGGCACAAATCCGGAAGAGATATTGGAAGAAGCCCACCAAATTCCCAATCCGGCAAGAATGATAATAAGCGGGGTGGTCCATTTGTGCTTGTATAAGAAGTGCAAAGATTTTCCATACTTTTCTACGGTTGCATTAAATCCGCGGTTAAAACCGGCATGAAATCTTTGCATCAATCCTTTTTTCCGGTCTGCTTCGTCTTCCGATTTGGGCTTGAGGAAAACGGCACAGAGTGCAGGGCTTAAGGTAAGCGCATTGAGTGCCGAGATGACAATGGCAGTCATTAAGGTGATTCCGAATTGTTCATAAAACACGCCGGTGGGACCACTGATAAAAGTAACCGGAATAAACACCGCGGCCATAACCAGTGTAATGGAAATAATGGCACTGGCAATCTCGTGCATGGCTTCTACGGTAGCTTTTTTTACGTTTTGTGCGCCTTGATCCAATTTGGCGTGAACCGCTTCTACCACTACAATGGCGTCATCAACCACAATACCAATGGCCAGCACCAGGGCAAAAAGGGTGAGTAGGTTGATTGAATACCCAAACAATTGGAGAAAGAAAAAAGTTCCGATAATTGATACTGGCACGGCAATGGCCGGAATTAAAGTAGATCGTAAATCCTGCAAAAAGACAAAGACCACAATGAAAACCAAGATAAAGGCTTCAATGAGCGTGTGCACTACTTTTTCAATAGAGGCATTCAAGAACTTGTTGGTGTCGTAAGGGATGAAAACATCAATGCCTTTAGGCATGTCTTTTTTCATTTGCTCAAGCTGAGCCTTGATATTTTGAATAATCTCCCGAGCATTAGATCCTTTGGTTTGAGAGATTGACATGGCTACACTCGGGTAGCCCATGGTGCGAGAGTTTCCTGAATAGCTCTGTGCGCCAAGTTCGATTTCTGCGACGTCTTTCAGGTATAAAAAATTGCCGTTACCCAAGGCCTTAAGTACAATGTTTTTATACTCCTCGGCCTCGTTGAGTCGACCGGAATATCGAATGGTATAGGAGAAGGTTTCTCCGCTGTTTTGCCCTAAAGTTCCTGCTGCAGCTTCTTGACTCTGCGCCCTGATGGCAGTTGCCACATCGGTAGGGGTGAGTCCATACGCCTTCATTTTATCAGGCTTAATCCAAATCCGCATGGCGTATTCCTTAGAGGTAAATACATTGACCTCTCCCACACCGTTTACCCGTTTTAGCACCGGAACAACGTTGATGTTGAGGTAATTGGCAATATAAGTTTGCTTAAATTCCGGATTGGTACTGTAGAACGAGAGGAACATCAACGCACTGCTTTGGCGTTTTTTAGTGGTTACCCCGGTTTGTTTTACCTCCTGAGGCAGCAAAGGGGTGGCTAAAGCCACTCGGTTTTGAACGTTTACCGCAGCAATATCGGGGTCATATCCTTGCTCAAAATAAACCGTGATGGAGGCTCTTCCGGTGTTGGAGGCGGTAGAAGTGATGTAGGTCATTCCTTCCACTCCGTTGATTTGTTCTTCAATAGGAATGATCACACTGTTCAGTACGGTTTCAGCGTTGGCACCCGGATAGGAGGCACTTACACTCACTGTGGGAGGAGCGATATCGGGATATTGTGTGATGGGCAAAGTGGTCAGGCCCAAGATCCCCAAAATCACAATCAGGATGGAGATTACCGTTGATAAAACCGGCCTTTCTATAAATTTTTTAAGCATAGTTGTCTGTTCTTCGTCACTTTTTAATTAAAAACTGCGGGCAAGGGCTCGGTTACACTGTCAAAGGGTTTCACAGTGGGTTTTACGGCAGTTCCCGGTCTTATTTGACTGGCTCCGGCCGCAATGATTTCATCTCCTTCTTTCAGTCCTTGGTCTATCAAGAATAAATTCTTTGATGCGTCCATCACATGAATGGGTTGAATATTGGCTACTGTGGTGCTGTCTGTACGTTCAATCTTCATGACATAGGTACGCCCTTGTCGCTCAAAAGTAGCTTTTTGGGGCACGGCCAGCACATTCTGGTAAACGGTCGGAATTTTGATAATCCCGGTACTTCCGTTGGTCAGGAGTCGTTTGGGATTGTCAAAGACAGCGCGATAGGAAACTGTTCCGGTTTGAGGATCTACCTGTGAATTGATGGTTTCTATGGTGCCTTTGTGCTCATAAACCTCGCCATTGGCCATGATTAAGGTTACTTTGGGAAGGTTTTTAATTTTTTCCTGACGGGTTTTTCCCGGAGCAGAGGTTAAAAAGTCGAGGTAGTCTTTCTCATTCATGGAGAAATAAACATAAACTTTGCTGATGTCAGCTACTGTAGTCAAAGGTTTGGGACTGGAAGGGCTAACTAAATTCCCTTTCCGATACGGAATCATACCTACATAGCCGTTGACAGGGCTCTTGATGTTGGCATAGCCAATCTGTGCTTTGACGCTTTGGTAGCTGCTTTTGGCTTGCTCCAATTGCGCTTTGGCAGTGGCCAATTGTGATTCACTGATAATGTTTTGTTCAACCAGGGGTTTGAGCTGGTTTACCTTTACCTGAGCAACATTGACATTGGCCTTGGCGGCTTGTGCTTGCTGGGTTAAAGTGGCTGTTTCGAGTTTGAAAAGTGGCTGACCTTTGCTCACTTTTTGTCCTTGATCCACCAGTACTTTTGTGATATAACCCGAAATTTTTGGACGCACTGCACTGTTGATGATACCTTCAATAGTAGCAGGATAGCTTTTGTAGGTAGTATAATCACCGGTGGGAATCTTGGTGGTGGTCACCGGCATGACGCGGGCACGAGCGGCCTGTGCTCCTTTTTGTGTTCCTTTTTTGTTGTTTCCGCAGGCAACAACACTTAAAACAGTAAGGATTACTGCAAATGAATATAGGGATCTTTTCATGAGTTTATACGTTCTAAACTGTTTTTTCTAATTGATTCATCTTTGTTATGGTGTTCTTTATATTTTGACGGTGGGCTTTTAGGTAATCCCGGTAGACCGCCTCAAACTTTTTATATTTATGATATTCTCCAGTTTTTCCTTGCTGTGTTCTATAAGCTGATATTTTGTCTAAAACCTTGATGCGTTTCAAAAGCTCGGCGGCATGGTCTTCAAGGTTAATTCGGATATAGCTTTTACTCAATCTGAAGTAACGCTTTCGATCTCCGGGTTTGGTGTAATATTCAGCAATTCCACTTTTTAATAGCAGGTTGAGATTGGTAGAAACAGAACTTTTGCTCGCTTGTGAAAAATTGATAATATCCTCAAAACTATACCCTGATTTTGAACACAAAATCATTAAAGCAAATATTCGTGATGCCAGTGGAGGAAGTTGTTGTGAACGCTCCAAATGAACGCCCAATTCTTCCACTAATTCCTCTCGCTCTTGTTTATTGAATGCCATAGCTGCATTTTTTGGGCATGCAAATATATATCCGGTTCGTTAGATTACGAACTAAAAAAACATAAAAATTGTTAAGGTTACAAAATAAAAAAACCGGTCAAGAACAACCGGTTTTAAATTTCTGAAAATGAGCTGTGTAAAAAGTTTGTGTTTATTTGTTAGGACTGTCCTTTTCTTCCTTTTTTGTGCTCTTTTTTGAAGCTTTTTCGGTGTCCTTTCCGTTCAATTTAGACAAAATATCTTGGGTAATATTTTTACTTTCATCGGCATACAGAAGATTGTCAAAAGTGTTGGCGCCAAAAATATAGGTGTAATTATGAGTTTGCGCATATTCTTTCACTGTTTTCTTGACAATTTTTTCCAATGAATCACGAGTTTTTTGTTCCTGCTGGGTCAAGAGTGAGCGTTGAAAACGGTGTTTGCGTTGCAGTTGTTGCTGTTTGGTCAACAGCGCTTGGCGTCGAGCTTCACGGTCGGCTGTACTCATGCTTTGAGCCTTTTGTTGAAAAGCCTGAACTTCTTTTTGAAACTGGGTCACTTCTGTTTGAAGGATAGAATCCAGCCGATTTTGTTTGGTGATAAAAGTTTTGTTGTTGGATTGCAGGACCTCAAAGTTTTGTCTGAGAATATCATTGTCAACATAAGCTGTTTTTACCTGCTGTTGGCAAGCGGTGAGGATTAAAGTGCCTACTAATAAAAATGCAATTTTTCTCATGAGAATAGATAATTTAGGGAGGCAAAAATATAAAAGTTACCTTTATATGCGGTAGAAAATTAAAATATATTTTCGAGTTGTCTTAGGGCTGTTTTTAATAGGTTTGTAAAGCTTCATATTGCTTTCCGGGCAGGGTTCGGATTAAATTGTTCAGTTCTAATCGCAAAAGATGAGAGGCTACTTTATAGCTGGGCATCTTGCTTTCAAAGGCGATGGTATCCAGTTCCGCCTTCCCCAAGGTTTTTAAAGCTTTGATAATAGTCTCTTCTTCCGGATTGAGATTGACAAACAATTGGGGTTGAGGGGCGGTTTTTTTTATATCCCAATCCAAAAAATAGATCAGATCTTCGGCCGAAGTGATGGCTTGGGCTTTTTGGGTTTTGATCAGGTTGTTGCAACCACTGCTGAGCTTATCACTTGGTCTGCCGGGAACCGAAAGCACTTCACGATTGTAGGAATGAGCAAGGTCTGCTGTGACCAACGAACCTCCTTTTTGGGCGCTTTCCACCACTAAAGTAGCTTCACTAATACCGGCAATAATGCGGTTTCGCTTGACAAAATTTTTGGGATCGATTGAATCGGTACTCCAAAAATCAGTAATAAACCCTCCTTGAGTTTCAATTTTCCGACTGTATCTTTGATGAGACTTCGGGTATATTTGATTCAACCCGTGTCCCAGGCAGGCAAGGGTTTGCAGCTTGTGATTGAGCGCTGCTCGATGTGCTGTAATGTCAATGCCATAAGCCAGCCCTGATACGATTACCGGATTTAATGGAGCGATTTTTTCGATGAGCTGCTCGCAAAAATGCTTGCCGTGTACTGTGGCTTTCCGCGTACCCACAATACTGAGTAAGCGCCGGCCTTTTAAGTTGATATTCCCCTTTTGAAACAAAAGAATGGGCGCATCAATACACTGTTTGAGCAACTCGGGATAAGAGTCGTCTTTAAAATAGGAAATTTTTATGTCGTGCTGCCGGGTATATTCCAGCTCTTGTTGGGCTTCTTCGAGGTAAGAGGGATGGAAAAAATCCTTGATTCGCGTTTTTCCGAAACCTTCGATTTGAAGCAAATCTGCCTTTTTGGCTTTAAAAAGACGCTCGGCTGTTCCAAATTTATTTAAAAGTTTCTTAGCAGAAATATCCCCAATATGGGGCAGCCTTTGCAACCGCAATAAGGAAATGAGTTCTGCTTCTTTCATTAGGAGGCTTTTAAGGGGCTGTTTGGAGAATAAAGATAAGTAAAAATTATGAATTAAGCCTAACAGAGTCCGGAGGCTTATATTAACTCATATACTATGAACAACTCTTTGTTTTGCGGTTAATTAGGGTTTCCTCAGAAATTCTAAAATTGGAAATTATGGAGCTCTGCAAACTTAATGATGTTCGTTATAAACAATATGGCTCCAATCCAAGAATGTGAAGTATCTTTTAATTTTGCCTTGATATTATTCATCCCATATCCCTGTTTGGCCTGACCAAACTTACCCTCAATCTGATTCCTTTCGTTGAATTCCTTTTTGCTCTTTCTCTTCTGATATGAAGTAAGCTTTGTCTTGGGACCCTTTTTAGCAACGGTCATCCTTATTCCTCTTTCTTGGCACCATTTGCGGTTTTTGTTGGTCCCATAGATTTTGTCGACTTGAACCAGTTCAGGATAATGTCCCTTCAGGTTCCTGTAGGCTTCCACATGAGGAATCAGTCAGTACTTTCATTATAAGCTTCCCAGCTCATTGTTTCGGCCTTGGCAAAGCCATCGATATGAACAACACCCATTTTTGTTCCAAACTCTGTTTTCTTACCTGATTTGCCGCGAACAATTGGGCGAACCCAAGGTTGATCGATGCTCACAATGCGATCATCGCAACGATTTGGCTTCTCCTCAATGATCATAACGGTTTGTTCATCGCTCAAGTCTAATTTGTGCTTGATGATAAGGCTTCCGGTCATTACCCTTGGATTCACCGTTTTACGACCTTCTTTGGGAAACTGGCGGATGAAAATGGAGACACATTTATCCCAGGGAAAATGCTCGGCCAATTTAATCCACCGATTTTCAGTATTCAAATTGATTTGATTAAGATTCCCGAATTCCTTAAATTTGAGTTGATTTTGAGAAAAATAATCGACCATATGCAAACTTTTTGGCTAAAAAAAGCAAATAAGTTCGCATAAAAACAACCTAAAACTCGCCTTTTATCATTAGTTATCAGCAATTTACAAAGATTTGAGTGAACCCTAAATAGACTATCCTATCAAAAAGGCGTTCGCCAAAATACCGTCTATTTAGCTTATCAATAAACTCATTGAGTTATAACTGTAAATACTTTATTTATTGAAATTAACAAATTTGTTTTTAGCACATTAATCCCTAATCTGTCATGATAAAATTTTAATTTTTTTATCAACAATCATACTTATGGGATAAACCACTTTCTCGTCCTCACACTGAAGGGTTAAAGAGATATTTTCAATAGAGACAATGGTTCCTTCGGTTTCCTCTATCCGAATCCGTTGCCCCACTTCAAGGCTCTTTTTAGAATAGAAACCAAACAACAAGCGTTTGATAATCTCTCTTGACCCCAAGCCAAACGCTATGGCAAGGGTTAAGAACAGAGCCCCTAAAATAATAGACAGGTTGTCTGTGATAATATCAATATTAATTCCTAATTTATTGGTAACAATAACTCCGGTTATGAACAAGATTGCATAGCAAACAATCGCACTGACAATTTTACCCCCACCAATACCAAAAGATTTCCATAAATGGTTTACCGTCTTTTTTAAATAAGTGGCCACATAGATGCCTAAACACAAAATGAGTATTGCCATAAACAAAGTGGGTAAAAAGGCAATTATGGTTTTCAACCCGGAGGCAACATTTTCTAACTCGAAAATGCCGGCAAAAATGATGACTAGAACCATCAGTATAATCCACTTGGCAACCACAAGAATAATTTTTGTCAAATCAATTTTTACATTGGCTTTAGATAGCAAACTATTGCCATTAACTTTTTCGGTAAGCCTATCTATTTTAGAAAAACGCAAAGCCCGCTTTATAATCCAAACTAAAATTTTGAACACCACCCATGCAATGACAATGAATAGCAGCATGGCTAAAACCCGAGGTAGGTAGTGAATAAAGGTATCTTTTAAGTTTTGTAGCAAGGGTGAGTAGTTCATAATAATAATTATTTTTTGTGTGAAGCAGAACGAATAATGTTTTCTACCAAAGATGGGTATTGAACCAACGTTAAATCCATAACATCTATGGTCAACTTAATAAAAGCTACGTCATGCATGACTTTTCCCTTCATGCCTTCAGGCAACTTTTCATTTTCTACAATATCTTTAAAAGGGTTTTCCATATGGCTCAATTTAAATCATTATAGATGGTTACTAATTTTTGTTTAGCTCTTTTTAGCCGCATTTTTACAGCGCTTTTTCCCAGATTTAAACTTTCCTCTATGTCTTCTATACTAAAACCATCTTGATATTTCATCAACAGAATCGCTTTGTTATTTGGATCCAGTTTTTCCATCGCTAACTTTAGTTTGTCCGTTTTTAGTTGAAATATATAATGATCGTCATATTCTTTTTCGATAGCTAGATTCTCCTCCTCTTCTATAGAGGTTGTTTTATGCTTTTTTTTCAAATCGCGATTTGCATAGTTTAAACAAAAATTATAGGTTAACGAATACAGCCATGATGAAAATTTTGACTTTCCCTTAAAAGTTCGAAGTTTTACAAAAAGTCGAATAAAAATATCGTGCGTCAAATCTTGCGCTTCTTGCTTCTCTTTTGCAAAACTCAAGCATTTTTGGTAAACTTTATCAGAATACCTGTCATATAAGACCCCAAACAAATCGGTGTTATTAGTCGCCACAATCTTACGGACTAACTCCTCATCAGGTATGTTTTTTCCGTAATCTGTACTGGCCATATTCTATATTTATATTTTCGAAAACCTACCGCTCCTATTTATTAAGAGACATAAATTTAAGAAAAGTTACTTTATAAGGTTCTTTTTTTGTGTTTTATATCATTTTTGCCTGACAAAACTCAAAATCAGGCAAAGCCCGTTGTCCTCATAAGCAACCTTTTATTTTATAAATTTTTGATTTACAGTTTTTTCAGATTTTTCACTGGAAAAATCAGGCTTTATAATGGAAGACGCTTTTACATCACTTGCGACTTCAAACACCTTGGAAAGTAACTGAGTTTCATTTTTAAAGAGCGATTTCTTTAGGGATTGCATTTCCTGCTCCATACTTTTTCGTACGATTTTCTTTAATTCTTCGGTAAATGAAAAGTTAAAGAGCTTTTTATACAGGAAAATATGGTTAGAGATGGTTACCTTTCCATCTGAAATACAAATATAAATCTGATTATTTTCGTCAATTATAAAAAACTCATTAGAAATAGGAGATATTAATTTTTTGATACTTTCCTTTTCCGAGTATAGAACAATTATGTCTTTTACATACTGCGCATCTTCAGTTAGTTCTTTTTTTTTGAATAAAAACATCTTACATAAATTTAATTCAAGGAAACCTTATGACCTCCTTCTATTATTTTAGAAACAAAAATTTCAATAAAGTCACATTTTTGATTATTACAATTTTAATTTGTCCTAATTTTGGGGAAGCTTACACCAATTTAATCCACCGATTTTCAGTATTCAAATTGATTTGATTAAGATTCCCGAATTCCTTAAATTTGAGTTGATTTTGAGACATATAATCGCCCATATGCAAACTTTTTGGCTAAAAAAGCAAATAAGTTCACATAAAAACAACCTAAAACTCACCTTTTTAATTAGTTATCAATAATTTACAAAGATTTGAGTGAACCCTAATTATACGGGACGATATGATTTAAAACGCATTTCTCTTCAAGCATTTATGAAATTTATGTTCGTAAACTTTGTATTTTACTTGTAAGAGGTTATTTTTGCGTTTGTTAAAACCTTAAATTTAAAAGCATGAAACATCTTAGTAGAATCCTTTTGGCATTCTTTTTTGTTTTGAGTTATTCTTTTATGAATGCTCAGAATTCTGATAACCCCTGGGCAGTGAGTGTTGGCGCTAACGCTGTTGATTATTTCCCGGTGGGTGAGGACGCCCCTCAAGGGGATATGTTCAGCAATTTCTTTAGCGCTAAGGAACACTGGAATATTCTCCCTTCTGTTTCCTACATCTCGGTTGCTCGATATGTGGGAGCCGGTTTTTCAGTCAAACTCGACGGATCGATAAACCGTATCGAAAAATATGGAGATAAGCGAGTAGATGACTGGACTTATTATGGCTTGAATGCCGCAGTAGATTATAGCTTTGGTCACCTGATTTATGGTGGCGAAGGCGGTTGGTTCGATCCCTTCTTAGGGGTTGGAGCAGGTTCAACTTGGCTGCAAGACAACGCGCAATTTACGGGTAACGCCGAGTTGGGATTCAATTTCTGGATTTCAGAAAGTATAGGAATTACCTTGGCTACGCATTATCACAGAGCTTTGGGTAGCGACAATGCTCACCTGTCTCACTTCCAGCACACTGCAGGAGTGAAATTTGTTTTCGGCGGAAAGGATTCTGATGGCGATGGTGTTTATGATAAAGATGATGACTGTCCACAAGAAGCCGGATTGCCCGAATTTAATGGATGTCCGGATGCTGATGGTGATGGAATTCCCGATAAAGATGACGATTGTCCCGGTGTAGCTGGTCTGCCCGAGTTTAACGGATGTCCTGATACCGACGGAGACGGCATTCCCGATAATATGGATGCTTGTCCTGATGAAGCCGGTTCTAAAGCCCTAAACGGATGCCCTGATGCTGACGGTGATGGAATTCCCGACAAAGATGATGATTGTCCCAACGAGAAAGGACCTAAAGCCAACAATGGCTGTCCTTGGGCTGATTCTGATGGTGATGGTGTAATTGATAAAGAAGATCAGTGCCCTGATGTTGCCGGCGTGGCAGCAAATAATGGATGCCCTGAGCTTCCAACGGCAAAAGTGATTCATAAATTGAACACTTATTCAAAGACCATTTTGTTCGATTTGGGATCTTCCAATATCCGCACCTCTTCTTATGATGCTTTAGAATCTATCGCTGATGTGATGGAAGAGTATCCGACTGCCAAATTCCACTTGGCCGGATTTACAGACAGCTCAGGAAGTGCGGCTATCAATACCAAACTTTCAAAAGAACGCGCCGCTTCTGTACGCGATTACCTCGTTAATAAGGAAGGTATCGATGCAAATCGATTGACTTCTGAAGGCTATGGTCCTAAAAACCCCATTGCTACTAACAAAACAAAAGAGGGACGTCAGAAAAACCGACGTGTGGAAATTATGTTGCAAAAAGATAGAGCTGAATTAGAAGCTAAAATCAATCAATAAGCAGCAATCACTTTTTAGTGAAACTTTGTAATAAAAACGCCCCTTTTGGGGCGTTTTTGTTATCTTTAACTCCATGAAAACATTTTTGGAAGACGTATTGGAACAACTATTGTCAGAGGGTTTAAAACCTGATGACACCTGTTTTGTCCTCCCGAGTAAAAGAGCCGGATTTTTTCTTAAGCACCTGCTCAAAGAGCGTATTGAAGACACGGTATTTGCTCCTGAAATATTGAGTATAGAAGATTTTATCGGCAAGATCACCCGGTTAAGAATCCTCGACAATACCCACACCTTGTTTTCCTTTTACAACACCTACCAAGAGCTGACTCCCAAGGAGGAACAAGAAGAATTTGATGTCTTCTATGGATGGGCACAAACCCTGGTTTATGATTTTAATGAAATTGATCGTTACCTCATAAACACCGACTCCTTTTTTAATTACCTGTCAGATATCAAAGATGTAGAACATTGGTCGGTGCAGCCGGAACAAACCGATATGGTAAAAAAATACCTGAAATTTTGGCGGCAGCTTCCCCACCATCACCGAGCTTTTGTGGAGCGTCTGCTCAAAACCGGAGAGGCATATCAAGGCTTAGCCTATCGAAAAGCGGCAGAGCAAATTGAAGCTTTTCTGCAAAAGGACGCCAAGCAGTATATATTTGTCGGGTTTAATGCCCTTAATAATGCAGAGCAAACCCTGATTCAAAAAATATTGGGGGCCCAAAGAGGGCGAGCATTTTGGGATATTGATCAGTATTTTCTGGAAAACCGAGCACATGGAGCCGGTTTCTTTATGCGGCAGTATCAAAAATGGCCTCTTTATGCAGAAAAACAACACGAGTTTCAATGGCCTTCCCATCATTTTACGATGCCAAAATATATTGAAAGCATAGGCATCCCCAAGAATATAGGTCAAGCTAAATATGTAGCCGAAATTTTAAAAAAAGAAGACCCGAAGAATACTGCGCTGGTTTTGAATGAGGAAAGTTTGCTTTCTCCCATTCTCAATTCCCTGCCCGAAACGGTGGAGCACCTCAATGTCACTATGGGGCTCTCGCTGAGCATGACCCCACCGGCAGCACTGTTTGAAACCCTGTTTAAAATTCAAGAAGAAAGCCAAAAAGTGTTGTATTACAAACACGTCTTAGCAGTGCTTAATCATTCAACTATACGGCTGGCCATGGGGCAAGAAGCCAAAAACATACAGGCGCAAATCGCCGCCAGAAACCGGGTTTATCTTTCCAAAGAAAATCTGCCGCCCCTCGAGGATGCAAAGTCGCAAAAAATCATTCAGCTTTGCTTTACATTATATGAGAATCCTAAAAATTTTTTAGCAGCCCTAATCAAATTGACAAAAATCTTAAAACCTGAAAAAACAGCAGAGCATCAGCTGGAAACAGAGTATCTCTATCATTTTCACGAGGTTTTTATTAAAATGCGCAATTTGTTTGAAAGGTATTCTTTTCGGCTTAACACCAAGATTCTGCACCGTATTTATAAAGATACTTTGCAAACCGCTTCTTTGGATTACAGCGGATCTCCAACAGAAGGCCTACAACTGATGGGAATGCTTGAAACACGAGTGCTGGATTTTGAAACCCTTATTTTAACTACGGTTAATGAAGGCATACTTCCGGCCGGAAAATCCACCAATTCCTTTATTCCTTATGATTTAAAAAGAGCCTATAAGCTGCCTACCTATAAAGAAAAAGATGCAGTTTATACGTATCATTTTTATCGACTTTTACAGCGGGCAAAACGCGTGTACTTGCTGTATAACACCGATAAATCGGGGGTAAATTCGGGGGAGAAAAGCCGCTTTTTAAGCCAATTGGAATTGCAAACTTTGCCCAAACATGAAGTGGTTAAAAAACTAATCAACCTGCGTGTAAAATCACCGGATCATCAGCTGCAGACTATTGAAAAAACACCCGATATTATTGCCAGATTAAAGGAATGGGCACAGCGCGGCGTTTCTCCAACCGCTTTGACTACTTACATCCGAAATCCTATTGATTTTTATAAAAGGTATGTGCTTCACATCGAGGAAGAAGAAGAGGTGGAAGAAACCGTGGCTGCCAATACCTTGGGAACCGTAATTCACAATACCCTGGAAAATTTTTACAAGCCTTTGGAGAATAAAACCCTTCGCCAAACAGACCTGGAAAGTATGTTTTCAAAAATTGATGTAGAAGTCAAACGTCAATTTGAAGAGGTGTATCGCCAGGCGCCTTTAGCAGAAGGGAAAAACCTGATTATTTTTGAGATTGCCAAACGCTATGTCTATAATTTTCTTTGCATGGAAAAGGGAAACATAACGCAGCACGAAATAAAAATCCTTGAGATTGAAAACGGGAAAAATGAATGCGAATTAAAGATTCCGGGGTTAGACTTCCCCATTAAGCTGAAGGGGAAAGTGGATCGTGTCGATCAAATTGACGGACAAATACGCGTTGTGGATTATAAAACCGGAAAAGTGGAGCCTTCTGATTTAAAACTTAAAAATTGGGAAGAACTCCTTGCTGATTACAAATACAGTAAAGCTTTTCAAGTATTGTGCTACAGCATGATGATTCAGACGGACCAGTCCCCAAAAGCAGGGATTATCTCTTTTAAAAACCTTAAAAAAGATTTCATGCCTTTTATTGATCAAAGCCTTCAACCGGAAGAAAACAAAATTAATGCCGATGTCTTAGCCTCATTTCACACGATTTTAACCCGGCTTTTCACTGAAATTTTTGATATTGAGCAGGCTTTTAAAGAAAAGGAAATTGAAGATGCAAATAGAAAGAAATATTGATATACAAGGCAAGACCCAAAGACCCATCCCAACCGATGTGTTTTACAAGGCCAATGGAAAACCCAAGCCCATACTTATTTTTTGCCATGGCTACAAGGGCTACAAAGACTGGGGAGCCTGGAATTTTATGGCCGAACGCATGGCTGAAAAAGGCATTTTCTTTATTAAATTCAATTTTTCTCACAATGGAGGAACCCTGGAAAACCCCATTGACTTTCCTGATTTGGAAGCCTTTGCCAAAGACAATTACTCCAAGCAACTTGCCGATTTGGAAAGTGTTATCACATGGATATTGAACAGCACTTCTTATGGTGAGGAGCTGGATAGCAATCGGCTTGGCCTACTTGGACACAGTCGGGGCGGGGGGATTGTACTTTTGAAAGCAGCCGAAGACCCACGAGTTCAAAAAGTGGTTAGTTTTGCAGGGGTATCTGATTTTGAATCCCGTTTTCCAACCGGTGAAAAATTAAAACAATGGGAAAAGGAAGGAGTTTATTATGTTGAAAACAGCCGAACCCATCAGAAAATGCCGCATTATTTCCAGTTTTATGAAGACTTTATGGCCCACCGCGATCGACTTGATATAGCGCAAGCCGTTCGTCGCTTGCAGATCCCTCAACTCATTGTTCATGCCGCCGATGACACTTCGGTGTCGCCACAGGAAGCTAAAAAATTGCATAGCTGGAACCCTAAAAGTGAGCTGTTCCTTATTGAAAATGGAGCGCATACCTTTGGCGCCAAACAACCTTGGCCTGATAACCGACTTCCTGTTCCCTTGAAAAATATTACCGATAAAACCATTCAGTTTATAAAATCTTAAATTTTTTTATCATGAAAGCCGTAATCCTCAGAGCTGAAGGAGATGTTTCACAGCTCGTTATAGAAGAAATCGAAAAACCTCAAATTCAAGCGGATGAAATACGAGTCAAAACCGGTGCCTTCAGTATCAATCCCATTGAAGTCAAAACCCGTAAGGGGAATCGTTTTACCGACAAGTTGCTCCAAGACAAACCCAGTATTTTGGGCTGGGATGCCAGTGGTACAATAGAAGCAGTAGGGAGCGAAGTAGCGCACTTTAAGCCCGGGGATCGTGTTTTTGGAATCATTGGTTTTCCTCATTTCGGTAAGACTTATGCCGAATACTTTGTTGCCAAAGAAAAAGATTTGTGCCCAATGCCCACAAACATCAGTTTTGCTGAAGCCGCCGGGAGTACCATTGCTGCCATTACTGCCTATCAAGCGCTAAAAGATTTTGGTCAACTCCAAAACGGAACAAAAGTATTGATTCACGCCGCATCGGGCGGAGTCGGCCATTTTGGGGTACAACTGGCCAAGCATTTTGGTGCAGAAGTCACAGCCACTGCCTCAGGGAAAAACCGTGATTTTGTATTGGGTATGGGAGCCGATCATTTCATCGACTATCAACAAGAAAATTTTGAAGAAAAAGCGAAAGAAATGGACGTAGTTTTTGACCTTATCGGTGGCACTTATATTGACCGTTCTTTAAATTGTTTAAAAGAAGGAGGCATACTGATCAGTATTCCTACTGCTACAAATGCCGAAGTGGAGGAAAAAGCGGCGGCAAGGAACTGTAAGGGCGTTCGCTTTAAAATGAAAGCCGAAATAAACGACCTTCAAGAAATTGCAAACCTTTTAGCGCAGGAGAAATTGCAGGCAATAATTTCTCAAACTTTTGCCATAGACCAAATCCGAGCGGCACACACCAGCTTAGAAACCGGGCACACTAAAGGCAAAATTGCGATCACCCAATTTTAGGGAATTGGTTTGTACGATTTTATTTTTTTGGACGGAGTCAAATTATTTTGGGTAAAATATTTTATGGATTGAAAATAATACCTATTTTTGCCGCTACCTAAAAAGGGGGATTAGCTCAGTTGGCTAGAGCGCCACGCTGGCAGCGTGGAGGTCATCGGTTCGAGTCCGATATTCTCCACTTACAAAACGAAGAACCTCAACAAAGTCGGCCTGATTCTGTTGAGGTTTTTTTGTGAGGTTTGTTGGCTTCCCTACGCATTGTCCTCTTTTTGCAATGAAACAAACATTTTTCACATTTAACCTTCATTAATCAATAAGATAACGAATTGGAAATTAAAATAATTCGCCTATCTTTGCGCCAAATAAAAAAGAAAATGAGCAAGTACTATTTAAACTATCTGAATGAGTTAGAGGCCGAAGCCATCTATATTTTGCGGGAGGTTTGGGCACAGTTTGATAATCCGGTGATTCTATTTTCGGGCGGTAAAGACTCCCTTTTAGTCACTGAGTTGGCCAGAAAAGCTTTTTACCCTTCCAGGATTCCATTTCCATTGATGCATGTAGATACCGGACATAACTTCCCCGAAACCATTCAATTTCGCGATAAGTTGGTTGAAGATTTAGGAGTCCAATTGTTGGTAGGCTCTGTACAAGAATCTATCGATAAAGGGCGCGTAGCGGAAGAAAAAGGAAAAAATGCTACTCGAAATGCCTTGCAGATCACCACGCTTCTCGACACCATTGAAGAGCATAAGATTGACTGTGCCATTGGTGGAGGTCGCCGTGATGAGGAAAAAGCAAGAGCAAAAGAACGCTTTTTCTCACATCGCGATGATTTTGGACAATGGGATCCCAAAAACCAACGTCCCGAATTGTGGAACTTGCTCAACGGAAAAATGTTTGAAGGCGAGCATTTCCGTGCTTTCCCCATCAGTAACTGGACAGAGATGGATGTGTGGAACTACATCAAACGTGAAAAAATCCAAGTTCCTTCTCTCTATTTGGCTCATGAACGCAAAGTTGTGCGCAGAGACAATACTTGGTTGCCTTATTCTGACTTGTTAAAAATGGAACCGGGCGAAGAGGTAGTCACTAAAAAAGTACGCTTTAGAACCCTTGGAGATATTACCATCACCGGTGGAATAGAAAGCGATGCAGATACTGTTGAAAAGATTGTAGAAGAAGTGGCCACCATGCGTCAAACAGAACGCGGGAACCGTTCTGACGACAAGCGTTCAGAAACCGCTATGGAAGATCGCAAGAAGCAAGGATACTTCTAAAAAAACAGAATGACAATATTTTAAAATTGAAGAAAAGACTATGGAAATCAATAAAAATCAATTGCTTAGATTCACAACTGCCGGAAGTGTTGACGATGGTAAGAGTACACTTATCGGTCGATTGCTGTACGATTCAAAATCCATTTTTGAAGATCAGATAGAATCGGTGAGTAAAACCAGTACCAAAAAAGGTCAAGATGATATTGACTTGGCTTTGTTTACTGATGGCTTGCGAGATGAACGCGAACAAGGAATCACTATTGATGTAGCTTACAGATATTTTACCACGCCCAAACGAAAATTTATTATTGCCGATACCCCGGGACATATTGAATATACCCGCAATATGGTAACCGGTGCTTCTACAGCCAATGTTGCTGTGATTCTTATCGATGCGAGAAATGGCGTTATCGAGCAAACCAGACGGCATGCTTTTATTGCTTCTTTGCTCAACATTCCGCATGTGATGGTATGCGTCAATAAAATGGACTTGGTAGATTTTTCAGAAGATCGCTATACCGAAATTGTTCAACAGTTTGAGGAAATGGCTTCAAAACTGGGTATTCAGGATTTAAAGTTTTTCCCGATTAGCGCACTTTTGGGAGACAATGTGGTCAATCCCTCCAAAAACATGACCTGGTTTCAAGGCTCCACCTTACTTCATGAGTTGGAAACAGTTTATATCAGTAGTGATATTAATAAAATAGATGCTCGTTTCCCGGTGCAAACCGTTTTGCGTCCACAACGTGAAGGATATCATGATTATCGAGGTTATGCCGGTCGAATTGGCAGCGGTGTTTATCGAGTAGGAGACGAGGTGACCGTTTTACCGACAGGTTTTGAATCTAAAATCAAATCCATCAATTCGGGCAATAAAGAACTTGAAGAAGCTTATGCTCCCATGTCAGTGGCCATGACCTTGGAAGATGATATTGATGTCAGTAGAGGAGACATGATTGTGCGGCAGAAAAACCAGCCCCAATCTGTTCAAGAATTTGATGTAATGCTCTGCTGGATGAACAATAAACCGGCACGTGATCGAGCTAAATATACGATATTACACACCAGTAGTGAAAAGACGGCTTTGATTAAAGAGGTGCTTCACAAAATTGATGTCAATACTTTTAAGCGAAAAACAGACGACCAAAGCCCGCTTAAAATGAACGATATTGCAAAGGTTAAAATCCGCACCTCCGGTCCTTTGTTTATTGATGATTATACTGATAATCGAACGACAGGAAGTATCATCCTTATTGACAAAAACACTAATGAAACCGTAGCTGCGGGAATGATTGTGTAATCCCAACTTTGTGGAACAAAATTTTATAAGCCATCTTTTAAAAGGTGGCTTTTTTGATTGGGGATAAAATTTGAGCGGCTACCAATTTTATATGCATAACTGGTATGATAAACTATTTTGTTATAGCAGCCTTCCCGCTCTCTTCATCAGTTTGATTTTTAACCGGCCTTCAGCAAAAGCTTTCCTTGATAATGTACCGGCTGACTGTAAAACGTGATCCCTACAAACTTCCAGTGTTTTATGCCGCTGAGTTCATAGTGAAGTACCTTTCCGTTTCTGGAGAAATGTGTTTCCTTTCCTTCCCATATCACAGCCCCCGGCATAAATCCCGATTTTTGGACGTAACTTTTCAAAATTTTGTGCGTATCATCCAAAGCATAAACGATATACAAGTCCAAATGACTGACCATACTTTCCTCTACTTCCACAACCGCCATGGCGGAAGGATTATAGGAAACCTCTTTTGTTTTATGCTGTGGCATGAGGGTGGAAGTGCCGTTAAAAAACAAAGCAAAAAGTCCGAAAATCAATGTGAGAAAAGCAAATTTACTCAATCGTTTTCGGGCTATTTTTGCTGTTTTAAAACAGACGACAATAAAGTATATAATCGCGGTAAGGTTTACCAGTCCTAAAAGTAATTCGAGCATGACATTGCGTTTTTATAATGATGATCTGTGTTTATATAGTTTCATAGTTCAACTGTCTATGTCGGTTTCATTAAAGGTTTTAGCGTTATGGATCCTTTTATTTCGGCAAAATTCTTGAACTTTTTAAAAGTAAACAAACTTACTTTTTCAACAAATAGAATCACTGTTTTCTTTTTCACGATCGACTTTTCTGTTAAGCTTTTTATACCAATTGGTATTATACAGAAGCTGCTGCTTTTGGTTGTGATTCAGGGACAGCTCATTGACGCGAAAATTGTTTATCGCCATCGTTTCACAAGGATTTTAAATAGTGTGTGATAGGTTTCTCGTTGTTTTTTGCATATTTTCCTTACTTTTGGCCGTAAACAAACTTTTAACTTTTGGGAAGTAAAAATAAACTCAAGCGTTTTAGGGACAACGAAAGTTTTGAAAATGTCATTCAACCCACCCGCGAAGAAGTGCTAAAGGGAGACTTTAAGTACAAAGGAAAATGGGCTTCGGACTTTTTTAAAAATGATTTGCCTGTAGTTTTGGAACTCGGATGCGGAAAAGGCGAGTATAGCTTAGGCCTATCCAAGATGTATCCGCATAAAAATTTCCTTGGTATTGACATCAAAGGGGCAAGGTTGTGGCGCGGTGCCAAAACGGCCTTGGAGACCGGAAACAAACGGGTAGGCTTTTTGCGTACGCAAATTGAGCTGATTGATCTCATTTTTGCACCACATGAAATTGAGGAAATTTGGATTACATTTCCAGATCCGCAAACCAAGTATAAACGCACCAAACATCGCTTGACTAATTCAGACTTTCTCCAAAAATATAAAAAGATTATCAAGCCTAAAGGCGAACTTATCCTCAAAACGGACAGTGAATTTTTGCATGGATACACCCTGGGACTCCTCCATGGAGAAGGGCATGAGGTATTGGAAGCACATCATGATGTATATCGCAACACCTATGCTCCGGAGGAGATTGTCGGCATTCAGACTTTTTATGAAAAGCAATTTTTAGCCGAAGGAAAACCCATCACCTATATCAAATTTAGAATCAACTAAAGTTGTGGATACTGTAAAACTTGCCCTTGCCGCCTATTTTGCCGCCTTTGCCGGAATTACCCCTCCCGGATTGGTCAATATGGCCGTGGCCAAAATATCACTGGAAAAGGACAGAAGAAATGGGGTTTATGCTGCTCTGGGTGCCGCTTTGGTCAATTTTATCCACGCCTTTATTGCCATTATGACGGCCAAGTATATCATCAATCACCCTGATGTGTATGACACCATTCTAAAAATAGGAACAGTCGTCTTTGCCGGATTGGCCATTTATTTTTTCGTCTCCCGTAAAAAAGGAGCCAAACCGCAAAAAACAGAACTGACCAAAAAAGATTCTCGGCTGAGTTTTGTCAAAGGTTTTCTCATTACCAACCTCAATATCCTCCCTATTCCTTATTTTGTATTTATCAGTATGACTTTTGCCCCAAAATCGGGAGAGCCCTTTGGCTGGTTGCAGATTATTTTGTTTTCTTTAGCCACTTCCCTGGCTACTTTCTCAGTGCTCTATATCTATGTTGTCTCTTTTGTAAAATTGGAAAAACACCTCAAATCTTTTACTGAAAAAGCCAATTACTTTATGGGGGCACTCATGCTTATTTTGTTTGTCATCACCTTAATCCGCGTTTTAAATGCCTGACAAGCCCAATTTTTATGAACGTGTTTATGCGGTGGCCCAAAAAATACCCTACGGTCGAGTTACCAGTTATGGAGCTATTGCACGTGCAATTGGCGCTGCTAAAAGCGCCCGAATGGTTGGTTATGCGTTGAGCAATTCTCCGGAAGAAGTTCCGGCACATCGCGTTTTAAACCGAAATGGAGTCTTGACCGGCAAGCATCATTTCCCTGGAACCAACCTTATGCAACAACTGCTCGAAAACGAAGGTTTGACTGTGATCGATAATCAGGTGCAGGATTTTAAAAAGCATTTTTGGGATCCGCAAAAACATTAATTTGAAAGCCCTTCTCTTTAACTTCGTTTGAAGTTTTCTTATATTTAAAGACGAATTCTTTTTTTGTTGAAAAAATACGTCTAAAAATGACTCGTTTACTTTTTTTCAAAACCCCGGTAGCAAAAAGCATTTTTCTGTTTATTCTGGGAGGTTGCTTATTGGGATGTCCTGCCCTGATTTTTGCGCAACAGCCTTCTTCTGCAGCTTATGAACATGCTTTGCATTTTATGCGAGATAGTTTATATGCGCATACATATCACCTCAATGTGAGCCCCTTGTGGTTTAAAAACAACAAGGGTTTTGCCTATAAAGCTCACACCCAAAAGGGAGATCGATATTTTAAAGTGAAATATGACCAGTTGAAACCGGTTTTCATGTTTACGCAAAAAGCATTGATCAAATCCATGGAGATAGCGGAAGATACCTCTATTAGAGCTGAAGATTTTAAAATATCAAAGTTGATTTGGCAGCATGATAAAAAGTTTCAATTTGATTGGAATGGCACTACTTATCACGGACAGTTAAAAAATCATCAACCCTACATCATTGAGCGGGAGAAGCACAAAGAAAATGCAAAAAAATCTCCCGATGGAGCTTATAGCGTCTTCTTAAAAAACCGGAATTTATTTTTAAGAAATTTAAAGAACGGGAAAGTACACCCCCTGTCCTCTGATGGTAAGCCCTATTATATTTATGGAAGTTACTACGGTTGGGCACAAACCATGAAGGGAGAAAACACACCGCCCAAGCCCAATTTTACTGCTCAATGGTCTCCGGACAGCAAAAAAATACTCACCCAAATTATGGATGCGCGCAAGGCAAAAAAACTCTATTTGCTCAATTGGTCTATTGATTCTTTATACCGACCGGTACTCCTATCTTATTATCGAGCTTTACCGGGCGACACCAATGTAATGACCTATCAACCGGTGGTTTTCAATCGCACGACGCAAAAAATGACCACCCTCGACATTCCACCTGTTCCTCAATTTATCGACATCCAGCTGAAGTGGTCGGCCGATAGTCGTCATCTCTATGGTTTATACTATCACCGCGGATACAAAACCATGGACTTTATTGAGGTGGATCCCAAAACCGGAGCAGTGCGCAAACTATTTACGGATCACAGCAAAACCAGCATAGATTATAAGGTGCAGGTGCGTTATCTTGCCCAACAAGGTATTGCTTTTATTACTTCGGAACGCAGCGGGTGGAATCAATTATATCGTATCGATCTGAAGTCCACAACAGTACGCCCAGTGACACAAGGAAAGTTCGTGGTGAAAGACATCCTTGGAATTGATAAAGAAAAAAAGCTAATCTACTTTACGGCTTCCGGTAAGATAGAAGGAGTGAATCCTTATCACAATTTCCTATACAAAGTCGATTTTAATGGTGATGACCTGCAGCTTCTAACCCCGGAGCCGGTGAATCACCAGGTTTATTTATCTCCGGATTATACTTATTTTGTCGACAACAGTTCTACGGTCACACAGCCCACTATTTCTTATTTGCGCAGTACCCATAACGGGGAAAAACTACTAAAAATAAGTGAGGCCGATATCAGCGTACTCAAGGCATTGGGTTTTAAACCGCCACAACTCTTCACTGCGACCGCCCGAGATGGGGAAACCACCCTCTATGGTGCAATTTGGAAACCTACTCATTTTGATCCGAAAAATACTTATCCGATTATTGATTATACGTATACCGGGCCACATACTCATATTGTACCCAACAGCTTTTCGGAGGTGATTTGGCCCTATGCTTATGGAGACATTCAGGCCTTGGCCGAACTCGGATTTGTCATTGTTCAGATTGATGGGTTGGGCACCTATGGACGTTCTGATGATTTTCAAGCTTGGTCTTATCAAAATATGACCAACAATTTAAAAGATCACACCTTGGCCATTGCCCAACTGGGAGCGCGTTATTCGTGGATTGATACCTCACGAGTAGGTATTTTTGGACATTCTGCCGGCGGCTATGATGCGGCCCATGCCCTAATGGTTTTTCCCGATACTTATGATGTAGCTGTATCTGAATCGGCAGATCACGACTGGCGAATGGAAAAAGCATATTGGCCCGAAATGTATGCAGGCTGGCCGGTAGGAGCGTATTATGACAAGCAATCCAATATTACTTTAGCTCCACAACTCGAAGGCGATCTGCTGCTCATCCACGGCGGAATAGATGCCAATGTCAATCCGTCAGCAACCTTCAAGCTGGCAGAAGCGCTAATCAAAGCCGGTAAGTATTTTGATATGCTGATTGTCCCCAGTGGGCATCACAGTTTTCCGGAATCGTATAAAATTTATTTGGCCAAAAAAAGATGGCAGTTTTTTGTGGAGCACCTGCTCATCGCTCCCACAAATTAATCCGATTTTGACGGGGGAAGTATCATTTCGGTATAATCCAGAATCGAGGAATACCCTTTGTTGCTAAAATATTCCTTTTCAGACGCCCCTCCTGTTGCCAATATAAAATCTCCGCCCCAAGCTCCGAGGCTTTTTAAAGTGCCGGGGTAATCAGGGAATTGTTCCTCCTTAACCGGAGGAAGCTGTAAGATTTTGGACAGCCGAGCTTCATGAATGTTTATCAAGGTTTCAAACTCGGCCAACTCTTGGCAGTGCAGCAAATCAATGGTGAGTTTGGAGAATTTATTTATCCATTCCTTTTTAGCCGAGGGATTGAGGGTTTTATAATGTTGGACTATGGTTCGTGTATTCTGTTTCTGATTGCGATGCACAAAAAACAGCCGGTCTTTAAATACCGGATCAAAATTTACCTCCTCCACTATTGGTGACAAAGCTTGGGCGCGTTGGTATAAAATTGGCGAATTGTGATAAGCACAGGCAATATCATAGGCACTGCCACCAAAGGTCTTTTGCAAGAGCACATAAGGGTTGATGCCACTCCACTGAGCCAAATTGGCAATTAAGGTAGAGGAAGACCCCAACCCCCAGTTTTGCGGAAACTTCAAATGGGTGGTAAAGGCAAATCCCTTGTTTGTAAACAATTCTGAGTTTTCTTGCTTCAAGGCCTTAAAAATTTGTTGTAAACGCTGGTCAATTGAAGCCGATTGAGGGAGGTTTTTTTGGGGGATAAGGCCATTGTCAGACCAGATAAACTCTTGTTCATACCAAATATCTCCATGAACATCGAGTGCCTTCCAACGGATGCGTTGTTTGGGCAATTGCTGCACCGTTAAGCTTTGACCAAACCGGCACGGCAAGGCCAAGGCTTTGGCACCGTCAATGACAAGAAATTCACTGGTCAATAAAAGTTTTCCGTTACTGTGATAAAAGTTTTCCAATTTTTTGATCCTCTCGGGGGTTATATTTAACAGGAAACACTTTGGGAAGGTCAGCTCTTTCCCTTCAGTTTCTCCAAGTATTGAGCAACGGCAGAATAGGACACCACATGGTTTTTAAAATAACGCAAGGTTTCTTTTCGCTCTGTTGCTGATGTTTCAAATTGATTGAGGATATTCATCAAGTGCATTTTCATGTGTCCCTGCTGAATACCGGTGGTCACCAGTGATTTTAAAGCCCCAAAATTTTGTGCCAAACCGGTTACAGCAATAATCCGCATCAGGTTTTTTGCCGAAGGAAATCCCAGCATTTCTAAGGCCAATTTGACCATGGGGTGCAGACTGGTAAGCCCGCCTACCGTACCTACTGCCAGCGGAATTTCAATCCAAAACCGGAACATTCCGTCTTTAATTTCTGCTGAAGTCAAGCCCTCATATTGGCCCTTTCTTGCAGCATAAGCATGTACACAGGCTTCTACAGCACGAAAATCATTTCCGGTGGCTATGGTAACCGCATCAATCCCATTCATAATGCCTTTGTTGTGCGTCACTGCCCGCTTAGGTTCTACTTTAGCAATTTGTACGGCTTCCACAAATTTTTTGGCGAATATTCGAGATTTTTCTTCTTCCTCAAACAACTCATCTATCGAACAAGACACTTCGGCTTTTACCCGGCAATCGGTAACATAATTTGACAAAATGGCCATTACAATATTGATCTGATGCTCTTTAAAGTCAGCCTGTTTATTGATTATGACCTCAAAAGTATCGGCAATTTCTTCCAAACAAGAATTGATAAAATTGGCTCCCATGGCGTCCACAGTTTCAAAGGAACAATCCAACTGGTAGTAATTATCCAAGCTTTGGGTCTTGTCAATCAATTCGATATCGAGTAAACCGCCGCCGCGTTTTTCCATCTTTTGGGTTAAATGCGCCACTGATTTTATTAAATCGGGTTTTACAGTCTTGAAATGTTTTTGGAGCAGTGCGGTTTCTCCTTCATACATCAAATGAATTTGTCCGGATTTTATCGTACCCAAAATTTTGGTTTTAAATCCGCCTTTATTTTGCCAAAATTTAGCAGCATTACTCGCCGCAGCAATTACTGAGCTCTCTTCAATAACCATGGGAATGGTGTAATTCTTCTCGTCAATTTTAAAATTCGGCGCAATGCCGAAAGGAAGGTAGTAATTGGTGATGGTGTTTTCACTAAATTCATCGTGCAGACGCTGCAATTTCTCATCCTTGTTCCAGTAAAGCTGTAAGAGCTCTTTTGCTTTTTGCGGACTTTTAAAATAGTGTTGCGTCAACCATTCTATTTTTTCGTTCTTGGACAGCTTAGAAAAACCTGAAACTTGTGGCATGTTTACAAAATTGCTTTAAAGCCCCAAAGATACTAATCAATTTTTTAGTACATAATAAAAAGTATATTCTGTTGAAAGGTAATCGGTTAAGCACACATGAGCTGTTATATGCCGCTTTCATAGATTGAAATGCACGCTAAATCTGTGAAAACAAGCCTTTTCGACCTTCAGCGAACACACTTTCATGCCTTTTCAAAGAAGATGAAAACCGGTTTTGCTTGTTATGACAGTCTTCAATTGTACTATAAATTTGCAATTAACCGATATGAAAACACGCAGTCTGCTAAAATGAAAATCCATGAAAGAAAACCGAAAGTATGCTCAGCTATGGTGCCCATTCTCTATGAGGTCATTTAAACTCTTAGGACTGAAGCAAAAAATCATTTTGCATGATAGAAAGTTTAAATGAACTCTGTTAGCCAAAACAATCGGAAGATAAAATTCTTTTTGCCTGCTTCTTCAACACATCAAACCATCCAATATTGTTTATATTTGTGCAAATTTGATAAATCATAAACTATGAAATTTAAATTCTTACCCCTTGCATTTTTAGCTTTGCTGACGCTGTTCTCGTGTGGGAACAATGCCAAAAAAGACAAGACTACGGAAACGGTTCAAGCCGATTCTACTCCGGTTGCCACTACTGAATTTGACTATGTTGTCGACACTTTTGCCGATATCGAAGTCATGCGTTATCAAATTCCGGGCTGGAACAAATTGACGCTAAAAGAGAAAAAATTGGTCTATTATTTAACCCAAGCCGGTCTTGCCGGACGCGATATTCTTTGGGATCAATTTTATGAATACAATCTCGAAATACGTCATGCCCTTGAGCAAATTTATACCCAATATGAAGGAGATAAGAATACCGAAGATTGGAAAAATTTTGTGACTTACCTCAAGCAGGTTTGGTTTGCCAATGGTATTCATCATCATTATTCCAATGACAAATTTGTGCCAAAATTTGACAAATCTTATCTTAAAGAGCTCTTGAGTGCTACCAATACAACGCTACAAGAAGATGCGCTCAATGCTATTTTTAATGATGAGGACTTGAAAAAGGTCAATTTGGATAAATCTAAAGGACTCATCAAGGGTTCGGCAGTCAATTTTTATGGCAATAATATTACTGCAGAAGAAGTGGATGAATTTTACCACCAAAAGGAGTCTCCAAATCCCAAGAAGCCCCTCGCTTTCGGGTTAAACTCTAAACTTGTAAAGGTTGACGGTCAACTTCAAGACAAAGTGTGGAAAAGCGGCGGAATGTATGGACAAGCCATCGACAGTATTATCTTTTGGCTCGACAAGGCCAAGCAGGTAGCCGAAGATGAACAACAAGCCAAAGCCTTGGGATTGTTGATTGAATTTTATCAAACAGGAGATTTGCAAACTTGGGATGATTACAGCGTGGCCTGGGTCAAAGATACCGCCGGAATTATCGATTATATCAACGGATTTATAGAGGTATATAACGATCCCAAAGGCTACAAAGGAACCTATGAATCCGTAGTGCAAATCAAAGACTTCGACATGACCAAGAAGATGAAAATCATTGGCAATCATGCTCAGTGGTTTGAAGATCATTCTCCTATCATGGACGAGTTTAAAAAGAAAAATGTAGTAGGGGTCACCTACAACGTGGTCAATGTAGCCGGAGAAGCAGGAGCTGCCTCTCCTTCTACGCCTATTGGTATCAACCTGCCCAATTCCAATTGGATTCGAGAACATGTGGGAAGTAAATCGGTTTCTCTTGGCAATATTATCACAGCCTATAACAATGCCGGTGGCGGCCAAATCCTTGAAGAATTTGCCTATGACGAAGAGCAAATCCGCTTGGCTAAAAAATATGGCGAATTGGCTGATAAAATTCATACTGCCCTGCACGAGGTCGTAGGCCACGCTTCCGGAAGACTGGCCGATGGAGTGGCAGCCCCCAAAAAGACCCTTAAAAGCTATGCCTCTACCATTGAAGAAGGACGCGCTGATCTTGTGGGACTTTATTATTTAATGGATCCCATTATGGAAGAAATGGGCTTTACCGATGACTATAAAAAGCTGGGAAAAGCAGCCTACAACGGTTATATCCGCAACGGACTCATGACCCAGTTGATTCGTATTGAGTTGGGAGATGATATTGAAGAAGCTCACATGCGCAACCGACACTGGATTAGCCAATGGGCCTATGAAAAAGGAAAGAAAGACAGTGTCATTGTTAAAAAAGTAGAAGACGGGAAAACTTACTTTGTCATTCAGGACTATGAGAAATTGCGCGATTTGTTTGGACAGCTGTTGCGAGAAGTACAACGCATCAAGTCTCAAGGAGACTATGAAGCTGCCAAGCAATTGGTAGAAACTTATGGGGTGAAAGTAGACCCCGAATTGCACAAAGAAGTCTTAGAACGAAATGCCCCTATTGCCACCCCGCCCTATGGTGGTTTTGTCAATCCGGTATTGGTGCCCGTTAAAAACGACGAAGGGGAAATTGTGGACATTAAAGTTACTCAACCCGACAGTTTTGCCGAGCAGATGTTGAACTATTCTAAAAAATACAACAATCTGCCGGTGAACTAATCCTTATTTATCTACAAACAAAATCAGGAAGTAGATCAACCCCGTTTCTCGTACGACATGAGCGTATAGGGAAACAGGGTTTGTTTTGGCCCGCACTTTCACTTCTATTGAAAACCAACCGGAATAACTTGTGTTGAGCCTGTCGAAATAAAGAGGTTTGTAAATTTTATAGACTAAAAATTGATTCCTATAATTTGTCATGCCGTATGTTTACAATTAAATAGATCAGCGAAGCCAGAAGCTGAAGCTGGTCTATATTAATTGTCATTACGGTATTACTTGGAGATAGCGCTGTTTGGGTAGATTGAACGGATTTGTGTGTCTTTAATGGTATAATTTGGACGATTCAGCCGGATTTTATAAAAGCATGAAAAGTTTATCTCATTGTGTTTCGGGATGATTTTCAATGAATAAATTTTATGTACTTTTGCACAACTTGTAAAGACAATTCAATGATTCAATCCATGACCGGGTTTGGAAAAGAGATCATTTCCCTGCCCCACAAAAAAATTACGATTGAGCTGAAATCCCTCAACAGCAAGAAGCTCGATTTATACCTTAATTTGCCTCCCGAATACAGTGAAAAGGAGCTTTATTTGCGAAAACTTATCTCCGAAAAACTCGGTCGCGGTAAGGTGAACCTGTCTTTTTATATTGAAAACACAAACGGCAAAACCGCTACAATCATCAACCACCAAGTGGTGCGCCATTATATGGAAGACCTGAAAAAAGTATCGGGAAGCGATTTGCACAGCGAACTGGAACTGCTCAAGATGGCTATCAGCCTTCCTGATGCACTGACCAACAGAAAGGAAGAGGTTGACGATCAGGAATTTGCTGCGATTGAAGAGGGGTTGCTGCAGGGCTTAAAAAGTCTTAATCAATACCGCACCGACGAAGGAAAAGCTTTGGAACAGGACTTTGAATTGCGCATCAAGAACTTGTCTGCTTTGTTGGAATCTGTAAAGGAAATGGATCCCGAGCGTCTTGACAAAACCAAACAGCGTTTGCAAAATGCAGTTTCAGACTTGTCGGCAGCAGTAGATGAAAACCGTTTTGAACAAGAGCTGGTGTACTATATTGAAAAATATGACATCACCGAGGAAACCACGCGCTTGGCCAATCATTTGGCTTATTTCTCCGAAACCCTATCGGCTCCCGAATCGAATGGGAAAAAGCTCAATTTCATCAGCCAGGAAATGGGACGTGAAATCAATACCATTGGTAGTAAATCTAATTATGCTCCCATGCAAAAACTCGTAGTTCAAATGAAAGATGAGCTCGGTAAAATTAAAGAACAAATTTTAAATGTTTTGTAATGATTGAAGGGAAACTCATCGTGTTTTCGGCTCCTTCGGGTTCGGGAAAGACGACTATTGTGCAGCACTTGCGAAAACAAAAAGACCTGAATTTGGACTTTTCCATTTCGGCGACTTCTCGAGCACCTCGCTCCAATGAAATAGACGGAAAGGATTATTATTTTATGAGTGCCGAAACGTTTAAAAAGCACATCAAAAACGAGGATTTCCTGGAGTGGGAAGAAGTATATCGCGATAATTTTTACGGAACCTTAAAAAGTGAAATAGAGCGCATTTGGAAGCGAGGAAAGCATGTTATTTTTGATATTGATGTAGTGGGCGGACTGGATATCAAACACATCTATCCGGAACGTACCTTGGCTGTTTTTGTCAAACCTCCCAATATTGAAGAATTGAAAATACGCCTTAAAAAACGAGGCACTGAGAGTGAAGACAAAATCAATATGAGAGTGGCTAAAGCTTCCATTGAAATGGCTACGGCTCCACAGTTTGATTTCATTATCGTCAACAACAAGTTGGACAAAGCCCTGAAAGAAGCCCATAATTTAGTCAGAGACTTTATCAGGTCGTAAAAATAAAACTATCTTGTAGCACCAAGTCTTCTAATCATGGCGCAATCTCCAAAAGAACACCTTCTTGTCATTCGCCTCTCGGCCATGGGAGATTGTGCTATCGCCATTCCCGTTTTACGTCGGCTGATGCAGACTTACCCTGAGGTAAAAGTCAGTATTCTGACCAAGCCTTTTTTTAAGCCGATTTTTAAAAGTATTCCCGAATTACAAGTTATTACCGCCGATACACAAGGCGTGCATCGAGGCTTCCCGGGGCTTCTTAAACTGGCTTTGGAGCTGCGAAAAATGGGTTTTGACAAAACAGCAGACCTGCACAATGTGTTACGGAGTAAGCTTATTCGCCTTCTCTTTACACTCTTTGGTATCAAATCGGCCAAAATCGATAAAGGTCGAACAGCAAAAAAAGCATTGACCCGGAGTGAAAATAAGGTTTTTAAACCGCTTAAAACCACTGCCCAGCGCTATGCCGAAGTTTTTCAAGCACTCGGCTACCCACTCGATTTGTCTCAGCAAATACCGGTTGAGAAAACAATTCTTCCCCAAAAGATTTATGAGTTTATCGGACATTCTACGAAGCCCTGGCTTGGCATAGCACCTTTTTCTGCTCACCCTTCCAAGGCGTATCCGTTAGATTTAATGGAAAAAATAATTGAAGAATTAAACCAATCCGATCAGTATAAGCTCTTGTTTTTTGGTGGCGGTAAAGCTGAAGTCGATTTGTTGCACAACCTGGCTTCCAAGTACAACAACAGCTACTGTATTGCAGGTAATTTTGAATTTGAAGAGCAATTAAAAGTCATTTCTAAACTCGACTTAATGTTGTCTATGGACAGCGGAAACGGGCATTTGGCAGCAATGTATGAAGTCCCAACCATTACTTTATGGGGCGGTACTCACCCTTATGCCGGCTTTGCACCTTTTGGTCAACCTGCTGAAAATCAGTTGGTACCCGATTTAGAGAAATACCCAAAACTCCCCAGTTCTGTCTTTGGTAAAAAGCAGCTGCCCGGCTATGAGAATGCCATGCGTACCATCTTGCCAAAACAGGTGCTACAACGAATTTATGAAGTATTGCAAAGCCCTTAACCCGGGAAATTCATGAGATTTATTTTGGGCGGATTTTAGGCGTCAAATCCTGCAGCTGTACTTGCGTACTGCAAAGGGTTTGCAACGAAAAAGACGTCAAAATAAATCCAAGCAACATGAATTTTCCATAGCCCAAATTTGAGCCTTTATATTTTGTCTGTTTATACCATTAATTTTTTGATAATCTGCTACTTAGTTATTCCTCACTTTGCGATGAATTTCTCGGGTTAAAGAGGGAGGATAACAACCGGATATCAAAAAACCCCTTCGGCCTGAAGGGGTTTTGCAATTTAAACATCAATATTGAATTAATTTGTAAGTCTAATTACACTAGAAGTGATATTACAAATTAATTTGGTGTTATTGCTGCATTTTTTCCATCATCAACTTGCGGAATTTTTGCTGCAATTGTGGGTTGGTCTGAATAGCCAACGCTATTTCTTTGTATCGATCTATACTCAGCTCACTGCCTTCAATAATTTTACTTTGTTTTTCTTGCAGTTCTTGCTGCACATCCTGCATTTTTTTGTCAATGTGCTTCTTTCCGAGCTTCTCTTTCTCCGTAAGTTGAAGTTCTTTTTGACTCATTTCGGCCATGCGGATTTCTTTGTAACGCTCAACGGTAAGCCCTTCGTCTTCAATTGCTTTCAACATTTTTTGCTGAACGCCTTCACTTTCTTTCATGATTTTTGTCTGTACATCGACAAATTTTTGCAATTCAGCATCATTCACTTCCGTTTTGGAGGGTTGTTTTTGCAGTTGTTGTGGAACTTGGGCAAAGACAGACATCCCGCCAAAAAGAGCTACAAATAATACTATTGCTTTCATCTTTTTCATAGTAATCATAGTTTTATTTTTTTGATTTATACATAAATTGAATACCAATTATAGGCATATTCTGAGAGTCTCCAGCAGATACGTTCAAATTTTAATAAACATTAACGAAATGAGAGACAGTGCCTTTTAAATGCATTTCACCGATTATGATCCTGTAGCAAAGCCTTATTACAAGCGAGATAAATCAATTAATTCTTTCAAAAAACAATGGGGTAAATGATTGTTTTTTTGTTAAGCTCGTTCTAAAAGACAACCTAAAAACTCGTGTCCTGCTTGATGGATAGTTGTTGTTGAAAATAGTGATTTGGTGGTTTTATAAAAAGCAGGTGCTTTCACTAATTTATTAATAGTATTGCCAAGAAATATTTTCGAGTATTACAGGTTTTTATGGTGTCAATCTAAACATTAAGTACTCAGGCTGACAAAAAAATCTCGAGTACCTTTGTAGAAAAGCACTATTCTTGTGGAGAACCAACGGGTGATACTTTTTGATGGCGTTTGCAACCTGTGCAATTGGGCGGTGCAATTTGTCCTGAAGCACGACAAAAAAGAGGTGTTTAAATTTGCCGCTCTGCAGTCAGAGTATGCGACAAAGCAGTTGGCAGACCAAGGTTCTCCTAAAAACAATATGGAGAGTCTTGTCCTGATTGAAAACGGAAAGATCTATCGGCAGTCCACGGCGGCTTTACGCATTGCCAAACAACTTTCCGGCGGATGGAAATTGTTGCAGATGTTTTTAATACTCCCTAAATTTATTCGCGATCCGATATACAATTTCATTGCCCGCCGTCGCTATCGATGGTTTGGGAAGCGAGCGGAATGCAGGGTGCCGAGCCCGGAATTAAAAAAACGGTTTTTGGGGTGATAAGAACGACCGTTGGTTGTTGGGGCTATTGGCTGTTAGCCACTGATTAAAAATAGGACGAAGAGCCAACATCCGCAGTCTTTGGAATCTTTTTGTTTGTAGTGTGGGAAGTTAGGCGTCATTGTGTATTGCCATCATACGGTTCGCGATAGCTTCGTATCATTCATTATCCTTACTAAGCTTTGCCAACTCGTTTACCGCTGCCTGTTTAACGGCTTTATAAAGCTGCTTTTTGTTTTTGACGCCCAATAGGTCCATCAAGGTCCAAACCAATTGCTTGGTCTTATAAGTGTCTGTAAACATAAGGCACCTAACCCTGCCGGCCCTTGTTTTTGATACACCATCTGGCATAACAAAGCCCCGAAAGGATATTTGTAGTTGTAGCCATTCCATGGGATTTTAGAACTTTGGCCGATAAGGTTTGTTATGGAATAAACCGTATCCTTATTGACAATGTCCTGGCAAAGTTTCCGCATATTATCTTGATAACTCTTGGTATTATACAATCGTGATCCTAAATAGTAGGCACAACCTTCTTGTACAAGAAAACTGCGGGTGTTGTTTTTTGTGGAAAAAGCCAAATGCACTAATTCATGGGCATGAAAAGGGCCTTTGGTAGTTGTGATAATCCCTTCAGCCATAGAAGTATATCCGGTTGAAAAACCGGCGTACATATAATCAAAACCTTCTAATGCAGCTAATTCTTTGAGTGAGTTAGCTAAATAATACTGGACAACTTGATGGGGAGGGGATAAATGATAAGTTGATATTAATTGACTATAAAATTCTTCAGCATTATTAGCCACAGCGGTATCCAGTGCATAGTTACAACTATAGTGATAAGTAAGATGTTTTGTTTGATAGGTTTGCCAGTTTTTGGTATAATGCACAAAATTGTTTTGCAACTTCCAGGTGCCATTTTGCTTAATAACATTGATTCGCTGAATACACCATATAAACCAAGATTTCTTTTTAAATTGATATTGTGCGCTAATAGTATACAAATGATCGTTTAACTTATCTATACCAAGAACGATAACGTTCATATAGTTCTTAACATATTGGATATCTATTCCTTGGGAACCGTAAATAAATTGAGCAGAAAAATCATAAGCATCGTATTTTTCTTTTTCCACATCATTCCAATATTTCCCGCTATATGTAGAAGGATCTGCGTATAAGTAATTTTTAAAAAGCTCGAAAATTTCTTTTTTTTCCGGTTTTGCTTTAAGGTTTACCCTAAAGACAATAATATTCAAACTATCCTTAGCTTGCGCTTGTTCCTTTCTATTTTGGGCTTGAGTAAAATTTACGACAAAAAATAGAGTAAATAGAATAGTACCAATACATTTCATAGCAGATGGTTTTAAAAGTTAACTTAAAGAGGCTTGTATTTGTTGATATGAATAATAAGAAAGGTAACTTGGGTAGATCCTTTTTGCTTTTATGTTTTGAAATATACCAATAACACCTTCAATCCATTTTGTTGCATTTACTACTTGAATTCAATAAGGCTTAAAAAAATGTATTTCATAGTTATTGTCAAGTTAATAAGGCTACATCTTATTAGTATTCAAGTGTTTAATACCACGTTGTTTTTTTTTTAATAACCATTCCAGAACTTCATTCGTGGTTTTATCTCTCTGCTCCGTAATTATTTTAATCATCCTACTGTAAACTTAACGTATCAGGAGTGGTATATCCTGAAGGCAATTTATAGCCATACACTTTATGCATATACCACATCGGTGCTAAGCCTACCTTTTTTCTGCGTTTATCCACATCTTTGACATCCTTTAGGGGGTACAACTTAAATTGCCCCCAATAGGTACCGTAGATTTGTTTTCCTTCTTTATGTGCCGCCTTATTATCCGCAAACGGCACCCAAAAACGCTTTCTTATTTTTCCTGCCTTTATCTGTTTGTTAATAAAAGGGTGAAAAAATGACCAAAAGTGGTTATTGCTTTGATAACTCCTACGATGATGCCATAAAATCAGCCATCCCTTTGGTTGCCAACCATATTTTTTGGTAATGGCAATAAGTCGTACAGCATTGAGGGAATCAACACGGCGGAATTCTTCTGCACTGACCTGAGTACTCCTGACCCTTTGATCTTCTTTAACTAGGCTATCTACAATCTTATAAATTTTAGGATGTTTTAAATTGGCAAAGAATTGAGTGGTATATTCTGCATATTTATTTTTAATCTGTTGAAATAGGGGATTATCCCTAAAATTTTTAAATCCTTTAAACCTTGAAAAATAATCCTCGTCGGCATTGGTGCGGACAATCGCCTTAATGATTAATCGTTTAGCCATGCTATCCTTTTTCAAATGCAAAGCTGCCGAAGCTGCATAAAAATAATCCCTTGCGGCATCATCCGGGATGATTTTAAAAGCAGCTTTAAATTTAATCAAGGCCTCTTGGTAGTGTCCATCAACATAATTGAGCATCGCCTGTCTCTTTAATAAATCGTAGCGGTCATACCGAGTTTGTTCTTGCCCTAAACAGCTTAGTGATAAAAAACTGATAATTATTACCCAAATAATCTTCATCCAATGTCTTTTATTAATTACTTTTCACAGTTGATGTTTTCTTGGCGCACACGCCCCCGTAATGTAAAACTTCACCTTCCGATAATCTTCCATCTTCATTCGCATCTATATAGTAATCACAATATTTTTTCCCATTAATCCACGTACCGGTATTTATTCTTGTTCCTCCAAAAATTGATTTAAAGGAGTTTGTTTTGTTTTAAATTTTTCTAATCGTTTCATAATTTAAGTTATTTAATTATTTGCTTCTACTCTGTTAAAGGCTTTTCGAAAACTGCCTATCTTAAATCTTCAATGGTTATTGTAAACTCAGGGTATCGGGATACACATAGCCTTTGGGCAAATCGGTTCCATACACTTTATGCATATACCAAATCGGTGCTAAGCCTACCTTTTTTCTGCGTTGATCCACAAGTTTGACATTCTTAACCGGGAACTGGTCAAATTGTGCCCAATAGATTCCATAGATTTGTTTTTTATCCTGAACTATCGACATAAAATCGTCAAAATGAGCCCAAAAGCTCTTTCTGATTTTTCCTTTTTTTATCTGATTATTGATATAGGGGATAAAAAATGACCAAAAATCATTATGCTTTTCTTTTTCACTCGCATAACGTTGATGCCATAAAATGATCATCCCCCTGGAATACCACCCATATTTTTTGGTGATTGCAATTAACCGTGCAACATTGAGGGAATCAACTCGCCGAATTTCTTGATTACTCACGTTTGTTGACCTTACTCTTTGGTCTTCTGCTCTTAACCAATCTACTTCCTTATAAATTTTAGGATGCTTTAAATGTGCATAAAACTGAGCGGTATAATCCGCATATTTCCCTCTGATTTGTTCAAAAAGAGGAAGTTTTCGAAACTTCTTAAACCCCTTAAAATTTAAAAAATAATTTTTAGAAGCCTTGGTTCGTACGATCGCATCGATAATCAGTTGTTTGGCGACGCTGTCTTTTTGCAAATGCAAAGCTGCCGAAGCCGCATAGAAGTAATCGCTGACGTCATCATCCGGGATGATTTTAAAAGCAGCCTTAAATTTAACCAAGGCATTTTTGTAATGGCCATCCACATAGTTGAGCATCGCCTGTCTCTTCAATAAATCGTAACGTTCAAATCGAGTTGACTTCTGGCCTAAAAGGTTTTGTGAAAAGGACAACCCAATAATTATACAAAGTATTTTTATCATATAAATTTAATAAAATAAGCATATCGGTTCTAAGTAAGAACCCACTACATTATGAAAATAAAATCGGCAAAAAGATACGAAAATGCTCAGACCTGACAGGTTTCTCCTTATAGTTTTTATATGGTTGGGATTTGTATGATTTTCCAGACAGAAGTAATCAAACCACCTCAAACCTGTCAGGCCTTGATATTTAGGGCTTAAAAATCTCGTCAATTCCAGATATTTTCGGAGGGGCTTGATGACAATAAATAAAGTTTTCCAAGTCATCGAAAGACCGAATCACTTCTTGTCTTAATATTCGAGTGGGCTTATCTGTAATTATTGCAGAATAAGAGGAATATTCCCAATCATATTTTTCTGTTAATCCTGCAGCAATGGGATTGTAGTGGATATAATGGATCAATTTGGTGAAATAGGATTCATCTTTAACGTTTTTCCGTTTAAAAGGCCTCATAAATAATCCTCCCTTTCTGTTATTCTGCTGGTTAAAAGCTTTGGTATAGGAGTTGAAAAAATTGCTAAATCGTTTTGATAAAAGAGAAGAATATAAATCAATCACTCTTTGAGAACCTGACGGGCTTCTCTTCATCAATCTTTTTATTTCATCTTTAAAAAATTCTTTTAAAATCTTCATAAATTTAATCCTAATCAAAAAATGAAAATGATTAGGCATTAAACAATAGCAAAATGTATCGGCTACTGGATAGATGTACTTCTGATATTTCCTCAAGAAAAATACATAATTCTTATCTGTTAGAAATAATTTTTCCTTACCATTGGCTCGATTATAAATATGGTAGGTGGCATTGGGTTTGAGGACTGCTGTATTTCCTTTCATTTTAAGAGTTTTAGAGAACTAATCGTCTTTGTAATTTAAAAATCATAGTAAAATACTAAAAAAATAGATACTATCTCTTCAAACCTGTCAGGTTTCTTTGTGCCAGCACTCACTCAGCGCTCAGACCTGACAGGTTTCTTCTTATAGTTTTTTGCGGTTGGGGTTTGTATAATTTTCTGGACAGAAGTAATCAGACTGCTCCAAACCTGCAGGTTTCTTTGTGCGCACACTCACCCAGCGCTCAGACCTGACAGGTTTTTTCTTATGGTTTTTATGCAGTTGGGATTTGTATAATTTTCCGGACAGAAGTAATCAGACTGCTCCAAACCTGTCAGGTCTCTTTGTGCCAGCACTC
>CAZPGY010000005.1:72347-137740 GCA_964586655.1 uncultured Flavobacteriaceae bacterium
TGTATAATTTTCTGGACAGAAGTAATCAGACTGCTCCAAACCTGTCAGGTCTCTTTGTGCCAGCACTCACTCAGCGCTCAGACCTGACAGGTTTCTTCTTATAGTTTTTTGCGGTTGGGGTTTGTATAATTTTCTGGACAGAAGTAATCAGACTGCTCCAAACCTGTCAGGTCTCTTTGTGCCAGCACTCACTCAGCGCTCAGACCTGACAGGTTTCTTCTTATAGTTTTTTGCGGTTGGGGTTTGTATAATTTTCTGGACAGAAGTAATCAGACTGCTCCAAACCTGTCAGGTCTCTTGGCACACAGTATTCCTTCGGCGTTTAGACCTGACAGGTTTTCCCTAATACAAAAACCCAAACAACCAGAAGGGAACTTTTTTCCTCGCCAATTTCGATGTCATCTGAAGCCACCAATCAATTTCACCCATTAAAAACCGGAAGTAGCGATTGGAAACGTCTTTGAGTAAATTATCGCTATATTCATATAGTTTTTCCATTATTTGTTATGTTTGAACTACAAATACAACTTGTTTTGTCGAGCACATACTGCAATTTTAATGTTTTTTGTTAGTGTCAGACTACAATTTATCCTTGTCTGTGGCTGCAAAAATGAACTTTAAAGCCGCCCCCGTCGATTTAATTTCTTTTCACGACAGCTTGGTGTTTACCAATTATCACCAATCCGGTAAAATCAATCATATCTACAATTTCTCTCAAGACCCAAAGAGCAATATGAAAACCGGATTAAAAGCCTTACCGAAGAAGTGGCTTTTTTACGGCAAATGTTGTCAAACTTACAAGCGGAGTGAGAAATTTGCTATTAGCCATTAACTGAAATAGAACGAAAAGCCAGAAGTCGACAGCCATAGTCTTCGGCATATTTTTGTTTTTGGGCTGTGTGTACGTAGAAGTCCTGCATCAACCTTCTTGTTTTCCTGTCATGCTTAAAAATTGGGAAGGACGAGCAATTTGTTCAGCATATGTGCGTTGTCGAGAGGTTGTTGGCCATATCACATAGATATCCTGAAAAAAAATTTCGACTAAGGAGAAATTTTTTTCAGGCTGACATCATCATAGGATTTTATGATTCGCAAGTCTTGCCGCGGGTTTTATCTTCATTTTTGACTTCATCATCGCCATTCTTTATTTTATGGTTACTTTTGCCTTTTTAAAAAGTCAATTTATGGACGATATTCAGAAGAAAGCAAGTTATTGGCAATCGGCTGTTTTTGATGAGAATACCCGCCAAAAAGTAGCGGCACTTGTCGATAGCAATCAAGAGGAACTGGAAGATAGTTTTTATAAAGATTTAGCCTTTGGCACCGGAGGCATGCGCGGGGTAATGGGCGTAGGCACCAATCGCATCAACAAATATACCCTGGGACGAAATACCCAAGGTCTTGCCAATCTGCTAAAAACAAAATTTCCTGAAGAAACCATAAAGGTTGTTATTGCTTATGATTGTCGCCATAACAGTCGAGCGTTTGCACAAATTGTGGCTGATGTATTCTCAGCCAATGACATACAAGTGTATTTATTCTCAGAATTGCGTCCTACTCCGGAATTGTCTTTTGCGGTTCGCCATTTAAAAGGACATTGTGGAATCGTTTTGACGGCCAGTCACAATCCTCCTGAATACAACGGCTACAAGGTATATTGGCAAGACGGCGGGCAATTGGTGCCTCCGGAGGCCGATCAGGTTATTGAAGCCATTTCAGCATTAGATTTCAAAGACATCAAATTTGAAGCCAATCGAGGATTGATCAACATCATAGATCATCAAGTAGACGAGGCTTTTCTAAACGCTGCGGTTCAACACACTTCCTTTGGCACTGCTGCCGAAGCCAAAGCAGATTTAAAAATTGTTTACACGCCACTGCATGGAACTTCGGTCAAACTAATTCCTCCGGCCTTGAAAAAAGCCGGGTTTACAAATGTGCATATTGTGGAAGCACAAGCTGAGCCCAATGGAGATTTCCCCACCGTTGATTCCCCCAATCCCGAAGAACCGGCGGCTTTGGAAATGGCACTTCAATTGGCCGAAAAAGTAGAAGCCGATATTGTGATAGGCACTGACCCCGACAGTGATCGGCTGGGGGTGGCTGTGAGAGACTTGGAAGGAAAAATGACCTTGCTCAACGGCAATCAAACCATGGTGATGATGACGGATTTCCTCTTGCAGAATTATCAAAATGACGGCTTTGAAGGAAATGAATTTATTGCTTCTACAGTTGTTTCTACCCCCTTAATGTCAAAATTGGGAGCGGCCTATGGCGTGGAGTGTAAACTGGGATTGACCGGATTTAAATGGATTGCCAAAATGGTTAAAGACTGCCCCGACCAGAAATTTATTGGTGGAGGTGAAGAGAGTTTTGGGTTTATGGTAAGTGATTTTGTGCGCGATAAGGATGCTGTTTCCGCTACACTCTTGGCCTGTGAAATTGCAGCAAAAGCCAAGGCTGATGACAGCTCCTTTTATCGTGAACTTTTAAAACTGTATACGGTGCACGGTGTGTATCGAGAACGCTTGATCTCTTTGGTCAGAAAAGGACAAAAAGGAGCTGCTGAAATTGAACGGATGATGCAAAATTTGCGTCAAAATCCGCCCACCTCCTTTGCAGGGATCAGGGTGAGGAAATTTGAAGATTATGCGGTATCCCGAAGCTTGGATTTGGAGAGTAATAAAGAAACCACGCTGAAAATGCCAAAATCCAATGTGCTTATTTTTTATTTGGAAGACGGCAGTCAAATTGCTGCCCGACCCAGTGGTACAGAACCCAAAATAAAGTTTTATGTCAGTGTAAATGCTACGGCCAAAGACGTTGAGGAATATCCGGCCGTGCAAAACCAGCTTGATCAAGGTATTGATCGGTTGTTGGAAGAGTTTGATTTTGAGGGATAAGCGCGGGTTTTATACCAAAGTATTTATAAATTAGTCCAACGACCGCCCTAATTTGTATGTTTTGTTGGTATTAATTTCGCCAATCAATCGTGCCCTGAGTTGTGAAGGAGTATAAAAACTGATCTTGCAGACGTTTAATTAGAATTTAGGATAAATGCATTACTTTAAAAAAATACTGAAATTTGCAAAACCTTACAAACGTTTCGCAATACTCAACATCATCAGTAACATTCTGTATGCACTGTTTAGCACCCTTGCATTTTTGTCTTTTATCCCTATGCTGCAGGTGCTTTTTCAGCAGCAAGAGCCAATTACTACCGAACCGATAAAGGCAAACTATAGCGACCTTAAAGATTTTTTGAGTGATTATGCCAATTACTTTATCAACCAACGGGTGGAAGATCACGGTCAGGTATCGGCACTGGTGACCATCTGTATCTTGGTAATTATATTATTTTTTCTAAAAAACTTTTTTGGCTATATGGCCAAATATTTTATCGCCGATTTGCAAAATGGGATGCTGCGAGATATTCGAATCAAAATCTATTATAAGATGACGGAGCTGCCGGTGCCCTATTTTACAGAAAAACGAAAAGGAGATTTTATGTCTCGCATCACCAATGATGTCAAAATGATACAAACCTCTTTTTTGAACATGCTTGAGATGTTTGTTAAAGAGCCTTTGACTATTGCCTTTACCTTTCTCGGAATGATTTTAATCAGCTGGAAACTGACCCTTTTTGTCGTGGTGTTTTTGCCCATTTCGGGATTAATTATTACTTCTATCGGAAAAAAACTCAAGGCCAAATCAACAGAAGCGCAGGAGGAAAATGCTCACTTTCTGTCCCTTGTCGATGAAACTTTGTCCAGCTTGCCCATTGTTAAAGGATTTAATGCCGAAGGAAAATTTAGAATAAAATTTAATGAGAGCGTTCACCGACTGAATATAATTTTAAACTCCTTGTTGCATCGGCAAAACCTGGCCTCTCCGTTGAGTGAATTTTTAGGGGTGGTGGTCATTACCGTAGTATTATGGTTTGGCGGTCGAATGGTTTTACTAAACGAAAGTCTTGATGCGGCTACTTTTATAGGGTTCCTCACCTTGACCTACAATATTTTGACTCCCGCTAAAAACATTTCCAAAGCCTCCTACAGCATCCAAAAAGGGAATGCCAGTGCGGAACGGGTTTTAGAGATTATCGAAACTGAAACTACGATCAAAGAGGCCGTTAATCCGGTTGAAAAAGAAAGCTTTGATACCGGTTTGAGTATTGAAAATGTGACTTTTAGATACGAAAAAGAGAAAGTCTTGCGGAACTTTTCCATGCGAGTAGATAAAGGGAAAACCGTAGCTTTAGTCGGGCAATCAGGAAGTGGGAAAAGTACGATTGCCAATTTGTTGACGCGTTTTTATGAGGTGGTAGAAGGAGAAATTAAAGTAGACGGAATCAATATTAAAGACCTTTCCAAAAAGTCCCTTCGCCAACTCATGGGCTTGGTGACACAGGATTCAATCTTATTTAACGATACGGTCAGAAACAATATCGCTTTGGGAAAAGACGACGCCACCGAAGAAGAAATAATCAACGCCTTGAAAGTTGCCAATGCTTGGGAATTTGTCAAAGAATTGCCCAAAGGATTAGACACCAATATTGGTGATGGCGGCGGCAAACTGAGCGGTGGACAAAAACAGCGTTTATCCATCGCCAGAGCGGTTTTGAAAGATTCGCCCATTATGATTTTAGATGAGGCTACTTCTGCATTGGATACCGAAAGTGAAAAACTGGTGCAAACTGCCCTGGAAAACATGACCCGTGATCGTACCTCAGTAGTGATTGCCCATCGCTTGTCAACTATTCAAAATGCCGATAATATCATAGTAATGCATCGCGGTGAAATTGTAGAACAAGGCAAACACAAAGACTTGTTGGCAAAAAAAGGTACCTACAAAAATTTAGTCGACATGCAGTCGTTTGATTAAAGACTGACCTGTATATTTGTATATCCCTTTAAAAGTATTACTATGAAAAAAATCCCTGTTTTATTGCTAACATTGATGATGTTTGGTCTGATGAAAGCACAAGACGCAGACCATATTGGCTTTAAGGAAAAAGACATGTTTGTCTCCGGACTTATTGGCTATCATTCGGTTTCTAAACCAAATGACAGTAAAGTGCAAAAGTTTAGCCTCATTCCTCGATTTGGCTATTTTGTCAATGATTTTGTTGCGGTAGGAGGCCGTTTAGGATATAATTACGGAACCACCAAAGATCCCGATGGAAATAAAATTGAAGAAAACAACACTTTCACCATCGGCATTTTTGGACGCTATTACCTGTTGCCGGGCAGTAAGTTTTCCCCCTTTGGAGAGATTGGCGTGGGCTATGGAACCACAAGTGATATCAATGATCATACAGTCAATGGAATCAATGCCGCTTTTGCCCCGGGATTGAGTTATTTTATCAGTCGACATTTTGCCCTGGAAGCTACTTTTGGAATTCTGTCCTACAATACGGTAGAACCAAAATCGGGCAACGGCTCAACCGATAGCTTTGATGTGGGACTGGACTTGGAACATATCAATTTTGGAATTATTTATAAGTTCTAACCTTGTATTCCATGATCTTTCAGCATTTTAGCGGGCACTCTTCTGCTTTTGCTTTTATGAATTCTTTTGCGAATCAAGCTTAAAACGTCCAAATTTGGGCAAAAAGTGATTCAAACATTCCACAAACTTTTTAAACTTATTACAATTGAAGGAAACTGTTTTAAAAAATCTTCAATCTGTTCAAAATCGTATTGATAATGCATGTCAACAGGCCGGGAGAAATCCTGAAGAAGTAAAGCTTTTATTGGCCACCAAAACGGTTGACGTGGAGAAGATTAAATATGCCGTAGATCAAGGCTATCCACTGATAGGAGAAAACAAGGTGCAGGAAGCCATGAAAAAACATGACAGTCCCTTGAAGGAGGCCTGCCAATGGCACGTGATTGGGCACTTACAGACCAATAAGGTTAAATTTGTCACTCAGTTTGCCGATGTGGTACAGTCTATAGACCGGTTAAAATTGGCTCGAAAACTACACAATCGTTTGGAGTTTGATAAACGCGAGAGTATTGATATTTTTATTCAGGTGAATACTTCTTATGAAGCGAGTAAATTCGGGGTTCCTCCGGAAAAAGCGCTCGAATTGATCAAGCAGGTTTCAGCATATCCCAAACTGCATATCAAAGGCCTCATGACCATAGGAATTCTATCTTCCAAGAGTGATAAGGTGCGAGATTGTTTTAAGCTGCTAAAAGAAATACAACACAAAGCCCGTGCTTTGGAATTGCCCCATGCCAGTTTTGACGAACTCTCCATGGGCATGTCCAACGATTTGGAATTGGCTATTTTGGAAGGCAGTACGATGCTTCGGGTAGGAACCGCCATTTTTGGAGAACGCCCTTATCCCGATAGTTATTACTGGAATGAGAACTAATTTTTTAAGAAGGAGTGTTGTCTTGCAGAAGCACAATTGCCAAAAAGAATAAATCACCGGTCAATTTTGTAAGTTTGTAGCTTAACTCTTCAATTAATTTTTATGAAAATATATACCAAAACAGGCGATAAAGGCACCACCTCATTGTTTGGTGGAACCCGTGTGCCCAAGGATCATCCGCGAACCAATGCTTATGGAACGGTGGACGAGCTCAATGCGCATATCGGAATGATTCGCAGTTATGATATCAAAACCTCCCATAAAGAGTTTTTAATCGACATACAGACACATTTGTTTACAATTGGCTCTGAATTGGCCACAGATCCCAAAAAAGCAAAGCTTAAAAACGGGAAAGACCGATTGAGGATTTCAAAAATTAATGCAGCTCATGTTGAAAAATTAGAGGCTTCCATCGATCAAATGAATGAAGAATTGCCTCCGCTGAAAAATTTTTTGCTGCCCGGCGGTCACCCTGCTATTGCAGCTTGTCACATTGCCCGAACAGTTTGTCGAAGAGCCGAACGCTTGGCCACCGCTTTGTATATGGACGAGGCCTTTGACGAAGTACTCTTAAAATACCTCAATCGCTTGTCTGATGTACTGTTTGTAATGGCGAGAACCTTGAGCAAAGAATTGGGAGTAGAAGAAACTCCCTGGGTTTCAAAATAATGCTGTCGAGCCTCATTCCTTAAGTCGCATGTCAAAGTGAAACTCCTGAATTGCTATTCGTTTAAAAGAGATTTCAGTCGCTAAAGGATTTAAAATATAATTGAATTCATCGGGGATGATGATAGAGGGAATCTTGATAATGGGAATCCCCTTTTTCAGCAGACCAGAACCAAAGCTTTTGGTGGATGAAGGGGTTGGAAAATCTTTCCAGTCCTTCGGCAAATCCTTGGCAAGGCAGGTTTTTAACTGATCTTCCTTTATTTGAAAAATACAAAGGCTTAAAGCGGAAGGCATAAAATCAATATTGACATTTGCGGCATATTCTAAAGTGGCCAAAGCACGGCTTTCTGAAGTATATATACAGGGAGTGCCCACTGCGTTCCAGCGCCCGCCATAGCGTTTGGCACCGGTTCCGTTGAGGTCATCGGCATATTTAGATTGGCTGATGCGGTATACTTTCATAGCTTATGCGGATGTGATATTAAAAATAGACTGTTTTTCCTGTTAAAAATGCCCCTCATAGCTATGGCTATGTCTGTGCCTGTGTCTGCCGACGAGGCAGGCTTTCTGCCTTGACCTTTGAAATTTTTACGACAAAATATTGCGTCTATTTCAAAAATCACTTTCGGATTAGGAGAAAACACCATAGGCAATGCGGCCAATGAGATTGTGCACTTCTTCTCGGCCGTAATAATTGTCAACAAGGTCGAGTGGGCGAACACCCCCCAGCGCCTGGTTGGGATGGAACATCCAGCGGTTAAACTTTTCTTCGTCTTCAAAAACCTCATATCCGTAGGAATATAAATCGGCAAGAGCAATGATGCGCTCGCTGAGCTTATAGCTGAATTTTTGCTTGCCCTTTTTGTTGATAAGGGTGGAGCGGGTAACAGAAAGCGCTTGGGATAAAAGATCATAGTCAAGGGCGACAGTCTTTTTTAGACTGACCAAATAGGTCTTGGAAACGCCCTTTTTGACAATCTTCATCTTTTGAACAGCAGTTAAAGTGCTCAAGGGGACGGCCGCATTGCCGTCATAGTAGTAGGTGGGGGCTTCCTTGACAAAGCTTTGTTTGGATTTTGAGCTGTAGACTTTCATAATAGTATGTTTTTATACCTCTATCAATACAAATTTATACTTTATTTTCCGGAATTAAAAGTTTTTTCAACTTTTTTTGAAAATGAAATGCCACTCGGTAGTTGGCTTGTGGTAATGAGGCGCAGGAAAGGTTTTTAAAACCCTTAAAAATAAGTAATTTCGTCCTCCGTTAAAAAGATGGATGGATGTCAAACACGCAGCCCGTGCTGAAAAGAAATTGGATTTTGGCCGCTTTAATGCTGACCATGTTTTTGGCGGCAATGGACATCGCCGTCATCTCAACAGTAATTCCCGAAATTGTCAAGGATTTAGGGGGCTTCCAAAAATTTTCTTGGGTGTTTTCTATCTACTTGCTCACCCAAACTGCAACCATCCCTTTATATGGAAAGCTGGCAGACTTATACGGCCGCAAGCTTATCTTACTGATTGGAATAGGCATTTTTTTATTGGGTTCAGCGGCTTCAGCAGCTTCTTGGGACATTTATTCTCTTATTGTATTTCGAGGTGTGCAGGGGATTGGTGCCGGCTCCATTATGGCCATCTCCAATACCATTGCCGGAGATATTTATTCAGTCAGAGAACGGGCAAAAATACAAGGCTGGTTGTCCAGTATATGGGGAATATCAGCCATACTGGGGCCGGTAATCGGTGGCGGATTAACCAAATCTTTTGATTGGAGATGGATCTTTCTAATTAATATTCCTGTGGGAATTATTGCAGCCATTCTTTTAATGCTGTACCTCAAAGAAAAAGTCGTCAAACAAAAAGCCCATATTGATTATGCCGGAGCAGTGGTGATTATTAGCTTGTTGTCCGTATTGATTGTTTTCTTGTTAAATGGTGGTCAATCTTGGCCTTGGTGGTCCTATGAAAGCTTGGGACTGCTGGTGGCTATTGTTTTGTTGACCGGGTTGGCTATTTATGTGGAACGCAACGCAAAGGCCCCCATCTTGCCGGGCTGGGTGCTGACCAATAAAACTTTTTTAGGATCCAATTTGGCAGTCGTCGGATTGGGGATTACCATGATGGGCCCCGAAACCTATTTGCCTACCTTTATGCAGGCTTCCTTGGGGTTTGGCGTTATCCTTTCCGGTTTAATTTTGGCGGCCATGAGCATTGGCTGGCCCACCTCTTCGGCATTGTCTGGAAAGCTGTATTTGAGAATTGGATTTAGAAATACCGAATTGATAGGAACGGTAATCATTATCTTGTCCTGTGTCGGATTTCTGCTCATTCCTTGGCCACAACCTATTTATTTGCTGGTGATTGATCAAATTTTTCTCGGTGCAGGATTTGGATTGCTCTCAACTCCGACCATAGTTGGCATCCAGTCTGTAGTAGCTTGGGAACATCGAGGGGTAGTTACCGGCGCCAATCAGTTTGGGCGATACCTTGGACAAAGCTTGGGAGCGGCTATCTTTGGAGCCATCTTCAATGCTACTTATATCCAACAACTCAAAACTTCTGATATCGACAGCACTGCTATAAATGCTCATAATGTGCTACAAACACTCCAAAATCCATCGACTTCAGAACAAGTCAAACACTTGATAAGAGAAGCGATGAATGTCGCTAATAGTCACATTTATTATGGGATGATAGGCTTTGGAATCCTCACCTTTTTTGCGGTTTGGCTCGTCCCTAAAAAACTCGATGTAAAACACAAAGAATAATCGGGTTCACATCAAATTCTAAGAGCGTCCGCGGGTCTTTATCATAAAAAGAATACGCAACCGTCGGATTCTAAAATCCGGCGAGAAGAGGTTTGTATCAACCCAAACCTACTCGATTTGAGATGAATTCCTCCCTTCTTTTTTATAAACGCTTAGGGCATTATGGGTTGTGTTCACAAAAAAAGACTTAATTAATTTTGCGAATGTGTTAAATTTTGTTAACTTTACCGTATAAACCCCTTAACAAACTTCTTATGCACAGCAGACAACGCACAGCAGACAACGCACAGCAGACAACGCACAGCAGACAACGCACACATTTTATAGTTTTCTTTTTGGCATGCTGATTTTGTGCTTTGGTATTGATATGACCTATGCACAAGGGAATCCGACAGAATATCCGAGATGTGCTATGAGTATGCCGACAACAACAACCAATAATAGCTATCACTCACATAAGTGGCACAATTCCTATCTGTTAAATTTCCAACCGGTTACTTTTCGGATTCACTTTTGGGGGGTCAAAACCTCCACGGGGCTTAAATCTGTAGCCCCTGCCCGTATTGATAGCATTATGAAGGAAATTAATAAAGCTTTTCATCCCTTTGGTATCTGTTTTGTCCTTTCCGGTTTTGACTATATGGTAGGACATGATAATTTGTACCAAGGCCATCCTCCATCTGGCTATGGCAGTTATGCAGAGAGCCTTGGGTATGTAGACGAAAATAGTATTAACTGTTATTTGCCATATAGATTTTCAGGTCCTAATCATAATGCTTCAGGTATAAGTCATGGTGATGCAATATCAGTAAGGACTCATTATACCCATTATGGAGATACCACTTTACCGGCAATAGTTAGTCATGAGCTTGGGCATTTATTTGGACTAAGACATATGTTTGGCAATGGCAGAAATGGTGTTGTTGAAGAACATGTGACGAGAGATACCTCTGACCGTGATAATTTTAATGCTTATACTGCGGGGGATCAGATATACGATACGCCGGCCATGCCTAACTTTTGGAATTCAGCATTTGGTACATGGAAAGATTCAATAACTAATCAATCCATGTCAATTTTAGACACCACAGATTGCACGTTTGATTCATCTCAGTATAATTTTACGGATGAACAGGGAACGCCTTTACAGATTACAACTTATGACGTGAGAAATTATATGATGTATGCTGCTGATGATTGCAAAGAACACTTTACAACGGGGCAAGGGGTCTGGATGTTAGAGACTATTGAGCATAATTTTACGACACTTTACGAGCCATGGACTATATCTAACCCCGGTATGGATTTATATGTCAAAGACTCTCCTGAGGATTATGGTGTTGAACCCAATATAGAAACAGTATATTTATGGGAGAGTGAAGATATTTGGGTTCGCCATCAACTGGACGGTATTAAACAGAGCCAGAATCCCGTCTATAATCCAAGCAATCCAAATTATGTGTATGTGCGAATTATAAATAGGAGTTGTGACACCAGTGCTGAGGGAGCTAAACTTAGAGTTTTCTGGACTAAAGCCAGTCCAAGTTTATCCTGGCCCTATAGCTGGATAGGGAATTATTTTCCAAATAACGGGCCATTGATGGGCGATACCATTGGAACAGTAAATATTCCCGCAATAGCCCCTGGAGAATCTGCCATTGTGCATATACCCTGGGTTGTACCTAATCCGCAATCTTATAGTGAAATTACTTCTTCACCTTGGCATTTTTGTCTGTTGGCCAAAGTTGTTTCAAATAATGACCCTACTACTTCATTGCCAAATGGGAGCACTTCATTGAATGATTTTGTAGCTATGAATAATAATGTGGCTTGGAAAAATATTACCGTTGTCCAATTTAACCCAAGTGCAGTTGAGCAACCCATTGGGGGAGTGATTGCTGTGGGAAACCCATTAGAGCATATTGAGAATTTTAACCTCGAGTTTTCCTCTGGTAGGGTTAACAATAAAAAGCTTTTCGAGGAAGCCGAAATCAGTATCTCTCTTGGCGATATCGCTTTTAATGCATGGGTACGAGGAGGAGGAATAAGCACAGGTCTTAGACAAGAAGGACATACTTTTATTGTAACGAGAGATAATGCATCCCTGAAAAATATGCGGTTTAATGCTAAAGAAGTGGGAACTGCCCACCTTAAGTTTAATTTTTTAACAGAAGAAGTAACTAACCAAGATCATTATGTTTACCGGGCTATTCAAACACATTCATCATCAAGGAGTATATTCGGAGGAGAAACCTATGAAATATATAAATCTCCAAGGCCATTGTTTTACGCAAAACCAGGCAATGATATATTTATAGACAAAGGACAAACGGTGACATTGAATGCAGTGACCATTGGCGAACCTGCCCTATATAATTGGTATGATAGCAAAGGAAACCTTATTTACCAAGGTGCTAATTTTACAACCTCGGTGGCCATTGGTGAAAAATATAAACTGGAGGTCATTGCGCTATCCGATGGTTATAAAGACTATGGCAAGGTGAAGATAGGCTTGAAACCCAACCGGATTAAAATACTTTATCCAAACCCAACAACCGGGCAAGTTACTGTAAAGTACCAAATCAACAGGGGAAATAATGCCTATCTTGCCATTACCCCCTTAAATGGCGGTAACACACAAAGCAATTATATTTTGGATATTCAAGACCATAGTTTTGATATGGACTTGAGCTTAATGCCAACAGGCTCTTATGTTCTCACTCTTATTGTAGAGGCTAAGGTGGCCGATTCAAAACTTCTATTAAAACAATAAACCCCCTATTATGAAACCTTTTATATTTACCTTAATCTTTTTGACCTTTAGCTTGGCAACAAAAGCCCAGCAAATCACCTATATCCCGGACTCTGTTTTTGAACAAGTTTTGATTAACCAAGGCATCGACTCTGACAGCACCCTCAATGGTCAAATTTTGACCAACGATGCTGAAGCGGTAAATAAACTCGTTTTGGATAATTGGTACGAAATGGCGATTCACGATCTTACCGGACTTGAGGATTTTATTTATCTCGACACTTTAATTCTTCGTGGGAATATCCTTGATGGGCATATCTTGAATGTGAGTACCCTTACAGAGCTTCGATATTTGGATTGTGTAGGAAATTCTATACGACATCCCGTTGATTTGTCCAACAATCCGCTGCTGGAGGTAGTGATTATGCAGTTCGGTAGTTGGTGGGAAGCCACGCAATATGACAATTTTATTAAAAGTGTAGACCTCAGTCACAATCCAAACATAAAAAAATTAGTGCTTGAGAACTTGGGGGTGCAGAAAACTATAAATCTCAATAATGGAAACAACGATTCGACCTTGGTATTGAAAATCGGCATGGTAAGACCAGGCCCGGAATATACGGCACATGTCTGTATTAAGGTCGACAATCCCCAAGCCGCTCAAAACAATGCTTTCCCGTATTCGGCCTGGACGATTAAGCATCCTGGTACGGATTATACGTTTACCGACAACCTCCAACAATGCGTCCTTGGGGTAAGCGATTTCCAAAAAAACAGGATAGGTTTTTACCCCAATCCGGCGAGAAATTTCATTCGGTTTACCGGGGTGCAAGCGCAGCTAATCCTTGAAATATATGCCTTATCGGGGCAGCAGAAGCTCACGCAAAAAATTGCGCCAAACCGGGCAAAGATCAGCATCGGCAGCCTAAGCCCCGGGCTATACCTGTACAGGCTGCACCGAGGAAATCGCGTAGTCAAAACCGGGAAACTGGTTAAACGTTAAATATCGTGTGTCAGCTGATGGATAGCATATTGTATTATTGAGTAACCATACGACAGCATGAACTTACAGGTTGATAGCGGTTTTCTTCCCAAACATGAAATAATACAAATTGGAATGATCAATAATGACGTACAAAAGCTCCGTTGCGACCGGTATAATGAAAGGGGATTCTTCGTTTTTTGCAGGTCTCTGCCCACAAGCGAACCCTGCTTTTGTAATTGCTGCCATCAGCAATAACCTGTGGAGGCTGCAAAGAATCCAGCATACGCTCCAGGTTGATTTCCGGAGAATTTCGCAGTAAAACGCCTGAGAGCTCGGTTTGTGCAGGAAGCGACCATACCCCGGCTTGATCTATTACAAGTAGGTGCTGATTTCCAAAGATATAAAAGTTTTGTACGGAAGTGTTGAAACAGGTTTCTTCAATATGTGCTGCATTTAACAGGCCTTGGATAAAAGACCGCTGCATAAGGATTTCGGGCACTATGGAGGAGTCTGCAATAAGCTGCAATTGATGCCCTTTTTGAAATCCTAAAACAGAATGGCGGCTTTTGTGAAAGATATAAAATCGGCGTTTCTTTTCGGTCTTCTGATAATCATAAATATAGGAGACTTCCAAGGCAATAAGCAATCCCAGAAGGAGGAATACATAGCGTTTCCTTTTGTAGTAAATCACAAACCCCAAAAAAATAACTATCGCCGTTGATAATAGCAGCATTTCCATAGAAAAATAGATATTGGAGAAGAGGAAATGATCTTTTTCAGCCACCCAATTTACGGCCAGCTGTAGTCCGTCGAGAATTTTCCCATAAACCAGCACCAGAATGTCGGGTAAATGATGAATTCCCACCAATATCATAACGAGCACTCCCATGCTTAAAATAATCCCCATAAAAGGAATGATAAGAAGATTACTGAGAAAAAATAAACCCGGAAACTGATGAAAATAATACAAGCTCAACGGGAGTACACCGAGTTGTGCAGACAGGGTCACACTTGAAATCCGCCAGATATAGCGCAGGATCTTATTTTGGGGCGAAAAAATCCTAAAGATTTTATCCTGAAAAATAAGGATAGATAACACTGCGGCATAGCTCAATTGAAAACCTATATCCCAAATAAAATCCGGCTTAAAGAGCAGGAGCACAAAAGCAGACAAGCACAGCATATTGATGGTAAACACACGCCGTTTAAAAAACAGTCCGATACTAAAAAAGGAGAACATGGTAACTGATCGTAAAATAGAAGGCGAAAGACCGGCGATGCATGCATAAGCCCATAAAAGCAGAATAACAATCGAGCTTCTGATAATTCTGCCTCGCGGCAAATAACGGATTGGCTTGAATAAAAATAAGAGAAAATACATGATGATTCCCACATGCAGCCCTGAAACAGACAATACATGAACCACGCCGGCGTCTATAAAATTGGCGTAACTCTCTTTAGACAAACTCTTGCGTTCACCTAAAAGTAAGGCTTCCATCAGTGCGATTTGATTTTGAGAGAAGTCATAGGTACGCAGTTCCTCGCTGAGGTGTTTTCGCAGTTTTGCCGCCATTCCAATAATGGAACGCCCTTTTTTCGGGAGCCGTAGAATTTGCTCCGGCCTGAGGCTTAGCTGTTTTAAAATATGCTGTGCGGCCATATAAGCCGAATAATCAAATTGATAAGGGTTATGCGGCTTGTAAATATCTTCGAGAGAAGCATACACCACAAGCCGATCGTCCACTTGAAAAGAGGGAGAACACGAATCTTTGACTACACTCAGCAAGAGCTTTCCCTGTACCGGTTTTTGTTTTAGGGCTTTCACGTCGGCAACATAGTTTCTAAAGTAAGCGTTGGGGGTTAAAATTTGGCGCACATCGAGCCTAATGACAAGAGAATCCCCTGAATAGTGATGAATGTAATGTGAAGAATTGTGTGCGGGCTCTTGGATATAGCTGGTGAGAAAACCTAAAATGAGAAACATGAAAAAAGTGGCAATTCCAAAAAACCAATCTTGTATAAAGAGTTGATGAGCCCTGAGATAAGCAATTAAAAATCCCACAAAACCACCACCGCAAATCCAATAGACAAGAGAAGGAGTCAAATTGAGATATCCTTCCAAAACGATACCCAATATAAAGGTAAGCGTGACGAAAACAGGGATGGCATGAGGTTTTTGCATGTGTTAAAGTTATGCAAAAACAACAACATAATCAACCTATAACACCCGCCGAGCTTGTGTATAAGCCCGTTTCCAATATTTTTGATGGAGGTTGGAAATAATGACGCCGCCATGCGTAGTGGCGTGAATAAAACTAATTTTACCGGGTTTTACCTCCACCACCAATCCCACGTGGTTGATGACATTGCGCCTCGGGTTGGTTTTAAAAAATAGTAAATCTCCAACCCTTACTTCCGATTTCAACAATTGCTGTCCCTTTTGGGCCATGGCTCTTGATGTTCGCGGTAAGAGAATATCGGCGGCATTGAGAAAAGAAGTATAAATCAACCCGGAGCAATCGACCCCGCGTTTTGAAGTACCGCCATACTTATAATCGGTTCCCAAATATCCTAAGGCATAATCCACAATTTTGGCTGCTTCCTTTGACGATGCTTCAACCTGTGGCGATCGGGTAGGGAGATGAAACCCTTTTTTGGCACCACAAGAGCTGAGTAAACCTACCAAAACAAGCAGGAAAATGGGCTTGGCAAGTTTGTACTTTAATGAGTTGTATATTGAAATTGTTTTAAAGAAGTCAGCGCGATTCTTGGAGGCGTTTTGGCGTGGTGTCATTTAAAAAAGTGTTGCTGTATGGAGTCAAAAAACATAAATGCCGACAGTATCAGCAGTTTGAATGCGTAAATATAAAAAAACGAAAATTATTCCCTATAAAATAAGGTAAAACTTGAAAGAAATATTAGTTTAGCGGAAACAGATTTTGAGAGGGTATATTTATGATTAAACCTGAAGCTTTAAAGCCCGGTGATAAAGTCGCCATTGTTGCCACTGCGCGAAAAGTAGACGAAAGCGAACTGTATCCGGCCGTTAGGCTCCTGGAGAAATGGAAGTTGAAACCGATACTCGGCAATAGTATAGGGAAAGAAGATTTTCAGTTTGCCGGAAGTGATGAACAACGGGTAGCAGATTTTCAAAATCAGTTGGATAACCCTGATATTAAAGCAATTTGGTGTGCCCGGGGAGGGTATGGAAGCGTTCGTATTATCGACCAATTGGATTTTTCAAAACTGGAAAACCATTCCAAATGGATTATTGGGTACAGTGATATTACCGTATTCCATGCTCATTTGAATGATCTGGGACTCATGAGCCTGCACGCGCAAATGCCGGTGGGAATCGCAGAAAAATCACCCCAAACCTCGGCAGGACTGAAAGAAATTTTGGACGGCAACCTTCCTGATTATCAGTGGCCGTCTTCTGCGCTCAACCAAAACGGAATGGCACAAGGAGAGCTCGTTGGCGGCAACCTGTCCGTACTATATTCCTTGTGTGGAAGCCCTTCGATTCCGGAAATGGAAGGAAGGATTTTGTTTTTGGAAGATTTAGATGAATACCTCTACCACGTCGACCGAATGATGCAAAACCTAAAGCGAAATGGTTGGTTTGAAGAGATCTCAGGTTTGATCGTCGGAGGAATGTCTAACATGCGTGATAATACCAAAGCTTTTGGGTTTGAGGCGGATAAGCCTTTTGGCAAAACAGCTAAAGAAATTATCAAAGAAACGCTGTCAGAATATGATTTCCCCATCGCTTTTGATTTTCCGGCAGGGCATCAGCAAGACAATCGCCCTTTAATCATGGGGCATGACGTGGTTTTAACCGTTGAAAACGATAAGAGCCATTTGAGTTTTAAATAAAACCACAAATGAACTCAATATATAAAAATAGGTAACCTTAAATAAAGAAACATTCATGAAAAAAATTCTTCTCTTCAGTTTTTTGATACTATGGTCAAGCCTGATTTTTGCACAAGACAATGTTGTGCGCTGGCTGCGTTACCCCAATATTTCGCCAAATGGCCAGCACATTGTTTTTGGGTATATGGGTAATATTTATAAAGTAGATGCCCAAGGAGGCGTGGCCGTTCCTTTGACTGCCGGAGAGGCCTACAACACCCATCCTGTGTGGAGCAATGACGGCCAAACGATTGCTTTCTCCAGTGACCGTTATGGTAATTTTGATGTGTATACCATGCCGGCAAAAGGTGGGGAAACTACGCGCATCACCTATCACAGCGCCGATGATTATGCCTATGACTTTGCCCCCGATGATCAAAAAATTCTTATCGGAAGCCGTAGAGAGGCACCGGCGCAAAGTGTGCGTTTCCCCGGCGTGCGCTATTTTCAAAACCTCTATTTTATTCCGGTGGATGGCGGACGTGCAAAACTGGTTACCGCAGCCGGAATCAGCAATGCCGATCTCAATAAAACGGGCACTAAAATTATCTTCCAAAACGTAAAAGGATATGAAGATTATTATCGCAAACACGAAAAAGCCTCCATCACACCTGATGTATGGATTTATGATATTGAAAATGATAGCTACCGACAAATTACCAACAATAAGATAAACAATAGAGTGCCCCATTTTGGAGCGCAAGGAGAGTTTATCTTCTATACCAATGAAGAGAGCGGCGACCTCAATGTTTATAAACGCTCGTTGGACAGCGGGGAAAAAGTGCAACTGACTCATTTTGTAGACTTCCCGGTGCGCAGCTTGAGTTTGGCCGACAATAATAAAATGGCCTTCTCGTGGAAAGGAGATATTTATACGCTTGTAGAAGGAGCAGAACCCCAAAAACTGACCATTAAAGTGTTTAATAATTCGGGGTATAATACCATTGAGCACAAAGACATTAAAAGCGTTACCGAATTTAAAGTCAACCCCAACGGCAAAGAGATTGCTTTTGTCAATAGAGGAGAGATTTTTGTGACCGGCGTCAATAATAAACACACCAAACGCATCACCAATACGCCTTGGCAAGAGCGAATGATCAATTGGGCACCCGATGGCAACAGCTTGGTTTATGCTGTAGAACACAATGGAAGTTGGGATATTTATAAAGTGAGTTTGCAGCATCCGGAGGAAGAATTTTTCTATGCAGCCACCACCTTAAAAACAGAAAAACTGGTCGCTACCGATGCAGAGGAATTCCAACCTAAGTTTTCTCCCGACGGTAAGAAAATCGCCTATGTCAAAAACCGAAATATCCTGGTGGTGATGGATATTGAATCCGGAGAGAAAACGGTAGTCTTGCCTAAAGGGAAGAACTTTTCTTATAGCGACGGTGATTGGGGTTTTGAGTGGAGTCCTGACAGCAAATGGCTTTTGGTAGATAATCAGAAAGGTTATTTCACAAAATCCAATACTGCTTTGATTGCAGCAGACGGAGAAGGAGAAGCTGTGTTTCCGGTCAACAGTGGATTTGGAGAAAGCGATGCCAAGTGGGCACTGGACGGAAAAATGATGACCTATAAAACCACCCGAAACGGACTTAAATCTTTAGCCTATCAAGGAAGTCACCAAGAAGATATTTACGGAATATTCTTTGACCAAGAGGCTTATGACCAATTCACCATGAGTGAAGATGAATACAAGCTGATGAAAGCGCGTAAGAAAGACGAAAAAGAAGAGGACGAGGACGAGAAAGACAAGGGCAAGAAAAAGAAGAAAGACGAAGACGAAAAAGTAGAACCACTCGAATTTGATTTGCACAACTTGAAATATCGCAAAGTGCGGCTCACTATTAACAGTGCCAATATTAGTGATTATGTTTTAAGCGAAGATGGTAGTAAGCTTTATTATTTGGCTGCTTTTCAAAAAGGATTCAACTTGTGGGTCACCGAGCCTCGTACGCGTGAGACAAAAATATTGGCCAAATTGAACAGTGGCTGGAGCAGTCTTCAGCTTAGTGATGACGGAAAAACCATATTTTTGAGTAAACACGGCAAATTGGTAAAAGTAGATACAAAATCAGGAGAAGTGAAACCCATTTCTATTGATGCCGATATGATTGTAAATCACGATGCTGAGCGAAAATATATCTTTAATCACATTTGGAGACAAACCAAAAAACGCCTCTATGATCCCAACATGAATGGGGTAGATTGGAAAATGTATCACGATGAATATGTAAAATTCCTGCCCTATATCAATAACAATTATGATTTTCAGGTGCTTCTTAGCGAACTTTTGGGCGAACTCAATGTGTCGCATACCGGAGGACGCTATTATCCTAAATTTGATAATGCCGAGCACACCGCTTCCCTTGGCTTGCTCTATGACCAAGATTATATGGGAAAAGGAATCAAAGTTTCGGCAGTTATTCCCGGTGGTCCTTTGGATAAAGCAGATGTTGAGATTAAAAAAGGAGATTTGATCATAAAAATTAACGAAGACACCATTAATGCCGGTGAAAATTATTTCAAATACCTCACCAATTTAAAAGGTAAAAATACCCGCCTTACCTTCAAGCGAGGAAAAGATGTTTTCCATGAGGTAATCAAACCCATTTCCTTGGGGAAAGAACACAATTTAATGTATAAACGCTGGGTCAATATTATGGAGCAAAAAGTCGATTCTTTAAGTGATGGTCAGCTTGGTTATGTGCATGTTCGCGGAATGAACGACAACAGCTATCGCCATGTATATGCCGATGTCTTGGGAGAAGAGATCGATAAGAAAGCACTGATTGTCGACACTCGCTTCAATGGTGGTGGTTGGTTGCACAATGATCTAAATACCTTCCTCAGCGGTGATTTGTACTTGACTTTTAGGCCACAGGGCCAACCCACAAAAGGAGGAGAACCCGTGAATCGCTGGACCAAACCCAGCGTAATGTTGGTGAGTGAAGGAAATTATAGTGATGCTTTTATCACCCCTTATATTTATCAACAAAACGGTTTGGGAAAAGTTATCGGAATGCCGGTAGCCGGAACAGGAACCGCCGTTTGGTGGGAACGACAGATAGATCCTACCATCGTCTTTGGAATTCCAATGGTCGCCACCGTAGGAACTGACGGAAAAGTAACCGAAAACCTGGAATTGCAACCCGATATTAAAGTAACCCTGCCTTATAATAAATTCCTCAACGGAGTAGATACGCAGCTCAAAGCAGCCGTTGAAGAACTGCTTAAACAGGTAGGTGACCAATAACTGAATTTTATTTTTTTCTTATATTAGACTTACCAATTAGGCTGATATTTATAAACCAAATTGGTATTAAAATTAAAAAAGTGAGTCGCTTTATCGGCTCACTTTTTTAATACCCGGCCCTAAAGTTGGATATGAGCCGTTGGTGCTGTCGCTTAGCCCAGAAAATTCATGAGATTTATTTTAGGCGGATTTGAGGGGGTATGCTGAGTTTACCGAAGTGCGTCAAATCCTGTAGCTGTCCCATACCTACGGGACTGCAAAGGGTTTGCAACGAAACCTGTATTGAGTGTCATCGAAATAAAGACGTCAAAATAAATCTAAGTAATACGAATAACCCTTCAAGAGTTGTACAGGCTTGTTAATTTGAGCCTTTATGTTTTGTCTATTTATACTGTTAACTCCTTGATAATTTGCAAACTATTCGATTATCCCTCAATTTGCGGTGAATTTTTTGGGTTAATGCTCACTCGGATGCATAAAAGCTTGTTTTTCGAGCAGTTCTTCGTCACTTTCAACATGATCCTCATCGGGGATACAGCAGTCTACCGGGCATACGGCAGCGCACTGTGGCTCTTCGTGAAAGCCCATGCATTCGGTACATTTATCGGGAACGATATAATAAAACTCTTCACTGATGGGAGCTTGAATCTCTTCGGCATTCACCTCCTTCCCATTGGTCAATACCACATCCCCTTCCAGTTCGGTTCCTTCAGCATAATTCCATTCGTCGGCTCCTTCATATATTGCCGTGTTCGGACACTCGGGTTCACAAGCCCCACAGTTGATACACTCGTCTGTTATAATAATTGCCATTTTGATAGATTTTAGCGACCACAAGTCTGTTTGACACAGGATCGGCAATAACTTTACCGCATTTGCTCTCCTTGCTTTCAGACTTCCCGCATAGATTTATGTAACTTTGTACAAAAATACATAAAATTTACTCGTTGCAAATTTCACAAAATTGTGATGAAAGAAAAATTAAACATTCCTAAAATGAGCCCAATAATCACTTCCGTATTAATCTCAAACTGGTTGATCCCTTAATATTATGACTGAAGAAATACGCCAACAAGCTTTTACAGATCTGGGAAGTTTCTTAATGCGATTTACCTCAGAAGACTTCTCATTTACGGCCTTAGAACGGAAATTTGCTAAAAAACTGAGCCGTTCCATCACTCGGGCAATGCATCATAACGGATGGTTTACCAAAGAAGATATTTATTTTGCGTTGCAACAATGGGGCAAAAACTTGAGCCGAGGAAATATTGAAGAATGGATGTCACCTTATCAATTGACACCCGACCACCCCAAAACAGTGGCCGTCATCATGGCCGGAAACGTACCCTTGGTCGGGTTTCACGATTTCTTAAGCGTCCTCCTGTCGGGACATAAGATTTTGGTCAAACAGTCTTCTAAAGACAAATACCTCTTGCCGTGTTTGGCAGATTTTTTAGTGGCGCAAAACAGCAGTTTCTCCGGATTGATTGAATTTACTGATGAGAAACTCGAAAATTACGATGCCGTTATTGCTACCGGAAGTAATAATACCGCCCGATATTTTGCGTATTATTTTTCTGAAAAACCACACATCATTCGCAAGAATAGGAATGCTGTTGCAGTACTTACCGGAAAGGAAGAACAGAAAAAATTAAAAAAAATTGGGGAAGATATCTTTAGGTATCACGGACTGGGCTGTCGAAATGTTTCCAAAATATTTGTCCCCGAAAATTATGATTTCAACTTGTTTTTTGAGGCGATTTATCATTGGAATCCTATTATTAATCACCATAAATATGCCAACAACTACGACTATAACAAAGCCGTATACTTGATGAGTGAATTCAGCATGCTGGAAAATGGTTTTCTCATACTTAAAGAAGACAAAAATTACGCCTCTCCCATTGCCTGTTTGTTTTATGAATATTATACTGATGAGGCGGCTCTCCAAGAAAAATTAAAGGTAGATCGCGAACAAATACAATGTATAATTTCTGAGGATCATAATTTTGGAACGGTAAATATTGGAGCTTCCCAGCGTCCAAAATTGTCAGATTATGCCGATGGAGTTGATACGCTGGCCTTTTTATCCAAATTATAAACCTAAAAGTTTCATACCCCATGCCAAAATTCGTACTTTTAGCCATTCTAATTGAGGATTTTTTTAATTTTGATTGCGTGAACGCATAAAACCAACTGTTGATTATGAAAAAAAATAATTTTGGTGCGGGACCTTGTATCCTTCCGCAAAGTGTTTTTGAAGAAGCTTCTCAAGCTGTTTTGGAATATAATGACTTGGGCTTGTCTATTCTGGAAATCTCTCACCGGAGTAAAGCATTTGTCGATATTATTGAAGAGGCCCGTGAATCGGTGTTAGAGCTTACCGGTTTGAAAGATAAAGGCTATCAGGTGCTCTTTTTGCAAGGTGGCGCCAGCACTCAGTTTTTGATGGTGGCCTATAATTTGCTGCACCAAAAGGCGGCCTATTTGAATACCGGAAGGTGGTCTACCAAAGCCATTAAAGAAGCTAAGCTTTTTGGCGAAGTAGTGGAAGTAGCTTCCTCAGAAGATAAAAATTTCAATTATATCCCTAAGCACTACCAGGTTCCAAAGGACGTTGATTATTTTCATTGCACCAGTAACAACACCATCTATGGTACGCAGATGAATGATTTTCCCGAAATGGAAGTGCCTTTGGTTTGTGACATGAGTAGCGATATCCTTTCCCGTCAGCGCGATTTCTCCAAATTTGACCTGATTTATGCAGGCGTTCAAAAAAACATGGGGCCTGCCGGCGCTACAATGGTATTGCTCAAAGAGGATATCTTGGGCAAAGTGAAGCGTCAAATCCCTACTATGATGGATTATCAAGTGCATCTTAAAAAAGACAGCGTGTTCAATACGCCGGCAGTTTATGCGGTTTATGTAACCATGCTCACCTTGCGCTGGCTTAAAGACCTTGGAGGCATTCAGGCCATTGAAGAAATTAACAATGAAAAGGCCAAAATGCTTTATGACGAAATCGATAAAAACCCAAATTTTGAAGGGGTGGTAGCTAAAGAAGATCGTTCAAAAATGAATGTAACCTTCAAACTGACCGATGAAAGTCGTCAAGAAGAATTTGACAGATTGTGGGATGACGCCGGGATTGTCGGTATAAACGGGCATCGCAGTGTGGGAGGCTATCGCGCTTCCCTATACAATGCGTTGAGCAAAAAGGACGTCAGTATTTTGACCGATGTGATGCAATGGTTTGGTAAAGAAGGCTAAGTTTTTATTCACTGTTTTCAATTGCCAAAAAGGGATGTGATTTGCAAAAGTCCTCCATCAACAAATATTTTCGGTTTTCTCTTAGATGCTGAAATAACACCATTTATTTTAATTTAAAAAAAGAAAGTAATACTATGAAAATTTTAGCCAATGACGGGGTTTCACAAAGTGGAATAGAAAAGCTGGAAAATGCCGGCTTTGAAGTTATTGAGAAAAAAATAGCGCAAAACCAACTTATTGATTATATCAATGACAATCAAATTGACATGATTTTGGTACGCAGTGCCACCAAAATCCGAAAAGAGCTGATTGATGCCTGTGAAAATTTAAAATTGATTGGTCGCGGAGGTGTCGGTTTGGACAATATTGATGTAGATTATGCCAAAGAAAAAGGGATTAAGGTGATCAACACGCCGGCCGCTTCTTCACGAAGTGTAGCCGAATTGGTTTTTGCCCATTTGCTCGGTGGAATTCGACATCTCAACAAAGCCAATCGGGAAATGCCTTTGGAAGGAGAATCTAATTTTAAAAAACTCAAAAAGAGCTACAAAGGGCGCGAGCTGAATAACAAGACCTTAGGGATTTTTGGCTTTGGAAGAATAGGACGCCACGTGGCTAAAATTGCGCTGGGTGTCGGAATGAGAGTAATGGTCAATGACCACGTTATTGAAGAAGGAGAAGAAATTCCGGTAAAGCTTCAATTTTTTGACGATCAATCGGTAACCTTGAAAGTGAAATCTTTTTCAAAAGAAGAGGTACTGAAAAAAGCCGACTTTATCACCCTTCACGTGCCGGCACTTAAGGATTATATGATTGGGAAAAAAGAAATAGAATTGATGAAAGACAATGCCGGTCTAATCAACGCCTCTCGCGGAGGTGTGGTTGATGAAGTTGCGATTGATGTAGCCCTGCAGGAACGAAAACTGGGATTTGCCGCACTCGATGTTTTTGAAAATGAACCCAACCCGCCGATTAAACTGCTGATGAACCCTTACATTTCTTTGAGCCCCCATGTTGGTGGTTCAACCGATGAAGCACAAGAGCGGATTGGCGTAGAATTGGCCGATCAAATCATAGAAGCATTTGGTAAATCCTTAAAGAAATGAAAGTAAAACTGATCTTTTTTATAGGGTTGTTTCTTTCTTTGAGCGGCCATGCGCAAACCCAAACCGGGAAAGCATCTTTTTATGCCGATAGGTTCTCCGGGAGACTCACCGCCAATGGAGAGCGGTTTAATCCCAAAAAATTTACTGCCGCTCATCGTCATTTGCCTTTTGATACTAAAGTATTGGTCACCAATTTGGCCAATAATAAATCTGTTGTCGTCCGCATCAATGACCGGGGGCCCTATGTGAGCGGCCGCATTATCGATTTGTCTCATGCCGCTGCTAAAAAGCTTGGATTTATTAAAAAAGGAGTCACCGATGTGGTCATTAAAGTAGTAGATGAAAATACGGTAGTCGATGGCAAACTGATTGAGAATACAAAAGATTTAGTTGCCACAAGCTCCAAAACTCGCCGAAAAAGTAAAAAACAATCCAAGCGGGTCGAGAAAAATGCTAAAAAGCAGGCTGAGCAGGCGGAAGAAGCACCAACAACCAAGAAGGTGAAAACAGATTCGGCCATTGTTGAAGCTACGGAGTTTTATACCTTGCAAACAGAGCGTTCCAAACCCAAAGGCTATGGCGTGCAAATCGGCACTTTTGAGGAAGGAATTAACTTCTTACGATTGGCCAGTAGATTAACCGGTCAATACCAAAAAAGACTTACGGCAGAAGTCAAGAGAGTAAATGAAACCCAGGTCTATAGTATTATTATCGGTGATTTCTCAAGTAAGGATAAAGCCGAAGAATTTAAAGAAGAAGTGCGAAAAGATTACCCCGGTGCATTTATTGTCAATTTTTCGGAAACAAAAAAAACACTAAGCAGCGATGAGTAAACAAACAGCATTGGTCAGCGGCGCTTCCGGTAATCTTGGAAAGGCCGTAGTAGAACATTTCTTGAGTCAAAATTGGCAAGTATGCGGTCTTGTACATCACCAAGGGGAAGATTCCGATAGGGAACACTACAGAGAATTTGAAGTTGATTTGACTGATGAAGCTGCTACTGAACAGTGCGTGGAAGCCTGTAAACAACAGGCACAATCAATTGATGTAGCTGTATTGACCGCAGGAGGGTTTGCCATGGGCGATATAGCCGAAACTTCGCTTGAAGAGTTGAAAAAAATGTACCGACTCAACTTTGAAACTGCTTACAATTTGATGCGCCCCCTATTGCAGCACATGAAAAAGGAAGGGAAAGGAAAACTCTTTTTTATAGGCTCCAAACCCGGTATGGATACGCGTAAAGGAAATACTACCGTAGCTTACAGTTTGTCCAAATCCTTGTTGTTTCAATTGGCCAATATGATCAATGCCGATACAAACAATACCGGCGTCGAGGCTTTTGTGGTGGTTCCCGGCACCATTGATACGCCCCAAAACAGAAAAGCAGTGCCCAAAGCCGATTTTAGCCAGTGGGAAAAACCCGAAGATATTGCTGAGCTTATCGGGAAATATGCTGAAAAAACTCAGTCCGTCGCTACAGAAAACTCAGTTATTCTTGTGGATTCGGCATTAAAGGAATTGGGCAAGTGATGTCAAATTCCATGCATGTCTATGCCTCGCTAACCGGGTGGCAAAAGAATCTGCATTAATCTGATGTTGAGGCTTAAATTTCAATCCCTGCGTTAAAGATGCTTGTCTGGCGGAAAAGGCAGATTCTTTGCCTTGGCCTTCAAAATTCACCCTGTAAATTTTTGGACCAATACCCAAAAAAAACCGTTTGAAAGGTTTTCTCCGGAGAGAACCCTTCAAACGGACAGATTCTACCTGAATTAAGGGGCTAATAAACAGGTTTATGAAAATTGCTCTCAGGTGCCGGGACGCCCCATTGATGCATATTGGCATTTTTAAAATCGAGGCTGTATTTTTCGGGAATATCTCCTTCGCGCATAGAGCCCACTTTAATAGAAGGGAAGATCTCCTCATAGGTAATCATCTCATTGAGGGAAATGCGTCTGTAAATGTGAGATCGGGTGAGGTATTTGACCTCATTTAAGCCGGAAGCTCCCAAGAGTTCAACAAAGTTTTTGATGGTTTTTTCGTGATAACTTGCCACCCGGTGTTTTTTGTCCTCGACCACTAATCCGGTAGTTAATTGTGGGTCTTGGGTGGTAATTCCGGTGGGGCATTTGTTGGTGTTGCACAACAAAGCCTGAATACAGCCCAAAGCCAGTTTGTTGGCACGAGCTTGATAGCACACATCGGCACCCAGCGCAATGGCACGCGCCACGTGAAAGGCTGAGGTGATTTTTCCTGAAGCAAAAATTTTGATGTGTTTTCTAATGTCCAGCCCGTTTAAAATGTTGTGTACAAAATCGAGTGCATCAATTAAAGGAGCTCCCACATAGTTGGAAAACTCCGGAGGGGCTGCTCCTGTTCCGCCTTCGCCACCATCAACCGCGACATAATCAGGATAGATATCCAGTTCAATCATGGCTTGACAAATAGAAATAAATTCGCTTTTGTGACCTATACACAATTTAAAGCCCACTGGTTTTCCGCCGGATAGATCCCTCAATTTTTGGATGAATTGCACCATCTCATAAGGGGTGTTAAAAGCAGAGTGATAAGGAGGAGAGGCCACTTTTCGATGAGGTTTAATGTGGCGTATGTGTGCAATCTCTTCAGAGTTTTTAGAAGCCGGAAGTATTCCTCCATGTCCCGGTTTAGCACCCTGTGAGAGTTTGAGCTCGATCATTTTGACGTTTTCTATTTTGGCTTTCTCGGCAAATAAATCCGGATTAAAATTTCCTTCCTCATCACGACAACCAAAATAACCGGTGCCGATTTGCCAAATTAAGTCTCCGCCGTGCTTCAAGTGGTATTTGCTCAATCCGCCTTCTCCGGTATTATGGGCAAAGTTGCCAATTTTAGCTCCGGCATTTAAAGCTTCTACAGCATTGGCACTCAAAGCACCAAAACTCATAGCCGAAATGTTTAAAATACTGGCAGAATAAGGGTGTTTACAACCTTTGTTGCCCACCGTGATCCTCGGATCGTGGTTTAAGGTGTCAAAAGCCTTGGGGGCAATAGAGTGACACATCCACTCATACCCTTCTTCATAAAGGTCAAATTGCGTTCCAAAAGGAATGGTATCGCGCACCTCCTTAGCACGCTGATAAACCGTTGAACGGTCTACCTTGTGAAAAGGGCGTCCGTCAATGTCAGACTCAATGAAATATTGGTATAACTTAGGGCGCAATTCCTCCATCACATAACGAAGTCGACCCGTCAATGGGAAAGTACGCCTAATGGTATGCTTTTTCTGAAACATGTCATAATAACCCATGATGGTCAATACCAATATAATGGCCAATAACACATACCAGTTCGAACTTAGAAAAATTGATAAGCCCAAAGTAACAATCAGGGCTATGCTTGATATAATTACAAACTGTCTTCGCATTTTTTTTTAGCTCTTTTTATTAAAAATAAATACTTTACAATTGCTCGAAAAAAGCGGATTCAAAGCCTGCCTCAAAAAACGTTTTTATTGTTTATTCCTTCATTTCGAAGGAAAATGTTTCTCTTGCGATCTCTTCAATTCATCCCGTCTTCAATGAGAAGAAGGTAGAATTGAACGGAGGCAAACCAGTGATAAGCCGCTGTTCTAAAATTGATTAAAATTAATGCTTATTCCTTTTTAAACCCAAAGGTAAATCGAGCTTTTTTGATCTCGCTGTCATTTAGAACGAATCTAAATAGTGATTTGTTTTTTGGGCAATAAGGAAAAGCGTATCGAGAGCTCCGTTTAGGCCAAAGAAATTGTTTCATCGGCAAAATACAGATCACTGATTTTAAGCATGAGCAAAGAACGTTTATTCAAGGTCAGGTTTGAGACTTATAAGGAGAGTATGGCCAAAGCCTCCTCCATTTTTAAAATCTCCGAAACCGATTCTGTTTCCGGGCCAAAAATACCAATAAATAATTGTCAAAGGACTAATAAAACACCAAATATCTATATTTTGAAAGGGTATAAATTATTCAGTTTTTTTAAGGTTCTGAGACTCTTTTTTTCTTATTTATGAAGACGAGCAGCACGGGAGTAGTCAATATGACCAATTTCTGCCGTGTGAAAACCTTGTTCTTTAGATTTGTTATCGTATTTTTGCCTAACTTATTTTTAATCCATAAATAGAAATTATGAGCACTTACGACGTTGCTGTCATTGGATCGGGACCCGGAGGCTATGTTGCGGCCATTCGTTGCGCCCAACTCGGAATGAAGACAGCCATCATAGAAAAGTATTCAACCATGGGTGGAACCTGCCTCAATGTGGGCTGTATTCCTTCAAAAGCCCTTTTGGATTCTTCACATCATTATGAAGATGCCCTTCATCATTTTGAGGAGCACGGAATTGATTTGCCGGGAAAGGGTAAAGTGAAATTGAACCTTAAAAAGATGATGGAGCGTAAGTCTTCAGTGGTAGAACAAACCACCAAAGGGATTGAATTCTTGATGAATAAGAACAAGGTAGATACTTATGAAGGCGTGGGCTCATTTGAAGACAAAACCCATATTAAAATTACCCCCGAGAAAGGGAAAGCTCAAACCATTGAAGCCAAGAAAACCATTATTGCTACCGGTAGTAAACCCGCCAGCTTGCCGTTTATCGATATCGATAAGAAAAGCATCATTACTTCCACTGAATTGTTGAGCTTAAACAAAGTTCCTAAACACCTTTTGATTATTGGTGGCGGAGTAATTGGCTTGGAGCTTGGGCAGGTCTATAAACGTCTTGGTGCAGAGGTTACGGTTATTGAATATATGGATCGCATTATTCCCACGATGGATAAAGACCAGAGTAAGGAATTAAAGAAGGTTATGAAAAAACAGGGCGTGAAATTTGCGCTAAAACACCAAGTTAAATCTGTTGAGAAAAAAGGAAAGCAGGTGGTGGTTAAAGCGACCGATAAAAAAGATAAGGAAGTAGAATTCAAAGGCGATTACTGCCTGGTTTCTGTGGGGAGAAAACCTTATACTGAAGGCTTGAATGCCGATAAAGCCGGTGTTAAAATTGATGATCGCGGTAAAATTGAGGTCAACGATCAGTTGCAAACCAGTGCCGATAATATTTATGCCATCGGCGATGTGATTAAAGGAGCCATGCTCGCTCACAAAGCCGAAGAAGAAGCGGTGCTCGTAGCCGAACAACTCGATGGCCAAAAGCCACATATCAATTACAACTTGATTCCGAGTGTGGTTTATACATGGCCCGAAGTGGCATCGGTGGGCAAAACCGAAGAACAGCTGAAAACGGATAAAGTAGATTATAAGTCCGGTAAATTTCCGATGCGTGCCTTAGGCCGTTCTCGTGCAAGCGGCGACACGGATGGATTTGTTAAAATATTGGCCGATAAGAACACCGATGAAGTTCTTGGGGTACACATGGTTGGCGCTCGTGCTGCCGATATGATTGCAGAAACTGTAGTGGCAATGGAATATCGAGCCAGTGCCGAAGATATTGCCCGAATCAGTCATGCGCATCCCACCTATACCGAAGCGGTGAAGGAAGCCGCCTTGGCAGCTACTGAAAATCGAGCAATTCATGTTTAAAGCTTTGTTGCTTTAGGAAGGCTCAATTTAAATATATGTTATTTTCTGCCTTGTTTGGCAAAGCGTTCCTTATTTTTGCGGAACGCTTAAAAAATCATTGAAAAAAAATAAGTTTATGAACTTACACGAATATCAAGCAAAAGGAATATTAAGCGATTACGGTGTGCGCATTCAACGCGGCATCGTCGCAACAACCCCTCAGGAAGCCGTTGAAGCTGCCAAAAAACTAACCGAAGAAACCGGCACCGGATGGCATGTGATTAAAGCACAAGTACATGCCGGAGGTCGAGGAAAAGGCGGTGGTGTCAAATTGGCCAAAAACCTGCAAGAGGTAGAGCAATATGCAGATGAAATTATTGGAATGAATCTGGTGACGCCACAAACTTCAAAGGAAGGAAAACACGTCAACCAAATCATGGTTACTGAGGATGCTTATTATCCCGGCGACAGCGAACCCGAAGAATATTATATGTCGGTCTTGTTAAATCGGGCTACCGGAAAAGTGATGATCATGTATTCTCCCGAAGGTGGAATGGATATTGAAACTGTGGCCGAAGAAACTCCGGAAAAAGTATTTAAAGAAGAAATTGATCCTGCAACCGGTCTATTGCCTTTCCAAGCTCGTCGAATTGCCTTTAATTTGGGCTTGTCCGGCGCTGCTTTCAAAGAGATGTGCAAATTTGTCCCCAAGCTCTATAGCGCTTACGCAGGGGCAGATGCTTCTTTGTTTGAAATCAACCCGGTGTTGAAAACCAGTGACGATAAAATCTTGGCCGTCGATGCCAAAGTAAGCTTAGATGATAATGCGCTTTTCCGTCATAAGGATTATGCTGAACTTCGCGATGAACGTGAGGAAAATCCTGTGGATGTAGAAGCTCGAAAAGCCGGATTAAACTATGTTGACCTTGATGGCAACGTGGGCTGTATGGTGAATGGCGCCGGATTGGCCATGGCTACGATGGACTTGATTAAACAGTCAGGAGGAAGCCCCGCCAACTTTCTCGATGTAGGTGGAACGGCTGATGCCAAAAGAGTGGAACAAGCTTTTGAATTGATTTTGAAAGACGATAAAGTAGAGGCTATTTTGGTCAATATCTTTGGCGGAATTGTCCGCTGTGACCGAGTAGCACAAGGCGTTATCGACGCCTATAAAAGTATGGGCGATAAAATTAATGTCCCTATTATTGTCCGTTTACAAGGAACCAATGCCGATGTTGCTAAAAAATTGATTGACGACAGCGGCTTAAACGTATTGTCTGCAGTTGAATTTAAAGAAGCTGCCGATAAAGTACATAGCGTGGTTAACTAAAGGTATAACAAAGCCACGGTTGCAAAACTCCCAAAAAAATCCCGCTGATCGATCAGCGGGATTTTTTTTGGGTTATTTTCTTGCTCCTTATGGCGGAGTTGGCATTATACCAATTATACCTATAAAAATAGCCCGATATTTAGCCTGTCCCGGAAAATTCATGAGGTTTATTTTAGGTGAATTTTTCGAGCTATTTCAATAAGCACTTTCGTATTATTTCAAATTTCCTCGTTCTTTCTCTTGTGCATCCACCACAACTACTGCGGTCATATTGACCATTTCTTGTACGCTGGCACCGAGTTGTAAAATGTGAACAGGTTTAGACAATCCCATGATGATGGGGCCTACAGAGTCGCTTCCTTCCAATTCCTTAATCAGTTTATAAGTGGAATTGGCAGAAACCAAATTGGGATAAATCAAAGTGTTGACCTTTCGATCGGCAATTCTGGAAAAAGGAAAGTTCCGTTCTCGCATACTTTTGTTTAAAGCAAAATCGGCTTGAATCTCTCCGTCTACCAATAGCTGGGGATGATTTTCGTGTAAGATTTTCACGGCCTGTTTTACTTTTCGTGCCTGGGGGGCCTTGGAAGAACCAAAGTTTCCATAAGACATCATGGCAATCACCGGTTCTACGCCAAAGAGTTTGGCCGTATGTCCCGTCATTTCTGCAATGCGAGCCAATTCTTCTGCATTGGGATCAATATTGATAGAGGTGTCGCTAACAAATAAAGGTCCTCTGGAGGTGTTCATCAAGTTGGTGGTTGCTACTCGCGAAACGCCTTCTTGGGTTTCAATCAAATCTAAAATGGGTTTTAAAACAATCGGATATGCTCTGGAATATCCGGATAACAAGGCATCAGCATCTCCTTCATTGACCATCATGGCGGCAAAATAGTTGCGTTCTCGCATCAGTTTCTGCGCATCCAATTTGGTAATGCCGTTGCGTTTGCGCGCCTGCCAAAAAATATCGGCATAAGCTTGTAAACGCTCTTGCTGTTCATCGGCTTTGGGGTCTATAATTTGAATGCCTTCATCATTAAATTCAATTTCTTTCATCAATTCTCGGATGATGTCTTTCCGACCGAGTAAAATGGGCTCAGCAATACCTTCTTCTTTGGCGATCTGTGCTGTTTTTAACACATCGAGGTGATCGGCTTCTGCATACACCACTTTTTTAGGATTGGAACGGGCGCGATCGGCAAGCATTCGAGTGATTTTGTTGTTGCTGCCGGTGCGGTTGATGAGTTCGTCTCTATATTTGTCCCAATCTTCAATAGGTTGACGCGCCACTCCGCTGTCCATAGCGGCTTTGGCCACTGCCGGTGGGATCTCGGCAATCAGTCGCACATCGAATGGCTTGGGAATGATATAGTCTCGGCCAAAGGTGAGTTTGGTTTCTCCATAGGTGATGTTGACTTCTTCAGGGACGGTTTTCTTCGCCAAATCGGCCAGGGCGAGTACTGCTGCCTTTTTCATTTCCAAATTAATTTCCTTGGCACGGACATCCAAGGCTCCACGGAAAATAAAAGGAAATCCCAGTACATTATTCACTTGATTGGGATAATCACTGCGACCGGTTCCCATGATGACATCTGATCGGGTGGCTACAGCTTTGGGATAATCAATTTCCGGATCGGGATTGGCCATGGCAAAAACGATGGGATCTTTGGCCATACTGTTGAGCATGTCTTCGGAAACAATATCGCCTACCGAAAGTCCGATAAAGGCATCGGCTTCTTTCATGGCATCGGCGAGTGTTTTAATGTTGCGGTCGGTGGCAAATTCTGCTTTTTGCTCAGACAAGGTATCGCGGTCTTTTCGGATAACGCCTTTGCTGTCACACATGACAATGTTTTCGGCTTTGGCGCCAAAAGATTTGTACAGCCGGGCACAGGAAACAGCTGCAGCACCGGCACCACTGACAACAATCTTGATTTCTCCCATTTTTTTGCCGGCAATTTCGGTGGCATTGAGCAGTGCCGCCGCCGAAATAATGGCAGTGCCGTGCTGGTCGTCATGCATTACCGGAATGTCGAGTTCTTCTTTTAAACGGTCTTCAATTTCAAAAGCTTCCGGAGCTTTGATGTCTTCTAAATTGATACCGCCAAAAGTAGGGGCGATGTTTTTTACGGTAGCGATGAATTCCTCTATGTTTTTGGTGTCTACTTCTATGTCAAACACGTCTATACCGGCAAAAATTTTAAATAACAATCCTTTTCCTTCCATAACCGGTTTGGCTGCTTCAGGCCCAATATCGCCTAAACCCAATACAGCGGTTCCGTTGGAAATGACCGCCACCAGATTGCCTTTATCGGTGTATCGGTAGGCTTCTTCTTTGTCTTTTTTAATCTCCAAACAAGGATAAGCCACGTGTGGAGAGTAGGCGATGGATAAATCGCGTTGAGAAGAATATTTTTTAGTGGGAATGACTTCAATCTTACCGGGATATGGTTTTGCGTGATAAACCAGGGCTTCCCGTCGTTTCCTTTCGTCTTTCATAGAAATGGTTTTAAGTTTTAGTTGCTCTTGTGTGGTTTCTCAAATGCTAAGGTATAAATTTTTAGCTTAGCAAACAGGAATTGGAGGGGAGTTTGTGAAATGGCAGGAGGAGTTGATTTCAAGAGATGTAGCAATAGAAAAATGGCCTGTGTTCAATTGAGTTTTCGTTTTTCTTTGGGTTTACGATTCCTTTAAGAATTTGATATTCCGTTTTAAACCTTTGTATTTGGTGCGTTTGACTGCCGATTTTTTAAATACTTTTCGAAAAGTATCCTCGGTAAGTTCTTCCCAATCGGCTTTTGTCATGCCCATTAAATCGGGGTGGGCATTGAATAAAGGTTCGCTGTGAGGCGTGGCAAAGCGGTTCCACGGACATACATCTTGGCAAATATCACAACCAAACATCCAATCTTCAAACTGACCTTCCATCCCTTTGGGAATAATTTCGTCTTTGAGTTCGATGGTAAAGTAAGAAATACATTTACTCCCATTGACGCGGTGTGGTTCTTCGATGGCGCCGGTGGGACAGGCGTCGATGCATTTGGTACAGGTGCCGCAATAATCGGCTACGCGGGAGTCGTATTTTAAATCGAGGTCAATAATGAGTTCGGCAATAAAGTGAAAAGACCCTCTTTGTTTGCGCAGGAGCAGGGTGTGTTTGCCAATCCATCCCAATCCGCTTCTTGCAGCCCAGGCTTTGTCCAAAACCGGAGCCGAATCGACAAAAACACGGCCTTCGACATGGCCAATTTCTTCACGAATGCGAAATAGCAGCTCTTTGAGTTTGCGTTTGAGAACAAAATGATAATCCCGACCATACGCATATTTGGAGATTTTGTAGGTGTCGTCGCCTTGCTGTTCTTCCGGGTAATAGTTGAAGAGTAGCGATACCACACTCTTGGCGCCGGGAACGAGTTTGGTGGGGTCGAGGCGTTTGTCAAAATGATTCTCCAGCCATTTCATTTTGCCGTTCATGTTGTGACGCAAGTAATATTCTAATCGCGGGGCTTCTTCTTTGAGAAATTCAGCTTTGCTAATTCCACAAGCCATAAATCCTAAGCGTTGAGCTTCGGCTTTGATAAACAGGGAGTTTCGTTCTGCGCGTTCAGGATTAATCATAGTAATACAAAACTAAAGACAAAATCTTGGATTGACTCGGAAAATTCATGAGATTTATTTTAAGCGGATTTGAGGGGTATGCTGAGTTTACTGAAGTACGTCAAATCCTACAGCTATACAGGCTTGTTAAGGATCGGCTACTTATCGATTCTATCGTGAATTCATTATAATATCACGCTAATAGGCGTGAAACCGGGCAGCGGTTCATTTAACCGACTTAAAAAACTGCAATGCGCGCATTTCTGCGTATGAATATTTGGAGCGCTTTAAAGGAAACGCACAATGCCCTCCAAACACGGGCAATTCCAAATGGATATAACGATGTGTTTTAGCCAAATCAATGGGATAATCCGGAGTGCCCAACATGGGGTCGTTTTGTGCGTTGAGAAGTAGAACCGGAGTTTGAATATGCGCCAAACAATGCCCGGGAGAAGCTTTTTCAAAATAGTCAGAAAGACTGGAAAAACCGTGTATGGGAACGATAAAAGTCTGGGCCAAATCGGTGAAGCTTTCAATTTGCTCAAGGGCTGCGCGATTGAGCAAGTGGGGAAATTTCTTGGATTTGGCGATGATTTTGTTTTTGATTCTTTTGATAAACCGATTGGCATATATTTTTCCCAATCCCTTTTGAATTTTTCCGGCACTGGACTTGAGAGAAATGGGCGTTGAAACTGCCGTGCCGGCTTTTATTTCGGCGGGGATAACCTTGGTGCCAAAGTAGTTTAAAATTTGGGCGCCTCCCAAGGAAAACCCGAGCAGATAAAGAGCTTTAAACCCTTTTTTTAGGATTTGCTTAATTACAAATTCCAAATCGTCTACCGAGGCATGGTGATACAATTGCGGTAACCGATTGAGTTTGCCGCCGCAACTCCGATTGTTCCAAGCAAAGACAGTATATCCTTTTTCTAAAAAATAATGCGCCGCCGAATTGTTGTAGTTGCTCTTTGAATCTCCTTCCAGTCCGTGACAGAGTACAATGGCTTTTTCCTTACTCTGGACGATAAAGTCTACCAGTAGGAAATCGCCATCGGGCATTTCCCATTGCGCTCGTTCATAAGCCGGCGGAAGGGTAGATTTAATGGCACCGCCGTAAATGGTCGATACGTGACCATTTCTATAAATAAAAGGCGATTTGTAGTCAGATTCAGAGCAGTGTGGCATATGGCAAAAATAGAAAAAACAATAGTGTTTTAGCAGGGCTTTATGTTTTTTGAATAAAGGGCTGAGCATCCTCGGAGATACTGTTCATATTATGCTGATTCCTTGCTCTTTATTGGCGGCTTTTTGCTGCAAATATTTGCAAAAAACAGCATAGATTGCCGAATGATTTCACTATTTTAGCTAACAAAATATCAATATGAAAAAATTTCTTTTATTCCTGTTTTGCTGTGGTCTGTTTTTACAGAAAACTTATAGCCAGTCTTTTGATGTGCAAAAATTGGACAGCTTGTTTGCCGTTCTCCAACACAATGACAAGTTCATGGGGAGTGTTGCGCTTGCTAAAAACGGAAAGATTATTTACGCCAATACAGTGGGTTTTGCCGATGTACAACATCGAGTGAAAGCAGATCGAGATACCAAATATCGAATCGGTTCTATCTCTAAGACTTTTACGGCGGTGCTTATATTGAAGGCCGTTGAACAAGGGAAATTAAAACTCGATCAAAATATTGCTCAGTTTTTTCCGAAAATTCCTCACGCAAATGAAATTACCGTTAATCAGTTGCTTCATCATCGAAGTGGGATTCATAATTTCACAGCCGATGAGGATTATTTGAACTGGAATACCATTCCTAAAACCCGGAAGCAAATGTTGGCCATAATTGCTGAAGGCGGAAGCGATTTTACGCCGGGGACAAAATTTGAATACAGCAACTCAAATTACGTATTGCTGACTTATATACTCGAAGAGGTTTTTAACAAGCCTTACGCCAAGCTTTTGCAACAATATATAGCCCAACCTGTGGGACTCGAAAACACCTATTTGGGAGGGGCGATCAATACGGCCGACCACGAGAGCAAATCTTATAAATATATGGGCGCTTGGAAAGTGCAACCCGAAACGGATAGTTCCATTCCCTTGGGAGCCGGAGGAATTGTTTCCACCCCAACAGATTTGATCAAATTTAGCGAAGCTTTGTTTGAAGGAGATCTTTTGACGCCGGAGCAATTAAAACAGATGAAAACCTTTAAAGACGGCTATGGAATGGGCTTGATTAAAGTTCCTTTTTACGATAAAATAGGCTATGGCCATACTGGTGGGATCGACGGTTTTTCTTCTGTATTTGCTTATTTCCCCGATCAACATATTGCCTATGCCCTCATCTCTAATGGAACAAACTACAGTATTAATAAAATTTCTATTGCTGTTTTGAGTGCAGTCTACGACAAACCGTATAGCATTCCGCAATTCTCTAATTATGCGGTAAGTGCTGAAGATTTGGATAAATATTTGGGGGTCTATGCTTCGGCACAAATTCCTTTAAAGATAACAATTACCAAAAAAGGGAATACTTTGATTGCACAAGGAACGGGTCAACCTGCTTTCCCGCTCACGCCCACGGCAGAAAACAAATTCGAATTTTCAAGAGCCGGGGTGGTACTAAAATTTAATCCCGAAGAAAATACGATGCAGCTAAAGCAGGGAGGCGGTACGGTGCTGTTTACAAAGGAATAGGGGTTTTGAAAATGTTCAGTCGTTTTCTATTCTGTTGAGTTTTGTTTGGGGCGTTTCAATTTGATTAACAGAAAGAGGAGCAGTACAATGATAATTCCTATAGCGATCAAGTAAGTAATGGTAGAAGCAGGTTCGGCCGGAATATCCACTGTTCCATAATATGAAAAAGCGCCCCAGTAATAAGGAGATTTTCGGACGTTGTCAATTTCATCGCTGTGGAGATAAGACAAACTTGCTTGATGGACAGCAAAATTTCTGGACCAATTTTTTTCTAATGCGGCATAGTAGTAGCCCATCCATTCTGCCGTGCTTTTATCATTGACTTCCCAGAGGGAAAACAAAATATTTTTAGCACCGGCATATCGAAATCCGCGAGCCAGGCTGAGTGCGCCTTCTCCTTTGCTGTATTTTCCGATTCCGGTTTCGCAGGCACTGAGGACGACCAGTTGAGGTGAAAAATGCATGCCGTAAAGGGTTTGGACTCCCAGTGTGCCATCGCTAAATAAAATGACAGGCTGTTGATGAAAGGTGCCGCCGAGTGCATGCGAGGAAATGTGAAGCATGCTGTACTGATCGGCTTGATTTAAAAAGGCCGATTTGGTGGCTTTTTCATTCATTAATAAGTGTCCGGGGAAATGCTTTTTAAGTGATTTGGCTTCCGCCACCGAAAAGTTTAAGGCTTGCGGAGTACCTTTAAAAACCGGAAAAAAACCCAATAGATTTTGGCGGGTTTTAAATCCGGGAGCGGGCTGGGCAAACTCTTGAAGGGAAAGCATGTAGGAAACAGCACTTTCCTTGACAAGAAAAGACATTTGCTCATAATTGCTGCCCGATTCAGGCTGGGTTAACAAGGTGGAGAAAGGCACAAAAGAGAGAATACCATCGGGAATAATAAGCAGTTTATCGGCTTTGGGCAGGTTTAATTTTTCATACAGTGCCGAGGAAGTCTTGACGAAATGAGGAATATCGCCGTTGATGAGCCCCGGTTTTGTAAAGAGCTGATTATACGTTCGAATAAGCTCCCTGAAATCAGTATAAGATGATTTGTTGGAAGTCAATTTATTGAATTGCAAAATCCCTTTTCCGACGACCCATTGATAGATGGCGCTGTTTCCCATAAAATAACTGACCAGGGTTACATTCAAGGTGTCCGCTTTCTCCTGCAAAGTGTGGAGATTGAGGGGGGAATCGGCTTGACCTTTTAAAATTCCTGATTGAAGTTGATTGTAAATCAGCCGTTGTCGGGTCAAAACTTGATTGTAAGACTGCTGCAATTCAGTCATTTGATCAAGATTCAGATATCCGGTTCGGGTATGTTCATAAATGGTCTGTCCCAAGTTTGCAGATTGGCGTTGTAAGGCTTGAAGCTGTTGTAGTTTTTCGCCCTGATTAGCGGCAAGTGTGTGTTTTAATGCAGCGGCCTCCAAAACCACCTGTCCCTTTGTGCGGCTATCGATTTGCAGTGCCTTTTCCAACCATTTTTCATCGGTGGTCTGCCGGTATAAATGATATAAGATAGAAAGGACACGTTCACTGCGGCGGTCGATATTTTGTTGCGTCAACAACCGACTTTCTTGGGCATACATTTGTAAAAATAAGTACCGGTTGATTTGTGCTGCCAGCTTATAGGCTTTTAAGGCTTGCGTGCTTTCCCCTTGTTGTTGATATAGTGCGGCTTGAAGATCCAGTGCATCCATTAAAACAGTTTCGGGGTAGAGTTGTTTTTCTTTAGGCAGTTTTTGTTGGCGATTATAAAAGGGGATGAGCGTTTGGTAAACCTGCTGCAAGGCTTTGTGAGAATTGACAAGATCCAATTTTGAAAAATAAGCATTGGCCAGTTCCAACTGTAGTTTTGCCGTTTTTCGTCGACTTATTGTTGGTGATTTGAGTATGTTTTTAAGCAGGGAAACAGCCTGATTCTCTTTTCCTTTGCGGATTAAAATTTCGGCCAATAATCGCCGTGCCTGAATACTTTTAGGGGATAATTTTAAAACCGATGAGAGCAGAAGCTCTGCTTTTTCAATTTTTCCCAAGGCAAAGTATGAGGAAGCCAAATTTACCTTAAGTTTGGTTTCATCGGGTTGTTCTTTCAAAGCATTTTTGAGCAGGTCAACAGATTTTTGAAACTGAGATTCGCTGTAATATAGAACAGAGAGATTGAGGATGCCACTGATTTGCTGCGAGATATTTCCTTTTTGCTTGGCCATTAAGATATATTGCTTAATGGTATTTTCGGCTTCTGCCAAAGCTTGGGTTTTGAGATATAAGTTTCCCAAAGGTTTTAAGCAATATTCAATGATATCATAGCGGTCAAGCGCATTTGAAAAAAAGATATGCTTGGCTTTTTCATAAAAATCAATGGCTTGAAACAAATTGTTCTTCTCTTTTTGAATGTAGGCTATATTGCAATAAGCCACCACTTTAGCCAACTGAACCGCACGAATGCTGTCCGGAGCTTGTTTGAGCGCTCGGGTTAGCTGTTGCAAATTTTCGGGATGAGGTTGATTGAGATAGGTGTCCAGTTGGCTATAGATAAGGTCTGTTGTTTGGTGTTGGGCAAATCCGGAAATACTGATCAGGAGCGCTCCCATCAAACCTATTATATGTTGTTTTAAAATTTCCAAACGGCATAAATTTGTAATTGGGTTTCGGATTGTCTGAAGTTGTATGCGCATCGAAAACCGGCGCTGGGGCCAATTCGAACGCTGCCTGCACTAACATCCAAAAAAAGTCCGGCATCAAAATTAGTAAAATAATGAGTACATTTTTCCTTTTGGAAACTGTCTTCTGAGGGATTTCTAATTTCTTCTATACCCGGAGTTTTGAGATAAGCTTTTCCGATGGTTTGGGTTTTTATCTTTTGCTGAAGGTCCATTTTGAGTTGTATTCCGCTGCCAAAAGACAGGAAGTCATTGATGTTATAACGATAGGAGGCCGGTACCAAATAGGCGGTAATATGGCGCGTTTGGCTGTTCTTGTGATAGCGGGTCAGCTTTGTAATATCGATAGCGTTGACTTGGGTTTCCGTAAAGGACTTTAAATTTTCAAAAGACCCGGAAGAGAGGAAGAATTCGGCTTGTAGGTAGCCGTGGTGGGGTTTAAAGGGAGAAACGGTAACTCCGGCAAAAAACTCCCGACTGTGAGTTCGCGAAGGGGTGTAAATATAGCCTGCTTTGGCACCAAAAGAAATACCCGGCCTAAACCAAGTGGTACTGTAATTGGTGTAGATTGGCGGATTTTCATCAAAGTAAATTGCCGTGCGGCTTTTGGTCTTTACCTTGTTCAATTGATCGCCAAATGACAACCTGTACTTGACAAATCCCTTGGTAGAATCTCTGGAAGTAACGCCCTTTTGTCGGCTTCCGGGAAGGTAAATGTTCTTAAAAGTGAAGATGATTTTGTCGACGGTGGTAGTGGTATCTAAACAAGAATAAGTTACTTGTTTTCCCTCCGGACAAATTGGGCATTCGGGATACATCTTCAGGACTTCCAAACTCGATTTGTCAAACATTTCCGGAGTCCCCACCTCTAAGCGGATGGTGTGCGCCGGGCCTTCTCCGTTATTCTGAAATTTTACCCTGAATTTGATTTTTTTATGACGGACAAATCGGTAGCTCATATAGGTGCCGGTGGATGACATCTTATTGGGATCGTGTGAGGTGACAATCTCCAATTCCGTATCCTTGACACTGTAGTTGCCATAATTTCTGTCGGGCACATAGATGCTACGCAAAGTAATGATGGCACTGGTATCTTTAAGCATTTCAGGAGTGGTTTCCAGGGTTCTGAAAACATGACGGATCTCTCCGGGCTGTAGGTCATTAAATGCTATGATTTGATGATTTCGGTAGGCTTCCTTAGATTTTTCCAGCACAAGTGGCAGGTCGAGCTGTTCTATCGAATCCTTGGTTAGGATTGGGAAAATGTAAATATCATTACGCTGTGCGGCCAGTCTGATTTCCGGTTTTTGTTTCTTGACGTGAGCGATGTAGCCGGTTTCGTCTTTTACGATTTTCTCTCCGTGATACAGACGCGTTTCCTTTAAAATAAAGTTATCATCTTTAAACTTATCGTCATTATAAAAAAGGTATAAAACCCCGCTAACAGCATGATTAGATGTGTTTTTATAGCTGGTGATTAACACCATTTCTTGACCGGGAAGCGGATCTCGGTTCGTTTGGACCACTAAATCTTCCCCATCGGGAAAAACATGAGGACAATTGGCGTTGATGGCGCTTGTTGCTTTTGACAAGTCAGTGTTGATACTCACTTTTTGCGGACGACTGCTTGGGGGTTTCCCACTGTCATAATTGTTGGTGCTCCACAGGCGTACGGTATAAGTTCCTTTTTTTCGATAGGTGTGTTTTGGCGATTGCTCAAAGCTGTATTCGCCGTCTCCAAACTCCCAATAATAGGTGTAATAAGCTTTGGGGGCTCCCGAGATTTGGCGTAGAGGGGGCATTTTGGCCCTAAAGTCAATTTCATTGCCCAAAACATCATAAAATATAGGAGCTTTTCGGGTAGTACTGTCCGTTGCAATTTGCGCAAATAGCTCGCTTCCCGAAAATAGCAGTACGACCCACAAGGCGATATGTTTAAGGCGAATCGACATGGTTATAAATGATTGATATATTGAATCAGTTCCTCTGCATCACCGGTTTGAAGTTGCTGGGTAAAGGTAATTTTCCCATCTTCGGTCACCACCGGCACGGCTTCATATCGATAAGCATTGGCGTCTTTACTGACAAAAATGACGTGACCTGCACTTTGATTAGGAATCTCTCCATACTTTTCACTAAAAACCATATTGATACTGTCATAGGCAGAAAATAGCCCCACCCCGATACTCGGGGAATCATAGGTTAAAAACACCTTGCTGTTTGTTGCAGTATAGCCCGATGGAGCTTTGTTGTATAAAATGCCCCGCGGAGCCGGATCGGGATTAAAACGCGCAAAGCTAAACCAACCCAAAGTAGTCAACAAAGCTCGGTAACCGGAAACGGTGGGGTTACCGGCAGCATCGATGAGTTGGTAGGGAGAAACGGGATGGCCTGTATTTTCCCACAGAACATCGCAGTGGAGGTCTTGACAATTTGGCGCCCTAAAAACCGACAAAGATAAGTTGTTGTTTTGGGAAGGCATAAAGAGGAAAAATTCACCAACAAGCTCTACTGGTTGCCCGTTGTGGCGTATTTCGATATATCCTATGCCTTCACTGAGCAAGGGTTCAACACTTTGCCCGCTGTTGAGGCCATTGGTTGAAAGCTGACAAGCAATAAGTGCCCCCGGAGTGTACATTTCAAGGAGCGTCAAGGTTAAAGTATCTTGAATAATTACTCCATTTTGAGAAAAACTATCCGGAAAAATTTGAATGACTGTACCCTGCGCTGCTTTTATTGTGAATTCTTGAGCCCCCACAAATTTATAGGTCTGCAGTTTTCCCTCTCGGCAAGCAATCAGACTATTTTGGTAGGCCGATCCGTTAATCTCAACACGATTGGGGTAGACCACCGGATTGGTAATACAGTCATCAATCTGATTGCTGCAAGCTTGCAGGCAGAAGGCTCCCAAAAGTAGATAGAGTAAACGTAGCTTCATAATTGCGATTAAAATCAGGTACAATTTACAATTTTTTTTAATAAAGGATGAAAAAAAGAGAAAAGGCCACCAGAAAACTTGTGGCCTTTCCTCAGCTATAGAAACACAAACACAGGAAACTAAAACAATTAAAAACAAACCAAATCTATGATGTCGATGTTTCCATAGCGGTTTATGAGGGGGCTGCTAAGGATTGGTTTTAATATTTGATTTTGTATAAAGGAGCGATGGTTTAAAACCGATTGCGCTGTAATAATTCATAACCGGATAAGGAGAAATTAATCTCGAAATCGGAAAAAGCGGGGGTACAAATTTGTACGGTGTGTTTTGCAAATTTTTCATCTCAAAAGTTTTTTGGGGTTGTTAGCTGCCCTTATATCAAGATAAAAACAAATTGTTACCCCCCTTTAACTTGTATTTTTAATTAGTTTTGTTGCAGACGCTTTAAATATGACAGCTAAAAAAATTCATCAAGACCAAAAGTATATTGAGGCATTGGCAAAAAATGATTCCTCAGTAGTGGCTGAGATTTATAAGAAATTTGCCCCTAAGGTAATAGGGTATATCTGCAAAAATAGCGGAGATGAGAGCGATGCTTATGATATTGTGCAGGAAACTTTGATCACCTTATATGATCAGGCAAAAGTTAAAGGATTGGAGTTGACCTGCCCTTTTGATGCCTATTTTTTTCTGATTTGCAAACGAAAATGGTTTAATGTGTTGAAAAAAAGGGGGTATAAGACGGTAACAATTGAGGAGGAACGTTTATCTATAAGTGACGATACAGCTGAACAAGCGGCAGAGACCCAAAAATTTGAAGCTCGCAAAGAATTGTATTTGAGTGTGTTGTCAAAATTGGGCAAGACTTGTCAAAAATTGATTAAACTGAGTTTGACAAAACTGTCCATGAAGGAAGTAGCTGAAAAATTAGAAATCACTTACGGCTATGCACGCAAGAAAAAATCAGTTTGTATGGGAAAGTTAAGTGATTTGATTAAGGAAAATCCGCGATACCAAAATTTGAAATTATAATACCAAGATGAAACCAGAAGAAAACATAAGATTTGAAGCTTATCTCAATGGCGAATTGTCAAAAGAGGAGGCGGAGGCGTTTGAGATTAAGCTTCGGCAAGATGATCGATTTCGTAGTGATTTTGAGCTGTATAGGGACTTGTCAAGGGTTGTTGGTCACCATTTTTCTGAGGCGCGCAAAGATTTTATAAGTACACTGGAGGAGGCAGAGACCAATTATTCTCATGCCTCAGACCGGTTTTCTTCCAAAAAACGAAAGCTGTTCTTCAAGCCCTGGCATTATGCCGCGGCTGCTTCTGTTTTGATTCTTATCGGTGTTTTCCTTTTCGGAAATTGGGGAAATCCGGTTTATACTGATTATGCGAAGCACTCTCCTATTTCACTAACCCTGCGCGGACAAGCCGATGAACGGGCTCAAAAGGCCGAAGAGGCTTATAATCAAAAGGACTATAAAAATGCATTGATTTATCTGAACCAATTGCTGAGCGCTTCCCCTCAAAAAGTCAACCTTCAGTATTACAAGGCCGTGAGCTTGGTGGAGACTGATCAGTTTGAGAAAGCCGATGCTTTGTTGATGAAACTCGCACAAGGGCAATCGGTTTATGCCTCTAAAGCATTGTGGATGGCGGCTTTGAGTAAATTAAAACAAAAGGATTATCAAGCGACTCGAGAACTGCTAAAATCCATGCCGCCACAAGCTCCGGAATATGAAAAAGCACAACAACTCTTAGGTGATCTTTAATACGGAAGTGACCTTAAAAATAGACTAACCCGGAAAATTCATGAGATTTATTTTAGGCGGATTTGAGGGGGTATGCTGAGTTTGTCGAAGTGCGTCAAATCCTGCAGCTGCCCCGTATATACGGGACTGCAAAGGGCTTGCAACAAAACCTGTATTAAGTGTACGAATAACCCTTCAAGGGTTTTAGAACCCTTGAAGGGTTGTCAGGCTTGTTAATTTGAGCCTTTATATTTTGCCTATTAACATCATTAATTCCTTGATAATCTGCAAACTATTTAGTTATTCCTCAATTTGCAGTGAATTTTTCGGGCTAATCTCTCTGTTAAAATTTCAAATCTCTGCGTTAAGAACATTGGTCATAGCTGTGGCTATGCTTGTACCTGCTAGCCGCAGGCAGGCTTTTTGCCTTGACTTTTGAAATTTTTACGATACAATATTTAGTCGATCTCAATAATCACTTCCGTATTATTAATCTTCTTTCGGCGGATATACATTGTTTTCTCGTTGAACATCGGCCAATCTCTGAGAAGGGTCAATCTCGATGCGCTCAATCTTCGATTTTGCTTGATCGAGTGTCAATTTATAATTGGGATAAGCCCAGCCCCAGCTTTTCAGGGTTTCTCCTTGAAATGGTTTTGCCCAAAACATTCGGCGATAAGGGATGTAGTAATTTTTGGTACTCCCATTGGTAAACGTGATTTTCAGTTCGATAGGCATGGGCATCAAACCTATTCTTTCCAGTACGAGCTCTGTTTTGTTTCCTTTGTCATTTACGGCTTTGATTCCATAATCGATGCTGTTGGTGGTGCGGGTCCAATCATTTAAATACCAACGCAACTGGGCGCCGGATACTTTTTCGGCTACCCGAATAAAATCAGTGGGAGTAGGGTGCTTAAACTGCCACAGCTCATAATAGCGATGTAGCGTTTTGCTCAAGTTTTCTTTTCCGATAATGTACTCCAATTGATTGAGAAAAATGGCTCCTTTTGAGTAAGAGCTAATTCCGTAATTGGTATTGGTTTTGTACCGATCAGCATGAGTAGTTTGCGGCATTTCTATTCCCGAATTGGCCAATCGGAAGTAGCTTTTGTAGGCTCCTTTAAGCGGATGCGCTTTGGGGTTTTTTTGATAAATCGCATTCATAGCCAAGGTAGAAATATAGGTGGTCATGCCTTCATCCATCCACGGATGTTCTGATTCGTTAGTGGCCAAGACAAACTGAAACCAGGAATGAGCAAACTCGTGTGCGGCGGTTCCCAATAGGCTGCCATAGCTTTTATCGTCTTTAATCAAGGTGCACATGGCGTATTCCATTCCGCCGTCACCTCCTTGGATAAAAGAATATTGGCGATAAGGATAAGGGCCGATATGAGTAGTAAAATAATGATATAGCTTTTGGGTATCTTCTTTCAAACGTTTCCAATCTTTGCGGATATCCGAATCGTCTTGGTAGAAGAAATGCAAAACGGTGCCGTCTTTCATGGTTACGCGATCGTGTCGATAGTCAGGATCTGCAGCCCAGGTAAAATCGTGTACTCGCGGAGCAATAAAATGCCAAGTGAGTTTATCGGTTTGGTGTTGCCGCTTTTGGTTTGGATTTTTTTGATAACCATAACCAATTTCTTCCGGGTTTTGCAAATATCCGGATCCCCCTATGATATAATCTGATGCGATGGTGATATAGACTTCATAATCTCCCCATACGCCATAAAATTCTCGGGCAATATAAGGGTCGGGATGCCAGCCTTCATAGTCATATTCGGCAAGCTTGGGATACCACTGAGACATGGAAAGTGCGATGCCTTCAGCATTGTTGCGACCGGCACGGCGAATTTGGAGAGGCACTTGTCCTTCAAAATCTAAGGTAAGGGTCGATTGTTCTCCCGGGAGAATGGGGTGTGCCAATTTTACTTGGTAGATGGTCCCTATGGTTTTTCCCTCTATTTCTTGTCCGTCTTGTTTAAGGTTACTGATTTTTAAATATCCAATTTCATCAGGAGACAGTTTGCTAATGCGGTCCATGACACGAGGATCGGGATCGACAATGGTACGAGAACGAACGTCCATTTGGCTACCCGGCTGAAAAGCATTGTAATAAAGGTGATAGAAAACCTGATGGAGGGTGTCGGGGGAATTATTGGTATAAACCAAGTGTTGGGTCCCCTGATAGCGATAGGTGTTGACGTTCATGTCTACCCTCATGGTATAATTGACATGCTGCTGCCAGTAACAAGCTTGATGCTGCTGGGCCCATGCGGGTAATGTACAGAGGAGAAAAAACAGGAGGAGCGGTCTTTTACACATATTTTATAGTTGTAGGATTGGGTGAAAAAAATAATTCCCACAAAATATAAACTTTGTGGGAATTATTCAAAAGTACGTCAATTTTATTCGTTATAAACGTTATTGTAGTCAGGAACAGCTGAGCTTTACTGTTCTTGCGCCACTTTACTGGCCATAATTAAAGCATTGTACAAATTAACCATTCCTCCTGATATAGAGAGTTGGTCAAAGGTTTTTTGAGGGCTGGTTGCCCCAAGTTCACTTCTATCGTGGGGAACATTGACCACAATATCGGTGGTGATGGCACTTTCCATAATAATGTTTTTGACTTGAGGAGCTGTCAATTCAGGGAAATAAGACCTGATCATGGCAGCCACTCCGGCAACTTCCGGCGAAGCCATGGAAGTACCTTGCAAAAATTTGTATTCATTGTTGGGAACGGTAGACCAAATTTGAACCCCCGGTGCAAAAACATCGACGTTGGTGGTGCCGTAATTAGAGAAAGCGGCGACCAAGTCTTGGCCATACGCAAAATTCAAGGCACCAACCATGATTACATTATCGGAGATTTCACTTTCATGTCCCGGCCATTGGTCGTTGGGATAAGTGCGGTTTTCATCCAAGTCTTTGCTGTCGTTTCCGGCTGCTTTAACAATCAGAACGTCGTGTTTGGCGGCATATTTTATGGCTTCAATAACCCATTCCGGATGGGCAGAAAAGCCTTTTCCAAAACTCATGTTGATGATGTCGGCGCCGTTGTCTACGGCATAACGGATGCCCAAAGCGATGTCTTTGTCAAACTCGTCGCCGTCGGGTACTGCGCGAAGCGCCATGATTTTGACGTTGTTGGCCACACCGTTCATGCCAATGCCGTTGTTTCGTTCTGCGGCAACAATTCCGGCTACGTGTGTGCCGTGAGTGACGTCTTCTTTGTCTTCTGTAGGGCCGGCAACCCGGTTGTCGCCATAATCGGTATCGCTGAGGTCATTGGGGTCGTCTCCTACTTTTGTACGTCCGGTGAATTCAATATTGAGGTGATAATTGAGTTTGTTATTAAAATACTCCACCGCATCTTCGAGCTGGGTAAGGAATTTTTCTAATTTTTTCCCTTTGGTAACCTCTGCTCTTTTCATCATTTGAAGCACCATAAATTTGGATTTGGAGAAATCCTGATTGTCTGATGTTCGGGTTTGCAGTTCTTGACGGGTGAAATCAAGCCCTCCCATTTCTTCTTTCACTGCATTGACAGCCGATTCAAAATTGCTTTTGATGGCAGAAATTCTCGACATACGTGTTTCGGCTTGGGCCAATTCAGTGTCATATTTTTCTTTGGCGCGTTTATAAAGCTTGTATTCCTCCCTATTTTCCGGAGCAATCTCATCCGCAGATTTGTCTTCGTATTTGGGTTTTAATTTTTTGACAAACCGGGTGTATTCCAAGTTGGCATGAACCTGATCGCCCAAGAAGTTCCATCCGTGAATATCGTCAACATAGCCGTTGTTATCATCATCGATGCCGTTGTTGGGTACTTCATCTTTATTGGTCCAAAGTACATCGTCTAAATCTTCGTGAAAGATATCGACGCCGGAGTCGAGAATGGCAACAATGACCGATTCTCCTTTTTTGCCTTTAATAATTTTGTCGTAAGTTTTCTTGACACTCATCCCCGGAACCGTATCTGATATCATACCCATCTGAGGCCAGGTTTTGAGTTGTGCTTCTTTTAATGCTGTCGTTTTTTCGGGCATAGCAGAAACATCATCAGGCAAGGCGTCTTGGGTCAATGTTAATGAGGGTCCGCAACCGGTAAGGACAAACCCCATTGTCAATAGGGCTAATGCAGAAGATACAATAGGTCTTTTCATGTTTGAGATTTAGAAATTAGAAACTGTCTTTTTGTGATAATAATTTTAAGTAGGGTTAAACGATTTGTAAAATCCGACGGCAAAAAACAAACCATTATTCTCTGTTTTGTCCCGCTCTGTAAGCGGTCTGTTTTTGGAGAGGAAGATACAATTTGTGTTGTAAAAGCCTTGCAATACGACAGGTCTGACAAGGTAAACAAGATTGTACGCTTCCATCTTAAGGAGAGAGAATATTCTTCACCTCGGATTTAAGGTTCGCAAAATACTAAAAATGCCAAAATATCTCCCTTTTTAGAGGGCATTCTTATGCTATTTTTGACAAGTTTAACAGCCGGGGAAAATAAACTAATTTAATACAAAAAACAGAGTTGCTATAAACGCAGTTTTTTATATTTTAGCCCATTATTGAGAAATTCAATGCTTATGGATGCTGTTTTACAAGAACTCATGAAACATTTTCAACTGCCGTTGCAGAATCCTGTTTTGATTTTTTCAATCATCCTTTTTATTATCCTGCTTTCCCCAATTTTATTGAAGAAAATCAGGATTCCGGGAATTATCGGATTGATTATTTGTGGAATCATCATTGGTCCTGACGGCTTTAATATCATTAACCCGGAGCGGATCGAGATATTTTCTACCATCGGATTGATGTATATCATGTTTATCGCCGGCTTAGAGCTCGATCTCAACCTTTTTAAAGCCAATAGAAACCGGAGTTTAATCTTTGGTTTTCTAACTTTTATGATTCCCTTGGGCATTGGCTTTCCGGTATGCTATTATTTTTTGAGTAATTTTGATCCACATTTCACACTCGAAACCGCTTTTCTGACGGCCAGTATGTTTGCAACCCACACCTTGGTAACCTATCCCATTGTCAGTAAACTGGGGGTTTCCAAGAATTCGGCAGTCGCCATTACTGTTGGCGCCACCATGCTCACCGATACAGCCGTGTTGATTCTGTTGGCCGTTATCCTGGGTTCACACAGCGGCGGTCTGTCTCAAGAATTTTGGATTCAGTTGGGGATTTCTATCGTGCTCTTTTCGGCTTTTATGTTCTTGGTGATTCCCAAGATTGCCAAATGGTTTTTTGAGCAATTTTCCAGCGAAAAACATTCCCATTATATTTTTGTTCTGGCGGTGGTCTTTCTCGCTGCTTTTTTGGCAGAAATTGCCGGATTGGAAGCCATTATTGGTGCCTTCTTTGCCGGACTGGCCCTCAATAAACTGATTCCCGGATCATCTACTTTAATGAATCGAATTGAGTTTATCGGAAACTCCTTGTTTATTCCTTTCTTCCTGATTAGTGTGGGAATGATTGTGGACATTAGTGTGATCATGGGCGGTTGGGTGGCCTTGATTATTGCTGCTACCCTAACGATAGTGGCCATGCTTGGCAAGTGGCTGGCCGCTTATATTGCGCAAAAAGGATTTAAATTTTCTAAAGGCCAGCGCAATTTGATTTTTGGATTGAGCAGTTCACATGCTGCCGCCACCTTGGCTGTTATTATGGTGGGGCATCGTGAAGGCATTATTGATGACAATATCCTTAACGGAACCATCATACTGATTTTGATTACTTGTTTGGTGGCTTCTTTTGTGACAGAGAAAGCGGCAAAAGAAGTGATTCGCGATACACAAGATGACATGTCGGTTGACGAAGGCGTGCACAACGAATATATTTTGATGCCGATTGCCAATACGCATAATATTGAAAAAATGCTCGATTTTGCAGCTTTTGTCAAGGATAAAAAGTCAGAAAATCCCATCTCTATCTTGACGGTCGTTCCCAATAATGAAGAAGCTGAAACAAAAATTGTCAAGGCCCGAAAAGGATTGGAAAATTATGTGCAAGAGACCAAAGCCTCAGAGACCGGTGTAGAAATTAAAGCCACCATAGACCACAATGTAGCCAGTGGTATTGCCCGAACTGCCCGCGAGGTGATGGCAGATATGGTTTTCCTCGGATGGCCGCAAAAAACAGGCTTTATCGAAAAAATTATTGGAGATAAGATGAACAGTATCATCTCCCTGACCAAAAAAACATTGTTTATCTCTGATTTTAAAAGACCTTTAATCAATCACAAACGATTGTTTGTGGTGGCGCCTCAAAATGCCGAGTTTGAAGAAGGCTTTTCTATTTGGCTGAATAAAATTAGTCAGTTGTCAGTTGAATTGTCTATTCCCATTGAGCTCAACTGTTCTGAAAAAACACACCGGGCTATCTTGGACTATGCCAAGAGCAATAAGATTTCCCTTACCCTTAATTTTAATAAATTTGTAGATTGGGAAGACTTCTTTATTTTGTCTAAAGACATCAAAGAAGAAGATTTTATCGTGGTGGTGTCTGCTCGAAAAGGCTATGTCTCTTATTCTCATGCCCTCGACAAATTGCCCGGAAAATTGGAACGACATTATTTGAAAACCAGTAAGTTGTTAATTTATCCGCAGTAATTTTTTAAAAACATCCGGGGGAGGGGTGTTTTGTCGCTTTAGCCCGAAAAATTCATGAGATTTATTTTTAGGCGGATTTGAGGGGTATGCTGAGTTTACTGAAATGCGTCAAATCCTGCAGCAGTCCCGTACCTACGGGACTGCAAAGGGTCTGCAACGAAACCTGTATGGAGTGTCATCGAAATAAAGACGTCAAAATAAACCATTATGGATTGAAAGTCCAAATTTTAAAGTAGCCACGAATGACACAAATTCACACGAATTGTTTTGTGAAAAATCGTACCATTTGTAGCTTAAAATTTTTAGAAGCTAAAGTTGATGCACTGAAAGTGCATAGCTTTGAACTGTATTTGAGCCCTATAAACCCAAGCAATAGGAATGCTTCATAGCCCAAATTTGAGCCTTTATATTTTGTTTATACCATTAATTACTTGATAATCTGAGAACTATTTAATTGTGAACATACGGGATAACAAATTAGCAGAATCAGTTTTTAGTCTATTTCAACAATCACTTTCGTATTATTAGGATTGCGCCAGGGAACCGGTTATTGCTTCAGTCGGCATATTTTCCTGGGAAGGCGACTTGTGACTCAATTTAGTCTTCTGCAGCTAAAGCGGTGAGCAGCTCATCAGTCATCTTCAAGTTGTGAAAGACGTTTTGCACATCGTCGTCATCTTCAAACTGTTCTTCCATTTCCACGATTTTTTGAGCTTGCTCAACGGGAAGTGCAGTGGTGTTTAAAGGGATGCGTTTCAAGCTGGAATTTTTCACCTCTATTTTCATTTCTTCCAGGGCTTGTGACATTTTCCCAAAGTCTGAAAATTCGGTATAAATCAGTAAGAGCTCCTCTTCCGCTTCAAAAGATTCCATACCTTTCTCGATGAGCTCGAGTTGCAATTCGTCTAAATCCATCTCTACTTTTTCTTTTTCGAGCATAAAAACCCCTTTGCGATCAAAGAGAAATTCAAGCGAGCCGTTTTTTCCCAAACTGCCGTCGTTTTTAGTAAATATGGCGCGTATATTGGCTACCGTTCGGTTGATATTGTCAGTGGTGCATTCTACATAAAAAGCGATTCCGTGTGGGCCGTATCCTTCAAAAGTGACCTCTTCATAACTATCAGCATCGGCGCCGCTGGCTTTTTTGATGGCCCGTTGGATGTTGTCTTTGGGCATGTTCACCCCTTTGGCGTTGGCAATGGCATTGCGCAAACTCGGATTGAACTCCGGATCGGCACTGCCGCCTTCTTTAATGGCAATATTGATGTCCTTGATTGCCTTGGTGAATTGCTTGCCGCGCTTTTTATCTGCAGCCCCTTTCTTTCGCTTGATATTTGACCATTTACTGTGTCCAGCCATAGCTATATTGTTTGTTTGGCCAAAGATAACCAATGTTCAAAAAATAAGAAAGTTTATGTGATTTATTGAAAGTTTAAATGAATTGGTCATCCCCCGAAAATTAAAATAGGATCAATGAAAACCGCTGGACCGACTGAAAGTTAGCGATAGAAAAAGAAGGAAATGCGAAAAAATGTGTTTTTATAAAATGAAAATAAAATGATTTTATCATGCGCATTTTGTATAAACTTGCGCAATACCTATAAACCATTGTTTTATTAGGCTTTCTCTCTTGCCTTCTCCATACCGGTCACTTTTCTACTAACAGCATGAGATTTAACAAGGTTTAAAATTTTACTAATATTTTATTTATGATTGGGGAAAGTTTCGTATGTTTGGGGAGTTGTGCAAAATTGGCGTACTTCATAAATTCCCGGATTTATGAATAGATTTCCAGTGTTTGAGTGCTAAACCGATAGGCCAACTTCGTACAACAAGCGCATTGAAGCCAGACGAGTTAACTGCTTTGCTGTAAAATATGAGTTTCAATGCACGAGTAGTTGTAAATTTTAAAATAAAGATTTACCCCTCGTCCAGCATCAATGCACTAGACGTTATCTGTAACCCTAAAGAAAAACGAATAAATAATCAGCCTTCTTTAACTTGGACGAATCATTTATTTTTTTTATTTTTATTACTTATAGTCAACGTTGATTAAGAATGATTAATAAAGAAGCATTAAGTAAATTAATAGCGACTCAGAAGATAAAGACTCTTGAGAAGCACTTATTTTATTGCTTTATCGAAAAGCAAAATTTAAATTATAAAAGAAGTCCTATTCTCAGCACCTATTTTTCAGATTTCACCCTAAACCCAAGTTTATACCTAAAAATCGAAGATTTTAATATAACAGGATTAAAGCAATTAGAGAAATATTTAGAACTTTTAATCCCAAAAAATGACCGGAAATTAAATGGTGCTTTTTTTACACCGGATTATATTGTTGACTTTATAATTCGAGAAATTAATCCAAAATCGAATCACAAAAATCTAGACCCTAGTTGTGGTTGTGGAGCTTTTTTAATTGGATTGGTGAAATTTTATAATCAAAATCTAAGGAAAAATATTCGATCAGTTATAAGGGAAAATATTTTCGGGAGTGACATTTTATTATACAACATTAAAAGAAGTAAATTACTACTAACTATTTTGGCACTTCAGCAAAATGAAATTGTAAAAGAATCAGATTTCAATTTATACCACCAAGATAGTTTGAAGGCAAATTGGACATTAAAGTTTGATAATATTGTAGGGAACCCCCCCTATGTAAAATTTCAAGATTTAGATTTAAAAAACAGGAATTATTTGAGTAATAATTGGGAAACTATACAAAATGGGACTTATAATCTATATTTCGCATTTTTCGAATTAGGTCATAATATTTTAGATAACAAAGGAAAACTAGGGTATATTACACCAAATAATTATTTCACATCATTGGCAGGAAAATCAATTCGAAACTATTTCCATTTTAAAAAGTGTATTTCCAAAATTATCGACTTTCGTGATAAAAAAGTTTTCGATGCTCAAACATACACTGCCATAACGTTTTTAGATAAAAACAAAAATGAATCTATTTCATTTGATAGAATCCAAAATAATCAAACCCCCGAAGAATTTCTAAAGAATATAAGCTTTTCCGTAAACAACTTGAAAGACCTGAAAGTCAAAAAATGGCGTCTTTTAAAAACCGAAGAACAAGAGAATATAAAAACTATTGAATCGATAGGAACCCCGATCGGCGAATTATATAACATCTGTGTAGGTATAGCCACCTTAAAAGATAAAGTATTTTTTGTTAACAGTGTAAATTCAAAAAAAGATTATTATATAAAAGAGACTTCTGAAGGTGAATTTCAAATAGAAAAGGATGTGACCAAATCCGTCTACAAAATTTCAGATTTTCAAACTCAACAAGAAATCAAAAACAATAAACGAAAAATCATTTTCCCTTATATTATAAAAAACGGAAAAGCCACTGTCATACCTGAAAAAGATTTTCAAAATCGTTTCCCTTTTTGCTATGAATATCTATTATCTGAGAAGAAAAGATTACAATCTCGAAGTAAAGGAAAGGCAGATTTTACACCATTCTATCAATGGGGAAGAAGTCAAGGCTTAACAAGAACGGGCAAGAGAATATTAAACCCTACATTTAGTCGAAAACCTCGATTTCTTCTTGTTGAAGAAGAAGATTCATATTTCACCAATGGTTATGGATTGTTTTTTAAAGAGCAATCTAATCAAAGTTCACTTTTTAAAGAATATGAAAATCCAATTAGTAAAGAAAAAAATATAGATGTCGTCCAGAAAATATTAAATTCGGTTATAATGGACTATTATGTTAGAAAAACAAGTGTTTCCATTCAGGGTGGTTACCCTTGTTATCAAAAAAACTTTATTGAAAAATTTACAATTCCATATTTTTCTAAAGAAGAAATTAATTTACTACGTTCTTTAAATTCAAAAGAAGAAATTGATAATTTCCTACTTCACAAATATCATTTGAACCTTCCTGTTCCAAACCTTGCCTCATAAATTTGAAGTAAATCTTTAAAAAAACTGTCAAAAGTTAGATTCTTAATTGTCGCTTGTGAATTACTAGGCAAAAGTCCGTCATTTTTCAAGTCTTGGTCTGAATCATATACTTTCAAGCTATCAAAATCTACAATAAGTAAACACACTTTTTCATATTTATGAAAATCATCATCAGTTGATTTTCGTTTATTGATTGCTTCAAAGGCAAGTAAATATTTTTCTATGTGTTTTTCGACATTACTAGTTTTATCAAATGCAACTTTTTTATCTTTTGCTTCATTTGTATCATACTCATTTACAGCAATCATATAAAACTCACCCAAAACCATATTAGGGCATCTTTTATGTAAATTAAATGATTCTGCAAACGTTCGTTCATATAAAGTGTCAAAATTTTTTGCAAACGAACTAAGTTGACTTCTCACATTAACTGTCAAAGTTCTTTCTGTAAAATCATACCCTAAATTATCTGTTTCATTTTTTAAAATTCCCTCACTGTTTATTATCTCAGGGTTCTTGTCTTTATTATTAGGAACTAAAGAAATATCTTGATCTTTGCTTTTAAGCTTACCAGCAATTTTTAGTTCCCCATTTGATTGTCCTTTAGGCGGTTTAATTAATTTTGGATTTACACCTAAGTTTTCAAATTCAGATTTAACCACCTCGTGTAAAAGATTTATTGGCTTTTTAGTCCTTATTAAGTTCCCTTTTCCACTGTTTCCCGAATGTATTATAACATCCTCAATAGATTCTTTTATTGTTTTTAAAGCCTCGTCTAAAGAAAAATATCGGCTAGAACAATTAGAAGTAATCCTTTCTAAATCAGTTTTTATTTGTTGATATGTTCTCAAAGTTCTTATCGTTAAAAAATTCTTTTAAGGAGATATTTAAGGCAGTTGCTATTTTCAGGATATTTACACTTGAAATATTTCTTTGACCACTTTCTACACTTGCAATATAACTTCTATCCAAATCAGAAGAGAATGCCAAATCCTTTTGAGACATATTCTTTTTTTGTCTCAAATCTTTAATTCTACGCCCTATTTTCCATTTTATATCCACAGCCACAAAAATGAATATTTGTTGACTATAAATCAAAGACTATAAGTAACACCTGAAAAAATTACATAGATACTTCAAAGAAGGGATGCAGATAACACGTGGTTTGACGCAAGCGCAAGTATCGTTTTAAATCGAAAGATTGGTTTTTATTTAGACGTAAAAGCCAATATTTTAATTTTATTGGTTAAGTTTAAAAATGAAAAATCGGCTTTTGCTTGATTCAGTTTTAAACGCCAAATTTCGGCTTATTAATTTGCGCCAGCGTCAAGCCACAGAACCGTTATATGCTATGGTAAAACGCCCGACATCAACAGAGAATAAACTAACACAATACAAATCCGACACAGAAAAAAATAAAAATGCCCCCACCACACTGGAAAAATTTTTGAGTCAACGCATTTGGCACATTTGGTTTTGCCCCAACACACAAGTCAACGCTTCGCAAAACCAAAAGAGCCAAACCAGCCCAAGCTCACTCACTACCCCAACTAACGAAGAATAAACTTTCAATAATTCGTAAATTTGCAGTCGGAATAACAAGAAATAGAATATGAATACACTTTTTATTAAAAATATGGTTTGTAACCGCTGTATTATGGTGGTACAGAATGAATTGGATAAATTAAGTTTAAATGTAAAGAATATCAAAATTGGGGAAGTAACATTGAACACAGAGCTTACAGCCGAAGAAAAAAACAAATTGGATAATGCTTTAATTCCGTTGGGTTTTGAAATTATTGACGATAAAAAAAGTCGTATCATTGAAAAGATAAAAAACATTATTATAGACTTGGTACATCACCATGACAATGAAATAAAATCCAATCTTTCCGATTTACTAAGTGCTGAACTACACCACGATTATAATTATTTGTCCAACTTATTTTCAGAGGTAGAAGGTACAACTATCGAAAAATATTTTATTGCCCAAAAAATTGAAAAGGTGAAAGAACTGTTGGTTTATGATGAACTTTCTTTGAGTGAAATTGCTTTCCGATTAAATTATTCCAGTGTGGCGTATTTGAGCAATCAATTCAAAAAAGTAACCGGATTGACACCAAGTCATTTCAAAAAAATCAAAGAAGATAGAAGAAAAGCCTTAGACGAATTGTAAATCTTACAAATCAATCCCAAAATTCCACAATAGCCACCCCTAATATAATTGCCAACTTTGCATTGTAATATTAAAACAAGCAGAATATGGCAACGAATAATAATAAAGAAATCATTTATCTTCCGTTGGAAGATGTAGAAAGCGAACATTGTGCGTTAATCGTTGAAAAAGGATTGGCACAGGTGAAAGGCGTTGAAACACACAAAGTGGAACTCAACAACCGCAGGGCAGCAATCACTGTCAAAGACAATGAAGTAATCGGAGATGCCGTAAAATCTATTAAAGATTTAGGCTATGGCGTTACCACCGTCAAAAAAACTTTTCCTGTTTTGGGTATGACTTGTGCTTCTTGCGCAGGAAGTGCCGAAAGCATTGTAAAGTATCAGGATGGCGTTATTGATGCTTCGGTGAACTTTGCAACAGGAAATCTCACGGTAGAGTATCTTCCCAATATGACCGATGCCACCAAATTGCAAAAAGCAGTACAATCCGTAGGTTATGATTTATTGGTAGAAGACGAAAGCAAACAGCAAGAAACTTTAGAGGCTATCCACGAAAAGAAATTTAAAGCACTAAAAAACAAAACCCTTTGGGCGGTAATCCTATCGCTGCCGGTGGTTGTTATTGGAATGTTTTTTATGAATATGCCTTACGGAAATGAAATTATGTGGGCATTTTCTACGCCTGTTGTTTTATGGTTAGGGAGAGATTTCTTCATCAATGCTTGGAAGCAAGCAAAACACCGTTCGGCAAATATGGATACCTTGGTAGCATTGAGTACAGGTATTGCCTATTTATTCAGCGTTTTCAATATGTTATTTGCGGATTTTTGGACTTCAAGAGGTTTGGACTCCCACGTATATTTTGAAGCGGCAGCGGTTATTATCGCCTTTATTTTGTTAGGTAAATTATTGGAAGAGAAAGCCAAAGGAAATACTTCAACGGCCATTAAAAAACTAATGGGGTTACAACCTAAAACCGTTATCGTTATTCAAGCCGATGGAACAGAAAAGCAAATCCCCATTGAAGAGGTAAAAGCAGGCGATGTTGTCTTGGTTAAACCAGGCGAAAAAATTGCGGTGGACGGAATGGTTGTTTCTGGAAATTCGTATGTAGATGAAAGTATGTTGAGCGGTGAACCAGTTCCTGTTCTGAAAAAAGAAAATGAAAAAGTATTTGCAGGAACGATTAACCAAAAAGGAAGTTTCCAATTCAAAGCTGTTAAAGTTGGAAAAGAAACCATGCTTGCCCAAATCATCAAAATGGTACAAGATGCACAAGGCAGTAAAGCACCCGTGCAAAAGTTGGTGGATAAAATTGCAGGAATTTTTGTTCCAGTAGTAATGAGCATCGCTGTTTTAACCTTTATTCTTTGGTTAATTCTTGGTGGCGATAACGGCGTGGTACAAGGATTATTGGCTGCTGTTACCGTGTTGGTTATTGCTTGTCCGTGTGCATTGGGATTGGCTACACCTACAGCTATTATGGTGGGCGTGGGCAAAGGTGCCGAAAATGGTATTTTAATTAAGGATGCCGAAAGTTTGGAATTGACCAAAAAAGTAGATGCTATTATTTTAGATAAAACAGGAACCATTACCGAAGGCAGACCACAAGTAACCGGCATAAAATGGGAAAACGAAAATGATACTGCCAAAGCTGTTTTATTCAGTTTAGAAAAACAATCGGAACACCCATTGGCAGAAGCCGTAGTGAAAGAATTGAGCGAAAGTGCAGCCCTTAATTTATCCCACTTTGAAAGCATTACAGGGAAAGGTGCAAAAGCCGATTATCAAAACGAAACCTATTTTGTAGGCAATAAAAAACTGATGGCAGAAAACACTATCCGTATTTCGGAACAACTGCAACAGCAAGCCGATAAATGGAGCGGACAATCCAAAACTGTTATTTGGTTTTCAAATAGCAAACAAGCACTTGCGGTATTGGCGATTTCAGATAAAATTAAAGAAACATCGGTAGCAGCCATTAAAGAATTGCAAGCAATGGGCATTGATTTGTACATGCTCACCGGTGATAATGAAGCAACCGCCAAAGCCATTGCAGCAGAAACCGGCATTAAGCATTACCAAGCCGAGGTATTACCTCATCATAAAGCCGATTTTGTGAAGGAATTGCAAAGTAAAGGGAAAATAGTAGCGATGGTTGGCGATGGGATTAATGACAGTACCGCTTTGGCAACAGCCGATGTGAGTATCGCCATGGGCAAAGGTTCGGATATTGCAATGGATGTGGCTAAAATGACGATTATTTCATCTGATTTGACCAAAATACCGCAAGCCATAAAACTATCCAAACAAACCGTTGCAACGATTAAGCAAAACTTGTTCTGGGCATTTATTTACAATCTTATCGGTATTCCAATTGCCGCAGGTATCCTTTATCCAATCAATGGTTTTTTATTAAATCCGATGATTGCAGGTGCAGCAATGGCATTGAGCAGTGTAAGTGTGGTAAGTAATAGTTTACGATTAAAGTGGAAAAAATAATTCAGTATGGGACACGAACACAACCATTCGCACAGTACGAATAAAAAAACCTTAACCATTAGCCTAATCATTATTACGGCTTATATGGCAATAGAATTTATTGGAGGATTATTAACCAATAGCCTTGCATTATTGGCCGATGCCGGGCACATGTTGAGCGATGTCATTTCGCTTTTCATTGCACTAATGGCTTTTACATTCAGTAGTAAAATTGCCGATTACGGAAAAACTTATGGCTACAAACGTTTTGAAATATTGGCTGCGGTAATCAATGGGGCAACGCTTATTATTATTTCAGTTTATATTATTTATGAGGCCATACAACGTTTTCAAAGTCCGCCCGAGATTGCTTCGGAAGGAATGCTCATCATCGCATTTATAGGATTATTGATCAATGTACTGGTTGCCTGGATCATGATGCGTGGTGCCGATGTAAAAGAAAACCTCAATATGCGTGGTGCTTATCTGCATGTATTAAGTGATATGTTGGGTTCGGTGGGAGCAATCATTGCCGCATTGCTGATTATGTTCTTCGGTTGGGGCTGGGCAGACCCATTGGCGAGTGTTATCGTTGCAGTATTGGTATTGCGAAGTGGTTATTTAGTTACAAAATCATCGGTACACGTACTTATGGAGGGCACACCCAATAATGTTGATGTTGAAAAGGTAACACGAAAAATCCTGAATACAGAAGGCATTTACAGCATTCACGACCTGCATATATGGACGATTACAAGTGGACTGAACGCAATGACCTGTCACGCTGTTGTGAATGAAAAAATGACGATTGAAGAAAGTGAAAAAATGCTTCGTAAAATAGAACACGATTTGGAACACATCAATATTCAACACGTAACTATTCAGTTGGAAACCACTGCCCATCAACACGATAATTCAATATTGTGTAGTGGAATAGCAAAACCAACTGCACACGAACATCATCATTGATTTCAGTAAATCTCACAAATCAAACAAGAAATTGCATAACAACACAGCAATAAATTCAACCGAAATTTGCAGTATTAAATAACAATTAAATTTATAAAAAATGGAAAATAAAGAATTTCAATTCAAGACCAACCTCAATTGTGGCGGTTGTGTATCAAAAGTTCAATCGGATTTAGACAATGCCGAAAATATCTGTCATTGGAACATGGATACAGAAAATGCGGATAAAATTCTTACCGTAAGTTCAAAAGGAATTACAGAGGAAGAAGTGATAAAAATTATCAAAAGCAAAGGCTTTAAAGCTGAGCTGATAGCCTAATGATTTTAAAAAATAAGTAAAAATTGTAGGCTTCCCATTTTTAGGACAATGCTAAATTAGAAAAATTTATTCATTTGAGCGGGAATTCCCGCTCAAATGAATTTTTGCATAAACTTTGGGCGCTGTTCGCCTGGTACATTTACCTTTATCATTAAGCCTCTTATGTCGTTCTGCCTGCCCTGAGCGAAGTCGAACGGGGCAGTGCCGGATTTACAGTTTCGCTTTTTTCACGTCCTATCTCACGGCAGACCAACTTGCATTTTATTAATGCTTCGGAGCTGGCTGTCCCGTAGTTTTTATGGGATTACCTCCGCGTATAAGGGGCTGCTTAATAAATAAAAGTTGGTATTATAGTTGGTCGAAATTTACATTTAAAAGTAAACCGCTTTAAAAACTGCCAAAGGAGCTCTTCTTCCTACATTGAGAGACAAAGTGTCTCCATGCAAGGAATAGTTATCTGTTAATTCGAAAACCTTCAAAAACTTGGATTCATCAACTTTCACATTCGGACAAGCACGAAGCGTAGAACTCATTTTTTTAAATCTTATTCTTAACTTATCTGCTTCTAAGTCAAATTTTCCGGAAAAATGATTGCATCCTGCAAAACCTGAAACTGTTCCATCTTCTCTAAGAATAAAATATTGCTCACGTACTTGATTGTCTGCCATTTTCACCGCTTTACCATTCAGCTTTATCAGCTTCCAATATTTGTTGACAATGCTTTCTTTAGTCGTTTTTACAAACACGGCTAAAGGCATTCTTTTTCCCACGTTAAGCATTAGTTTATTGCCTGAAATGGTAAAATTGTTGGCAGTTTCTAATACTTTATTAAATTCAAATTCGTTCCAATCTTTATTTGAACAAGCCATTCTCGTAGAGGCTACTTTAGAAAAAGAAACTTGCGTGCCATTGGTTATTTTATACTCCCCCATAATGCGATTGCAACCGTTGGAACCGCTAAATCTATTTTCTTTACTGTTTAATTCAATATAAACCTTTCCGACTATACTTTCGGGAACCGGTTTACCGTCAAATTCTACTAAAGTCCAATGCGTGTTTTCTATTTCAGGACTTTGACTATTTGATTGTTGTGTTGTCGTTGTTTGTGTTCCGCAAGCCACAAAAAGCAGCAATGAGCAGAAGAATACTAAGTTTTTCATTTTCATTTTCTTTTAAATTTTACATTTTCAAGGAAGGGGCAATTTCTATGCCATTTTAAAATCTTTGAGATAGATGGCCATAAAAGCATTGGAAGGAACATTTTCTGTCTTTTATGTACGCAAAAGCTGAAATCTCAATTTTTTTGTTAAATTTGACTGATGCTCCGGGCAGTGCTAAACTGAAAGCTTTGGCTTCTTTTGACACACCTGCACAGAGCCACAGGCTATTAGCGATTATTAAAAAAGATGATCAACAGTAATTAAACAACAGATAAATGAGAAAAACAGTATTGATTTTAATGAGTGTATTTGCATTAACAGCTTGTAACAATGCCAAAAACGACGCCTCTAAAACAGACCATGAACAAGCGAAAACGGAAGAAATAACCGAAATTGGTGGTGAAAAAGACGAACACGGCTGTCTTACTTCGGCAGGTGAAACTTGGAGCCAACTTAAACAAAATTGTATTCAAATTTTTAAAGTCGGACAGCGATTAAACCCAATTGAAACAAAAGATGGAGAAGCGGTAATTAGTGCTTTCATTTTGTTTAATGACGATAAATCAGAAGCTGAATTATTTTTACCAGGAACCAAAAGCACTTCTATTTTAAAAACTACCAACAAAGAAATATATGAAAATGGGGTGTATAAGTATGATACAAAAGACTCTTCATTGTATGTAAATGGCACTAAAACTTATAGTGCAGATCAAACAAAATAACCTTGGACACTGTACTGTAAGCTTCCCCAAAATTAGGACCGCTTAAAATTGTCATAATTGAAGCTTTTTTGTTAATCATCTGCTAAGTTAGTCAATAGTAGATAAAGGCTGCCGTGGGTTTAGTTCAACAGGCGGTTTGCTAAAAGCGGCAATAACTGCTTCGGATTGAAGATTAAGGTTAAATTTATAGTTCTCGCTTCGGCTGAAAATTTTACGATAAAATGTCGACTTCGGCAGGCCGATAAGCCGTTAGTGGTAATTAAAAATAATGAGACTTATAAATAAAAATATGACTTTTCGTAGCCTCAATGAAAATAAGAAAATAATTTTAATAGCAAACGGACTTCTGATTTTTACAACCTTGCTAATTCTTGGAATTTTATCAACACTTTATAAGTATAGCGCATTTTTAGATAATCCACTTCTCGCACAAGAGCAATTTTTTGAAATAAGCCAAAAACAGATTACCAGTGGAGTATTTTCAACTATCGGATTACTAATAATGGTTATCCTTAAATCATTTAAACAAAATTTTTTTATCGTAATTATGGGAGTTTTGACCGTTTTTATTTATTACTGTAAATTAAACGGTCTACCATAAGTAAATTTTAAAGTAGTCATCAAAAAAGTAGATTGAAACATTGCATTTATGCCAATTTTCGGTAAATTTGATTAAAATCAGTAAGCAATGAAAAACACATCAATATCCCTTGGGAGCTATTTTGAGCAGTTTGTAAGTAGTCAAATTGAAGCTGGTAGATATAAAAATGTAAGCGAAGTTATTCGTGCAGGACTTCGACTTTTGGAAACAGAAGAAAGTAAAACAATAGCCCTTAAAAACGCAACCCAAGAGGGTTTGAACAGTCCCCGAATTGAAGATTTCGATTTTGACGAAAATTTGAAAAAATTAAAAGTTCAAAAAAGAAAGAATGGCTAAAGTTATTTTAAGAGAGAAAGCCATTCAAGACTTAAATAATATTTGGAAATATACTTTTGAAGAATGGTCATAAAATCAGGCTGATAAATACTACGCAACTTTAAAACTTGCTTGCAATAATATTGGTGAATATCCCGAAATTGGTAAGGAATATAACGGCATAAATAAAAACCTTCTTGGAATTAAATCCGGGAAGCACATTATTTTTTACCAGATGATCTCAAAAGATGAAATTGAAGTTGTTCGAATCCTACACGAGCGAATGGATTTGAAAAATAGAATAAACGAATGAAAAACTGCCACTAATAACTAAGGTTTCGTTGCGTCCGTAGAAATGTAAGCTTCCCCAAAATTAGGACAGCTTCAAGCCGCCGGACGTTGTGGGCAATTAAAAAACATGTCCCGTCCTAAAATAGGTTGACTAAAAATTGAATAGTAAACATCAAAAACA
>CAZPGY010000006.1:0-130394 GCA_964586655.1 uncultured Flavobacteriaceae bacterium
ACGGTAGTAAATTCGTTATTTTTATAACCAATTAAAATCGTTTAGGACAGTATTGCTTTTTAATTAAAAAATGTATTTTTGTAGCTCTTAATAAATAAATAAACTTATAGTCATGAAATTTAAAATTTGCTTACTCAGTCTTTTAAGTCTTGTTCTGATAACTTCCTGTTCTACTGACGATGAAGGATCAGGACCGGCCGATCCCATCAATACTTCTTATGGTTATCTTCCGCTAAGCATAGGCAATCAATGGACTTACAATAATGTTATCGATTTGCCTGATCAACAATATCACAACGAAAGTACAGAAACCATTAGCGTGGAAGATTCTACTACTACCAACCCAACCACCGGATATACGTTCACTTCGGATGCAAGTGTGCAAAACCAAGGGCCAGTTACCGCACTCATCACCAATGGAGAGCTTATGAAAATTAATGGAAAAGTGATTTATAATGGGGATTTATCGCTTTATGTGCCATTATTGCAAACCGATATCAGCATCCCGGCAGATAATCTTATTATCTTAGATCAAAATGCCGATGCCGGAGAAACTTTGTCCGTACTTGAAAATTCTATTACACAAGAAATTCCTTTTAGCGGAATAAGTATTCCGATTACTTTTGATTATGTTATCAATACCACTGAAGGAGAGGTGTATGAAAGTTTTTCTAATGGTATCGAATCATATAATGATGTGATTTCTTCTAAAATAAGTGTCACGCTTTCTGCTACAGCCGATCTTCCCCTTGGATTTACACTGCCCATTTTACTCGAGCAGCAGGCTATTAAATCTGACAACTATTTTGCCAAGGACGTAGGCATGATATTAAGTGAAACCGAACTCCATTTCGTTTTTGAAGACCTTTCTGAGCTCAACGTACCCCAAATTCCTACTATAACGGGTACAGCTACCCAAACACTATCGGATTACAATCTTTAAAAAGGCTTATCTTCATCCCTCTTTACAACCCTAAGTAAAAAACTTAGGGTTTTTCTATGGGTTGAAAGCTGTGACAGGAATAATACCAAAAGCATAAACGCTCCCAAAATCTAAAAGTCCTCCTTATCTTTGCAGCGCAATCAAGAATATTTTAATTCGTATATATGAGCTTACTCTTCTCTCCTCTTCCCCTTAAAAACGTCACCCTCAAAAACAGAATGGCGGTTTCTTCCATGTGTATGTACAGTTGTATTGATGGGTATGCCACCGATTTTCATTTGGTACACTTGGGCAATCGTGCCTTGGGTGGTTTTGGATTAATTATGCAAGAGGGTACTGCCATTTCTCCGGAAGGTCGGATAACTTTTTGGGATTTGGGAATCTGGAAAGATGAGCACATTGCCTCCTTAAAACGGAGTGTACAATTTTGTCAATCTCACGGTGCTGCTGTAGGAATTCAGTTGGCCCATGCGGGAAGAAAAGGCAGTCATTTGCCCCCGCACAAAGGCCGTAAAGCACTGGCGCCCGATCATCCAAATGGCTGGAAAACCGTCTCGCCCTCTGAGATTGCTTATGGAAATGAAGAGGTTTTGCCCACGGCATTGGACCTGAAGGGAATTGAAAAAGTGAAGCAGGATTTTGTAGCTGCCACCAAACGCGCCAAAGAAGTAGGATATGAGGTGCTGGAAATTCACGCCGCTCACGGATATTTATTGCATCAATTTTATTCCCCTTTAAGTAATCATCGTACTGATGAGTATGGTGGAAGTTTTGAAAACCGTATCCGCCTTCTGCTCGAAGTCACCCAATTGGTCAAAGCGGTCTGGGGAGAAGAAAAGCCTTTGTTTGTACGCATCTCAGCCACAGATTGGACTGATGGCGGTTGGTCTATTGAAGATTCCATTGAATTAGCCAAAAGATTAAAAGCACTGGGCGTGGATTTAATCGATACTTCCTCCGGGGGAAATGTGCGGGCCTCAATCCCGACCGGTCCGGGATATCAAGTAGATTTTGCGGCACAAATCAAAGCACAAGCACAAATCAAAACCGGAGCTGTCGGCATGATTACCACCGCCCAACAGTCGGAAGAGCTCCTAAAAAAAGAGCAAGCAGATCTTATTTTATATGCCCGTAAGGCCTTGCGAAATCCATATTTCCCCTTGCATGCGGCTCATGAACTCAAGGCGCATACAGACTGGCCAACCCCCTATCTCCGTGGAAAAGAAGGAATGTAACAAGCCTCCACTGCTTCTCTTATCCCGATTAGACCTAAACAGATGACAATCTCTCAATAATTTTAGTGGAACCATTGGCAACTCTCTAACAATTCCTTAATTTTGCCGCACATCTCAACAAGGGGTGTCCCAAATTATTTTTGGGACTGAGATTATACCCAATGAACCTGGGCGGGTTATGCCGCCAAGGGAAAAGAGAGGCTCAAGAGAGCTTCTATCGTATACCCCTGTTAAAACAAAGTGTGTTTTATCAGGGCTTTTTATTTTTAAACCATTATTTATTAATCACTGGATAACCGCCCCTTTTATCCGTAGCAAATTTTATACGGATGAAACGATTATTCACCATTACCTGTTTTTTTTGGGCCACCACTTTTGCATTTGGCCAGACTTTTATTTTACAAGGGAAAGTATACAAAAACAACCAAGCTTTACCGGGAGTCAACATCAGTATTAAAGGCACTGATCAAGGTCAGGTCTCTAATTTTGAAGGAGAGTTTAAATTTGAACTTCCCAAGGGAAAATACACTTTAATTTTTTCTTATGGCGGTCAAAAAAAGCGTACCATAACCTTAACTACTGACCAAACCATTACCGTTGATATGACCGATGTTCACACCCAACTCGGCGCGGTTTTTCTCACGGCTTTTCGGGTTGAAACCGGATCGCCGGTAACTTATAGTAATATGAGCAGTCAAGAAATCAACGAGCGCAACCTGGGGCAAAGTATCCCGACCTTAATGCGGTATATGCCCAATGTTGTCACCACCAGTGATGCCGGAACCGGCGTGGGCTACACCGGAATGCGCGTTCGCGGAACAGGATCGCGGGGCATCAATGTAACCATCAATGGTATTCCGATGAATGATGCCGAAAGCCAAAGTACAATTTGGGTAGATTTAGGCGATTTTTCCAATGCCGTTGAAAACCTGCAACTGCAACGCGGAGTTGGTACTTCAAGCAATGGTGCCGGCGCTTTTGGAGCCAGTATCAATGTATTGACCGATAAAGTAACGCCCGAACCTTCGGCAGAAATCACCAATACTTATGGTTCCTATAATACGCATAAGCATCAAATCAAATTTAATACGGGTTTTATCGATCAACATTTTGCTTTTACCGGAAATTTTTCTCTGCTCAAGAGTGAAGGATATCGAGATCGCTCTGCTTCAAACCTGAAGTCTTATTTTTTGCAAGGCGTGTATAAAAATGAAAATACGCTTGTCAAGGCCTTGGCATTTGGCGGAAGAGAAAAAACTGATCAGGCCTACTACGGCATCACTGCGGAACAACTCGAAGAGAATCGCCGCTTTAATCCGGCTGGAATGTATACCGATTCTGCCGGGAGTGTACATTTTTATGACAACCAAACCGATAATTATGAACAGGACCACCTTCAGCTTTTATGGAATCAAAAATACAGCACTCAATGGTCTTCCAATTTGGCTTTTCACTATACTTATGGCGCCGGATATTATGAAAGCTATCATGAAGATGCCGATTTGCAAGCCTATGGATTGCCCTATTTTAAACACCAAGGCGCAAACATCACCACTTCAGATCTCATCAATCAAAAATGGCTCAGCAATCATTTTTACGGAACGATTTTTAATTTGACTTATAAAAATCAGAAGGCCCAAATTATTTTTGGCGGAGGTTGGAATCAATATTTAGGTGCCCATTACGGCACGGTACAGTACACCAAATTTGCAATCAACAAAGCACCATTTGGCCATTATTACAATAACAATGCGGTTAAAACAGATTTTAATGCCTACCTCAAAACCACGGTAAAAATCACGCCCGAGCTTTGGGTCTTCGGTGATGCACAATGGCGACATATTAAATATGAAGTGTCCGGGCCTTATGAAGGGCAGTCGTTTGTCGTAAACGATCAGTTTTCTTTTTTTAATCCCAAAGTAGGACTTACTTATCGTCTTCATCCACATCACCAACTCTACTTTTCATTTTCTCGAGCACATCGAGAACCCAATCGCGGGGATTACAAAAGTGAAATGCTCAACAATCCCGATCCTGAATATCCAAAAGCAGAAATCCTTAATGATTATGAGTTGGGTTGGCGATATCAAACCAAAGATTTTGGATTTAATGCCAATCTCTATTATATGGACTACCACAACCAACTGGTTCTCACCGGACAAATTGATTCGGAAGGGCGATTTATTCGAAAAAACAGCGGGCAAAGTTACCGTTTAGGATTGGAACTCAGCGCCCATATTGCCATAACCGACAAATTTGAAATTCGCCCCAACCTGGCGTTTAGTCAGAATAAAAACAAACATTTTAAAACCCTGATTCAAGGAGATTTGAAAGATTTTGGGCAGACACCTATCTCTTTTTCTCCACAAATTGTCGGGAGCAATATGTTGCGATATCAACCTTTAGATAATTTGCAAATCAGCTTCCTGACCAAATTTGTCGGTGAACAATATTTGAGTAATATTAAAGCTGCAGACTCCAAATTGGAAGCCTATTGGGTAAACAGTCTCAATGTGCAATATCTATGGGAAAATCCTCCTTTCTTTAAAGAAATCGTTTTTACTGGTTTGGTCAACAATATTTTTGATGAGAAGTATATTTCCAACGGGTATTATTCAGTCGCTTCGGGGCCTTTTTACTACCCGCAAGCCGGTATCAACTTTTTGGCCGGGATGAGTTTAAAATTTTAATAATTAATTGGTGACGGTGAGGACACCGTTGCCATTGTCAATTACCTGATACTGTTTCATGGAAAATTCGAGGTTTTCGCCTCCGCTTTCGTCTTCAATAAAAGTGCCGGTAAACAGGTTGTAAGTATTGTGATCCGGGCATTGACAGACTCCCTTAATCCCGTCGATATGCAAGGTAGAACACTGCTCTACCGGATGATTGGGATCAGAGGCATCGAAAGCAATATACGAAGAACCCGTATTCATGATAATGATTCCGCCGTTACCATATCCTCCAACATAAACGGGATTGGCAGGGAAATTTAAAGGACTGTATTGGGGCAAAGACAGGTTTACTGTAAAGTGAACGTTTACGTTCAGTAAGTTTGGGTTTTGATAGTCATAATCATCTTTGCTACAAGAAGTAAAGAGCAATCCCATTAAAGCAAGGTATAAAAAAGTATATTTCATAGCGATTGTTTTCGAGGGCAAGGTAATAATATTATTAGTGTTCGATAAAAATTATTATATTTGTTTTCCGAATCCCGTGTATGCGGGATTCATTTTTTACAACTCATTTAAACTTTTTCAAATGGATTGCCCATGATTTTAAAGGGCGTCCAGGGTGTAAACGGCCAATCTACAGCGTGTGAAACCCTCTGATTTGAGGGCAGGTTGCAAAAGATTGTGCCCGGTCTTTCCACAGGTGACGACCGATTAAAAGTTTAGATGGGTTTAGAATATATAACGACAAACAAACAGAGAAGTTATGGGAAAAGTATCTTATTATTCAGCAGAAGGTTTGCAAAAACTGAGGGATGAGCTCAATCACTTGAAAGATGTTGAACGTCCAAAAGCTTCCCAAGCTATTGCCGATGCCCGTGACAAAGGGGATTTGAGCGAGAATGCCGAATATGATGCAGCCAAGGAAGCTCAAGGTCACTTAGAAGCCAAAATTGCAAAATTAGAGGACATAGTGGCCAATGCCCGCGTCATTAATGAATCTAAAATTGATGCCTCAAAAGCATTAATTCACAGCAATGTAAAGATAAAAAACGAAAAGAACGGTCAAGAAATGACCTATAAATTGGTGTCTCAAACAGAAGCCGATTTAAAATCAGGGAAGATTTCCGTTGATTCACCCATAGGAAAAGGATTGTTGGGAAAAGAAGTAGGTGACAAAGCCGAAATTAAAGTCCCTAACGGTACCATCACTTTTGAAATTCTGGAGATCAGCAGAGGGTAAACCCTTGTTTTCAACCCACATTTTATATCAATTAGATACGCGTTTAGGTACTATCTAAAAAAACAAAATAATTTTAATGTTTTTTAAAGAGGTTCTTTTTGTTATTCCTGTGTAAAAGGTTGAACGGATTCATTTTTCATGGGGTTGGCGTATAAATCAAATGGGAATTATCTACTGCTCTAAACTGAGGTTTGGAGTAGTTTTTTTAGCGCTTAACTTTAGGGGTTTTGATAAATATACACCTCGGTCGCGCCACCGCCATAATCGCGGTAATTTGCATCATAATAACGGATTTGATCATATCGACGAAACAAGGTTTGTAATTCCCGCTTCAATACCCCCTCTCCTATTCCATGAATGAAAATCACTCGTTGAATATGTTTCTTAATGGCAAAATCCAGTTTGTCTCGAGCTGTATTGAGCTGCAAATTGAGCATCTCAGAGTTACTCATATTTCGGGTGGAAGCAGTGAGCTCATGAATGTGCAAATCTACTTCCATAGGAGGAGCCTTACGGCGTTTCTTTGATGGTTTTCGCTTATCGCTCTGTAGCCCCATTTTCTTCTCCCGAATAACTTGCTCAGGATTAGTGGACGTAAGGTTTAAGGGTTTAGACGGAATCAATTCATGAGCCTGATAGGTCATTTCAAAGCCCTCATCAGTGGCAATAACCACTTGATCAGCCGCTATATTTATCACGGTTCCGACAATGAGATCATCAATAACTTCTACCCTGTCTCCTATTTTCATGTCAATCGTTTTTGTTAAACTCTCTCCTTTCCTTCTTCTCTTTCCTCTTCCTCTTTTTTTCTTGTGGTGCGCGTAGCTTGTGAAGTTTTGTAAATCCCTATCATCAAAAGGACAATGCCTACAATCTTAACCCACATGTTTTTTCTCGAGTGCAGGATAAGATCATCGACATAAGAAGAAAAAAGAAGCAGGATTATGCCGACAAAAATCAATCCGATAGTTAGCCATTTTGAACGCATATACATTTATTAAGGAGCACAATTTACTGTTTTTTAAACAAAGTAAAAACACGAATAAATTTTATGTATTTTTGACCACATGAAAAAAATCTTACTCCTTTTTTCGATTTTTTCCGGTGCTTTGGTTTTTTCACAAAACCCTTCTTCCCCATCTCATCAATTTTCGGCCAATTATTTTTACGGCGCTATTATCGAACACAATTATGAAATTGGTCACCTCATCACCCAGCGTCCTTCGGGGGTATTGCTTTCCTGGAACCGAAAGACTTATGGAGAGAAAATTTGGTCACGACATTACAATTATCCCGACTACGGATGGAGTTTTACCTACCAAGATATGGGCAATCCGCATTTGGGAGAAAGCATAGGACTTTATGGGCATCTTAATTTTTATTTTTTTCAACGACATTTCAAATTAAAAATCGCCGAAGGACTGGTTTACAACACCAATCCCTATGATCCGGTGCACAATTATCGAAATTATGCCTATGGCTCACACTTTATGTTTGCCACCTTGTTGATGGGTAATTATATTGAGCAAGATATCATCAATGGATTTGGTTTACAAGCCGGTATCTTGTTGATTCATTATTCCAACGGCAACATCAAGTCGCCAAATGCCAGTACCAATAGCATTTCGGTCAATCTTGGGGTTGTTTACACGCCCGATCATCATACTGTTCACCACTATCTTCCCAAGCAAACGTCAAAAAATTATGCCGAACCGGTTCACTTCAACTTCGCTTTGCGAACGGGTATAGATTCAGGGCCTTTGATTGGAATGGGGCAATATCCTTTTTTGACCCTCGCTGCCTTTGCCGATAAAAGACTTACCTATTCCAGCGGACTTCAATTGGGAGCCGAAGTTTTCTTCTCAAAAATGTTGGAAGAATATATCCGATACCAAGCTATTGCTTACCCCGAACTACAACTTACCGGAGAAGAAAGTTCAACCCGAGTAGGTGTTTTTGCGGGCTATCAGTTTTATATCAATAAATTTTCAATATTCGCCAATACGGGATATTATGTTTTTTATCCGGTAGAATTTAATGGCAGAGTATATAATCGAGTGGGACTACGTCGAGATATCCTCCATCATTTTTTTGTTTCACTCAGCGTGCGCGCACACGGATTTAATGCCGAAGATGCCGCATTAAGTATAGGGATTCGATTATGAAAAGGATTTTATTTTTACTTTTAGTCGTATTTTGTTGGGGCTGTGACTCTGATCAAGTACCGGACTGTTTAAAAACTACCGGTAAAAAAGTCAGTAAAACTTATGACTTACCCCCTTTTCATCAAATTATGACCTATAACAATATTCAGCTTTTTATTGCCGATCGCCCCACTCAACAGGTAGTGGTCGAAACCGGGGAAAACCTTTTGGAGAATATTGAAATCAGCGTAAAAAATGGACGCTTAGAAATCAAAAACCATACGCGCTGCAATTGGTTTCGCGGCTATAAAAGAACCGCAGTTTATGTGAGTGCCCCCAATTTAGATTATATTAAAAACGGAAGTCAGTTTGACGTAATCAGTACCAATACCTTACATTATGACAGCTTAGTGCTGGTTTCTGAAAAATGGCAAGACAGTGGGGATTATCACACCGATGGAAATTTTAAACTGCAGTTGGATTGCCACAAACTCCACATTGTTACCAATTTTTTGAGCAATTATTACCTCAGTGGACAAGTAGACTATCTAAATATCGGGGTTTACAGCGGAGACGGTCGAATTGAAGCTGCCGATCTCATTGTGCAAAAAGCGCATATTTATCATCGTGGCAGCAATGCAGTCACCTTAAATCCACAGCAATCGATAACCGGAAAATTGGTCAGTACCGGAGATTTGATACTGGTCAATCGTCCCCAAAACGTGGAGATAGAGCGTTTATATACCGGCAAAGTGATTTATAGGTGAACGGCTGTTTTTTAACCCGAAAAAATCACTGCAAATTGAGGGATAATTAAATAGCTTGCAGATTATCAAGGAATTAATGGTGTAAATAGGCGAAATATAAAGGCTCAAATTTGGGCTATGGAGCATTCCTATTGCTTGGGTTTATTTTGACGTCTTTTTCGTTGCAAACCCTTTGCAGTACGCAAGTACAGCTGCAGGGTTTGACGCCTCAAATCCGCCTAAAATAAACCTCATGAATTTTCCGGGTTAAAGAGCTGTCTTTTTGTTTCCGGCCGTTAGTTTTCGGAATAGCTCTTCCAGATTGCCCACTTTCTGATTCAATTGTAAAATTTTCAACCCATTTTCACGGGCAAAATCAAAAATGGCAGACCGCCGGTCTTCTGCGGTGTCAAAAGTGAGTTCATATAGTGCGCCGCCATAATTTTCTATATGACTGATATCGGGCAAGCGCTTTAGCAACACCTTTTCTACTTTATAATCAAATTCAACCCTGACAATTTGTTCGTTTTCGGTTTGTAATTCTTTTAGGGTTTTGTCGGCTACCAAATTACCTTTATTAACAATCAAAACCCGGTTGCAAACGGCTTCTACTTCTTGCATGATGTGGGTAGATAAAAACACGGTCTTGGTTTTTCCCACTTTTTTTATCAGCGCTCTAATTTCGACCAGTTGATTGGGATCTAAACCGGTAGTGGGCTCATCCAAAATCAATACGCTCGGGTCGTGTAAAAGCGCCGCTGCCAGCCCTACACGCTGCCGATAACCTTTAGACAATTGTTCTATCTTTTTATGCGCTTCCGGAGCGAGCCCGGTTATTTTGATCACCTCTTCAATGCGGCTTTTAGAGCACTTGTGTACACGGGCGAGGAAACGCAAATATTCACGCACATACATTTCCAAATACAGCGGATTGTGTTCAGGCAAATATCCAATCTGTTTTTGAATATCTCTTTTGTGCGCTCTCACCGCAAGGCCGTTGATTTTAGCTTCTCCTGAAGTGGCAGCAATATAACCGGTTAAGATTTTCATCATGGTAGATTTTCCCGCACCATTGGGTCCTAAAAACCCAACGACTTCCCCGGTATCCACCGCAAAAGAAACCTCGTTTAAAGCCTTTTGATCGCCATAAATTTTGGTAACATTTTCAGCCTTGATACTCATCCCTATTTTATTTTTTTGATGGGAACAATATAAAAAGAATCCTGCTAAGAGATGAAGCACTCCAACGGATTATATTTCTAAATTTATCGATATACCGTTTTAAAGATAAGCCCCCGATTGTGTGTACTTTTGTCGTTTTTCTTCCGCAACATGCAAAAAGCATCCTCTCTGTACTTTATGTACCGCATTTTAAGCTGATTTCATCCGCCATTTCTCTTCCTCCCTTCCCTTAACCCAAAAAAATCATAAGATTTATTTGAGGCGGATTTGCAACAAAACCTGTATTGGGTGTCATCGAAATAATGACGACAAAATAAAGCCAAGCGATACGCGTACTGCACAGCCCAAATTTGAACTCTCCTATTTTGACCGCTTTATCATTCAACGCTTTAGCTATCAATACTTTACTTAATAAATTCAATGTTTATGTCTAAATTCCAAATAACAAAGCCGTCCCTCAGATAAGAAACGGCTTTGTTCAGAATGGCAAGCAGGTTTTCTATGACTGTTGCAACACAGCAACAATCAGCTTTTTTTGTCGCTTTATTCTAAGGCTTGGGCTACTTCGTCGAGCATGATGTTTAGGGAAGTAATGCCGCTTCCGCCGGAGAGATACCAAGCTTGTGGATTTAGGTAAATTATCCGATCATTTTTATAGGCTTTGGTTTGTTGAATCAGGGCATTTTCTACATTAGCCTTATCCATTGGTTGTTCTCCAATAGCCGCATTTCTATCGACAATAAACAGTATATCGGGATTGACTTCTTTGATAAACTCACTGGACACCCGCACCCCGTGAATGGTTCCTTCCAAACCTTTTTTGGCTTCTTTGATTCCCAAGGTGTCGTGGATTACGCCAAAACGTGAGCCGCTGCCATAAGCACTAAAACGCCCTCGGTTGTGCAAGACTGCCAAAGCATCCATATCGGCCTTGGCTGCTTTTTTACGAATGTTCTTTACCTTGTCTCCAATTTCTATAAGCGCCTGTTCATAAGTATCCTGCGCTTCTTCTCCAAAAATCTTTCCCAATTTTCTGAGATTTTCATGCAGGGCTTTTACAGGGCCTTCTTCAATAAAGGAAGTAGGCATGATTGTGGGAGCAATTGCAGACATTTCTTCATAAGAATCGGCCAAACGCGGTCCCATAATAATCAGGTCGGGACGCAGACCATTGATTTTTTCCATACTCACCTGAACCAAATTTCCCAGATTGACAATGGAATCATTTTTATAGCGACTTAAATAATCGGGCAGCCCTGTTTTGGGCACTCCCACTACATTAGCATCAATCAGGCTAAGGTTCTCCAGGGCTCCAAAACTAAGCACAACAATTCGCTGTGGGTTCACTGGCACTTGCACGGTGTCCAACGGATGAGTAATTGTAACCGTTTCTCCGGTCGGAGTGGTTTTGTCGGCCGATTTGTTTTTACAGGAAGCCAAAATAAAAAGGCTTAGCAAGCATAATAAAGATAGTTTTCTCATGGTATATTTATTTAGTATTGAAATTTAACTTGGTATTTAATTCACAATTAAAATAGTTGCAGGTTTTGATGCCTTGGTGTTCTGAAATGGTACAGTTGATGTCAAAAATATCGCGTAGGATTTCCACCGTAATAATTTCATTGGTCTGTCCATAATACTTGATATGTCCATCTTTGAGGGCCGCAATATAATCAGAATAGTGAGAGGCAAAATTGATGTCGTGTAAAACAATCACGATGGTCTTTTTCAACTCATCGGCCAATCGTCTCAAGGTTGCCATAATCTGCACAGAATATTTCATATCGAGATTGTTCAGGGGCTCATCGAGCAAAATATAGTCGGTATCTTGCGCTACTACCATTGCCAAATAGGCCCTTTGTCGTTGCCCGCCACTGAGCTCATCAATATAATCATCCTGGATGTGCTCCAAATTGAGGTATTGAATAGCCCGATCAATTTTTTGATGATCTGTATCGGTCAATCGACCTTGAGAATACGGAAATCGACCAAAGGAAATCAACTCTTTCACTTTGAGTTTGAGTTCCAGGTTGTTGGATTGCCTTAAGATAGACAGGTTGCGGGCCAATTCTTTGTCTTTGTAGTCCTCAATATCTCTTTCAGCCACAGATACAGAGCCGTTGTCTTTAGCCAGTAACCGGCTGATGACAGACAACAAAGTGCTTTTCCCGGCACCATTACCACCGACCAGAGAAATCAACTTCCCCTTTGGGAAATCCATGCTGATGTCATCAAGAATCAAACGTTTTCCATAGGATTTGGATATATTTTTGGTTTGTATCATACTTTTTTCACTTTAAGCAATAACATTAAAAAATAAGCGCCTCCCACAAAATTAATAATCGTTGTAATGGGAGTGGACAGGTGAAAAAGATGTTCGGTCAAAGCCTGTCCTCCGATAATTAAAATTCCTGTCACCAAACAACAAGCTGTAATAATCAAGCTGTGTTTATAGGAATTGACCAGCTCATAAGCAAGATTGGCCACCATAATCCCCAAAAAAGTGATGGGGCCTACCAGCGCAGTAGAAATGGACACCAAAATTGCGATAATCACCATAAAGAACTGCACTTTACGATGATAGTTGATCCCGAGATTAATGGCGTGATCTCGCCCAAGGGCAAGGATGTCTAAATATTTACTGTACCGAAATCCCAACGCAAGGGTGACTCCCAAAATAACAGAAGAATAAATCAGCAAATCGGTGTTGATGTTGGCAAACGAAGCAAACATCTTGCCTTGGATGATAAAGAAATCATTGGGATCGATGATCAACTGCATAAACGAACTCAGCGAACTGAAGAGCAATCCCAGCACCAAGCCAATCAGTACCAGTAAGTAGATATTGTTCCGCCCTTTTTTAAAGATAAAGAAATATAACAAAAGGGCAAATCCGATCATTAGAACAATAGAGAGTCCAAAATTTTGAAAACTGTTAAGGGTTTGGAAACTTTTGCTTCCATAAAAATAAACAATCAGGGTTTGAAACAGGAGGTAAACCGATTCAAATCCCATGATTGAGGGAGTTAAAATGCGGTTGTTGGTCAAGGTTTGAAAGGCCACCGAAGAATACGCGATACAGCAAGCCACCATGAGCATGGCAAGCACCTTTATCGAACGAGAACGAAGGGCATATCGCCACCCCAGCCCCAGGTCAAAAAAGAGGAAGAAACCAATGGCAATCAATGTTCCCAAGCCTAAGTAAACAAATAGTTTCCGGGGAGTGCTCATCGCTTTCGAATTAATAAAATTAGAAATATAATTCCTCCTATCACGCCTACCATCATGCCGATTGGGATTTCGTATGGAAAAATAATCAACCGACCGAGGATATCACAAATCAGCAGAAAAACGGCGCCAAACAAGGCGACAAATGGCAAAGTCTTTTTAACATTATCTCCCATTATCATGCTGACAATATTGGGCACCACCAAGCCCAAAAAGGTGATGGATCCCACGACAATCATCACTGCACTCACCGTAAGAGAAACACAAAACAGGCCGATATTCATAACCGCTTGATAATTGAGTCCCAGGTTTTTTGAAAAATCGCGTCCCATACCCACTACGGTAAACTTGGCAGCGTACAAATAAGTAATCAGCACTGCCGGCAAGCTGAGATAAATCAATTCATAACGCCCGGCTAAAACGCCTGAAAAATCCCCTATCATCCAGGCATTCATCTGTTGTACAATATTGAGGTTTACAGCCACAAAAGTTGAAATGGCACTCAAAATTCCACCAAAAACCAATCCCACCAAGGGAACAAAAATCACATTGCGGTGTTTGACACTATCAACCATTTTTAAAAATATCAAACTGGCTGCAAAAGTAAAAATAAAGGCAAACACGGCTTTCCAAAGCATACTGGCTGTAGGAATGGCAATGATTCCCGCCAAAATTCCCATTTTAGCCGCATCCAAAGATCCGGCAGTTGTGGGAGCTACAAATTTGTTTTGGGTCATTTGCTGCATAATCAGTCCGCAAATGCTCAATCCTACCCCGGCAACAATCAAAGACAAGGTGCGGGGTAAGCGACTGATGGATATCAACTCCAGTTTTTCGGTATTCCAACGAAGAATATCTTCGAAAGAAATATCAATGACCCCCACAAACAGTGAGGCTATGGAGCAAATGATTAAAATTGCAACAAGAAGCGGCAGCTGCCACATTCGTTTAGGGGGATTTGTCGCAATTTTATAATTCATGACCTATGGAATATAAAATAAAAAAGGGGATGAATTGTTCAGGTTTATACCTATAATGCACTTCTCATCAAATTGCTGTGAATCATCCCGGTTCCTTATCTTTTTGAACTTCGCTTACCTCCTTATTTTTATTTAGATTTATTTGAAGCTGTGCAAATATAAAAGGATTCTGCTACAATAAAAATGGGCAGCGCTGTTAAACTCCGCCCCCATTTTTATTTCATTGATTATGTGTTAAAGCATTACTACCAAAAAGACCTACACATTGGCCCAAAGACGTATAGGATCATACATCATTAGCATTATGCCCTTCTAAAAACGAGCCCAATCGCTCCCAAAAGAAGTGATTAGGCTCCATTCTTTTTTAGGTTATTTACTGTACGTTCAATTTTCCGACAGCAGTCACCCCTTCAGCAACAATTTCTAGGCCTTTGGTCATGGTAGCAGTTTCCGCATCGACGATATAAAGGGCCGGATAGCCGCTGGTTTCCATGGGAAGCACCACTTTGTGCTCTGCCTTATCCAGGTAAGGAGTTCCCACCTGACCTTGAATGTCGGTTGGCACGCCTGAAACCCAAGTAAAGCTTTTATCGGCCACATTGACCACGGCAAATTTATGACGAACATGATCGGGGCTGGCATCGGCCAAATTGGGCTCGCTAAACATTTGAAGGACAAACAAATCACCACCGGCATAGTATGTGCGGAATAACTTATAACCACCGGAAGCTTGGCTGATGTTGAAAAAATAATTGCTGTCAAACTCCATAGTTCCTGCTTGGATTTTCAAAACTCCGGAGGGCACATTAGGAGCTTGCAACCCGGAAGAAAACACATACACATCTCCATTTTCTACCTTCTCAATTCCGGTAGCAGCAGCTCCTCGCCATTGTCCGGCTACCAATCCGGTGTGGGTTGAATCCACCAAGCGTTTTACGAAATTCATATCCTTATCAAATACGGCAATATAGGTGCGATCATTGTAGTCGCTGTCAAAAGTGGTTTCTTGTCCTCCGCCATCTGATCCGGCCAAGATGGTGCGATATCCCACCAATATGTGTTCGTTGTATCCCGCAATATCGGTGATATAAGCATATTCTCCATTTCCAGCCACATCAGCAGAATTTACAGTAATGGGACCTTGTACCGCCTGGGTATTGCTGTTGATCTTATAAAAAGACAAAAAGGGTTCTTGGTAATCGCGAGAAGAATTGCCTACATAAACAAATTCTCCCAAACTTCCTACAGCTTGCTTGGCTATGGTTAAATTGGTCTCTGTAGTAGTAAATTCACCATCACTCTCCAATACGTATGAACGCAAGGGATTTGAAATTCCATAGCTGTATGTAAAACTATAAGCCACCTCATCATTGTGGAAATAAAAGCTGGGGGTTCCGAGTACTTGTACGCTGTTGGGTTGCTGAGCACTAATTTGCCCCCCATCAATTTCATCGGTGGTCAATATATAAGTATTTTCTCCATCGGTAGCTGCCACCAAATATTTACTGTTGACCAAAGTGTCATTAGCGTTTCCATCATCAATTGGCGAACCGCCTTCGTCGTCACTGCACGCAGTCGTTCCCAAGAGTGCGGTGATGGCTATCATCATTAAAAATTGTTTGCTGATTTTCATGGTTATTGATTTTACAGGTTAATTAAATTATTGCGTTTTAAAAATTGTTTAAGAAATATCGGAATTTGACCGAAAAGCTTCTTCCCGGCAGTTGTATGCTGTATCGGTCATAAAGTTTAGCATCGAGCAGGTTGCGACAGGCAAGGGAGACCCTGTATTTTCCACCGGCAAAGCTGTAATTTACCGAGAGGTTATGCGATATTTGCTCAGGTATTTCTCGCCCTCCATAGCTCTCAAAGCTGTAATCAAATTCGTGAACATAGGAAAGGGAGTAATTAAAATCCAAGGCATCTTTTTCTTGCCAAACACTGTGTAAATAAACCGAGGCATGGGCTCCGCCATAGAGATAAGGAATATTGGGAATGCGGTCATTGTAGGTGGTACTGACCACGGTCTTTCCGGTTTTGTATTTTAACTTGTTGCGCAAATCTTGGTAGGTAAGGTTTCCGCCAATAGTCAGCAAGTCGTCATAACGATATTCCAACACCAGGTCTACTCCTCGATTTTTAACCAAGGCCTCATTGCCGGGCTCTAAGGCACCGGTGGTGTGATTGGGCACCAAGTGAATAAAGTCTCGAATATCCCGATAGATAAAAGTTCCGTTTACTTGAAGGCGGTGTTTATCGGTAATTTTCCAATTATAGCGAAGGCCGATATTCAGGTTGTCACTGTGTTCCGGTTTCAAATCGATATTACCCAAAATAAAATTATTGGGTGCACCAAAGAGCTCTCTGGCGGTTGGCAAACGATAGGCTCTTTCATAAGACGCATCCAGTTGAAGCTCATCGAGTAAAAAATAAGATGCCGCTGCTCCATACCCCAAATTTTCTGCCGAATGAGTAGCTTTAAAAATCCCGGTTTGATGAGAAGTGAGGTGGGTACTCACCTTGTTGAGGTAATGCTTGCCAAATAAGGTAGCACTCAACCGGTCATTGGGCGCATAAGTATAAGCTACGCCCAGTATGTTTTTAAGGGTTTTCTGCGGATATTTATCAAGCGGATTAAAAACGGCTTCATCCCTACTCGTTCTTCTATAAGTATTGAGCACATTATTAATCGCCAGTTTATGCGCCTCGGCAAAACTGTATTCAATATTAGCATTAACGGCCCCATTTTGATTTTCATAAAACCTTCTGGTATATCCAAACTCTCCGGGTACATCAGTGACGATATATTCCCCCAACCAATTGTACCTTCGGTAAGAATCATCGATACTTTTGGCCTTTCCAAAGTTATAATTTGCCTTGAGCGATACATTCAAATCTTTTACAAAAAGGTCGGTTTTCTGATAGGTAAGACTGGGCATAAGGGTTTTTGAAGTGGTATATTTTTGTCCGAAAGCAAGTTTCATATACCCCGGATGCTGTATTTCGTCATACTCATCGCCATAGGTAAATCCGAGCAACAACTGATCGGCAAAAGGCTTATTGACCAATCCTATCTTACCAATTACCGTATAATTTCGATACATGTCGTGAAAGCGACGGACTTTGCGATAATCGCCGGTAAATTTTTTGGTCTCCAAATCGACAATTTCCACGTTTACTTTATAATCGTTATCCGAATAATTTTGAAATGCCGTAAGTCTAAAGGTAAATCCCGATTCGGTGGTATAGCCGGCATTTACATAAGATTTATGCGTATTGAAAGAACCATAACTGTAGGAAGCGTTTAAAAAATTACCTCCCTTTTTATTGGTAATAATGTTGATAGCTCCTCCCAAGGCATCGGCACCCAACCCAATGGGAACCACTCCTTTATACACTTCGATTCGTTTGGCAAAATCTACCGGCATGTTGTTGAGCTGAAAGGCAGAGCTAAAACCTTCCATAGGGATTCCATTAATAAAGAGTTTGACATGTCGCCCGGTAAAACCATTAAGCATCACACTGTAGTCTGACCCCACGCCGCCACTTCGACGCACGTTAATGCCCGAAGCGCGTTCCAACACCTGAGACAAATCCATAGAGGTGCCTTGTAAAGCTTGTACATTGACAGCATCTACCGCATAGGAAGATTCTTCAATTGTGGTCTCTTCAGATTTCCCGCGAATCAAAATTTCATCGAGCATCATATCGGGATCGGTGGATAGCGAAAAATTGACAGTCTTGGACTGCCCTTTTTCGATATGAATGGTTTTCAGTTTATCTTCATAGCCCATGGCCGTCGCTATCAACTGATAAGTTCCTGCTTCGAGATGGAGTTTAAAGTATCCTTGCGAATCTACCTGCGCATATTTGGCGGTGTTTTTAACATAGACAACTGCGCTAAAAGCCGCCTCTCCCTGAGGGGTGGTAACCTGTCCGGTGATGGTGGTATTGGATTTTTGAGCCCAGCCTCCCAAACCCAGAATTAAACTAAAGCAAGACAGAATTAAAGTTTTCATTAAGGAATATATCAATTATATTTGCGCTTATATTAATTTATATTAAGTCTAAATAGACGTTGCAAATATAAACCTCGATTACACATAATAGTTTTGTTTTCGGGAATAAAAGTATCGATAAAGGTAATATGAATATTCACTCAACTATTTTAGAGACCAAGAGTCGTCTGCTCGAAGAAAAAATTCCGGAGGATTGCTCCGGAGCACTTATAAACCGATATATTCGGCATTGTAAAACGCAACATTATAAAATTGGGAATCAGCTCAAGATTTCAAATGAGTTGTGTATAAACATTTCAAACATAACCGCCGAAGAAGCCTTGACGCAGAATTTTGCTATTGACAGCAATGGTTTTATTGCTATTGTAATTCTTTGTCAAGGAAATGCAAGGCTGTCCAGTCAGGCTTTTACCGATAAATTGGGACAGGGAAATGTCTATTTGGTTCATAGAAAACAAGCCCATTTCAACTTACACTTTTCAAAAGGGACGCATAAGCTGCTCAGTATTCTTTTGTCGAGAAAGTTTTTTCTTGAGCTGTCTGCCCCTTCCAACGGAAAAGTGGAAAATAAACTTTATCAAAAGATCAATAAGGGAAACCCCATCCCATTTGGAAGCTTTAAAGTCCCACTCGGATTTCAGTTCCATCGCATTATCAATGAAATCATCGAGAATCAATGGGAGCCTGAAGGGCAAATTCGGTTTATGCGGTTAAAGTTAAAGGAATTATTTTTGCAATTGCACTACCAAGGCCTTTATGGACGCAATCCTTTTCACTATCAGTATTCTGAAAGCAGCATCGTTAAAATTAAAAAAGCCAAGGCCTATTTAACGGTCAATTATCAAAATCCACCCAGTATAAAAAAGCTTTCTCGGATTGTGCTGCTAAATGAGTTTGAACTCAAAAAAGGATTTAAAGAAATTTATGGAGATACCGTTCGAGGCTACATTATCCGATTGCGAATGAAAAAAGCAGCCAGTCTGCTCAGAACCCATCAAGTGAAAAATACTGCAGAATTATTGGGCTATAAAAGTGTCCCGCATTTTATTCAGACTTTCAAAAAATTCTATGACCAAACCCCTAAACAATTTTATCGCGGACAAAAGGCCTCATAAACCTACACCAAAATTTCATATCACTACCCCCAATGCACCTTTCCAAAAAACTCGTCTTACCGAACGAAAACGCCGTATCTCTTATTCAAAACATTTGTATTACACGATTGACACTTTCATCATCAACAATAGGGAACTTATTACGCCGGCAAACGCGCTGATAAATGGAATCAAGTTTACTTTAATTCCCCTTGAGCTTCATTTTTTTCGGCTTATCGCAATTCCGCATTAAATTTGGTTTCATAATTTTTGCGGAGCTTCTTCATGATTTTGTCTACCTTTTTATCGGTTAAGGTTTTGTGTTCGTCAAAGAAGGTAAAGCTCACCGCATAGCTCTTTTTCCCCTCGGGCAGGCTGTCTCCTTGATACACATCAAAAAGTCCCACTTTTTTTAAAAGTTTACTTTCGGTTTGATGAGCCATTTCCGCTACTGCAGAAAATTTAATCTCCTCATCGAGCAACAAAGCAAAATCTCGTCTAACCGAAGGATATTTGGGAATGGGTTTAACCACAGGTCGTTGTTGCCGGGCCACTTTTTCTAATACCGCATCCCAATCAATATCGGCATAGAGAACTTCTTGGTCGATGTCAAATTTTTGACAAACCTTCTTTTTCAAAACACCAAAAACTCCTAATCCTTCTATAGCCAAGGCCTCTGAAAACAGGTCGGTCTCAACGCTTTCATAAGAAAAATCGAGTCCCAGGCGCTCAAAAATCGCATCTAAGGTTCCTTTAAGAAAGAAAAAACCATTGTTTTTATCGATTGAATTCCAGTTTTCTCTTTGCTGGCGACCAGATACAAAAATACTGAGATGTTTACGCTCTTTTCGTCCCGTAGGTTTTTGATGATACGTTTTTCCAAACTCGAAAAACTTCAAGTCTTCGTGCTTTCGATTGAGGTTGTGAACCATACTTTGCAGTCCGCCGGACAATAAAGACTGTCGCATCACAGAGAGATCGCTGCTCAAAGGATTGAGTAGGACCACATGCTCTGACGCGGATAAATCTTGAGAACGCAGGTGATCTTTATGGGTCAGCGAATTATTCATTATCTCATAAAAGCCTTGTGCTATCAACTGTTTGGCCACTATTGTTTGGATATTGTGATCGTCATATCGATTATTGGTCACCACTGTGGCGTTCAGTTTTTCGCTAAAATCAATTTGGTTATACCCATAAACCCGCAAGATTTCTTCAATGACATCTACCTCGCGCTGAACATCGGTTCTAAACAGCGGGATGGTCAAGCCCATTCCGCTTTCCGTAACATTGTTGACTCGAATGTCAAGAGAAGCCAAAATAGACTTCAATACATTTTGATCAATTTCTTGACCAATCAATCGATTGATTTTTTCGTAGCGCAGAAAAACCTGATAGCCTTCGAGTTTTTTGGGGTAAAAATCATTGAGGTCACTGGTTATGACTCCGCCTGCAATATCTTGAATGAGTAACACCAATCGCTTGAGCGCAATTTCTGTCATTTCAGGGTCTATACCGCGTTCAAACCTAAAAGAAGCATCGGTACTCAAACCGTGCCGCTTGGCAGTTTTTCGAATACTCACCGGATCAAAATAGGCGCTCTCCAAGAAAATATTATCAGTATACTCATCCACACCCGAATTTTTTCCGCCAAATACCCCGGCGATACAAAGGGGTTTCTTTTCATCACAAATCATCAAATCGCTGGCACTAAGGCTGCGTTCTTCATCATCCAGGGTCGTAAATTTAGTTCCTTCAGGCAGGGTTTTCACGATAATTTTCTGACCTTTTATCTTATCGGCATCAAAAACATGAAAGGGCTGCCCCAAATCGTGCATTACATAATTTGCGGCATCCACCACATTATTAATGGGATCAAGACCAATGGCCATCAGTCTGTTTTTCAACCACTGTGGTGATTCTTTCACCTCCACTTCTGACATGGTCAATCCGCAATAGCGCAGCACTTTGTCTGAATCTTCCACCTCTACCGGGATATTACGCGTGTGGTTATCCACTCGAAATTTGCTGGTAATCGGGGTGTTCAAAGGGGTATTGATTTCCTGTCGGATAAGTCCGGCACGCAGGTCGCGAGCTACTCCATAATGACTCATCGCATCGGAGCGATTTGGGGTGAGGCCAATTTCAAAAACATCGTCTTTTAATACCTCAAACACTTCCTTTAAAGGAGTTCCCGGTTTCAGGTCCTCTGCCAAAACCATGATTCCATCGTGGTCATCTCCCAGCCCCAGTTCATCTTGGGCGCAAATCATTCCGTGACTTTCCTCGCCTCGAAGTTTACTCTTTTTGATTTTAAAAGCTTTTCCGTCACCATACAACTCCGTGCCAACCAAAGCCACAGGCACTTTCTGTCCTTGAGCCACATTGGGGGCACCACAAACGATTTGAAGAGGCTTCTCTGCCCCCACTTCAACAGTGGTTACCTTTAAGCGGTCGGCATTGGGATGTTTTTCGCAAGTCAACACTTCTCCCACAACAATGCCTTCGAGTCCGCCTTTTACAGACTCAAAAGCTTCTATGCCTTCAATTTCAAGTCCCAAATCAGTCAGTAGGTCTGCTGTTTTTTGTTTGGGCCAATCAATATCAATAAAATCTTTAAGCCAGGAATATGAAATTTTCATAATCTTATTTCATGGTTTTTCAAAGGAGACAAATATACTGTAATTTGTAGTATCACCATTGGCCAATTCAGGTTTTCGGCAGAATAATTTATACGGAAATGACATTAAAAATAGACTAATCTTCCTGTTAAAATTACAAATCTCTGCGTTAATCCCGCACGTGCGGGACGCCATAGCTATGGCTATGCCTGTGCTTTTTGCCTTGACCTTTGAAATTTTAACGACAAAATATGTAGTCTATTTCAATAATCACTTCCGTATTAGAAGTGACCCTTATGGATATTCATTAAAAAAAGCGGCCCAAAAGCCGCTCTATAAATTGTAATTTTCTCGATTTACACCTTCATGATTTCCGTTTCTTTAGCGGCGAGCATTTCATCAATTTTCTTGATGTATGTATCGGTCATATCCTGGATATCATTTTCAGTGTTGTGTTGCAGGTCTTCAGATATTTCAAGTTTCTTCAAGCTGTTGTTGGCGTCTTTGCGTTCATTTCTCACGCCAATTTTAGCTTCTTCGGCCTCAGCTTTGGCCTGTTTAGAAAGCTCTATACGGCGTTCTTCGGTCAAAGGTGGCACATTAATGATAACACTTTCCCCGTTATTCATGGGATTAAACCCAAGATTGGCCGTCATCACTCCTTTTTCGATCTCCGGAATCAGGGATTTCTCAAAGGGGCGAATTGACAGAGTTTGAGAATCGGGGGTACTCACATTGGCCACTTGGTTTAAAGGGGTTTGTGAGCCGTAATAATCTACTTTTACCGTACTAAGCATTCGCGGATTGGCTTTGCCGGCGCGAATATTATTCAATTGCTTTTCCAAAAAAGTCAAGGCATCCCCCATTGCTTCTTTGGTGCTGTCCAATATTAATTTAATCTCCTCATCCATGGTTTAAAAATATTTTTTTTCAAATATACCGAACTCATCTAAATTATCCCTAACTCTTAACAGTGGTTCCTACTTTTTCTCCGGAAACCACTTTGAGTAAATTTCCGGGTTTGTTCATATCAAAAACAATAATGGGCAACTCGTTTTCTTGACTCAAGGTAAAAGCAGTAGTATCCATCACTTTCAGTCCTCGATGCAAGACATCATCAAAACTGATGAAATCAAATTTAGTGGCCTTTTTATCTTTTTCGGGATCGGCAGTATAAATTCCATCTACCCGAGTTCCTTTTAAAATTACATCGGCCTTGATTTCAATAGCGCGTAGAACCGCTGCAGAATCTGTGGTAAAATATGGATTCCCGGTTCCGCCTCCAAAAATAACCACTCGACCTTTTACCAAATGACGCATGGCTTTACGCAAAATAAAGGGCTCTGCAAGTTCATTAATTTTCACGGCAGATTGTAAACGGGTGGGAATTCCGGCATCTTCACAGGCACTTTGCAGAGCCAATCCGTTGATGACTGTTGCCAACATCCCCATGTGATCGGCTTGTACGCGATCCATGCCTTTGCTGGCTCCGGCAACGCCTCTAAAAATGTTGCCGCCACCAATGACAATGGCCACTTCAACGCCTTTATCGGTCACTGACTTAATTTCGTTAGCATACTCTTCAAGACGCTCGGGATCAATCCCATATTGACGGTTTCCCATCAAAGCTTCTCCCGAAAGTTTTAATAATATACGTTTGTATTGCATAATCCCGTTTATCTGGTTGGCAAATATAAGGATATTATATTTTTAATAAAGGAAGTTGAATTTTAAATCGCATATCATTAAGTTTTTTAGCCGTGTTTTTCAGCAATACTGCATCAGAAAAACACTCGCTCTCCCCTATTTCAATCGCAAATTAAATTCCGCCACAACTTTATTCTGCACCGTATTTGAATCGTAAGCAAACAAGCTTAAGCACCTTCAAAAACATTAGTTGTCAGCACAGTGCGGAATAAAACGAAAGTGATATAAAAAACAGCCTGAGGCCCAATTTTCGGTCCTCATTTATTTTTCCCACCTGTTTTTTAATGGGCTCAATACCTCATTATTCGCATGTGGTTGTTTCTTTTCCCTTTTCCGCCAAATTTGCTCAGTTTGAGGGTAAAGCTAAACATTACATAACGTTCGAGAACCAGCTTTTGGGTATCTTGAATATAGTTTTGTCCGGTATATCGCCGGGTGGAAACATTTTGATCGAGCACATCAAACACTTTGACTTTAAAGATCCCGTCGCCATCCCAAATTTTATAGCCCAAACTCATGTTCCACAAGACATAATCATTTTCAAACCCCGGGGCAATCATTCCCAAATGCGTGTAAGTGATATCATTGGCAAAAAAGAAGTTTTTAGGCCAATAAAGTGTTGTTTGTAAACGGAGATCATGATTGGTATATTCTTGATTCCGTTGGCTATTAAGGCTGTATCGGGTGGTATTGAAATCAATATTATAAGAAGGCTCGATAGTTAACAAGTCGGGAATGTCATATTCAATCCCCACGCGCGGACCAACGGAAAAGGTTTTGGAATTGTATTTGACGCCGTTAGAAAAACCGATGTATTTATTGTAGCGCGCTCTAATGCGTAGTTTTGGTTTTAAGGTGCTTTCATTTTTAAGTTTGTATTTTTTGTGAATCCCTCCACCGGCATACAATCCATAGGTGCCATCTACATTAGTATAAGTGGTCGTGCGCACCAAATTGGCATCTGTGGTGGTTCGCGCCACCACTTCATCGTTCATATAGCGTCCTCCCACATAGAGATTGGAGCCAAAATGGGTTTTAAAATTGAAGTTGTAATAACTCAAAGACAACCGGTTGGTCATGGTGGGCGATAAATTGGGATTTCCCGAAATGAGGTGCAAGGGATCCAATTTATTGACAACGGGTTGCAATTGCATCATCGCAGGAACCGAGCTGTAACTTCTGAAATACATAGATAGAGATTGCATTTCATTGATTTTATAACGCCCATAGAAACGTCCAAACGGATTGTTATAGGTGTTTTCAAAATAAGTATTCGTAAAATACTCTCGATTTTTTAATCGGATATTTTCCACCCCGCCCGTTAAACTTGCATACAGTTTTTCACCGTCGTAAACCAATCCCATACTGGGCTCGTGAATGTAACTACGCGAACTAAAATCACTGCTCAAACTATTGTTTAGCGCATTGTAGTTTCCATTTTGGTTTTTCTCATAAATGAGTCGTTCATTACTGTTTTGGGCATGGGTATATTCATATTCAAAATCGAGTTTCCACTTTTCGCTTAAGGGCAATCTCAAATCGGCTTCAATTTCATATTCATCTTCACGCTGATGCTCTTCGATAAATTGATCCTGCACCGATTGGTCTTGTAAATTACCGCTATCGTCATAAATATTTCGTTGGGTATAGTTAAAATTCTTTTCCTTTTGATCATTGTTGGTATTTTCAAAAGAAAGCCTGATAAAACCGCCTTTACCGCCAAACTTTCGGGTATAAGACAATCGGTTTGAAAAGTCTATGCCGTGTACTTTTCCCTCCCTTTCTCGAACTGATTGATTGATTTTGGTACCATCAGGGCGTTCAGACCGCGTGTGAGAATTGCTGTGCGTAAATCCATTGTTTACCGTAAGATGAGGGCGAACGACAATCCGCGTCATGCTGTCGGGTTCAAACTCAAAACCCATATTAAATCGGTGGTTATTGTTGATGTTTTTAGACTTGGAATTGGAGAAGTTAAAATAGCGCCGGTCAGGCAAAATATTCTCGCGTTGAACTTTTGTTTCCGATCTTGTACTGGCGCGATTATAGAAATAATCTGTCGACAATTCCACGGTTTCTCCCCAACTGTTAACAAAGTCCAAGCCTCCGGCCTGTGACTTGGTAATTCCGCCGCCACCGTCAAAAGACATCCCGCCGGGACCAAAAGTGACTACCGAAAAGGCACTGCGCCCCATGGCGTCATAAATTTCATCAAAAGAGAATCCGATAGAGTTGATATTGTTGGCGCTCCCCAAAACACTCAACCGCAAATCCTGATTAAAGTAATTGGCAATTCCGCTAAGGGAGTAACGCTCGTCAGTTCCTCCTCCGGCAGTCAAGCGAGCAAAAACACCTTTATTGTTTTCCTCTTTAATGACCAGATTTATGGCTTTATCAGACGATTCACTTTCCTCCCCGGTAAATTCTTGAGATTCACTTTTGGAATCAACCACCTGCACCTTTTCAATCAAATCCTTAGGGAGGTTTTTGGTGGCAATCTTAGGATCGTCGCCAAAAAAGGATTCTCCATTAATTTTTATATCCGTAACATCTTTTCCGTTAATCTGAATATTTCCCTGGTTGTCTACCGTAACCCCGGGCAATTTTTTCAGCAAATCTTCAAGCACGGCGCCTTCCTTGGTTTTAAATGAACTGACATTGAATTGCAAGGTATCTTCCTTAATCAAAATCGGCGGAGCAGTTCCTTGAATCACCACCTGTCCTAATACATTGGTTTTTTCGCGCATTACAATATGCCCCAAATCAACGCGTGTATTCTCTTTAAACGATAAGGATTTGAAGTAGGTTTGAAAACCGGTATAGGCCACATAAAAATTCACTTTTGGCGCATAACTTTTACCTTGCAAAACAAATTTACCATCGTCCTCAGAAATGGTATAATTTACAACTGTACTGTCCTTGGCAGATTCCATATATACCGTAGCGGAAGATAAAGGAACCGAAAGACTATCGGTCAAAACTCCCGTAATCTTATAATCATAGTGCTGGGCAAAGCTCATAAAAGGAAACGACAACAAGAAAAAGCTTATAAAAAGCGTACGCAGAGGGAGTGATTTTCGCATATGGGGCCAATTTAGATACTTCGTTTGCTAAGAAAGCCTGCAATATCTGCAAATGCCCTAAACAAATCCGTTATAAAACTGTTAAACCCGTTGGCAATAGCAGCGTAAACACCGGAAGGCAAAAAGTCATCTTTTATTTTTTTCGCATGTAAAGTGAAACAGGCACTCCGGATAAATCAAAATTCTTGCGCAATTGATTCTCTAAGAAACGCTTATAAGGTTCTTTGACGTATTGAGGCAGGTTGCAATAAAAAGCAAATTGAGGCTGCGGAGTGGGCAGTTGTCTAATGAATTTTATCTTGACATATTTTCCTTTATAAGCCGGAACCGGATTGTTTTTAATAATGGGCAAAAGCACATCATTGAGTTTTTTGGTTTTGATTTTTTGAGAGCGATTTTTATAGACTCCCACGGCCACTTCCATGGCCTTATAGATGCGTTGTTTTTCTTTGACAGAGATAAAAATAATGGGGACATCAATATAGGGGGCTATCTGTGCTCGGATTTCCTGCTTAAATTTTTTAATGGAATGGGTATCTTTTTCTACCAAATCCCATTTATTGACCAATATCACCACCCCTTTACGATTGCGGTGAGTCAGCCAAAAGATGTTTTGCACCTGCTTGTCAAAACCGCGAGTGGCATCAAGGATCAGCAAACAAACATCTGCATTTTCAATGGCGCGAACACTGCGCATAACCGAGTAAAACTCTACATCTTCCTTGACTTTGGATTTACGGCGAATTCCGGCAGTATCGATTAGATTAAACTCAAAACCAAATCGCTTATAAACCGTATCGCTTGAATCGCGTGTGGTTCCGGCCACATCAGTAACAATATAGCGCTCTTCTCCAATTAGCGTATTGATGAAGGATGATTTTCCGGCATTGGGGCGCCCTATAACAGCAAATCGAGGCAATTCTTTTTCGGGCTCATAGTCGCGATCGGGAAATGCCTGAACCACTGCATCCAGCAAGTCTCCGGTACCGCTTCCGCTGGTACTGGCCATACAATAATATTCCCCCATGCCCAAAGCATAAAACTCGACGGCTTCTTTGCGCAAGTTGTTATTGTCTACCTTATTGACTGCTAAAAAAACCGGTTTGTCGTTGCGGCGCAAAAGTTTAGCTACATCCTCATCCATGGGAGTAATTCCGGATTTGGCATCCACCATAAAAACAATAACATCTGCTTCCTCAATGGCCAGTTTCACCTGTTTATCAATTTCGGGTTGGAAGACATCGTCGCTGCCTTCTACATATCCGCCGGTATCAATAACGGAAAACTCCTTACCGTTCCAATCCGATTTTCCATAATGTCGATCTCGGGTCACACCGCTTTCTGCATCCACAATAGCCTCCCGTTTTTCGACCAGGCGGTTGAAAAAAGTAGACTTCCCAACATTGGGGCGACCAACAATAGCAAGAATATGAGGCATAAGGCAGTGTTTTAAAAACGAGTTACGAGGATTAAAACCCTCGGAGACAAAAATAATTATTTCGATTAATTTGCGCTCGCTTTTTTTATTTTGTTCTCATTAAACGCCATATTTTAGTACTCGTACAGTCCTAAGAAATCTGGCAAATATAAGCGGGTGACAAGTTGTTTTTTTATCAAGCCGTTCGATTCATCAATTTCTCACCAAAATTTCGGAAGACGCTTTTCTTACTTTCATCAATAGGGATATTGTTCAACAGTTCGAAAGCTTTTTCAATATAAGCTTCAATTGCTTTACGGGTATGTTCGCCCACGGCCATATCTTCAAAAATAGCGGTTACGGTTTCTATTTTTTGATCGGCATCAACGGGATTGACTGAATAGAGATGCTTCAACTCTTGTTGATCGTGATCGGTGGCCAGTTCCATGGCTTTGAGATATAGGAAGGTTTTTTTATTACCGATAATGTCACCTCCAATCTGTTTTCCAAAGCGTTTGTAATCGCCAAAGATATCCAAATAATCGTCTTTGAGCTGAAAAGCCAGTCCCAGCAAACGGCCATACTCATAAATCTGTTTTTTACATTCACCTTCAGCCCCGGCGACAATGGCCCCCATCTCCATGGCAGCACCTACCAACACGGCAGTTTTGTATTCAATCATTTTTAGATATTCGGTCAAGCTGACCTCTTCGCGCTCTTCATAATCTACGTCATATTGCTGCCCCTCACAAACCTGAATAGCTGTTCGAGTAAACAGTTTGGCCAACTCCCTAAAACTTTCTCCTTCATAGTTTTCAAACAATTGATAAGCATAGATGAGCATGGCATCTCCCGAAAGTATAGCGGTATTGACATTCCATTTTTTATGTACGCTGAGTTTTCCACGACGCACCGGTGCCTGATCCATAATATCGTCGTGAACCAAAGAAAAATTATGAAAGATTTCAATGGCCAGCGCAGCATCCAAGGCTTTTTCATAGGGACAATCAAAGAGTTCGGCCGTCATCAAAACCGACACCGGCCGCAAGCGTTTCCCGCCGAGATTGAGAATATAAACCATAGGATCATATAAGCTTTTGGGCTCTTGTGTCTTTATTTTATCTTGAAGATAGGCGATAAATTGCTCCCGATAAAAGGCAATGGAGTGCATAGAAAGTAAATTTTTAGCGAAAATACATTAAAATCATTGATGGCGATAAATCAAGAGCGGATAATTTGAAGAATCTAATGCCAAATTCCAAGAGTACTCGCAGCTCACTAATATAAAATGAATCTTTCTTGGGAAGCCGCAACAGCCGGGGCTAAAAAACGATAAGGAATAGTAAAAAAATTACAACGCGTTAATCATCAGCATCAGAGTACCAAATTATTTTCATTCATCAGCCCAATTCAAGCGGTCTTGTTGGTTATAAGGCCATGGAGCGCCGTTGTTTTCAATATTTCCCATGGTCACATTGAGTTCATTGGGAGCACCGCTTTCTTCCATCACCAGATAACGCCGCATATCCATGATAATGGAAAGTGGATCAATCCCCACCGGACAGGCTTCAACACAGGCATTACAAGTCGTACAAGCCCACAATTCTTCTCGGGTGATGTAATTGTCGAGTAATTGATTGCCATTATCTTTAAACTCCCCCTCTTTATCAATAATTCTTCCAATTTCTTCTACCCGATCGCGGGTATCCATCATCACTTTTCTCGGGGAAAGTAATTTTCCGGAGCGATTGGCAGGGCAAACGGAAGTACAACGTCCACACTCGGTACAGGTGTATGCATTCAGTAGCTGCACCCTGTCCAAATCGGTCACATCACTGGCACCAAATTTATCGGGTTCTTCCTCCTCTTCTCCTTCTTCCGGGGCTGCAAAAGGATCTGCATTGGGATCCATCATCATTTCTACTTCTTTGGTCACTGATGACAGGTTGTCAAACTGGCCTTGAGGAGTTAATTTGGCATAATAGGTATTAGGGAAAGCCAAAAGAATATGAAGGTGTTTGGAGTAATAAAGGTAATTGAGGAAGAAAAGGATTCCGCAAATATGCAACCACCAGGCAGCGCGTTCGATAATAACCAAAGTTGAGGCACTTAAACCTTCCAACAAAGGCCTGAATAAATCACTGATCGGAAAGGCGCCTACGACTCCCAATTCCTCAAAATAATAATGCCCATATTGAAGAATTTGGAGTTGATGATCGGTGGCATTCATAACCAAAAAAAGTGTCATCAACACCATTTCAAAATAAAGAATATAATTCCCGTCATTCTTGGGCCAGCCCTCCATCTCTCTATTCCAAAAGCGTTTTAGTTTAATCAGGTTACGGCGTATCCAAAAAACAACCACGCCCAACAGAACTAAAAATGCCAAGATTTCAAAAAATCCAATTAAAAAGCTGTAAAACCCGCCAAGTGAAGAAGCAAAAATACGGTGAGTCCCCAATATTCCGTCAAGGATAATTTCAACAATTTCAATATTAATGAGGATAAAACCTACATAAACAAAGATATGCATAATCCCCGGAATGGGTCGCACTACCATCTTGGACTGCCCCAAAGCTACTCTAATCATATTGAGCCAGCGCTTTTTGGGATTATCACTGCGATCAACAGGCTTTCCCAAGTTAATATTGCGACGCATACGACGAATATTACGGACAAAAAAGCCTATGCTGAAAGCTAAAATAAGAATGAAGATGATTTGTGCTACGAGCTGCATAAATGAATCTTAATTTGAAGCATTTTCGGGTTTCCGGTAAGGTATTTCCTTATCCTTTCCACCAAAAATAGAAAATTTCACGTTAATATAACGTTTAGGATGCAATTTAATATCTTGTAGGAGCTCTTCCAATTGTTGACTCGCCTGGTCTAAATTGTTATATAATTCTTCATCGTTTAACAATTTACCCAAGGTTCCTTCCCCTTCTTTGAGCTGAGTAGAAATGGCTTCAAAATCGCTTAAAACCCCATTGACCTTGGCCATCAAGGCTTTCACTTTAATTTGTGACAAGGAGTCAGACAGCGTATTAAGATTATAAGCCATATTACTTAAGTTGTGAATGGTGGTGTCTAAGGTGGTTCCATTTCTATTCAGCAGTTGGTCAATTTCAGCAGCCGAATTATTCAGGTGGTTCATGGTACTGTTAAGATTGCTCAAAGACCCCTTCAAGTCCTGCCGGGTTTCTTTGTCAAACACTTGGTTAACATTCTTGAGCAGGGTATCCAAGCCTTTTAAGACCTCCTGAAATTTCTCCTCAATCGGTTTTAAATTTTGTGTTACATGTGCAATAACCCCACTCTCTTTATCGCTTTTTAAGGTGTCTCCCGAAACCGCCGGTCCTCCTTTATGATTAGGAATAATTTTAATGGATTTTCCGCCAATAAAGCCGCCACTGTATATTTGAGCAACACTGTTTTTTGAGAATTGGAAATCGCTGTTCACCCGCATGGTGACCACAATCTTTCCACTTTTATTTAAAAAATTAATTCCAGAAACAGCTCCCACATTTTTTCCGCTGATGGTGATACTGGCAGAAGGTGATAAGCCATCGACATTATCGTAAACGGCATAAAACTCACGACTCGAATCAAAGATGTTATGCCCTTTCATAAAACTATAACCAAAAATAACAACAGCAACTGCTACAATGGCCATTATCCCGGTTTTTACTTCCCTTGAAATACTCAAAAATATAGTAATTTTGTTCAATGGCAAATCTAAGGATTATAATAAAATAAACTCTGGAAATGTTTAACTTTTTCCTATAGCCCTCCCCTGCTTGCTGCTTTATACCTATTTGATTTATAAATTAGATTCAAAGATTTTTAGGATAAATTTCAAAGGTTAAGGTAAAAGCACAGACATAGCCATAGTTATGACGAGCATTTAACATGTGTTGAGCGAAACCGAAATGACCGGGTTTCTTGCTTTGATTGCCAGTGGCTTCGGCTCCGCTCAGCCACCTCCACGGTAGGTCATTGAGCATCTCGACTTCGCTCGATAACTACGAAGCCGAAATGCGATGTATTGAGCGGAGCCGAAATGCAGAGATTTGTAATTTTTACCTGAATATTGGTCTATTTTTAAGCTCACTTCTGTATAAAACATCAATCCGGTGCCACGATTTTGGCATGAGCCATAAGGCCTCAACAATTATCAGAAGCAAGGTTGTGACTTGAAACTCTCCCCCCTACCGTGAAACTATTTCGAGGGCTATTGGAGGGCACTAATTAAGTGGGGCGAAAAACAAGAAAATGACAAATCGCTTATTCAGCTATATGTTTCAGGGCTTTATCAATTTCTATTTCTTTGCCCTTTTTAAAGGCAACAATAAATGCCGTTAGATAGCCTTTTTCTATGGCTTTGCGTTTTAAGCTTTGGATCTCTATATATTCCGAAGTATTTCCAAAATAATATTTGTAGTATTTATCCTGCTTTACCCGTTCGACCCCTTTTAAGCCGTTAAAATTGTAAGGCTTGGTTTCAATGGGTTTGGAACCGGCGGCCAGCTGAACCTTAAAGACAATGCCGGCTTCTTTATTTTCTGAGCTTGAAGCTGCTATCTTATCATCTGATTGAACATCAACCGCATTTATATTGAGCGCTTCAATATACGATAAAATCCCATGGGCAATAGCCGAAGCTATTTTTCCCCGACCCCCTTCGGTATCGAGAAAGCGCCCTTCTGCTTTATTGCTTAAAAAACCGATTTCTGTCAATACACTGGGCATATAAGTTTCTCGGATTACCAAGAATCCCGCTTTTTTCACCCCGCGATTGTATCGGTGTAAAGCCGTGTATTCTTGTTGGATTTTTGCAGCCAATAAAATACTCTGATCCAAATAGGCTTCTTGCATCAAGACCATCCCCATATAGGAAGCCGGAGAATCGGGATCAAAACCATTGTAAGTTGCTTTATAATCTTCCTCTAAGTAAATCACGCGGTTCTCACGCATGGCAATTTCCAAGTTGTCTTTATTTCTGTAAGTCCCAAGAACATAGGTCTCGGTGCCATGAGGGCCGTTTTCGCTAAATGTATTGCAGTGTACCGACACAAAGAGATCGGCATGATTTTTATTGGCCACCTGCGCACGCCCCATTAAGGTTACAAAAACGTCTGTGGTGCGGGTATAAATCACCTTTACATGATCGTGTTTTTCGAGAATGTCTCCCACTTTGAGCACCACGTCAAGGGCTATTTCTTTTTCTACATGACCTTTATCCATGGCTCCCGGATCTTTCCCTCCGTGACCGGCATCTAAAACTACTATAAATTCATTGGGACTTGCCCCTGAATTTGATTGTCCATAGATTGCATATGAAAATAAAAAAAAGCAGGCTAACAAGAAATACTTGACAAAAGCAAGCGTTTTCATGAAACTGCAATTGAAGGAGTAAATCATCATGATTGCGTCAATTTTAATCAAATCAAAGAGTAGCTTTCAAAATAATACGTACTTTTGAGCACTCAAAAAGTGAGCCACTTTACAAAAATAGTATTCTAAGCCTTGCGGACAAACAAAACATATATACTTTTTATCTGTATAGTTGCCTTTCTTTGTTCATTAACGGCTGCTGCACAAGACCTGGATACGCTGCAAAAGCCTGTTATTCCAAATCAGACGGCAAAAAAAGCCGTTGATTCTTCAGCTTTGGGTTTACTGCATCCGCAAGACAGCATTGTACAAGACAGTATCCCGACAGACAGCCTGGCACAAGAAAGAGAAAGCATCCTTGAATACAACGTTAAACTAACGGCCGAATCCTGGAAAAAGTATAATGTACAAACCCAAAAAATTTATCTTTACAATCATGCCAAAGCCGTTTATGGCGATATGAGCTTGGAAGCCGGTTATATTGTAGTTGATAATAAAACACATGAAATCTATGCTTATGGAATCACCGACTCCACCGGGGCTTATACCCAACGACCGGTATTTATTCAGGGCAATCAAAAAGTGACGCCGGACAGCATCCGGTTTAATTTCAAAACCAAAAAGGCGCTGGTGTACAATCCGCGCACCCAACAAGGAGAATTCAGGGTAAAAGCCGAGGTTACCAAGCGGGTTAACGACTCGGTCTACTATATGCAGCACGTCAAATTTACGACCTCAAAAGACATCGAAAACCCGGAATATTATTTTTATGCACAAAAAGTTAAATTTATTCCGGACGAGAAAGTAGTGTCCGGTTTTGTCAATATGTATATTGCCGATGTGCCTACACCGCTCATGCTACCTTTTGCCTATTTTCCCATGACAAGCACGCGCACCTCCGGTTTCATTATCCCGTCAATTGGAAACGATCGCAACCGCGGTTACTCTTTTCAAAACGGAGGATACTACTTTGCCATTAACGACTATCTGGATTTGGCCGTTTTAGGTGATTATTACAGCAATGGAAGCTATGGATTGCACTTAGAAACCAATTATGCTTGGCGCTATCACTTCAGTGGAAATTTTAGTTTTAAATATGAGAAAATTTTACAGGGGGAACGCGGGTTTCCCGATTTTAGCGAAGGTTCGATTTACAACATCCGATGGTCGCATCAGCAAGCCCAAAAAGCCAATCCGAATTCTCAATTTTCGGCCAGTGTCAACTTGGGAAGCAGCAAGTATTATCGCCGCAGTTTCAACGAAAACAACTCCACCAGTTTTTTAAATAACAACATGAGTTCTTCGGTCTCTTATTCTAAATCTTTTCCGGGAGAGCCGGCCTTCAGGTTTAGTGTTACGGCACAGCACAACCAAAACATCAACACCGGAGAAATTAATATGACTTTGCCTACTTTAGATGCCAGTTTGTCTAAGATTTATCCCTTTGCCCCCAAAAACGGCGTCAAAAAAGGAATCATTGAAAACATTAATTTCCGATACACTTTGCGGGGAGAAAACCGTTTTAAAACTACGGATTCGCTCTTTTTCACTCCCAAAATGTTTAAAAACATGAAATCGGGAATCAAGCACAGCATCCCAATCAATACCAATTTTGATATTTTTAACTACCTGAGTGTCAACTTAGGGGGAAGTTACGAGGAAAACTGGCTGTTCAAAACCTATAAAAAGTCCTATGATCCCACCCGAGAAAAAGTGGTGATTGATACGGTTCAGGGTTTTGACAGCTATCGCACCTACGACCTTCACGCCGGTCTCCAAACCACGCTTTACGGAATTTTTAAGTTTGGAAAAGACCATAAAATACAAGCCATCAGGCATGTGATAAAACCTTCTTTAACCTATTCCTATCAACCTTCGTTTGGACAGTTTTATGACACTTATCTGGTTCCGGGAAGCCTGAGTGCCGATCCGGAAATTGTTGAATACTCACGATTTGAAAACACGCTATTTGGCGCGCCGGGAAAACGCTATACCAGCAATATTTCCTTCAGTTTGGCCAATGATTTTGAAGCCAAAATCCGCAAGACTTCCGACACGGCAGAAACCAAGGTAGAAAAACGAAAACTGTTGAGCAACTTTAGGCTGAGCACTTCTTACGACCTAACCGCAGATTCCCTCAACTTGCGCCCCATTACCTTTAGCGGAACTTTGCCCATTATCAAAAACAAACTCAACATAAATTTTAACGGCGCACTGGATCCGTATGCTTTAAACAACAACAATCAACGAATTAACCGATTGAACATTAACAATGGCGGAAGCTTGCTCAGGCTTACCCGTGCCAACCTCAGTTTTGGGTATTCCTTTTCCAGTTCGAGTGGCAAAAAGAAAAAAGAAGAGGAGAATGAAAATTTTGGCAGCCAGACTTTTGAAAACGGAGGTCGCCCTGATGATCTTTTTGGGAAAACCATTGATAAAGACGGTTCCTTTGAAGAAGAAAAAGAGAAAAAAGACGAAAAGGATCAGCTCTATCGCAATAAAATGCCTTGGAATCTGCGGATTGCTTACACCATGACGTATAACAACTTAAGGCGTCAAAATGAAATTTCCTCTCATTCTCTGATGTTTTCAGGTGACATAGAACTCTCTCCGGGCTGGAAAGTGGGCGTATCTTCCGGGTATGATTTTAAAAACCAAGGCTTCACCTACACTCAGTTTCGTTTTCAACGCGACCTAAAAAGCTGGCAATTCAGTTTTAACTGGACACCATTTGGCATTCGTGAATCCTGGTACTTTCATATTGGCATCAAAGCCAGCATCTTAAATGCCATCAAATATGACAAACGACGCCCACCGAACAGGAGATTCTAAAATTGTCCTTATCTTGCCTTTAATTGCAAATTATCTATAAATTGACCTGTTTAATTACTATAATTTTACAATGATGAAAAAAATAATCACTTCCAGTGCCGCACCGGCTCCCATCGGTCCGTATAACCAAGCCGTTTTGAGCGGAAACACCTTATACCTCTCCGGGCAAATTGCCATTGACCCCAAAAACAATGAACTGCAAACCGGCTCTCCGGAAAAAGAAACGGTGCAAATTATGAAAAATATAGAAGCCGTTTTAAAAGAAGCGGGAATGACTTTTGACCATGTTGTCAAATGCTCTATTTTTTTAACCAATTTGAGCAATTTTAGTAAAGTCAACGCCGTTTATGGACGCTATTTTGACGCCAAAACAGCCCCGGCACGAGAAACAGTAGGAGCTGCTCAATTGCCAAAAGGAGCTGGAGTAGAAATCAGCGCGATTGCTATAAAATAAAAAAGCGAAGCAAAACCATTAAGCTTTTCTGAGCCTCAGGGAAAGTGAATATAATCGGGGATAATAGTGGCTTTGTCATCCTTCTTTATTTTTTTAGGAATATCAGCCACCTCTTTTATATCCTTATTCAAAATCTTATGAATCAATTCTTTAAAGGTGTCAAAGTCTACGGAATAAGCAATTCCCACGCCTTGGGTATAGCCCAATTTTTCACCAATATATTGAATATCGCTCTCGCGGTTAAAAATCTTGGCCCTCAGGGTTCCTTCTTCATTGAGCAAAAATTCAATTTGAATATCGCCCACCACTACCGATCGGGTGTAGCCGCCAATGGGCACCCCTACTCGACCATTGATTAAAATACGATCGCTGATGCGAGTCGAAAGAGTAACTCCCACGCGATCGGCAATATCCTGTTCTAAAAGACGATTACCTTTGGTGTAGTCTACCCCTACTTTAAATTTATTGCCGGCACCGGAAATCAGGTTGTCAAAAAGATTGGCAGCACGTTCAAACAGCAGGTTTTCAGGATGCGCATTGCCTCCCGGCGTGTAGGGACTGTAAAAGCTGCCTTGGGTAATCAAAGACAAGGCTTGCAGTTCTGTATTTTCGCGACTGGTGATGCGATAATGCAGTTCTGATTTCACCATGGAAGAAAGGTTGGGATATTCCAACTCAAATTGAATATCTACATCGTTGAGCAACCCATTCAAATCAATATATACATTTACCGGAATACTACGATTAATTGTTGTCGATTCCAGTATTGACGCCGGATTGGCATGAGTTTTATACAATGCCCTGACATTGAGATTGGCTCGTAAAGGGCTTCCGTCCCAAGTAACACTTCCGCCCGGAACTACCGTAAATATTTTATTGATTAAGCCGGCATACCTGAAATCATATATTCCTTGATAGACCACAAAGTCACCCCACATATTAAATTTTCCGTTTGTATTGATTTCTATCAATAAGGTTCCGGCTCCCCTTCCTCGCAGCTTGCTGCCACTCTCACGATCCACAATAATCTCGACCATGGCGTCATGGGTTACATCCAAATCAAAATTGAGCTCCAAGCCTTTCAATTCTTTAATGGCAATTTCTTCTCCCTTTTGCCGGGCTTTTTTGTCCTCGGGGGTCAAAAAATAAACAAAGGCATTTCCTCCGATAGATTCTGCATCGCTTAAAGGAATTTTAAAGACCGTTCCTTTCTCCGAAGTGGCATCAACATTAATAACCAGCTCATCAAAAGGCCCGCTAATATTGGCGGTACCGCTAATAAAAGCCGTTCCGTAATACAGCGATTCCTCAGAAAATTTGGTATCCAACACCAATAAACGCTCGGGAGCCGTAAGGTTTAAATTCATGCGCCAGTCTCTGAAATTATTATGTGAAATCACGCCGTCTATACGTCCTTTGGTGTGGTATTTAGTATCCTCAAAATTGACGTGATCAAAATAAAACTGTTGCCCTTGAAGTTGGACGATGGCTTGATCTTCAAAGGCCAAGTCTACATTCAAATAAGGAATTTCAAATCCGGCATCATCCAGCGTCAGCTCTCCTACAATGGTAGGCTTTCTATAATCTCCCCCCACATGAGCGTGACCGGAAGCTTTTCCATGAACATGATCGATCACTCCGTCTGCCAAAGAATTGAGTACGCCTATTTCAAACTGATGCAAATCTACTGCCACATCAATCACCGGATGATCGCCCACACTAATATGCCCCTTTGCGGTTAAATAATCGGTTAGCCCATCAGACAACTTCGCATTCACCTGATAAGAAGTCAAAGAATTATTCCCTTGAATATTGAGATTAAGGTCGCCATATCCCTCCTCATTGATCGCAAAGTTTTTGATAGTCAGGTCTGAACTCGGATAATAAACCCCTTTTTCTTGAACCACTTCAAGCTCGCCATCAATCAGGCCTTCTAAATGAAAATCTTCAATGGAAGGCATCACTTTTTCCAAATCTACATTGTTAAAACCAAGTTGAAAATCCATATGACTCTTTCCGCGTTTGACTCCGGTCAAGGTAATATCTTCATCCTGATAACTCATCACTAAGGTATCCAGGGTAATATTTTTCAGTCCCTCAGAAAAAGTAATCGACTGATCTTCTCGGTTTTTATTGAGCAACCAGGTCAGCCCTTTAAATTTGAGATTGGAACGGCGAATCCCAACAACCGAATGATTGTCCTCATTGATGGTATGATAAAAATTGAGATTAAATTCATCATCATTGTGCGCTCCTCCCATGAGCTGTGTTCGCACAAATAACGTATCTCTCAAGCGTTTACTGATCAAGAAAAACTCTGACAGGTCATAAAAATCAGTAGACACGCTATCGATGTCAACAAAAGTGGTAAACAGCGGATTGGAGCTGTCAAGATGTATTTTTATACCCTTCACTTTCGCATCTTCATACGTAATTTCGGGGGATCGGAAAACCAGTTCTACGCCCGAATAGGTCGAATTGACTTCACCTTTGATAAAAGTTTCAGGTTTTATACTGATTTTAGGGAATAATGCCTGAATAATTTTGTTGTGAATGGAGATTTTAAACGTCAGGTATTGATTTTTTTCAATCGCAATAGGTTGATAATTGGAATAGAGCTTACCCACCGCATTTTTAACCAAATCGGGGATTTCACTCAACACAAAATGGCCTTTCACCTCTCCGTTAATGATATCGGGAGAATTGATGGCAATGCGGCGAACATCATCTGTAAAAGTAGAAACCAAGCTGAGTTTCTTAAATTCATAACTCCCTTTTCCATTTTTATAAACCGCATTTTCAAGTTCCAATTTCCCTTCAAGGTCATCGATATCATGGCCTTTCATATCCAGCGAGACTTCTCCCTTAAAGATGGCCACCGAATCGTTTTTGACAAAATTGAGCGCCCGTAAATCGGCATAATCTACATGGGCTTTAAAATCATAATTATTTTCTTTTGTCGACAAACTCGCCCGGCCGTTGAAGTGCATCTTTAGATTGGGATCACGACTGATAATTTCACCGGTAAATATGGGATTGACCAAGGCACCGGTGATGGTGATGTCGTGATAGGTATATCCATTAAATTCCAAGGAAGTAAAGGTGCCTTCTAAATGAGAGTTCAGGTCTTCTGTTTCAAAGCCTTTCCCATTCATGTTGAAGATAAAATTTGCCTTTCCAAACTTGGGGTTTTCCAGCAATTTTCCCAATTGAAAATCTTTAAACTTTACTCTTCCTTCATAATTTTCATAGCCGGGCGATTTGAGGTTAGACAATTTAAAATTCAGCTTGGCACTCCCCAAATCTGTTTTAACCCAGGAATGTGTATTCACCATTCTTTTGGTGACGCTCACTCTTCCGCTTAAACCGAGATGACCGAGTTCTTTTAAAACCTCGGGCAAAACCGGCTGCAATAATTCGGGCATCAAGTTTACCAAGTCATCATAATTGCTTTGAAAGCGTTTAAAATTGCCGTCAAACCTAAATTCTTTCTCGCCCAGCATATTTTTAAAAGCCATATTGCCATGAATAGCCGTATGATTCATGCCGTTCAAATAGAAATCTTGCAGTTCATAATCATTGAGCGTTCCCTTTAAAATTCCGTGAAAACGCAATTGATGTCCGGTACCAAATTTGTCAAAATAATAATTCAAATCTGTCGTAGACACCGAGGCTTTCTCAAAATCGGCCATAATGTGAACTCGATTTTCAAAATCAGTCATGGTGCTGTCAAAGGAAAAATGAACCTGGGCTTGGATAGAGGAATTAGCAGTTTCTAAACTGAAATTGTCAAAGTTCATGTGATCTTCAATCAAAGCAAAATAAAAATGCAAGTCCTTTATTTTCAACCCCCTACGCTCTACTCCCGACATCTTTTCTACTTTAATAAAAATATCGCTCTGATCAATTACAAAATCAGAAGCCTCAATATTCAAGTGATGAAGGTTAATTATCCTGGGATACTTATTGTGCTCATCGACAAAACTAAACGTACCGTCAACAATAGTCAGGTGGCTAAATTTTACCCGGGCTCCATCGCCATCGGATTTGTTTCCGGATAATTTATGCAAAAAGATTCCAAAGCTGTCAATCTCATCAGCTTTGTAGCGTCGCAGATGAAAAACCACATGCTTGGCAGTCACACTGCCAAAATCAATATTTTCCCCGCTTAAAATACCCGGAATATTAATCAAAGAAGTTTGCAAAGATTGAGCCGTAATCAAGGTATCGTTGTGGTGATCACCAATATAAACCCCCTTTAAATCTATTTGGGCATCATAAGTGATTTTTACTTTCTGAATGTGAATATCGGTATCAAAATTTTCATTGAGATAGGAGGTCAATTGATGAGCAGCCTTGGTTTGAACCGAAGGAATAGAAAAAACCAAAATCAATATCAACAGAAGCAGAAGGATGCCCAGTATGATTCTTCCCGTTATTTTTATTGCTTTTTTGATACCTGTAATTGGGTTTATTTAGATTTCCATTCCGCAAAATTCGTTATTAAAACGAATATATATTAATTTTGTACAGTTGCATTCATCGGGCAAATTTAAGCAGCCTTAATGATTTGAAAAACAAATTCCTTTGACAAATTTACAACAAAAAGTATACCTACTCGCCATAGAGTCTTCTTGTGATGATACCGCTGCGGCCGTATTGTGCAATGATCAAATTTTAAGCAATGTAGTGGCCACACAAGAAGTGCACCGTCAATATGGCGGGGTGGTTCCCGAATTGGCCTCTCGCGCTCATCAACAAAACATTGTGCCGGTGGTGCATCAAGCCTTGGCCAAGGCCGGTATTGATCAATCGATGCTGTCTGCCGTTGCTTTTACCCAAGGCCCCGGATTGATGGGATCGCTCTTGGTGGGCACCTCTTTTGCCAAATCGCTGGCCATGGGCCTAAACATTCCGTTGATTTCGGTAAATCATATGCAAGCCCATCTCTTAGCACATTTTATTGATGAACCGAACCACAAAAAACCTAATTTTCCGTTCCTCGGCCTGACCATTAGCGGCGGACATACACAAATTGTAAAGGTCAATGATTATTTTGAGATGGAAGTAATTGGAAAAACCTTGGATGATGCCGTGGGGGAAGCTTTTGACAAGTGCGGAAAGATGTTGCAGCTCCCCTATCCTGCCGGTCCGTTGATTGATCAATATGCACAAAAAGGCAATCCAAAGGCTTTTAATTTTGCTCGTCCCAAGGTTAAAGGCTTAGATTTTAGTTTTAGTGGTTCAAAAACCTCGGTGCTCTATTATCTACAAAAGAAGGAAAAAGAAAATCCTGATTTTATCAAAGAAAACCTGAATGATCTTTGCGCTTCCTTTCAACAAGCCGTAATTGATATTTTAATGGACAAACTCAAAAAAGCCGTAGCCCAAACAGGAATTACCAAAATTGCCATCGGCGGTGGGGTTTCTGCCAACTCAGGCATCCGCAAAACCCTAAAAAATCAACCCCATTGGGAAACGTATATCCCAAAATTTGAATACACCACAGACAATGCCGGTATGATTGGTATTGTAGGCTATTTAAAATACCAAAACAAAGCCTTTACCGATGTTTCCGTTTCTGCTAAAGCGCGATATTTATTCTGAATAAAATTATATGCTACTATTTTATAACCCCGCTATACATCCGGACGACAAATCAATCCGATTTGATAAAAAAGAGAGTCGGCATATTATTAAAGTTTTACGAAAGGTAAATGGCGATAAACTGCACGTTACCAATGGTAAAGGTTTTTTATTTGATGCTGAAATTATTCGGGACAACCCCAATCAATGTGTGGCTGAAATTAAAACCCATTCCTTTGAAGAACCTCTTGCTTATCGCTTGCATCTCGCCATTGCTCCCACCAAAAGAAACGACAGATTTGAATGGTTTTTGGAAAAAGCCACCGAAATGGGCATTACAGAAATCACCCCAATTATTTGCGCCCATAGCGAAAGACGACAGCTAAAACTCAAGCGCTTTCAACGCATTATTCAAAGTGCCATGAAGCAATCTTTACGCTATCACCTTCCGCAGCTGAATGAACCGGTACAATTTTCGCAACTGCTGAACAACAAATTTGACGGGCAACAATTTATTGCCCATTGCGAAAAAGAAGAAAAAAGACCGCTCAAAGACCTGGCAAACCCCGGTTTATCCACACATATTCTCATCGGTCCCGAAGGCGATTTCTCCACCTCGGAAATTCAACAGGCCCTAACCGCCGGCTTTGAACCCGTCAGCTTAGGAACCCACCGTTTGCGGACAGAAACTGCGGGCATTGCTGCATGTCACACCATTTCGCTACTCAACCAATAGAAATTAAGTTATATTTACGCAAAATTTCAAAAAATGCCTGATTCCAATTTTACTTTCTCCGGAAGCAAAAAAATACTACCCGACGGCCGTGTCACTTGGCAAGCCCCCAGCAACATTGCCCTGGTAAAATATTGGGGCAAACACGTACTTCAACTCCCCAAAAACCCCTCTATCAGTTTTACACTTTCACAGTGCGCCACGACCACCACCTTAAGCTATAAACCCCAAACTAAAGAAACGACCGAAATCGATTTTACAATCTATGTCGAAGGCAAACAGGCCAAACATTTCAGGACCAAAATTGCTACCTTTTTTCAGCGAATTTGGAAGTACGCTCCTTTTATCATGGATTATGAATTTAGAATCGACACCCGCAACAGCTTTCCTCACAGTAGCGGAATCGCCTCTTCAGCAAGTGGCATGGCCGCATTGGCTTTGTGTATTATGCAAATGGAAGCAAACCTCAACCCTGATATCGAAGAAGATTATTTTTATCAAAAAGCAAGTTTCTTAGCGCGACTGGGATCGGGAAGTGCCGCCAGGAGTATTAAAGGACCGGTTATGACTTGGGGAGCGCACCCTAATATCCCAAACAGCACTGACGAATATGCCCTTGGCAATGCCCTCAAATTGGCGTCTGTTTTTGAAAACTACCAAGACAGCATCCTTTTGGTAGACAAAGGCAAGAAAGAAGTCAGTAGCAGCTTAGGACACGATTTGATGAATGATCATCCTTTTGCCGAGGCCCGATTTAAGCAGGCCACACATCACACTAAAAAGCTCCTTCATATCCTCAAAAAGGGCGCCTTGGATGAGTTTGTTAAATTGGTGGAAAGCGAAGCTTTGAGCCTGCATGCCATGATGATGACCAGCCATCCTTATTTTTTGTTGATGAAAGCCAATACCCTGAAAATTATCAGACAGGTCTGGGCTTTTCGAGAAACGACCCAAAGTCACTTGTGTTTCACCTTGGACGCCGGAGCTAACGTACACCTACTCTATCCGGAAAAAGAAAAAGAAATGGTATTGGATTTTATTGAGAAAGAGCTGACCGTCTACTGCCACGAAGGAGCTTATATCAAAGACCAAATGGGATTGGGAGCACAAAAAATTGAAGAAGAATAAATCGTAGGGAAATAAAAATTTATACCGCTTAAAAATTGATTCTTTTGACCTGTTGCCTGCAAGCTAAAAACAGAATTCTGCTATTAAACTTATATTCTGTTATTGATAATTATTAATGAAAATTTTCGCAAGTTTGTAGCAGTATGCCTGAACAACAAAACATAGAATATAAAAGTAGCTGGCACAATCAGTATCTAAAGTGGATTTGCGGTTTTGCGAATGCTCAAGGCGGAACAATTTTCATTGGCAAGGATGATAATGGAAATATCATTGGCGTTGAGGATTATAAGAAATTAATGGACGATATTCCCAATCAAATTCAAAATATATTGGGAATCACAACAGAAGTAAACCTTCTCAAAGAAAACGATAAACATTTTATTGAAATTAATGTTCAGCCCTACTCTGTTCCCATTTCTTTACGCGGAAAATATTATTATCGAAGTGGTAGCACAAAACAAAAATTGACGGGAACGGCACTTAATGAATTTCTCTTGAAAAAGTCAGGCAAAACTTGGGATGAAGTCATCGAACCAAGAGCTACAATTGAAGATATTGACGAAAAAACCTTAAAATCTTTCATTGAATCTTCTAAAGATAAAGGACGTTTACCTAATACTTCAGGTTTATCAGTTTTAGAAATAATGGAAAAACTGCGTTTGACAGAAAACGGAGAAATCACCCGAGCTGCTATTATTTTGTTTGGAAAAGATCCAAGAAAATTTTATCCTAATTCATTTGTAAAAATAGGTCGATTTAAAGATGATACGGCTATTAAATTTCAAGAAGTTGAAGAAGGAAATCTAATTGCTTTAGTGCGAGCAGTTATCGACCAATTAAATCATAAGTTTCTTATCCATAACATTCATTTTGAAGGGATTTATCGAGTAGAAAAAGGAGAGTATCCCGGCCCCGCCATTCGAGAAATGATTTTGAATGCTTTAATCCATAGAAACTATTTTGGCGCACCTATTCAACTAAGAGTTTATGATGATAAAATAAGTATTTGGAACGACGGCGAACTTCCTAATGGAATAACCTTGGAGTCCTTGAAACAACCTCATTCCTCAAAACCGAGAAACCCAATCATTGCAGATGTTTGTTTTAAAGGGGGATTAATCGAAGCTTGGGGACGTGGAACGATTGAGATTATTGAAAAAAGCAAGCAAGCAGGTTTGCCCGAACCCAAACTCGAAGAAAGAGATGGCGGATTTTTAGTTACCTTATTTAAAAATCAATTCACCGAAGAAAACCTATCTAAACTTGACTTAAACGAAAGACAGAAAAAGTTTTTTGAAAAATATAAATCCGGAGATACCATTAGTTCGTCCGACTATGCCAAAATCTTTCAAATTACGGCTCGAACAGCCCGAAGGGATTTAGTTGATTTAGTTGATAAACAATTACTCTATAAAAAGGGCGAAAAGAAATCCACAAAATATTATGTCCGATAAATGTCTGTTAGATGTCCGTTATGTCCGTTAAATGTCCGAAATATTGACTCGGAAAGTTTAAATAGAAACTAATTCAGTCAAACAAAAAAAGTGGTGCAGGTCCTTGGGAACGCTCTCTTTCATTTAAAAGAATTATATTTACCATTCAAGGCGCACACACGTGGTTTGACGCAAGCGCAAGTATTGTTTTAAAAAAGTTCAGTTTTTATTTGGACGCAAATTTGCTTGGGTCAGTTTTGTAAGTCAAATTTCAGCTTATTAAGTTGCGCCAGCGTCAAGCCACAAACCGTTAACCGAATAACAATCGGCATGAAATCAATCGTTTTACAGCATGCGGATTTGGGGAGATATTATTTATGAAAATAGACCTTTAAGAAAAATAGAAATCCCATAAAAAGCAGAAAAACAATCAACACAATATAGCTGTTTTTAAAATATTTTCTATTGCGTTTGCGATCGCTGCGGTAACTGAAAAACATCAGGATAAAAAACAGGACAAGTGCTATTGCCGCAAATATGAGCTGACCCTCTGAAAACATCTGTATTGAATTTTGTAGCGCACACGACTTTTTTGCACTGATTTTCACAGAAACCCGGGCTCGTCGTGAACCAGATAATTTTGACAAAACTAACATTAATAATTTTATGAACGAAAAAATAGAAGCTTTAAAAAAATTTCATCGCGCTTTTAATCTCGGTTTTGAAGAAAACCCTACTGCGCACCTCAATCCTGAGACCATAAAACTGCGTTTCAAGTTGATGCAAGAAGAAAACCAAGAATACCTAAAAGCTGCTCAGGACGGCGATTTGGTAGAAATAGCTGATGCACTGGGCGATATGCTTTATGTGTTGTGTGGCACCATTATCACCCATGGCTTGCAAGATAAAATAGACGCCGTGTTTACCGAAATTCAACGCAGCAACATGAGCAAATTGGACCAAAACGGGAAACCGATCTATCGCAAAGATGGAAAAGTTTTAAAAGGCGCCAATTATTTTAAACCCCGTATTGCTCCACTTCTAAAATAAACAAAGCTGTACCGTTGAAAAGAGTTTTAATCCCTGATGAAATTCTCATAAAACATTTCTACTTGACGGTCGGCTTGATTCCCCTCTAAAACTTTTTGTAAACAGGAAACAAAAAGAATATCTTTGCAAAATGAAGTTAAAAGACGAGATCAACAAACGACGTACCTTCGGAATAATTTCCCACCCTGACGCCGGGAAAACCACCCTTACCGAAAAATTACTGCTCTTTGGCGGAGCCATTCAAGAAGCCGGAGCCGTAAAATCTAATAAAATAAAAAAAGGAGCTACCAGCGACTTTATGGAAATCGAACGGCAACGCGGTATTTCTGTAGCCACTTCCGTATTGTCATTTAATTACAAGAGCATAAAAATCAACATCTTAGATACGCCCGGACACAAAGATTTTGCCGAAGATACTTTTCGTACCCTCACCGCAGTAGACAGTGTGATTGTGGTCATAGACGTAGCCAGAGGGGTTGAAGAGCAAACTGAAAAGCTTGTCAAAGTGTGCCGAATGCGCAATATTCCCATGATTGTATTCATCAACAAACTGGATCGTGAAGGGAAAGATGCCTTTGATTTGCTGGATGAAATCGAACAAAAATTAGCGCTCAAAGTTACCCCCTTAAGTTTTCCTATCGGAATGGGATATGACTTTAAAGGAATTTACAATATTTGGGAAAGCAACCTCAATCTCTTTACGGGGGATTCTAAAAAAGACATTAAAGATACACTTGAGATAAAAGACCTTAATGACCACAGGCTAAATTATTTAATCGGAGGAGAGTCGGCTGATGTTTTACGGGAAGAAGTGGAATTGGCTGAAGGCGTGTATCCTGATTTTGACCAAAGTAAATACATCAAAGGGGAATTGCAACCCGTCTTTTTCGGATCGGCATTACACAATTTTGGTGTTCGAGAATTACTGGATTGTTTTATCGACATCGCCCCTCCTCCCATGGCTAAAGAAAGCGAAGAACGCAAAGTTGTTCCCGAGGAAGAGAACTTTTCGGGTTTCGTATTTAAGATTCATGCCAATATGGATCCTAAACACCGCGACCGACTGGCTTTTGTGAAAATTGTTTCGGGAAAATTTAAACGCAACACCCCTTATTTACATGTCAGAAATGGAAAGAAGTTAAAATTCAGTAGTCCCAACGCTTTTTTCGCCGACAAGAAAGCAGTGGTAGACACTTCTTTTCCCGGAGACATTGTCGGGCTTCACGACACCGGAAATTTTAAAATCGGGGACACCCTTACGGAAGGAGAAAAAATCAATTTTAAAGGCATTCCCAGCTTTTCTCCTGAACACTTTCGGTATATCAACAACGAAGACCCGATGAAGTCTAAACAGCTCAACAAGGGAATCAAGCAACTGATGGACGAAGGCGTGGCCCAACTCTTTCAACTCGAGATGAACAACCGAAAAATTATTGGTACGGTAGGGGCGCTGCAGTATGAAGTGATTCAATACCGATTGGAGCACGAGTATGGCGCCAAATGCTCCTATGAAAACATCAATATTCACAAAGCCTGTTGGGTGGATCCGGAAGACGAAGAAAACCAAGAATTTCAGGATTTCAAACGGGTGAAGAGCAAATACTTGGCCCGAGACAAACAGGGACAATTGGTGTTCCTGGCCGATTCAGCTTTTACCTTGCAAATGACGCAGCAAAAATATCCAACGGTAAAATTTCACTTTACTTCAGAATGGGAATAAAGGAGGGTTAAAAATCCACCTTAATTACATTGTCTAAAACCTTTGCCAAATTAATTTTCAGGTTCTCATAAAAACGAATCTCTTTTAGTATTTCAAGGTTTTGTAGCGTTCGATCTTCTTCCATTTGCTCAAGGAGTTCCTGTATTTTTTTCCTGACCAACAAGGAACGTAAGTTTAAAATGGTCATGCTCACTTCGCGCTCGTCCAATTCCTTTTTGTCTTTGATAAAAATCCCTTGGGTATCCCAGCGGTGCAATTGATACTTATCCTCTTCCATCAAGATATTGGTGATTTCTGAAGTGATATCAGGATCCATGCGAGGCGCAAATTCCTCTATTTTCAATTCCTGTTTTTCCTCAAATTCAAGTATAATTTGGTCGTATAGCTTCTGAAAACCATCATTGGAAAACCGAATTCCATCCCCCGCTAAATCTCGCTTTATTTTTTCATATACCTTGAGTTCTTGGGTTATGGGTTCCAATTCGATTTCCTCATCTTCAGATTCTTTCATCTTATAATCTGTAAACTGCCCTTCCATCCCACCATAACGCAACAATATACTGAGTAGGTGACGTTCAATTTCATACTGTGGATCTACTTTTACCTTAGCTTCTTTAGCGTGTTTTACCACCTCAAAACGCTCCGGCTTTTGTCGTTTTTTTCGATTGGAAGTTTCGCGCGCCTTAATCTGCGCCAAGGTGCTATATAAAACCTCCTCAGAAATATCCATTAATCGGGTGCATTCTTTGAGGTAGAGTTCTTGCCGTATATCATCGGGAATCTTGGCAACACTCTGCATCATATCGCGAATGGCCTGCGCCTTTTTCGTGGGATCTCCCTTGGCCTCTTCCATCAACAGCGAAGCCTTGTAATAAATAAAATCCTTGGCATTTTCCTCCAAGTACTGCTCAATCTCTTCAGTAGAATGGGCTTTAGCAAAGCTATCGGGGTCTTCATCCGGTGGCAGGCTACAAATTTTGGCATTCATGTTCTGCTCCAAAATTAAATCTATACCGCGAAGGGAAGCCCGCGTACCGGCCGCATCGCCATCATAAAGAACGATGATATTTTGGGTGAGTCTGCTGATGAGTCTAACCTGCTCAGTGGTGAGTGCAGTTCCGGAGGAAGCTACCGTATTTTTCACGCCGTTTTGGTAGAATTGAATCACATCCGTATAGCCTTCTACCAGATAGCATTTGTCTTCTTTGGCAATATGCTGTTTGGCCTGATAAATTCCATATAAAATTTTACTTTTATGATAGATCTCACTTTCGGGAGAATTGAGATATTTGGCCGCTTTTTTATGCTGGGCCAGGATGCGCCCGCCAAACCCTAAAATACGCCCCGACATGGAGTGTATCGGAAACATGACGCGCCCTTTAAATCGGTCAAATTTCCTCTCCTCACGGTCGCCTGCTGCTTCTTTAACAACCGTGAGACCGGTCTTTTGCAAAAATTTAAGTCGATAGCCTTTTTGAAGTGCTTCCGAAGTAAAAGCTTCCCATTGATCGGGAGAATATCCCAAATCAAATTTCTCTATGGTTTCTTTTGTAAATCCGCGCTCCTTGAAATAGGTCAACCCAATGGCTTTTCCCTCTTCTGACTCAAACAGTTGTTTTATAAAATACGATTTGGCAAAACGGGTGACCAGATACATACTCTCGCGCTCTCCGGCTTGCTTTTTCTCCTCCTCCGTCTGCTGAGTTTCCTCAATTTCAATATTGTACTTCTTTGCCAGATACCGAATGGCTTCGGGATAGCTAAAATGCTCGTGCTCCATTAAAAAGGTGACGGCATTCCCTCCTTTCCCGCTGGAAAAATCCTTCCAAATCTGTTTTACCGGAGAGACCATAAAACTCGGGGTACGCTCATCCGTAAAGGGGCTGAGCGCTTTGTAATTACTACCCGATTTTTTGAGTTGTAGAAAATCGCCTATCACCTCCTCTACCCGGGCAGTTTCAAAAACTCGATCTATGGTACTGCGTTTAATCATTCGGGAAAATTTTATACCGTAACGACAATTAATATAGACCAGCTTCAGCTTTTGGCTTCGCTGCTCCATTCAATTGTAAACATATGGTATGACAAATTAAAGGAATCAATTTTTATTTTATTTCCGTATTATCTGATAAAAATAAACAAAATAACCCAGATCGATAATCCTATCAATCGTGGAGTTTTTGGACTTTATAAAGAAGCGCCACTCAATTGTGCCAATTCCTTGCCACAACTTCACCTTATAAAGCTTTATAAGAGTTCTTTAATGATGGTTGCTTTTGAATAGCCCTCCGCCTCGGCTTTATAATTTTTAACCACCCGGTGTCTCAAAATTCCATGGGCTACGGCTTGCACATCTTCGATATCGGGAGAGAATTTCCCGTGCAAAAGGGCATGGGTTTTCCCGGCGAGGATTAGGTTTTGCGAAGCTCGCGGCCCTGCTCCCCAGTCGATATATTCTTTTACCAGCTCAGGAGCATGCGCATTATCGGGACGGGTTTTGGACACCAATTTAACAGCATATTCTACCACATTATCGGGCACCGGCACTTTGCGAACCAGGTTTTGAATTTCTACAATTTCATCGGCATTAAACAAGGCATTGACTTGAACCGATTTTTCGGTTGTTGTACTTTTAACCACCTCCACCTCTTCTTGAAAGCTCGGATAGTCTAAATGTACAGAAAACATAAATCGATCGAGTTGTGCTTCCGGTAAGGGGTAAGTCCCCTCCTGTTCTATTGGATTTTGGGTGGCCAACACAAAATAGGGCGCGGCCAACGAATAGCGTTTTCCGGCAACGGTCACCGATTTTTCTTGCATGGCTTCCAAAAGGGCAGCCTGCGTTTTGGGCGGGGTACGATTGATCTCATCGGCCAAAACAATATTGGCAAACACCGGTCCTTTGATAAATTTGAAATTGCGGTTTTCATCTAAAATTTCAGCTCCCACAATATCACTGGGCATTAAATCGGGGGTAAACTGAATTCGTTTAAAATCTAAGCCCATCGCCTGAGCAATCGTATTAACCATCAAGGTCTTGGCCAGTCCGGGAACTCCAATCAACAAGCTGTGTCCTCCTGAAAAAATGGAAATGAGAATTTCTTCTATAACCTGATCTTGGCCAATAATAACTTTGGCAATTTCTGTTCTAAGTGCTTTGTGTCTTTGACTTAAGCGCTCAACAGATTTGACATCTGACATAGTTTTTTAATTTTTTAACCAATTCACTTCAAATGGACAAGCTTTGTAGTCGTCGCTAATCTTGACATAGGTTTTTTTGATTTCTTCTTTTTTCCACTCTTGAATAGCTTTAAACTTCTTTTTTTCCAAGGCCAGGTTTTTTATTTTCACATAGTCTTTGGAAAAATCGGCAATATGGGCCGGATATTTTCCGGTAACCGTAATCAGCTTAAAATATTTTTCTCCGGTCGGCGTTTTTTCGGTAAGCACTTGTGACACTTCCCCTTCATCGAGATTGTTGATCTCATTGTATTTTCTCGGATCGATTTTGGTCAAATCAAAACGAGTATCTCCGTTGGCGGGGTTGATCAGTTGGCCGCCTTCAGCCTTGGTCTCTTCATCATCAGAGAATTGTTTGGCCGCTTCGTGAAAACTCATTTCACCGGTCACAATTAAATTTCTGATGCTGTCAATCTTCTGTTGAGCAGCTTCTAACGTAGCCGGAGTGGGTTGAGGAATTAAAATGATATTGCGAACTTGTCTTTTCTGACCAATAATTTTATCTACTTTAACAATGTGATATCCAAACTCTGATTCAAAGGGCATGCTGATTTCTCCTTCTCGTAAGCTAAAAGCAATTTGCTTAAAATTTTGATCCAATGGATCATTGGGAGAGATGAGCATTTTACCACCATTCACGCTGGTGGCTCCTTGGGAATAGAGTACCGCCTTGGCCGCAAAACTGGAACCGTTGTGAAGGATGTCATCTCGCATGGCATTGAGTTTATCGACTACCTCTTTAATTTGAGACTGCGGGATTTTGGGTTCAATCGTCAGTCGAGCAATCTCCACTTCATCGCCAAATTTGGGGCGTTCGTCTTCGGGAATGCTTTCAAAAAAATCGCGTACCTCTTCAGGCGTAATTTCTATATTCTCAGTAATATGGCTCTGCATGGCTTGAGACAATTGGTTGCTTCTAATGATGGTCGCCATATCCTGCCTCAGTTCTTGTTCACTTGATTTTCTATAAAACTTGAGCAATTCCTGCATATCCCTAAAATGAAGACGCAACAAACGTTCTATCTTCCGATTGACAATGCTCTTGACTTGACCTCCGGTGACTTTGCTGTAAACTGTACTGTCTTGAAGCGCCGCATGAGAAAGGAGTTTGCTTTCCATCAAATTGGCTAACAATTGACAGTCGGTGATATTATCACTCTCCGACAGTCTGTTTTCAAGATCCATACGCACTTTTCTAATGTCGCTGTCCAAGATCACATAGTCGCCAATTACGGCTGCAATTCCATCAACCTTATACGCTTGAAAATCTTCCTTGACCGTGTCGGCAGACATTTGTTTATTGAGCGGTGCATCATTTTGAGGCAGGCTTATTTTATCGACTCCCCGATTTTGACTGGTAAGGGTTTGCGCTTGTAAGGCCGCGGTTAAAACACAAGCCGTTAAAAGGAGCGTCCATCGTTTATTTGTAAATTTCAAAAGTATTGTCATCCAGTGCATCTTTTGTGATTTCTTTTTCTAATTCTTTTCCGAATTCTATTTTTCTTCTATTTATAATAACCTGCTTCAACACAGGTTTAATATATTGATAGGGCGCTTGTTCTCCGCTTCGTCGAACGTCTGTGAAAGCGATCATAAAGACATTCGAGGAATCTTTTAGCACTACAAAATCACCCGTCTCAAAATTGTCTTCTTTTGCTTGACGCAGCAAAGGTATTCTTTTTTCGAGTTTATCTATACTAACCCAGGTAGAATCACTCAAAGAATATATTAAAAATTTCAGCGATTCCTGCTCTAATTTTTCTTGATCCGCTGCATTAAAGCGTTTAAAATGCTGTTTTATTTTATCAATTGCCGGAATATCACGAGACAATTTGAGGTAGCGCAGTTTAGCCAAATCTTCTTGAAGTTTGAAGTTTTTTTTGTTTTTTTTATAATATGCCTTTAGCTGAGGCGCAGTCACCAAAGTATCTATATTGGTGGCGATCAGCATGTTTTTAAAGGCTTCAATATACAACTCTCTCTGGTATTCTTGCACCAAGGCATTAAACTCACGTTGTTTTTTTTGGGGCAGATTTCGCTTGGCGCCTTCGAGCAATAATTGTTTGGTTCCCCAACGCTTGATATAATTTTTAACCCACAACAGGCTGTCTTTTCCCGAGAGATCTTCAGGCATATTTTCTACCAATTCCTCTTGGGTCAAATATACATTATTGACCCGCGCCACATAGGTATCGCTTTCCTCGGTCTGAAAATAACCGCAACCCACCAAAAGAAACAGTAGGATCACCGCAATAATAGCATGCCTATTCTTCATCAAGCTTGGTCTTTATTTTTTGTAAGGCTTTATGTTTTCTTTTGACCGAATACTTATTCCTTAGTTTTTGAACAAACTTCTTTTCCAATTGCTGTTGATAAGCATTAATAACCTCAGCCCTCACCCGTTCAAAATTTGCCCGGTGGGCAGGAATAACTTTAAGCGTTTTGGTCAATATATAGGCTCCGTGATGTTGGGTTATTTTAGAAAATCCGGGTTGTTTTTTAAAGTTGTCGGGCAGTTTGGGGCTCGCTGCTTCAAACACTCCCAAACTTATCATGGCATCGGGATATTTTTTTTTCAATTCTTTTGAAGATTTCCCTTGTTTTAATTGCGCACGAATCGCTTTGAGGGTTTTTTGAGTATCGGAAGTCACCAGCAGCATCTGATATTTTTGAGGAACCCGAAACTCCATTTTGTGCTGTCGGAAATATTGCAACAAGGCCAAACTGTCTTTGGCTTTTTGCCACACCCGAGTTTGCAGCAGGTTAAAAATCAGCATTCCATCGTGATAATCCCTAATGAGATTGGCATAACGGGGATTTATTTCGGCTAAATGTCGTTTCCGATAATTCAAACGTTGTTCATCTTTAAAATCGGCAAACAAATTATCTAAAATTTCTGAGGTCATCCCCGATTTTGGAGCATCTTTGTAATTATTTAACTTTATAAGGAATTTTTGATAAGATATTCCTTCTCCCTCAATGTACAGCATCGCCCCGCGGGGTAAATCTTCAGGTTGAAGAGTAGATAATTGATGAGCCTTCAGTTGCTCCTTAAAATAGGACAATCCCGGTTTGTTTTCTTGAAGATGATATGTTTTTCTCAATTTCACCAACAAACTGTCCTTGACAATATGCGAGCGATTGCTTCTTCTGATTTGACGTTTTAACGATCCCTTTATCGCTTTAAAATCGGGAATGGGATAGGTCTTCAAATAGTTGACAATATGCCAACCTGAAGCTGTTTTAAAGGGCTTGGAAAGCGGGTGCGCCGCCGATAGTCCATAAAAGATGTCTACCAGTTTAGAAGAGCGAAACTGTGAAATTTTGATGGGGTTTAATTTTCCGCCTTGCGATGCATTTCGGGTGTCCTCACTGTACTGTTTGACCATATCGGAAAAACGAGCTCCTTCTTTCAGTTTTTGATAAATCTTATAAATCCGTTCCTCTGCATCATAACCCGATGAATCTTTGCGGAAGCGCAGATACAATTGTGCAACCTGAATCTTTCCTTTTACCTTTCTTCTGTCGTTGACCTTAATCAAATGATAACCATACCGCGTACGCACCGGTGCCGAAACTTCCCCCACCGGGGTTTGATAAGCTGCATTTTCAAAGGGATACACCATTTTAAACACACTGAACCAACCCAATTTTCCTTTGCTCTTTTGAGCCCCCATATATTTTTGTCGTAAATGTTTAAAAGAAGCGCCTTCTTGCAGTTGCTTTTGAATCGCTATAATTTGTCGATAAGCTTTGGCCGTATCTTCAGGAGTGGAATTGTTGGGAAATCTTATCAAAATATGACTGGCATTAATCATGAAATGCATACGCTTATAGGCCTGTTTGAATAATTTTTGACTCACTGCAGTGTTCATCAAAAAACGATAAGCCAATTTATCTTTATAAGCTTTGTATTCTCTGCGAAATTTGGCCGTAGTATCCAATCCCAAGGCTTCGGCCTCCTTTACTTTAAGCTTATAATCAATAAATGCTTGAAGGTAGGTCTCAAAATTACCTTGTTCGGTCTTATCGAAAGAGGTTTTATTTTTTTGATATATCCTTACAAATTCATCCTCATAAATTGAATCTCCTTCTATGGTCAGCAATAAGCGATTTTGGGAAAACATATTACAGCTTACCAGCAAACAAAATCCAACGAGCAATCTATTTATCCTTAGCATATTTCTCGGTTCTAAACGGACAAAAATAAGAAACCTCGGGTATCTGTCAAGCTTTATGGCTTTACCTTTACCGGAGAAGTCTGAAATTTATGGGTTCATTTCCAAAGAAAATAGATTTGCTGTGCAATTATAAGGCACTCCTCTATTTTATATTCTCCTTTTAAAAAAGTAAATCTCTTTCAAGGGGAGGCTTGTTACAATTTCCCTAAATTTGCAGAACATAGGGAACTTAGACAGCAATATTAAACTAATTCTACTTTGTAGGCCCTTTGGGGATAACCTCCTTATTTAGAATAAGAGATTCCTTATATTTTCATGAGGACTATTGATAAAAACTTAAAAACACCTTTCCATGCCCATCGAACTTTTAATTGTTATTGTAGGCTTGTTGATCAGCTTATTTGGCTCGGTGGTTGGTTTTGGCGGGGGTATTTTCATGGTCCCCATTTTGGTTACTGTTTTTGGATATGACATGAATGTAGCCGTGGGCGCTGCCATTGTTTCACTCATCCCTTCTACATTAATATCAACGCTTTTAAACCGGAAAGAAGGCCGCGTAGATTTTAGAATGGGAATTTTATTGGAGCTTCCCACCATGCTTGGGGTAATTATAGGAAGCCTGCTGCTGACTTATATCTCCACCAATCACGCTTCAATCTTGTTTGCACTTATGGTTTTTGCCATAGGCATTAGTTTTTTTGTGAGGAAGCGGAGTGGAAAGACTGAAAAAGAAGGCACTTTTTACAAGCTCAACAAAATTAAACCCCGCTTTGTCATTAAAAATCCCGATAATTTTGTGGCATATCGCATCAGCCTGGTGATGGATTTATTTTTTGGTCTAACAGCCGGTACTTTGGCAGGGTTATTTGGCGTAGGCGGAGGTTTTTTAAAAACTCCCATCATGCTTAAAGTATTTAAAATACCGGCCAAAATTGCTGCTGCTACCACCCTATTCATGATTTTTATTACCAGTGTAACCGGCACAGTTAGTCATGCTTTGCAAGGCAATATTATTTTAACAAAAGCTTGGCCGGTAGTTTTGGGCTTTGCTATAGGGGCCGTCATAGGACATCGGGTCAATGCACATATTAAAGAAGCTATACTCGAAAAACTCATCGGGTTTTCACTGCTCGCTGCCGGACTGATGATGTTGGCCAATTTCTTGACTTAGCTTCTTGCCGATGGCTGAATTAATGCCTCTTATTTGATCTATAAATTAGACCAAAGATTTTTAGGGCAAATTTTAAAGGTCAAAGCAAAAAATATAGGTATCGCAGTAGCTATAGCGTCCCGAACGTGCGGGATTAACGTAGAGATTTGAAATTTAGCCATAAATATTAAGCCAATTTGCAGGTCTAATTGGGATTAAGATTGTGCCAGTTTATCATAATCATATCCGGAGCGTTTCAAAATACGCTTGGCCGCTTGTAGTACTGCCGGTTGCTTTTTGGGTTCGTGAACCGGCACTTCAGCTACCCTTTTGAGTTCCTCTAAAATCTTGTCTGTCTGATCTTCAGTTAGTTTTTCACAAACATCATACATCCCACCGGGTACTTCTTCAGCTGCATCGTGTTGTTCCAAAACATGACGCAACACTTTTAACATCTCCGGATTGGGATATACCGCCATTAAAGTGGTCAATGCCCCATGTTCATTGCGAAAGCGTTGAAAATTGGGCAAAGGTTTTCCCGCATTGGCTTTTTTAGCAGCCGGAAAAAGAATATTTTCTTCCATTTTAATATGGGTCAACAAGCCTATTCTAAATTGCCGATACAGGGCTTCATCAATACAATTGGGGTCTCGGGTCGATTGCTCCAATAGTTTATCCACTCGCCGGTGATCTTCCGTAAAAAACCGATGTATGCGCCTATTCATAAAACTGATTTTTGAACAAAGATATAGAAAATAGGGCGCTCGTTAAATTTACCCTGTTGTTTTGCTTGTCGTTTCAATAGGCTCTTACTCCAAAATCAATGCTTCCCGTTCTGCGCCGAGTTCTTTTAACGCTTCACTGATATCTTTTGTAAAGTTTTTGGGGCCGCAAACATAAAATCGCTGATTAAAATCTCCTATGGTTTCTACTAAAAAATGTCGATCGAGACGCCGTTCCCTAAATCCGATTACGCCTTGCCGGGTGAACACATTTTTATAGGCCGGGCCCAAGATCTGCGTCAATTCGTCGTGATAAATAATATCCTTGGCCGTTTTGTTGGAGTAAAGCAGGGCAACTCCACGCATATTTCCTGTAGCATATAAAGCGCGAAAAATAGCCATAAAAGGAGTCAATCCCGCTCCTCCGGCTAAAAATATTCCCGGTCCGCGATAGGCAAAAGTATCAAAAATATCGTGCAGCAAAATTTCATCTCCGGGCTTTAATTTTCCCAATTGATGTGTAACGCCCTCGCGCTCTTCATAAAGTTTAATTGTAAATTCCAATTCGGGCCATTCCTTTAAGGAAGTAAAAGTAAATGGACGCACTTGATTTCTCCATCCGGGCAAATCAACAGATAGATGTGCCGCCTGTCCCGGCCGGTAGGTAAGGTCTTTGGGTTTTGTCAAAACAAACCGCTTGACATCATGGGTAACATAATTTGTCCCTAAAATTTTTAATCGATGCATAGATATTTTTTTACAATTTCAAAGATAATCCAAATCCGGAAACCTTTCAAAGACCTATTTTCACTTTCAAACAGAAAGCATTAAAAAAAGCCCCTTTTTCGGAGCTTTTTCGTAATAAAATATTTAACGATGGAGACCGCAGAATTTCTTGAGATCTCCCTTTTCTCCATCAATCCATGAAAAAAGACCTTAATCCTCCTCCAATTGGTACATTACTTTTTTCACGGCTTTGATCACATCATTACTGTTGGGCAAAAACTCTTTTAAAAGTTCAGGAGAATATGGCGCCGGTGTATCGGCCGTATTTAATTTAACAACAGGCGCATCGAGGTAATCAAAAGCCTGGCTTTGCACCTGGTAAGTAATTTCGGTAGAGATATTTCCCAAAGGCCAAGCCTCTTCAAGGATAACCAGTCGATTGGTTTTTTTAACCGACTTTATAATGGTTTCATGATCCATGGGACGCACGGTTCGCAGGTCAATAACTTCACAAGAAATGCCCTCATCGGCCAGTTTGTCGGCGGCTTTATAAGCTTCTTTAATAATTTTACCGAAAGAGACAATGGTCACATCTTCTCCTTCTCGTTTGATATCGGCTTTTCCCAAAGGAAGGGTATATTCCTCCTCAGGGACTTCTCCTTTATCCCCATACATTTGCTCACTTTCCATAAAAATCACCGGATCATCATCGCGAATAGCAGTCTTCAAAAGCCCTTTTGCATCATACGGATTAGAAGGCACCACCACTTTGAGTCCGGGGGTATTGGCAAAAAAGTTTTCAAATGCCTGAGAGTGCGTAGCTGCCAATTGACCGGCAGAGGCTGTTGGTCCTCTAAAGACAATAGGAGCATTAAACTGTCCTCCCGACATTTGTCGTATTTTTGCTGCATTATTGATCAATTGATCAAAAGCCACCAGGGAAAAATTGAACGTCATAAACTCTATAATGGGGCGTGTCCCTACCATGGTACTCCCTATTCCTATACCACTAAATCCCGATTCGGAAATGGGGGTATCAATAACACGTTTGGGGCCAAACTCATCCAGCATTCCTTTTGATGCCTTATAGGCGCCATTGTATTCGGCCACTTCTTCTCCCATCAGAAAAATGGATTTATCTTTGCGCATTTCCTCGCTCATGGCCTCACAAATTGCCTCTCTAAATTGTATTGTTCTCATAAGGTTTGAATTCTAAAGGTTACAAAAATAAGCATTACTGCATTGAAAAACCACTTCTAACCCAAAAAATCTGATTCGCTCAGATCCCCAATTTCCTGATATTTTAGTTATATTTGCCACATTCGATTAAAAGAATTTTACCTATTTAAAAAAATGATATTAATATGAAAATATTAGTTTGTATCAGTCATGTCCCCGACACGACTTCAAAAATTAATTTCACAGAAAACGATACGGTATTTGATACCAATGGAGTACAATTTGTTATCAATCCGAACGATGAGTTTGGTTTGACTCGTGCCATGTGGTTCAAAGAAAAACAAGGAGCTACTGTTGATGTAGTTAATGTAGGCGGAAAAGAAACCGAGCCTACCTTGCGCAAAGCTCTGGCTATTGGTGCCGATAATGCCATTCGCGTAAACACCCCGGCAAAAGACGGATTTCAAGTGGCTAAAGAGTTGGCAAAAGTAGTTCAAGACGGCGATTATGATTTGATTATTGCCGGTCGAGAATCCATTGATTACAATGGCGGTATGGTGCCCGGTATGTTGGCCAAATTAATCGGAGCCAACTTTGTAAACACCTGTATCGGACTCGAAGTAGAAGGAGAGCAAGCCACTGCCATTCGCGAAATTGCAGGTGGAAAGGAAACCCTTACCTCTTCGCTGCCCCTCGTTGTTGGCGGACAAAAAGGAATTGTAGAAGAAAGCGATTTGAAAATACCCAATATGCGCGGAATTATGATGGCCCGTAAAAAGCCTTTAAACGTGGTGGAGCCTCAAGGCGCTACTGCTCAAACGGAAGCTGCAAAATTTGAAAAACCTGCTCCCAAAGGCGATATCAAAATGATTGATGCAGACAATCTCGATGAGCTCGTCGACTTATTGCACAATGACGCCAAGGTTATATAAACCACCGGTTTTAAGAACTTATTTTTTCACGCTATAACACGAATTATAATGTCAATTTTAATCTATACAGAATCAGAAAACGGGAAATTAAAAAAATCGGCTTATGAAGTCGCTTCTTATGCCAAAGGTATGGCTGAGAACACAGGTGCTTCTGTTACCGCCGTTGCCATCAACGCAGAAGATACTTCTTCCTTAGGCAAATACGGAGTTGATAAAGTGCTGAACGTATCCAAGGATAAGTTACAGAAATTCAACGCTATGGCCTATGCCGATGTCATTGCACAAGCGGCCCAAAAAGAGTCTGCCGAAGTAGTCGTTATTGGTCAAACTGCCAATGATAAATACCTGGCTCCTATTTTAGCAATCAACCTCGAAGCCGGTTATGCGCCCAATGTAGTAGCGCTTCCCGAAAGCAATGCGCCTTTCCAAGTCAAGCGCAGTGCTTTTACCAATAAAGGCTTTGAAATCACCGAAATCAAAACCGAGGTAAAACTCATCGGATTGGCCAATAATGCTTTTGGTCTTCAAGAAAGTGAGGGAGCCGCCTCAGAAGAAGCTTTTGATCCTTCTTTAGAAGAGGGAGACTTCTCCATTACCATTGAATCGGTTGACAAAGCTACCGACAAGGTGACTATTGCCGATGCCGATATTGTAGTTTCCGGAGGACGCGGAATGAAAGGCCCTGACAACTGGGGAATGCTCGAAGAAATGGCCGACGTTTTAGGAGCCGCCTTAGCTTGTTCTAAGCCGGTTAGCGACATGGGCTGGCGTTCACATGCCGAACACGTGGGACAAACCGGAAAGCCTGTTGCCGCCAACTTGTATATTGCGGTAGGGATTTCAGGTGCCATCCAACATTTGGCCGGAGTTGACGCCTCTAAACATAAATTGGTCATCAACAATGACCCGGAAGCTCCATTTTTTAAAGCCGCAGACTACGGAGTCGTGGGAGACGCTTTTGAAATCGTCCCCAAACTCACCGAGAAGCTAAAGGCTTTTATGGCTGAAAACAATTAATATCCGCCAAGGAAAATTGTTTTTCCGCTTCTACCTTCAAAAAATCTTCCTCCACACAAAAAAATTGTGGGGGAAGATTAAATTTTTGTAACTTGTCCATAAACTTTTTCACCCATTTAATCGATTGGCCACAACAGGGTCAAGGTTATGACCAAATATTGATGTATGAGTTTAGTGCGTTTGAGTATCAAAGGAATTTCTTACAGCCAAACCCAAAACGGGGCCTATGCCCTGCTCTTGAGTGAGGTAGAAGGAGAACGACAATTACCCATTGTTATTGGGGCTTTTGAGGCACAATCCATCGCCATTGCTTTGGAGAAAGACATCAAACCCCCTCGTCCCCTCACCCACGATCTGTTTAAAAGTTTTGCCGATGAATTTTCCATTACCATTAAGCAAGTCATCATTCATAAACTCGTCGATGGCGTGTTTTATTCAAGTTTGATTTGTGAGCGAGATAAGATCGAAGAGATTATCGATGCGCGTACCAGCGATGCCGTTGCCTTGGCGCTTCGTTTTGATGCACCCATTTTCACTTACAAAAACATTTTGGATAAAGCCGGTATTGAATTAAAAACGGGAGATCCTGCTCACAATCCCCTCAAAAAAGGAATTTCCGTTAAAGAAGATTCCCCCGAAAAAAAGAAATCCGATTCTTCTTCCGCTAAAAGTCGATTGCGAAAAAAAAGTCTCCAAGAATTAAAAAGCGCATTAGAAAGCGCCGTGAAAGAGGAAGACTACGAAAAAGCCGCTCGGCTGCGCGATGAGATTTCTCGCCGCGGAGAATAATTCTCCTCAATATTTTTACAAAAAGCAGAGAAGATCAACCCCCCGGCAAAACTTGATTTTTGATTCTCAAATACAGTGGGTAGCCCAAAAAGACACGCCAATTAATTCAATCTCTATTCCAATTTATACCGTAATGACAATTAATATAGACCCGCTTCAGCTTCTGGCTTCGCTGCTCTATTTAATTGCAAACATACGGCATGACAAATTAAAGGAATCAATTTTTTAGTCTATAAAATTTTTCATTTTCGTATTAGATATAAATATTGGACTAATTGGTTTTATAAAGCACTTTGGTTAAGCATACAATACGCCATAAAAAAACCTCGTCATGACGAGGTTTTTTAGAAGTGAAAATTGTATTTTTTTATTAGTTTCCTTTTTTGTGATCGGCCAAAAATTTTTCCAATCCAATATCTGTCAATGGGTGATTCAGCAAGCTTTCTATGGATTTCAATGGACTGGTAATCACATCTGCACCGAGTTTGGCACAGTCAATAATATGCATGGTATGGCGAACAGAAGCCGCTAAAATTTCAGTTTCAAAATCGTAATTATCATAAATAGCGCTGATTTCGGCAATTAGTCCAAGGCCATCTGTTGAAATATCGTCTAAACGCCCCATAAACGGAGAGACATAGGTTGCCCCTGCTTTGGCGGCCAATAAAGCTTGACCGGCAGAGAATACTAAAGTACAGTTGGTTTTAATTCCACTATCGGCTAAGTGCTTTATGGCTTTTACGCCTGCTTTAATCATCGGGATTTTAATTACAATCTGAGGGTGAATCTTGACCAGCTCTTCCGCTTCTTTAATCATCCCGTCAAAATCGGTTGAAATGACCTCTGCACTAACATCTCCCTCCACAATCTCACATATTTTCTTATAATGTGCCCGGATATTTTCTTTTCCTGTGATCCCCTCTTTAGCCATTAACGAGGGATTGGTGGTCACCCCGTCAAGAACACCGAGATCTTGAGCTTCTTGAATTTGATTTAAATTGGCAGTATCGATAAAAAATTTCATAGGATGGTATTTTTAGATTGAAAGCAGTAAAGTTACAGCTTATAATATTTCATCAGCATTTTTTCATAAACTTTATCGGGCAATATGTGTTTCATGGCAATGGATAATTTTTGCAAGACCTCTCCTACTTTATAATGAATTGTCGGATTTTTATGTTGCATCACTCGATATACCTTTTTAGCCATTCTGATGGGATCCAGACCATTGTCTACATCGCGATCCATTTCGTCCAAGGTTTCTTGATATTTCTCTCTATAAGGAGAGTCCTCATAAACGGGGGTATAGTATCGGCCTTCAGCAATTTTGGTGGCAAAATCTCCGGGAGCGATATTGGTCATTTTTACATTAAAAGGCTTCAACTCCATTCGGAAAGCCTCTGTCGTCAACTCCAATGCTGCTTTAGTTGCAGAATAAGCACCTCTAAAAGGCAAGCCCATATAACCGGCAATAGAAGTAATATTGATGATCATTCCGCTTTTTTGTTTACGCATGATGGGCAAAACCTCTTGAATCACACGCAGCACTCCCAAATAATTTACATCAAATAATTTACCGATTTCCTCCACCGGCGTTTCTTCCATGGCGCCGGTAATTCCTTTTCCGGCATTGTTGATTAAAAAATCAATACGGCCTTCGCGATCAAAAATTTCTTTTATGGCCGCCGAAACGGTTTCCGGTTTGGTCACATCCAAGGCTACAAAACAAATGCCGTTACGTTCTTCAAACTTCGGATTGCGACTACTCCCATATACCTTATATCCTTTTTCATAGAGGTACTCGCCAATAGCTTGACCAATCCCCGAAGAAGCTCCAGTGATAAATACAACTTGCGCCATAATATAATTTAAAGCGGCAAATATCGGTTATTTATAAGTCTTAGGCAAAATCTCTGCGACATGCAACTTAAAAATGTGATATTAAACTGATTAGCGCTACACAATCACCATGGATTTTATCAGAAATACCTTCAAAAAAAGTACAGATTAGCTCTTGCTTATGCTTCGTCATCAAAAATCGCTGTGAAAAATAATAGCTCCAAAAAAAATGTAAATCTCTCCTAAATTTTTCTAAACCCATTTTGTCATATTGATATAAAACCATATCTTCGTCAACGGTTATTGACAAATTGTTGATAACCACTTTTGGTTGGTTAGTTGGAAAATCCCCAGACTTGGGGATTTTCTTTTTTATGACTCATCACTGTTTATATCTCCAAAAAAAAGCTTGATTTTTCACGCAACGCTATTGCTTATTCCTCATCTTATTAAAGAATAAGAATCTTATTGCTATGTTGACTTTTTTAATTGTTATGGGGAGTCTTTTGGCCATTACCTTTTTGCTGTTTTTCTTTAGTCGCAATCCAGAAGAAAAGAAAGAAGAAATACATCGCTGGGACAAGAAAAGAAACCCAAACTTCGATTTCAGAACCGACCCGAACAAGAACCGTTTTTAATGCCCATTCGATTTATAAATTAGTCGCTTATGCGCGTTTTGCGTATCGTATAAAAAAACATAGCAGCATTCCGGACGAGGATTGAGCTCTTAAAAGCACTAACATACTGATAATAAAGAGATTCATCCAATTATTATATAAAATGAGCTCCCCTTAAAAAAACACCTACGGCATTCTTCAATCAGCAGTGTTTAGCACAAGTATATTCCTTTATAAGGCGATACGCCAATTCCTTTAAAAACGCTTATATTTGCAAAAACAGAAATGATGAAAAAAACAGCTCTCAACGCTACCCACAAGGCACTTGGCGCCAAGATGGCGGAATTTGCCGGATTTGAAATGCCCATTTCTTATGAGGGCGTCAAAAAAGAACACCAAACCGTTCGCGAAGGAGTGGGAGTATTTGATGTCTCTCACATGGGCGAATTTTTGGTTTCCGGCCCAAACGCCTTGGATTTGATGCAAAAAATATCTTCCAATGATGTGTCCAAACTCACGGTAGGCAAGGCGCAATATTCATATATGCCCAACGAAACCGGAGGCATTGTAGACGACTTAATTTCTTATAAACTGGCAGAAGACCAATACCTTTTGGTGGTCAATGCCGCCAATATTGAAAAAGACTGGAACTGGATCAACAAGCACAACGACAAGGGCGCCAAAATTGAGGATTTATCAGAAGATTATGGTTTATTGGCCATTCAAGGGCCCAAAGCGATTGAGGCTTTACAAAGTTTGACCAATGTAGATCTTTCTGCAGTCAAGTTTTATCATTTTGAAGTGGGCGATTTTGCGGGTGCCCAAGAGGTTATCATCTCAGGAACCGGTTATACCGGTAGTGGCGGATTTGAAATTTATTTTAATCCCAAAGATGCCGAAATGATTTGGAACAAAGTTTTTGAAGCCGGAAAAGACTATGGCATCAAGCCTATAGGTTTGGCCGCTCGCGATACCTTGCGTTTAGAAATGGGCTTCTGTCTCTACGGTAATGATATTGATGAAACCACTTCTCCCTTTGAAGCCAAACTGGGCTGGATTACCAAATTCACCAAAGATTTCATCAATGCTGAGAATCTGAAAAAGCAAAAAGAAGAAGGAGTTCCCCGTAAATTGGCCGCTTTTGAACTCAAAGGACGCGGTATTCCGAGACAAGGCTACAAGATTGTAGACGAAGATGGAAACCCCTTGGGAGCAGTCACTTCGGGCACCAAATCGCCGTCTACCGGAAAGGCTATTGGCTTGGGATATGTCAACAAACCTTTTCACAAAACCGGAACAGTAATTTATATTCAAATCAGAAAGAAAACCATTCCGGCGGAAGTGGTAAAATTGCCATTTTATAAAAAATAAGCTTTTATTCAACACCCAAAAAAAATATTAATCCTTGGCGGAAGCGGGTTTATAGGGCGTGGACTTTATAAAGAGCTCAAAAAATTTTATGAGGTACACGCCACCTACTGTCATTCCCGTTCAAAGTATCATAAAAATCACAATTTCCACCAGTGGGATGTAGAAGCAGAACCCTTGACAGGCTTGCTTCAAAACCTGAAACCGGATTTGATTATTTCTGCAATGCGCGGGGATTTTGAAGCCCAAATAACCGCACATTTTGAGCTTATCTCCTATTTAATCAAGGCGGAAGCACAACTCATTTTTCTGTCTTCCGCCAATGTTTTTGACGCATTTACCAATTTTCCGTCCTATGAGTATGACAAAACTTTTTCTTACAGCATTTATGGACGGTTTAAAATAAAAATTGAAAATGCCCTGTTGCGCCTGCCCAAGGAAAAATATATGATTGCGCGTTTGCCCATGGTCTTTGGTGCGCTTTCTCCTCGAGTGGAGGAAATAAAAACCTATAATGCGGTCCGAGATCCCATTGAAGTTTTTCCGAATGTAGTGATCAATGCCACCATATTAAGCAAAGTAACGCAACAAATACAATACCTCATCAACCATAAAGCTAAGGGGGTTTTTCACTTGGGCAGCACAGATTTGGTGCATCACGAAGACTTGATTTTAGACATTTGTAAAAAACTCGACTTCAAAAATCCACGCATCACACAGGTTTATGAAAGCAATGATGACAGGTTTTTGGCACTGCTCTCCAAAGCCAATCCCCTCCCCGATCATTTACAAATTACCGTTCAAGAAGTGGTGGAAAACTCTGTATTGTTGAAAAGATAAGTTTTTTTACCGGTTCGATTACGCAAACTGCTGCAAATAATACCGTATTCCAAGAGCGCCTGTAGGTGCTAATACTGTATGGGCAAATTATATAATCCAATTTCGACTGCGTCTCATTGCACTATTAGTTTACTACCCAAGGTATTATACCCTTAAAAATAGTATTATATGAGACTAAAATTTAAGTCATTTTGGTATAACATAAACGCGATAACTTTGCAGGGCAACATTTGGCTCTAAAAACAGATAAAAACGTACGAACTCAACGCTCTGACTATCAGAATTATATGTCTTTAGTTACTATGAAAGTATGTATAAAAATTAATTGCACATTTATTTTCAATTGACCTCATTCCTGTTTCTCTTAAATGGAGAAATGATTAAGTGGGAGGTGCAATTAATTTTTAGAGCTAATATGATATAAACCCACTTCAGCTTTCGACTTCGCGACCCTATTTAATTGTAAACATACGGCATGCCCCATTAAAGGACTCAATCTTTGGGCTGTAAAAATTTTCATTTTCGCATAATATTTTTTTATCGCAACTCCCTTTTGCTTTTAAAATAGGCCTTAAGCAATCCGGAGGCTTCGTGTTTTAAAATTCCGGAAGCGAGTGCGGTTTTGGGATGGAGCTGTCCGCCCATGGCTCGAAATCCTCTTTTTTCATCGGCAGCAGCAAAAACCACCTTATCAATCTGGCTCCAATACAAGGCACCGGCGCACATTTGGCAAGGTTCTAAAGTAACGTAAAGTGTACAATCGTGAAGATATTTCCCCCCCAAATAATTTTCTGCAGCCGTTATGGCCTGCATTTCGGCATGAGCGGTCACATCATTTAAAAGTTCGGTCGAATTATGAGCCCGAGCAATGATGGTATCGTGACTGACAATCACCGCTCCCACGGGAATTTCATCCCGTTTAAAAGCCTGTTGCGCTTCGTTTAGCGCTTTTTTCATAAAGTAAGTATCGTCAAAAGGCTTGATCATAAATTCAAAAATACGATTTCAAAAGATTACCTTTGCATTTGTGAAGAAATTTCTGTTGAAAAATATTAATTCTCCCGCCGATTTACGTCGGATTCCCATTCAGGATCTTCCTCGTTTAGCGCAGGAGCTACGCGATTTTATCATCGATATTGTGGCGGCCAAAAAAGGACATTTGGGCGCGAGTCTCGGCACTATCGAATTGACCATTGCCCTGCACTATTTTTTTAACACCCCCAAAGATCAATTGGTTTGGGATGTGGGGCATCAAGCTTATGGCCATAAAATCTTGACCGGCAGACGAGATCAATTTGAAACCAATCGACAATTACACGGAATCAGCGGATTTCCCAAACGCGGCGAAAGCGAATATGACACCTTTGGGGTGGGACACAGTTCAACAGCCATTTCAGCCGCCTTGGGGATGGCCCTTTCCGACAAATTACAGCACAAAAAACAGGCCCATATTGCCGTTATCGGCGATGCAGCCATTGCCGGCGGAATGGCCTTTGAAGGCCTCAACCACGCCGGCGTGGCCAATACCGATCTTTGGGTAATCCTCAATGACAATTCCATGGGCATTGATCCCAGCGTGGGAGCTTTAAAAGAATATTTGAGTCAGTCTGATATCGGAAAAACCCATCCGCAAGATAATATTTTTGAGGCCTTAAATTTTCACTATTCCGGTCCTATTGACGGGCATGATTTTGCACAACTGTTTGCTGCTTTTAAGGAATTAAAAGAGGTCAAAGGTCCCAAATTACTTCACGTCATCACCACAAAAGGCAAAGGCTTGAAATCTGCTGAAGAAGATCAGGTTACTTTTCACGCTCCCGGCAAGTTTAATAAAAAGACGGGCGCGCTCCTCCATGCCGACGAATCTCATCTTCCGCCAAAATTTCAGGATGTCTTTGGTTTGAGTTTGGTTGAACTGGCAAGGAAAAACGAAAAAATTATCGGTATTACGCCGGCCATGCCTACGGGCAGCTCTTTAAAATATATGATGCATATTTTCCCCGACAGGGCTTTGGATGTCGGTATTGCCGAGCAACATGCGGTGACCCTTTCTGCCGGTATGGCCACGCGAGGCAGCATCGTATTTTGCACGATTTACTCCACTTTCTTACAGCGGGCTTATGATCAGCTTATCCACGATGTGGCCCTTCAAGATTTACCGGTTGTTTTTTGTATTGACCGCGCAGGATTGGTAGGACACGACGGGGCTACTCATCACGGGGTTTTTGACATGGCTTACCTGCGTTGCATTCCCAATATGATGATTGCTGCTCCGGCCAATGAAATTGAATTGCGCAATATGATGTACACGGCCTCCCAAGGTCTAAAACATCCGATAGCCATTCGATATCCTCGAGGGCGCGGAAGCCTCATCAATTGGCGAAAACCCTTTAAGAAAATTGAAATCGGAAAAGGTCGCTGCTTACAAAAAGGCAAGTCTCTGGCGGTTTTATCGGTGGGTGCCATACAGGGTCAAGTTTCTGCCGCCATTAAAACGCTGGACAAAGGAGCGAGCATCGCTCATTATGACATGCGTTTTGTCAAGCCCCTGGACGAAGAGCTCTTATTAAGTCTTATTCCTAATTTTCAAGTCATCATAACGGCTGAAGAAGGCGTAATCACCGGAGGCTTTGGCGAGGCAGTACTCCATTTTCTCCACAAGCACAATTATCGGGGGAAATTAATCAAACTCGGAATTCCGGATCGATTTATTGAACACGGCTCGACCGAGGAACTTCGAGAAATAGCCGGCATATCTCCGTTAAAAATTAAGGAAGTTTTAGAAAAGGAACTTGGGCAATTAGGGGATTAGGACGTATATTTCGCACTAAATTTATCGAATCAACAACAAGCTATGGAGAAATTTCAAATACGTTGGAGCGATCTTGATCCGAACCGTCATTTGGCCAATTCGGCTTTTATGGATTTTATGAGTCAAGCCCGGTTAAACACCATTAAGAAAGCGGGAGTAAACCACAAAGTACTGGCCGCTCACGACATGGGCCCTATAGCTTTTTATGAGCATATTTATTATTTTAAAGAAGTATCTCCGGATGAACCCATTTACATTAGCGTAGAACTCAAAGGCTTGTCGGAAGACGGGATATTTTTTGCCTTTGATCACAACATCTACAACAAATCGGGACACAATTTGGCCCATTGCAGTATGATGGGCGCCTGGATGGATCTTAAAAAACGTCGGTTAAGTACACTGCCGGATAAACTGTCAGACAAATTTAAAGCCATAAAACGCGCTGCCGATTTTAGAACCCTGACCAAAAGAGACACCCGAAAACACGGCGTCAAACCCCGACATATGGAAAGGATTGAGGAAGAGGGTTAAAAACAAAAGCAATACCGTAAAAACTTCCTGTTCTATTGGTAACAAAATGTTGAATGAATCGTCATTATGATAAATACAAGACAAGGATAACCTTGAAAACAACCTTATGAAACATCTATTAAGCAACAACTTCCTCCTCAGTTTTAGTCTCGTCCTATTGTTTTTCGCGATTTCGCCGGCAGCACATGCACAAGCTGTTTCGGGGGTACTGGTTGATCAAAACACCGGAAAAACCATTCCCTTTGCCGATGTCCAAATTGGGGAACATTATGGCGTCATCACCAATATTGAAGGAGATTTTATTGTGAATGTAGCAGGTTTTCAGCCTACGGATTCTCTGGTATTTTCAAGTATGGGTTATCGACAAAAAGCCATCGCCCTAAAAGATTATAAGCAAGACACGGTTTTCCTGTCGCCCCGGGTCAATCAACTGGCAACGGTCTACCTCACCGGAAAAGAATTGACTCCTCGTCAAGTGATTGACAGCGTGCGCGCTCACCTTACCGACAATTATGACTTTTCGGGAACCCAATTCACTGTCTTCCGCCGCAATAAAAACACCATGACCCCACAAAAAATTGGTTTTGACGTTAAAAAAGCCCGCAACCTGATCGATAAAAATACGGTCAAAAGATTCAACAAAACCATCGACAGTATTTCCAAGGCCTCCAAGGGGAACACCGTAACTACGTACAATGCACTTTTGGCGGATGGGGTCATTAATGAAAAGGATTCCATAAAAATGCGGCTCGACAAGGCTACTTCTTTAATGGATAAAGAGCGAACGGTCAAAATGAGTGATTTTGTGGTGAAAATCATGGACAAAATGGGCGAAAGTCTCAAGACCGACAATACCTTTAAGGTGCGCACCGGAATTATTCCCCTTGGCGATTCGGTCAATGTTGCTGAAATTTTTGAATCGGATAAAGACAGTATCAAAGTGGATTCTTTACACACCTCAAGTGTGGTCGGCAGCCTGACCGATGTTTTAAACCAAACGACTTTCAGAGAAGAAGGTGAAGTCATCGCAATTATGTTGGGGGGTGCGGTAGACGGGCAAATGATTAGTGCGTTTATTCGTGAACCGGATGATTATGAGTATACCATTGAAGGCATGACGCGTTTTAATGACGATTTTGTTTATATCCTTTCCTTTAAACCCGACCGCGGCTTGTTTGGCAATCAAGGCCGCTATACCGGCACGCTTTATGTCACCACCGGAAACTATGCCATTGTCAAAGCCGATTATCATTTGGCGGAGGGAGAACACGGTACCAAATTCAATTTTAAATTTTTACTGGGGGTTAAATATGTAGAAAAAGGTCGATCGGGTACGGTAATCTATCAACCGAACGGCTTCGGAAAATACATGCCCAAGTATGTGCGTCTTAACAGTCATAAATATGCTTATTTCAACCGCAATTTTGTGTTGAAAGAAAATGTCAAAGGAAGGAGAAACCGCATCAAACTCAAATTTGAAATCACGCTTGAATTTGACAATAAAGTGCAAGATGAATGGGTATTTATCAACACGCGAAGCCTTCAAGGAAATGAATTTGAGGCCTTTCAAGCCAATCAAGGGGTAGTTGACCAACATCTTGAGCAATACAATCCCAAGGTATGGGAAGGCCATAACACCTTGGCGCCCACGGAAGCCATCAAAGAATACAATCAATGAGTTCATTTAAACTTTCTATTATTGGCTACAAAATGATCTTTTTGCCCCATATTTTGCCTTTTCCTTACTCCATAGCTACGGCTATGCAGTGCAAAAAAGACTTCATCTGGGACAAAAATCTCTATTTTTCGCTTCAATCCTAAAAGTTTAAATGACCTCAATAAAAAATCAGGAGTTAATCGGGGAAGTCTGTATAGTTTTCTTATTTTTAGGGTTAATACCAAAATGGCATACAAATTAGTCCAATATTTAGGCACAAATCCTTTACAAGATGAGAAAAAATTATGCATTTTTTCAAGGACTTTTCCTGTGTTTCATGGCGATCTCATATTCGGTACAGGCCCAATCTACAACCGGTATCTTATTGGATCAAAATACCGGGAAAAGCATTCCTTTTGCCAAGATTCAAACCGGAGAACAATGTGTTTTAATCCACAACACCCGAGGAGCCTTTGAGGTCGAATTGACTCCGGAAGCAACCGATTCGCTCACTTTTTCTGCCATGGGTTATCAATCCAATACCCTTTCCTTGAAGAATGATGAACTCGATACGGTTTATCTTCGTCCGTCGACCTATCAGAAAGCAAATTTACCCATTGTCAACGAAAAGCTTCAGGCACTTGACCTCATGAAAATGGTAAAAAAGAACCTCAGCGACAATTATCAGCTTGCGGCCCCAAGATTCACCGTTTCCATGCGGCACAAAAGTATGATAAAACCACAACAGCTGGGTTTTGAGATTTTAAAAGCCAACCACTTAAACGGCGCGAATACAGCACAGAAAATCAAAGCCGCTATTAATCGTTTGATCCGTAAAAACAAGAAAACCAACACCGTCATTTACCGTACATATCGGGCAACAGGCCAATTTACTCCATCCGGAGGCCTAACTGTACTTCCACAAAAAGCAAAAGTATTAAACAAGGCAAAAGGCTTGCATTACGGCAATTTTATGATCCGTATATTCAAACAACTTGCCCAACATATCAAAACGGAAAACTACTTTAGATTTCGCTCCGGAATTATTACCATCAACAATTGTTTTGACCTCAATACCTATGCCGCTGCTCCTACAGATGCGGATTCCTTAACAAAAGGGAAACTCAGCCTGCGTCTCTACCAACTTTTAAACCAAGGGATTTTTTCGGAAGACCGCTCTTCTCTTCCCATGGCGCGATACATGCCTTCAAAAGATAAAATTCCTGTAGAATTTATCCTCGATCACTCCCTTTATGAATATACCTTGGAAGGCGCAAGCATGTATAAAGGATCGCCGGTTTATGTCGTTTCTTTTAAACCCGCTTCCGGCACCTCCGGAAAATTTGAAGGGAGTTTATACATCTCGCCCAACACCTTTGCCATTTTAAAAGAGCACTACCGACTTGCCGTGGAGCAATATACCCATGAAACTGACTTAAAATTTTTATTAAACTCAAAATATGAACAAGACCTCAAATCGGGAACGCTTCTTTTTACCCGGCTTAAAACGGGAAAGTATGTGCTAAAATATTTACGAATGACCGGTCGGCAATACACGCATTTCGATCGGAAATTTCATTTAAAAGAAAATGCTTGTGAAAAAGACCCCATCAAGCTGAAATATGGCGTGACTTTGAACTTTACGACAGCCTACGAAAACGAATGGGTGTTTTCCGGTTTTAAGCCAAGTACGGAAAACCCTTAGCCCGAATAGGTCTTAATAGCGCAGTCGAGAAGTCTATCAATATTATTTAGGACAACAGCAAGCAAAGAGCTAAAAAAAATTAACGATAATTTGTTTCTTTTAAGTTTATTTTATAACTTTAGCTCAACTCAGCAAGTTGCGACATTTTTTAAAAATAAAAAAAATCGTAACTATTAATTTAAAACCTTTTACATTATGCAAAATTTATACGAAATAATTAAAAAATGGGGGGGGGGGTATTGATAATAATACTGTTTTTTAACGTTGCCAACACCTTTGCCCAAATCAAAAAAACCGCCTATTATATAGAACTCAACCCGGGTTACAACTTAGGAGTCGTTCATACCATCCAAAACAAAGATAGTATTTTAAGTATTAATACTGCATTAGATGATTTTGATACTTTTCTAAACAGTAAGGATATTTATTATTTTAATTCTGCTTTTCCAAGTTCGGATTCCCCTCTCCTTCAAAGAGTATATAGTATTACCTTAAAACAAAATGCCTCCATAGCTGATTTTAAGGGAAGGCAAGAAATCAATAAAATGACGGAGATAAAAAAAACGGAGTTATTGACCAGTGGAAATGGGATTCCAATCCCAAACGATTATTTTCATTCCAACGGAAAGCCTTTTACAGCCTTAAAACTGATTAAGGCTCCTCGGGCGTGGCATATTACTCATGGGGATTCCACGCTTGTCATTGGAATAGCAGATACTCAAATTGAAAGTCACATCGATCTTGATGGTAAAATAGACACTGTTTTACAAGTGGGAGGGGGTATTGATGATAGACCACATGGTACGGGTGTCGCCAGTGTAATTGCGGCAAAGACAAACAATGGTATTGGGATGAGTAGTATAGGGTATAACACTCATTTAGTCGCAACAGATGGAAGCTATGCTACAGGGGGATCTTTAGCCCAAAGACTTAGTGCACTTATTAACTATCCGGGGATGAGAGTTGTTAATTGTAGTTGGCGTGTTTTGGGTATAACCAATGATTCAGAAGCGGAGAATACTTATATAAAAGAGGTTATTCTTGAAGCTAAAGCTAATGATGTTCTGATTGTTGTAGCTGCTGGAAATGGCGATATGGCTTATCAGTATCCGGCATCTTTTGAATATAACAATGTTATCTCCGTAACAGCTGTTGGACATTTTTTCCCTATAGGAGGAAATACTTTATATCATCATACTTTGATAAATGCACCGGATATTGATTACGGCATGACCGGTTGGCGGGATTGTTTTGCAAACATCCCTTGGAATATTGATCCGGTAACCAGTGGACTTACCCATAATGATCGTGTCGATATTTCCGCTCCCGGTTGGCATATTCAATGTGCTACAGATCCTAATACATATCACGATACGCTTGCCACAGGTACTTCGGTCGCTGCTCCCTTTGTCACAGGAACAGCTGCCCTGATGTTCGCCGTAAATCCCGATTTAACAGCGGCTCAAGCCAAAGACATTCTGCTGAATACGACCGATTATATTTATGATATCCCTTATAATAAACCCTTTAAAGGAGAATTGGGAACCGGACGACTCAATGCCTATCGTGCGGTTTTAAAGGCCAAATGTATGGGAAACAATAACCTTTCGGGGGTGGATTTGATGATTCGCGATGCTGAAGACGATTTTGGGGATGAACCTTATACCGGAGAAGGCCATCCTTGGGAAAGTCCGGATATTTGGATCAGGAACGATTCTACCAAAAAGTGGATACATACTAATCAAAACCCTGAATACGATCCCGTCAACCCAACGTATGTTTGTGTACGGATAACCAATAATGGATGCCAGACCTCGAGTAGTTCGGATCAACTTAAATTATATTGGGCCAAGGCAAATACCTCTTTAAACTGGCCGGAATATTGGGATGGTAGCGTTCAGGAGAGTGGGATTCCCATAAGTGGGTTAATCACAGTAAAAAACATTCCTTCTTTAGCAGTAGGAGAAGATACCATATTACGAATCCCATGGCACATCCCAAATCCAGAACTCTATCAACCGATTACTCCTAACTCAAATTCCTGGCATTTCTGTTTGTTGGCTCGTATAGTATCTAATGACGACCCAATAGACACGGAAGGTGATTTTATCACCTATAATGTAACTCATAATAATAACATTGGTTGGAAAAATGTAACTGTGGTCAATAATCAGGCCTACATACCGGGAAATATTGGAGGGGTAGTTGCCGTTACCAATCCGTATCTGGAGGAGAAAGCTTATAACCTGGAGTTTATCGCTAAGGAAAATAAAAGTGGGGAAGAAATATATCATTTAGCTGAGGTGGGTATAAAATTAGACAATACCCTTTATCAGAACTGGATTGCCGGTGGAGAAAAATCGGATAGTTTAAAAATGGAAAGAAAGAAGGCTATTGTTACCGGAGGACATACCACCTTACAAAATCTTGTTTTTGCTCCGGGGGAATTAGGTACGCTTTACCTAACTTTTAATTTTCTTACGCCACAAGGCACCTATCAAGATGAGGAATTTACGTATTATGTCATTCAAAAAGATGCGCAAACCGGTCAGGTCATGGGAGGTGAAACCTATAAAATCAGGAAAAAACCCAGACCTTTATTTTTTGCCCGCGCAGGAAGCGATAAAAGTATCATAAGAGGGCAGAATGTCATTATAAAAGCGGATACCATTTATGAACCCTCTATTTACAATTGGTATGATTTGGAGGGGAACCTTATTTATACGGGAAAGGACATGACTGTCTCTCCGCAGGTTACTAAAAAATACAAATTAGAGGTTATTTCTACCCTTGATGGGTATAAAGACTATGATATTATCAAGGTTCAGGTAAATTCGCCGTTCAAACTTGAAGAATTAATTCCTAATCCGACCACAAGCTTTGTGACGGTTCATTATATTGCCGATCAGGCCGCTTCAGCCTATCTTATGATAACCGGGGTCAACGGTGGAGTTTCCAATAATTATATTCTCGATACTGCTTTGACCCAGAAAACTCTAAACCTCTCAAATTATACAACGGGTGAATATATCATATCCCTTGTCTGTGATGGGCTCATCCGTGATTATAAGTACTTGCTTGTTCAGTAAGTACGAAAAATTATTTTTTAACTTCTAAATTACAAAACCATGAACCTCTTTAAATATACCGCCCAAAACTCTAAACGGCCCCTTATCCTGTTGGTATTGTTCTTCTGTCCACTCTTTCTTTGGGCGCAGCAGCCTTATATCACCATTTGGAAAACGGACAAGCCCGGGGCGAGTCAAAACAACCAGATTATCATCCCGGCTTCCGGGGCTTATACGTACACTTGGCAAGAAGTGAACAATCCTGCCCACACCGGCTCGGGTTCCGGTGCGGGCGTAGACACCCTGACCTTTCCCGCGCCGGGGAAATACCAAGTGGAAATGACCCCGACCGGCAACAATCCCTTCCACCGGATTACTTTTCACAACAACGACGACAAGGAAAAACTCCTTAAAATCACCCAATGGGGAAGTGTACACTGGAGTTCGTTTAAAAATGCCTACAAAGGAGTTAAAGACCTTAAAATAACTGCCGCCGACAGCCCTGATTTGGATAGTGTCACCAACATGGTCGCTGCCTTTTCCCATACCGATCATATCGAGATTGACAGTATCAACAATTGGGATGTTAGTAATGTCAAGAATATGTCAAGGATGTTTTTTAATAGCATTTTTAACCAGCCCCTTAATGATTGGGATGTGAGTAACGTCAGGAATATGGAAAGAATGTTTGCCCTTAGCAATTTTAATCAACCTATCGAGAGCTGGGATGTCAGTGCCGTAACCGATATGAGCTGGATGTTTTGCGCGGATACGGTCTTTAATCAACCCCTAAACAGTTGGGATGTGGGAAATGTTAAAGACATGACCCGGATGTTTAAATATGCGCTTGCTTTTAATCAGCCCCTTGACGATTGGGACGTGAGCCAGGTGGAATCTATGTATCATATGTTCGATATGAGCCCTGCCGTATTAGCCAGGCCCATACAGGCTGTTACGCAGACTTCAAATACAGCGCACTTTAACCAGTCTTTGGGCAATTGGGACCTTAATAGTCTTAATTCTGCAACATCAATGTTTTATCTGTGTCCCTTGAGTTGTGAAAATTACAGCCTGACCCTTCAGGGCTGGGCCGGTAATCCCAATACGCCTACCCATGTTCATTTGGGAGCCATAGGCTTAAAATACAGCCCCGATGTGGCCGACTCCCGAGCTTACCTAATCAACGGCCTGGGTTGGGGTATTAACGATGCCGGGCAAGGCACTTGTTCAATGGGAGTTGAAAAACAAGGGTTTATTTCAGTCAAGATCTACCCCAACCCCACCACAAGCATCCTGAACCTCCAAAGTCAACAGCCTTTAAAAAATTATGTTCTTTACGACCTGAGCGGGCGGCAAATCGAATCCGGCCGTCTCCATGGAACACAAATCGATCTCTCCAACCTGGAAAGCGGAATGTATCTCCTCAGCCTTAAAGCCGAGAATGGTTCACAGGGGCTGGTAGAAGTAGTAAAAAAATAAATGAAGATTCTTTGTAATTATTTAATTATCCCAATTTACGGTAAATTTTCCGGATTAAGACTTCATCCGATTATGGGGCAGGCTTCTTTTTCTGTGCCTCGAGTTAAAAATCATCAAAAATTTAGGGGCGTAAAACATATTCCTGTTTCTTTGCGTTGATATTGTAATACCAAAGTGATTTATAAATGGGGCGTAAAAAAATTTTAAAAAAATGGTGGATCAAATGGCCTATCCTCTTCATGCTGGTGATGATGGGGTTGTTTTTGGGACTTTATGGCAGTATTTATTTTGGCATGTGGGGAAAACTCCCCTCCAAAAAAGATTTAGCCGATTTATCGCAAATGCAGGCCACCCAGGTTTTTGACAAAGACAGTGTCTTGATTGGCAAATACTTTATCACCAATCGCCAGGCCATAGATTTTGACGACCTTCCCAAAACCCTGACACATGCGCTGATTGCCACCGAGGATTTTAGGTTTTATGAGCACAATGGAGTAGACAAACGCAGCCTGCTTCGGGTGTTTTTTAAAACCCTGTTGATGGGCGATGAATCTTCGGGTGGCGGCAGTACCATTACCATGCAGTTGGCCAAAAATCTATTTGGCAGAAAGGACTACGGAAATGACCTTATGAGCTTGGTAGTCAACAAAATAAGGGAAACATTTGTGGCGCGTCGTTTGGAAGAGGTCTATTCCAAGCACGAAATTTTGGCCCTTTATTTCAATACGGTTCCTTTTAGCGGAAATACTTATGGAATTGAAAGTGCTGCCCAAAAGTTTTTTAATACCGATACCGAAGAGCTGACCCTGGCGCAGTCGGCCACCCTTATTGGTACTTTAAAGGCCAACCACAGTTTTAATCCGCGTCTATTCCCCGAGCGCAGTCAGTTACGTCGCGATGTAGTGCTTCACCAAATGGTGAAGTACGGCTATTTATCGGAGGAGCGCGCAGCAGAAATCATGGCAAAAAAAATCGACATTAATTATCGTATTTACTCGTCGAGCAAGGGATTGGCGCCTTATTTCAGGCAACATATCAAACAATTGGCCCAACAGATTTTAGCCAATCCAAAATATTACAAACCGGATGGCACTCCTTATCATTTAAAAACCGATGGTTTAAAAATCTATACCACTTTAAGCATCGAGCTTCAGCAATATGCCGAAAAAGCCATGCAAGAGCACATGAGCAAACTCCAAGCCCAATTTGAAAAGGCTTATGGCAGCAATCCTCCTTGGGCAGCAGGTTCTACAATTGTTAAGCGAGCAATCAAAGCACTGCCGCAATACCAAAAAATGAAAGCGGAAGGCCACAGTCATCAGGAGATCATGAAAGTACTAAACACCGAAAAACCAACCGAATTATTTGGATGGGAAGAAAGTACGGTAAAGCAAGTTTCGGTCCTTGACAGCCTTCGACATTATCTCAAATTTCTCAATGTCGGTTTTGTGGCCCTCGACCCGCATTCCGGTGCAGTAAGGGCTTATATCGGTGGTATTAATTATCAGTATTTTCAGTATGATCACGTGTTGCAAAGCCAGCGTGAAGTGGGCTCCACTTTTAAGCCTTTTGTCTATACCGCAGCTTTGGAAAACGGCGGATCTCCTTGTGACTATTTCTCTCCGCGTGCCGTCACCTATACCGATCAGGACGGATGGACTCCTAAAAATGCAGGTCATGAAATTGATCCGGATATAGAATATTCCATGACCGCCTCTTTGGCCCAATCACTCAACACCATTGCCGTGAAAGTCTTGAGGCAAACGGGCATAGAAAACACCATCAATCAGGTTCATAAAATGGGCATAGACGACAAAATTCCGCCGGTGCCCTCCATTGCTTTGGGCACTACGGCCATCAGCGTCATGGAAATGGCCAAGGCTTACACTTGTTATCTCAATGAAGGACGCCCGGCCACTCCCTTTTTCATTACAAAAATTGCCGACAAACACGGCAATATTATTGTTGATTTTGATCATGATCAAGAGAATCCGAGAGCTTTTAGTGAAAATACTCGCGAAATCATGTTGGAAATGCTACAAGCCGTGGTCAATAAAGGAACCGGGGTGCGTTTGCGAAGTGTTTATCATTTTAACAACAGCATTGCCGGAAAAACCGGAACCACCCAAAACAATACCGATGGATGGTTTATCGGACTATTGCCCAACCTGGTGACTGCAACCTGGGTGGGCAATGACAATCACAACATCAAATTTAAAACAACAAGCTTTGGACAAGGAGCCAATTCAGCCTTGCCTATTTTTGCCAATCTGCTCAGGTATATAAATCAGGATCACAGTTTTGACCGGATTACCCGGCGTCATTTTGCGCCTCCTTCTGCAAAAGTACAGCAAGCCATGGACTGCCCTCCCACCCGAACGATTGGTTTTTTTAAACGCCTTTTTGCAAAAGACCAACTAAAAATGGATTTTTTTGGTTCAAAAGATCAATCAATAACCCAGAAAGAACAAGAGAAAAAAGGATTTTTTAAACGGCTCTTTCAAAAAAATAAGAAGAAGAAAGAAAAGAAGAAAAAGAAGAAGAAAAAAGGATTTTTTGAACGCTTATTTGGTGGTAAAGACTGAGTCCTCGCTCTGAAAAAAAAACGGCTGTTGCCCACATCGAGTCCCTTTGATTTTCGGTACGGAATAAGCGCATAAAACCTTACCTTTGCAATTCTAAAAGAATCGGTATTGCGCTTTTTTATCACCTTATCATATCATGGCAAATCCTATCACGGCTGGCAGAAACAACCCAATGCCGTCACAGTTCAAGAAACTGTGGAAAATTGTTTTTATAAAATATTTCAAGAAAAGGTGAAACTGGTAGGTGCCGGTCGCACTGACACCGGTGTACATGCGCGGCAATTTATCGCTCATTTCGACCTCGATACCGATTTTAATACGCAACACCTTGTCTATAAACTAAACCGCATGTTGCCGGCAGATATTTCTGTCAAAGCCCTTCATCGCGTGGCTTCCGACGCCCATGCGCGTTTTGACGCCTTGACGCGGGAGTATAAATATTATATCTCAACCCAAAAAGATCCGTTCAAAGCAGAATTTTCGGCCTTAGTCAAACGAAAGATCAATATAGAAGCGATGAATCAAGCAGCCGATTTGCTAAAGTCACATCGTGATTTTCAATGCTTTTCTAAGGTAAAAACGGATGTAAAGACTTATCATTGTCATATTAAAACGGCTTATTGGAAGCGCGAGGGCAATCAGTTGGTCTTTACCATTGTCGCCAATCGATTTTTGCGCAATATGGTGCGCGCCATTGTGGGCACTTTATTGGAAATAGGCATTGGACAACGATCTTTGGAAGACTTGAAAAGTACGCTTGAAAGCAAAAACCGAAATCGAGCAGGAAAATCAGTGGTTGCCAAGGGACTGTTCCTACACCGTATTGAATACCCAAAATCCATAACCAAGTTTTAATATGGCAAAAACAGGAAGCATATTTGATGTCAAATTGTTTGTACGCTTGATGAAATATACCAAGCCGTACAGAGCAGTCTTTTATTTTGTGGCTTTTGTCGCCATTTTGCTGTCCTTTTTTGGCGTGGCCCGCCCCTACCTTACCAAAATTGCCATTGACAAAGGAATTGTTCCTAAAGACCACAATGAACTGGTCTTTTATGCCGGGCTTCTCGTGTTGGCGCTGTTTTTGGAAGTTATCTTTCAGTTTTGCTTTATCTATTTTGCCAACTGGTTGGGGCAAATGATTATTAGAGACCTTCGCACCAAGCTGTTCAAACACATGATGGCTTTCAAGAAACAATATTTTGACAATTCCGCCGTAGGCCGGCTGGTAACTCGTGCTGTTAATGATATTGAGACCATTGCCAGTATTTTTAGTCAGGGTCTTTTTATGATTGTCAGTGATTTATTGAAAATGTTGGTGGTGCTTATTGTTATGTTTTTTATGAGCTGGCGACTCAGTTTGTTGGTATTGATTATCCTTCCCTTTATTGTTTATGCCACTCGGGTTTTCCAAAAGAAAATGAAAGCAGCCTTTGAAGAGGTACGCAACCAGGTGGCCAACCTCAATACTTTTGTACAAGAGCGCCTCACCGGAATGAAAATCGTACAAATATTTGACCGAGAAAACACCGAATATAAAAGCTTTCAAAAAATCAATAAAAAACACCGACACGCATGGATTAAAACGGTGTGGTACAACTCCTTTTTCTTTCCCATTGCCAATATCTCAAGCTCTTTTGCCATAGGACTGGTGGTGTGGTATGGCGGAATTCGTTTAACCTCAGTAGGCAGCGAACTTACCCTTGGCGTTATTGTAATGTTCCTGCAATTAATTCAATTGCTGTTTCGCCCGTTACGACAAATTGCTAATAAATTCAACACCATGCAAATGGGAATGGTGGCTGCCAATCGCGTTTTCAAAATTCTGGATACCCAAGCCAGTATTAAAGATGAAGGAGACCGGAGCATCAAAAATATTGTCGGTAAGATTGAATTTAAAAATGTACATTTTAGCTATATAGAAGAGGAGAAAATTTTAAAAGGGCTTTCATTTGAAGTAGAAGAAGGGCAAACCGTTGCCATCGTGGGGGCCACCGGAGCCGGAAAAAGCACCGTTATCAACCTGTTGAGCCGTTTTTATGAGATTGATAAAGGACAAATATTGATTGATGACATTGATATTACCGATATCACCATAGCATCGCTCAGACGTGAAATTGCTGTTGTTTTACAAGACGTCTTTTTGTTTGCCGACACGATTATAAACAACATTACCTTGGAAAATCCCGGAATATCACGGGAAGAGGTTATTGCTGCTGCCAAAGAAATTGGTGTTCACAATTTTATAACTGAGCTCCCCAAGGGCTATGATTATAATGTAAAAGAACGAGGGGCCATGCTGTCTTCGGGTCAACGTCAGCTCATTTCATTCTTACGCGCCTACGTCAGTCAGCCCAGCATTTTGGTATTGGATGAAGCCACCTCTTCGGTCGACACACATAGCGAACAGCTGATACAAGCGGCCACAGAAAAAATTACCGAGGGTCGAACTTCTATTGTCATCGCTCATCGTTTGGCCACTGTCAAACGTGCCGATCGAATCATTGTAATGGATCACGGGAAAATTGTGGAACAAGGCACCCACAAAGAACTGCTGAAACGCCCAGACGGCTATTATAGAAACCTCTATGAAGTTCAGTTTATGAAAGGAAAAGTGGAAGCTTAAAAAGAGGAATTAAACTGTCCGGGATTAGCCGATGCCAATGTATTACTGATAGTTTAACATAATCAACTAATCACTATCTTTAACCCGAAAAATTCACCGCAAATTGAGGAATAACTAAGTAGTTTTCAGATTATCAAGGAATTAATAGTATAAACAGATAAAATATAAAGGCTCAAATTTGGGCTATGGAGAATTCATGTTGCTTGGATTTATTTTGACGTCTTTTTCGTTGCAAACCCTTTGCAGTACGCAAGTACAGCTACAGGATTTGACGCCTCAAATCCGTCTAAAATAAATCTCATGAATTTTCCGAGTTAACAAAATTTAAAAATGAAAAAATATCTACTGGTTCTTTTATTATGCGTTTCACTTGGAAGCTATTCACAAGTTAAAAAGAAAGTTTTGTTTATTGGAAACAGTTATACCGCTGTAAATAATTTACCATCGCTTGTGGCTAATTTAGCAAATTCAGATGGAAAACTTTTAGATTACAATTCCAGTACACCGGGCGGATACACCCTTGAACAACACACTACAAACGCCAACACTTTAAATCTAATCGGTAGCAAAGCATGGGATTTTGTAGTTTTACAAGAACAGAGTCAACTCCCTTCATTTCCAGCGCAACAGGTAGCCAACTCGGTTTATCCCTACGCAGCTATACTCGTAGACTCTATTTACAGCAACAACCTGTGCTCAGTTCCTCTTTTTTATGACACTTGGGGAAGGCAAAATGGCGATCCACAATGGGACAGTATCAATACCTTCAACAAAATGAATACTCGTTTATATAAAGCCTATAAAACAATGGCGAAGGATGCAAAAGGAATGCTATCTCCGGTTGGTATAGCATTCAAATATATAAAAGACGACAACGCTGCAGTTGTGTCATTTAATCAGCTCTATCAATCCGATCAAAGCCACCCTACCCTATATGGTTCCTACTTGGCCGCTTGTGTTTTTTACAACATCATTTTTTCTACCAATTCAGAGGGGAATTCTTTTTCCCCCACAGGAATATCAAATAACGAGGCCGCATATTTACAATCAGTTGCAAAACACGTAGTGTATGATATGCCTTCCATTCGAGTAGACTACCGACCTTTATCAGAAAACGATTTTACCTACAATATCTCTCAAAATACTATCACTTTCACCTCTTCAATACACGAAGGATCAATTGCTTCTTGGGATTTTGGAGACGGCACCACGTCTACAAACATAAATCCATCACACAGCTATGCAACAACAGGCTCTTTTCAAGTAAAAATGATTACCCAAAACAATTGTTATTCCGATACCCTGACAAAAACAATTACTATAAATACTTTGGGAATCGATCATTTAACTACAGAATCCACGCTGAAGGTTTATCCAAATCCTTCCATAAACGGCGTTATTCATTTAAATAATCGGCACCAAACTTACGCTGTTTACAATCTGTTAGGCAAGGAAATTTATGTGGGAAAGGCCCCGGTAATAACACTTCCCAAAGGCGTCTATATTTTGAAGATAAAAAATAATTCGAAAAAAATTATCGTGCTATGATGGGTTCAAAAAATCAGCACCATAAATTTTAAAAAACAAAGCGAAAAACTCTCCTTACAGGCAGAAACATCATTTTGCATAATAGAAAGCTTAAATGAGCCCATAGGTAAGAAATGCTAATAATTAGTTATTCCTTAAAACCCAAATAATCAATCACAAATTATTGATGATCAGAGGCGTAATGTTGATAAATAAGGGTTCTGCAATAGCTTAAATTGCAAGGATAGTGTTATCTTGTACAACAACCCTTCAAGGGATCTAAACCCTTGAAGGGTTATACCTCAGAAAAACCCGCTATGCCGATCCGATTGATGGTGGACTGTATACTGCTTAAAGATTTGTATAACCCTGGAGATGAGAAAGTTTAAAAAAGGTTTAGAGTTCAGTCCTAAATATTAGACCATTTTAATTTTACTCCTCCTGCTCTTTCAAGAATATCTCAACAGGATCTCCTTGCCGTTTTTGTGCCAATAGATTAATACTTTGTGCATCGAGCTGCAAAATACGCGGATAGCCGCCGGTACTTTGCCCGTCCCGCATTAGAATGATAAGGTTTCCGGCCGGCGTGAGTTGTACCGTTCCGGGCAATACCGGTTGGGTTAAAATGGGGTTGAGTTGATTTTTAAATTTCTCAGACAGTTGATAAGCTTGTCGGTTGTTGTTTTTGGATACGGTAAATTTGGTTCGCAGCAAAGCTTCTTGTTGCGCCTTGGAAAGCTGCTTCCACTCCGGTCCCCGATATGCTTTTATAGCTGCTGTTTGATAGCGCCTTCGTTTAAATTTCACCGAAGCCCGAGCCGGCTTTTTGTTGTCCACTACTCGAGGCAAAGGCAACTCTTGCCCTGCTCTTATTTTTGAAACCGAAGTAATGCCCTCATAAAAACAGCGGCTTCCCAACACTTTCTCGGTTTGGAAGCCGCCTTGTATTGCCAAATAAGCTCGCGCTCCCTCCGTAATTCTTCCAATTTTTAAAATATCGCCCTTTTGGATTTTAAATACCGTATTGAGCTCCACTTCTCTATCGTTGAGGGTAACTTCTGCCGCCAATCCACTAACAGCTGCCAAACTATTGCGAGAAAAATACAACTCCGGTCCCAACAGGGTGATTTCCATAAATGCCATATCGCGATGATTCCCCACCAAAAGATTGGCCATTTTAGCCGCATATTTATCCATCGCGCCGCCTTGAGGCACTCCGTATTGTGCCATATTCAAACGACCTCGATCCTGAATCGTAGTCCACAACCCCGGAGAAATCACTTTAACGCTCATGACTAATTTTTTTAAGGGTTAAATGAAATTCTCCCGCATCCACCTGTTGTTGAATTTGTTTATACGCCTCCAAGGAAACCGCTTTAAATTGAAGTTTGTCTCCCGGTCGAAAAACAGAAGGTGGATTTTTAAAAGGATCAAAAAATGAGACGGGACAATTCCCAATAATCTGCCATCCGCCGGGGGAGGTTTTGGGGTAAATTCCGGTCTGATTTTCGGCCAATCCAACCGCCCCTTTTTCGACCCGCAAACGCGGTTCCTTTTTACGAGAAATTTTAAGCCGATTATCCAATCCGCCGAGGTATAAAAAACCCGGTAAAAATCCGATAAAATAAATGGTGTAAACCGGAGCGGTATGCAAATCGATTATCGCTTCTTTTGACAAGTTTTTTTGTCGGGCAACCGCTTCCAAATCCACTCCCAATTCATCAGCATAACAAACCGGAAGGGTGTATAAATTAACCCCTAACTTTGGGGGCACTTCTACTGTCGAAATTAAGTCTATAATCCGCTTTTTTTGATCATAGAAATTATTTATAGTGTATGTGTATTTTATTATTAATGAGCTATATGTATTGTTTATCTCAAGTATTGGTTTAGGTGTATTTTTTTGTATTGATTTTTTGACCTCAAGGATAAAATAGAGCAAATTCTCTTCAATTTCTTGGGGCCAGGAAACCAAAATTGCCCGCTCTCCCATCAAACTTATTTGTGGATTTTTTATCATAAAATTTCTATCTTTCTCCGAGTCAATTCTGTGGCTAAATATCTTAAAATTTCTACAGAATTTTGAGTGTCGCCGTGCAGACAAATCGTATCAAAATCAGCCGTCAAAATCGTGCCGTCCACCGCATTGATTTCTCCCTTTTTTGCGACTGTTAAAACCCGTTTTAAAACCTGTTCTTTTTCTGTCAAAACGGCTTCATTTTTTTGCCGAGATACCAATTTAAAATCAGCCGTGTAATTTCGATCGGCAAAACCTTCTTTCCAGGTCTTTATTTTTCCTGCAGCCATTTTTTCGACAACCGATTCCGGAGGCACAAATAAGATTAAATCTTCGTCAATTTCCAAAACCGTATCGATAACCAGCCGAGCTTTTGAGCTATCTCGAGCAATTTCATTATACAGATATCCATGAGGCTTTACATGATGGAGCTGCTCCCCTGCGGCCTCCACTATCTGCTTCAACCCCTCAATCTGCGATTTCAAAGCCATTTTTAAAGCCCCATCGGAGAGTTTCATTGGCCGCCGGCCAAAATTTGCCTTATCCGGATAAGAAGGATGTGCCCCTATCTTTACACCGTTATTTAAAGCCAAATTGACGGTTTTCAGCATTGTTTCCGCATCTCCAAAATGCCCGCCACAGGCAATGTTACAAGCCGAAATATGCAACATCAGCCGATCGTCATATCCACCGCCTTCCCCCAGGTCACAATTGAGATTGATTGTTGTCATAATTATCCTATTCTTTTTTCGTTTCGGAAAAGATACTAAATGACAAAGGAATCTTCCGACACTACCGAAAAGTATTTTTGGAATTATTGAAAATATAACAACACCTTCAACGGGGACTTCCTAAAAAATTAAACCACTATGGACTAAAGTCCAATTTTAAAGTAGCCACGAATTACACAAATTCACACGAATTGTTTTGTGAAAATTCATGTCATACCAAAATGAAATATTAATTAGTCCAATATTTATGTCTAAATTCCAAATCTCTTCGTTAATCCCGCACGTGCGGGACGTCATAGCTATGGCTATGCCTGCGTTTTTTGCCTTGACCTTTGAAATTTATCCTATAAATCTTTAAACCAATTTATAAATCACTTTGGTATCATTTGTAGTTTAAAATTTTTAGAAACCAAAGTTGACGCACTAAAAGTGCATAGTTTTAAACTGTATTTGAGACCAATAAAGCTTAACGAATTATCACAAGACCTCTAAAAATCAGGCTGTTATCAATCAAAACGCTCATTTTATGGGAGCGTTCTTCGGTTCAAGGCATAAATAGCAAAACTACCCAACCAGTGACTCCCCATATAGGAGTCTTTGTGGAGAATATGCTCAAAGGAATGCTGAAAATGCTTGTCTCCTACTCTTTTGAGATGCTTCAATCGTTCAAAGGAATTGGCCAAATCATAAAACACCCAGGCACGACTAAAATTCAATCCATCTAAGTGGACCAACTTCCCATCACCACGGTCGGTGACTTGCCCTACCTGTAATTTAAAATCAGAATCGAAAAGCCGGGGCATAAAGCCTCCTAACCAATCTATAAACTTTTCCTCGGGCAAGACCCGCTGCATAATGTTGACTTCTTCCAAACAAGGAGATAAAAAACTAAATCCGCCGGGTTCATAGGCAATAGGACAGTTTTTATCGGCTCCGTAAAAATCTTTGGCGCGGGAGACAATCAATTCTTTGAGCGCTCGATCTCCCACAGCTTGGGCATAATCATAGGCAAAAACAAGTGCAAAAGCCGTGTTTTCATGCTGCCCCACCCGAAGCGGACGAGTCAGTTTGGGGAGAAAATCTTTTAGGTATTTTACGATCAAATCGGTAAGCGGCTGAAGATGGGTCTCGAGCGTATCGGCCATCGGGCTGTCCCAAGTATGTAATTCTTCTGCCAATTTGAGCAACCAAGCCCAACCATAGGTGCGTTCATAACTGTCATCACTTTTAAAATAAGCCACCTCTTGAGCTATGTTTTCAGGAGAAAGATGTGCTTTTAATTTGGCTTTAATTTGCGCTGCTTTTTCCAATTCGGGATGGCTTTTTAATAAGCTGACCAGCGACCAATGCCCGTGCACACTCGAATGCCAATCAAAACAACCATAAAACGCCGGATGGAGTTCTTTCGGACGAGCCAATTCATCTGTTGAATGCAACACCTGTCCCAATTTATTGGGAAACTCCTTACTCAAACAATGTAAAGGAAGTGCCGCCAACTTATTGGCATTTTCAAGGGATAGTTCCGGTATTTTAACCTCTTTTTTCTTGGTCATAAAACTATCTTTTGGTCCTGATTTTTGATCCGATTGAGGAATTGTCTTTTGTCCCGTTTCCTTACAGGCAAAAAACAAGAACAATAAACATAAAGAAAAGAGTTTGGTTTTCATAGAAATCATTTAAACTTGCTAAAGACGGATTCCTTATGGTCCTTTCTTAGCTTTTTCAATTCTTAAAAATATGAATTATTACAAAAAGAATACCTTTGTATCTCATTTTATTAATCGAGATCAAAAAAAAAGAAGATGAGCAAAACAGCCAACCTTAAACATGTCATCAGTTTACTTTTGCTTTTTGCCATAACCCCGCTCCATGCCCAGCACAAAAAATTGGACACCACCAATTACTTCGATTATTACAAAACCGTTAATCGGGCCGAAAAATTATTTTTCATGAAAGGCAAAACAGACCGTGCCTTAAAGCTTTACGACAAAGCTTTCAAGGCTTATGATTTTGTTTTTGTCACCGATTTAATAGAGGCTGCACAAATTGCCCATTTCAAGCAACGCCCTTTTAAGAAGTATCTCAAACGAGGGTTTCAATTTGGACTAAAATTTGAACACCTGAAAAATTATCCGATTTTTAAACCAGATTTAGAAAAGATTAAAGCAGATAAAGCCCTGAGAATTGCTTTTAAAAAAGGTCGAGAAAAATATTTGGCCAAAATTGATTTTCATTATTTGAGTTGGTTATATAAGCTCTATTTAAAAGATCAGATTGATAAGCGACAACGGAATTACCACAGCGTTATAAAACGAACCCAAAAGCAGATCAAACACAAAATTATAGAAAAAGGATTTCCGGGGGAATGGATTATTGGAGTTCCCGATTCCACCATATTTGCCGAGCATGGAATTCATCAGCTTGATATTCGAGAACAAAAGAAAAAATTTGGAGATCAGTTGTGGTATGTTCACACTAAAGACAAGGCTCTTTCCCCTACTAATATTCTTGTTTTATTAATCCACACCCCTTGCCCCTATGGGGAGCTAAAAAAATTGCTATGGGAAGAAATGAAAAAAGGGCACCTTTATCCCCGTAGCATCGGCATGCTGTATGACAAAGGAAATTCTTTTACCAAAAATTATGACGTAACGCATCTTTGTCATCAAAAAAAATCAAAAAATAATGCTTATTTCAGGCTAAATGCTTTTACAAGATATCCGGAAATAACCGAAGAGAACCTAAAAAAAACTGATTCCCTAAGGAAAGCATTCTATATTGTCCCCTATGAAGTTGACCTTAAGAAAAAAGAATTTCAAAAGAAATATGGATTCAGACTCTTCCCGAGATACTTCGAACCGCTGCAAAAATCAGAGCCCTACAGCAATTTAGTTGAAAAGTATTATAAAAAAGATTAAATTGTTTCTCCGCCTTATCACTTTCAAAAAAAAACGACAATCCTATGGGAATAATTACAAAAAATATTATATTGCCGTTAAAGTTTTTTCAAATGAAAAAGTTAGTCTTTATTTCCGGCCCTCTATTTTTTGCTACAATCGTCATAGGAGCCTTATTTAAAATCATGCATTGGGAATATGCCGGTATCCTTTTGATGGTGGGTTTATTTGGAATGGTGCTGATTTTTATTCCTGCTTTAGCCAAGGTTTTATTTGACCATGTCAATAAAAACCACAGCTCAAAAAACTAAGCGGCATTCAATTCGTAACATTAACTAAGCCCTTTCCATAACTCGTCGTTTTTATCCCAACCAGCCGTCTCGGTCTAAACTGCGGTATTGAATGGCCTCGCTAATATGACTCCCATTAATCTGTTTGGCTCCTTCGAGGTCAGCAATGGTGCGAGATACTTTTAAGATGCGATCATAGGCTCGTGCAGAAAGGTTCAAACGCTCCATAGCCGTTTTCAACAGGGTTTTAGAATTTTCATCCAATCGGCAAAACTTGCGAATTTGCTTGACATCCATCTGCGCATTGTAATGGATGTTTTCATACTCGGCATAGCGTTTTGTTTGAATTTCTCGAGCAGCAGTCACTCGTTTTCGTATGGCTTCGCTTTTTTCTCCTCGGCGTTCATCGCTGAGCTTATCAAAAGGAACCGGGGTTACTTCAATATGAATATCGATGCGATCGAGTAAGGGACCACTGATTTTTCCCAAATAACGTTGAATTTCTGCCGGAGAAGACGTCCGTGGAGCATCGGGATCATTAAAATATCCACTCGGACTCGGGTTCATACTGGCTACCAACATAAAACTCGACGGATAGGTAACCGTAAACCTGGCCCGAGATATTGTGACTTCCCGATCTTCTAAGGGCTGTCGCATCACTTCCAAAACCGTACGTTTAAATTCGGGCAACTCATCCAAAAACAAAATTCCGTTGTGGGCCATAGAAATCTCTCCGGGCTGCGGATAAGTCCCTCCCCCCACCAATGCTACATCTGAAATGGTGTGGTGCGGACTTCGAAAAGGACGCTGGGCCATCAATCCTGTGTTGTTTTTGATTTTTCCAACCACACTATGGATTTTAGTAGTTTCTAAAGCTTCGTGTAAAGTCATGGGCGGCAAAATGGTAGGAAGCCGCTTGGCCAACATTGTTTTTCCCGATCCGGGCGGACCAATCAAAATAATATTGTGCCCTCCGGCAGCGGCAATTTCCATACAGCGTTTGATGGATTCTTGCCCTTTGACATCTGCAAAATCATAGGCCGGATTTTGCAGATTTTCATAAAATTGTTTGCGGGTGTCAACCACCGTTCGCTCCAGCGCTTCCCCTTTATCAAAAAAATTAATGACCTCCATAATATTTTTGATTCCATAAACCTCAAGCCCATCGACAATGGCTGCTTCTTCGGCATTCTGAAAAGGCAATATAAATCCTTTGAACCCTTCCTCTTTAGCCTTTATCGCAATGGGTAAAGCGCCTTTAATGGGCTGTAAACTGCCGTCAAGGGAAAGCTCACCCATGATTAAATAATCTCCTATGTTTTCAGCTTTAATTTGAGCAGAAGCTGCCAAAATCCCCAGGGCCAGCGTCAGGTCATAAGCCGATCCTTCTTTGTGCATATCGGCCGGTGCCATATTAAGCGTAATCTTCTTTCCGGGGAGATGGTAAGCATTGTTTTGTAAAGCCGCAGCAATGCGAAAACTACTTTCTTTTATCGCATTGTCAGGCAAGCCCACCAAGTGATAGCCAATTCCGGTTACGATATTGACCTCTACGGTAATGGTGGTTGCTTCTACACCAAAAACGGCACTTCCATAGACCTTGACTAACATGCTCTTAATTTTTTCTTAAAAATAATAAAATATTCCTATTCCTCCTTAAAGTCATGAAAATATTTTTAGAAGCAGGTTGTTTTTGTTCTCAAATAAAATATATAAAGTGTATCTTTCGCCTGAACTTTAAATCCATAAATTACTATGAACAAAACACGTTTTTTTACCCTCTTGTTGACCGTTTCTATTTTGTCGACAAGTTGCTTAGGGTCCTTTTCAGCTTTTAACAATCTCAAAGACTGGAACAGCCAAGTCACAGACAACAGATTTGTTAACAACTTAATTTTCTGGGGATTAAACATCATCCCGGTATATGAGCTTTTCTTTGTGGGCGATGTAATCATCTTCAATGTTATTGAATTTTGGTCCGGTTCTAATCCGCTCTCTATGACGGAAGGTGAAGTAGAAACACAAACCCTTGTCAAAAACGGCAACACCTACAAAATGATTGCCACTAAGAATCAAATGACAATCAAAGTGATTGACGGAAAAGACAAAGGAAATGCAGTAGAGTTATTCTACCTCCCGGAAGAAAAATCATGGAATGCCAAAACACAAGATGGTCAAGAAATCCAACTTTCTTCCATGCATGATGGTTTCTACTATGTATATCTTCCGGATGGTCAACGCGTACAAATGGACATTACCACTTCACAACAAGAAGGAATGGCCATTATCAATTCTAAACTCGAAAACACTCATAAATACTATGCGGTGACCCCATAAAAACTGTATCTATCCCAAATATCGGACTACTCTGCGGTTTGGGGTATGATCTTCTTAAAAAAACGGGAGCACACCAGTTCCCGTTTTTTTATTATTTCATCGGCGCTTCTTCTTGAATCGCCTTGCAATGTTTATAACTCTTCCTTTGTTATTCTTCCAAACTTATAAGATTGCTTATTTTTACCGCTATAAAATAAAATCCACCTATTTTGGCCAAAAAGAAAGCAAAAGTGACCCCGCTTATGAAGCAGTACAACGGGATCAAAGCCAAGTATCCCGATGCACTCCTCCTTTTTCGCGTGGGCGATTTTTACGAATCTTTTGGTGAAGACGCCATCAAAGTGGCGCGGATCCTAAATATTGTTCTCACCAATCGAAACAATGGCGGGGAACAAACCGAACTGGCTGGTTTTCCTCATCACGCCTTAAATACCTATTTACCCAAACTGGTCAAAGCAGGAGAACGCGTGGCAATTTGCGATCAACTCGAGGATCCCAAAAAAGCCAAGAAGATTGTTAAACGCGGCGTTACAGAAATGGTTACACCCGGCGTGGCCCTGAATGATGAAGTATTGCAAAGCAAATCCAATAACTTTTTGGCGGCACTTCATTTTGACAAACAACAATATGGAATCGCCTTTTTAGATGTCTCTACCGGAGAGTTTCTCACCGCAGAAGGCAATGCAGAATATATTGACAAACTCTTACAAAATTTTCAGCCCAGTGAGGTGCTGATTCCCAAAAAACACAAGCGTCATTTTAATGAAATTTTTGGGCATCATTTTCATGTCTATCTCAAAGAAGACTGGCTCTTTAAACCCGATTTTGCCTACGAAACCCTTAATCATCACTTTCAAACCAAGACCCTCAAAGGCTTTGGAATTGATCATTTGGAAAGAGGAATTATTGCTTCCGGAGTAATCTTACACTATTTGGAAGAAACCCAGCATCACAAATTGAAGCATATCACTTCCATTGTCCGAATTGCGCGAGAAGATTATGTGTGGATGGATCGATTTACCATTCAAAACCTCGAGCTTTATCAGGCCAATGCGCAAAATGCGGTCACCTTATTGGAAGTCATAGACAAAACCATCTCTGCCATGGGCGGGCGTTTGCTCAAACGATGGTTGGCGCTGCCCTTAAGAAATGCCGATAAAATAGCCCAGCGCCATCAGAGTGTGGGTTTTCTATTAAAAAATCAAGGGCTGCAGCAAAACATTCAAACTCAAATCAAACAAATCAGCGATTTAGAACGCCTGATTTCTAAAGTTGCCGCCCAAAAGGTTACTCCTCGAGAAGTGGTGCAACTCAAGACTTCTTTGGATGCTGTGATTCCGATCAAAGAGAAAATAGCCGCCGAAGATTGTGAAGCCCTTAAGGTGATTGCCGAAAACTTACATTCCTGTGATCTTTTACGACAAAAAATCAAGGAAGCTCTCCATGAAGATGCCCCGGTTAACGTCAATAAAGGCAATGTGATTGCCGAAGGTTTTTCGGAAGAATTGGACAGTCTGCGCAAGATTGCCTTTTCCAGTAAAGACTACCTTGACCAAATGCTGAAACGAGAAAAGGAAGAAACCGGCATCAGCAGCTTAAAAATTGGCAGCAATAATGTTTTTGGGTACTACCTTGAAGTTAGGAATACCCACAAAAATAAGGTCCCTGAAGATTGGACGCGCAAGCAAACCCTGACCAATTCAGAACGCTATATTACAGAGGAACTCAAGTCCTATGAAGCCAAAATCCTCGGAGCAGAGGAAAAAATACAAATCCTCGAGCAAGAGCTTTTTGATAAATTGGTTCTGTGGATGAATGACTATATCAAATCTGTTCAACAAAACGCCTTGCTGGTGGCACAATTGGATTGCCTTTGTGGTTTTTCTCAGCTGGCTTTAGAAGAGGATTACAAGCTCCCCCACCTGACCGACAATTACAGCTTAGACATCAAAGGCGGCCGTCATCCGGTCATTGAAAAACAGCTTCCCGCCGATGAAGCTTATATTGCCAATGATGTTTTTTTAGATCGGGAAGAACAGCAAATCGTAATGATTACCGGTCCCAACATGAGTGGAAAATCGGCCTTACTACGACAAACGGCACTCATTGTCTTATTGGCCCAAATGGGCAGTTTTGTGCCCGCTCAATCAGCAGAAATTGGTTTGGTCGATAAAATTTTCACTCGAGTAGGCGCCAGCGACAACATTAGTTTAGGCGAATCTACCTTTATGGTTGAAATGAACGAAACAGCCAATATTCTCAACAATATTTCTAAACGCAGTTTGGTGTTGCTCGATGAAATCGGTCGAGGAACAAGTACTTATGACGGCATCTCTATTGCATGGGCCATTAGCGAATACCTTCACGAACACCCGGCAAAGCCCAAAACCCTTTTCGCAACGCATTATCACGAGTTGAATGCGATGGAAAAAACCTTTGAGCGCATTAAAAACTATAATGTCTCGGTTAAAGAACTCAAAGACAAGGTACTTTTTATGCGCAAGCTTATACCCGGAGGCAGTGAACACAGCTTTGGAATTCACGTTGCCAAAATGGCCGGAATGCCACAACATGTAGTCAACAGAGCTACAAAAATTTTAAAGAAGCTCGAAGCCTCTCACGAAGGAGAGGAACTAAGCGGTCAGGTACAAAAAGCCGCGCAACAAGATCCACAACTAAGCTTTTTCCAACTGGACGACCCTTTGCTTGAAGACATTCGAGAAGAAATCATGCAAACCGACATTGACACCCTAACGCCTGTAGAAGCTCTGATGAAACTAAATGAAATCAAACGGATGATCAGTCCAAAAAAATAAGCTGCTTGAAAGTAGAACAATTTGATATACCGCCAGAAACGCTTATTCTTTTTTCTGAAACAGTTTTTATACGGCCTCCGGCGTCAACAATGAGTTTGTAAAAACATTTTGTACCAATAGATTTGGCAGGCTGCTTTTTTTGACAAAAAAATTTCAATTTTCATTTTGTCAAATGAAGAAAAGGATTAAATTTGCAGCCGCAATATGATGTTGCTTTCTTTAACATATTGAAATAGGCGAAAATAGCTCAGTTGGTAGAGCGCCACCTTGCCAAGGTGGAGGTCGCGGGTTCGAATCCCGTTTTTCGCTCAACGAGGAAAAGCGAAAAATATTAAGTTTGTTTTTCGCTTTTTTACTTTAAAACCTCAACAATACTCCATCCTTAGCTCGGGTGGTGGAATTGGTAGACACGTTGGACTTAAAATCCAATGGCCTAGTATTGGCCGTGCGGGTTCAAGTCCCGCTCCGAGCACCTTAAAAGACGCTAATTCGTTAACCTTCAAGAATTTAACGATTGGCGTTTTTTTTATTGTACAGCGCTGACCAATAAAATAAAGTAAGACTTTTACTTCGCTTTTTTATTTTAATCGTTATTCTCACAACCGTTTTTAAAAACTGCAAGCAAGTGATTTTGTTTTTCTCTTCTCAACGCCCAACACAAACATCCCCCTCACTTTAATCACCACTATGCTGTATATTTTCGATAAGCAGCCGCTAACTTGGTGTCGTACTGATTCTGTTTATAGCCCGGGCCATTATACCGTCGAGCAAAGGCTGTCCATTGGTGGTTTCTTAAATAGGTTAGAAGTTGATTGGCACTTAAAAATTCTCCAAATGCTTTTAATTGTGTGGCTTCGTCTTTCTTCATATCGGCAACAAACTCCATCACCGTGGCATAGCCCAACAACTCGTAATGAAAACCCATGATTTGAAATAATCCATAAGAAGCCGAACAATAGGCAGCTTCACTCACCTTGATATCGGAGCGAATGGTCGCTGCTTTTCTCAACCGGTTCCACTCCCCGATTCCGCCTTGATAATATTTCCGAGTCCAGTACCGGTAAAGGACATCTTCATATCCGGGGACCATGCTTGCAGGATTATAACCCCGTTTTTCTAATTGTCGCCAAAATATATGACCTTCAAACAGGATGACAGGCAAACCATTACTCAAAAAACCATTGCCATTACTTTCTACGTCTCGCACGGCTTGTACCACCGCTATCTCCAGCTCATGAGTTTGCGCAAAGGCCTCGATATCTGCCGCTTTTAAAGCAGTGTCTTTTAGCGTATGAACGGAGTCCGAATCTTCAAGTAGTGCTTCCCAGGTCGAGTTCCCCACAATCCCATCAACCACAAGCTGTCGATCTCGTTGAAATTTTTTTACGGCAGCGACGGTTCCCGGTCCGAATATTCCATCTGTCAATAAAGAAAAACCTTGCTGATTCAACAGCTCTTGCAATTGTTTCACCAAATTCCCTTCCATTCCTTCCTTAAGCAATTTGGGGAAAGTGTTCTTTTCAGGCTGCCGAAGTGCTTCCCAAGTGGCAGGCCCGACAACACCATCTACCGTTAAAGCGGCCTTCTGTTGAAAATCCTTAACGGCTTTTTCGGTTCCTTTACCAAAAATACCATCTACCATCAGTTGATAGCCGCTTTCATTTAACAAGATCTGCAAGGTTTTAACAGCCGAGCCTCGGGCGTGAAGTTTGAGTGTTTCCATAATTCTTAGTGGGTTAGTTTGATCGTTACTATGTTCATGGCATTTTTTACGTGCAGTTTAGGGGGGAATTGCTAAATATACACTTTTTTCATGTGTTTTTAAAACATCTCCCTTTAGAGGGCTTTATCTAAATTTCAAATCTCTGTATTAAAAATACTGCCATAGCTAAAGCGGTGTCTGTGTTTTTCATCTCAACCTTTGAAAATTTAAGCACCAAATCTTTAGGCTGTTCGTAAATGGATTGGATATCAATTTAATTATTGACCTTGAAAAATTGTTAAGTTTTCTCCAAATATCACAGCAACAAAAGATATTATATGATATTTGCCGCATTAACCCCATAAAACAATAAACACTATGAAAAGGACAATCTTATTGTTGTTTTGCATGGCCGGATTTGCTTTTACAACCCAGGCCCAAAATATTTCAAAAAATGCAATTGGTCTTCGTTTTGGAGGCGGAAATGGCTATGGTGCAGAGATTTCTTATCAAAGACTCGTCAGTGGCAACAACCGTTTAGAATTTGACTTAGGGTTTAGAAACGATGATGATTATTATCATTCTTTCAAATTGACCGGCTTATACCAATGGATATGGAATATCGAAGGCGGATTTAATTGGTACGTCGGTGTTGGAGGCGGTGTCGGCAGCGTCAATGTCGATCACCACCACTATCACAATGATGGGGCATTTGCCTTTATCGCAGGAGATATCGGAATTGAATATGATTTTAATATTCCCTTGCAAATTGCCTTAGATTTTAGGCCTGAATTATTCTTCACCAACTACGATTATTATGATGACTTTGGGCCGGACTTGGCACTTGCCATCCGATACCGATTCTAAAAAAACACCCTCCTATAAAACCAAAAAAGCAGGCTCATACCTGCTTTTTTGGTTTATATCAACTAATCCAAGCTTTATATAGGAGAAATGGCTTTAGGGCGTATGTGCTAAAACCAAGTCCTTCAATTCGCGTTTGGTGAGCAAGCCGGCCTGTTGCCAAACTCGCTTCCCATCTTTAAACAACATTAACGTAGGCACGCTGCGTATTTGAAACTTTGAAGCCAGCGTCTGGTTTTTATCCACATCAACTTTAATCAATTTTAGCTTTTCCCCCAATTCCGATTTAAGCTCTTTTAAAACCGGCGCTAAGGTTTGACAAGGACCACACCAAGTTGCATAAAAATCTATCAGCACCGGAGCTTCTGAACTGATAATTTGGTTAAAATTGTCTTTCATTTTTGAGTTTTTAAGTGTGCCATTTCTTTAGATCAGAAGTATATTTTTAAGCCCCCTTAAATTTTGGTTTGCGCTTTTCCACAAAAGCGCTTACCCCTTCTTTATAATCATCACTTTGAGCGGCTTGTATTTGATATTCACTTTCCAAGTCCAATTGTTCATCAAGATTATTAGACAAGGATTGATTGAGTAATTGTTTGGTTTGAACAAGGGCTTTGGTAGGCATTTGGGCTACTTTTTGTGCCAAAGCCGTTGATTGGTCAACAAACTCATCTGCTGAAAAACATTTGTATATCATACCCATTGCTTCAGCTTCTTTTGCAGAAACTTTATCCCCCAACATTGCCAAGGCAGAAGCCTTTTGAAAACCAATCAATCGGGGCAAGAAGAAAGTTCCTCCACTATCCGGAATCAAGCCTATACCGCTGAAAGCTTGAATGAATGAAGCTTTTTCAGAAGCCACTACAATATCACAAGCCAAGGCAATATTAGCTCCGGCACCGGCTGCCACTCCGTTTACCGCTGCAATAACCGGTTTCTCTACTTTTCGAATTAAACGGATAATTGGGTTGTAATGCTCTTCTAAGATCTTTTTAAATCCCGGATTGCTCTCCTGATCGGTGACCTCCTTTAAATCTTGGCCGGCAGAAAATGCTTTGCCTTCCCCGGAAATGCAGATGGCACGAACATCTTCATTTTGACCGACATTTTTTAGTACCTCTTGAAAGGCCAAGGCCATCTCTCGATTAAAACTGTTAAAGGCCTTGGGGCGGTTTAAAGTAAGATAGGCCACTCCATCTTTGATTGCTGTTTTTAGCGTATCGCTCATTGTCGTTTATTTTAGATTATCATTTTTTTGGAAACCCATTAAAAAATCGGTTTACGCAAAAGTAATCAAATATAAAATGGCAGGAAAACGGAATGTGGTTGAGTTTGAAAGGGAGTATTGCATCTCGTCTGATCCTTTACCACAACAAAACCAATTCACCTCTTGCGATTCCGCTTTGCTGCACTTTCATTACACCATAAAAAACGAGAAATGCTGTTGACTGAAATTATTAAACGATTCCGATTAACCTTTAATCGTCAAACAATTTCCCCTGGCTTTCTTGGGGAGTCTCAGTTTCCTGAGCTGTTTCATTGTCGTCGGATGCTTCCTCGGTTTCTACTTCATAAGGCAAGGGATCCAATAAATTTACCTGATTTACGGTTTCTGTAGTCAGTTGATTGCCGAGGGCGGTGATGCCTTTGACAGCTATAAACTCTTCCAAATCGATTTCATCATTGGGTTTGGCTTCTTTGCCGCGAGGTTTTCGGTATTCGATTTCCAAAACCGGTCGATAATCGGTCGCTACCAATTCGAGCTGGGTTTCTGAATGTTCCGTCACCACCAGTTCTTCCCGGTCTTTGTTTTCAATTAAAAAGCGTTTTACATAATAGCGTTCGCGCTCTCCTTCCCAATAAACGGCAGTAATTGGTTTTTCGGGAATCCATTTTTCCATGATGACATACTCATCATTAAAATGGGTCGTCAATTCGGGGACAATGGTTTTGGCAATGCCGTCCTGGGTAATCAGTAAAATGCGATCACTACCTTTAAATTCGCCTAAAAATTCTCCGCGTTCATCAATATTAAGTCGTTTAACCGATTCATCAAACCAAATTTTTCGCGGTTTTAAGGTTGATACGCCCTCCTCTTTAAGTTCAATGCGCTTTACCGGATGCTTGCTGACCAAATTCCCTTTTACTCCACGGCTTTTGATGGCCATATCGGCAAAATCTATATCAAACTTAAGTTTTTTCTTCTTTCCGGTTTGGCGCAAAAGAACGCTGACTACTTCGGCTTCTCCATTGGGATTGGCAGAGAAATAAAGCACCTTTGTTCCGGGTTTGCCCTTGCCCATATTATAATCTCGGTTTCGTATAACTGAAGTGACTGCAAAGCGTTTCATGTAAACATTTCCACTTCGGCCATTGCGATACATCATATTATAAATGGTGCGTTTATCTTTCTTTTTAAAGATTCCTACATGAATAATATTTTTTCCGATAAAGACTTTAGAATCTACTTTCACCACTTTCATCGTGCCATTTTTGGTAAAGCAAATAATGTCATCAATCTGACTGCAATCCAATACATACTCATCTCGCCGAAGGGCGGTACCGATAAACCCTTCTTTTCTATTGACATAAAGTCGGGTATCGCGAATGACCACTTTGGTGGCTACAATATCTTCAAAAGGACGTATCTCGGTTTTGCGCTCTCGCCCTGCGCCATATTTCTCTTTAAGATTTTCATAATAAGCAACGGCAAAGTCAATTAAATGCTCCAGGTTGTGTTTCACTTCAGCAATTTGGCCTTCTAAGGCTTCTATTTTTTCCTGAGCTTTATCCAAATCATATTTAGAAATTCTCTTAATACGAATCTCTGTTAACCTGACAATATCTTCTTCTGTTACCGGACGTTTTAAATGCTGAATATGCGGTGTTAACCCTTTGTCAATAGCCGCAATCACTCCTTCCCATGTTTCTTCTTCCTCAATATCTCGGTAGATGCGGTTTTCGATAAAAATGCGTTCCAAAGAAACAAAATGCCAACGTTCCTGTAGCTCTTCAAGTTTAATTTCGAGTTCTTTCTTGAGCAGTTCTACCGTGTGATCCGTACTTTTTTTAAGGATTTCAGAAACGCCGACAAATTGGGGGGTGTCATTGGCAATGATGCAGCCTAATGGAGAAATAGAGCGTTCGCAATAGGTGAAAGCATATAAAGCATCTATCATTTTATCGGGAGACACGTTTTTAGGCAAGTGAATTAAAATTTCCACATTTTCGGCCGTGTTGTCTTCAACGTGTTTGATTTTTATTTTGCCTTTGTCATTGGCTTTGAGAATAGAATCAATTAGTGAGGAGGTGTTGACGCCATAAGGAATTTCGGTTATGGCCAAAATATTTTTTTCACGTTGTTCTAATTTAGCGCGGACTCGAATTTTTCCGCCTCGTTTACCGTCTTGGTAGTTTTCAACATCCATGATCCCCCCGGTGGGAAAATCGGGGTAGAGTTTAAAACGCTTGCCTCGCAGATGCTTAATAGAAGCTTCAATCAATTCAATAAAATTATGGGGTAGAATTTTGGTACTCAAGCCTACGGCAATTCCTTCTGCTCCTTGTGCGAGCAGCAGCGGAAATTTCACAGGTAAATTAACCGGTTCCTTTTTACGGCCGTCATAGGAAATTTGCCATTCTGTAACCTTGGGTTCAAAAACGACATCCAGCGCAAATTTGGACAATCGTGCCTCAATATATCGGGGCGCAGCGGCACGATCGCCGGTAAAGATATTCCCCCAGTTCCCCTGGGTATCAATCAGCAGGTCTTTTTGCCCCAGCTGCACCATGGCATCCCCTATACTGGCATCTCCATGAGGGTGATATTGCATGGTGTGCCCCACAATATTGGCCACCTTGTTATAACGGCCGTCATCAAGCTCTTTCATGGCATGCATAATTCGACGCTGTACAGGCTTAAATCCGTCTTCCATGGCCGGAACAGCGCGTTCCAAAATCACGTAAGAGGCATAATCGAGGAACCAATCCTTATACATGCCCGTAATTCGCGTTAAGGTTTCCTGCTCTTCTTGAAATTGAGAATTATCAGAATTCAGTTCGTTTGCTTCGTGGTTGTTTTGCTCCATTTTTTATGCTGTACAAATATGGATTGTTCTTTTTTATAAATCCCTGCTTCTTCTCGGAGGTATTTAGCTTTACCCCCCGCTGCGTGCTATTCGGCGGCTACTTCTTCTTCCTTAATGGTGTCTAAATCGGTCCTCAGATTATCAATGATAAATTTTTGGCGATCGCTGGTATTTTTTCCCATATAGAATTTTAGCAGCTGCTCAATTCCCATTTCCTTATCCAACATCACCGGATCTAAGCGGATATTGTCTCCGATAAAATGAGTAAACTCGTCGGGAGAGATTTCGCCCAAGCCTTTAAACCGCGTAATTTCCGGTTTCCCTTTTAATTTTTGAATGGCTTCTTGCTTTTCTTGCTCCGAATAGCAATAATGGGTTTCTTTTTTATTGCGCACCCTAAACAACGGGGTCTGCAAAATATAAAGATGTCCTTCTTTAATCAATTCCGGGAAAAACTGAAGAAAAAACGTGATGAGCAACAATCGAATGTGCATGCCGTCAACATCGGCATCTGTAGCAATTACAATGTTGTTGTACCGCAAATCTTCAATAGAATCCTCAATATTCAAGGCCGCCTGTAACAAGTTAAATTCTTCGTTTTCATAGACAATCTTTTTGGAGAGTCCATAACTGTTTAAGGGTTTTCCTTTAAGACTAAAAACGGCTTGGGTATTGACCTTACGCGACTTGGTAATACTTCCGCTTGCCGAGTCGCCCTCTGTAATAAACAAGGTGCTCTCCAAATGGCCTTCTTTTTTAGTATCGCCGAGGTGTATTCGGCAATCCCGTAATTTTTTATTGTGCAAACTGGCTTTTTTAGCCCGTTTTTTAGCCAGTTTCCTAATGCCTTTTAAGTCTTTTCGCTCCCGTTCGGCCTGAAGGATTTTCCGTTGCAAGCGTTCGGCTACTTCCTCATGACGATGCAGGTAATTATCGAGGTTGCGTTTGACAAAATCCATCACATAGGTACGCACCGTAGGATGATTTCCGCCCATATCTTTAGACCCCAATTTTGTTTTGGTTTGGCTTTCAAAAACGGGCTCCATCACCTTTATACTCAAGGCAGCTACAATAGATTTTCGAATGTCGTTGGTGTTGTAATTTTTATCATAAAACTCACGAATGGTTTTTACCAAACCTTCCCGGAAGGCATTTTGATGGGTTCCGCCCTGGGTAGTATGTTGACCATTGACAAAGGAGTGATATTCTTCGCTATACTGACTTTTGTTATAGGTGATGGCCACTTCAATATCGTCACCGCGCATGTGAATAATGGGAAACATGCGGTTTTCTTCTTTGATACTATCAGCCAAAAGATCTTTTAAACCGTCTTCAGAATAGAATTTCTCTCCATTAAACACAAGCGTCAACCCCGGGTTGAGGTAAACGTAGTTTTTAAGCAATTTCTCGACGTACTCCTTGCGGTACTTGTATTTTTTAAAGATTTTCTCATCCGGTACAAAGGTGACCTTTGTCCCTTTTCGTCGAGAAGTCTCTTCCAGTTTTTCGACTTCTATTAAGGTTCCTTGTTCAAATTCTGCAGCTACAGACTTGCCGTCGCGATTGGATTCGACTCGAAAATAAGACGAAAGCGCATTAACCGCTTTGGTACCTACGCCGTTTAGACCCACGGATTTTTTAAAGGCTTTGGTGTCATATTTTCCTCCCGTGTTCATTTTGGACACCACATCGACTACTTTTCCCAACGGAATGCCGCGACCGTAATCACGAACAATGACCCGCTGTCCTTGGATGGAAACTTCGATGGTTTTTCCGGCTCCCATGACAAATTCATCTATGGAATTGTCAATCACTTCTTTAAGTAAGATATAAATACCGTCATCTGAACTGGAACCATCGCCCAGCTTTCCGATGTACATGCCGGGACGCATTTGGATATGCTCTTTCCAATCCAGAGATTTGATATTTTCTTCAGTATATTTTGTTGCCATAAATCTCGGTTACGCCCCTAATATAATGAACTCATTTAAATTTCCCATAAAGTAGATGCAAATTTCAGGTGTTCTTCCGCTTAGAAAGGAACGAGTACGTTTTATAAACTACAAATATAAAAATAGTTTAGGGAAATATCTCGCAGAATTTACAGTTATGAAGGCTTGGTTTTTCAAGGCTATAGGAGCCAAATTATTATTGTGCAACAAAGACCACAATTTATTCATAAGGGAGAGGATTGACGGTCAGAAACCGATTTAAGCAATTCAACCCTCAGGAATATCTCATGAGACCCACTGTTGTAATGCATCAATTCACTAAGGGCATAATCATAGGCATACCCCAGCATAAGATACTCATTGATTTGAAATCCGGCTAAGAAACTTACCGCTGTGTTCAACCGATATCCCACCCCAAGGCTCACTTTTTCATACAAAAGGGTATTCACTGCCAGGTCTAACGAAAGTGGAGCTCCGGCCACTCCTTTTAGTATGGCAATGGGTTTTAGCAAAACATTCTTGTTCAAGGTAAAGACATATCCTCCCATCAAATAAAAGTGTGTTCTTTCATCGGCTATCGAAATTTTTACTTCGTTGTAATGTTTGGTTTCCAAAAAATTGGGTGTCGATAATCCTATATACCATTTATGGGTGTAAAAATAAATCCCTGCCCCCAGCACGGGCCTGACCACATGAGTCATATTGAGGTGGAGGTTGCTGCGATCATAAATATTGAGCTTATTAGGGTCTAAGTTTAACGTACTTATACCGGCTTTTATTCCAAATGCTATCTGAATATTTGTTTTAGGGATCAAAACATAAGAAAAATTGGCCGCCAAGAGATTTTTATCGGAAGGGCCAATCTGATCATTCATAAACTCGAGTCCCAATCCCACTTTCTGTTCTTTTCCCACCGGAGTGTGCAACGACAGGTTTAAAGTCTTGGGAGCTCCTTCTATTCCTACCCACTGATTACGATAAAGGGCAAGAACGCTCAGCCTCCCCCGTTGTCCGGTATAAGCGGGATTGTATTGCATGGTGTTGTACCTATAAGTAGTGTATTGCGAATATTGCTGTCCCCATATTTCATCGGACCATAAAGCACCAAAACCGAAGAAAACCAACAAGAAAAATGTAAAATTAAGGTTTTTCATAGGTCAATTAGCTTCCTTCAAGATACACATACCCCAACTTCTGATGTTGGGTCTTATGGGCTCCTGAACCGGTTTGATAGTTGATGATATAATAATAGGTTCCGGTGGGCAGAGAATTTTGTCTGGCAATGGTCAACCGGCCGCCGGAATAACCATCAAACACCGCACCCTGCGGACCATAGACTGTAGATTCAAATACCTTAACCCCCCACCGGTTATAAACACTTACTTTAATAATTTCAGCACAAGAAGATTGGATGCGCATATAATTGTTTTGGCCGGCGCCGGCTACTTTCACCAGGTTAAACACCTCAATCTCACAAGCCTGCTCTGCTTTGGCAATACGTCCTAACGTGAGCACTTCATATTCCCCAATTGCTGCGGTAATGGTTTTGTTGCTTTTGTCGATATTTCCATGCATATTAACCCATTGCTGTTGTGCCGCATCCCAACCCACAACAATTAGCGTTTCTTTTTCCGCAGCCTTAATAAACTCTATCGGCGTGGTTTGTAAATCCCAAGAAAGACTGGCCAATTGCAAAGTACCGTTATGAGTCGCTTTTTTAAGGATCCAATATTCCTTGTCATTTATCTGTTCAATAGTAGATTCCTTCTGATGATGTGGATAATGTAGCGCAGAGTTGCCATAAAAATAAGTAGCGGTATAAAGTCCGGTCAATCCCACAGGATGGATTCCTGCAAAACGGTAATATCCTTTATGTCCAACGGGATAAATAAAAGCCGTATCCCCATATTTTTGAACCGATCCGTTTACATGACTGTAATTGGAAGCGTTGATTGAAGTAGCTTGATGTCCAAAAATAAACCGACCGTTAAAGTCGCGATTATTGACTATTCCCCTCAAGAAATTAACTCGTCCTTCTGCCTGCACGACTCCATACAGTTCGAAGGATTCAGGCTGACTGTTGTTGTTAAAACTCAGGTTATAAAAATAAATGATTTTTGAGCCGGTCAATACTTGCACCCGGTTACCAACAAACGCACTGTATCCGGTATTGCCGAGGTAATCAAAGACCCCATCATTATTAAGGTCATTATAGAAATAAGCGTTACCGTCATTGTAAAACTCTGCTCCATTCTTATTGTCGAAAGTAGATACTACCGAATATTGGGTATTCGGACTGAGATAGGCTACCCCAAAATTGACCACTTGTGCCCCTCCCCGAAGTGAGAAGAACAGCCCTGTCAAAGACGCTATGTATAATAGTCTTCTTACCATCCTTATTTAAAAGTAAAGCTGTTTTAGTCATCAATTATTACTACTTGATTTACTGAATTGATACCAATTGGACCTACAAATGGGTCCGGTATTTATGTATAAATGTCAAACTTCTGCGTTAATCCCACACGTGCGGGACGTCATCATTAAGACCATGCCTGCGCCTATATCTACCGACAAGTTGAGTTTTTTGTAAATTACCAAAAAAAGTGATATTATCCTATTTTTAACACATTTATCTGGGGGGAGTAAGTCGTTGGTTTTTGCAATGAGACATAAAAAAACCGGGATGATCCTAAATTTATTAGATTCCCGGTTTTTCATCTCTTTGCTATAAAGAGCGGTGTAGGTTGTGAATTACAAAGTCACATTTTCAATCACTGCGGCATAACCTTGTCCTACTCCAACACACATGGTAACGAGGGCATATTTTTTGCCGGTGAGTTCTAATTCCAAAGCAGCAGAATAACAAATTCGGGTTCCGGTAACCCCCAAAGGATGGCCAATAGCTATGGCACCGCCATTGGGATTTAATCGAGGGTCATCATCTTTGAGTCCCCATTCGCGAATACAGGCCAAGCTTTGAGAAGCGAAAGCTTCATTGAGTTCGATTACATCCATATCCTCCATAGTTAAGCCGGCTTTTTCCAAGGCTTTTAAGGAAGATTTTACCGGGCCAATGCCCATGATGCGTGGTTCTACTCCCACGACAGCAGAGCTCAATATTTTGGCTTTGGGTTTCAATCCATATTTTTCAACGGCGTTTTCAGAAGCAATAAGGGTTGCCGCAGCTCCATCATTCAATCCTGAAGAATTTCCGGCTGTGACAGAACCTCCTTCTTTTTTAAAGGCCGGTCTCAGTTTTGCTAAAATTTCTTTGGTGGTATTGGGGCGAATAAACTCATCCTTATCAAACAGCAAGGGTTCTTGTTTACGTCGGGGAATTTCAACCGGCATAATTTCTTTGGCCAAACGCCCGTTTTCGCGTGCTTTCGCAGCCTTCATTTGACTCCAATAAGCAAAAGCGTCTTGGTCTTCACGAGAAATTCCGTATTTCTCTACCAGGTTTTCTGCGGTATTACCCATTCCATCGGTTCCATATTTTTCGTGCATCTTAGGGTTGACAAAACGCCATCCAAAGCTGGTGTCATACATTTTAGCATCTGTTCCATAAGCGGAGGCAGGTTTGGAAATGGCATAGGGACCGCGCGTCATGTGCTCTACCCCTCCTGAAATAAACAAATCGCCATCACCGGCTTTAATGGCTCGGTTGGCATGAATCATTGAAGAGAGGCCACTGCTGCAGAGTCGGTTTACCGTTTCTCCGGGAACGGTAAACGGCATTCCGGCCAAAAGCAAACACATTCTGGCCACATTCCTATTGTCTTCTCCGGCTTGATTGGCACAGCCCATAATTACATCATCAAAGTCTTCTTGGGGAATATTCGGATTTCGTTTTAGAATTTCCTTGATTACCATCGCCCCCAAATCATCAGTTCTTATGGGAGAAAGACTGCCTTTAAATTTTCCAATTGGCGTTCTGATACCGTCTATAATATACGAGTTCATAAATTAATTTTTATTTTTTAATATTAAATTTTATAAGCCTAAGAGCCGATTAGGACTCATCAAAAATGGATAGCCCAAACTTACGGAAAAATTTATTCTTTTTTTCTTAATTTTAAATCCCCTCAATTCAATAGATAAATTTGGGTTGTCTTTTTTCCGATAAGATTAAGCAAGACCTAACCAACTTCAGAATTAAGATTTCATAAAATCCTCTTGCAACAAACGTTTTATCGGGCGTTGTACCAAATGGGCCGGTAAACTTTTAAACAATTGATTTCGCAGTCTCACCAAAAACTCTTTGTCGAGCTGTGCTAATTTTCCGGCTCGTCTTGAGTTTTTGATAATGTATCGATTGCGGTTTAAGCGCCTTCGTTCAAAATTTTGACAGGCGGTCCACCAATCATGTTGTCGCAATTCGTCTTGCAATATAGCCACATCTTCAACAGCCATACAGGCTCCTTGTCCCATATTGGGAGTAGTTGCATGTGCCGCATCGCCTATTAGTAAAACACGATCGACATGAAACTTTGAAATTGGATCAATATCGAGCACCGGCATGCCAATCAAATCTTTGTCTTTGCTTTGTCTCAACAGCTGAGGAATAGGATCGGGATAGGCGGCAAACTGCTTTTGCAATTCCTGTATGTCAAAATGATTTGGGGCAGATTTAGCATTAATACAAGCAAACCAATAAAATTGATTTTGAAGCAAAGGAGTGATTCCAAATCGCCCGTTTTTGTCCCAAACCGCCATACTGCCCTCCAGGGTCAGTTGCGGATCCTTTATCACTTGTCGCCAGCACCAATAACCGGCATACTTGGGAGGGGAATTGGGGATGATTTCCTGTCGAACCCGTGAACCCAGCCCATCAGCACCAATCACAAAATCAAAACATTGTCGCGTTCCATCGGTAAAACTGATTGTTACCTTCGCTTCTTGAAGGGCTACTCTCTCCAAGCGTTTTTGGGTATAAATTGGCGTATCTTGCACCCGCTCGAGCAACAATTGATGTAAATCGGCTCGATGTACAGCATAATTCCCGATTCCATAATTTTTTCTAAGGGCATCGACATCAATAGTGATGAGGGGCATTTTTTGGGCATCATAGATCACAAAGGAAGGCAGGGGATTGCTAATATCCTTTACCGCATCGGCCAGCCCGAGATAATCAAAGGCTTTAAGGGCATTGGCAGCCAAGCCCATTCCCGCTCCAATACCACGCAGTGTGTCTCCCGCTTCAAACACACACACTTCATAGCCTTGTTCTTTTAATACCGGCACAACACTTAATCCGGCAATACCGGCACCAATTACCGCAACTGTCGATTTTTTATCCATTCCACCAATTTATATTACAAAACAAAGTTAAAGAAGTGTACTACTAAATCCACATACAAAACAAACCAATATCCAGATAAAAATTTCAAAATCTCTGCATTTCGATTTCGTGGTTATCGAGCGAAGTCGAGATGCTCAATACAGGCTAAATACGCGTCATAACTAAGGCTGTTTCTGCGCCTGTGCCTGCCGACGAGGCAGGCTTTTCACCTTGACCTTTAAAATTTTTAATACCGAATCTTTGGCCTATTTTATAAATGGGTTTGGTATAAGAACATTGAAGGAAATGACAGCTCAGATTTAACACTTTCTAAAAGGCGTAAAAAAACAAAAATCATATTGTTTTTTGTAGGTCAGAAGGCTTATAAGGACTAAATTTGCCCCCAAAATTAAGACTTATGCCATCACTCAATATCCCTAAATCAAACTTGCCCCGAGTGGTTATTATCGGCGGTGGTTTTGGGGGGTTGAACCTTATAAAAAAGCTGGTTAAAACAAAGCAATTTCAAATAGTTTTAATCGATAAACGCAACTACCACACTTTTCAACCGCTACTCTATCAAGTTTCTACTTATGGATTGGATGCGGGAGAGGTTTCTTATCCGCTCAGAAAAACGGTCAAACGCAATCCCAAAGATGCTTATTTTCGCTATGCCGAAGTCTTGTCTATCGATGATGACAAACGACTGATCCATGCAGATAAAGGCGATATCAGCTATGATTATTTGGTCATTGCCACTGGGTCGAAAACCAATTTTTTTGGAAATAAGGAAATTGAAAAAAACGCAATGCGGATGAAAAGCGTCCCCCAAGCCGTAAACATCCGGACGCTTATTTTAGAAAACCTGGAAGAAGCCACCAGAACCAAGGATCCCAAGAAACGAAAGGCTTTGCTCAATTTTGTCATTGCCGGAGCCGGCCCCACGGGCGTAGAACTAAGTGGCGCAATTTCTGAAATCCGTAAAAATGTAATCCCCCGGGATTATATTGACATCAACCCCGAAGAGATTCAAATTCATTTATTAGAAGGCCAAGATGAGGTGCTGCCGCCGATGAGCAAAAAATCTTCTGAAAATGCCAAAAAAGCATTGGAGAAATTAGAAGTAGCACTGCATTTGGGAACCATGGTTAAATCCTATGACGGAAAAACGGTGAAAACCGGAGACGGAAAAGTGTTTGAAACAGAGACTTTTATCTGGACAGCCGGAGTTCACGGCGCTCCTGTTGAAGGACTAAAAGCTGCGGCCCTCGCCGAACGCCCCAATCGTTATAAGGTTAATGCATTTAACCAAGTAGAAGGGTATACTCATGTTTTTGCCATTGGCGATATTGCCCTGATGCAAACCGAAAAATATCCCAAAGGACATCCCATGGTGGCTCAACCAGCCATTCAACAAGGAAAGTTATTGGCCAAAAATCTGGTTCGCCTAATTCATCAAGAAGAAATGCAGCCCTTCAAGTATTTTGACAAAGGCACCATGGCTACTATAGGTAGAAATAAAGCCGTTGTAGACCTCAAAAAGTTTCATTTCTCAGGCTTTTTGGCTTGGACATTATGGGGCGGCGTTCATTTGTTTTACCTCATCGGTTTCCGAAATCGAGTAGCCACTCTTTTCAATTGGCTGTACCGATACATCAACTACGACCGTGCCAGCAGGCTCATCATCAGGCCTTTTAAATATAATCGAGAGAAACTCGAAGATTGGGATTAGGTTTTACACCTATGTACACATACAAAATAGCCGAATCTTCAAGTTATATTTCCAACTCTCTGCATTAATCCCGCACTGCGGGACATCATAGCTATGGCCATGCCTCGTTTTTGCCTTGATCTTTTTAGGTCAAGGCTTACGCTTGTTTTATAACATCAAGTTCCGGTGTTCAATTAGCCCTAAAAATTCACCGCAAATTGAGGGGTAATTAAATAGTCGCTCCTTAACAAGCCTGTACAACCCTTAAGGGTTCAAACCCCTTGAAGGGTTATTCATAGACAAATATTTTAGCTCAAATTTGGGCTATGAATAATTCGTATTACTCAGATTTATTTTGACGTCTTTATTTCGATGACACTCAATACAGGTTTGACGCACTTCGGTAAACTCAGCTTGTTTTTATCAATTGGCATGGCTCTTGATTAATGGAGATAAAACCTAAAAAAGAAAAAACATGAAAAAGAAATGGATTTTACCTTTATTCGCTTTAATCCTTATTGGTTTTACAGCTTGTCACAGCAGCTCGTCACTGACCGCAGACGAGCAACAACCCCAAATCGACTCCCACAACAGTCAAAATTCATTGGACTGGGCCGGGGTTTATCAAGGAGTGTTGCCTTGTGCAGATTGTGAAGGGATAAAAACCAATATTCAACTGAAATATGATGGCAGTTTTAAGATGCAATCGGTTTATTGGGGCGCTGTAGGAGACAGTGTGTTCACTCAATCCGGACAATTCACTTGGGGTGAATCCGGGCAAACCATCAAATTGAGTAACGGCAAGCGTTATTTTGTAGGAGAAAATAAATTAATTCAGTTGGACGGCGATGGAAATAGAATTCAAGGCGAATTGGCTGATTATTTTATCCTCCATAAAGCTGATAATCGTATCACTGAAAAATACTGGAAGTTGATTTCCTTAAATGGGAACGATATAACTGTTGACAGCACTTTCAATCGAGAGCCTTACTTGATCCTAAAAGCAAATGAGCAACACCGTATTTCCGGTAATGCAGGCTGTAACCAATTGATGGGAACTTATGAGTTGAAACCCGAAAACGGAATTTCTTTCTCTAAAATGGCCAGCACCCTGATGGCATGCCCAAATTTGAACTTGGAAGATCAATTTGTCGATGCCCTTCAAACGGCTGATAAATATGCTGTTAACGGGGAATATATGACCTTGTTTGAAGGAGAGCAACCCCTCGCAAAGTTTAAAGTGGTCTATTTTCAGTAACCCAACTTTTGCAGGCCACTACTTCCCTTTGAAGAAATTAGAAAGGAAATTCGTTACAGGTTAATACGGAGCCGGAATATGCCACAAACCCGGTGGTATATTTCGGAGCTCTTTTATCACAGCGGGGAAGCTGGAGGAAAGCGCAAAAAAAGCCATAAAAAAATGGCAAGCTACCCACATCACACCGCTACGACCGTCTACCCTTGCTGCGTTCCCGCCCTGGGGGAGTTCAACAGGAGCTGGTTGTGTGGGACTTGCCGGTGCAAAGATACAATGAATAATAATTCAAACAAATTTTTTTTAAAAGGATTTTCATAAGTTCCCAAAAATTATCCCCGTGCCCGACAAAGCTCCAAGAACAGGCTTATTCTTAGAAAAGAGTCGGAAAAAATCATTGCCGCTTTATGGAATTTACAACCATAAATTTTATGTATTTTTGTTTACTTAAAATTTAATTGTGTATAGAATTATTCTCAAATTCTCGATTTACATTCTTCTTTCCACTGTTTTTATCTCCTGTAAAAATGGTCGTTTTCATAAAGACAACTTCTCTATTCATTTGACTCATCAAGGGAAAGACTTGCAAACAGGAGATTCTTTGACCCTGTCCATCACCGCTAAAAAAGATTTAGCAATCGATTCGGTGGTTTATTTTTATCATGGAAATCGGTTAAAAACAGGGCTTAAAAACCAGTCGGTTCAGGTGGTTCTACAAAAGCCCTTGGGTCGGCGAAAGCTAACCGCAACAATATACCGCGAAGACCAGTCTTTGACGCTCTCCAAAAAAATCATCCTACACCCCAAACGAGCCCCAATAATTTACGGCTATAAAATCATCAACACCTATCCACATGATCCCATGGCCTTTACCCAGGGCTTAGAATTTTATCAGGACACTCTTTATGAAAGTACCGGATTACACGGAGCTTCCAGTCTTCGAAAAGTAGACCTAAAAACAGGAAAGATTCTAAAGAAAACCACTTTAGGACAAAAATATTTTGGAGAAGGCATCACCTTAATGAACGGCAAAATATATTGGTTGACTTGGCAAGCGGGCATTGGATTTGTATATGACGCCCACCGCTTTCAAAAATTACGCACTTTCAAGTATGCAAAAAGTAAAGAAGGCTGGGGCTTGTGCAACAATGGTAAAGTAATTTATAAAAGTGACGGCACCAATAAAATTTGGATACTCGATCCGGAGACCTTAACAGAAAAATCTTATATTGAACCCGTAACCAATCATACCCTTGCCACCAAGGTGAATGAATTGGAATGGGTTGACGGAAAGATATATGCCAACACCTGGCAGAAAGCAGGAATTTTGATTATTGATCCACAGACCGGAGCCGTGACCGGGGTAATTGATTTAAGAGGATTAAAAGACCATTTGGGCAATAAAAGAAAAGCCAATGTTTTAAATGGTATTGCTTATAATCCTAAAACCGGGAAGTTATATGTTACCGGCAAGCGCTGGGACACCCTTTTTGAAATAGAAATCGTGAAAAAATAAAACTCACTGCAAATCCGTTTTCCTAAAAACGACACCTAAAAACAAGGCAAATTTATTCCTCATGCAGCACAAAATTTCCATCCCACATATTATTGGCTTTATTCTTTTAGCAGTAATGATGCTTACCTCCTCTTGCCGCAAAGATTTTGAGACCTCTCCAAGCAAAGGTCAGCTCCATTTTTCGACAGACACGGTGTATTTAGACACTACTTTCACCCAAATCAGTACGGGCACCTATCAGCTTACCGTATACAACCGCAGCAACCATGACATTAGCATTCCCAGTATCAGGTTGCAACAAGGACAAAACTCTCATTACCGCTTGAACGTAGATGGGATTCCGGGAAAATCCTTTGAGAACATTGATATTTTGGCCGAAGACAGTATTTTTATTTTTATAGAAACAACCGTAGATATCGTTGAATTTGGGCAAAACTACAACCAATTTTTATATACCGATAAAATTCTTTTTGATTCCGGTCAGGACCAACAAAGCGTACAATTGATAACCTTGGTCAAAGATGCCCATTTCCTGTATCCGGAAAAATTCAATAACGGAACCACCGAGACCCTCACTCTGGGATATGACGAAGCGGGCAATCCCATAAAAATAAGTGGATTTTTTCTCGACGACAACGAACTGCATTTTACCGACGAAAAACCTTATGTCATCTACGGATATGCAGCCGTTCCCTCGCATAAAACCTTGACTATTGATGCCGGTGCTCGTATTTATTTTCATGCCAAAGGTGGAATAATTGTCGCCAATCAGGCTTCTTTGCACGTCAACGGTTTACCGAGCCAGACCCCGGCCATGGAAAATCAAGTCATCTTTCAAGGCGATCGCATAACGCCCGAATTTAATGAGCGACCCGGGCAGTGGCAAACCATATGGCTCACAAAAGGCAGTACGAATAATATCATCAATTATGCCACCATTAAAAATGCAACAGCCGGCATTAAAATGGACGCCAATGACGGAAGCTCCTCCCCTACACTGCGCATCAACAACACTAAAATCTTTAATTGCGCTACCGTGGGTTTATGGATTACTACCGGCCATGTCATTGGAAAAAACTTGGCCATCAATAATTGTGGACAAGCCGCCTTGTATTTGGCGCTCGGCGGAACCTACGACTTTTACAATTGTACCTTTGTCAATTATTGGAATCGAAGTTACCGCGATTTTCCGGCAGTGCTGGTTTCTAATAAATTTGAGACCCCTGAAAGCGTATTTGTTGCTGATTTGGATGCCAATTTTTATAACTGCATTCTCTATGGCAGTCAAAATTACGAGCTCCTCTTTGCCAAATCTGATGAAGCGGCTTTCCACTATAAATTTGAAAACTGCCTGATTAAATTCAATGATTATATGGGGATTTATGCCAATGATTCTCTCTATGATTTTCAAAACACCACACATTTTGAAAGTGTTTTCCTCAATCAAGATCCGGTTTTCTTGAATCCCGACAAAAACAAACTCCAAATTGACGAAAGCTCCCCGGCCAACGGTATTGCCAATCCCACAACCGCTACCCTCACCGATATCGAAGGGAATCCAAGAGGCAACGATCCGGATGTGGGCGCTTATGAAAGTGAAGCCTTTCCGGAATAAACTGTTTGCGATATCAGTTTCAACCTAAAAAAAATCCACTTGAGCAAAAAATTTCGCCCAAATGGATTTTTATAGGTGTTATAGGGTACCCGACCTACAATTGCAATTCAAAATACAAACTGCTTTCCGATTGTGTTGGACTTATGGCTTCTCCTGCTAAAACCGTTCCATCAGGAGCAAGCAATTGAAGATTTATTCGCCAAAAACCGGTCATTGTCAAGGATAAATCACCCTCATACATCTCGGTGTCAGGATTATAACTCAAATCTACATTGTTGGGCGAAGTGTGATTCCCCATATCCGGCATTCGCGGATCTACAGTGATGGTATAATCCTGAGGAATAGAAAAATCCATCATTCCTTCCATTTTAAACAATACGGCTTTGAAATCATTGGTCCCAATTTCAGGAGTTTGCGGAGCCACATAAGCCAAATAATAATGGCTACTGTCGCTTCCTTCAAAAGATTGGTATTGAACCAAACCATCAGCCGGTTGAATCACATCAAATTCATGAGTCTCTTCTACTGTTTGTCCTTGGTATTGATAGGTAAAGGTAATCTCCCATTTCATCATGTCCATACTCGCCATAGTAAAAACAATGTATCCCTGATAAATTGTTGGCTCTGTATCATTGTTCAATGCACTGTGTGGAGTGGAATGCTGCATATTCCCCATATCCATTACAGGCATCCAGGTCATCTCGGCATCTGAAAGAAATGCCCCGGTAGCATTATCTTTAATACGAATAAAAATAGGATTGTACCCTACTTCAAGCGTTTGCTGATTGGTATAAATTTCTAACGTATGACCGGCATCGACAAAGGATCCTATTAACGTGAATTGCGCCATCGGATCCTCTCCATCAACCGGCATCATAGGGCTTTCATCATCGGCACAACTAATGGTGAAAAGTGTGATTAATAATAAGAAACTGATCTTTTTTATGGTTTTCATAAGTACTGTTATTAGTTAAATTTATAAGTGAGATTGATATAAAAATTTCTTCCCATTTGAGGGATGTTATTCCAATCGGAATAAGCGGAATAATAGACATCAAATATATTTTCGATGCCCACTTTGGCAAAGATATCATCATTACCCAAGTAAAAATGCTTTCCAAAACTCATGGCCAATAGGGTATATGCCGGGGCCTGTTTTTCTCCATATTCCGGTGCGTAATTGCTTTGCTTTGCAGCGCCATTCATCACAAGTGAGACGCTGTATTGATTTTTTGCAAAGTGTAAAGCCGCGCGATAACTCACCGGGCTGATTAACGGCAAATTTTGTTGTTGATCATCCACTCCTCGATGGTAGCTCACTCGGGCGTGTAGGTCAAAAGCTTGCGACAAATTATAACTCCCTGAAAAGGAAGCGTTAAACAATTGTGCATACGGCAAATTGACATACATTTTCACTCCGTCGGCCCCAATAGTCATCCGATCTAAAGAGGAGTTGATTTTTCCGATGATATAATCGTCTATTCTAAAATAACGGGCTGAGGCAGAAAACTCAAACTTAGACTTGGAATAGCTCACGGTGACATTAGCTTCCAAAGCTCCTTCATTTTTCAAATTTGGATTTCCGATATAATCATAATTGTCAAAATTATTGAAAATATAAAAACCATAGGCCTCTGAAACCGAAGGGGCTCTATCGCCATAAGAAACCCCAAAATTCAAGTCAAAATTTCCATAAGAATCAAATAATTTTGCCGAAAAGCTTTTTAAGAATCGGGAGGCATGCCCACTCATTTCCGGATACATAATCTTTAAGCTATTAAGACCAAAGGTATTGGCAACATTTGCATGTTGAATGGTCAAACGCGTGGCGAGCTTAAGAGATCTTTCGTTTTCAAAATTAATATGATCTGCCATGTAAAACCCGATATTCAGGGTTCCCACATCGGGCCAGGTCAACATATACATCGTAGGTGCCGACTGATTATCAGGATACATGGTCATTTCTGCCAGCGACCTGTTATAATATCCATCCAGTTTAAAAAACAACTGATTATCATCAGCTTTTAAATGAGCTTTGGAGTAAAATCCATACGTATCACTCCAGCCCGGCATATCCATGTGAATAGGCACATCGGGACGATTGCTGTCATCCATTACATGTTTGATGCTGTTGTAATACACCTTGGTTTCCCAGTGGTGAAAAACCTTAAAAAGGCGGTCTTGCACAAAACTGGCCGAAGCAATCACCGCACGCGCTAAAGAAACATCCATAGGCAAAGCAGGATAGCCCACATCCCAAGCACGGTCATAAATCAACGAAGTATATAATTTTTGATGATCGTTTAGCCGGTAGCCCGAATTGAGGGCAATATTGAATTTGTTATACTGCGAAAAAGGTACGACACTCGCTCCTCCGGCTTTATAATTTTCGGCCTTGCGATAAGTCGCCTCGGAATTAATAAAAAACCGATCATCCGCATAATTCAAGGAACCTCCAAAAATTTGCTGTTTATTATTGGTTTCATATCCACTTTTCAAGGTACCGGTCCAGCCTTTGTCAATAAAACTTCCTTTGTCTAATTCAAGATTGATAGCTCCTCCGATAACATTCCCATAGACAGCTCCTTGCTGTCCGGAACTGATTTCCACTTTTTCTAAATTGGAAACATCTACATAAGAGGTTACCGGATCCATATCATCGGTGCAGGCTCTGAAAATGTGCATTCCGTCAATGGTTACCGACAAGCGTTCTGCCGACATATCATTGAGGCTGGCTTCCCAGGCATAAGCGCCTCTTTTAATCATATTGACACGACGCGAAGCCTCCAAATACTCATCCAATGAAGAGAGAGGCTTGGCCTGTTGCTGGTTGTCAAATCCACCTTGCGCCATAATCAAAATTTCGTTTAAATTGACTATGGAAGGCTTCATTTCAATAATCATAAAAGATTGCTGAACCGGAAGGCTTTCCTGCTGATAGCCCAAATAGGAAACTCGAATCGAATCGACCGGAATCGCGGTTATTAATTCAAATTCTCCGTGGGCATTGGTGATGGTATGAAACCTTGCTTTAAAATCCTGTATATTGGCACCACTCAAAGGTTCTTGCGTTATTTTATCGACAAGTTTTCCTCGAATGGTGTCTTGTCCCATGACCATATTTGACCACAATATACAACAAAGCCCCACCCCTATCAATTTATAAAAATCCATATTGATGTGATTTTACACCAAAATGACAGACAAATCAATCAATATTTAGGGCTAATCTTTAGACTGATTTACAAGCCAGTTTGGTATTATTTTGACATGCTAAATGTTCCCCCTGAAACTGGAGGACAAATGAGTTTGGAAAGGCTCAAACAACTCCACCAATCATTAACACGCTCAAAAATGGATGTTTACACAACTAAAGCTTATTCAAGCTTGTCCTATAAATCACCGGTTTGAACGAGATTAAGCGAGGTTTGTTCAAGTCTAATCTTTATTTAAACCCAAGAAATGGGCGGATGGAAAATTGGAGTAAAGTATCCGGTTAAGGTTTTAGTTTGATAAGGTGGAAAAACTGGAGATTGAGGCCTTACTTCAAGAAAACTGACCTCGATAATTTGCGCACAAAAAAGGTTGATATCTTGACGTCCAAAAAGATAACTGTCCTCTGCATGATTCTTATGTTCTTGATGTTCTTTCTGAAGTTGTTTTCTCATGTGGCACATTCCATTACAATGCAGAGCCGGCTTATCGGTATTCACACAAAATTTAGCGGTAATTTGATTGATATGGGAAAGGTAATGAAGTACAATCCCTGTACTATTTACAAAGGAAATCGAGATAAATGACGAACAAAATATCAGCGTTAAAAAAACTGCGATTATTCGTTTCACAACCTTTATATTTTGTTCAAAGATACATTAAAACTGTATTAGAATCAAATTAATAAAGGGTGATCATAAAGTTTTTTTGCCCACTGTCACTTTAGTAGAGATGACTTAAATCCACCTCTCTTTTTTAGGGAAAAGACAATTAAAAATGGGGTGATATCTTCTATAATTCATAGAGCGATACCTTGTTTTTGTGCTAAAATAAAGACCATATATTTAAACGCACCCCAAAAAAATCAATTTTACAGTCCGAGGTAATAGATATAACCCAAGGTTACCCAAGCTATGGCATCATTGTATTGACTGTTTTCTAAACGAATTCCATCAACATCGTCAGCCCCATAATACACGGCACGCAAATCGAGTTGCAAGTCACTTCTCCTCCCAATTTGATAGCGCAGTCCGATAGCCCCTGACACAGAATAAGTATTGCCGTCATTGGTTTGTATATAAGATTCTGTTCCCGGCGAGGCAAGGTATTTATCAGGCGTCACTGCAGCGTCGTATCCAAGGCGTCCGCCCAAATCAGATTCGGCTTCGGGACTAAAGTGCACAAAGTGGATTCCCAAACTGAGGTAAGGCACCAATTTTCCACCGGAATAGGCACTGTGTCCCACGCCAAAGGGATACCATTCTAAGTTGGTTCCAAACTCCAACACTTTGGTCTTTCCGTGCATAGCCGCCAGCTTTTTACCGTTTTTAGTCTTATCTACCTTTGGCCCATGGTGCTCAAATTCCGTAACCTGATAAGCGACCTCATTACGCACTTTAAAATGTTGATTAAAATAATTGTCGCGCATTCCGGAAAAATTCAAGTAATGAACAATTCCGATACCATAGCCTAAATTGTCAAAATCTATCTTACTTGACGAGAGATAGTCATTCTCAAAAACTACGGGCCCTACTACCACGCCAAGTTCGTTGATCAAGTTTCCGCCACCGCCACCAAGTCCACCGGCAGCACATTGAGCGCGTAAACCCACAATAGAAAAATTAAGACATAAGACAAGAACAATCCACTTTTTTATAGTCATAATCAAGAATTTGTAATGAAAATTGGCATCAAACTTACTAAAATATAATGATACGCAGCAAAAATAAGAAATCGGTATCTATCACAATATTATTCTCTTAACTTTGCTAAAATACATTCTTTATTGCATATTTCAACATTAATAACTCGATAAAGCGGTCTTTATTTTATGACAAGATTGTAAATTTACACGCTTTATCGACTCCTGCGATAAGAAAATGAAATGCATGGAAGGTTTATATTATAAATAATCTCAAATTTATGAGAGTACGTCTTTGCTTATATCTACTCCTATTGCCCCTAATGGGATTTGGACAAGATTATACGGCCGCCTGGGAAGGTTATTTTTCTTTTTATCACATCAAAGCCTTAGATGCCGGGAATGGTAAACTTTATGCCGCTTCACAAAATGCAATTTTCACTACCGAGCTAACCGGATTGGCTCAAGAAAAAATTACCACCCTCAACGGACTATCAGGAGATCCCATATCGGCCTTACATTATATTGCCGATAAAAATGCGTTGCTAATTGGCTATGAAAGTGGATTGATACAGCTTTATCACCTCGATCAAGGAAGCGTAAACACTTTTATTGATGTTACTCAGCAACCCACCATCACCCCGGAAGAGAGGCAAATCAACGGGTTTTATGAACAAGGAGATTTAATTTACATCGCCACCAACTACGGGATTACAAAATTCAACATGATCAATCACGAATTTGGCGACACTTATTATATTGGCAATAATGGTCAAAAATTGGGAGTAAATGCCATCGCTTTATTCAATGGTAATATTATTGCCGCCACTGACGGAGGCGGAATAAGATATGCCGCGCTCAACAATCCCAATATTATAGATTACAACCAATGGAATCAAATAGGAAGCGGGAGCTATAAAAACGTATTTGTTTTTCAACAGCAGGTGTATGCTTTATCCCAAGGAAACACCTTGCTTCAACTAAGCGGAGGCGGACTGGTGAATGTACATCAGTTCAATCAATTGGTGCTCGACATAAAAGCAGGACAAGATTATTTAACGGCCACCCTGCCTCATCAGTTGGTTATATTGGATCAAAATCTGCAGCCCACATCGATTTTTTCTCCCGCCAACATCTCCGCTTCCTTCACCACCGGAATGACTTATCAGAATCAGCTTTTTGCGGGAAATGAAACTTTCGGATTGCTTTCTGCTCCGGTGAATGACTTGGTAAATTATACATTCCTAAGTCCGAACGGTCCCTTGCGGAATGATGTTTTTGCCATGGACAACCGAGGCAGTGAGCTTTGGGTGGCTTTTGGTGCCTATGACTTTTATTACAATCCTTATCCCTTAAAAAAACGAGGGCTGAGCCACCTCATAGCAGGACAATGGATTAATATTCCTTATGAAGATTTGCCGCAAGACCGCTCCATCACCAGTGTAAGCATTAATCCAAATAAACCTTCTCAGGTTTTCTTTTGTTCCTTTCACGATGGCCTGTTAGAAATAGAAGACAATGAGGTAAAAAACTTTTACACCACCACAAACAGCGATTTGGAACCCACCGAGCATCCGCAGGAAACTCCGGAAGCCATTCGTTTAGGTCCGGCTATTTTTGACTCTGACGGGAATTTATGGATGGGGAGTGCCATGAGTTCCTACGGCCTTTTGAAGCTCCCCAAAGGAGGGGGCGCAAACAGCTTTGTAAAATATGACATGTCTGACATGCTCAGTTCGGTGACCCACAACTATGGCTTTGGTTCTATGGTTATGGACGATGCGGGTAATATTTACATGGCTTCCTACCGCGATGGCATCATTGGATTTAATCCCTCCACCGGAGAATTTGCCAAACTCAGAGGTGGTGAAGGCCAAGCCAATCTCCCTTCGAATTATATCACCAGTCTGGCCATGGATCACAATGACCAACTGTGGATTGGAACGACCAAAGGACTTCGGGTACTTTATGGAGCTGCCAATATGTTTACCAATCCTCACATTCAAACCCATAATATTGTTTTTCTCGATGACCAAGGGGTGCCCCAAGAATTATTTGCCAACCTTTCTATTACCGATATTGAAGTAGACGGCAACAATAACAAATGGATCGGTTCAACCGCCGGTGTCTATTATGTTTCTGCCGACGGACAACAGACCATTCACCATTTTACAACTGAAAACTCTCCCCTTCCCTCCAACAGCATCAACAGCATAAAGATTGATGGAAATTCGGGAGATGTCTTCTTAGCAACCGATAAGGGCTTGGTAGCTTTTCACGGCAAAGCTACCACCGCAGCCCAAAACCTTGAACAAATGCGGGCTTATCCCAATCCGGTACGTCCTCATTATGAAGGAGTGGTCACCATTGACGGGCTGATGAAAAATACGAACGTAAAGATCACCGATATTGAAGGCAATTTGGTTTATGAAGAGATTTCCGAAGGCGGAAGTATTCAATGGAACACCACTGCTTTTGGCCAATATAAAGTAGCCTCGGGCGTATATCTGGTCTTGGCTACTTCTGCCGATAACACCGAAACTAAAGTCACAAAAATCATGATTATCCGCTAATGCTTGTACCTACAAAAGCCATTGTCTTGCGCAGCATACGTTATTCTGATGCCGATATGATTGCCAAGTGCTATACCGCTTCAGACGGCTTGAAATCTTATATGTTGCGCGGCATTTTAAAAAGTAAAAAAGGAAAAATAAAAGCCGCTATGTTTCAAGCTTTTAGTCAACTTGAAATCATAGCCCGACATAAAAACAAAGGTTCCTTAGAATATATTAAGGAAGCCAAAATCACCGCAATAAACACCGCCATCCGAAGCAATGTGCAAAAATCATCTATTGCTTTTTTTCTTTCAGAAGTCATTCAAAACGCGGTGCAAGAAGAAGAACAGAACAAAGATTTATACGTCTTTTTAGAAGAGGCTATCGCCTGGCTGGAGCAAGAAGACAAAGTTGCCAATTTCCACCTGTTCTTTTTGGTAAAATTTACCCGATATTTGGGAATCTATCCTTGGTTTGAACAAGATCAACACCATTTTTTCAATATCAAGAAAGGGCATTCCGAGGCTTCAGAAACGGATCAATATTCAGTGGGCGGTAAAAACTGTGCTTTGTTAAAAAAACTGATGTCCCTTGAACCCGAAGAACTCGCCAAACTGAAACTCAACCAAGAAACAAGAAATAAATTTTTGGTTTTCATCCTTTCCTATTATCAAATACAACTTCAAGGATTTCGGCAACCCAAGTCTTTGGAGGTGCTCAACCAGTTGTTTTGACAATGTTGAAAATTGCCTTTCATCCCATTTTCGAACTCGATTTACCCGAAAAACACCGCTTTCCCATGGAGAAATACGGACTGCTCCCTCAGCAGCTCTGTTATGAAGGAACGGTAACACAACATAATTTTTTTGAACCCCAACCGGTTGACCGCAAATCCATTCTCAGGGTTCACCAGTCTGCTTATGTCAATAATTTTCTAAACCTCAACTTGGATCGAAAAGCCATTAGAAAAATTGGCTTCCCGATGACACCGGATTTGGTCAAACGCGAGCAAATCATCCTTGACGGCACCATAAAAGCCAGTAAATATGCTTTGGAAAACGGAATTGGCATGAGTATTTCCGGAGGCACGCACCACGCCTACCCAGACCGCGGAGAAGGTTTTTGCATGTTTAACGATCAAGCCGTTGCTGCTCGATATCTGCAAGATAAAAAATTGGCCGAAAAAATTCTTATCATCGACTTAGACGTACATCAAGGAAATGGAACTGCTAAAATCTTTGAGGGCGATTCCAGTGTATTTACTTTTTCTATGCACGGCAAAAAAAACTACCCTTTTAAGAAAGAGAAATCTGATTTGGATGTCGAACTCGACGACCGGGTGGGAGATGAAATTTATTTAAATAAACTTCAAAAGGTCCTTCCGCCCCTACTTAAAAAAGTACAACCCGATTTTATTTTTTACCAAAGTGGAGTAGATATATTGGCCACCGATAAGCTCGGCCGCTTAAATTGCAGCCTCAACGGGTGCAAAGCTCGAGATCAATTTGTTATGCAAACCGTCAAGCAACACGACATTCCTATGGAGGTAAGTATGGGAGGAGGATATTCCAAGGAGATTAAACATATTGTAGAAGCCCATGCCAATACTTTTCGAGTGGCTCAAGAAGTTTTTTTCTGATATCCCAAAAAATTCACCGCAAATTAAGGGGTAATTAAGTAGCTTGCATATTATCAAGGAACTAAGGGTATAAATAGACAAAATATAAAGGCTCAAATTTGGGCTATGGAGAATTCCTATTGCTTGGGTTTATGGGACTCAAATACAGTTCAAAGCTATGCACTTTCAGTGCATCAACTTTAGCTTCTAAAAATTTTAAGCTACAAATGGTACGAATTTTCACAAAACAATTCGTGTGAATTTGTGTCATTCGTGGCTACTTTAAAATTGGACTTTCAATCCATAATGGTTTATTTTGACGTCTTTATTTCGATGACACTCAATACAGGTTTCGTTGCAAACCCTTTGCAGTCCCGTAGGTATGGGACAGCTACAGGATTTGACGCACTTCGGTAAACTCAGCATACCCCCTCAAATCCGCCTAAAATAAATCTCATGAATTTTCCGGGTTATTTTCTTGTTAGTGAGAGCGTATAATACCGAAAAGCCCTACAAGTTAGTTCAGTGTTTAGGACTAAACTTCAAGTTTCAGCATTGACCCTGTATATATGAAGGCTCATAGTCATGGCTATGCCTGCCGATAAGATAGATTTTTTGCCTCGATACCCTAATTCTATCTCTTTTATGTTGGCAACCCAGGAGCTCTTGAAATTTGAGATAAGGTCAAAACGGCCTGACTTGAAGTAGGAATGGTGAGATTTTTATTAATGCTTTTATTGTGGTTGTTATCTAAGCCCTGTGAGGGGTAGCAGCAACAACCGAAAAGCGGGGTTTTAAGAACGTAAGTAAAGTGGAATCAAGAATCAAAAATATCCAACAACTCGCAAAGGACTTTTAGATTAACATTAAAATCTATAGAGATGTCATTATAAATACTTATATTCGAAAAAGAGCTCAAGTAATTACAGATAAATGGATCGGATATGTTCTCTTAAAAAAGGATATAATATCAAAAGAATAAAGAGCAATGCTCCCGATTTTTGAAATAAACACTATTATTTGTCAGCTAAAAGCCGGTTCATAAATTATAACTCTTATGAAGGTCTTCCTTTCTTTTAAGTTGGGGCTTGTTATTGTTCTGACTGCTTGGAGCAACCCCTTGATAGGGCAAACCACAGTTAGCGGAACCCTTAACGCCAATCCCCCGGATTACCAAGATACGCTTATTGATTATACGCTTCACAATGTGCTTTATGAATTTGCTTTTGCCCACCAGCCCAATTCAAAAGAAAGTGTGGGGCATACCTATACCAAACTTCAAGTGGGGCAACATTTTGCCAAGTTTGCCGATTATTTTAGATTTCGATTGGATTCTTTATATAAAGCTTGGAACGATCAGGACAGAAGGGTACGGGTTCAGGAATTGAATCAACAATTAGCAATCTACCAACAAATCGGATTTAAAAAGAAAATTATCAAAAACCTGAAGACCGGGCAAAATATTTTTAGAGGCTATATCCCCCCCAATAATTATGAGTTTAAAGTAGCCAATCCAACTTTAGATTGGAAGTTAGAAAAGGAGCACAAATCGATTTTACAATATGATACTCAAAAAGCTACCGTAAAATTTGCCGGCAGAAAATGGGTGGCTTGGTTTGCCCCGGCCATTCCGATTCCGTTGGGGCCTTATGTGTTCAGTGGACTCCCCGGTTTGATTATGGAACTTTATGATACTCGGCATAATTTTCACTTTATGATAAGGGGTATTAATAATCATCGAACCCCTATTTTTAAAAGAATTGAAGTAGATACGTATGTGCCCGTTTCCAAAGAGAAATTTTATAAGCTGGATCGTCTTTACCATAAGAAACCCGGATTGTTTTACGAATCAGATAAATCAAATGGAATAAATCAATTTCCTCCAAAGCCTTATAACCCGATGGAACTTATACCAAAAAGACATACAAATTAGTTCGATATTTATGGCTAAATTTCAAACCTCTTCGCTAATTCTGAATATGCAAAACATTATAGCTCTGGCTATGCCTGTTTTTTTTGCTTTGGTCTTTAAAGTTTGTCTTATAAATCATTTAGGCATTATTCAAAAATAGAAGTAATATGGTTTGGCGGATATTGTTCTTTTTTATGATTCCCCCCCTGTCTGTCTTCGGGCAAACAAGGCTTAGCGGAAGAATTGTCAATCAGAAAAATCAAGCCGTTCAAAATGCGAGTATTACCATTGCAGCCAAAGACTCCGCTTCTTCCATTATGGCCTACACTTTTTCAAATGAAAACGGCAATTATAAAGTATCTTTTTCAGTTCCGTTTGATTCTATACGAATAGCAGTAAAAGCCATGGGTTTTGGCACTTATACTTCGATTTTGAAAAATGAAACACAAATCCAATCTATTCAATTGTTTCCCGCTGCCTATCAATTGCAGGAAGTGATTATCAAACCGCCCAGTCCCATTGAAAGGCGAAAAGATACCATAAGTTATCGAGTGGCTGCATTTGCCCAAAAAAGTGACCGCAGTATTGGAGAGGTCATCAAACGCTTACCGGGAGTAGAAGTTAAAAATGACGGAATGATTTTGTATCAGGGCAAACCCATTAATAAATACTATATTGAAGGAATGGACTTGTTGGGTGGAAGATATAAACTGGCCAATGAAAACCTACCGGAAAACGCGGTTGCCGAGGTGCAGATTTTGGAACATCACCAACCGGTGAAAATGTTGGACAGCTTGGTGTTTTCACAACAAGCCGCCTTAAATATAAAACTGAAAAGGAAATATACTTTTACGGGGCAGGCTCAACTTGGGATCGGTGGTGCTCCGCTGCTTTGGGACGCAAAGCTTACTCCAATGTTATTTTCGCCAAAACGACAATTCTTAGTTTCATATCAGACCAATAACATTGGAAAAAATATAGCTTCACAGCTTCAGACGTTGTCAACCATAGATCGACGCGAACAGTTTGAAAGCGGAATGCAGAAGCAGGATTGGCTGGGGATTGCCCAATTGGCTGTTCCCGGATTTTCAAATAGCCGGTGGCTCGATAATAATGCTCATCTATTTTCAGGGAATGTCTTGCAAAAGATGAAGAAGGATTATAAGCTGCGCCTGAATGTTTCTTATCTCAATAATTATCGACAACAACGCGGAAGCAGCCAAACACAGTTTTTTACGCCCACAGACACCATTACTTTGCGGGAAAATCAGCATAATCAATACTATGACAATTCCTTAAAAACCAATATTACGCTAAGTCGAAATACCGATGCTTATTACCTAAAAAACAGCCTTTATTTTTTAGGATACTGGGATGGAGCTCAGGGGAATCTTTACCGGAATAGTAAACCGGTAACCGAAGATTTGAATACCCGTTATTTTATGTTGGCCAATCGATTTAAAACTATTTTGCCTTTCGGGAAGCAGTTATTGACTTTAAATTCCTATATCAACTTTAACCAAACCCCACAAGATTTAAAAGTAAGTCCGGGGCAATTTTCTGATTTATTACACCGAGGGCAAGCCTATGAAGAAACAGAGCAACAAGTTGATTTACAGTCTTTTTATACGCATAATTCGGTGCGATTTATCAAAAAAATAGGAAAATTTACTTTAAAACCAAGCCTGGGATTTAAGTTCCGAACACAGGAACTCCAAACACAATTGTTGGCCGATGGGATCCCATTGACACAAAGCAAATTTGTGGGCGATATGAATTGGAATCAGGGGACGGTCTATTTGCGTCTCAGCAGCCATTTATGGCTGGGGAAAATAAGGTTAGGTTTAGGACTTCCGTTTGAACTCTCTTTTTATGACATCAGCTCAAATGCACAACAACAAGAGCAAAATTTTACACGGTTTAGCATGGATCCGCAGGTTTATGCAAATAGAAAATTTGGGCGGCATTGGGAAGTCAAGCTCGCGGCAAGGATCAAACATTCCTTTGGGAATATACACAATATGCATCGGGCTTATATTCTAAAAAATTATAGGAATATTCGGCGTATCCACACTCCTTTGCCGGAAAATTTGACCACTTCTGTTAGTGGAAAAGTGACGTATCGCAACACCATGAAACTATTGTTTGGATCCTTGTCCTATGCTTACAACAGAAATCGTAAAAATTTGCTGTACAATACACAAATATCTCCTGCCGGAGCAACGCTGGTGGAGGCAGTTTTAAAATCTAATTATGGTGAATTTCACAAGATAAAGGCACAAATAGATAAGTATGTGGATGCCATTAACACCAATTTTGAAGTAAAAGGCGATTTTAATGTGCAGCAATCTCAATTCCTTTTAGACCATCATTTGCAGAACTACCAAGGGCGAGGTACTTCATTTGGCATAAAAGCAGCATCCGATATAACGAACTGGTTTAAAATCACTTATCAAACGGCTTTTCTTTTTGCGGAGTATGAAAATGAGACGCAAAAAAGCCGTAAAAGAAAAGCACAAATTCAAAGATTGTTGCTTAAATTTTACCCGGTAAAACAGCAGTTGATCGCTTTTAATGTAATCTATTTAAAAAATCGTCTGTTCAACAGAAGTAAGGAAAATATGTTTGCCGATTTATTTTATCGTTTCTCTTGGAAAGAAAAAGACTTGGATTTTGAAATTCATTATACCAATATTTTCAATACTAAAAATTATCACCAACTCTACATTTCAGATTATAGCTCTGTAAGAACAAGTTACCGACTACGACCCGCCGAAGTGATGCTAAAGGTGAGGTTTTCTTTTTAGCCCGAGAAATTCACCGCAAATTAAGGGGTAATTAAGTAGCTTGCATATTATCAAGGAACTAAGGGTATAAATAGACAAAATATAAAGGCTCAAATTTGGGCTATGGAGAATTCCTATTGCTTGGGTTTATGGGACTCAAATACAGTTCAAAGCTATGCACTTTCAGTGCATCAACTTTAGCTTCTAAAAATTTTAAGCTACAAATGGTACGAATTTTCACAAAACAATTCGTGTGAATTTGTGTCATTCGTGGCTACTTTAAAATTGGACTTTCAATCCATAATGGTTTATTTTGACGTCTTTATTTCGATGACACTCAATACAGGTTTCGTTGCAAACCC
>CAZPGY010000007.1:0-118011 GCA_964586655.1 uncultured Flavobacteriaceae bacterium
ACTTTGTAGTCTGAGGCGGTGAAATCTATGGCGGCCAATGCCAAATCGGTGTGCAGCTCTCGGGCTTGCCCCTTGGTGTCCTTCCTATTCCAATCAAAGACGCGATAAGTAATATCCGAACTTTGTTGAATTTCCGCCAAAAGCACGCCTTTGCCAATAGCGTGTACCAATCCGGGTTTGATAAAAAACACCTCTCCGGGATGTACTTCTTCAAAATGCATCAACTGTTCGAGTGTGCCTTTTTTAAGGTGTTCTAAATATTTTTCTCGGGTAGTTCCTTCGATAAACCCCAAATAAATTCCGGCTCCTTCATCGGCTTGCATCACATACCACATTTCGGTTTTTCCCAAAGAGTGGTGGCGCTTCATCGCCAATTCGTCATTGGGGTGAAGTTGAAGTGATAGGTTTTCTTTGGCGTCGATATATTTAAAAAGTAAAGGAAACTGTCCTTCATATTTTTGATAGGGAGCAGTCCCCATAAGATCACGCTGATAAGTTTGCAGAAGTTCGTGGAGACTTCGTCCCTTTAACGGCCCTTGGCTCACAATGGAGATATCGTCTGCTACGGTGCTAATTTCCCAGCTTTCCCCCATGTTTTTTGACGATAAGGGTTTGCCCAGCATTCGGTTTAATTTTTCTCCTCCCCAAATTTTATCTTTGAGGATGGGCTTGAATTTTAAAGGGTAGAGTTTAGTTTCTGTCATATAATGCACTTACAAATTCCAAGGCTTCCTTGCAATGCTGGTTAGCGTTTAGCTGTGAATACCGAAATTGCAAAATACCATTTTTATCGATAACCAGCGTTTCTCGACCGGGAATAAGTTTAAAAAGTTGCTTTTTTATTCCCAATTTTTTCCGGAGCTCTTGATTTTTATCGGATAACAAGGTGAAGGGGAGCTTGTGTTTGACGCTAAATTTTTGATGAGATTTTACGGTGTCCGAACTCACGCCAATGACCGCCGCTCCCAGATTTGCAAAATCGCGATAATGATCTCGAAATGTGCAGGCTTCCTTGGTGCAGCCCGGCGTAAAATCTTTGGGGTAAAAATACAATACCACCACTTGTCGGCCAACAAGTGACTGCGAATCAAAAATATGGCCATCTTGATCGGGTAACCGAAAAGCCGGTATTTTATCACCAATTGCTATTGCCATCTTAATTGTTCAGGAGATGTACTTGTAATATTTGTCAAAAATAATTTTAAACCAAGCTGTATACTTTTCGGGGTGCTCCAATAAGTCTGTTCGAAGCTCGTCTAAACCCATCCATTTCCATTCTGCCACTTCATTGGGGTTGATGTTGGGAGCATCGTTATAGTGCCCCACGAGGATGTGATCAAATTCGTGTTCGGTTAGGCCATTGTCAAAAGGAGCTTTATAGATAAAGGAAGTACGTTCTTCCAATTCGGTTTGAAAGCCCATTTCCTCCATCAATCGACGTTTGCCTGCTGCAATATTCGATTCACCTTCTCGCGGATGGCTGCAGCAGGTATTGGTCCACAGCCCGGGAGAATGATATTTGTCTGCGGCGCGTTTTTGCATCATCACCTCGTTTTTGTCGTTGTATACAAAAACTGAAAAAGCACGGTGTAAAAGCGCTTTTTCATGAGCTTCTATTTTTTCCATGCTGCCAATAGGCTCGTCTTTCTCGTTGACCAGAATCACTTTTTCCATAGCTCACAAAAATACAAAATACAAATTGATATGAGCAGCCTTAAAAACAGTCAATACCTTTTAAGGGGGCAATTTTTTTCTTGAAATTAATAAAGAATGAACTTTTTTGGGGCTTAAAATTGCTTTAAAACCCAATAATCCCTACTTTTAGGGCGAGTTAATCTTAAAATCCATTGCTATGAAAAATATTTTTACCCGACAAAAACAGGCTGTTCTTATCGCTTTTTTTGTGTTTTATCTTGGGAGTTTGACCCATGGATTTGCACAGACCCAACCCGAAAACTGGCGGCATCATGAAATTAACGTCGAGATTAATGATGCCCTTCCCGTTACGATCTTTTACACCTTTACCGATGCTTTTGTATCGGGCATAAGAGGAGTGGGTTCGGAGCAGATAGCACATAACAGCAGCTCTTCTCCCTACTATTCTCTAAATTATAACTATTACCTTTCTCCCAAGTTTGCCGTAGGCTTAGTGTTGGGGTATTACAACCATAAAAAGAAAGAAACCTATAGGGATACAGATACGGGAAATGAAACGGATTTTATGTATACTTCTCATATTATCTCGCTGGCTGCCAATGTGAAGTATATTTATATTAAGAAACGAAATTTTCAGTTTTATGGCCGCGGATTGGTCGGTGCCGGTTTTATTGGCAACAAGAGAACCCATGACGCTTCTACAGAGAATGTATCACAAGTTATTCCGATGTTTCAAATTATGCCACTCGGAATTCGTTATGGAGGCAGCTTTGCCGGTTTCCTCGAATTGGGTTTTGGCCTCAAAGGCTTTATTGGCGTTGGATTGAGTTATTCGTTTTAAGTTTTTTATCTCAATTTGAAATTGAGTAGGAGCCGATTTTATTAGGGGCTATTGATTTTTTGGTTCTACCGTTATTTTAGTGGGAGTGTCTATTTTTTGCTTTCCCTCAAACCCAAAGAGAGCCGGGGGACAATAAAAATGGATTTTAAATCTTCCATTCAATTTGCGGGGTGTCGATTTTTTATACCAATTTTATTTATTAAATAGTCCAAAGATTTATAGGGTAAATTTTAAAGTTCAAGGCAAAAAACGTAGGCATAGCAGTAGCTATGACGTCCCGCACGTGCGGGATTAACGCAGAAATTTGAAATTTAGACATAAATATCCGGCTATTTAGTATGTATAATTGGTATTAGTGCCGAATCGATCATATTTATGATCTGAAACATAAGTGTCACAAATGCTTGGGCTTGGCTTTCGGCACGAGCTTTAATTACACGAAATGATCCATAGGATAAATCGTAAAGGTCGCAGTGCGCTTAATTCCAATTCATCCCCCATCAAATTCATCAACTGGCTTCAACTTTTAAAACTTGAGGATGTTATAATCTCCCTCCCTTTTCATCTCGATTTCCTGTGCGTCGTCGGGTATAAAAGACGCTATCTTTTCAGGCCATTCGACAAACACCCAAGCCTCGCGGTCAAAATATTCCTCTACTCCGATATCCAGGGCTTCCAGTTCATCTTCAATCCGATAAAAATCAAAGTGGAAAATGGGGCCTTTTGGAGAAGCATATTCATTGACCAAGGAAAAAGTGGGACTGGAAACCTCATCGGTTGAGCCGAGTTGTTTAACGAGTGCTTTAATCAGGGTAGTTTTGCCTACTCCCATTTCGGCATAAAACAAGAGGGTCTTGCTCTTGACTTGTGCCAAGAGTTTTTCCGCCGTTTCCGGTAAATCTGCTGCCGTATATTTAAGAGGAGTCATATTAAATTAACGCGGTTCTAATACTGAAAAAGGAATAATCATTTCTTCCAACGATACCCCGCCGTGTTGAAAAGTGTTGCGGAAGTAGTTGACATAATAATTGTAATTGTTGGGATAAGCAAAGAACAAATCCGTTTTAGCAAAGATAAAAGAACTGCTCATATTGATGCTGGGCAAGTGAAAATCTTTGGGATTTTTTGCGGCCACTACATCTTTTTGGTCATAACTCAGGCTCTTTCCGGTTTTGTAACGCAAATTGAGACTGGTGTTTCGATCACCGATTACCTTGGAGGGGTTTTGTACGTTGATGGTACCGTGATCGGTCGTAATAATTAATTTGAAACCCAAATCTTGCGCTTTTTGGATGATTTCTAAAAGCGGAGAGTTTTTAAACCAACTTCGCGTCAAAGATCGGTATGATTTATCGTCAGAAGCCAGTTCTTTGATGACTTCCATTTCGGTTTTGGAGTGAGACAGCATATCGACAAAATTATATACCACCACCGTCAGGTCGTTGTCTTTTTGGGTTTGGAAATCTTCGGCCAACTTTTTTCCTTTTTTCAAATTGGCAATTTTGTGATATTGTGTTTTTAAATTCAATCCGAGACGTTTCATTTGGGCGTCCAGAAATTCTTTTTCGTGCATGTTTTTCCCGCCTTCATCCGTGTCGTTGAGCCAAATATCGGGATGCAATTGCTCCATATCTGAAGGCATCAAACCCGAGAAAATTGCATTACGTGCATATTGAGTAGCCGTGGGGAGGATACTGCAAAACAGACTTTCTTCCTCTTTTTTGTAGAATTGATTGACAATGGGTTCGAAAGCCTTCCACTGGTCATAACGCAAATTGTCAACCACCACCAATAAAGTGGGCTGCCCTTTGCCGAGTTCGGGAACCACTTTTTCTCGAAACAAGGTGTGAGACATCACCGGCCGATCAGAACCTTTATCAAACCAATGGCCATAATTTTTTTCGATAAACTTGCCAAAAGCTGTATTGGCTTCTGCTTTTTGAGAGGCTAAAATATCACCCATACCGGTTTCTGCGGTGTCTTCAAGTTGCATCTCCCAGTAGACCAATCGCTTGTAAATATCTTTCCACCCCTCAAAAGTGTTGATCATGGCCATATCCATGGCAATTTTTCTAAATTCTTGCTGATAATTTGAGGTGGTTTTTTCGGAAACCAAACGCGCATGATCCAAGTTCTTTTTCAAACTCAGCAGCAGTTGGTTGGGATTGACCGGTTTGATGAGGTAGTCAGAGATTTTGGCACCAATAGCCTCTTCCATAATAGCTTCTTCCTCACTCTTAGTGATCATTACAATGGGCAGCGTACTTTGCTTCTCCTTGAGGGCCGAAAGCGTTTCCAATCCGGTTAAACCCGGCATGTTTTCGTCGAGGAAAACAATGTCAAAATTTTCCTGCTCCACTTCCTCAACTGCTTCAGTACCGCTTTGACAGGGGGTAACCGTATAGCCCTTTTTCTCTAAAAATAAAATATGTGGTTTTAGCAATTCGATTTCATCATCGACCCAAAGTACTCTAATATCATTCATATATGTATATTTGCGTTATTGACCGTTAAAAATAAGGATTTGGCTTTACAAAACAAGCTCAAGATATTAAACGATCCAATATACGGATTTATTACCATCCCCAACGAAAGGATTTTTGATATTATTGAACATAAATATTTTCAACGCCTGAGGCGAATTACCCAAATGGGATTGTCTTCTTTGGTTTATCCCGGTGCGCATCACAGTCGTTTTCATCACGCCTTGGGATGCATGCACTTGATGAATAAAGCAGTGGAAGTACTTCGTTTTAAGGGGGTTGAAATAACAGAAACAGAAAAAGAGGCCTTGCTCATTGCCATTTTGTTGCACGATATTGGCCATGGTCCTTTTTCACATGCCATGGAACAAAGTCTTGTTCATGAGGTAAACCACGAGCAAATTTCGCTTTGCTTTATGGAAAAAATGAACACAGAATTTAACCAAAGTTTAACCTTGGCTATTCAAATTTTCAAGGGAGAATACCCCCGCCGGTTTTTTCAACAGCTGATCGCAAGTCAGCTTGATATGGATCGATTGGATTACCTCAAACGCGACAGTTTTTACACCGGAGTGGCAGAAGGTAATATCAACAGTCAGCGGCTGATTGCCATGCTAAACGTGGTGGATGACAAGTTGGTGGTGGAAGAAAAAGGAATATATTCTGTAGAAAAGTTTTTGGTTGCTCGTCGATTGATGTACTGGCAAGTATATTTTCACAAGACCAGTTTAGGAGCAGAACAATTGCTGACCAGAATGTTTAAACGCGCTAAATATTTGGTACGTCACGAGAAAAAACTAAAAGCTGCTGATGCGCTTTCTTATTTTTTGGCCCATGAAATAAGCGAGGCGAATTTTGATGAGGAGGTATTGGAAATTTTTAGCCGGCTCGACGATTATGATGTGGTCTCTGCCATGAAAATGTGGGCGCGTGAAGATGATTTTGTGCTCAGCCGTTTGTGCACAATGCTTCTTGATCGTAAATTACTGAAAGTGAGATTGCTAAATGAGGATATTGCTCCTGGAGTTTTGGAGCAAAAACGATCGGATTTTAGGAAAACTCACGATTTAAGTGAAGAAGAAGTCAATTATTTTATCTTTGGCGGTAAAATCTCTCAATTGGCTTATGCACATGGAAAGGATAATATTTTTATTCGATATAAAGACGGACAGTTGAAAGATGTGGCTGAAGCTTCAGACCAATTGAACCTGGAGGCTTTGTCAAAACCGGTAGTAAAATATTATATATGCTATCCGAAATCAACCTATTAACGATTTTTTTATATTTTTGCCAAGATGAAATTTACAGCAGCACAAATCGCAGAAGTCTTAGCGGGGGAAGTGGAAGGAGATCCCGAGGTTGAAGTCTCTCAATTGGCTAAGATTGAACAAGGAGAACCCGGTAGTTTGACCTTTTTGGCCAATCCCAAGTACTTGGATTATATCTATGAGACTAAGGCTTCAATATGTATTGTCAATGCAGATTTTACGCCCGAAAAAGAGATTGTCCCTACCTTGATCAGGGTGGAGGATTCATACCGTGCATTTACTCGGTTGTTGGAGTATTATGACGAAGTGAAAAAAAATAAAATTGGAATTGAAACCCCACACTATATAGCGGAGTCGGCTCGCTATGGAGCTGATGTTTATCTCGGTGCTTTTGCTTATATTGGCGAAAATGTGAAGATAGGCGATCGCGTTAAAATTTATCCTAATGTGTATGTGGGAGACCATGCGATAATTGGAGATGATGTGACCATTTACTCGGGGGTTCAAATTTATAGAGAAACCCAAATCGGCAACAATTGCACCATCCACAGCAACGTTGTGCTCGGTTCTGACGGTTTTGGCTATGCACCTGATGAAAAGGGGGTTTATAAAAAAATCCCACAAATTGGAAATGTCGTGGTTGAAGACGATGTTGAGATTGGTGCCGGAACTACAATAGACCGCGCTACCATGGGGTCAACCCTGATTAAAAAAGGAGTAAAACTCGACAATCAAATCCAGGTGGCTCACAATGTAATTGTAGATCAACACACGGCAATTGCAGCACAAACCGGTATTGCCGGATCCACAAAAATAGGAAAACACTGTGTCATTGGGGGACAAGTGGGGGTTGCCGGACACCTGAAAATAAATGATCAAGTCAAAATTCAAGCACAAACCGGCATCAATAAAAATTTGAAAGAAGGAGAAGTGGTACAAGGCTCTCCGGCATTGAGTTATCACAACTACAATAAATCCTACGTTCATTTTAAAAACCTGCCCGAGATAGAAAAAAGACTTCGGGATGTTGAAAAAAAGCTGAATAAAAATGGCTGAAATGAGACAAAGAACTATTAAAAAGCCCGTTTCGTTAAAAGGAATCGGCCTGCATACCGGAAAGGAAGTCCAAATGACTTTTAAACCTGCTCCGGTTAATCACGGTTATGTTTTTAAACGCATCGATTTGGAAGGGGAGCCTACGGTTCCTGCATTGGCGAGTTTTGTAAAAAGTACCCAACGCGGTACACGGCTCGAGAAAGAGGGCGTTGCCGTTCAAACCACCGAGCACGTTTTGGCGGCTTGTGTGGGATTAGAAGTTGACAACCTTTTGATAGAACTCACCGCTCCCGAACCTCCCATTATGGATGGCTCGGCCAAGTTTTTTGTGGAAGCTCTTGAAACAGCAGGAATAGAAGAACAGGAAGAAGAGCGTGATGTCTATGAAGTGAAAGAGGTCTTGTCTTATGTGGATGAAGAGACCGGTAGTGAAATCATGCTCTTGCCGGCCGATGATTATGAAGTGACCACTATGGTTGATTTTCACACCAAAATATTGGGCACCCAAAATGCAAGCCTGCATCAGCTGGCCGATTTTAAAAATGAAATTGCCAACGCGAGGACTTTTAGTTTCTTGCATGAATTGGAAACTTTGCTCGATAACGGCTTGATTCGAGGCGGCGATTTGAATAATGCCATCGTTTATGTCGATAAAGATATTTCACCGGCAACCAAAGAAAAACTCAAAGTCGCTTTTGGTCGAGAAGATATTGCCGTTAAACCCAATGGTATTCTCAACAACTTGAGCCTGCATTATACCAATGAAGCAGCCCGCCATAAATTACTCGATGTTATTGGGGATCTGGCGCTTATTGGCATGCGCATCAAAGGCAAGGTAATAGCCAGTAAACCCGGGCATCGTGTCAATACCAGTTTTGCCAAACAAGTAGAGCGACACATTCGGCTGGAAAGACGCAAACAGGAGCCTCAAATTGATTTGAACCAGCCCCCTTTGATGGATGTTAATAAAATAATGACTATTTTGCCCCACCGTCAACCCATGTTGTTGATTGATAAAATTTGGGAGCTGACTCATGAAGTCGTCATTGGTTCTAAAAATGTGACCATGAATGAAGATTTCTTCAGAGGACATTTCCCCGGCGCCCCTGTTATGCCCGGCGTACTTATCATTGAAGCCATGGCGCAAACCGGAGGAATATTGATTTTGAGTACGGTAGAAGATCCGGAAAATTATTTGACTTATTTCATGAAAATGGACAACGTCAAATTTAAACAGAAAGTAATGCCCGGTGACACCATTATTTTTAAATGCCATTTGTTGTCGCCCATTAGGAGAGGAATATGCCACATGGCGGGAAAAGCCTTTGTCAATGGAAAAATATGTGCAGAGGCCGAATTGATGGCGCAAATTGTTAAAACTAAAGAATCTTAAGCTTTATGAATCAACCTTTAGCATACGTTCATCCGGGAGCTAAAATCGCCAAAAATGTGGTTATAGAGCCTTTTGCCACTATCAACAACGATGTGGAAATAGGAGAAGGCTCTTGGATTGGCTCCAATGTGACCATCTTAGAAGGCGCACGCATAGGGAAAAATGTCAGTATTTTTCCGGGAGCGGTTATTTCGGGGATTCCTCAAGATAAAAAATTTGATGGAGAAAACTCTATTGTAGAAATTGGTGACAATACCACCATTCGAGAATGTGTGACCATCAATCGGGGAACCGTAGATCGCATGAAAACTAAGATTGGAAAAAACTGTTGGATCATGGCTTATTCTCACATTGCACATGATTGTATTGTTGGCGATCATTGTACTTTTTCTAATAATTCAACCTTAGCCGGACACATCAGGGTAGGAGAGTATGTAACCCTGGCCGGGATGGTGGCCGTGCAACAGTTTTGCACCGTAGGTCGTCATGCTTTTATCTCCGGAGGCTCTCTGGTTCGTAAAGATGTGCCGCCTTTTGTCAAAGGAGCTCGTGAACCCATGTCTTATGTGGGAATCAACTCCATAGGCTTGCGAAGACGCGGCTATTCTACCGAAAAAATTAGAGAAATTCAAGACATATACCGAATCCTTTATCAAAAAGGATATAACAACACGCAGGCGGTAGGAATTATTGAAGCAGAAATGGAAGCTACGCCCGAGCGTGACGATATATTACAATTTATTAGAAATTCCCAACGCGGAATTATGAAAGGTTATTTTAAATAAATAAAGAATTATGGCAACAACCAGTGATATTAGAAAAGGATTGTGCATTCACTTTAAAAACGATATTTATAAAATCGTCGATTTCTTACACGTAAAACCGGGAAAAGGACCGGCGTTTGTCCGCACCAAAATGAAAAGCATCTCTACCGGGAAAGTGATTGAAAATACTTTTTCGGCCGGACACAAGATTAACGACATCCGTGTGGAGACCCGTCAATACCAGTTTCTGTATCGAGAAGGTGAGTTTTTTCACTTTATGAATACTGATGATTATACACAAATCCGTTTGGTAGAATCCATATTAGATTTTCCGGGATTGTTAAAAGAAGGCGAAGTGGTTAGTGTGGCCATTAATACCGAAGACGATATGCCACTTTCTGTTGAAATGCCGGCCAATGTGATCCTTGAAGTGACCCATACCGAACCCGGAGTGAAAGGCAATACCGCCACAAATGCCCAAAAACCGGCAACCGTAGAAACAGGAGCCGAAGTGATGGTGCCACTTTTTATTAATGAAGGTGATAAAATAAAAGTGGAAACAGAAAATGGTTCTTATAAAGAGCGTGTCAAAGAATAATTTTTTTACGGAGATTGTTTCCTCCGTCTTATCCTAACTGTTGACTGCATGAAATTCCCTCAGCCTCATACGTTAAAACAAATTGCCACCCTGATTGATGCCTCCTATGTTGGAGCTGCCGATTTCCCCGTTTTGGGAATGAACGAAATCCATGTGGTCAATACAGGCGATATTGTTTTTGTCGATCATCCCAAATATTATGATCAAGCCCTGAATTCTGCGGCAACGGTAGTGTTAATCAATAAAAAAGTAGATTGCCCTGAAGGCAAAGCCTTGTTGATTAGCGACGATCCATTTAGAGATTTTAATAAACTCACCGATTATTTCAAACCCTTTGAAAAGGCCGATCAAGCACTTGCAGATACAGCAGAAATAGGGGAGGGCACGGTGATTCAACCCCATGTTTTTATTGGAAATCATGTCAAAATCGGGAAAAACTGCCTCATTCAGTCTCATGTGAGCTTGGGGGATTATACCGAAATTGGAGATCATGTAGTTATACAGGCCAATACGGTTTTGGGGTCAGATGCCTTTTATTATAAGAAGCGCCCGGAAGGTTATGATCGGCTAAAATCCGGAGGACGCGTAGTAATTGAAGATCATGTTGAAATTGGCGCTTCGTGTACTATTGATCGGGGAGTAAGTGGCGATACCTTAATTAAAGAAGGTACCAAACTCGACAATCAAGTGCATGTGGGACACGATACCGTTATCGGTAAAAAATGCTTGGTCGCCTCACAATGCGGTATTGCAGGTTGTGTTATTATTGAAGATGAAGTCACCCTTTGGGGGCAGGTAGGCGTAAAAAACGGAATTACCATTGGGTCAAAAGCAGAGATTTTGGCCACTTCGGGAATCAGTAAATCCCTTCCCGGCGGGAAGACTTATTTTGGGGCACCGGCACAAGAAGCACGAAAATATTACCGAGAGGTGGGCGCTGTCCGCCGAATTCCCGATTTGATTCAACGGGTGAAGAAATTGGAAAAATAAAACAAGATTAGAAAGTGACACAATTCCCGAACTCGTTTCGAGGTAGTGTCTTGAGAAATTAATATCTCCTCCTTGTCTTCTCAAAGCACCAGCGAAAGCGGATTAATCCCAACTTGTTTTTATCGCATCGACGTGTGCAATGATTTCGGGAAAAAAAGTTTCAAATTCATCGGCAAAATCGGCATAATACTTTCGAAGTTCTACAACCGATTCATTGAGGCAAATGTTGTTTTTTATGCGATGACTCATTTGAAATAAGATGTGTTCTATTCCTGAAATTTCCGCATAACTCAACAACCAATTCTGCCTTCTCATAATCGGAAAGAAGCGTTGAACATTGGAAGGCAGTCGATCAAAATTATCTTCCAACAACTGATAAAATTTGGCAACATAGGTCTCGAGATCTTCAGAATGGTAAGTCGACCAGTTTTTGGCTAAGAAGTGGTCGTAAAACACATCAACAATAACCCCATTATAGTGTCTAAATCTTTTAAACAAGCGGCTGGAGCTTTGCCGTACAAGCGGGTGCGCATCAGTGTAGGTGTCGATTTCTCGGTGTAATAAAATTCCTTTCCTCAAGTTGCCGGAATACCGATTGTAGTTTTTTCCTTTGATGGAATCGGCCATAAAGTTCCCGATTTTCAAATCGTCATTATCACCGGATAAGTAGATATGAGCCAAAAAATTCATAAACCCAAGTTATGAAAAAATAGAGAATTAAGAGTTAAAATGTTCAGCCTATTTTTTATTGTACTTTCTAAAATTTACAATGCACAAATTTTATGTATTTTTGCCAAAAATTAAGCGATGACACTGATTAAATCTATTTCGGGAATTCGGGGTACCATCGGAGGCCCTGCCGGGGACAATCTAACCCCTATTGATATTGTCAAATTTTCCACAGCCTATGGACAGTGGGTTAAAAACCAAACTAAAGCCAACAACTATAAGGTGGTAGTGGGGCGTGATGCTCGCATTTCCGGTGCTATGGTGCAAAATTTGGTAATGAATACGCTCATCGGTTTGGGGATTGATGTGGTTGATCTTGGTTTGTCGACCACACCAACTGTAGAAATGGCTGTGCCCATGGAAAAAGCTGATGGCGGGATTATTTTGACGGCCAGCCATAATCCCAAGCAATGGAATGCCTTGAAATTATTGAATGGTGATGGCGAATTTTTAGATGCGGCGGAAGGGGAAATGATATTAGAACTGGCCGAAGAGACCGCAATAGAATACGCTGAAATTGACGACCTGGGAAAAATTACGAAAGATTCCGATTATATAGAAAAGCATATTGATCAAATTCTCGCATTGGCGGAAGTGGATGTTGAAAAAATAAAAAATGCCGGTTTCAAAGTGGTGGTGGATGCTGTCAATTCTACCGGTGGAATTGCTATTCCTAAACTCTTAAACCGACTTGGTGTGGAGGTAGTGGAACTGTATTGCACCCCCAATGGGAAGTTTCCACACAATCCCGAACCTTTAGCCAAAAACCTGACCGATATTTGTCAAAAAGTACCTGCCGAAAAAGCCGATTTGGGGATTGTTGTCGATCCGGATGTAGATCGTTTGGCTTTTATTGATGAAACCGGGAAAATGTTTGGCGAAGAATATACCTTGGTGGCTGTGGCAGATTATTTATTGAGCAAACAACAAGGAAATACGGTCAGCAATTTGTCTTCTTCTCGTGCTTTGCGCGATGTGACCCAAAAACACGGCGGCACCTACCACGCCAGTGCAGTGGGAGAAGTCAATGTAGTCAAATTGATGAAAGAAACCAATGCTTTGATTGGTGGCGAAGGAAACGGCGGAATCATTTTTCCCAAATTACACTACGGTCGCGATAGCCTGGTGGGCAGCGCATTATTTTTGACGCATTTGGCTGAAAAAGGAATAAAAGTCTCCGCATTAAGAAAGGAGTATCCCGCTTATTTTATGGCGAAAAATAAAATACAACTGACTCCCGAAATGGAGGTGGACGCCCTTCTCAAGCAAATGCAAGAAAAATATGCCGATGAGGAAATATCGACCGTAGACGGAGTAAAAATCGATTTCCCCGACAATTGGGTACACTTGAGAAAATCCAATACCGAACCCATTATTCGCATTTATACCGAAGCCCAATCACAGGAAGCTGCCGATAAACTCGCAGAACGCTTTATCGAAGAAATTAAAGCACTGTTTTAAGAGGTGTAAATCGAAAATAAGTAGATAGATTTTCCCAATTCATGGCTGTCAACCGGTGGGGATGATGCTGCTATGCCTTAAATTGTTTGTGGGCAGGATCAACTTGTTTTCTCCTGTTCGATTTCCATAAGCGCTTTAAATAGTTTCTTGTTTTCCTCGGGGCTTCCAACGGTAATCCGCATACAGTTTTTGATGATATGGTTTTGGTTGCGAACAATAACTTGGCGTTCCACCAGTTGTTGGTAGCGTTGTTCGGCATCGTCAAATTCAACCAAAAAGAAATTGGTGTCAGAAGGATAAATCTTTTGTACGATAGAAGAATTTCGCAAGCGTTTCTTTACTTTTTCTTTTTCATCGAGGATGAGGTGTAGGTTTTTATTGAATACTTGAGGATTATCCAGGGCTTTAAGAGCTGCTTTTTGACTGATTGAAGGGATGTTATACGGGGTTTTTACCTTGTTGTAATAGGGCAACAAATCTTCACTCATCATGGCCATCCCCACACGAGCGCCGGCCAAGGCCCATGATTTGCTCATGGTCTGTAACACAACCAAATGCGGGTATTGATCCAACTTTTGAATATAAGATTCCCGATCGCTGAAGTCGATATAAGCTTCATCCAATACTACGATTCCGTTAAAATGTTCGAGTACATAGTCGATATCTTCTTTGCGCATGTGGTTTCCTGTGGGATTATTGGGGGAACACAAAAAAATGACTTTCAGGTTTTCGTCTGTAATATGTGCCTCCAATTCTTCTCGAATAATTAAAAAATCATCGTCTAAAGGCAGCTTGAGCAATTCGATATTGTTGAGTGCTGCGGCTACCGTGTACATGCCAAAGGTGGGCGGAAAACAAAGGGCTTTGTCTTGATGAGGTTCACAAAAAACACGGTAAGTCATATCGACAATTCCGTCACTGCCATTGTTGAGAAACAACTGACCGGGGCGAATACCTTTCTCTCGGGCCAATTTTTCTTTGAGAGCTACTTGAAACGGATCCGGATAACGGTTGTTTTCGCCATACGGATTTTCATTGGCGTCCAGAAAAATTCCGGAAGTGCCTTTAAATTCAGAACGAGCACTGGAATAGGGGACGAGTGCTTTAATGTTTTCACGAATGAGTGCAGTGATATCTTTATTCATAAAGGTTATTGTTTTTTATAAGATTTAAGGATATTGTCTAAAATTTTCTTTTGCGGATCTGATAATAATGGACGGATGACCTGTAATTCCTTACGGTGTTTTTCTTCTTTGATCAACTGGTTTAAAAGCTGTTTTGAGAATTTTTTAAACCGCCATATTTTGGAGGTGCAAGCCTGTAAAAGATCTTTGTAGTTTTGCGAGGTAAAAGAGTTGATTTGATACAGGTGGCCAAAAGCATTTTGCCGGATGGAATAGTCATAAGCCGGACGGGTATAGCCCGATAATTCGCGATAATAAGTTTGATTTTTATCCGGATGATAGCTATGGGTAACCAAGGCCAAGGTCAGCCACATCATTCTGATGTTTTTGTTGTAAAAACCTCGGGTATGATCGAGTTGATCGAGATATTTTTCACGGTCGTCGGGAAAATTTTGCCACAGATTGAACAGGGCTTTTTCCTGTGTGAGGTACGACGGATCTCTTAAAAGGCTTTCGTATTCATTTTTCAAGGAATTGGGAATCTCCTGCAAAGAGGTGGCAATCGCCTGTCGAACCAAAGTGTTGTTTGTGGCGAAAGCTTTTTTTAAAAGAGACAAACGCTGTGCGGAAGTCGGTTCCATACTGAGTTGATGTACAGCTTCCTGCCCCAAATAAGGATTGACCGGAAACGCTAAGGCCTCGCTGAGGCGGTGATATTTTTCTTTTAAAGGCAAACGCCTTAAAGCCGCGAGGTCGAGATATTGCTCCATAAATTTGGATTTTCGGAGCGATAATAAAGCTTGTTTGCCTTGAAAGGCCGTTTGTCGAATCCAGTCGTGTACATAAGTCGATAAATCTTGTCCGCTGCTTTGTTCCATTTCAGCAATAAAATCGACAGTGGTAACCCATTGATATTGATATTTTTTGAGGTAAGATTGCATTCCTTTCTTGAAAGCTTGACTACCTATTTTTTCTCGAAGAATGTGCAGTGCCCAAGCGCCTTTTTGATAATAAGTGAGTGAACTGGCTTTGGGATCGGTCAGTGCTTCTCCTTTGCCTTTGTCGCTCAGGGCTTTTAGTTTTTCGGCGCTTTTAAAAAGCTTGTAGTAATAATATTCGTCTCCAAAAATTTTACGTTCGGCCAAGAGGGCATAATAAGTAGCGAAACCTTCTTGTAACCAATGTTCACGGTCTGTTTTTTGGGTTATTAAATCGCCAAACCATTGATGAGCCAATTCATGGGCATTGACATTGACAAAGTTATGGTCGATAAACCCGATGGAATCGGTCATAAGACTTTCGGCAAAAATAGTGGCGGTGGTATTTTCCATGCCGGCATAAAGGAAGTTTCGCACCGGAATCATTTTGTAATTGAGCCAAGGGTAGGGAAAACCGATTTCCTGTTCCAAGAAATCAAATATTTCTTTGGCATAGCGATAGGTCCATTCCACGCGATCGGCAAAACGAGATTCGTAGAAAAGATAAAGCGGGACTCCGCTTGAGGAATTGAGCTTTTTCTTTTGGTAATGACCTATGGCTACGGCCACTAAATAGCTGCTCATGGGGTGATCCATTTGAAATTTCCAACTCTCCCGGCCTTCAGCAAGTCGATGTTTTACCAATTTTCCGTTGCTGACTACTGTATAATCTTTTGGAGCAATAAAAGTGAGGTCGAAGGTTATTTTATCTCGATAATCATCGATACTGGGTAACCAATAGGAAGTTTTTTTGCCTTGCCCCTGAGACCAAATCTGATTGCTGCCAGCATTGTCCCAGCCTACAAAATAGAGGCTTTGTTTAGGTTGCACCTGATAAGCGAGTTGGATATGATAAGTTTTCCCGGCTTTAAAGGGGTGGGTGAGCCATATTTTTTGACCGGTATTGCTCAAGTGGAGTCCTGCCGGATTTTTTAACGTTTTTACGGACATGTCCCGAGCATCGATATAAACTGAGTCTGTGTTTTGCTTGATTGCAAAAGAGAGCCGAAGTTGTCCTTTAACCGATTGTGTTTTGGGAAGGAGATGGATTGTGGCTTTAATGCTTTTAAAATCTGCAAATTCAGTTTGTTGTGCTGTTGAATTAATCCAGCAAAGCAAGCCTAACAAAATTAAAAAGAGTCTCATACCCATACCGCTTTTAGGAGTTGCAAAATACGAAAAATTACCCAAGCCATACAAGTACTTGCTTTCTCTTCCGTTGTTCTTGAACGGAGCAGAAAAAATGGGATAAGGCTATCAAAAACGATAAGCACTGATGTTTCTCTCGTAATCATTCATGCCGCAGCTTTTCTATTAAAGCATCGGCGTGTTCCAGAACCTGTTCAATCAGTTGATTTATTTCGTCCTTACTTTTGTCTGCAGTTTTTAGCTGTTCGAGTGTTGCAAGGGGTTCAATGATTTTTTGGGCTTTGATTTGGCGCAGCATGGGAAGCATTTTGTGGGCGATAAAAGCTATTTTATCGATGTCAAAAACTTGTTGAGCGGCTTTTAACTTTTTAATATTTTGAACAGTATCTTCCAACAAGCTTTCCAAGATGGCGTGTAAAGATTCCTGGTCACCGGCTGTAAACTGCTTGAGCTCGCTCAGGTCGTAGTATTTATTTTCAGGAACTTTTGTTGTTTTGTCGGTTTTTTGAGAAACTACTGTTTTCAGCTTTAATATTTCAGCAATAAGAAGAAGTAACTCATTCGATTTATAGGGCTTTAACAGATATTCGGTAAACCCTCTTTCCAAGTAGTTGAGTCTTGATTGTGCTCCTTCTCCGGAGATAGCGATTACCGGTAATTCTTGTTTTCCTTCCTCTTTTCTGATTTGCTGAACCAGCTCATATCCGTCCAATCGAGGCATTTGAATATCGGTGAGCACCAAATCAAAATCATATTGCTTCACCATTTCCAAGGCCTGTTTGCCATCTTTTGCCGTAGCAATTTCAAATCCCTGATTATGGAGTACCTCCGTGGTTAAATCGAGATGGGTGTCATCGTCATCTACCACTAAAATGTGTCGGCCTTGTGTGTTGCATAATCGAATGTTCTTGGTCTCTTGAAGTTTGTTTAACTGTTTTTCAGAAGGCTTTATGGGGATGGTTAAGGTGAAGGTACTGCCTTTTCCTTTTTCACTTTCCACTTCGAGATTTCCGTGCAACAGAGAAGTCAATTCTTGACAAATGGCCAATCCCAAACCAAATCCTTTATGAGATTTTTCCTGATTGGAATCTGCTTGTGAAAACTCATGAAAGATCTGTTCTTGTTGGTGTTTGTCAATCCCTATTCCGGTGTCTTGAACCGCTACTTTTAAATGGGGTGCATGCTCGATTGTTACGATTTCCCCGGAGACATTAATTTCTCCATGTTCAGTAAATTTATAAGCATTGCCTACCAAATTGGCCAGGATTTGTTTGAGCCTGAAAGGATCAGAAATATAGGTGTCGGCAAGCTGATCTTTTAGGTCGAGTTTTATGTCCAGATTTTTAGGATCCTGAGCAGGGATGCTGTCTCGCACTGCGGATTCGATCACGTTTTTGGGAATAAAAGGCAGGGCTTCAATCAATATTTTACCGGATTCGAGGCGAGAAAAATCTAAGAGGTCATTGACCAAGCGCATGGTAAACCCGGAAGATGCTTTGAGTTGGTGCAAATATTTTTTTTGTTTGTCTGACAAGGCGGTTTTTTCAATTAAATCAGAGAAACCGGAAATACTGTTTAGGGGAGATCGCAAGTCGTGAACCACAGTAGCCATAATTTGCTCTCGACTTTTGAGCAAGCCCTCCGCATAACTTTTGGCCTCCTCCAAAGCTTTTCGATATCGACGACTTTTGTTGGTATCGCGGATAATTAAAACGACGAAAATCAAAATAGTTAACACACAAGCAATCCCAAAAACAATCATAATTTTTGAGGTTTGGTTCAGGACCTTTTGTGAAGCTTTGACCCGCGCTAAGGATTTTTGAATGGTTTCCTGCTCAATCTCTGTTCGTATTTTGATCAAGCGTCGAGATATTTTGCGGTCATTCATCAATAATTTTTGCTCCTTTTGGGCAATGTCTTCTTGGTAATTGTGTTCCTCTTCGGCAAAAGATCGCAGCACTTGTTTCATTTGTGTCATAAGACTTTTTGCATCCACATTTTCCATGGATTGAGGGGTTCCGCGACCGGCATATTCTAAATATTCGTTCAATACTTTTTGTTGATAAGGCTTGAGCTCGCTGACCATCGCTCTATAATCACCCGAACTTTTTTTAGAAGTGTCGCGTTTTTCATACTGCTTCATAAATTGCAACACCTGACCCATTTGATTGATGAGCGAGTCAATGCTGCTGCCCGATAAGCGGTTAATTTTATCCTTTTCTACATATTTCAAATAGTCAATCAATACTTTTTGTTGATAAGGTTCAAGGTTTTGAAATAAGGTTTTATAATTTTTGGGCGCGGTGTTATGGCTACTTTTTTTAATCTTTTTTAGTACTCGGTCATAATAATTGCCTTCTTCTTTTTTGCGACGCAACTCGAGTAAATCATGCAGATTCTCTTCTTTCAGGGTCAGTACATTATATATATTGCCCAATTCGGTTAAGGTGTGTTTATCGTCATAACTTACTCTTAAAGAATCAAGTAGAGTCGAAATAGTGTCAATGGCTTGGTGATATTTCTGAAAAGCTGCCGTGTCGCCTTCTTGTATAACCTTCCGACTGATGCTTTCTGCCGAATAAAGTCGAGTGGCTACTTCACTAATTAAACTCATTTTCTTATTGTAGTCCTTGTTCATTACCGGACGGTTTAATTCTACAATCTTATTGTAAACAAACCAAACGGTCATAATGGCAAAAGCAGTCAACAGCACATAGCCGATAATGACTTTGAATGTTATGGAGGAATTGGATTTTTTCACAGGTCAAAAATAAGAAATTTGAAATAAGAAGTTCCTTAGGTCGCGTGGAAAACCTTTAAGATCTAAAAGGAGGTTCTTGAATTGCTATTGGAATATTGAATTAGTTTATAAGTTCTTTCGCTACCGCAAGAAGGCTTTGGGGGAGTTGTACAAAACATATGCGGTTTCCTTTTGTTGGAAGAAAAATCGCTAACCCGAAAGATTAACCGTAAAATGATAAATGTCATGTAAAATACTTATAATCAAATTGTTAAACAATAAAATAGCCGAAATAGATAGTTCAAATTTGGGCTGAGCAGTACTCGTATTGCTTGGCTTTATGTTGCCGTCTTTATCTCGAAGACACTCAATACAGGTTTTGTTGCAAATCTGCCTCAAATAGGTCTCATGAATTTTCCGGACTAAAGGATTGTTTAAATTGAAGGTCAAGGCGAGATTTTATTTCTTATTTTTGGCAAAAATTAGAATATGCGGGAGGTTTTAATTGTAGATGATGATGTTGCTTTTTGCAAAATGCTGGAGACTTTTCTCTCTAAAAATGATTTTACTGTAGTTAGTACATTTTCAGCTGAAACGGCGCTTAATAAGATTGCAGACACCGCTTTTGATATTGTTTTGACCGATGTGCGCCTGCCTGAAAAAGACGGTATCGAAGTCTTAAAAGAGGCCAAAGCAAAGGATGCAAAGACTCAGGTTATCTTGATGACCGGTTATGCTGAGGTTAATTTGGCGGTAGATGCCATAAAAAAAGGCGCTTTTGATTACATTTCAAAGCCGGTTCATCCTGAAAAAATGCTGCAGACCATTGAAGAAGCACTTGCCGAAAACAAGTCTGCGGAGGAGCAGAAAGAAACACAACCCGAGCCCCGGACTCAGAAGAAAAAAACTCCGACTGTCTCTGCGTCTGCAAGGACTTTGGGGTCTCCGGAATACCTGTCCGGGGTAAGTGAAGTCTCCAAAAAGTTGGACGACTATATCAACCTTGTGGCGCCCACTCCCATGTCGGTTTTGATTATAGGCGACAGCGGTACCGGGAAAGAATATGTGGCCAAGCAAATTCACGACCAGAGCAAACGCAGCGAAGCGCCCTTTGTGGCCGTTGACTGCGGTGCCATCCCCAAAGAATTGGGCAGCAGCGAATTTTTTGGCCATCTCAAAGGCTCTTTTACGGGAGCCGTCAACGATAAGACCGGGCATTTTGAAGCCGCCAACGGAGGGACGCTCTTTCTCGATGAAGTGGGAAACTTACCTTATGATCTGCAGGTTCAGCTTTTAAGAGCTCTGCAAGAACGCAAAGTAAAGCCGGTTGGCAGCAATCGAGAGATAGAAGTAGATATTAGAATTATAGCGGCTACCAATGAAAATTTAGAACAAGCCGTTAAGAATAATAAGTTTCGTGAAGACTTGTTTCACCGTCTAAATGAGTTTTCCATTACGGTACCACCGCTTAAAGATCGTAAGGAAGACTTGATCATTTTTGCCAATCATTTTCTCGATAAAGCCAATGAAGAACTCGACAAGGAGGTGCTCGGATTTGACGATGAGGTCATTTCTATATTCCAAAGATATGCCTGGCCCGGAAACTTGAGGGAATTGCAAAACTATATCAAAAGAGCCGTCCTTTTTGCTGATGGGCAGCAAATTACCAAGGCAGCCTTGCCACAAAAATTAACCACAGATCAATATAAAAAAGTGGCAGAAGAAGGATTGTTTAAAAACAATAGTGAAAAACAAATGATTATTGAGGCCTTAAAAGCCTCCGGCGGTAATAAAAGTAAGGCGGCTCGCCAACTCAAAATCGATCGTAAGACTTTGTATAACAAAATTAAGCTGTATGACATTGAATCTTAAGCAGTTATTTTAGTCGCAAGAAGTAATTTTAGAGCGGCCTGAGTTGTGAGTCATAAAAACCTACTTATTTCATAGTACTCCCCAAATTCCAGTATTTTTCCTCACCCTTCCACACTTTTGTGGAAAATTTCCACACTTTCCAATTTTCCGATAAATATTAAACTACTGATTATTAGCTGTTTAATCTAATGGCATTCCTATTGCTTTTATTAAAGAGAAAAAGGAGAAAATTGCTATGAAAAAAATTGCTATGAAAAAGAAAAAAGCAAATGGTTTAACCTCAAATGTGCAATCCCCGTCAAAAGGGAAGCCACAGGAGGGAGAGGCGTCCAAAACCTCTTTTACCACACAATCCTTAATTTTGGTAAGCACCTTCCTATTGTTATTTGGGGCGGTGTTTACCTTATTTTATTTCAATCCCTCATTTGAGGCTTTACAATTGGAATACTTGGATAGGTTTGGCGGAAGAGCTGTTACTTATTTTGGATTTGCCTTACTGGCTGCCAATGTAGGTTTTTTAATTTACATGCTTGTCCTTTATCTTCGTTATCGTGAAGTTGAAACTGTTTCAGACGAGGATTTGCCCAGAGCCACTGTTATTGTTCCTGCCTATAATGAAGGAAAACTGGTTTACAAAACGCTAAAGAGCTTGGTCAAGAGTGATTTTCCGACTGAAAAGTTAGAAATCATCTCTATTGATGACGGTAGTAAAGACGATACTTGGGAATGGATGCAAAAAGCCAAAACAGAGTTTGGCGATCGTGTTACTATTTTGCAACAACCCCAAAACAAGGGTAAGCGTGAAGCGCTCTATCGCGGATTTAATATCGGGAAAGGCGAGATTTTTATCACAGTGGATAGTGATTCTATCGTCAAGAAAGACACCCTGCGAAATATGGCTTCCCCATTTACCAATAATGAATCGTGTGGAGCTGTAGCCGGAAACGTACGAGTACTGAATCGGGAAAACGGACTTATTCCTCGCATGTTGAACGTTAGTTTTGCTTTCAGTTTTGAATTTATTCGCTCAGCACAAAGTAGCCTGGGTTCGGTATTCTGTACTCCCGGTGCTTTATCTGCCTATCGCAAAGAAGCTGTTATGGGCTGTTTGGACGACTGGATTAACCAAACTTTTATGGGGCAACCTTCCACCATTGGAGAAGATCGCGCCATGACCAATATGATCTTGAAACAAGGCTATAAGGTTTTCTTTCAGCGCAATGCTTATGTTTACACCAACATTCCTGAACGCTATAAAAACCTGCACAAAATGTTTACCCGTTGGCAACGCAGTAACGTGCGGGAAACTATAGCCATGAGTAAATTTGCTTTTGGCACCTTTAGAGAAGGACCCAAGACCGGTACCAGAGCTCTGCTCCTTTACCAATGGTCACGACTTTTATTGGCCATTCCGTTGATGCTCATCATGTTTGCTACCATCATCATGTCGCCCCTGTTGTTCATCAATGGCACACTAATCGGTATCTTGGCTTTTTCCAGCGTACAAGCTATATTCTATGCTAAAAAACACAATATATCCGATTCATTTTGGGCTTATCCTTACAGTTTGTTTTATGCCTTTACACTATTTTGGATTACGCCTTATGCCATTCTAACTGCCCACCACAGTGGTTGGTTGACACGGGAATTACCCGCAAGAGCATAAACAATGATGCGGTACTGTAAGGAGAACTCCGGGAGATAACCAACTGTCCCGGAGTTTTTTTTATTGAGGTCTTTTTAAAGAAATATTTTTCCTCTTTAAAGAGCCAACATTTTCTGACGGGTAGTTTTGTAGGACTCCCGGAAAAAATGAATTGATGACCATTTTCAATTTCCCCTTCCAAGGAGATGGAGGGCGGTTTCATTGATTCTGCAGATGTCGAAGCCGTTTAATAATATGGAAAATGGGGTTTTTATTGACTTTGACTGTCAATTGAGGCTTTTTGTGTATTTTTGGGCAAATCTTGGTGATGCGGGCTTGATACGACAAGTTTTTGTGGCGTAAAAGACGCAATTCACATCAGGATAATACAATATAAATCAATAGAATATGAAGAGAATTTTTAAAGCAGCAATCATTTTATGCAGTGCAGTATTGGTACTGTCCGGTTGCAAAAATAACAACTCGGAAGCGGAGGAGGAAGTAGTGGAAATCACTTCAGAAACCGCTGATGCCGAACTCGGATATGTTTTCAAGCACTACAATAAGGTGCGTTTGGCGCAATTTAAATCGGCTTTGACGAAAATTGAAAATCCGGAGTTGCAAAAACACATGGAACAGGTAGCCAAAACTTATGAATCTGTCCTAAAGAAAGCAGAATATATCACAGAGGATCAACAACTGGAAATAGAAGACCAAGTTAAAAACAAATATGCTGTATTAAAAGAAGTTGAAGTCCAAACGGATGCCATCGAGAAAATAGAAAAAGCAGATTTTGATTTAAATTTTGTTGCGCTTGAGGTGAAGATGACCAAAAGGAGTTTAGATTTGATCAAACAAAAACTAATTCCTAATGCGGAAAATGAGGAACTGCGATATTTGTTTGAAGCTTCGGGAGAGTTGTATGAAAAAAATCTGAGGGAGTTTGAAGAGTGGCGTCGAGAGTTGCAAGATTAATAATGCCAATTTGTATATTAAGATAACAAATTCGTTTGACCGACTTTTTCAAACCCTTTATTTTGACTGTGCTTTCTTGCGAGGGTTAAGCACAGATTAGCAGTCAAATTTTGTGGATATTAAAATGAATGATCATAATTCAACTTTGACAGCTTAAAAAAATCCGACAAGCCTCTGTTTTTTGGAGCTTTTTACCCCGGCTCCTAAAGGGGGAATCCCCGAAAAACACCCTTGGTTCCCTTTACCGCGTCCGCCGCAGGAGGAGGGGCAGAGGAAAACAAGGGGTTTAGTCCTTAGGTGAAACAAAATTTCATGAACAAACTTATGCTGTTGTTCAATCAGATAAATGTGTCAAAATAGAAATAAAAAATCACAAATAAATGCAAGAAATTACCATATATCATAACAATCGTTGCAGCAAAAGCCGCGGCGCACTATCCTTGCTTGAAGAAGCAGGAGTGGAGCCTCAAGTACGATACTACCAAAAAGAAGTTCCGTCGGTAGACGAATTGCGAGAGCTTTTAGAAAAGCTAAACATGAAGGCAGCAGATTTGGTGAGAAAGAGTGAAACTATTTATAAAGAAAACTATAAAGGCAAGTCTTTTTCGGAAGAAGAATGGCTCGAGATTTTATCGACTCACCCCAAGCTGATCCAACGACCTATTGTCATTAAGGGCGACAAAGCCGTGGTGGCACGACCTCCTGAAAAGGTGAAAGAAATACTATAACTACAATTTTATAAACCTCTTTTAAAACCAGTATTTTGAAGACCGAGCGAATTGTTTTGGGGATTGATCCGGGAACCACCATTATGGGCTTTGGGTTGATAAAGATTGTCGGAAAAAAAATGGAATTCCTGCAGCTCAACGAATTGGTTTTAAGAAAATATAGCGATCACTACCTCAAGTTGAAACTTATTTTTGAACGTACCATTGCGTTGATTGAGAGTTATAAACCGGATGAGATTGCTATTGAAGCCCCTTTTTACGGCAAAAATGTTCAGTCCATGTTGAAGCTTGGTCGCGCACAAGGAGTGGCCATGGCCGCCGGATTGAGTCGTGAAATTGCCATCACTGAATATTCACCCAAAAAAATAAAAATGGCCATCACCGGCAATGGGAATGCCAGTAAAGAACAAGTGGCTAAAATGCTGCAAAGTACGTTGGGTTTAAAAACTTTGCCTAAAAATTTGGATTCTACAGACGGATTGGCTGCCGCGGTCTGTCATTTTTATAATGGCGGGAAAGCCAAACAAAAGAAAAATTATAGTGGATGGTCCGCCTTTGTAAAACAAAATCCGGATAAAGTGAAGTGATATTCTCAATTGCTCACCAATCATCGTCCCTGTATTTTATTGGAAACGCATTCAATTATTTTTAAGCATTATCCGCCCTTGTCCAAGGTTTTTTTATGTACTTTTGCATAGTAAAATATGATTTATGGCTATGCCTTTTCTTGTTTTCGGTGTTGGAGGTTCTGAGATTGCATTCATCATCTTTGTAGTGGTGCTGGTTTTTGGGGCAGATAAAGTTCCTGAAATTGTTCGCGGGGTGGGAAAAGGAATCAGAATGGTCAAGGATGCTACCAATGATATTAAAGAAGAAATTACCCATTCGGCCGATGAGCACTTCGATACGGGTTTTGCCGATGATATCAAAGAAGAGGTCAATAAAGTTAAAGATGACCTCGAGGAAGTGACCGGCTCTATCAAGCGCCAAGACTTTTGAAATCCTAAAAATTACTTTCTCCAAATTTTTATCCGCAAGCACTTACCTGAAGTCCTTACTTTCCTTATTTTTGCAGTTGTGCGGTCACAAAAATGAATACGGTCATGGATAAACATGAAAACAAGCGCTATGCGCAACGCGGGGTTTCCGCAAAAAAAGAGGAGGTACACAATGCCATAAAATCTATTGATAAAGGCTTGTTTCCTAAAGCATTTTGTAAAATCATTCCCGATTACCTTACCGGTGACCAGGAGTATTGTGTGGTGATGCATGCCGATGGTGCCGGCACCAAATCGGCTTTGGCCTATATGTATTGGAAAGAGACCGGCGATCTTTCGGTGTGGAAAGGGATTGCCCAAGATGCATTGGTCATGAACCTCGATGACCTTTTGTGTGTCGGGGCAAATCAGCCCATCTTGCTGTCCTCTACCATTGGCCGCAACAAGAATTTGATTCCCGGAGAAGTAATTGGGGAACTGATCAATGGAACCGAAGAACTCTTAGAAGAATTGCGAGCTTATGGAATTGAGATTTATTCCACCGGCGGAGAAACAGCAGACGTGGGAGATTTGGTGCGTACCATTATTGTAGATTCCACGGTCACCACTCGAATGAAACGGGATGAAGTAATCGATAATGCCAATATACAAGCAGGAGACTTGATTGTGGGATTGGCATCTTATGGGCAGGCTACCTATGAAACCCAATATAACGGCGGAATGGGAAGTAATGGATTAACTTCGGCAAGGCATGATGTGTTCTCCAAGGCTTTGGCTAAGAACTATCCTGAAAGCTATGACCCGGCTGTTCCGGAAGATTTGGTGTATTCCGGAACCAAATCATTGACTTCGACCATAGAAAATTCTCCCTTAGATGCCGGAAAACTTGTGTTGTCTCCTACACGAACTTACGCACCGGTAATCAACAAAATACTGACCGAAATTCCACGAAATAAAATTCACGGCATGGTGCATTGCAGTGGTGGGGCACAAACCAAAATCCTTCATTTTATCGATCAGTTTCACGTGGTAAAAGATAATATGTTTCCCATACCTCCGTTATTTAAGAGCATTCAGGAAGAAAGCGGTACCGATTGGAAGGAAATGTATCAGGTCTTTAATATGGGGCACCGAATGGAACTCTATGTTCCTGAAGCTATTGCGCCTGAGTTGATAAAAATATCGGAATCTTTTAATATCGAAGCCCGCGTAATTGGAAGCGTGCAAGAAAGCCCCGATAAAAAACTTACCATCAAGAGTGATTTTGGAAACTTTGAGTATCATTAAATCCTTGTGAGAAAATATGAAATTGAAGTGCTGTCTGATTTATATCGCGTGTCTCCTCTTTTGCACCTCGATATATGCACAATCTAAGCAAGGAGACGACTTGAATTTACCGGTAAATACTCCTTTGCTCAGAACCACTTTTTTCATTGACAGCCTGGTGCAAACCTTGCCAAGTGTTTTTTGGGATGGACATAATCGCTTTGGAATTGATCTCAATGAGGTAACATACCAAAACTGGAGTGCCGGCGGGAGTAATTCGGTTTCTCTTTTGCTGAGTGCCAATATAGAACGCACCTTATTGGGACGAAATATCCGATGGAAAAATGAATTTATAGGGCATTACGGCATCAATGCTCAGGAAGGAAGGAAAATTAGAAAAACTGAAGATCAGCTGCATCTCAACTCCACCTTTGGCTATCGACCGGATTCGACCTCGGGCTGGTTTTACTCGGCAAAACTGAATATTAAAACACAGTTTGCCGCCGGATTTGCCTATCCCAATCGCGATCTCTCCGTTTCGGGATTTATGGCACCGGGCTATCTGTTTATCGGGGTGGGAGCCGAATATGGCCGAGACAGCAAAACCTTTACACTCTATATTTCCCCGGCTACCGAAAAAACAACTTTTGTTTTGAACCAACGCTTGGCCGATAAAGGAGCTTTTGGCGTTCCTAAGGCGGTATATGACGACAATGGGAATATGGTCAAAAGAGGAGAAATGATCAAATCAGAATTTGGTATTCTGATTACCAATGAATACCATACCGAAGTATTTGATAATATCCACTTTTCAAACCGAATCAGCCTTTATACAGATTATATCAATAATTTTGGTAATATCGATATCGATTGGCGGGTCAATTTGCAGTTTAGAATCAACAAATATGTGGCTGCTAAAATTGGTTCTCACCTTATTTATGACGACGATATCAAGACCATCAAAACCAATAGTGCTGGACAAGAAGTGAGAAGCGGCCCCAAAGTACAGTGGAAACAACAACTCGGAATCGGTTTGGTGGTCAATATCTGATTTCTTTCTTCTGTTTAAATTTTCCCATTTTCACGAAGCTTCGACCGCAGAATCTCTATAGATCATGAAAATTATTGTAAATTCGCTCGTTGTATAAATCTTATACCGTGATGACAATTAATATAGACCCGCTTCAGCTTCTGGCTTTGCTGCTTTATTTAATTGTAAACATACGGCATGACAAATTAGAGGAATTAATTTTTAGTCTATAAAAATTTTCATTTTCGTATTATTTATGAAAGAAAAACTGGAATTGGTTAGACGGCGTTTTGAGGAGGTCAACGACTTGATCATTCAACCCGATATTATTTCGGATCAGAAGCGCTATGTCAAATTAACCAAGGAATATAAGGAGCTGAAAGAATTGATGGAGGAGCGCAAAAAATATCTTGAGCTCACCCAAAATTTAGAAGAAGCCCAACAAATTATTGCTGAAGGGGAAGATGAGGAGATGGTTGAAATGGCCAAAATGCAAGAGGAGGAGGCTGCCACCGCCTTGCCTGAGTTGGAAGAGAAAATCAAAATGATGCTCATTCCCAAAGACCCCGAAGACGAAAAAAATGCAGTGGTAGAAGTTCGTGCGGGAACCGGCGGGGATGAGGCCAGTATTTTTGCCGGTGATATTTATAGAATGCTGACCAAGTATTGTGAACATAAAGGTTGGAAAGTGTCTACGGTAGATTATAACGAAGGCACCAGCGGCGGATTTAAAGAAATACAGTTTGAAGTATCTGGCGAGGAGGTTTATGGAACCTTAAAGTATGAAGCCGGCGTACACCGTGTACAACGCGTTCCGCAAACAGAAACCCAAGGACGAGTGCATACCAGTGCGGCTACCGTGATGGTTTTTCCCGAAGCGGAAGAATTTGATGTTAAGATTGATCCCAAAGACGTGCGTATCGATTATTTCTGTTCGTCAGGACCGGGCGGGCAGTCGGTTAATACCACTTATTCGGCGGTGCGGCTTACCCACGAGCCATCCGGAATTGTGGTGCAGTGTCAGGATGAAAAGTCACAACACAAAAACAAGGATAAGGCTTTTCGCGTATTGCGTTCCCGGGTCTATGATCTTGAGCTGGCCAAAAAACAGGAAGAAGAAGCCGCCAAACGCGGCTCCATGGTCAAAACCGGAGACCGAAGTGAAAAAATACGCACCTATAATTATCCGCAAGGCCGTGTGACCGATCACCGCATCAACAAAAGTGTATATGACTTACAAAGTGTGATGGACGGTGATATCCAGGAGTTTATAGATGAACTCAAATTGGTTGAAAACACTAAAAAGCTGGAGGAAGCCTCCGATTCTCTCTAAAAAAACAAGAATTATTTTTTGTTGATGTATTAGTGTACAGAGAAAGAAACCGTGCCCATGCTTTCGAGCTCTGCTTTGACCTGTTGTCCGGGTTTAAGATATACTGCTGCCGTGGCGGCTCCTGCCATGATTACCTGACCTTTTTTGACTGTTAATCCTGCTTCTGAAGCCAAGCGACTTAATTCCACAACCGACTGTAATGGATTGTTGAGTATGGCCGCGGTCTTGCCTTTTTCAACCGGCACCCCATCAATAATCAATTGGATATCCAAATTGGAAATGTCAGTTTTTAAGTCCTGCCACTCGCCAATCAAGTAACCGGTGGAGGAGCAGTTGTCGGCCACTACGTCACTGAGGGTGAATTTAAAGTTCTTATAACGCGAATCAATTACTTCAATGGCCACTGCCATTTTATCTATGTATTGCGGAAGATCTTCTAAAGCAAGCGGTTGATCAATATCTTGCGACACCCTAAAAGCAATTTCAGGCTCGGCACGCGGATGAATCCAACGTTTGAGGGATACTTCTTGCGCAGGCTTAAGCGCCATAGCATCGGTTAAAATGCCCCAAATTAAATCGTGAACACCCATTTGTTCCATTTTGGCATAGCTGGTGAATCCCAGCTTATAACCGGTGATTTCTTCCCCGCGCTTGATGCGTTGGTCAATGGATAAACGTTGAATTTTATAGGCTTCTCTCAGTTCAATTCCCTGTTTCTGGGAGAGCTGTTCCACTGCTTGCGCCTTTTGGGCTGCATGATCCAGGTATTGCGCAATTTCTTGTGAGGTCATGATTGTTGTTTTTTTGAATGGAGAACAAAGTAATTAAAAAAATAGAGTTTACCGTCAATTCTACACTAAATCTAAGGGAACTTGTATCGATGAGAAATGGAAGATGTTTTAATTGGTAAAATGAATGTGTAAGTGTTTCATCTTCTTTTCTTTTTCCATGATTTTTATCCCATATCTTTTTGCTAAGGCAGCCGGTATTTTTTGGGGAGATTTAGGAAGTTTAAAATTATATTTACCGCGGATAGTGTCACATAAAGTGATTTTATCAAGCTTCGAGGTTAAGAAACCCGCCAAATTAATACCATACTTTGAGATGAGCGATGCATTTTTTAATTTGATTTGATTATCGCTAAAGGAAATAAGACTTTTTGCTCCGATTTTGCTGTGCACTAATTTTGTCGTGTCGGTAAGCGCTAACCAATAAAACGCTTGCACTTCTTGGGAGGTTCTCATCGAGAATCCAAATCCCTTGGCCAAATACTTTAATATAGTGTCTTTTCTCGCTTTTGATTCTATAGACTCATACCCGCTAAATTTTAAGTTGATTCTCGTTTCTAATTTAGCCGGTTTGTTGCTTACAATAAGCAATTCTCGGGTGTTGGATAATTGTGAAATAACAGATTTAAGCGGGTAATTTTGATAAGACAATACCCCTTTTTCTTTGCTCCATATTTTAGAGCTTCCCCCATAATTTACCTCCTCAACTTGGAAAAACATCTTTTTATTTTTTTTGGTCAATAGCGTTGTTGAAGGCCCGATTAAGAGTAATGGGACAATGAGGACTAAGCTATTGTGTAGGCCGTGCAGGAAAATACTCAAAAAGAGATTGTACCTAATTCTGATATAACCCAATAAAAGTCCGATAATGAATCGCACAAATAGCAAAACAATCAGGATATAAGGTGCAGTGAGTGCTAAGTTATAGTTGACAAGGTGGGCTGCCCCGAAGAGCAACGCAGCAATGTAAAACAGGAATCCAAATCTTTTATTCCAGAAGCCTTCTAATCTTTTTGAAATTTCAGCTTTCTCTTTTTTGCTCACTAAAGAGGCACACCAGACGCCAAATTTTAATAACAGATTATTTTTAAACCGCAGGGGATATCTAAAGATGAGTTCCTCTAATAAGGGGGCCACAATTACAGCCGCAAAAAACAACTCCCATAACGAGAAGTCTGCATCCTTCGACCTTTCATCAGCCAACCCAAGCACTCCTTGTTCTCGAAATATAACTATTAAAAAGGCAATAAATCCCAAGAGACACAAATCGAGAATTAAAATTTGAAATAACTTTAATCCCCGCTGTTTAAACGTTTGATTTGGGTCCTTTTTGTCATAGGGTTTTCTCAAGAACCGAAATAGAAATCGGTAAGCCTTTATCATTTGTTTCAGTATTATGGGGTTTAAGGAGCATATTGCAAACCGATTGCTTGAAGAGTTTCCTTTTGAACCATGTTGGTATTATTCTCGGATAAATTTAAAATAATTCAACAAAATTTCATCGTTAATTGCTGTGGGCGTAAATATTTCCAGGATTTGGGCTTGTTTGTTTTGGGCAAAGAATGCCGGTAATTGATCCAACAGTTCCTTGTCATTCTCGGCTTTGCGATAAGCAAAACCATACATCTCGGCCAGGTGTTCGGCAGTTAAGTGATGGCGGGTTTCAAAATAGGTGTGGAAGTAGGTTTCTCCCTTTTTTCCGGGTAAAATTCGAAAGATACCGCCGCCGCCGTTATTGAGTACAATGATTTTAAAATTTTTAGGGATATAATTGTTCCACAGTGCATTGCTGTCATAAAAGAAGGCCAAATCGCCACAAATCAAACAAGTGGGAATAGCTGATTTTAAAGCGGCTCCGATTGCCGTGGAAACACTGCCGTCAATTCCGCTGGTGCCGCGGTTGCAGTACACTTCAAGCTCAGAAGAGAGTTTAAATAAATTGGCATAACGAACCACACTGCTGTTAGACACTTGTAAGACCTGTTTTCCTTTTAGGTTTTTTAAAATATAAAAAAAAGCTTTGAGGTCGGAAAAAGGCAGTTCGTGCATATATTCTTGGTGACGCTTGTTGCGTTGGTCACGAAATTTGAGCCATTTTTCTCGATACTCGCTTGCCGTTTTATGGGTTAGGGGTTTAAAGGCTTTAAAGAAGGTATTAGGCTCAACATCAAAGTGCTTGTTGAGACAGAAATAAGTGTTTAAAGCCTTTTTGGCATCTACATGCCAATGGTGTTGGGGTTGATAATTTCGCAAGAAAGCCTTTACTTTTTTGGATACTACCATACCGCCAAAAGTCAGTAAGATATCGGGTTGCAGGTCTTTGAACAACGCCGTTTTGTTTTTAGAAATTTCGATGGGAGCAATTACATTATCAATGCGGGTCACAAAATCTTCTTGGTACAGGTTTGAGGTGGTTTCCGAAAAGACCAAAACCGAAGGATCTTTGGCCAACCAATTCAAAAACTCTTCCGCAACAGAATGGGGCTCATTTACGCCTACCAGGATCAGTTTTTTAGTACTCTGATTCCAAATATCGGCATAGGTTTGCAAGGATTTTGAACGGATACTTTTTTTCTCTCGAATGGGCTCAATTTGTAACGGGTTTACCTGCAGCTCAGAAACGGTGTTATAAAGCGGTTCGTAAAAAGGAACATTGATGTGAACGGGGCCGCTTTTTTCAATGGCTGTATTTAGGGCAAGATTGATTTCCCGTTCGTTATTTTTTTGGGCTTCCCATTTTTTTTGAACCAATTTCTGATCCGAAGAATCCCGGTTCAATACAATTTCAGAATATAGATTGGCCGAATATAAAATATGGTTTTCATACACATTTTTTTGATTAATGGTTTGTCCGTCCCCAATATTGAGCCGCTCTACGGGGCGATCGGCAGAAATAACCACCAACGGGATATCGCTGTAAAAAGCTTCGGCAACCGCCGGATAATAATTTAATAAAGCCGATCCGGAGGTGCAGCACAAGGCCACCGGTTTTTGCATGCGTTGTGCCATACCCAACGCAAAAAAAGCAGCCGACCGCTCATCGACAATGCTGTATGCCGTAAAATCTTTGTGATTGGCAAAGGAAATAGTCAAAGGGGCATTGCGAGAACCCGGACTGATGACCACTTCGGTGATGCCCTTGCGCCTACAGAGTTCAATCAAATTTTGCGCCAAGGGAATTTCAGAATATAAGGTGTCCATATCGAGCTGTTTTTGTGCTGATCCATAGCAATTGGGATTCAGCGATTCACAAAAATAAGGTTTTTAACAGGTTTTGCCACAGAAGCCGATTTAAATAAAATAGCGAGAGTTTTTAAACAAAGAGGCTGCAAAATGCTTCGAACAAATAAGAAAATGGGGGAATAGGATTCGTCGAATGTAATTTTTCTCCCGTATATTTACCCCATAAAAACAGTGCAACTTTGCTTAGCTCACTATCCATAAAAAACTATGCTTTAATCGAGGACGTTCAGTTGTCTTTAAAAGACAATTTGACTATTCTTACCGGGGAAACCGGTGCGGGAAAATCGATTTTACTCGGAGCTTTGTCATTATTGCTCGGAAAACGTGCCGATTTGGAAAGTGTGCGCAACCGGAATGAGAAGTGTGTGATTGAGGGTAATTTTTTTATTGATTCCTATTCCCTAAAACCCCTTTTTAAATCCGCAGATTTGGATTATCATCCCGAAACCATTATTCGTCGGGAAATATTGCCTTCCGGGCGCTCTCGAGCTTTTGTCAATGATACCCCGGTCAAATTGAAACCGCTGCAAGCCCTCGGTCAACATCTGGTCGATATCCACAGTCAGCATGAAACCCTTTTTATGGGCAATGCAGAATATCAATTTCAGGTGATTGATGCATTGGCCGGAAATGTAGATTTACTAAAAGAATATCAGACTGCATTTCAGGAGTATAAAATCCTGAAGCAGGAAATGGAAGCCTTGAAACAGGAACAGCAAGAAGCGCAAAAAACCTATGATTATCATTTGTTTTTACGCAATGAACTACGAGAGGTTCAGTTGGAGGAAAATATGCAAACGGATTTGGAAGAACGGTTTAAGCAACTTTCTCATGTCGAAGAACTCAAGGAAAACTTATCGATTTCCCTTCAGCAATTGGAACAAGAAGATATTGGAATTTTAGAAGGGATGCAAGAGGTGAAAAATCGTTTGTCAGCTTTGGAAGATTTTGGGGAGGCTTATAGCAGTTTGAGCAATCGCATGAAAAGTGTGTTGCTGGAATTGGAAGACATGGCCCAGGAAATGAATCGGCTATACGAAGATGCTGAGGGCGATCCCGAGGCTCTGACGCTGGTAAATGAAAAGCTTCAGGCGATTTATAGGCTACAGCAAAAACACGGGGTAAACACTGTGGCAGAATTGCTGACCCTTCAAGCAGAACTCGAAGAGAAGGTGGCTGTCTCTGAAGATTCGGATCAAGCCCTTGCGGCATTGCAACAACAAATCGATAAAGCCGAAGAAAAGACAAGAAATTTGGCTCATAAATTGACCCAAAAACGAAAAAAAATAGCGCCCAAATTTCGGGATTCGGTCGTAAAGATTCTGCAAAAACTGGGCATGCCTCACGGACGATTGAAAATAGAGCTGACTCCTGCTAAACAGTTTACTCCCTTCGGACTGGATAAAATGCAATGGCTCTTTTCGGCCAATAAAGGCAGTGATTTCCTTTCTTTAAAGAAAGGGGCCTCCGGCGGAGAGCTTTCCCGAATCAGTTTGGCGATTAAGAGTATTCTTGCGCAATACAGCAATCTGCCAACCATTATTTTTGATGAGATCGATACCGGAGTTTCGGGAGAGATTGCACAAAAAATGGGGAGTATTATGGCAGAGATGGGGCAGCAAATGCAGGTAATTTCCATAACGCACCTGCCTCAAATTGCTGCTAAAGGGAAACAACATTATAAAGTATTCAAGAAGACCCAAAATAAGACCACCCGCACTTTCATTAAAAGTTTAACTCCGCAAGAGCGCATCGCCGAATTGGCCGAGATGCTCGGGGGAAAAGAAAGACCGGATTCGGCTATGGCACATGCCAAAACGCTATTGGCCACAGCTTAGGGGCGGTAAATCTACTTACTGCCAATAGGAGAAGCCCACTTGTACATGTTCAATAATTATGAAGCAGTCGTTTGCTCTTGATCCTTTGAGAATAGGCTGCTCTGAGGCTTTGAGAAACTTATTGAAGGCGCTGATTGGTAAATACTAAATAAACTTTTTTAGCTGTGAGATAATCCTTAATTTTAGGATTTTCGTAAAACATGAAACTTAAAGATACATACCGACATCAGGGCAAACGCAAGCAATTGGTGGATGTCATTAGAAGTAAAGGAATTACAGATGAAAAAGTGTTGAATGCCATCAACAACATCCCGCGACATTGGTTTATGGACAGCGGTTTTGAAGGCCACGCCTATCAAGATAAAGCCTTTCCCATTGCGGCCGGACAAACGATTTCTCAGCCCTATACGGTTGCTTTTCAAACTGAATTGCTTCAGGCTAAAAAGGGAGAAAAAGTACTCGAAATTGGCACAGGGAGTGGCTATCAAACCGCGGTTTTGTGTGAATTGCAAACCAGAGTTTATGGCATAGAGCGGCAAAACGAACTTTATAAAAAAACGAAACGCTTCCTTGATAAAATAGGCTATCGTCCTAAATACCTCACTTTTGGAGATGGTTACAAAGGCTTGCCCGAATACGCTCCTTTTGATAAGATTGTGGTCACCGCCGGTGCCCCAAAAATACCTATTGCCCTGCTCAATCAATTGCGAATTGGCGGGCGTATGGTGATTCCGGTAGGGGAGGATCCGCAAATCATGACCTTATTGATTCGTAAATCGGCTAAGGAAATTGAAAAAAAGGAATATGGAGAATTCCGATTTGTCCCCATGCTGCACGAAAAGAGTTAACCCGAAGGATTCACTGCAAATTGAGGAGTAATACGAAAATGAAAATTTTTATAAACTAAAGGTTGATTCCTCTAAATTGTCATTACGGTATTACATGTGTTTTGAGGGGAGTGAAAACGATTGATGCTCAATTTTAGCCCTGTTTTGCAGGCGATCCAAAAACCGTGTCTTTGGATGATTTGTTGTGGGAGGTTGAAAGGGGAGGGGAAACAGGGGTTTTTTAATTGTTGAACTCTTTTTTGATACGGTCTAAGCGACGTTTGTCTTCACGTTTTCGAATGCTTTGGCGCTTGTCGTATAATTTTTTTCCTTTACACAAGGCAATATTCAGTTTGGCCAGTCCGCGTTTGTTAATAAACAGCCGCAGCGGAATAATGGTCAAGCCTGTGTTGGTCACTTTTTTTTCCAACTTCTTGAGTTCACTTTTGTTCAGTAATAATTTGCGTTCGTTTTTAGGGTTGTGATTGAAGTGAGAGGCATGTGAATATTCCTGTATATTCATGTTGATTACAAACAGTTCTCCGCGGTGAAACTCGCAGAAACTTTCCGCAATATTGGCCTTGCCTTCCCGAATAGCTTTAATTTCTGTCCCGGCCAATACAATTCCGGCAACATATTTATCGAGGATTTCGTATTGAAATCGCGCTTTTCGGTTTTTGATGTTGATTTTGTTCTTTTGCATAAAGACGAAATTAAAAAGCTTTTGGGGAATGACGAAATTTATTTTCTGCGGTTTAAATCATTTTTGGCTGCCCAATACAGATTTCACTTGTTGTTTTTAAGAAGTTTTCGATTTGCAAAAATTGGTTTAAACCGGCCTCGCAAATAAGGGGCTACTAAAGCAATAATAAAAATAATTGCGGCCAATATTTCTGCTATACGGGCCAAATAATCGCCGTGTTTTACATAGAAAGTTTCTCCGGTGTTGAGGTGTAATTTCCCTTTAAGGGTAGTGCGAATATCATAAGCTGTTTTTTTTATAATTTCTCCCTTTTGGTTGATGATGGCCGAAGTGCCGTTGTTGGCACTTTGGGCAATATCACGCCGTGTTTCTATGGCTCGCAAACGGGCATAACTCACGTGTTGTTTGTGACCTTGGGTATCCTCCCACCAGGCGTCATTGGTAATGATGACTAAAAATTGAGCGCCGTTTTGAACATAACCGTTCACAAATTCGCCATAAACGGATTCATAACAAATCAAAGGGCCACTTTTGAGGTGATTGTCAGAAAGGAATACCTCTCGATTGGGTTGTGTGGTAAGCTGAGCCACCGTTCCCCCCAAATCAATCATAATATTGCCCAGCAGGGGTTTGAGAATATCCTGATAGGGAAAGGTTTCAACGCCAACCACCAATTTAGATTTGTGATAAATCTGTGTCGGCTGTCCCGGACTCACCATAAAAGCGGAATTGTAATAATTGGCCCAAAGTCCGGGTTTAATCCAATTGCTTTGTGGGCCGACTTCTTTTTTGTTGCGGATGACATCGTACAATGAAATACCTCCAATGAAGCTCACTCCGGGGTAATGGGTTACAATTTTATGGCTGTATTGACGCGCAGCAGAATGTTTAAATCGGGAGCGGCGGGTACCATCGGCATAGACCGTTTCAGGGGCAATCACCAAGTCAGTGGAATCACTGATGTTCTCGCGGGTCATTTCAAAGAGTAGCTGTCCAACTTCCCGATCGCTGGTTTTATATTTTTCAGTATAAGGATCAATATCGGGTTGTAAAATGAGTACCTCTATTTCTTGCTGGTTTTGCCTATCGGGATAAGTAAACCCTATCCAATAGGAAATTCCAATAGGAATTCCAATGAGCAAAAACAATTTGACTCCTCCTTTAAAGAGCACGGATTTATTTTTTTGCTTATTAAACTTTAGTAGGGTGTGAAAAACCAGCAGATTCCCCAGCCATACCCACAAGGTGCCGCCAAAGTTACCGGTGTATTCATACCATTGTACCCACTGTGGAAAGGTAGAAAAGCCATTTCCTAAATTGAGCCAAGGCCAAGAAAAGGCCCAGTGCAAGTGCAGGTATTCAAAACACATCCACAAACTGACCACAAATAGGGAAGAAAGGAGTTTTGTGGTGCGTCGAGCCACTTTGTGGTATAGCACAAACACCAGCGTCATCAAGAGGGTATTGACTAAAATGGCAAATGCCATTCCTGCGGCGGTAGAATAATAAAGCCAGTAGGTGGTGATGAGATTCCAAATAAAGAACCCGAGATAAGCGAGTCCGAAGATTTTCCATCCGGCATTTTTTTGGGCAGATTTTCTCAGTTGGTGCTCCAGGTAGAGCAGCGGAACAAACCCCAAAAACAAAAGCAATGGGAATCCATAAGTGGGCCAAGCCAAAGCCAATAACAATCCGGATAAGAGCGCTAAGAGGATTTTTTTCATGAGAAAAGCGGCTAATACCGTAATGATAATTAATATAGACCAGCTTCAGCTTCTGGCTTCGCTGCTCTATTTAATTGTAAACATACGGCATGACAAATTAAAGGAATCAATTTTTTAGTCTATAATTTTTTCATTTTCGTATAAAAACATTGCAACCTCACCATGAGAAGGTGGGTTTTACAATGATAGAGCGAAGATAACAAGATTAACGGAAAATACGCCAGTCCAGACGCAGGGAAAACACATTGGAATAAAGAGCGATACTTTGATTGCCGATATCGGTAAAGGCATAATCTACCTGAATACCTTTGTATTGAAAGCCAATTCCAAAGCTGGGTTGGAAGCCTATTTTTTCACTGCCATCAAATTGTATTTCATTTTGAAAATTGCCCATACCGCCACGCAAGTAAACCATATTGGTATAACTCAATTCAAATCCAAATGCCGGAGTGATACTCAGGGAAGAGGAGGAAATCAAGTCGCTGGTTTGTACAAAGCGCGTATTCAGATCCAGTTCGGTTTGTAATTTAAAATCGGTGCTGATGTCAAAAGTTTTAGCTACGCCCAGTTGCAATTTGGGTAAAGTGATTTCTGTGGTTTCAGGAAGTTCTTGATTCTTCCCGTCTACTGCTTCCTGAATATCTTTATATTTTTCCTCGTTGATGTTCCAAGTGTTATAGGTAGTTGTTACATCGCGGGCCATCAGTCCGAAAGCCCATTGATTTGCGGTGCGATATTGAAGCCCCAAGTCAAAGCCAAAGCCCCAGGATTGAGCAAATTCTCCGATGATACGACGAATGACTTTGGCATTGGCACCAAAAGATAGGCCCTCCACAGGCAATTTTCGTGCGTAGGAAAAGGTGAAAGCATAATCGGCCGCCGAAAATTTGGTGATGCGGTCATAATTAATTTGCCCTTGATCGTCAATCAGCTGAGTAGTATTCAAAATATCATCAACTCCAAAGCGAATCATGGTAAAGGCCACCACACTTTTTTCGTCGAGTGGCATGGCTCCGCCGATATAATCATAATTGGCAATATTGGCAAAATAGCTCGCGTGCATCAAGGCAATTTGATTGTCTTCTAACTGCGTGAGCCCGGCAGGATTCCAGTAGGCGGCATTAACGTCTGAAATGCCGGCCACCACGGCATTAGCCATTCCAAAATTATCGGCTCCAACTCCCAAATTGAGGAATTCGTTAGAGTATTTGCGCACCGTTTGCGCTTGTACGGCCAATACTCCGAAGATTAATAAAAGAGAGAGTTTAAATTTCAAGATTGAAGGATATTAAAATAGGGGTCTCATGCGTGAAACCGATTCGGTAAAAATAAAGAATGTGATCAAATTATGCCAATTTGAAATGCCCTTTAGTTTAAAGTAAAATACGATTGTGTGATAAATCCCGCTAATCCCGTTGTGGTTAGAGCGCTGCGCATGCTTTAAAAATAAAAAACATCCGTTGGTTTTCGGATGTTTATAGATATAGCCAATAAGAAGAAATCGAATTTTAAGCCAATTCTTTTTCTTCTTTTTCCGCTTTGTTCTTTTTAATACGGTTTCTCCAGTGTCCTATAATCCAATATGGGAGGAGGCTTAATACAAAACCAAAAACCCAAAAACCGGCGGTTGCAATTATCATGATGATAATAAAACCGAGCCACTGATCAAATTGTACCATTGAAGGATCCATACACGTTCAAATTTTTTTCAAAGATAAAACTTCTAATTTAATTTAAAGATTTATTCGATGTTTTTTTGAGAAAATAGTAAGAAAACAAGCCTATTTAAACTTTTAGGATTGAAGCGAAAAAGATCATTTTGCATAATAGAAAATTTAAATGAGCTCAACAAAGGATATGAACCGAAAGCCGATATTAGGCGGTTGTTTTATGCGGATGTGGCCTTCAAAATAGACGGAACCTCTTGTTAAATTTCTCTGTTATTCTTGTCGTTTTACTTTCAGTAGGGCTTGGTCTGAGCTTGAGATGCGTTTGAAGCGTATGCTGAGGAAAATGGCTGCAGCACTCAGGCCTATGATAAAGCCAATCCATATTCCCATGGCATCCATATTAAAATAAAAAGCGAGTAAACTGCCAATGGGCAGCCCCAGCACCCAATAAGCAATTCCAATATAAAGTGTGGGGATACGCACATCTTTAATACCCCGCAACAAACCGGCGCTGATGGCTTGGGTGCTGTCTGATATTTGGAAGATTCCGGCCATAAGCAGCAATCCCAAGGAAATTTTTATCACCTGCATATCTTCGGTAAATATTCCCGGGATAAATGAGCGAAACAAAATAATGCCTACGGCGCAAAGGCTTCCATAAATGATGGCGGTAACCAGCGTAGAGTCCCCAATAAGGCGTAGTAAGGAGAAATTTTTTCTCCCCAACATATTGCTCACTCGTATGGAGCCGGCTTGCGATAGTCCAACGGAGACCATAAAGGTGAGCGAAACGGAGGCAATGGCAATTTGATGAGCGGCTTGCTCGCGGGCACCTATGGTTCCGATGAGGATTGCGGAAACGGCAAAAGCTCCTGACTCCATGCCCACCTGCAAGCTGCTGGGGATGCCAATCTCCAATAAGTCTTTCCAGGTGCGGCCGTGAAGAAACCATTGACGCTTTCTGATGATGATATACCGACGAAAGAGCTTGTGCTTCAAAATGATAATCCCGAGAATGAGGAATACTAAAATACGGGTAATCAAGGTGCCCCAGCCTGCTCCAACCAAGCCCAATTGGGGAGCGCCCCAATTTCCATAGATGAAAATCCAATTGAAAAACATATCGAGGGGAATGGCGATGAGCGCTACAATCATAGCTGTTTTTGTAAACTCCAATCCGTCTGTAAATTGTTTTAAAGCCATAAACAACAACATGGGAATCACCGACCAGCCCATTAATTGCAAATAGGGAACTGCCAAGTGTGCCACTTCGGGATCTTGCCCCAAATGGAAGAGGATATTTTTACTAAATTCCAATCCCAATGCAATCAAGATTCCTACCACTCCCGACAATATAAAGCCGTTAAACAAATAATGACTGACCAGCTTGCCATTGCGCTGCCCGTTGGCCATGCTGACCAATTGTGACACAGAGAGCGTGACTCCGATACCCAATACAAAAGGAATATTAACTACGCTGTTGACCAAAGAAGCTGCCGCGAGTTCTTGATATCCTAAGACGCCTACCATAGCCATATCTACCAGTCCCAAGGCAATTTGGGCCAACTGCCCCAATATCACCGGGTAGGCGAGCTTGAGCGTTTTTTGGGTCTGTTGTAAACTATCTTGTTTCAATCGCTTTAAAATTTGAGGTCAAAAGGGAAGGACAATGAGGTTAGACTATATCCCAATAGGCCTTCTGTTTAATTTATTTATAAATCATTTTGACGTTACCCCCTCAATCAGCAATTGAGCTGCTGGGGGAGCTGTGCAGTTTTTAAAGGTAAATATACCTTATTGAGGGAATATTTTTTGAAAATAGGGTGCCAATCCGCGGTTGTAAAATGCTATGTTTTAGTCGTTACCGTACATCTCCTCTCGCTTTTGCTTAATTTTCGGGTCATTCATATACATTTCAAAAGTCATGTATCGATCGATGATTCCTTTTGGGGTAAGTTCGATGATACGATTGGCCAAGCTTTGGGCAAATTCGTGATCATGGGTTGTCAAAAGGAGGGCGCCTTTGTAATTTTTCAAGGCGTTGTTAAATGCGGTAATCGATTCGAGATCGAGGTGATTGGTTGGTTCATCGAGCATGAGTACATTGGCGCGCATCATCATCATGCGGCTTATCATACAGCGCACTTTTTCGCCTCCGGACAAGACTTCACAAGACTTGAGGGCTTCTTCTCCACGGAAAAGCATTTTTCCCAAAAATCCGCGAATGTAAACTTCCTCACGTTCTTCTTGGGTTTTGGCATATTGGCGCAACCAATCTACCAAAGTCAAATCTTCTTGAAAATAGGCAGCATTGTCTACCGGAAGATAAGATTGACTGGTGGTTACTCCCCATTCATATTTTCCGGATACGGGTTTTTCCTTTCCGTTGATGATTTCATAAAAAGCCGTAGTTGCTCTTGAATCCCTTGAAAAAACGATTACTTTGTCGTCTTTTCTAAGGTTGAGGTTCAGTTTTTGAAATAAAGTTTCTCCTTCCAAAGAAGCCGCTAAATTTTCAATGTTAAGCACCTGATCTCCGGCTTCACGTTCTCGGTCAAAAATAATGGCCGGATAACGGCGACTGGAGGGTTTGATGTCTTCCACATTGAGTTTTTCAATCATTTTTTTTCGGGAAGTAGCTTGCTTTGATTTTGCGGCATTGGCACTAAAACGTTCGACAAAAGCTTGTAATTCTTTCTTTTTCTCTTCGGCTTTTTTGTTTCGTTGTGCTCGTTGTCTGGCGGCGAGTTGAGAAGATTCATACCAAAAGGTATAGTTGCCGCTGTAGTGGTTTATTTTTCCAAAATCAATATCGGAAATATGAGTGCACACGGCATCTAAAAAGTGGCGGTCGTGCGAAACAACAATAACGGTGTTTTTATAATCTGCCAAAAAGTTTTCAAGCCAGCTGATGGTATCATAATCCAAATCGTTGGTTGGCTCGTCCATGATCAACACATCGGGATTGCCAAAGAGTGCTTGGGCCAACAAGACCCTCACCTTTTGCTTTCCGTCCAGGTCTTTCATTTGCTGATAATGCAGCGCTTCTTCAATCCCCAGGTTAGAGAGCAAGGCCGCGGCATCACTCTCTGCGTTCCAGCCGTTCATCTCTTCAAATTGGGTTTGTAGCTCTCCAATGCGATCGGCGTTTTCATCCGAATAATTGGCATACAATTCATCGATCTCTGTTTTGACTTTAAAAAAAGGTTGATTACCGCGTAAAACAGTTTCTAAAACCTGGTATTCATCAAAAATATTGTGATCCTGTTCTAATACCGACATGCGTTTGCCGGATTCTAAATTCACCTGTCCCGAAGTGGGATCCTCCTGACCGGACAGGATGCGAAGGAAAGTGGATTTTCCTGCTCCGTTGGCACCGATAATGCCATAGCAATTACCATCGGTGAAAGTGGTGTTGACCTCGTCAAACAGAACGCGCTTGCCAAATTGGACCGATAAATTGGACACTGATAACATGGGCTAAATTTTTTTTGCAAAAGTAAAGAAATAAGCCGAAATATTTACTTTTAAAAACGGAATCGATGTTTTAATTAGCATTGTTTTAACCTTCTGTATGTCAGCGTTTTATTTTAATGAGATACCGGGTTTTTTTGTCGCGCCGATAAAAACAAAAGCGATGGGCTGTCTATTTATGAACGCGTATTCGCTAAACCGTGAAAAATGAGAGAGAAATGTATAGACTTTAAAATAAGGGGAAACTTTTTTTATTTTTGTACTTTACTGTAAATTGCCTTAAATTTTATTCCATGGAAGAAAACCTTGCCGATTACCGCCGTTCCTATGAAAAGTCGTCATTAACCGCTGAAAACCTAACTGAAAATCCCATGGAATTATTTAAAATTTGGTTTGATGAAGCCGAGGCGATAGATACTGTTGCTGAAAATAATGCAATGACTCTGAGTACAATAGATGCTTATGGGTATCCCAAAAATCGAGTGGTTCTGCTTAAAAAGTTTAACGACCAAGGCTTTGTGTTTTATACCAATTACCGAAGTGAAAAAGGGCGGTCTATTTTGAGGCATCCCAAAGTTTCTATATCCTTTTTCTGGCCGAGTTTGGAACGTCAGGTGATTGTGAAGGGGGCGGTTGAAAAGTGTGCTGAAGAAACTTCTGATCAATATTTTGCTTCCCGTCCGCGAGGCAGCCAGTTGGGGGCTTGGGTTTCTCATCAAAGTGAATCCATTCGAGACCGAGCAGTCTTGAAACAGCGCTTGCAGGAAATGGAATTAAAATTTGAAGGTAAACCCATTCCGCGCCCCGATTTTTGGGGAGGTTTTCTCATAAAACCCCGAATGATAGAGTTTTGGCAAGGTCGTCCCAATCGCCTACACGATCGTTTCAAATATAGTTGCCGAGATCAAAATTGGGAGGTAACGCGGTTGGCACCATAAGGATTGAGTGGTTTTTCTTTTTTCAGTTGCAGATGATAAAAGATGAAGACGATAACATTGAGTGCGAAAGGCTATAAAGTTTTATTTAAGAAAAATAAAATATGGATATAGAGGATAAATATATCAATCGAGAGATAAGCTGGCTCCAATTTAACGGGCGTGTTTTGCAAGAAGCAGCTGATGATACAGTGCCTTTGGTGGAGCGTTTACGCTTTTTGGGTATTTTCTCCAATAACCTCGACGAGTTTTTTAGGGTTCGTTACGCCACGGTGAGGCGTATTGCGCAATCTGGTGACTCCGGATTTAAAGCATTGGGCGGATTTGATGCCGGTAAGCTGATGAAACAGATTACCAATATCACCATCAAATTACAGGACAAAAGTTTGGACATCCTCAGTGCCATTCAGGAAGATTTAAAAGATCATGATATATTTATTGTCAACGAAAAGGAGGTGACGCCGGAACAAGGGAAATTTTTGAAGGATTATTTCTTCCAAAAAGTGAGTCCGGCGCTGGTTACCCTTGTTCTTAATGACCTTGAGGATCCTCCGCGACTAAAGGACGGATCGGCTTATTTGGCGGTAAAAATGATTTTAAAAAAAGAGGGAGCCGCAAAGAAGACTCCCAATCGATATATCTTGATAGAAATCCCGAGGATTATTGATCGATTTATTGAGTTGCCGGGCAAAGACGGGAAAAAATATATCATCTTGCTCGATGATTTGATTCGGTATAATTTAAAAAGTTTCTTCAGTATTTTTGAATATGAAAGCCTTTCAGCCCACATGATAAAAATCACTCGGGATGCGGAATTGGATTTGGAAAGCGATATGGACAAAAGTTATATCGATAAGTTGAAATCCAGCGTTAAAGAGCGTACCGAAGGAGAACCGGTACGTTTTGTTTATGACGACAGCATCGAGGAAGATACCTTGCGTTTTTTATTGTCAACCCTGCAAATTGAAGCTACAGACAGCTTGATTCCGGGCGGGCGCTATCACAATAGGCGCAATTATATGAATTTTCCTCATCTGGGAGATAAGGCCTTGCTTTATCCCGCTATGGAACCGCTGCCGGTAAAAGGCATGACCATAGAAGGGAGCATTATACAACGTATTGATCAGCGCGATTATTTGCAATATGTCCCTTATCACACATTTTCTTATACGGTTCGTTTTTTACGGGAAACAGCCATAGACCCTCAGGTGAAATCCATTAAAATCACCATTTATCGGTTGGCCGAATTTTCACACATTGCCAGTTCCCTAATCAATGCGGTTAAAAATGGGAAAAAAGTTACTGCCGCTATCGAATTGCGAGCACGTTTTGATGAATCCAACAATATCCAGTATGCAGAAAAACTCCAAAGGGAAGGAATAAACGTTATTTTTGGCGTTCGCGGTTTGAAAGTTCACAACAAAACCTGTGTAATTGAACGTATTGAAAATGGTCAAAATAAACGTTATGGCTTTATAAGTACGGGCAATTTTAATGAAAAAACCGCAAAGCAATATACTGATTATACGTTGTTTACCGCCAATCAGGAAATTTTGGAAGATATAGATAAAATTTTCGATTTTTATCAAACCAATTATAAAGTCAATCGCTATAAGCACCTTATTGTGTCTCCTCATTATTCCAGAAATCGTTTTGAGGAGATGATTGACCGCGAGATTGCCTATGCAAAGCAGGGGAAATCAGCCGGTATACGTCTTAAATTTAATAGTTTGTCAGACTATGGAATGATTGATAAGCTGTATGAAGCCAGTCAGGCCGGTGTGAAGATAAAGCTAATTGTTCGTGGAATTTGCTCTCTGCGTCCCGGAATCCCCGGATTGAGTGAGAATATTGAAGCCATTAGCATTGTAGATCGTTATTTAGAACACCCTCGATTGTTGATTTTTGAAAATGGTGGTCAGCGTGAGGTGTTCATTTCTTCTGCCGATTGGATGACTCGTAATTTGGATTATCGCGTAGAAGTCACTTGCCCTATTTATCAAAAAGACATTCGAGAAGAATTGGTCGATACTTTCGAAATTTGTTGGCAAGACAATGTAAAGGCCCGTGATTTTTCGGCCAAAGAGAAAAATGCCTATCGCCAAAATGACAAGCCTAAACTGCGAAGTCAGTTTGCTACCTATGATTATTATTTGAGAAAACTGGGGCGCACCGAAACTTTAAAAACCGCAAATCATGAAAATTAGAAAATTTGCTGCCATTGATATTGGCTCCAACGCGGTTCGTTTATTGATTAAACGAATTATAGAAGATGAAAATGTTCCCCCGCACTTTAAAAAGGAAACCCTGGTGCGAATTCCCATCCGATTGGGGGCCGAAGTGTTTACCCATGGACTGATTTCTCCGGAGCATATGAAACGTATGCAGGACACTATGCAAGTTTTTAAATCGGTAATGGAGCTTCATCAAGTCGATCGTTATAAAGCTTGCGGGACTTCTGCCATGCGGGAAGCCAAAAATGCACAAGCGCTGGTAGATTTGGTGGCACAACAAACCGGGATTCCTATCGAGGTTATCGATGGAAATCACGAAGCAGTCTATATTGCTACCACCGATTTGCACAAGTTTATCAAGCCTGATAAAACCTATATTTATGTGGATGTAGGCGGTGGAAGTACTGAGTTTACAATATATGCTAAGGGACGGGCATTGGTGTCCCAATCGTTTGATTTAGGAACAATTCGGTTGTTAAACAAGGTGGTTCATGAGAAGGAATGGGAAGCGGCAGAGGCCTGGGTTCGAAAACATACCGCTCCTTACAAAGAAGTGAAAATGATTGGCTCCGGTGGAAATATCAATTACATTAAAAAAACGAGTGGCAAGAAACGAAAAAAGCCTTTAAAACTCGATTACCTGACGGCTTATTATCACCGGTTGATCGCTATGTCTTTTGAAGAACGCGTGGTGCAATTGCGGATGAATCTCGATCGTGCGGATGTTATTATACCGGCTACAAAAATATTTTTGTTGGCTATGAAATGGAGTGGAGCCGAAAAAATATATGTTCCTAAAATAGGACTGGCCGATGGAATCATCAATTATATGTATAATCAAGAAAAAGAACGGGAAGCCCAAAAGTATTGAACTTCCCCAAAGGATTCTTTCTGTAGAAAAAACTATTCAAAAGGGTTTTTGACTTTCTCTTTCTGTTGTGGTTTTTCAGGTTTGGCTTCCATCTCTTCCGGGATCTTTACGTGAGACCAGTTTTCTCCTGTTTTGATACGATGAATCTGCATATCAGAAACCCCAAATTTTCTGGCAATCTTTCGTAAAGTCCATCCGCGATTGAGCAATTTTTTAATGTGAATAACCTGCGTGGAATTCAATTTATGACCTTGGGTGCGGGTGCGGTATTTTTGTTTGTATTTGCGTTCCTTCTTTTCTGCAATTACCGCCGGACTTTTTCGAATGTGTTTTTGGTGTTCCTCTCGAGTCATCCATTTTAAATTCTCCACACTGTTGTTGAGCTTGTCATAGTCTAAATGTGCTAAAATAGTTTCATCAGGCTTGGGCTTGGGCATAAAATATTTGGCCACCAATTGATGAAAGAGAATGGCCTTGTTGACCGTTCGTTTTTTGAGCCGCTTTTCTCGTAGTTTTCGGAGTTTTTCTTCGCGTTTTTTGATGCTGGTGGTTACCCGATCGATTTTAAATTTGGGTTTCTTCTTGCGTTTAAACTCACGCCGTTTGGTATATAAACGAGAAATATCAGATTTTAACAGATTGATCTCTCCTTCGTTTTCTTTCGTCTCAGGTTTAAACAATTTGAGTTTAAGGATTTTATACCCTTCTATTCGGGAGCCTTTTAAAATGTTTCCATGGGAGACTTTGTTAAACGAGCGCACCCGCCCCCAGTTTGATACTTCATACCTCGTGGACTTGACATATTTTTTGTCGAAAACCACAGGTTTCCAGATTTCTTTTATAGGTTTTTTCTTTTTCATAGGGTATAAAAATAGTAAAAATTTGGGATAGAAACCAAGTAAATAAAAAGAGGTCGTCTTGCAGCTTGGCGATAGTGGCGGATTTCAAGGCACGAACCTTCAATTTAACACTACCGTGAGCAAAAGCCATTGCTGTAATCCGTATGTTCTTTTTTATATTCTGAACGCTCTATTTTCATAAGTGTTTCAAGCGTTAGTTTTAAAACGGTATTCAATCCTTCTTCTTTTTCTAGCAGACTTTCAAAAATTTCGTTAATTTGGGGTTGTGTAAAACGCATATTTCTTGATTTTTTGTGATAATTAAATCAAAGATAATCATTGTGCGTTTTACACACTTTTTAGGGACAGTATCGAACGAGGGCCTCCGAAAGAATATTTACCGGAAACTGAAAAATCCTGTTGCTTAAAGCAATGGGTAAGGGTTCTTATGTTCATAAATGCAGAAAACACTAAAATATGAGGTAAAAACAGGTCTAAGACCATTTCTAAATTAAAAAGCAGGGTAAATCCTGCTCCCAATACCCAAAGTCCCTTATCGATAACTCCATAACAGCACGGTAGAGCCCGTGCTGAGCTTGCCGAAGTGTCCAACAGGGCGTTTCATTGTTGGCTCTGCGAGCCCAACGAAACGATAGTTGTTGCAAGAAGGCTTTCATCCGAGTTTCTGTGTGAATTTGGCAATTATTTATTTCGTTTTATTTTGATTGGATTTTGTCTTGTGTCAAAAACATCAATAATTTCCACTCTTTCTCTTTTACGATTTAACCAATAAATTATTTTGTAGTTTGTGCTCACAATATATCGGAAGTTTTCAGGTCTTTCTTTTAAATTTTCTTCTTTCGCTCCGATTTCCGGAAAGTTTTTTAAAATATGCGTATCAGATACTATTTGAGTGGTTAATTTACGAGCGAGTTTTAGATTAAGCTTTTGGTGGTAATATGCGAAAATTTTATTCAATTCTCCTTTGGCGAAGTCTGTCCAATAAATCTCTATTTCCATTCCTGAATTTCAGCGATTAAATCGTTTGATTTGGTTAGCCTTCCATTTTTGGAGTCTTCCATAGACTTATCGATTCGCTTATTTAATTCTTCCACACTCATTGGTTGGAATTCATTCTCTAAATCCTTTTTTGTCGAGCGAAGTAGTTTCTCCATTAAGGTCAACAATTCTTCATTTTGCATTTTTAAAAAATCTCGAACAAATTCTATTTTTCTTGTTTGAATATCCATAATCGCCAAATTTTATACTTCAAAGTTAATGAAAAATTCGGATAAGAGGTTTGTGATTTGATTTAAAAAATTTCGTTCAAAGCTTTCTTGCAACGTGAATATTGATGTGTAAATTGATAATTAGCCGAGGCGGTTTTTGGTATAATATGTCATTACGGTATAATACCAAGTTTTACTAAGTCAAAAATCATTTTTCTTTGATGGCAGCGGAAGTTGTGAGCTGATGAAGGGCTAATGCCCCTTGATCCGCTCCCAAAGTTGGTGGAGTAATTTCTTTGCTTCATCACTGCCTTTTGGGCGCTCCGTTAATACGACTTCTCCGTTCTTTTTCTCGATCTTGTAGCTAAATACAAAATTAGTCGCTCCGGGTTGGATGCTCAAGGTGCCATAACGCAAATCATTGAAGTACAAGTTGCCATCTTGTTTGGAAAGGAGGTACCAATGCTCGGAAATACTAATCATCCGTTGGATTTTATCATTTCCTTTCAAATCCCCAAGGAGATCGTGGTTTTTAGGATATCTTGAAAATTGAATGGGAGTTGAGTCAAATAGGGAATAGTAGCCAATAAAGTAAGCTGTTTCGGTTTTCACATTGGCCGACCACAAAATTGAATTCAGCGGTGTAGGCTTGGTTTCCAATGCTGCGTATTCAATCCCTTGATTTTGTAAAGCTTCCTTAAATTCAAAGTAAACAACTCCTTTTATAATAAGGGTGAAAACCAAATAGGCACTGCTGAGGAGTAATCCCCAACGATTGTACTTTCTTCTTTTGGGCGCAGTTCTTTTTTGACGCATGGCCAATATCAATCCGATTAATAGGGGCAGCGTGTAAAGTGGATCGATAACAAAAATGTTTTTAAAAGCCACGGTGTACTCCAAAGGCCAAAACAATTGGGTTCCCCATGAAGTATGGGCGTCCAAAAGCGAATGGGTAAACAAGCCTAAAAAGAACAACCAGGTCCATTCTTTCCAAGTAGCCTTTTTTTCGTAAAGGGAAACAAGTCTGCCCAAAAGCGGGGCAAGTACGACAGCAAATAGGATGGAGTGGGTAATGCCGCGGTGGATTTCCAAGGCAGTAACCAGATCGGTGAATTGACCAGCGAGCACATCCAAATCGGGGATGGTGCCGGCTATGGCACCGTAAAGCATGGCTTTATTGCCTATTTTCTTGCCCAATGCTGCTTCTCCCACGGCCGCTCCTAAGGCGATTTGCGTCAATGAATCCATGGCTCAAAAGTACATAAAACTTTTGCATTGAAAATTTCATGAAAGCACAATGAAAAAAAGGTCAAACTCTCCCGAAGCGAACTTAGGTTTTTACAGGGGAAAGATAGGATGATGCCGGGGAATTATGCTTGCTTTCCTCGATTTCGATTCCGCCTTAATGACAGCTTTGTACCTGTCGACATCATTCTTTAGCATTCCTTTTTTTGAGACGGATATTTTTTCCTTTTTCACATCTATAGGCGATGAAGTTGGTGAAAATTCCAACTTAGCCTGTGATCAGAATTTTAGGGACGTGGTATAAACGGTATTGGGTTATCAGTATTTCTCGTGATAAAACTCACGTTCGCAAGCCCTCTCTTTTTCCTTATTTATTTTCTCTTGTGCCCGCAATTCTACACGTCTAATTTTTCCGGAACTCGTTTTGGGTAAATCATCAACATATTCAATAATACGCGGAATCTTATACTTTGCCAAATGGCGTTCAGCATGGCGAAACAGCTCTTTTGCTAAAGTTTCAGAAGGGTGAGCTGATTTCACCAAAACGACAAAGGCTTTCACGGCATTATGACGCAGTTTATGCGGACTGGCCACTACGGCAACTTCTTGTACTTTATCGTGCTCCAGCAACACACTCTCTACCTCAAAAGGACCAATTCTAAAGTCAGAGGCTTTGATTACATCGTCATCGCGCCCGACGAACCACAGATAGCCGTCTTCATCGCGATAAGCTTTATCGCCGGTGTAATACAGCTCGTGTTTAAATACTTTTTGCTCGCGTTCTTTATCGTGAAGATAGGTTTTAAAGATTCCGTTTCCGGTGCCTGCCTTTTCACGTACACAGATGTTGCCTTCCTCCGTTGGGCCGAGTTCCTTGCCGTCTTCATCTGCAATGACGACATCATACAGAAAGGTCGGTTTTCCCATCGCGCCAAATTTCACCTTCTCGCCCGGTAGGTTACACACCATTGCGGTAGATTCTGTCTGGCCATATCCATCGCGAATCGTCACGCCGGTTCCTTCTTTCCAGACTTGAATAATTTCGGGATTTAACGGCTCTCCGGCGGCCACACACTGGCGCAAACTGAATTTATAAGGGGCCAAATCTTCCTGTATCAAGGTGCGCAAAGCGGTTGGAGGTGCGCAAAAAGTGGTCACCCCGAGATCTTGTATGTTCTGTAATTGCTCTTTAGCATTAAATCGATCGGTGTGATAGCCCAAGATGGTGGCGCCCATATTCCACGGCGCAAAAAAGCTACTCCAGAAGAATTTAGCCCAGCCGGGTTGTGAAATGTTGTAATGCAAATCGCCTTTTTTCAAGCCTACCCAAGAAGCGGTGGTCAAATGCCCTACCGGATAAGTGAAATGTGTGTGCACTACCACTTTAGGACGACCAGTAGTACCGGAGGTGAAGAAGTAAAACAAATCGTCATCTGCATTGGTATCAGCTGGTTCTGCTTCGGTTGATTCGGCAAAGGTTTCTTCTACATTAATCCAGCCTTCGCGTTCACCACCGACAATAAGCTTTAGTTTTAACGATTGATCGAGCTCACTTTCTACAGCATCAATTTTTTCAGCATTGGCAGCATCAGCAATGGCGACTTCAGGAAAAATAGATTTAAATCGAAACTTCATTCCACGTGTCTTCATTGTTGTCGCCGTTGGTGACACCACAATACCGCCTTTAATACACCCGAGATAAGCAATCCAGTTAATCGGTAATAAGGGCAGTTGAGCAAATAATTTATCGCCTTTCTCAATGCCGTGTTTTCTCAAAAAATTCAGAAATTGATTGGCTTTTTTATTCAAGTCTGAAAAGCTGTAGTCATGGCGTTCAGCGTTGTAAATCCAGATAAGTGCTTTTCCATCAGGGTCGGCTTTGCAGTTTAGGGGCTCAAAAATATCGGTCATCCAATTAAACTTCTCTGGTTTTTCAGCTTTCAGTGTTTTTAATTCAGCATAATCGTCCTGTTCGGCCAGTTGGCGAACGCGTTTGAATAATTCTAATATTGTCATGTCGGAGAATAAGTTTTCATAAAAGTAAAAAAAATATTTTATTTTCTCTGTGGTCTCATCGCTAAATTCATTGCTAATGTCGCTTTACTAACGGCGTCTAATATTGATAATTCAAGATTTAATTTGCTATGCATCAGTTTACAAATGGGCGGATTCAAATTCGAATGGATTCCCAGATTTTTTTTTCGTTCAATGGGAGTCATAGAACAAGAGCACCTAAACTTTTTCGTTCTCAAAAGAAGTTTGCACTAAACAAAAGTAAACTTATGCTAAATGCACAACAGGTATTAAATATTAAGAGAAAAATCTTCACCTAATATAAAATTAAGAACAAACAAGTCTATCAATATGCCTATGATGAGGATTATTAAAATGCAGAATGTCAAGCCTAGCAAATATGCAAATATCACTTTTAGGTAAGTCCATATTTTAGTGCCAAGAAATTGAGCCGTTGCCCATACCATATAAACAAGGAATAAAGAGTAGCTTACTATTGTTGTCCATTTTGGAAAATTATATTGCTCTGTCAAAGTAATAAAAAATGATAAAAGCGTCCATACACCCGTCACATAGCAAACCAAGCTCAAGATTTCAAAAAAGTTGTAATGCTGTTTTTTAAAAAACCAATAGAGTAAAATCGATTCAAACGCCCCGATAATTAAAGAAAAAATAGCAAGGTGAGATTGTAACCAGGCCATGATTGAAGGAACAAAGGATTCATAATTTTCAGCACCGGGATAATTGATTGAAACATTTTTAGGCTCAAAAGCGAAAAAAGAAGAGAGTATGGAATAAAACAAAACCGTCAAAAAGAGGAAAGTGATGGGGTTCATCAATTTGGAGCGGTCTTCGGAAATATATTCTCGGATGCTTTTTCCGGGAGTTATCAAAACAGCTTTTACGGTGTAGAATGCTTCCCAACCCCAAAAAAATACCCCGGCAAGCACATTCCTAAAAAAATGGACATCTATCTGTTCTACTTTTACGGGAGTACCACAATTGGAACAACGGTTTTTCGTCACTTCCTCGTTACATTTTTTGCAGGTTTTTTATCCATCGTATTATATTTATTTTTCTCCTCGCGATTCAAGTTCATCCTTGATGGCAGCTCTTTTCTTGTCGATTGGACTTGCGATAAAAAATCCAAGTACGGGAATCATTATGAGGAAATTTGCCAGTTGTTCGTACTTATCTTCTTGGAACAAAAGATAGATACCCGTCCCCACAGAAAGTAAGAATATAATGATAATAGCTATAGTCAGGTATTTTACCTTTTTTTGCTTTTTAAGAAGTTCTTCCGTGTTTAAGTCAGCGTATTTCGTGTTTTTGGTTTTTTCCATTTCTTTTGGTTTTTATAGGTCAATGAGTTTAAATATAACTTGGTGGCGTCATCTGGAAGCCTCCAGAAAAATACTGCCAAGCGTAACAAACAAAGTGATAAACATTGAACCAAGGCAAATAAAAAGGATGAGGTAAGTTACTTTTTTTACAAGCTCCATGCAGTATAAGCCACTTAGTAACAAGAGATATTGATTGCTGGTTGAAATCACCTGTCCTGAAGTGGTGGAATTATTATATTGAAAAACAGGTTCCTTTTTTGTGTTAGTTAGGGTCCAGCGGGTCTGCCAAATATTGTCGGCTGTCAGATTAAAACTCACTCCATTTATCTTTATTTTGGCATCGTTCAATAAACTTCCAAAAGTAATTTCACCAACGACCTTTTGATTTTCCAAATCTATTATTTGTGTTCTTATGCTGGCAACTCCCGAAGAATTAAACGAATAACTCCCTTCCGATAGATTGGCTTTCGCCGAGTAGGAAAGGGACTTACAATCGAGTGTTCCCAATGAATGTTGATCTTGGAATATTTTATAGGTGTTTGAAAATAATCCTTTTTGCCACTGAATTTTCCTGTTCATTTTTCAAAGGGTTTTAAAGGGTGATTGCTTTTGATGCTTAGATTTCCGAATGTATTTTTCACGTTTTTATCTCATCAGTTATAAAAAATCTTCCCCTCATCCATGCGTAATCATGGCATATACAAAACCGAAGGCAATAGAGAGGAACATAAATAAAAATGCCGCCAAAAAGAGCAGGACCAAGGACCATACATATCGACCCAAGACCACATCGAAGGGTTTTTCGGAATAAAATCCTTTATAAAACCACAGGAGGAGTGGCAAAATGATCAAGTTTGAAAGAAATGATACCGTCATTATGGTATCGGTTTGCCCCCTCAGGAAATAAATCAGCGGAGTGCTCACAACAAGGGCTACCACGGTATACAAAGAGATGAAATAGGCATTCATTATAATGTGTTCATAATAGTTTTGCCCCCACTTGCGAAAGGCAAACCAGGTAAAAATTGCCATAATTGGCAGGCATAAAACCATAAAAAGGGAATAGTAATTCATAATGAACGTCGACACCTTAAAACTGAGGTCACTCCCCGGTGATTGAAGACCCGTATAATAATTTTTGGCCACCTTATCCATATCAATAAGTTGAGAAGTAATGAGTACATTGATACCACTCAGGATAAAAACAAGATAGAGTGGCCGATAATGATTGATGCGGTGTCCTTCGATAAATTCACGGGCGGTTCCTCCGGGGTTGCGCACAAGTTTTTTGACGCTATACAGGAGTCCCGTGGTGGCCGACAACACATTGAGGACCTCTGCAATTACATAACTCCCATCGATTCTACGGTACCTCATTTGTCCGCAGTTAGGGCAGAAGTTGTGTTCCAGTTCATGACCACAATTGGTGCAAGTTTTTTTGGTTTCGACCGTCTGCTCCTTATCGGTGTCAAATCCTTCGGTTTTTATTGCTGTCTTCTCCTCCATATAGATTGTGTTATTGTTCTTTCGAATCGAAACGGTGAGTTTTTACCGGTTCTTATTCCGAAATCAATGATGAAATATCGGTAAAAATAATAAAAAGTCAGGGTATGGCGGGAGGTTGTGGGGTTATTTCAATAAATTGTTGCGGTTGTTAACTTTATAAGAAGTGTAATTGTAATCATGGACTTTTAATGTTCAAAATGGGTTTTATTCAAGGGGGATTATTTTGGTAAGTGTTTGTGTAAAGGCAATGGAGCGGTATGAGGCTGAATCTTTAGATGAATGGTTTTTTATACCAACACTGTCGGATTGTATGCGAGTAATGAAGTAATTCAAAAATAGGTTCAGAATCGAGGGAGGGGCAAGGGTATAAAAAAATTCACTCCGGACCATTCAAACTATTTTGATCCGAAAAACTCATCGCAAATTGAGGGGTAATTAAATAGTCGCTCCTTAGCAAGCCTGAGTACCTCTTCAAGGGTTCCAAAACTTGAAGGGGTATTCATAGACAAATATTTTAGCTCAAATTTGGGCTATGGAGCATTCCTATTGCTTGGATTTATTTTGACGTCTTTATTTCGATGACACGCAACACAGGTTTCGTTGCAAACCCTTTGCAGTCCCGTAGGTACGGGACAGCTGCAGGATTTGATGTACTTCGGTAAACTCAGCATTCCCCCTCAAATCCGTCTAAAATAAATCTCATGAATTTCCCGAGTTAATAACTACCTCGTGGGCTTGCCACGAGGTAGCTCATTGTTTTCTGATTATCCGGTACATTCTTTTTAAATGTAACAGTCAATTGTGCGGCAGAAAATAGGATTCCTTCCACGGCTCCGTATAAAGGAGAGGGGAATCATTTATTTCTTAGCTCCATCATCTCTTTTTTCTTGAGAATCCGATCAATTTTACCGCCCATATTTTTAGGCAAATCATCTTCTTTGTGAATGATGACATTAGCGGTAATGCCTACCCGTTTTTTAATTTCACGCTGAACCAGTTTGCCATATTGCTCAAAAAGGTCATCACATTCAGAAGTACCTTTCTGTAAGTTGTGTTTTTCAAGCAAATCATTGGACACTTCAACATCCACTTCCAAACGGATGTTCATCGCTTGTTTTTCTATCGGGGTCAAATAATAATTTGGAATAACTCCATCAATATGTTTAAACACTTCTTCGATTTGACTCGGATAAACATTCACACCGCGGATAATCAACATATCATCAGCTCTTCCCACAATAGGATTCATTTTTACCATATTTCGATTAGAATCTTCATCGTAATAAAGACTGGTGATGTCGTTAGTCCAATAGCGAATCATGGGCATGGCTTTTTTGGTGAGCGTTGTTAAAACCAATACCCCTTGTTTTCCAAAGGGTACCGGTTCTTTGGTTTTCGGATCCAGGATTTCGGGATAAAAATGATCTTCCCAAATGTATGCGCCTCCTTTTTCACGGTAGTCTTCGTTGGATACGCCAGGACCGATAATCTCACTCAGTCCATAAATGTTGGTGGCTTCCACACCAAGACGACTTTCAACGTGGTCGCGGATCGCTTCGGTCCACGCTTCTGATCCCAAGACCGCATATTGCAAACTGCATTCTTCAGGATCCATTCCGCGTTTCGCCATCTCATCAGCAATGGTCAGCGCATAGGATGGAGAACAACAAATGACCTCAGGCTTAAGGGCCTCAATCAAATCAACTTGGCGTACGGTTCCCCCTCCGGAAATTGGAAGAACATTCATTCCTAACCGCTCGGCACCGTAATGCAGTCCGAGACCTCCTGTAAAGAGTCCATAACCATACGCATTATGCAAGAGCATTCCCGGTTTGGCACCTGCCGCATTCAACGAGCGTGCAACCACCTCGGCAAAAATATCAACATCTCCTTTCGTATAGCCGATAACCTTAGGAATACCGGTACTTCCACTCGAACAATGTATGCGTTGCAACTCATTTTTAGGTACGGTTAACATCCCAAGCGGGTAATTGTCTCTTAAATCGTCACTATAAGTAAGCGGTAATTTTTTAATATCATCGATAGATTTAATATCCTTGGAAGATACCGCCTGCTCTTTAAATCGTTTCTGATAAAAGGTAGACTTTTCTTCTAAATATTTTACCTGGTCGATAAGGCGTTCGGATTGTAATTTTTTTAATTCTTCTCGTTTAAGATGTTCAACCGGGAATTTCATAATGTAAATAGCTGAGTTTTGTTAGTCCGGGTATATAAAAATTTTGGACTAATGATGTTTGACTTTATTTTAATTTATTTAGTAAAGTTAAGAGTTATTCTTTAGAAATCATTGCTGATTTTTGATTAAATCGGCTGCTTTTTCGCCAATCATAATCGTAGGAGCATTTGTATTGCCTGAGGTAATTGATGGCATGATGGAGGCATCTGCCACGCGTAGATTTTTTATGCCTCTAACTTTTAAAGTAGGATCCACTACTGAATTTTGATCGACTCCCATTTTGCAAGTGCCCGCAACGTGATGATAAGTAGATGCGGCCGCTCTTATATATTTGCGGACTTCTTCGGGCGTACAATTTTCTCCGGGATAAACCTCTTTCTCCGTCCATTCTTCAAGAGCTTTGGTATTTCCCAATTCTCTACAAAATTTGACTCCTTCGTATAACGCATCGAAATCGGCTTGTTCAGCCAAGTAATTGGGATCAATTAAGGGCGCCTCTTTTGGGTCATTAGATTTTAATTTTACGGTTCCCCGACTCTTGGGTCTTATCATTCCGGCACAGAGGGTAAATGCTTTTTCCGGACCTTCAAATCCCGGAGCATAATACGGAATCCCCATAAATAAGGGCTGGAGATCGGGGGTTTTCATTTCCGGATTACTCTTCAAAAAAATCTGAGCTTCCAAAAGATTGGCTTTCGGTGCCGGAATATCCTTTTTAGACTTAAAAATTACGCTGCACAATAAATGATCTTGCAGGTTTTTTCCGACACCCGGCACGTGTTTTTTTGGGGTAATACCTACTTCTTTTAGATGTGCCTTGTCACCAATTCCTGATAACATTAAAATATGCGGTGACCCAATGGCTCCCGCTGATAGGATGACTTCCTTATTGGCTGTTACCGTAATGGTTTCCCCGTCTTTTTCATAAACAACTCCGACACATTGATCTCCCTCCAAAACCAATCGATGCACTTCAGATTCTGTGGTTATCTCTAAATTTTCCCGATTTGCCGCAGGTTTTAGAAAGGCTTCAGCCGTTGAACATCGCAGGCCATCGGGAGATGCTGTCAAATCACAATAGCCCGCTCCCAAAGTTTTTGAGGCAAAATCATCAGTTTTCTCGTGTCCAAGCTCTTGACACCCTTTAATGGCTGCATCCGAGATTGGATTGGGTTCTTTAATTTTGGTGACATATAGTGGACCATCACCTCCGTGGATTTCGTCAGCTCCCATTTCATAATTCTCCGACTTTTTAAAATAGGGCAAAACACTTTCGTAATCCCATCCATAGCAGCCTTCATAAGCCCAATTATCATAGTCTTCTTTAACACCACGAATATAAATCAGGCCATTAATAGAGCTGGAACCGCCTAAGGTTTTCCCTCGCGGGATGTATTTCGGAACATTTCCGGCATTTTTTTGTGGCGTAGAACTAAACTGCCAGTCCCGTTCGCTTTGCCAAGCGTTTGGCCATTGGCTTGGAATTTTAACTGCATCAACATCGTTGTCAGGACCCGCCTCAATAACGAGAACGGAGCAATTCGGATTTTCAGAAAGTCTGGAAGCAATAACCGATCCGGCTGATCCGGCACCGATTACAATATAGTCAAATGTAGTTTTCATAATGTAAGTTTTTTATATGGATTTAAATTTATTTTTTAAGGCTAACGACCTTGGGGGCTGTTACCGCCTTCAGGCCTTCAAATCCGAATTCTACACCATATCCGGACTGTTTGATTCCGCCAAAAGGTACCATCGGATGAATTTGACCATGTTGGTTAATCCATACAGTTCCGGCTTCCATTTGATCGGCAACTTTTTGCGCTTCTTCAAGATTATCCCCCCATACTGATGCGCCTAATCCTGTTTCTAAGGCATTGGCTTTTTCAATAGCATCCTCTATGGATTTATAGCCTACAATTGGCAAAACGGGGCCGAATTGTTCTTCATCGACCAATCGATTTCCATTGTCCAATCCGGTTACAAAAGACAAGGAGATGAATAAGCCTTCATCATTTTCGTAGGCGTTTGGGGTATGAAATTTAGCACCCGCTTGTTTTTGAGAATCCGCAATTAAATCATTGATTTTGTCATACTGCATTTTATTTTGGATGGGTCCTAACACCACTCCGTCTTTTAATCCGTCTCCCATTTGTGCTTTTCGAGCCACTTCCGATAGTGCAGATACAGCTTCATCAACTTCGTCTTCGGGTACATATAAACGCTTTAGAGCTGCGCAGGTTTGACCGGTATTTAAAAAGCTTCCCCAAAACATATCCTCGGCAAATCGTTTATAATCAGTGTTGGGCAGCGCAATACCCGCATCATTTCCTCCACATTCCAACGTGATTTTAGCCATATTATCTGTCGAAGATTCAATAATCTTTCGTCCCGTTGCTATAGAACCGGTAAACATAATTTTGGCAATGTCGGGATGTGCCGTTAAGCGACTTCCTACTTCCCCCCCTCCGGTGATGACATTTAAAACCCCGTCGGGCAATACTTCGTTGATCAATCTAAACATCTCCAAACTTGCCAAACTGGTATATTCCGAGGGTTTGATGACCACTGTGTTCCCCACTTTGATAGCCGGTATAATCTGCCAAATTGCAATCATCAAAGGCCAGTTCCACGGTGTGATAGCGGCAACAACGCCTATTGGGGTTCTGGTCAAAACATCTTTACGGGTGTCGTCTTCAAAAACCACTTCATCTTCTAAATTGATGGACATAGTGGCTTGAGTCCATCCGATACAGGCCTCCATTTCAAAATTTGACCCCGGACCGGCTAAGGGTTTGCCTTGCTCTTTGGTGATAAATTCCGCTAAATAGCCCTTGTTTTCCGTAAGCTTTTCAACAATTTTCCCTAAGTAGCCATCGCGTTCCTTTTGCGATTTCTTCGCCCATTCTTTTTGCGCAATCAGCGCACTCTCTACCGCATGATCAACTTCCTCTTTTGGGGTCACATAATAGGCGCCCAAGCTCTCATTGTTTGCAGGGTTTTTAACTTCTTTCTCCTCGTTTGAGGTTTTAAATTTTCCGTTAATTTGATAAGGATATTTTTTCATAAGTAATTATTTTATTAATTTCCACCAAATATGCAGGTTTCCCTAAAAAGTGGGTTGACTTATCCTTTTAAAACTTTGACTAATCCTATGAGCTTGAAAAAATGTTAACTGAAAAAATAGAAGAGGAAATCACGCTCCACATTCCTCACGGAGAGATTTCTTTATACGAATCGAACAAGGCTTTCAGCGATTATGAATTCTGTTTTGAACAGCCTTCCATCGCCATGATGCTCAATGGAACGAAAAATATTAAATGGAAAGATGAGGAGTTTGAATTTAGTCGCGGTAAAATTTTTATTCCACAGAAGAATAAAATCCTTAAAGTAGGGAGCGCATGTCCATCCCCCAAAAACCCAATGAAATGTGCAATTATCAAAATGGATGAAAGTTTCATTGCAGACTTTTATGACGAGATTATTAGTCTCAAAAATACAGATTGGTTAGAGATCTTGGGAAGTGAAAAAAATGAACTGTTGGAATATTTTGTTTCTGATGAAGATTTACTAATCAATAGTTTTTATAATTTATTGAATGACCGCAATACGCTCGATCAAAAAATTGATAAACTGGACATGATTTTCAATTTAAAACTCAAACAACTCACCTATCTTATTTTACGATCGCGCGCAAGGAATTTGGTTTTAGAAGGACTCAAAGTTTCTACAAACAACCCCTTATTTGAAGTTGTAAATTATATTGAGCAGAATTTTAAACGGAAAATATTCATCAAAGATTTGGCCAAAGTAGCCATGATGAGTGAGACAAAGCTTTATAATACCTTTAAAACAAATTTTGGTTGCACCCCCACTCACTTTATCATTCAAAAGCGTTTGCAGTTTGCAACTAAGCTCATTAAAAAAACTTCTGATGCGTGGACTATTTCAGAAATATGTTTTGAAAGTGGCTTTAATTCGGTAGCCTATTTTAATCGAAAATTCAAAGAAGTGTTTGAGGTAACGCCTTTGCAGTATAGAAACCAAAATATTTAAGAGCTCCTCAGAATATCTGAAAACAGCAATTATGGGGTTCCAAATTTGATGATGCCTGTAATCAACAGGATAGTGCCAATTCAAGCATGTGAAGTGTCTTTTAGTTTTGCCTTGATATTGTAGAATGAATAGCCTTGGACGTCCCTCTTTATCGCCAAGGATGAATGATTTTTTTGACTTCTTTTTAAAGTAAAGATAATGGAAATTCATTTTCTTATGGCAGCATCCGACGGAATGGCAGTACCACTTTTTATTCCTGTAGGAGGAGCAGCTTGCTCTGGTTTGTCCAACTTCTACCACTTTGAATTCCGAGACGAAATAAGCAACTATAAACAAATATATTTGTCTATTTGCAATGTATTGTTTGAATAGACAAACTGTAATTTATCTATTTTGCGTATATTTGCATAAATAAGAAAAATTATGAATGCATCAAGTGTTATTCCGGAAGGCGAAATAATTGAGCGATTACAAACTGAAAACCCTTGGTGGACCACCAAAACCGTAAGCTCGTTTTATACGGATATGAAACGACGTTTATATTTTAAACTGTTTTACCCCTTTATAACAGAAACAGATGTCAGGCGAGCCCTTGTTCTGATGGGGCCGCGTCGTGTTGGGAAAACGGTGATGTTATTTCATACGATTGCAGAATTAATAGATGGTGGAATTAATCCTCAGAAAATTTGCTTTGTGGGTATCGATAACCCAATTTACATCAATCTGAGTTTAGAAAATTTGTTGGTGCTTTATAAAAAAGCTTTAAAAACTGATACTTTAGAGGGGTGCTATATTTTCTTTGATGAAGTTCAGTTTTTGAAAAATTGGGAACGGCACCTAAAAAATTTGGTAGATTCATATCCTAAAACAAAATTCATTGTTTCAGGGTCCGCGGCTGCCGCCTTACATAAAAAAAGTTCTGAAAGTGGTGCCGGGAGATTTACCGATTTTATGTTGCCGCCACTCACTTTTCAAGAATATATTCATTTGAATGATAACGCTCATTTAATAGTTGATGGGGAATCTGTAACCTTTGCAGGTCAAAAAGTTTCACAGAAAGGGACCAATAATATTAAAGCCCTCAATGAAGAGTTTATCAATTATATAAATTACGGTGGGTATCCTGAAGTCGTTTTATCTGATAAAATCAGGAGCGATATGCGTCGTTATGTCAAAAATGACATTATTGATAAAGTGTTATTAAAAGATTTACCCGGATTATACAAATTGAATGATGTGCAAGAACTCAATCGTTTTTTTGCTTATATAGCCTATAGCACGGGGCAGGAAATGTCTTATCAAAAAATGGCCAAAGATAGTGGGATAGCCAAAGCAACCCTGAAAAAATATTTAGCGTATTTGGAAGATGCCTTTCTGATTAAGGTGCTTTATAAAGTAGATAATAATGCTAAAAAATTGAAGCGAATAACCAGCTTCAAGGTGTATTTAACCAGCCCTTCTTTGAGAGCAGCCTTGTTTTCACCGGTTAAAGAAACGGATAAAGTAATGGGAAATATGGTAGAGACCGCCATTCTGTCACAATGGATGCATAGAGAAAATTTGGATCTGACTTATGCCCGGTGGCAGAAGGGAGAAGTGGATTTAGTTTTACTGGATAATAAAGCTTTTAAGCCGGCTTGGGCTGTAGAAATAAAATGGAGTAATCGCTATTATGATACCCCCGATAAACTACATAGCTTAATCCATTTTTGCAATATGAATAATTTAAAAAACGCACTGGTTACCTCTATTGATCAATCCGGGAATAAGGAAGTAGGCGAATTAGAATTCACTTTCGTTCCAGCTTCTTTATACGCGTATAATATTGGAGAGGGAACTTTAGAAAAAAGAAAAAGGGAAGATAAATAAAGAAAGAAAAGATACTTTTTGTTGTGCTTTTATATTTTTGCTCTTGTATCAAACCCTGCGGGTCTGCCAACGGCTAAAACAAAAAATCCCCTCACTTCGTGTGAAAGGATTTTTTTGTCGGGGTGGCAGATTACCTCCCTTTCGGTCGGTGATCCTGAGTGGGGGAGTTGCCAAAAAAATCCTTTCAAAGCTATTGCTTTAAGGTCTTTTTTGTTTTAATCCTTATGCCAACCCCTGCGGGTCTGCCAACGGCTAAAAACAAAAAAACCCTTCACTTCGTGTGAAAGGATTTTTTTGTCGGGGTGGCAGGATTCGAACCTACGACCTTCACGCTCGTGGCGTGACGCGATATGTCATTACTGCTTTATTTATACTTTAAGTCTTCCAAATATCTTTTGGCACCTCTTTTTTTGATTTTCTTTTCTAATTTTAAAGCTTGAGTTTTAGAATTGACTTCTTTAGTGAATACTATTTTCCAATCATTAGCTCTTGCAGTGAATCCCTTTTTATGGGTTAAGTGACGTCTCATTCTTTCCTTCATCGTCATAGATGTATAGCCTACATAAAACCGTTGCAATTTTTTCGAGAAGAGGATGTAGACGATAGACATGTATGAAAGAATCTATATAAAAAAATCCCCTCACTTCGTGTGAAAGGATTTTTTTGTCGGGGTGGCAGGATTCGAACCTACGACCTCCTGCTCCCAAAGCAGGCGCGATAACCGGGCTACGCTACACCCCGAGTGATTTTTGTTTGTATCGCGACACGGTGGCGCGATAATCGGGCGGAGCCTGTCCTGAGCGGAGTCGAAGGGCTACACCTCCCGAGTAATTTTATTAATCGCAACGCTTGCGCGATATTTGAGGGAAGTCTTTCCCGGAAAACTCCTTGAAAAGACTTCTGCCTCAGGTCGAAAAAAATAAAAACTGATTGCTGCGGAGAGACTGGGATTCGAACCCAGGCAACGCTATCGCGTTGACGGATTAGCAATCCGCTCCATTAACCACTCTGGCACCTCTCCAATTTTAAATAAGAACATCTTATTTTAAGCGACTGCAAATCTAATCTAAGCCTTGCAATTTGCCAAAAGTTTTTGAGGCTTTTTTTGTAGAATTTGTCATAACAGGTGGAAAAAGAAAGGGCAATTCTTCTTTTTGCAGCAAGCTGTTTTTTTATTCCGGAAAACAGAGGTGTTGTGCAACTTGTTATCGCAATTTTACGGCAAAACTATAAAGGTGTTGAAAGGGGAGAAGGAAATGGCGTTGCTTTATTTTTTTCTCCTAACCTTTTTGTAGTATTTCTTATACTTCCAATAACTTAAAGCGCCCAAGATCCCCCATACAGCCAAGGCAATGGCAATGAATTTATAGCTGATAATTTGATCGCCGCTGGCATAGGAATGCAATCCGCTGAGGTAAAAATTCACGCCAAAATAAGTAAACAAGATAGAGCCGAATGCAATAATGGTTACCCAGTTAAAGGCAAACCTGTTGCGCAAACCGGGAACCAACCGCATATGGATGACAAAAGCATAGACCATGATACTGATTAAGGCCCAGGTTTCTTTGGGGTCCCAGCTCCAGTAGCGCCCCCAGCTTTCGTTGGCCCACTGTCCGCCGAGGAAGTTTCCTATGGTCAGCATAACCAGCCCAATAATCAAAGCCATTTCAGTAATAATGGTCAATTCCTTGACATTGAGCTTCATTTTCTTGACATTGTTTTTGTTGGTAAAGATCATCAATAACAAAGTGACCACACCCAGGATGGCGCCAATGGTAAACGGTCCATAACTCCCTACAATGACCGAGGTGTGAATCATAATCCAATAAGAATCCAATACCGGTGGCATATGACCAATGGCCGGGTCTAACCAGTTCCAGTGAGCAATCATCATGATCATGGAAGTGACAAAAGCCGTTGAAGCTAAGGTGAGGCTGCTTTTACGACCAAATACAATACCAAATAACATGGTAGCCCAAGCCACATAAATCATACTCTCATAAGCATTACTCCACGGAGCATGGCCTGAAATATACCAGCGCGCAATGAGCGCCACCGTATGCAGTACAAAGAGTAAAATAAGCGCAATTTTACCGACGCTAATCAAACTGCGAATCCACTTCTTGGGATAGAAAATTTCAAAAATAACAAAGATAAAGGTGAACAAGCCCGCCAATAGATATTGCCAAAATAAGTTTTGGAAGATGTCATATTTGTTATAAAGAATCTCAGCTTCTACCTTACTTTCATCGGGAATAATGTCAGCGGCATATTTGCGCTGAAAGGTCTTGATGCTTTCCAATATGGTGTTGGCTTGGGTATAGTTTTCAGTGTACAGGCTCTGCATATATAAAGGCAGCGCATTGGTTACAAAAAGCGAATCTTTACTGTTGCTGAAAAGATGAATGCTATCCACTGCCTGGGGGTAAGAAACCCAAGTGTTGTGTCGGTCTCCCGGGATGGGGAAAATGCGCAAGAGCCGCCCTCGTAAGGCGCTGTATAGCAAGTTTACCTTACCATCGGTCTCTGTCAAATCTTTTTGAAATTGACTCTTGACTTTAGCGCGATAAGCTTCTTCAAGATAAGGGGCCAGTTTGTAAACTCCCGTTTCGTCAAAAAACTGCGTCAATTTGAGCATATTCTGATCGGCGGGAATGCCCAAGACATCGTGTAGTTTTTCATCATTGCGATCAATTTTGAGAATGGGTACATTATACCAAAAGATGGGGTTCTGTGTCATGGAAATCAAAATCTGATCGCTGTTGAGACCGGCATAAGTTTCACTTCGACTCAATTTTCGGAGCAACTCGGAAGAGTAGGTGTTGACCGGTTTCATTCGCCCCTGATAGTCTTGCATAACCAAACCACCAAAGGCAAGTGCATGTTCTTTGGGGACGGCTTTGGAAACAATAATAGAATCTAAAGCCTCTTTGGATAAACTTTGCCACAGCGCAATGTTTTTTCTGGCCTGATTTACTTTTTCGGTTCTGGAAAGGGTGTCGTGATTGTGCTGCGTCTGTTGACTTTCGTCATAGTTGGGCAAATCTTCCCGACTGGTTTGGGCATAGCCGGTAAAGCTTCCTAACATCACTAAAATCGTAAGCACTCCCATGAGTTTATTTCGACTTTTGTCTTTGCGCTTTTTAACCCGTTTCAGCTTATCGCCCAAGTTTCTAAAACGAGAACCCTTGATGAAGAAAATCAGAATCATGCTGATGTACAATAAGGTATATCCCAAATAAGTGATGTTGGTGCCCCACCAGTCATGATTTACCGACAGAATAGTTCCGCTTTCATCCGGCATAAAAGAAGACTGGAAAAAACGGTAACCTCCATAGTCCAAAACATGGTTCATATAGATCTCGTGCTTTTCGGCTTTGCCTTCATCAACCAAAGTTACTTTACTTTTGAAAGAAGAATAACTCGGCGTGGGATTGTTGGCAGTTCCGGGATATTTTGCCGCAATAAAGTCATCCAAATGAAGCGAGAAGGGGAGCTGGTAAGCCTTGCTGCCATATCGGACGTGAATGTCTAAACCGCCCATTTCTACATCGGTAAATTTCCCTATTCTTCCTTGTGATCCTAAGAGTTTGATTTGTTTTTCCTGTCCTTTGGTTCTTAGGGTCACAAATACGCCGTCCTTACCATTTTCTTCTTGAGATTCATCGTGAACCAAGTCATAATGACCGCGGATTACCGGTTCAGGAAAGACAAATCGCAAGCCGTTTACATTATACAGTGACCGCATGGCCAGCTGTTGGGTTGAATCAGCATATACCTTTCCGGTGGCTTGGGTGGCCATTCGCATGAAGTTACCCGGGAAAGGAGAGTTGAGCGTAGCATTACCCTGCTCGTCAATATGAATGTTAACGGCACCGGGAGTAGGATTGTTGAAGGCAAAGATAATGTTGTGCAAGTTCATTACACTGCCTTCTTTAATATAGTGGTCTTCGCGGTGTCCCGATCCGGCTTCTACAATTTTGAGGTAACGGTCTCCCGTTTTGTCCGGAACAATGGTGCGTTTGGCACCGTATATAAAGTTGGTGATTTCGAGCTCGACACGTTGTCCTTTAAAGTCAGTTTGGAAAGTGTGATGATTGTTGGCATGTTCGGCCATAAGCACATAGAAGTTTTCCTTCTTCCGCATCATTTGACCGTCGACTTCACCGTCCATATAAACCGTCAGATAAGTATTGGCCGAGTAAAAAGTATTGGCAGTTTGCCCTTCTTTAATGGGCATCATGCCTTCAAAACTGATATAGCGAGTTACTCCGGCACCAAGAATGATAAATAAAAAAGAGAGGTGCAACATCAAAGTAGCCCATTTCCTTCGACGAAGGAGCTGATATTCTTTAATATTACCAATAAAGTTTACGGCAAACAGCAGGATAATAAGCTCAAACCATGTTGTGTTGTAGATGTAGATTTTTGCAAATTCGGTACTGTATGAATTTTCCAGGAAAGTGGCAATCGCCATGGCCAGGGCGAAGACGATAAACAAAATGGCCATCAAGCGAGTTGAAAACAAAAAATTCGCTATTCTTTTCATTGTCGGCGATTTTTATTCGCCGCGAATTTACCAATTAAAATCGGATTACACTATTTAAAATCAGTATAAAATATTGATTTCGGATATGCTTGTCTGAATTGTGTTTTTCCAATAATCAGACGGATTGCCAAAGAATGATAAACGAATAAGTTTGAGCGGATTGTATGCTGATTAATCGGTAAAAATTTAGGGAAATGAATGCGATAAAATTGATTCCGTTTTTTTAGGTTTAAAGTCTTGCTTGCCTGCTTAAATATTAAATTAATTTGCAGAATATTTTGGTATTACTTTCCCGGAGCAATTTCTCCGCCTGAGGTCGAACGGTTCACTTCTTTTTGTTGTGGATCGCCATAATAGTTGATAGAACCGCCTGAACTGGATTCTGCCTTGAGGTGATGGGAGGTAAAAACCGTTATTTCTCCACCGGAAGAGACCTTGACTTCTGCGTTTTTAACCTTAAAGTCCTTGGCTTCTATTTCTCCACCGCTTGAAGCTTTTCCGGTGAGTTCTTGACCCGATCCGGACAACTCAATTGAACCTGAAGAGCTCGCCTTTGCAAATAGGCTTTGCGCTTGGGTACTTAATTCGATTTCTCCGGACGAGCTGGCTTTGAGGTGTGTGGTGTTTGAACCCAGGTTTTGCATTTCAATATCTCCGGACGAGCTCGCGTTGGCTTTGAGGTCTTGACTGCTGCCGGAAAGGACTATATCGCCGGACGAACTGGATTTTACGACTACCGAATTGAAATTGACATTCAAGTGAATCGCACCTGATGAGGAAGCCGATACCTCACCTTGATCGCCTTTAAAGACTTCTCTGGAAAAAATACGGCTGCTCGAAGAGGCGTTAAATTGATGGAGTTGCTGATAATAAACTTCTACTTTTCTGGATTTAGATTTCCTGATATTAATGTTTTCTTGTGTGGTGATAATGAGTTTTCCATCCTTCACTTGATACTCAAAATAGGGCATAAGGTTTTTCTCGGTGTGCAGTACGATATGAGGCCGGTTGCTTTTTATCAGTTCCACTTGCCAACCGGTGTGAACCGAAATTTGGTCAAAATTTTTATCGATGGAATAGGTTTTGTCCACCACCGGTCCTTTTCCGTTGATGGTTTTGGGGAGGTTGACGACACATGCCGTGAGGAGTAAGCTGATGCCGAGTGCCATTAGTTTGAAGTAACGAGTAAACATGGTATGATTGTTTTCTGAGGTTAAATGTTTTTTGAAGTGCTGTTGGATGAATAATTTCAAATACAAAAGCCATTTTGCAAAATTTAAACGCTTTATTCTGGAGGGCTGATGCAAAATGGCTTTGTTTTCAAATGAAATTGGTATAAAATGGACAACCCTATCGGTTATACCAATTTTATTTATTAAATAGTCCAAAGATTTATAGGATAAATTTTAAAGTTCAAGGCAAAAAACGTAGGCATAGCAGTAGCTATGATGAGGCTTTTTAACGCAGAAATTTGAAATTTAGACATAAATATCGGGCTATTTAGTATGTATAATTGGTATTAGTCGTCAATTCTTAAGAAATTTCCTTTGCGGTCAAATTCTAATTCCAAGCCGTTGTCCAGCTCTACATTCTGTTTGCCGTCGTCCATTTCCCAATCGGTCACCCGTTGCTGGGGATAATTGGATTTGACATAGTCTCGAATGCGCTTCGGAATAACACTTTCGGGTAATCCCTTGCGGCTGTCGAGTTCCAAAACTCGATATTTATGGTCAAATTCGAGTTTATAGCCGTCCTGCAAACGAATTTCATAGCGCTTGGAAAAACCTTCCATGTCAATCTCTGCCCGCATGATTTTTTGATCCGGAAAATGATTGGACAAGTAGGTTTTGATCGCCGTCGGAACCTCATCGGAGGTAATCACTTGATCCTGTGCATTCATCGCAAAAGAAAGCATCAGAAATGCGGCGAGTAGGGTGTGTTTTACAATTTTCATAGTCTTCATAGCTAATACATTTTAATAAAGTTACTCTGTTATAGGATTTTCACAATCTCCTTTCTTTTTAATGCCAATTTTATTTAGTATGTATAATTGGTATAAGCTCTTTTATTTTGATGTAGAATCATTGACTGTTGAGGGGTTTTGGGATTTAAATTTCAAATTTTGTTTATTTTTTTGTGCAGAAGAATCTGTCGGAAGATTCAAAGCTTTAGTGGGAGCTGTTGCTGCTGCCGGACAGTCTAAGCATATCAGTTCCGAATTTTTATAAGTCAGATAATGATCATAATATTCTTTTTTCAGTCCTTCTATAAGGGATGATAGTCTTTTGTCGATTTTAAAGACCGTATTTTCAGGTAAATGTAAAGATAAATTAATTTTTTGACGACTAATATTTCGTTTTTTCAGATATAAGGAGGAAACCCGATCCAGATAAAGCGTGTCTTGATGATACCGATTTCTATAGATCAACTGGTGGGTGCTCACCGACTCCAAGCTGTGCACTTTCATCTCTTTGAAAATTTCCAAACTCGATTTATCCGAGGAGGGAATCAATTTTAAGTCCACCGCTTTGGAATAGGTTTCTCCTTCAAAACGGAATAAAGTAGATGGTTGCTGTGGAAGATTTGTGTTGAAATAAGTTTGTATATAGAGTGTGTCCTGCGGAGAAAGATGAAGCGGTTTGGTTTGGGAATGGGAGAGAATCGTAGTGTTCAAATAATTCCAGTTTGGTGTGTATACCGCCAAAGGAATTAGCGATAAAATCCAGATTCCTGCAAGCACCAAAACGCCGGTAAGTCCAATAGATTTTGCCTGAGGTCTTATAATTTTCAGTCCCGCCAAAATTAACAGGAACAATGGGATGGCGGTCAATAAAAACGTTAACAGATAGGCCACCCATTCTGGCAATTTGGTATAGATTCCCAGGATATCGGGGATGGGGGAGAAGCCGGAAAAAGAGATGGCGCCCAGGGTAATAAAACTCAAAAGGAGCCCTAATAGTCCTAAACCGGCTACCAAGACGATAAATATCCCAATTATAACGGCAATAATTTTTATAATCCCGACAAGAACTTTTCCCAGGACTTCCAAGAAATCTCTAAATCCGGAATAGTTGGCGTTTTCGACCTTGTTTTTGACTTGAGAAAATTCCTCCCTGACCTTGCGTTCTATATTGTCGATATCGATTTTCTCGCCATGCATTTTTAATTTCTGTGCCGTAGATCGCGCCCCCGGAACAACTGCCCATAGCACAATATAAATTAGGAAAATGGTGGATCCGGCAAAGAAGAGATCGTCGTCAATAAAAGTAGGCAAAAACAGAAGGAAGAGGAAAATGCCTCGAATTAAAATACGACTGATGCCAAGGTAATGCCCCAATCCGGCACATACTCCGGCTAAAGTGCGGTGTTCGATATCTCGATAAAGTCCTTTTGTCGATTTGAAGGTTTGATGAGTAGTGGTTGAATCTGCTTCTTCCTCCATCTTATAATCTTCGGGCTGCCCCATTTGGGCGATGATATTGTCAACCGCTTCTAAACCAATAACTTCTTTTTGATCCTCTTGTTTAGCGATAAAAAGTTCGGCAATCCGCGCTTCAATATCCTGCAAAGTCTCTTCCCGACTTTCCGGATCAAGAGAAGTAGAAATGGCCTTGAGGTATTTGTCAAGTTTGTGATAGGCATCTTCATCGATGTAAAAATTAATGCCGCCAAGGTTAATGGTGATTGTCTTATTCATCGCTTTTTGTGTTTTGCGTCGTTATGGATTGTACAGAGGTTTCTAAACTATTCCAGGTGTTGGAAAGTTCCCGTAAGAATTTTTTGCCCTTATCGGTTAAGCTGTAATACTTCCGCGGAGGCCCTCCGGTAGATTCCTCCCAACGGTAACTCAATAAACCCGAATTCTTTAGGCGAGTCATTAACGGGTAAATCGTTCCCTCAACAACCAAAAGTTCCGCCTTTTTTAAGGTGTCTAAAATGTCTCCCACATAGGCATCTTGTTGATCTATAATGCTCAGGATGCAATATTCCAGTATGCCTTTTCGCATTTGGGCTTTGGTGTTTTCGAGCTTCATTGGTTTTTATATTTCATATAACAAAATTGTTAAACAACTGAAAAACAATATTCTAAGAAATTGTTATCTGCTTTATGTTAGCGACCCGCGGGCGCTCTTGGAATTTAGTATGAATTCCCGATTAAAGCTTTTTTGGGTTTTTGAACTGAAAAAAGCTAAGGAACGAGAAGCCTATTTCGCATGGTGAAACCACGCTTGGTACAAAGATATGTAAATTATATAGTACTATGCAATACAAAGTAGTATATAATAACATATATTTAACATTTTCAGGTTAAGGAAACCGATTTTTTGTCACGAACGCAGCGTGGAAGTAATCAAAATAAAATTGTGTAGCGGATTTTTTGCATGCCTGGGCTGTGTGATGTGGGGGCTGATTGATTTCTTATTGCGGATTGCGGTCTGATCGGTTTTTTTATCACTAAACTCGGGGAGTTGTCGGCTAAACTTCTACATTTGTGTTTCCAAAAATAAAACGGGTTTTTATGAAGAGCAGTTCCTCATTTCTTTTGATAATTTTATTTTTATCTGCTACCGCACTGTCGGCTCAGGAGCTTTATATGCCCCGAGCCATAAAAGAGGCTTATGCCGAGGGAACCCGCGACTTTAGCGGAGAACCCGGTGAGAATTATTGGCAAAACCATGGGGTTTATGATCTCAAAATAAAATTGACTCCTCCTGACCGGCTGGTCACCGGAAACGAAACTATTGTTTACACCAACAACAGTCCGGATACTTTAAAAAAACTCAATTTTAAATTGATCGCCAATGTGCACAAGCTCACTTCTCCGCGTTGGCGCGTGGTACCTAAGGATTTTTTGACCACCGGGCTGCACATTGATAAATATGTGGTCAACGGACAAGCAGTTGATTGGCCGGGGAATGTACTGGATGGAACCAATAAATGGATCGAGTTGTCAAATCCCTTGTTGCCCGGAGAAAGCATCAACTTGTACTTGGAATGGCATTACCAGCTGTCTAAAAAGAGCGGTCGGGAGGGGGTTATTTTTGATCATACTTTTTTCTTGGCCTATTTTTATCCGCGCATTGCTGTTTATGACGATTACAACGGATGGGATCGAATGCCCCATAACTTGGCCCAAGAATTTTATAATGATTTTAATGACTACACCCTTGCGGTCACGGTCCCCAAAAACTATGTGGTGTGGGCAACAGGGGTGTTACAAAATGCAGCGCAAGTACTCAAACCTCATTATGCTCAATTGTATAAAAAATCAAAAACCGGCGATGCGCTTGTTCACATCATTACGGAAGCCGATTTGAATAAAGAAATTACCAAGCAAAAAAATAATACTTGGATTTTCAAAGCCCAAAACATTACCGATGTGGCCTTGGCAGTGAGTAATGAATACAAATGGGATGCGAGCAGTGTCGAGCTTGACGATGGACGCCGAATCAGCGTTCAGGCGGCTTACAATCCGGCAGCAACAGATTTTGAAAAGATGGTTCAATATACCAAGCACGCTATCCAATGGTTTTCTGAAGAAATGCCCGGTATGCCTTATCCCTATCCTAAAATGACCGTGGTGCGCGGGTATGCCGGTATGGAGTATCCCATGATGGCCAATGACAATTCCCATCCTGATAATCCTATTTTTGCTCGATTTGTAGCCGAACATGAAATAGCGCATACTTATTTTCCCTTTTTTATGGGCACCAACCAAACCCGATTCGGATTTATGGACGAAGGTTGGGCAACTACCTTTGAATACTTGATTGGAATTGAAGATTTGGGGCGTAAAAAAGCAATTGATTTCTATCGAAATTTTAGGGTCAAGTCTTGGATTAACGATCGGTCTTTTGCGGCAGAGATTCCCATTATTGTGCCGAGCAATATGCTGAGTGTTGAGCCGATGAAAAACAACGAATATGAAAAAGCTTCCCTCGGATATTTGGCGCTGCGAGATTTACTCGGTCCTCAAAAGTTTCTGGAAGTACTTCACGGCTATATGAATCGGTGGAAAGGGAAACACCCAACTCCTTGGGATTTTTTCTATTCTTTTAACGACCTGTCCGGTAAAAACTTGAACTGGTTTTGGGAACGCTGGTTTTTTAGTCACAATTATATTGATTTCGGAATCGAAAAGGTGCAGATTCACGGTGGAGAAGTAGGGGTGGAGATTCGAAATATCGGCGGTTTTCCGGCTCCTTTTGACGTCAAAGTAAAATTGACCGATGGCCGGGTTAAAACCTTTCATCAAGGCCCCGGAATTTGGAAAACGGACAAGAAAGTATATCAGCTGAAGCTCCACAATATCGGTAAAATTAAATCCATCAGCCTGTATGGCGGGATTTTTATAGATGCCGATTTGTCCAATAACACTTGGGTGAGATAAGATAAGCCCGATAAGAACCCTGCCGAGTAAGTGTCCATGAAAAAAAACAATCCATACGAAGCCTTGAAATTCAAGGAATTTAACCTGTATATGTGGGTGCGTTTTGCCGTTACTTTTGCCTGGACGATGCAATTTGTGGTGATTGAATGGGAGGTGTACAGCCTTACCAAAAATCCTTTATCGCTTGGGCTTATCGGTTTGATGGAAGTGGTGCCGGCGGTTTCTATGGCGCTCTTTGCCGGGCACGTGGTAGATCAGGTTGAAAAAAAGGGGCTTTTGACCCAATGTATCTTGGGGTTCACCGTAATCAGCTTGGGTTTGTTTTTGCTCACTTGGCCGCTGATAACAAGCGACTGGAATAAGGACTGGGTTTTATACGGGGTGTATTTCTTAGTGTTTTTAGGCGGGTTTGTCAGGGCATTTACCGGCCCCACCATGTTCTCGATGCTCGCATTGGTAGTGCCTAAAAAAACCTACCCCAATGCCATTACCTGGAATAGTACCACTCGGCAAATGGCACGGGTACTCGGTCCTGCCTTTGGTGGCTTGGCCATACACTGGATAGGGGTACATTGGTCGCTGTGCATTATTTTTGGAATGGCGCTGCTCGCGCTGATAGGGTTGATTCCCATTGATAAAAAGCCCATCCTCAATCCCAATCTTGGAGAACCGGTTTTTAAAAGTTTGAAAAAAGGAGTCAAATTTGTTTTTAGTACCAAAGTTATTTTAGGAGCCATCACTTTAGATATGATTGCGGTACTGTTTGGTGGAGCCGTGGCTTTGTTGCCTATTTTTGCACAGGATATCCTGCAGGTAGGTTCTGAAGGCTTTGGCGTTTTGCGCGCAGCACCGGCTGTGGGCGCTTTCTTGACCATGGTTTTGTCGGCTTACTTTCCTTTAAACCGAAAAGCGGGGATGAAATTATTGCTCTCCGTATTGGGGTTTGGCGTGGCAACCATTGTTTTTGGCCTTTCTACTTGGTTTTGGATCTCGGTGATAGCCCTGTTTTTCAGTGGCGCTGTAGATGGCATTTCCATGATTATCAGACAAACAATCCTACAGCTTAAAACCCCGGATGCGATGCGCGGTCGGGTGTCTTCCGTCAATGCAATTTTTGTGGGTTCTTCTAATGAGCTCGGCGCTTTTGAAAGTGGACTGACCGCCAAATGGATGGGAACGGTTACAGCGGTTGTTTTTGGGGGCGCAATGACCGTGATTACCGTGGTTGCTTCCGGATTTGGGTTCCCACAATTGCGTCAACTCGATTTGCAAAAGGAAGTGGAGGAAAATAAAAAGGAACCTTCATAAAGTGATAGCAAAAATGACTTATCCCGAAAAATACAAGCAATAGGAATGCTCCATAGCCCAAATTTGAGCTAATACCAAAATGATAAATTAATTAGTCCAATCTTTCTATGAAAATTCCAAATCTCTGCGTTAATCCCGCACGTGCGGGACGTCGTAGCTTTGGCTATGACTGTGCTTTTTGCCTTGACCTTTGAAATTTTCATCACGAAATATTAGCGCAATTAATAAATCACTTTGGTATAAAATATTTGTCTACGAATACCCCTTCAAAGGTTTTAAAATTCTTGAACTTGAAGGGGTATACAGACTTGTTGAGGAATGACTATTTAATGATCCCTCAATTTGCAGTGAATTTTTCGGGCTATAAATCTTCAGGCCAGTTCATAAATCAAATGGATATGAAAAAGTGAGGCAGTATGATGCGGAGGATATTTTACATAAAAAAACCGCCCCAACTTTTTGAGGCGGTGTATTTCTCCATAACGGTTGAGTTTAAGCTCGTTGTTTATTGAATGGTAACATTGATTTTGTTGAGATAAGCTTTAAACTCCTCCGTTTTCTTTTTAATGTATTCTTCGGTGTCGTTGGTTTTTACAATCCTGAGCAGTCGTCTGTAATGTGCAATGGTTTCTTGCACGCGATTGCTCATCATTTTACGATCTCCCGGCGGGAGATAGCTGTAATAATCGATTTGTTGTTGATAAATGCCGGCCAGGTGATTCCATATTTCTCGGGCCCTTTGGGTTTCTCCGATCTTATAATAATCTGCAATAAATGGATACACCAAGGTGTAGTACCCCATTTTATCAATAGGCAATTTTTCCATGGCCAAATCAAGTACGTTTTTGGCTTTGTCATAGGCATTTATTGCAATGAGTTCTTGAACCAGTCGAGCCATTTTTGAGCGATAGGAAATGGATTGTCTACGGGTTTCGGGGTCATAATACATATCGGGATCACCACTGTTGCCCCAGTGCCAGTCCATCACCTGCTTATAGAGCTCTTGGGGGTCGATACGCCCTAAGGTACCATAGCCATGTGCTTCGGTTTTTATGGGGACCAATTCATAAGTAAGCCCGGAGACCTCGAGGTAATCGCGCATCCACAGGTATTGAGCGGCGTCATTGCTGCCTCCGGAAAAGTAAACCGGACGCGTCCAGTCGAGATTGGCCACTACATCCAACATCAGCAAAATATTTTTGGTAATTTGATTGGTACCAATATGAAGGTGAATGTAGGGAAGGACCTTATCCCGATCGTCTTCCTTCACGATGCCGCTTTGAATGGCATTTTCTATATTGACTTTAATTTTAATGTTTTTGGTGGGGAAGGTGTTTATTTGATGCCCATTTGACAATTTGACTTTGGTAGACGGGTTGTCACTCTTGATATATTTTAACCAATTGGCCAATAACATGGTATCCGGCACACGAGGATCGCGACGATACAGAACCACATCGTTGGTGCCATAGGTATAATTATCGTGTGTTAAGGTGGTTTCCAAAGGGGGGCTTTTATAGGTTTCCCGTTTCATTTGGTCGATATACCAAGCGGTGGCAAACAAACTGGTATTGATAACTTTGACATCGGTACGCACGCCTTCTACTTCTTGAGCATACCACAAGGGGAACGTATCGTTGTCGCCCACGGTGAATAAAATGCCGTTTGTACCCACTGAATTCAAATAATTCTTGGCTAATGCCGTGGCGGTGCGCTTGCCTGATCGGTCGTGATCATCCCAATTTTGTTGCGCCATCAGCGCCGGAACCGCTAAAAGGCATATCAAGGTCAGCGCGGGTGCCAAGATGTTGGGCTTGAGGTATTTTTTTAGCTTGTCATATAATGCATAAACGCCAAAGCCTATCCATATAGAAAAAGCATAAAAAGAGCCAACCCTTGCATAATCCCTTTCTCGGGGTTCGAATGGTCGTTCATTGAGATAGAAAGTTAAAATTAGCCCGGTAAACAGAAATAATACCATGATGACCCAAAAGTTGCGTTTGTCTTTATCAAACTGAAAGAACAAACCAATCAATCCCAAAATAAGCGGTAAGAAATAATAGGTGTTTCTCGCGGCATCATTTTTGACCAAATCGGGCAGGTGTTTTTGCGAGCCAAAGAAAAAACTGTCGATAGGGGTAATTCCGCTCATCCAATTTCCATGTTCATTGGTGTATCGCCCTTGGGTATCATCTTGTCGCCCGACAAAATTCCACATAAAGTAGCGGAAATACATGTACATAAATTGGTAATTGAACATAAATTCCAGATTGGCACCCAGCGTAGGCTTTTTAATAATCAGGTGACTGCCGTATTGATCAAAAAATTGAGCCAAACCGGAATTGTCAATTTTCCCTTGTGCGTAGCCTTTCTTTACTTGCTGCACGAGCCTTCGCAGCTGTTCGTTGCCACTGTCTTCCGGTTTTAGGTGAAACTCCACCGCTTCGGTCATATCCATATAATTAATGATATGCGAAGTTTTGGTGCTCCACAACCGTGATAAAAATGCCTTTTGATCGTCTGGTGCATTTTGTTTGGCATTTTTAGGGTTGTTGACAATTTCGTATCGCCCTGTTTCGTGGTTTTGTACATATTTGGGTTTGCCGTCAACATAGGGGTTTTCTTCATCTAAACCCGCATAAATATAAGTGAACAGGGTTCCGTTAAATAAAGGGTGATGCGGATATTGTTCGCGATTGTAATAAGCCAATAATGCCCGAGCGTTGTTGGGATCATTTTCATTGATTATGGTACCGGCATTGGCGCGGATGGGCAACATCAGCCAGCAGGAAAAACCAATAAAGATAAACAGGACGCTGAGAATGATAGTATTAAAATGGATGTATCCTTTTTTTCGGGTGTACCGAAGGCCAAAATAAATGGCAGCAATCAGAATAAGGGCGGCAATAATGGATCCGGAACCAAAAGGGAGGCCAATGGAATTGATAAAGAATATTTCCAGATATCCAAAGAAAGAAAGCGCATAGGGGAGCAGGAACATAAAAATAAACAACAGAATGCCCACGACCACAATGCTGGCCAGGATAAAATTCTTTACGGTAATTTTTTCGGTGTGTTTAAAGTAATATAAATAGCCAATAGCGGGAATAACCAGTAGGGCTAAGAAATGGACACCAAAGGTTAATCCAACCAGAAAAGCCAATAGGATAAGCCATCGATTTCCTCGAGGTTTAAACATATCACGTTCCCACAACAAGCCCACGTAAAACATGGCGGCCATAAAGAACATGGCCATGGCATAAACCTCGGCTTCTACTGCGTTAAACCAAAAGCTATCAGTAAAAGTAAAGGCTAAAGAACCGATCAAGGCACTGCCGAGTACAGCCATTTTAGCGCCGGTATTTAAGGTGTCTGCCGGGCCTGATACCTTCCGAATCAACAGGCTTAGCGACCAAAACATAAAGAGAATTACAAAAGCACTGGAAAGGGCCGAAACCAAATTAATCATCAGTGCGATATGGGCACTATCTGAAGCAAAAATAGAAACAAAAGCACCAATCATTTGGAAGAGGGGTGCACCGGGAGGGTGACCTACTTGTAGTTTTGTCGATACGGAGATAAATTCTCCGGGGTCCCAAAAACTTGCGGTGGGTTCTACAGTACTGCCATAGACAAACAAGGCGATGGCAAATACAACCCAGCCCAGTATTTTATTCCAACGGTTAAAATTGAATTCTTTCATGTTTTTGGTTTAAATCGATGAGGGCGAATTTAAGCATAAAACTTGAATGTCAGAGTTTCAAAAAAATTTTTTCAATTTTTCGTAAAAAGTTTGTCAGAATGAAAGATTGTATTAAATTTGCAGCCGAATTTATTGAATGGCCCATGGTGTAATGGCTAACACATCTGGTTTTGGTCCAGAAGAGTCTAGGTTCGAGCCCTAGTGGGCCAGCTTCAAATTCAGAATCCCGATCAATTTTGGTCGGGATTTTTATTTATATCAAAATATTGGGCTATTTTGTATGTATAATTGGTATAAATACGGGAAAAATGCCGCTTGGGTTTTGATGATTTTACACGGCATCCGGGCTTTGATATTTCCAAAAGCGGATTCACGTTCTTTTTTATATTTTTCAAAATCGACACTGAAACCAATGACCGGTTTTGCCGTGTAAACCATAAATGGGTATGTTTGGGGATTACGATCCTTAAAAAAGGGTATATCTGGGGATGAAAAGGATATTTTAAAGCAACTTGCCGAGAGCTACCTCTATAAAGATATCTTGAGCTATGGCGGTATTCGTAAACCGGAAGTATTAGAAAAACTATTAAGTGCCTTGGCTTATCAGATTGGAAGCGAAGTACGTTATAATGAATTGTCTCAATTGTTGGGTGTTGATAAAAAAACGGTCTCCGGTTATATTGATTTATTGTGTCAATCTTATGTCATTTTCAAACTGCCCAGCTTCAGCAAAAATTTGAGAAATGAGATTAAAACCAATCAAAAAATATATTTCTACGATACCGGGGTGAGAAATATGGTTATTGGCAACCTAAATCCACTGGAACTCCGTCAAGATAAAGGAATTCTATGGAAAAATTTTGTTATTGCCGAAAGGCTAAAGAACCTGGCATACAACAGTTCCCTGTCCAAATCTTATTTTTGGCGAACCGTCAAACAGCAGGAAATCGATTATGTAGAAGAAACTGCCGGACAGGTATTGGGGTATGAGATAAAATGGAATCCCAAAGCAAAAGTGAAAATCCCGAAAACATTTTTTCGTACTTATGATACAAGCGTGCAGGTCATTACGCGAGAAAACTTTAGAAAATTTATCTTATGAGTTTTTGAGTTTACTCACAAATTATTGAGCAATCATGGGCCATATATAATCAACGAAAACCCTATAGATGATTATTCCTATGGCTATCCCAACTGCGAACTTCCAGTTATTTTGTTTTGTCTTTTTTTTATTTTCCATATTTTAGTTTAATCATTTTTAGCTTAAAAATCACTTCCGTAATAACTTGAAAAAAATTGAAATTTAAATTAGCTCAGGCCGTATAACATATCATTAAACAATGAGCTCATTTAAACTTTCTATTATTGACTGCATCCCGAAGTTTCGGGATTGCCCCATATTTTGCCTTTTCCTTACTCCATAGCTACGGCTATGCAGTGCAAAAAAGACTTCATCTGGGACAAAAATCTCTATTTTTCGCTTCAATCCTAAAAGTTTAAATGACCTCAATAATACACAAATAATCATAAAACCCGATCTTTAACTGCGATTTATTTAATCTTTACAACCCACAAAATTAAAGTTTTACCCCCCTCAACCGCAAGGAATTGGAAATCACGGAAACCGAGCTAAAACTCATGGCCAAAGCCGCAATCATCGGGGAGAGCAGGAGTCCAAAAACCGGGAATAGTATTCCGGCGGCAATGGGAACTCCCAAGGTGTTGTAGCCCAAAGCAAAAAACAGGTTTTGCTTGATGTTTCTCATGGTTTTATGGCTTAAGTGATAGGCTTTTACAATGCCTTGGAGATCCCCTTTGACCAAGGTGATTTCTGCACTCTCTATGGCCACATCGGTTCCCGTGCCCATGGCAATTCCGATGTCGGCTTGCGCCAAAGCCGGAGCGTCATTGATACCATCGCCGGCCATGGCTACTTTTTTTCCTTGAGCTTGCAATTCTTTAACCGCAGTTTGCTTGTCCTCGGGCAGCATTTGGGCTTTAAACCCATCCAATCCCAGACTATTGCTTACCGCTTGTGCGGTATCGGGATTATCTCCCGTAAACATCATCACTTCAATACCTTCGGCTTGTAGTTTTTGAATGGCAGCCTTACTCGTTTTCTTGATTTTATCGGAAATCACCACAAATCCGATGACTTTTTTCCCTTCGGATAAATAAGAAACCGTTTTTCCTTGTTTTCGCTCCTGGGCGGCTTGCTTTTCCAAGTCGGCAGGAATTTTAGCTTCCACTGCTTCCATCAGTTTTTCATTCCCCAAAGCCCATAATTTTCCGTCTTGCTTTCCTTTTACTCCTTTTCCGGTAATGGCCTCAAAGTTGGAGACAGTCGGCATTTCCGACAGGTTCAGGTTTTGAGAAGCATATTCCAAAGTCGCTTTTGCAAGCGGGTGCTCGCTGTGTTGGTTTAAGGCGGCAATTTTTGTGGCAATCTCTTCCTCAGAATAATTTTCTGCTCCAATCACTTTTTCTACTGAAGGTTTTCCTTCCGTGAGGGTTCCGGTTTTGTCCACGACCACCACATCGGTTTTATTAAAGTTTTCTAAGGCCTCTGCATTTTTGATGAGCACCCCGTTTTTGGCGCCTTTCCCCACGCCGACCATCACGGACATGGGGGTTGCCAATCCCAGAGCACAGGGACAAGCAATGATCAACACGGCCACGGCATTGACAAAAGCGAAAGTCAAAGCAGGATCGGGTCCAAATAATGCCCACACCGGAAAAGTCAATACGGATATTCCAACCACAATCGGAACGAACCAAGCGGAAATCTTGTCGGCTAAATTTTGAATGGGTGCCCGCGACCGACTGGCAGAATTCACCATCTCGATGATTTGCGACAACAAAGTTTCACCGCCCACTTTTTCTGCGGTCATCGTAAAGGTTTTGTTTCCATTTATGGTCCCGGCGCTGACGGCATCCCCCTGATTTTTGTCCACCGGAATGGGCTCGCCGGTAATCATGGATTCATCAATATGAGTCTCTCCTTCTTCAATTTTCCCGTCCACCGGAATTTTTTCTCCGGGTTTGACACGCAGTACGTCTCCTTGCTGAATATCATCGATGGCGACTACCTTTTCTTGTCCATCAACGACTTTTGTCGCTTGATTGGGGGCCAACTTCAACAGTTCTTTGATGGCGGAGTTGGTTTTCCCGTGTGCTCGGGCTTCCATGACTTGCCCCAAAAGCACGAGGGTCAAAATCACCGTAGCCGCCTCAAAATACACATGCACCGTTCCCATTTCGGTTTTAAACTGTTCCGGGAAAAAGCCGGGCACAAACAGGGCAAAAACACTGAACAGCCAAGCGGCTCCCGCACCGATTCCAATCAGTGTAAACATGTTCAAGTTCCAGGTTGTAATGGATTTCCACGCGCGCTCAAAGAACATCCACGTCGCATAAAAAACCACGGGCAGGGAGAGTGCAAATTGCACCCAATTCCATACTTGGGCTTCGCTCAGCAGCCATTCTTCCCCCCATAAATTGTATAAAGGATTATTGGGAATCATATCCGACATGGCGATGAGGAAAATCGGGAAGGTGAAGGCCACCGCAATTTTAAATTTCCTCAAAAGTTTGACATAAGTCGTGTTTTCCTCCTCCGCATCTTCTGCGCTTGTTGCAAGGGGCACCAAATCCATCCCGCAGACCGGACAATCGCCGGGTTCGTCATAGGTCTTGTCACCTTCACATTGCATGGGGCAGGCATACTTTGTTTTTTCACTTGTAACGGAATGAGAAGTCGGCGCGGCTACCAAATCCATTCCGCAAACCGGGCAATCTCCGGGTTTGTCATAGGTTTTGTCGCCTTCACATTGCATGGGGCAATAGTAGGTGCCGGCAGCTTTGGGTTGTTTTTTCTGAGTGGGTTGATCAGATTTTTTAGGCTTCTTTTTGACAGCGTCTAAAGTTTCAATGCCATAGCCGCCGCCGTCTTTTTGAAAGGCTTTTTGCAAAGTTTCCATAGACAAGTGTTGATCCATTTCCACTTCCGCTGTTTCCTCCGCTAAATTGACGCTGGCCCGGGTGATGTGCTCCATATCCGACAGGAGTTTTTCTACATGTTTTTTACAGCCTGCGCAGCCCATCCCGGTAATGTGATAAGTATGTTTCATGACAAAAAATCTAATAGATGTGTTTTCTGACAAAGTTAGGGGAAACGCTGGCCTTGGATTTTAAGAATTCGGGGAAAGGTTTATAGAATTCTGTCCAGCGGTGAGCGATCCCAGTCTCGGTTTTTTTGGTAATCGCTCATGGTCATGCCGGTGAGGGATTTGAATTGGCCCGATAGGTGGCTAATGGAGCTGTAGCCCAGTTGGTAGGCAATTTCAGAAAAGGAAAGCTCCTGCATTTGGATCAGCTCTTTGGCTTTTTCAATTTTGAGCCGGATAAAATATTTTTCGAGGGTGTAGCCTTCTATCTTTTTAAAAATCTTGCTCATCCCGGAATATTCCTTACCCAATCTTTTAGAGAGATAAACGGAGAGGTTCTTATCCGGATTCGATTGGTTGAGAAGTTCCAATAAGCTGATTTTAAGATCCTCTACCAGTTTGACCTCCGGGTTTTTAATCAATTCGAAGCCGTTGGCGGTCAATTCCCGATCAAATAGTTCGAGTTCAAATTCTTCAGGAGCTTCGAAAGCTACTTTGCCCAGTTGCACGGCTATGATTTTGGCTCCGTGTTTCCTCAATAGGCGTTCCACCGTTGTTTTGCAGCGGTCACAAACCATGTTTTTGATGTAGAGCTCGGTTTTCATCACGGGATAATAAATTTGGTATAGACAAAGGTATGCAAAACCAATTGCAATTTTAAATTGGCGTTGTTGAATAATATGGAAATGATTTTTTTATCCGAATATTGGTCCCCTATCTTTGCAGCAAAGCCGGAACCTACCTGCACAGACAGGGCTGAAGCTGGTCTGTGTTAATTGTCATTTTCATATAACTAAAAAAAATATTTAGCTGATTTTCAGGGTTTTAGTCATTTTGAATTCCCCACTCATTTTCATTGGCTCTAAAGTCCGGTTGTTGTGAGTTATCCTTTTTATGTTAGCAACCCGCGGCTGCTCTTGGAATACGGTATAAAATACTTGCGAAACCGGTCTTTTTCAAATGCCACATATTATTTGCGTTATTTCCTTATAAAAGCTCGTTCTTCAGTAGTCAGTGGGATACGGGGAGTAGCTTTTTTTTGTGAGGGCAGGTTGTAGAAAAACGGCAGTCGTAATCTGATGCGTTGGTTAAAAGGAATTCTTTTGCCTTTGGAAACACGGGTAACAAACAATTTTTTCTCAAACTGTATATTTTTAACCGTGCCTTGATAAGCCAAAGTGCCTGTGTTTTTAACGATATAGGAAGTTAAAGCATATTTGTCTTTAATGTTTTTGGACAACTGCAAACTGAGGTTTCGTTGGGTTGTAATCAAAAAATAGCTTTTATTTCCACGATACAATCCCTTTTTGCGTTGTTGTTGAGCGATGTTGAGATTGAGTTTGATAATGGCTCCCGAGGGATGGGCAAAAAGGAGGTAAGCGCTTTTAAGGTATCCCAGAACTCGATCTTTATACCGGAGTGGTCCTTCAAATAAAATTTTGGTAAAATCTGCATGTCGTTCAACATCTTTAATCTTTAAATGTTGCCGATTGCGCCAGAGGACGGTCAAGATATTGTTGAGATGCGCCTGCTTTAAAAAGGTACTGTTCTTAGAAAAAATCCAGTTGCCGATAAGCCGGTTGTCTGTTATTATTTTGGAATAGTCTATGGCTTTGAGTTTGATTTGTCCATTTTCAACCGGATGTAGTTTGAAATGATACTTATAACTTCGGTCCCACCACAGCAATTGGACCTGAGATAAGCGAGCCAGCTCCTGATCTATTCTCAGGATGGATTTTAAAGTGCAGTGATAGTTTTTGGGTCGGGTATAATAAAACTTCTTATAGTTATCCCGTACGTTTTTTAGATGAGCGGCAAAGTCAAAATCTGTAATAACCACTTTTTGGAGGCTGTTTACTTTTCGCTCAAGATAAACAGTATCGTGGGGAGAAAGGGAAGGGGGAAATATTTTTTTGCTTATATAGCTGAGATGGCTGAGGGTCAAGCTGTCTTTCATCGTTTTGCTCAAGATTACCTTTCCTTCCAAATTGGAGACCGTTCCTTTTGATTTTTGTCGATTAAAGATATAGGCATTGGGTATGGGAGTTTTAGTTTCTTTGCTGAGGAGATGTATAATTTTCGTTTGTGCCTGTGTTGTTGTATAAAGGGTGAATAGCATAAAAATGAGCGCAATTTTTTTTATGCTGTTCTTAGTCTCGGTGTTTGAAAAGGGAGGGGGTGCCAAGTGCATAGAATTATCTATAATCTTTCAACATTTCTTCGGCCCAGTCTACAATCCTTTGGCGTTCGGCATCGGTTAAACGGGCTTCGGCGTGAAGGATTTTATAAGAGGTCAGCGGCATTTTATCTTCGTTGACCAACTTGACAAGATGTTCCAGTTTTTCTTTTTGCTTTTGCTGACTGTAATTGGCAAATTTACTGAAGTTTAAATGTTTTTTTCCCTCTTTAATGTGTCCCTCAAGAAACCAAGAAAGGGGTTGAATATGATTGTACCACGGATAATTGGTGTTGTTGCTATGGCAGTCATAACAGGCATTGTGAAGCAAAGTGGCTACTTGTGAAGGCACTTCATGAGATTGCATTAAGTCTGTTGCGGGCACCATATCGCTTTTGTTTTTCATGGTCGGGAAAAACTGAATCACGATGATTCCCAAGAGGAGAATAATTAAAAATAGGCGTAAAACTTTTTTCATGATAGTATATCGTGGTTGTCTGTGGCTAATTTACACAAATTTTAGAAGCGGTCAAAGCATTTTTTTCGGGAGTGATTTTTCGCCTTTCTTGGTAGGATTATTGTATATTCGCATTGCTTTTGGGAGGAAGTCTCGCAAGAGCCTTTAATCTGATTATTTCTTTTATAGAACGCAATAGCTTTATTTGTTTATGGAGAATACACATTACATTAGTAGTAAAACCCTCGAAATCAAAAAGATTCAAGAAATCTTAGAAGGGGATGTCAAATTGGCTTTAAGTGACGAAGCTCAAGCAAATATTCAAAAATCCCGCGATTATCTCGATGATAAACTTCAAAATTCGGACACTCCTTTTTATGGGATTAATACCGGATTTGGTTCGTTGTGTAATGTAAAAATATCCAGGGAAAAACTGACCAGTCTTCAAGAAAACTTGGTCATGTCTCACGCTTGTGGCACCGGAGAAAAAGTGGATCCCAAAATTGTAAAATTAATGTTGTTGCTCAAGATTCAGTCGCTGAGCTATGGACACTCAGGAATCACAAAAGGCGTAGTACAGCGTTTGGTAGCGTTCTTTAACCAAGACGTATTACCGGTGGTTTATGAACAAGGATCCTTGGGCGCTTCGGGTGACTTAGCACCTCTGGCTCATCTTGCCCTGCCTTTGTTGGGAAAAGGAGAGGTTTATTATGAAGGAGAAATAAGTCCGGCTGCCGAAGTTTTGAAAAAGATGAATTGGGAGCCGCTGCAATTGCGAAGCAAAGAAGGGCTGGCACTGTTAAACGGAACACAGTTTATGAGCGCCCACGCGGTTTATGCCTTAATCAAGTCTTTTAAACTGTCTTACCTGGCCGATGCGATTAGTGCCGTTTCCATGGATGCTTTTGATTGTAATATGTCGCCCTTTGATCCTTTGGTGCACCAAGTTCGACCGCATAAAGGACAGAAAAAAACCGCCGAGAATATACGCCAATTTTTGGCAGACAGTCCCTTGATGAAAGGGGAGAAGAAACATGTGCAAGATCCTTATTCTTTTCGTTGTGTTCCGCAAGTTCACGGGGCTTCAAAAGACACGATAAGCTTTGTTCATCACACCGTTAAGACAGAAATTAACGGCGTTACCGATAACCCCAATATCTTTCCTGAGGCTGATAAAATTATTTCGGGAGGCAACTTTCACGGACAGCCTTTGGCCTTAAGTATGGATTACCTGGCCATCGCTTTGGCCGAACTCGGTAACATTTCAGAACGGCGTACTTATCAGTTGGTTTCAGGATTGCGGGGGTTACCTGAATTTTTGGTGGAAGACCCGGGGCTGAACAATGGATTCATGATTCCGCAATACACGGCTGCCAGCATTGTCAGTCAAAATAAACAATGGTGTACGCCGGCAAGTATAGACTCTATTGTTTCTTCAAATGGCCAAGAAGATCATGTGAGTATGGGGGCCAATTCGGCCACTAAATTGATAAAAGTGGTGGATAACTTGGAAACTATTCTCGCTATCGAACTGTTTAATGCTTCTCAGGCACTTCATTATAGAGAACCCGTCAAATCCTCAGATTTTGTGATGGATTTGGTTACCCAATTCCGAGCAGTTGTTCCTTTGGTCAAACAAGATAAAATCATGGCTGACGAAATCGATAAGGCTAAGGGGTTTTTGGCCGAGTTTGCGTTTTAAACTAACGGAAGTTTCGGCCGTATAGGTTTTTCCCTCCGAAAAGGAATGCTGATGACAAAGATGAACGAGCATGTGACGCAGATAAAGAATCAGCAAAAATCAGCATGTATAAAAAACAACGCCAAATCCTGAGCGCATCCACCCACGGGTCGCTCTTGGAATTTGGTATTATAGGTCCAACTGGGTTTTAATTAGCCGTTCTTTTCTTGCGTTTGTTTTTAAAATACTCCACCACAATAGGGATAAGGGAAAGAAAGATGATGCCCAATACCGTAAGGCTGAAATTATTTTTAACAACCGGAATATTGCCAAAGAGGTAGCCTACGGTGATAAATAAGAATACCCACAAGGCGCCCCCAAACAGGTTGTAGAAAATAAATTTGGAATAGTGCATACTCGATGTTCCGGCCACAAAAGGAGCGTAAGTACGCACAATAGGAACAAACCGAGCCAACACAATTGTTTTTCCTCCATACTTTTCAAAGAATTTTTCAGTTTTGTGCAAATACTCCATCTTAAATATTTTGGCATCTTCTTTAAATACTTTGATGCCGAAATAAGATCCCATTGCATAGTTGACGGTATCTCCCAAAACTGCTGCCACAAAGAGGAGTCCGGCCAGTAAGAAAGGATCTAAAGCGCCGGTGGCTGCCAAGGCTCCTGCAGCAAATAGCAGAGAATCCCCGGGCAAAAAAGGGGTGACCACAAAACCGGTTTCTGCAAAGATGATTAAGAACAAAATGGCATAAGTCCAAGCGCCGTAGGTTTGTACCAACAGCAGCAAGTGGTCGTCGATATGCAGAATAAAATCTATTAAAAATTGAATCCAATCCATGTTTTTTTATTTTTTGGAAGATTGAAGTGGGCGCAATTCTCCGTTGAGATGATACCCTTCTGATCGGGCTACAAAAGTGGCTGCCGTGATATCTCCAATTACGTTGATGGTTGTTCTACACATGTCTAAAATGCGATCTACCCCAAGGATAATGGCAATTAAACCCGGTTCTACGCCCAGGCTGGCCAAAACCACAATAATGTAAGGGATGGAGCCTCCGGGCACGCCGGCGGTACCAATTCCACCAAGAATGGCTAAATAAGCAACGCCAATTTGGGTACCTATACTCAGGTCAACTCCGGCCAATTGTGCCAAAAATATAATGGTCACGCCTTCATATAGTGCCGTTCCATTTTGATTGGCAGTAGCGCCAATGGTCAATACAAAGGAGTTAATTTCCTCCGGCACACCAATATTCTCCTGGGAATCTTTGAGAGCGGTAGGCAAGGTAGCATTGGAGGAGGAGGTCGAAAAAGCTGTAATCGCTGTGGTTTTAACCATGCTGAAAAATGCCTTGGGAGAGAGCGCAGAAAGGTAATATACTGAAGCAGAATACACCACAATTGCATGAATAAACAAACCGCCCAACACCACTAAAATAAACCACAGTAGCGCTACGAGCAGTTCCAGGCCAAATGCGGCGATACTGCTGAAAACCAGTAGGCAAACTGCATAAGGAGCCAGCCACATAATGGCATTGATAATTTTCACCGATATTTCAAAAAGCGCATCAAAAAAGCCGATAAATGGTTTGGCGGTATCCTTGGGGATCATGGTGGCGGCCATGCCCAAGATAAGCGCAAAAAACATGATGTGCAGTAGCTTTGGAGTGCCCGTCATGGATTCGATGGGGTTTTCCGGAATCAATTTTTCCACAATTTGGGTGATGACCGGAACGGGGTCTTCCTCCATTTTGGCTTTATGGGCTTCGGCGGTTCCCACTTGTTCGGTAGCCGCCATGCCATATTTTGCCTCCAAATTGGCGGCAGTATCGGCATCAATACGGGTGCCCGGACTGATCAAGTTTACCATGCTCAGGCCGATGACCACAGAGATGGCCGAAATTATTAGAGTGTAAACTAATGTTTTTAGCCCTACACGCCCCAATTTTTTGATGTTGCCCAAACCGGCAATTCCCAATATCAAAGCCGAAAACACGAGCGGAACCACAATCATCAACAGCAAGCGAAGCCATAGGTTGCCAAGGGGTTGGGTGATATTTTCAATAACCCAGTTTAATTTTTCATTTTCGGCACCAAAGAGAAGGCTGGATAAGATTCCGGCTACTGCACCCAAGAGTAATCCTAGAAGGATTTTGGTGTGCATGGCCATTTTCTTCTTTCCTGATTTTTCTTTTTCAGTCTTCTGTTCGTCTTGGTCTGTCGCCATAAATGGGGTTTTGTAGGTTGCTTTATTTTGATTTCCCTGCTATGGAAAACAGCAAAATCCTAAAATGATTTCTAAATCCCTCAAATGAAGAGATGAGTCTCGGAGATTTAAGGTTTGTAAAAATAGAAAAAAAATTGATGTTGCCTATTGACTTAAAAAAGTTTCGAGTGCAGTCTCAATTCGATTTTCAATATTCTCAATTTCAGCTTTCTTGAATTCTTCTCCGGTAATATTTTCATACAATTCAATATATCGTTCAGAAACACTATTGATATAGGCGTCACTCATTTCGGGCACTTCCTGTTTGGCTTGTCCTTGAAAACCGTTTGAAATCAACCATTGTCTGACAAATTCTTTGGAGAGCTGCTTTTGCTTTTCTCCCTTTTTCTGGCGTGTTTCATAGCCGTCGGCATAAAAATAACGAGAAGAATCCGGGGTGTGTATTTCGTCGATTAGGAGAATTTCTCCGGCCGGGTTTGTGCCAAATTCATATTTTGTATCCACTAAAATCAGGCCTTGTTGCGCGGCCATTTCGGTTCCTCGTCGGAATAATTTTTGGGTATAGTCTTCCAAGCGTTCATAATCAGCTTTTGATACCAGTCCTTTCCTTAAGATTTCTTCTTTTGAAATGTCCTCGTCGTGTCCTCCTTGATCGGCTTTGGTAGAGGGGGTGATAATGGGCTGGGGGAGTTTGTCGTTTTCTTTTAATCCCTCTGGTAGCGCCACGCCACAAAGGCTGCGTTTGCCGTCGCGGTATTCTCGCCAGGCATGGCCGGCCAAATACCCACGAATGACCATTTCTACTTTAAAGGGTTGACAAGCCTGTCCCACAGCAACATTAGGATCGGGCGTGGCTTCCAGCCAATTGGGCACAAGATCGGCGGTATCTCGCAGCATTTTGGTGGCTATTTGGTTGAGGATCTGGCCTTTGTAGGGGATGCCTTTGGGCATTACTACATCGAAAGCACTCAACCGATCGGTGGCAACAATGGCCAGCCGTTGGTCTTTTAGGTGGTAAACATCGCGAACCTTGCCGTGATAGACCTTCTCTTGACCGGGAAGCTTAAAATTTGTTTGGAGTAATGTGTTCATTTTTCTTGTAGTTTAGTTTGTTGAGCATCGGCTTCTTTAAAAGCATTGATTACTTTTTTGACCAGTTTGTGACGAATGACATCTTTATCATCCAAATAAATCATTCCTATTCCGTCGATATCTTTCAGGATGCGAAGGGCTTCCTTAAGTCCTGAGTTTACTTTTCGCGGCAAATCGATTTGACCGGGATCGCCGGTGATGATAAATTTTGCGTTTTTCCCCATACGAGTCAAAAACATTTTCATTTGGGCGTGAGAAGTATTTTGCGCCTCGTCCAAAATGACAAAAGCATTGTCCAAGGTTCTTCCCCGCATAAACGCCAGGGGAGCAATTTGAATAGTCCCTTTTTCTATAAAATCTTCGAGCCGCTCATGTGGAATCATATCGAAAAGGGCATCGTATAGCGGCTGCATATAAGGGTCGAGTTTTTCTTTTAAATCTCCCGGTAAAAAACCGAGATTTTCTCCGGCTTCCACTGCAGGGCGGGTTAAAACAATGCGTTTGACTCGCTTTTCTTTTAAGGCGCGAACTGCCAGGGCCACACTGGTATAGGTTTTTCCTGTTCCGGCCGGTCCCACGGCAAAAACCATATCCTTTTTACGACTCTGTTCAACCAATTTGCGTTGGTTCACGGTTTCTGCTTTAATCAGTCTGCCATGAAGACCGTGCAATAAAATTTCACCACTTTTTTGAGTGGTTTGATAATCTTCTTTTTTCTCGCTGGTCAAAATTCGCTCCAAAGCATTTTCATCCAGCTTGTTAAATTTTTTAAAGTGCTCTACCAGCATGTTGAAGCGTTTTTCGAGCGCTTTTAATTCAGATTCATTTCCATAAGCCTTGATCTGATGTCCGCGGGCCACAATTTTAATTGTTGGAAAATGTTTTTTAAGGACCTTAATATTGGCATTGTGTTGACCAAAAAATTCACGAGGATTGATGGCGGTGAGTTCGAGAATGATTTCGTTCAAAAGAGAATAGTTTTTATTATACGATAATGATTAAATTCGCAAAATGATTCTAAAAGCCCTGAAGCAATTTCAATCATCTTGTATTTTTATAGTATTTAAAAAGACAATTATTATTTTTGCCTGTTCGCAAAATTAAACAAAATTCGACGTTTATCGTTCAAAAACAACTTAATAAGCACACATGGCCATTATTACCTTAACTTCTGACTTTGGTTTGAAAGACCCTTCTGTAGCTGCGGTGAAAGGGGCCATTTTCAGTGAGTTGGAAACGGCTAAGGTGATAGATATTTCTCATGAAGTCTCTCCCTTTAATATTGGAGAAGCGGCTTATATCATCAAGAATGCATACCACACTTTCCCCAAAGGCAGTATTCATGTTTTGGGAGTAGATTCAGAACTCAATCCCGAGAACCGACATATTGCCGTTGAATTGGATGAACATTATTTTATTTGTGCCAATAATGGAATTATCTCGTTGATTGCTAATGAGATAAACCCTACAAAGTGTGTCGAGATTAATATTCATGACAAGGTGACGAGTAATTTTCCCGTTTTGGATGTGTTTGTACAAACTGCCGCACATATTGCCAGAGGCGGTAGACTGGAGGTGATTGGTAAAGAAATTTCAGAAATCAAACCTATCAAAGCTATAGAACCCGTGGTCAATAAAGAGCGTAATCAGATTATGGGCAGTGTGATTTATGTGGATAATTATGGAAATGTGGTTTCTAATATTTCTAAAAAATTCTTTAACAGCGTAGGAAAAGGGCGTGATTTTGAAATTTTTGCCCGCGGATTCAAGTTTGATAAAATCCTTGAAAACTACAGTGATGTTATTGATTTTAACGAGCCTAAAGAGCATCGCGGCGATGACGGAAAGCAGCTTGCTATTTTTAATACTGCCCGATATCTGGAAATTGCTATTTACAAAAGTAATCCGAAGACTGTTGGTGGAGCTTCCAGCCTGTTTGGTCTAAAACCCATGGATACCATTAAAGTGAATTTTCAATGAAACCGAGCATAAAAAATAAACCCCGGAAAAATTGAGGTTTCACAAAACTTTGGCACGGCAAAATAATATATTTGCGTTCTTTGTAACCCCCTTGGAAATTTTAAAAGCAGAAGTGTTCATTTTACGGGGTTAAATAAAATGAGTTCATCAAATAAAGAGCAACAATACAGCAGCTATGCGTGCGATATTTTTTAAAGAAATCAATGCTTTTTTCTCGGGCATCATCGGCTATCTGGTCATGGGCGTGTTTTTATTGATCAACGGACTCTTTTTATGGGTTTTTCAGGGACAATACAATATCTTTAACTACGGTTTTGCCAACCTGTCCGGTTTTTTTCAGCTTTCTCCCTGGGTTTTCCTTTTCCTGATTCCGGCTGTGTGTATGCGTAGCTTTTCTGAAGAGCGAAAACAAGGGACATTAGAATTGCTTTTGACCAAACCCCTAAAAAAATGGGATTTGGTATTGGGGAAGTATTTGGGATGCCTTGCCGTTATTATTTTGTCGATAGTTCCCAGTTTATTGTATGTATTGACGATTTCCCAATTGGGGGATCCGCCCGGAAATTTTGACAGCGGTGTATTGCTCGGATCCTATTTGGGGCTGGTGTTCCTCGGTGCAGTTTATACGGCCATCGGGATTTTTGCTTCTACCTTTTCTAAAAATCAAATTGTTGGGTTTATCAGCGCAGTGCTGTTGTGTTTTCTGTGTTTTTTTGCCTTTAAAGGCCTGTCTGATTTTAATTTATTGGGTTCTCATATCTATGCCTTGGAATACCTCGGAATCAGTTTTCACTATGAGAGTATCAGCCGCGGGGTAATTGATACCCGGGATGTGATTTATTTTTTGAGCCTGATCATTTTATTTTTGAGTCTGACAAAAATGAATCTTAAAACTTCCGCACGATGAAAACCGGCAACAAAACATTCCTGCGATTTGCGTTTCTATTGCTGATGCTGGTGGGGATCAATGTGATAGCTTCACAATATTTTAATCGCTTTGACCTGACCAAAAACAAACGCTACTCCCTTTCTGCTCCCACGAAAGATATTGTACAGCAAGTCGATAAAAATCTCTTGGTTCGCGTTTATCTCGAAGGAGATTTCACTTCCAATTTTAGACGCTTAGAAAATGAAACTCGCTACTTACTGGAGGAATTTAGTGCGCAAAATCGGAATATTCAGTTTCAGTTTATCAATCCACTCGAGTATTTTGATCGTCCGGCACAGGCTGTGGGAGAGCAATTTTTTCAAGCCGGTATGCCCCCCAAACGCCTCAATATAAAAAAGAATGGCAAAGAGGTGCAAAGTCTTATTTTTCCGTGGGCTGTAGCAACTTATGGAGAGAAGAGCGTTAAAATTCCACTGCTGCAGATGAGTCCGGGAGATTCTAATGAAGAGCTGGTCACGAGTTCGGTACAGAACCTCGAATATGCATTTGCCAATGCCTTTAAACGCCTTAGTGTGGAAAAGAACAAGAAAATTGCCATTCTAAAAGGCAATGGCGAGCTGCCCGATTTGCAAATTGGCAGTTTTTTAAAAACGGTGGGAGCTTATTATCACACCGCCCCTTTTACCTTGGACTCTGTAGCAGAAAGTCCGCAAAAGACCTTAAAAAACTTACGCGAATATGATTTGATGGTCGTGGCCAAGCCTACCGTCGCTTTCACCGAAAAAGAGAAGTATGTACTCGATCAATACCTGATGAACGGCGGAAAAGCACTATGGCTGGTCGATGCAGTTAATGCAGATATAGACAGTATTTTTGCCAACCAAAACCATTCGATGATTGCCTATCCCAATGATTTAAAACTAACCAGCTTTTTCTTTAAATATGGGGTGCGTATCATGCCTTCGCTGATCAATGATTTGCATGCCGATAATATTATCCTTGCTTCAGGCCACGGGAAACAGACTCAGTTTTCTCAATATCCGTGGTATTATTCTCCTTTGGTGGTTGCCCGCGGAGTGCATCCGGTGGTCAACAATATTGATCCGATTCGATTTGATTTTGCCAGTCCCATTGATACTTTGAAAAATGGCATTGAAAAAACCGTTCTGCTCAAAAGTTCTGTGGCAACTCGTGTTGATGGAACACCGAGACTGATTAAACTCAATATGATTGCTAAAAAACCGAAGTTTGAAACCTATCAAGACGGTCCGCAGATTATGGCGGTGCTTCTTGAAGGTAAATTTACTTCGGTCTTTAAAAATCGCATCAAGCCTTTTTCAATTAAAAATCCGATTGCAGAAAGTGTGCCTACTAAAATGATTGTTATTGCGGATGGCGATGTAATCAAAAACGACCTGAAAAACGGCCGCCCCACAAGCTTGGCCTATGATCCTAAAACCGGGCAGAGCTATGGGAATAAGGAATTTTTACTAAATGCTGTCAATTATATGCTCGATGATTCAGGCTTGTTAAACATTCGCTCACAAAAAATTAATATTGCCTTTTTGGACTCGGAGAAAATAGCAGCCCACAAATTGTTTTGGCAATTGATGAATATTGGGTTGCCTCTTCTTATTCTTTGCCTCTTTGGATTCGGTTTTAGCTTTTATCGCCGGAAAGCTTATCGCCAATAAACAAATTGAAAAATTATTGCCCATCGGTAAAATTTCATTAATTTTATACCAATTTGATTTGTAGGCCTTTTGGTGCTATGTTATTCCTCAAAATCTTGTTTATGTAGAACGCTTTTTAATCGTCTGTTTATGAAAGTATTTAACCTCATTGCCGGTCCCCGAAACCTTTCTACCCCTTTGATGTATGCCTTCGCACAACGAAAAGATATGCAGGTCTTGGACGAACCCTTTTACGGGTTTTACCTCAAAAACGGACATCCGACCAATTCCCATCCTTCGCAGCAGGAAATTATCCTTTCTATGGAATTGAACAAAGATCGGATTATAGCCAACATTAACCGAGCTGCTCAGCAATCTCATATTTTTATCAAGGGAATGGCGCATCATTACCTGGTGGCTGAGCCTGAATTTATTTTGGAATGGGAGAATATTTTCTTGATTCGAAGTCCCGAGAAACTGATTCGTTCTTTTTCACGAGTAATTTCTAAACCTACCTTAAACGACATCGGGTTAAAAAAATCATCCGATTTATATGAGTATGTCAAAAGAAATAACAAAAATCCGGTGGTGATGGATAGTGACGAGCTTTTAAAAAACCCGAAAACTTACCTTCAAAAGCTGTGCAAGAAAATAGGTTTACCCTTTTTTGATACGATGTTGCATTGGAAAAAAGGAGGACTGCCGGAAGACGGAATCTGGAAGAAGCACTGGTATCATAACTTGCACAATTCCACCGGTTTTATTGCTAAAAAGTCCCAAGATAAAGCTGTTCCCAAACATTTGGAATCCTTGCTGGCTGAAGCCCGGCCTTATTATCGAATTTTAGAAAAGGAGCGGCTGCTAAATGTTTGATTTTTTAATACGATTGAGAACCAATTTGCTAATGACTCATTTTAAATTTTTTGATCTATGTTACAAAAATTCAATCCCAAGAATAAGGACATCAAAGTATTTATTAAAGACCGACTCTACCGTCGTGAAGAGGCGAAGGTTTCCGTTTTTGACAGCGCCGTTCAAGGAGGAGACGCGGTTTGGGAAGGCTTACGGGTTTATCCCGAAGGAGTGGTGGCACTTGACGAACACCTGAATCGCTTATACGGATCGGCCAAAGCGCTGCATTTTGCAGACGTGCCTTCAAAATCTTTTATCAAATCGGCCATTAAAGAAACCCTGACTGCAAACGAAATGAATGACCAAGTGCACATCAGGTTGACGCTGACTCGAGGCGAAAAAATCACCAGCGGGATGGATCCTCGACTGAATCAAAAGGGTTCTTGCCTGATTGTTTTGGCAGAGTGGAAGCCTTTGGTCTATGACAATGAACAAGGGATTTCAGTACTTACCTCCACACAACGCCGCAATGCGCCACAATTTTTGGACAGTAAAATTCACCACAACAACCTGCTCAACAATATTATAGCAAAAATTCAAGCCAATGTAGCCGGAAAAGATGCCGCTTTGATGCTCGATGAACGGGGCTTTGCAGCCGAATTAAACGGTACCAATATTTTTATGGTTAAAGGAGGGAAAGTTTATACGCCGCATGCCCACGCTTGTTTGCCCGGGATAACCCGAAAGCTGGTGATGACCATGTGTCAACGCAAGGAAATTGAGATGCAGGAAGCCAATTTGTCGCTGGTGCAACTTTACAATGCTGATGGGGTTTTTGTAACCGGCACCATGGGCGAATTGACTCCGGTTGTTGAAATTGATGGGCGAAGTATTCCTAAAGATGACGCTTTACAACAGCGCATCATCAGCAGCTATAAAAAAGAAGTTCGCAAACTTTGTGAACCCCTGTAAAAATATTTGACACGCTACCATTACCCTTACCAAAAGAATTTATGGATTGGTTCAAAGGTTTATAAGGCGAAAATATGTCTTGTTTGGACCCAAGCGCGCGTATAGCCGGCGCTATGACAAGCCTTGGATTTGTGTTGAGTTTGCCGAAATAAAGAGGTTTTGAATTTAACAGGAGGAATCTGTTTTTAAGGTCACTTTCGTATGATCTCGGCGGTATAGATTTGGTTGCGGGGGTTCGTTTAACTATTTTTGTCTAAATATTTTTCCGTCTTCATGGCCTCACCAAAATCTATCTATGCCGATAAAATTGATCGGTTTGAGCAGCAACTAAAACAGATCAAGAAAAAACTCTTGGCTTCCAGTATGCTGCGGCTACTTGTTTTTTTACTCATTATTGTTGTCGTTTATTTTTTGTGGGGCAATTTTCGATGGTTGATTGCCGGAGTGCTTTTGGGGTTGGTTCTTTTTTTCTATTTGATTTCTCGTCATGTCAATTTGCAGCAAAAACGGGATAAATTGAAGGCCTTAATCGGTATTAATCAGACTGAAATAAAGGTGTTGGAAGGAGAATTTTCACAACTGGCAGATGGGGAAAAATATAAAAACTCAACCCATGACTTTAGTCGGGATATTGATATATTTGGAGAGCGCTCGTTCTTTCAATATCTCAATCGCACCGCTTTAAAAGAAGGCGAGCAGAAGCTGGCCGATAAACTAACCGAAAACCGAACAGATCATATTGAAAGGCGACAAGAAACTCTTGCTGAATTGGGGGAGAAAATAGATTTTAGGCAAGAATTTTCAGCCCTGGCTCAACTCACCGCCAAGGATCGGATTAAAGATCCGTATTCGATTAAAGCAATTTTGGAAAGCTTAAAAGGGCATCAGTTTTTTACGCCCAAGTATGCCAAAACTCTTTCTACGGTATTTTCCCTGCTTTCCATAGGAGTGATCCTCGTTTATTTCTTTGGATTGATTTCTTTGGCCAACCTGGCGTTATGGTTGATTGTCGGCATAGGGATTAGTTCATTTTACATCAAGAAAGTCAATGCCCTTTCAGCACAAGTTGGGAAGATGCAAATGGTTTTTCGACAGTATCATCAACTTTTGGCTTTGCTTGAAGACACTTCTTTTTCATCAGAATTGATGCGCGACTATCAAACGAAAATTGCCAGCAAAGAGAAAAAAGCTTCCGCCATTCTTTATGAATTTTCCCAGGCCATCAGCGCCTTGGATCAACGAAACAACCTGTTGTTTGGGTTTTTAGGAAATGGATTTCTATTGTGGGATTTGCGCCAATCTCATCGTATCGAAAAATGGATGAAAGCCTACACCGAAGAGGTTGACAACTGGTTTGAGGTGGTGGCCTTGATTGATGCCAATAATTCCCTGGGGAACTTTGTGTTTAATCATCCAACTTACACTTTTCCAAAAATCACGGATAGCAAGGCGCTGGTTAAAGCTAAAGCAGCGGTGCATCCCCTTATTCCGGAATCGGAAGCGGTCGTCAATGATTTTCAAATCGACAAAGGGCAATTTTTTATTATCACCGGCGCCAACATGGCAGGAAAGAGTACGTTTTTACGCACAGTAGCCTTGCAAATTGTTATGAGCAATGTGGGGCTTCCGGTTTGTGCCGCAGCCTGTGAATACTCTCCGATCAAACTCATTACCAGCATGCGTACAGTAGATTCCCTGGCCGAGGAGGCTTCTTATTTTTATGCAGAATTGTCTCGCTTAAAATTGATTATCGATCAACTGAAAAAGGAGGAGTATTTTATTGTACTGGATGAAATTTTAAAGGGCACCAACAGTACCGATAAAGCCATCGGATCTCAGAAATTTCTGGAAAAACTGGTCCGTTCTCATTCCACCGGAATTATTGCTACGCACGATTTAAGCTTGTGTAAAGTAGCCGAAAATCTGCCGGAAGTGAAAAATTATTACTTTGATGCACAGATTATTAATGATGAGCTTTATTTTGACTACACCTTTAAAACCGGAGTCTGCCAAAATATGAATGCTTCTTTTCTGCTCAAAAAGATGGAAATCGTAGATTAAAACCGGAGTCTTTTACTTTTCTTATCTTTAACGATAACTGTTTTTAGTTTAAGCAATAGCTAAGCCACTGCACAGGTGTTTCTAACAGATTCAACTTTGGTCTAAATCTGATGATGAGGTTCTTCAAAAAGCTTATGATCGTCTCAGCGATATCCTGGCCGAGCGAAAAGCTCATTATGAACATTTTAAATAAGGAGACTTAAGGAGTTTAGCAATTTGCTTTAGCGGGTTGGGTTTGCTTATTGTCAGTATATTAGTATTTGGCTTCTAAACGCTCAAGCCTCGGTTGAAACGCTGTTATGTCTTTTTATAACATGCGCGAAACTGCGCATGAACGACGAATTTGTAAGCCAAATGGGTGCAATCTCTCAACCCCGTCATTATATAAAAAACGCAACCTATTCATAATTCATAAGTTGCGTTTTAAATAGTCGGGATGACTGGATTCGAACCAACGACCTCTTCGTCCCGAACGAAGCGCGCTACCGGACTGCGCTACATCCCGAAATTTTACCGGAGGCAAAAATAATTAATATTTCTTAGCTGACAGAAAAACAAGGCTATTATTCTTTCTCCTTTTTCTACGGGTAGGCGCAGGCCTTTAAGTCGTGCTTATTTCTTTGGAGTGATTATTTAACAATTTTTAGCGTTAAAATACAGTTAAGTAGTTTGAAAACACATAAAACGCTTTTAATTTTACATATCCGTAATTAAAATCACAAAAAAACAAAGATAATGAAAAGACTGTTTAAATTGTTATTGGTTGCCTTTTTAGGCGGAGTAGTGGCTTTGGGAAGCTATAAATTATTTATCGATTCACAACCCCAAAAAGATAGCGCTCCCGTTTTTGCAAATCAAAATTGGAACCGGCAAGATCAGCAGTCGCATACCACTTATGTAACTCACCCTTATCACGGGGCGAAAGCTTCATCAGAGGCGCCCGATTTTACTAAAGCTGCAAAAAAGGCAATTCCGGCAGTCGTGCATATCAAAAATTATAAAATTGTAAAGCCTCAAAGTTATTTTGAATACTTGAGAAGAGGACGAGGAGGCCGATTCCTTCGCGGAATGGGCTCCGGGGTCATCATTACTCCCGATGGATATATTGTGACCAACAACCATGTGATTGAAGGCGCCAGTGAATTGGAGGTGACCCTGAGCAATAAACTCACTTATCAAGCAAAAGTGGTGGGCACCTATCCTCAAGCTGATATAGCTCTTCTTAAAATAGAAGCTAAAAATTTACCTTACTTGCCTTTTGGAAACAGTGCTCATGTAGAGGTGGGGCAGTGGGTTTTAGCGGTAGGGAATCCTTATACCTTAACTTCCACGGTAACGGCCGGTATTGTGAGCGCCAAGGGGCGTAATTTGCGCGAAGGTCGCCATCGTTTAGAGTCTTTTATTCAAACCGATGCCGCTATCAATCCCGGCAATAGTGGAGGAGCATTAATTAATATTTATGGGGAACTCATCGGTATTAATTCGGCTATTTCTTCCAGTACGGGGAGTTATATCGGTTATAGTTTTGCTATTCCCAGTAATTATGTGCGGAAGATCGTGGAGGATTTGATTCAATATGGAAATGTAAAACAAGCTCGACTTGGCATCGAAGGCTTTACCATTAAGGCAAAAAATGTAAAGAAATATGACTTTCCGGTGTCTCAGGGCGTGCATGTGGTGTCTTCCAGTTTTGGTGCTCAAAAAGCAGGGTTGCGCAAAGGAGATTTAATTACCGCAGTAGATGCCAAAAGAGTAGAAAAAATGTCTGATTTAGCCGCCTATATCGGAACCAAACGTCCCGGGGAAGTGGTGAAAATCAGTTATTATAGAAATGGACAAGAAAGGCAAGCCCGCGTAAAGCTGTCAGAATTTGTCACCTATGCTTTAAAAGCGGCAGGTTTGGAAGTGACCGACGCCAGTGCAGCTTACTTAAAGTCTTTTAGCACCCAAAATGGGGTGCGTATTCTTCGTTCGTTATCACCCGATTCTCCGTTGCCCGAAGAGCTCAAAGATCAATTGATTATTACGGCTATTGACGGGCATCCGGTTAACAGTGTGAAAGAGGTGAAGCAAATCATGAAAAAAAAATCTGCTCGCGAACGCACAAGAATTACTTTTCAAAATAAACGCGGCCGCCAAGAGACAATCATTTTTTAAAGATATGCAAGTGACTGTGAAATCGGTGATGTGTAGCAAATTCGAAGAGCGGTAGTTTACTGTGCTTAACTGGTGATGAGTGTCCTTAATTTATAGCGAATATATTTTAGGATAAATGGCTAAAAATGACTATTTTCGCCAAAAAAATATATTTTATTATGTCACAGGTTGAAATCTATGAAAAAGAGCTTAATAATCAAGCCGATAGAAGCCGCGCTGCGGTAGAGTTTATCAAAACCATCAGCGATTTATGGTATGATAAATCCATTGAATTGGTGTTTTTTAGAAATAAACTCATCAATCGAAATGTAAGTGAAATTTTAGAACTACACTCATATGCCGCAGACTTTGTAGGCAAGTCGATTTCTATTTTTGATTCGGTAGAAATTGCCAACGGTATTAAAGCTTTGCAATTGCCTCCGGCCAAACTCGATATAGGAAAACTCGCCTATGAGTATCAATCACAAGAAACCGATAATGCTGCTGCGTTTGTGGCTAAAGCTTTATCAGATGCCAAATCTTTTGGAGAAATAGCGCCCAAAGATGTTGTGCTGTACGGTTTTGGTCGTATTGGTCGCTTGCTTTGTCGCGAGTTGATGGCAGGAACCGGAAAAGGTTCTCAGCTGCGATTGAGAGCCATCGTAACCCGCGGTGTCATAGACCAAACGGTTATGGAAAAACGGGCTTCCTTGTTGAGAAGAGACTCTGTACACGGTGACTTCCCCGGTGTGGTTTCTATCGATATGGAAAAGAAAGCTTTGATTATCAACGGAACTACGGTTCATATGATTTCTTCCGATAAACCTGAATCGATAGATTATACCCAATACGGTATTTCTGATGCGTTGGTGATTGATAATACCGGTGCTTTTAGAACCAAAGACGCCTTGAGTCGACACCTGGAGGCAAAAGGCGTGAGCAAAGTATTGCTTACTGCCCCCGGAAAAGAAGGAGTGCCCAATATTGTGTACGGCGTCAATCAAAATGAATTTGACCGTGACGATAACGACATCTTCTCTGCTGCTTCTTGCACCACCAATGCCATTACCCCGGTATTGAAAGTTGTTCAGGATACTTTTGGAATTAAAAACGGTCACTTGGAAACCATTCACGCTTATACCAATGACCAAAACTTGGTTGATAATATTCATAAAAAATATCGCAGAGGACGTTCAGCGGCCCTTAATATGGTCATCACCGAAACTGGTGCCGGGAAGGCAGTAGCCAAAGCCCTGCCGGTTTTAAAAGGAAAGCTGTCTTCCAACGCCATTCGAGTGCCTGTGCCTAATGGCTCTTTAGCTATTCTGAACCTCAACCTTGAGAAAGGAACTTCTTTGGAGGAGGTGAATAATCTGCTAAAAAAATATGCTTTAGAGGGAGATTTGGTCAACCAAATCAAATATTCATTAGACAATGAACTGGTTTCGTCTGATATTGTAGGCTCTTCTGCGCCGGCCATTTTTGACAGTAAAGCCACCGGTATCTCAGAAGATGGTAACAGTGTAATCCTTTATGTATGGTATGACAACGAATATGGTTATAGCCATCAAGTAATGCGTTTGGCCAAACATATTGCTAAGGTAAGACGATATACCTATTATTAATTTCGTTATTTTATTACGGATAAAATTAGTTTTTCATATTTTTATCTGATTTTTGCAAAAGAAATGCTTGTTTACAGTTGGTTGTGAACAAGGAGTAGGTGTATGCACGCTTATCAAAAAGACTCGCAAACGAGTTTGAAGGATTTAAGTGCAAATGAAGGGTGAATTAGTGAGTCTTTTTGATATTGAATAACAGCTGAAAATATAAGATCCTAATACCTCTTGAGAATATGTATGGCACAAAAATATTTTTGACATTACTGATGCTGTTTTTCCTGACGGCTTCCGATCTGTTTGCTCAAAATGATCAAAACAGCGTGGCCGAATCTGTCGATAAACAGTTTGAGGTTTTGTTTGAATCTTCCCGAGATTATTTAGACAACAAGGTGGTAGACCTGGCCGAACTAAAAGCCCTGCGTGAAAATACTTACCATCAAATTGAGACTTTGGAAAATCGAGTCAACCAATTGGATGACACCTTAACAAACCGATTGCAACGTCTTGATTCTATGTCGGCTAAGTTGAGTAGGGCGCAAGGGAAAGTGGCCAAACTTGAAAAGAGTAAGCATCAATTTACTGTTTTGGGGGTGGCGGTTTCCAAAGGAGCTTATCAAAAAACCGTATTCATTGTAGTTGGAATATTGATTATCGTTTTGGTGGTGTTAATTTATAGGTTTAGAAAAGGACATCAATTGGTGGAAGAGGCACAACAAAAGCAAGAAGACCTTCAGCGCAATTTTGATGAATACCGTCAAAAAGCCTTAGAAACCCAACAAAAATTGGGACGACAGCTGCAAGACGAACGAAATAAAAACAGAGGATCGGTTTCTGACACCTGATGGGTGATTAATTAAATGTTTAAATCAGCTAAATCTTTTGAATTTAAGCGAGTTTGAAAACGAAATAAATTTACTTTCATGCGTGTCGATATCCTATCAGCGGTTCCCGATTTACTCCAAAGTCCTTTTAGTGCTTCCATTGTAAAGCGTGCGATTGAAAAAAAGAAGGTGGAAGTTCACTTTCATAATTTGCGGGATTATGTACACGATAATTATAAGCAAATAGATGATTATCAATATGGAGGAGGCGCCGGAATGGTGATGATGATTGAGCCTATTGACAAATGCATCAGTCAGCTAAAATCAGAACGCTCCTATGATGAGGTGATTTATATGACTCCCGACGGAGATCGATTTACGCAAAAAGCGGCCAATAGACTGTCGTTAAAGCAAAATTTGATCATTCTTTGTGGCCATTATAAAGGAGTAGATCAGCGGGTTCGTGATCATTTTATCACCCGAGAAATCTCTATAGGAGATTATGTGCTGTCTGGAGGAGAGTTGGGTGCTGCAGTGGTTTGCGATGCTGTGTTTCGGTTGATTCCCGGCGTTATTGGTGATGAAACCTCGGCATTAACCGATTCTTTTCAAGATGATTTGCTGGCTCCGCCCATTTACACCCGGCCGGCGGATTATAAAGGTTGGAAGGTGCCTGAAATTCTGAGAAGTGGAAACTTTCCCAAAATTGAACATTGGAGAGAGCAACAAGCTCTTGCAAATACTAAAAAACGACGCCCCGATCTTTTAAAAGATTCAGAAAAAACTTGTGGAAATAAAAATAATAATTAATTTTGCAGCCGTTCCAAATTAACCGCTGGCGAAAATCGTGCATGTTGCTTTGGGCTAACCATTATTCTATTTTAATTATGCAACCTATCCTTAAATACGTCGAAGATCAATATATCGAAAAGAATGATTTTCCCGATTTTGCACCCGGTGACACCATTACCGCTTATTACAAAATTACGGAAGGATCCAAAACAAGAACACAGTATTTCCGCGGAACGGTTCTTCAAATAAGAGGAGAAGGCGCCACCAAAACTTTTACCCTCAGAAAGATGAGTGGAACAGTAGGTGTTGAACGTATTTTCCCAATTAACCTTCCTTCATTGGAAAAAATCGAATTGAACAAACGCGGTAAAGTTACCCAGTCTCGTATTTTCTACTTTAGGAAACTGCACGGAAAGAAAGCCCGTATTAAAGACCGTGTGTAAAACGATTCTTATAAACTATAACATAAAAAAAACCGTCAATCGACGGTTTTTTTTATGGCTAATCCTTTTTAGAAGGCGAATTCAAAGATGCCAATAATGTGCTTGATAAATATGCCGGAACTTGGGCCGGTGCGAGAACAACTCTTGAAGGGCTCTGTGTTATTGTGTTCTGATCGTTACAGGTGAAAGGTAATCACCGGATTTTTTGCGTGATTGACTAAACTTTCACTGATACTGCCATTTAGGAAATGAGCCAAGCCTTTGCGACCGTGTGTGGCGATTCCCATGAGTTCGGCATCTATTTGTCGAGCCAGGTTAACAATCCCTTTTTCTACAGATTCATCGTTATAAATAACGGTATCAAAATTATCATAAGGAGCATCTTTGGTAAACTCTGCCAATTCCTCTTGAATTTCCGGGGTGGTCTTAAAGTTACTGGCTGTGTTGATATAGGTTAGGTGTACTTTGGCGTCCAATTCTTTTGCAAATTTTAATGCCTCCCAGAAGGAGTCTTTTCCCTTTGGAGAGATATTGGTTGCAAAAACAAAATCCTTAACTTCAAAATGAGGTACTTCTTCCTTAATGACCAGAACAGGTACCTTGGAATTTCGTACTACCTTTTCAGTGTTTGAGCCTATAAAAAACTCCTGCATGCCGCTGGCACCACTTGACCCCATAACGATGAGGTCGATATTGTGTTCTTTTACTCCGTCAATAATCCCATCAAACGCACTGCGGAACTCCACCATTTCTTTTACATCAATATCTTTTAAATAAGGGCGATCTAAAATCTCTTGAAAGCGTTTTTTAGCCATTTTCATAAAGAATAAGGCTTCCGGCGGATGATCTCCCAGCTGACTGTTTTGGGAAGTGATTTCTGATGAAGTGCCGGGTAAATCGAGCAAGTGCATCAAGTAAAGCTCGCAGTCATACTTTTTGACCAGTTGTACGGCCACTTTTAAGGCATTTTCAGCTTGTTTTGAAAAATCTGTTGGAACCAGGATTCGTTTCATGGTATTGGGTTTTTATGGGTGAATGCTTAGTGCCTAAAAATACGAATATTTTTTGGTTAAATCCTGTCAATCAGCAAATAGATTTGTGTACTGCTGTTCTGTCAAATAAAATTTTATAACCGTTTTGGGGGAAGCGTTTTTTCATTCCGCACGGGAAAAATTAATAAGTGAAGCGTAAAGCGAGATCCGGCTTGTTTTCAATCAAATAAAAAAACCGGCATTTTTTAGTTGTTATTTATTTTCATGTCAAACAAAATCGTATATTTGCACCACCTTTTAATGGATAGGAAAGAAATTTTGAGGGGACATTGGTCCCCTCTTTTTATAAATTCAATTTATGCTGGAGCGCTCTATCACATCGGTTGTTGAAGTGGTGTTAAAGCAACATCCCTCGCTTTTTTTAATTGATTTTCAGGCCCATCAAGCCAACCAGTTTACGGTGGTTATTGATGGCGATCAGCCTGTTTCGGTTAAGGACTGTATGGAGATAAACCGCGAGATAGAAGCTGAATTTGATCGAGAGACCGAAGATTTTTCACTAAAAGTGACTTCTGCGGGAGTTTCGGCACCGTTAAAGTTTCCCCGACAATACCGTAAAAATATTGGACGGAAACTCAAGGTGGAAACAGCTGATGAAAAATATAAAGCAAAATTGATTGATGCTGACGACAATAGTATTAAATTGCGGTGGAAACAGCGTGAACCTAAGCCGGTAGGTAAAGGAAAACACACCGTCAGCAAACAGGTTGAATTGACCTATGAGGAGATTAAAAAAGCTAAAGTGATGATAACTTTTAATTGATTGATTATGGACAATCTCGAATTGATTAATTCTTTTTCAGAGTTTAAAGACGACAAACTGATTGATCGCGTGACCCTAATGGCCATCTTGGAAGATGTGTTTCGCAATGCTTTGATTAAGAAATTTGGAGAAGACGAAAATTTTGATATAATTATTAATCCGGATAAAGGAGATTTAGAAATTTGGCGCAACCGGATTGTGGTAGAAGATGGAGAAGTGGAAAGCCCAAATCAAGAAATAGCATTATCAGAAGCCCGAAAAATTGAGCCTGATTTTGAAGTTGACGAAGAGGTTTCAGAAGAAGTTAAACTCAGTTCACTGGGGCGTCGAGCCATATTGGCCTTGCGTCAAAACTTGATTTCGAAGATCAGGGAACACGACAATACCAATATCTATAAGCAGTTTAAAGAGCTCGAAAACGAAATGTATACCGCAGAAGTACACCACATTCGTCGACACGTGGTTATTCTGCTCGATGATGAAGGAAATGAACTAATCATGCCCAAAGAACATCAAATTCCGTCTGATTTTTTCAGAAAAGGAGACAATGTCAGGGGCATTATTTACAGTGTCGAATTAAAAGGCAACAAGCCGGTTATTATTTTTTCACGAACTTCGCCCGTATTTTTGGAGAAGTTGTTTGAACAAGAAATTCCCGAAATTTTTGACGGGTTGATCGATGTGAAAAGGGTAGTTCGTTCGCCGGGAGATAAAGCCAAAGTGGCAGTAGACTCTTATGACGATCGCATTGATCCGGTAGGCGCCTGTGTGGGCATGAAAGGCTCGAGAATCCACGGGATTGTGCGTGAGTTGGGCAATGAAAATATCGATGTCATCAACTACACCACCAATACCAAGCTCTTTATTACAAGAGCATTGAGTCCTGCTCGCATCACTGATATCAAACTGCACGAAGAGGAAAAACGTGCTGACGTATATCTGGAACCCGATGAGGTGTCTAAAGCAATTGGACGCGGAGGACACAATATTCGTTTGGCCGGGCAAATTACCGGATATGAACTCGATGTGGTTCGCGAAGGACAGGAAGAAGATGTAGAACTGCAAGAGTTTCAAGACGAGATTGAAGCGTGGATTATTGAAGAATTTGCCAAAGTCGGCTTGGATACTGCCAAGAGTATTTTGGAGAAAAGCTTGGAAGATTTGTTGAAGATGACCGACTTGGAAGAAGAAACGATTGTAGAAGTTAGAACAATATTAAAGGCAGAATTTGAAGATTGATAAATATCAAATGTAATTTTGTCAATCAAAATATAGAGGTTAACATAGAAGCAATTTATGGCTGGAGGTAAGAAAAAGAGATTAAGTAAAGTTTTACGGGAATTAAATATTTCCTTAGATCGTGCTGTGGATTTTTTAGAGTCTGAGAATTATGAAATCGAAGCTCGTCCCACGGCGAAGGTGTCCCATGAAATCTATCAGGTTTTGGTAGACGAATTCCAAACCGATAAGAGCAAAAAGGTAGCTTCAAAGGAAGTAAGTAAAGAGCAAAAGCGTGAAAAGGAAGCGCTTCGTCGTGCCCGTGCAAAGGAACAGGCAGAAAAAGAGCGCAAAAAAGCCGAAGCTGAAAAAAATCGCAAGAAAAAAGCCCAAGAAGAAGAAGAAAGAAACGAAGCTCAATTAAAAGGCATCAAACAAGTGGGCAAAATAGACTTGGATGCTGCCGCTGCCAAACCGGCTAAAAAGGAAGATGCGAAAAAAGAAGAAAAGCCTGCTGATTCCGATAAAAAATCTGCTGAAAAACCTCAAGAAAAAACCAGCCAACAGCCAACACCTCAAAAAGCAGAAAAACCCGAGAAGAAAACAGAAGAAAAACCCAAACCGAAAGCTGAAGAGCCTGAGGAAGAGAAAAAAGAAGTTGAAGGCGAAGAAGCACAGCACATCAAGACGGAATATAAGAAACTTGATGGTCCCAATTTTACCGGTAAAAAGATTGATTTAGGTCAATTTGAAAAGAAGAAAAAACGTAAAAAACGCCGTCGCATAAAGAAAAAAGGAGACGGTACCGACAACCGTAAAAGAAGACGTAAAAAGAAAAAACGCAAACACATTAAGCGGGAGGAGCCTACCGAAGAGGAAGTGCAAAAACAGGTACGCGAAACCTTGGAAAAACTTCAAGGTAAATCCAAGAAAAAAGGAGCAAAACACCGCAGACAAAAGCGTGAAGAACGCCGTAAACAAACTGAGGAAGAATCTGCACAGTTAGAACAAGAAAATAAAACCCTGAAGGTAACCGAATTTGTGACGGTAGAAGAACTGGCTACCATGATGGATGTGCCGGTTAACGATGTCATTTCAGCCTGTATGGCTCTTGGAATGATGGTGACCATGAACCAACGTCTCGATGCCGAAACCTTGAGTATTGTGGCTGATGAATTTGGTTTTGAAGTAGAGTTTGTCAGTGCCGACCTCGAAGAGCTCGTCAGTGAAGAAGTGGAAGACAACCCTGAAAACATGCAGCCTCGGGCTCCCATAGTTACAGTTATGGGGCACGTAGATCACGGAAAAACGTCTCTGCTTGACTATATACGCAAAGAGAATGTGATTGCCGGCGAAAGCGGAGGAATTACCCAGCATATTGGGGCTTATAACGTGAAGTTAAAAAACGACCAAAGCATCACCTTTTTGGATACCCCCGGTCACGAGGCCTTTACCGCCATGCGTGCCCGCGGAGCACAGGTTACTGATGTGGCCATTATTGTGATTGCGGCCGATGACAGCGTAAAACCCCAAACCGAAGAAGCCATTTCTCATGCTCAGGCAGCAGGCGTGCCTATTGTCTTTGCCATTAATAAAACAGATTTGCCCACCGCTAATCCCGATAAAGTAAAAGAGAAACTGGCCAATATGAATTTATTGGTGGAAGATTGGGGTGGAAAAATTCAATCTGAAGACATTTCGGCTAAAAAAGGAGATGGTGTCAATGAACTGCTTGAAAAAGTATTGTTGGAAGCCGAGCTTCTCGATCTGAAGGCAGATCCGGATCACATCGCCTCCGGAACAGTTGTAGAGGCTTATCTCGACAAAGGAAGAGGCTATGTGTCTACCGTTTTGGTTCAGTCCGGAACCCTTGAAGTAACAGATTATGTATTGGCCGGTACCTCAAGTGGTAAAATTAAAGCCATGCATGATGAACGCGGAAGTAAAATAAAATCTGCCGGCCCGTCTACACCGGTTTCCATTTTGGGACTGGATGGCGCTCCTCAAGCAGGAGATAAGTTTTATGTAATGCGTGACGAACGTGAGGCCAAGGAAATAGCTTCCAAGCGAGAGCAATTGCAACGCGAACAAAATGTTAGAACCCAACAACATATCACCCTCGACGAAATTGGTCGCCGTATTGCTCTGGGAGACTTTAAAGAGCTCAACATTATCTTGAAAGGGGATGTGGATGGTTCTGTAGAAGCACTTTCAGACAGCTTCCAAAAACTATCTACAGAAGAAATACAAGTCAATATCATTCATAAAGGCGTAGGCGCCATTACGGAAAGCGACGTACTACTGGCTTCGGCTTCAGATGCAATTATTATCGGATTTAACGTGCGCCCCGCCGGAAATGCGAAACAAGTTGCTGATAAAGAGGAAATCGATATCCGCATGTATTCCATTATTTATGATGCGATTGAAGAATTAAAAGATGCGATGGAAGGCATGCTCTCTCCTGAACTTAAGGAAGAGATTACCGGAAATGCCGAAATACGAGAAACCTTTAAGATCTCTAAGGTGGGTACTATTGCCGGATGTATGGTTACCGATGGTAAGATTTATCGCAACAGCAATATCCGATTGATTCGCGATGGTGTGGTGATTTACACCGGAGAACTCGCTTCTTTGAAACGCTTTAAAGATGATGTCAAAGAAGTCTCTAAAGGTTATGAGTGCGGACTTCAAATTAAAAACTATAATGATATCAAGGAGGGAGATGTGGTAGAAGCCTTCCAGGAGATTGCCGTTAAAAAGAAACTGAAGTAAGAGAAAAAGCTTACCAATTAGACGACCGAAGGGGAGGAGAAGTTGTTTCTGTGAAATGACAAATCCCTGGATTTATACCAATTTGATTTATAAATAATTGGATCAATTTGTAGGGCCAATTGGTTTTACTCTTCACCTTGCAAGAAAGGGAAGGAAGGAATTGTGTTGTTTAAGCGGATTAGAAGTGCAAATCATTGCTCGAAACCTCTATCACTCCACTGGTTCCGGTTGGTTGATATTGAGTTCTTTATTGACCTGATAACGATCAGAAACACTGGCGCCACGAAGAATTAATTCTCCCAAAAATCCTGCTAAAAAGAGAAGGGTTCCCAAGATCATGACGGTTAATGCAATATGAAACCAGGGATTTAGGGCAATAAGGATACTGGGCTGATCATTGGCCAGTTTGTAGAGTTTGGTAATGCCAATAATCAAGGCCGAGAAAAATCCGATAATAAACATCAACACCCCAAAAGCGCCAAATAAATGCATGGGTCGTTTCCCAAAGCGCGACAAGAACCAGATGGTAATTAAATCGAGGAAACCATGAATAAATCGGCTCATGCCAAATTTAGTTTCGCCATATTTTCGAGCCTGATGTTGTACTATTTTCTCTCCAATTTTTGTAAATCCCGCTTCTTTTAGCAGTACCGGAATATAGCGGTGCATCTCTCCGTACACATCAATTGACTTGACGGCTTCCTTTTTATAGGCCTTTAAACCGCAATTAAAATCGTGCAACTTTAATCCCGAAGTTTTTCGCGCTGCCGCATTAAATAACTTGGAAGGTAGATTTTTGGACAAATATGAATCATAACGCTTCTTTTTCCAGCCCGAAATCAAATCATAGCCCTCTTCAGTAACCATGCGGTACATTTCGGGTATTTCATCGGGACTGTCTTGTAGGTCGGCGTCCATGGTAAAGACCACATCGCCTTCTGCCGCCTTAAAACCGGCATGGAGTGCTTGAGATTTTCCGTAATTTTTACGAAAACGTATGCCTTTAACGTGCTCGTGATGTGCGGCAAATTGCTCAATATGCCCCCATGAATTGTCTTGACTTCCATCATCGATAAAGATAATCTCATAACTAAAGTCATTGGTTTCCAATACCTGAATCAGCCAATCATATAGCTCGGGCAAGGATTGCTCTTCGTTTAATAAGGGGATGACTACAGAGATATTCATTAGACAAGGATGGGTTTTTTCTTTTTAAAGATAAAAGCCACAATAACTCCAAACATGGCATATAGCGCCAGATTGAAAACATAGCCTTTGAACTGGTTAGCGATTGAAAATTGATCAGAATGCTTTAAGGCTTCTATATTGGCCTTTATTTTTTCGGGGTCTCGGCCTGCTTTTTCTAAAGTTTCTCTGATTTGATCGATAGATAAACGGCTCAAATATTCACCGGCTGCGGGATCGTAGAGATCAAACAAAATATAATTGACCAAAGTAAAAATGAATAACCCCAAGGCCAGAGTGATAAAATAAGCCGAAAAGGCATTGCGGAATGAATATTTTTGTCGATGGTGACGCCGTCCTTGATAAGTGGCATAAATGGCAAAAAGAATTACCAAGAGCAATTTGATGGGTTGAAACCAAGGACTCATCATTAAATCCCAATCTATACTGTAAGCAGTAATGGTTATTACGGCCAAAATGGCTCCGAGGTATAATCCGCTTCGAAAGGCGATGCCTTTTATGGATTTTGCTATATTTGGCATAAATGCAAGTAAAAGTCTAAAAAGACAAATATAGAAAAACCTGAGCAAGCTTTTTATGGAATAGGATAAAATAATTTTGGGAAGAGAAGTTGTTGTTTTAAAGTAATTGATTAAATTTGCAGCCTGAATTACGAGAGGTTTTAAATTTAAGAACAATGAAAAAAGGAATCCACCCCGAAAATTATAGAATGGTAGCTTTTAAAGATATTTCCAATGACGATGTCTTTTTAACCCGATCTACCGTCGAAACTAAAGAAACCATTGAGGTTGAAGGCACCGAATATCCCTTGGTAAAATTGGATATTTCCAGAACCTCACATCCATTTTACACCGGTAAGAAAAAACTCGTGGATTCTGCCGGACGTATTGATAAGTTTAAAAACAAATACGCTAAATTTAATAAGAGCAAAAAGAAGTAATTTTTTTGTAGTCTCATAATGGTTAAACAAATTTTGGGCCTTTGCATTTATGTGAAGGCTTTTTTTGTGAGATAAATTTTGTAGAGTTAGCCCGAGCAATACCGGTTGAAGACTTGATGAGAATCTCTTGGGTAAAAGGAATCAAAGCTTAATGGCTTTATGGCAAGTCAAAACGAGTAAGTTCAATGTTAAAAAAGAACCATCAAAATGAACAGTTTAAAAAAACTTATTGAAAATAGAAGAGCTGTTTTCCCCAGGCAATATAACGACGAGCCCATTGCTGAAGAAGCAATTCAAAGTATGTTGGAAGCAGCCAATTGGGCTCCCACTCATAAACGAACAGAACCTTGGCGTTTTAAAGTGCTTCAAGGGGAAAAGTTGAAGGAGTTTGGCACTTTTATGGCTGAACAGTACAAGAGTACTGCTAAAAAATTTTCTGAACGAAAATACGAAAGAACCAAAGAAAAATTCTTGCAATCAGGCGCAGTCATTGTTCTCTTTTTTCAGCGAGATCCCAAAAAACGCATCCCGGAGTGGGAAGAAATAGCAGCCACTGCCATGGCCGTACAAAATATGTGGCTTACTGCAACGGATTTGGGTATAGGAGCCTACTGGAGCTCTACTTCCTTACGAGAAAAAGTCGGCGGTTTTTTTAACTTGAAAGCAGATCAATCCTGTCTCGGATTTTTCTATATGGGGCACTATGACGACCCGCTGCCTGAAGGAACGAGAAAACCGATAAGGGATAAAGTGGAATGGCTGTAAGACCAAAGTGAGAAGGCCAAAAGAGGCTTTCGTATTGAAGGGAAATATCACTTTGCCTGATCATTGTAAAAAATAGCAGACCGGGGCAAAAAAAGAACTGCCGGTAGGCAAAAAGTAATATATTTTCATAATCCCCTACAAAATCAGGAGTTAAGAAGAGCGTAAAATTGTGATAATTAGCCATAGATGTCGAGGCGATTACAATATCTTTGTATTTTTGCGGTATGAATTACAAGAAGTTAAAAGAAAAACGGTGGTTTCGAATCTTGAGCAATAAATATGTACTCATTTTATTGTTGTTTGGTGGATGGATGTTTTTCTTTGATAGTAATTCATGGTTGGTTCAACACAACCTCAATCAAGAGATTGAAAAATTAAAAAATGATCAAACCTATTATAAAGAGAAGATCGAGCACGACAAAGCTATTATAGAACAACTGCGTGACAGTGGAGGGCTGGAGCGCTATGCTCGCGAAAAATACCATATGAAACGCAAAAACGAAGACGTTTATATTATCAAATTTCAGGACAGCACCCAAGCAGATTAAACCGGTTCTCTTTCCTTATAAGCTTCATCAGCCTCCTCAATGTCGATGAAAACACAACATTCGCCGAAAGTAGGGTAGACATGCTTTTTCAAGTGATAAAAAACAAACCCATACTTTCGTTTCAATTCTTAGAATAAGCGAGAAGATATGAGAATTGTCTAATCCCTTCCGTTAAGATGAGATTGCGGTTTAGCGTTTTGATATTCTCCAACACCCCCTTCGCAATATCCCTTAAAAAGTGTGTAAAAGTTTATATTTTGATGGTTCAGTCTTTCCGCAATTCGTTTTTTTAAAAGGTGATTATTATTAAATTTATAAAATATTAATTTATAATTAACTATATTTTTGCTTTTTGATTATTTTTATGCTAACTTCCTTGCATGTTAAATTCAGGTTGTTTTAAAGGAGCAAAAAAACATGTGCGGGAAGCTTTTATCAATTTTATTGCTGTTGTGCTCGAGCGAAATCTATGCGCAGATGGGCATAGGGACGCTTATGCCCGATCCGGCAGCTCAGTTGGAGGTCAAGGCTTCTCATCGTGGAGTTTTGATACCCAGATTACCGCTTACCGATCTTTATGATCAAAACACCATCACGGCAGGGAACGTGGAGAGTTTGCTAATTTATAACACTACCCTAAGCTCTGATTTAAAACCCGGTTATTATTATTGGTACCAAGACCGTTGGCGCCGTTTGATGAATCCATCCGATTTGCCGGAGAACAGCGTATTTTGGGATGTATCCGATGGGCAATTTTATTACCTCGATCAAAATGGGGTCCGTCAAAATGTAAATGTAGGAGTTGGCAATGAAACGCTTACCATACTTAGTCTAAATCCCGATGGGCATACTTTGGTGTATAAAGATGAAAACAGCAATACTCATTATATAGACCTCCGGACGGTTGTGCAAAATAATCAGCAAACCATGAGCCTCACCGATGGAGTTAACACCACAGTCAGCAGTGTGCTCATGGGAAATAATACCAACTATCGAGTAAATGTGGATACCGCTCAAGGCACTCAGCTTGGCGTGGTCCGTGAAGCGAATGGAAATCCTTCAATAACAATAAACTCTTCCGGAGAATTGGAACTGAACCTAACTGCTGTCAATGCTGTAAAGGTCATTTCTCAAGACTACACCGCCCTGTGGAGTGATAGGATTATATTGGGTGAAACCACCGGAGGCGACATTACCGTTACACTTCCTAATCCTGCCCATCATAAGGGGAAAATGTATACCATTAGAAAAAATAATCAAAATGAGACTTATTATCTTTTTGTCTCCGGACAGATTGATGGGATTTCTTCCGGGCAACAGCTTTATACTGCATTGCCTTATACCGGTTGGCGGCTGGTTTCAGATGGAGTAAAATGGCATATTATTGATAAGTTCTAAAAAAAGAAACACAGAAATGTTTTACCATAAAGTTTAACCTATAAGCTACAACGTCATGAAAAAGTATATATATTTTATCGTCATAGCCGCCGGACTGTTGTGTGCTGGGAACCTGCATGCTCAAGTGGGAATTGGAACGCATCAGCCTGAAAAATCTGCGGCTTTAGAAATCAGATCACAACACCGCGGATTGTTGATTCCGCAGTTTCAAATTGATAGCGCAACACACAAAAGTATGATTGCCGAGGAGCCGGCCAATGCTTTGTTGGTTTATAATACCGGAGGAGCAAATCTTCCCGAAGGATTTTATGCTTGGCGTAAAACAGGGGCTAATACAGGTTTTTGGGCTTCTATCATTGCCCCGGGAAATAAGGTAGGACAGGTGTTGATGACCCAAGTGCGCGATGGAGATACCACCGCAGTATGGATGGATCCACTTGGATTTGTCAAAATAGGCGGAAGTAATGGAATTGCAGTAACTCGCATAAATAGCGATAGCTTGGTCATCCAGTTGGGCGGACTGTTGGTGAAAAACACAAGTATTGATGTGAATGGAAATACCTTTAGTATCAAAGGCTTGGATAGCGTAGCTACCGACAGTATTAGTGGAATTGTAGTTTTAAAAAATGATAGTGTTCTCGGTAGAATAAGTCCCAATCAATTGTTTGTTAGTGGTTTAGTTGCTGATAATGGTGTCCATATTACAGCCGATACCCTGCGATTAGGGGGGAAACTGACCGAAGACACCCATATTAATGCAGCTGATTATGGTTTATATCTTGACAGTTTAGGAGCCATCCAGCGAAGGCAAATAAGTAAAATATTGGTGCAAGATAGTGTAGGGGCAACAAGAACAGTGGCTATAGATTCTCTGTTTGTTGGAAATACTTTTGCCGAAAATGGTTTGCACATGAGAGCCGGTGCCGTAGTTTTGGGAGGAACACTGGATACAGCGACAACTATCAATACCAATGCTACTCATGTTTTAGCGATTAAAGGTTTGCAAGACGCCTCTGCTCCAAATAAAATACTTGTTGTGGATACCGCTTCTGTTTTAAGGGTTATAACCCGATCACTTTATACGGATGTGAATGCTGCTTACGACATCGACACAGATTTGGCCAACTACTCTCCCTATGTTCAAGAAATTTATATCACAGTACCTATAAGTGCTTTGAGTAGCGGTGATGTAGATATAACCTTACCGGATCCAACCGATGCGGAGGGGCAGGAAATAAATATCAAAATCACGGCAACAGCAACTGATCCCAGTGATGCTTTAAATTATGTGAATATTAAAGATGGCGGTACAGTTATCACCTATGGAGCTATGGCTTTTCAATCTTGGGTTTTAAAATCTAATGGAACAGCCTGGCAGGTGTTGGCTACTAATTGAACGACAATAGTTGAGGATTCTATGCGGAATCTGTATTGTTATTTACGGATTGGAATCTGCCTAATGCTGTACAAAGGCTCGTCCGAGAAAAAGAACTTGATGATTCAGAAGCCGAAATTTAAAAATGGAGAAGTGATTCTGTGAATTATTCATTTCCATTTTTTTTCTATCAATATCTTTCTGTTCATCAGTCATTTATGCGGGTGTAGAAAAAATAACAAAATAATTTTCAAAAAACCACTTGCGGTAAAGAATAAAGGTCAT